>NZ_VJND01000002.1 GCF_007556605.1 Tepidimonas sediminis | reverse complement strand
GAAGGCCTGCAGCAGCAGCTGCGGGCCGGCTTCCCGGTACTGGAAGCGCTCGATCCAGGCGTCGGCGTTCTCGCGGAAGAATTGCTGGAAGGCCGCAAGGAGCTTGTCCATGTCCAGCCGCCGGTCGGCTGGGCGGACGTACCAGGCCTGCTGCTGCGGCAGCATGTACTGGGTGCTGAAGGTGAGTTCGCGCGGGATGACTTCGCGGTAGATGCGGTTGCTGATCTCGGCCGACGGAATGCGTCGAATCAGCCCCAGGTCTTCGACGTACTGCAGGTCGTCGCTGGGAAGATCATGCACGGCTTCGTCGCCGCCGGCCAGCAGGCGGCTGATGACGGCGTGCACGCGCGGTTCTCTCAACTTGTCGGTGAGCTGATCGAGGTGCGTGGCGCGGCTCTGGATCAGGCGCTCGCGCGCGGCCTTGTAGCGCTCCAGCGTCACCGGCAAAGCACGGTTCTTGCGCAGCTCCCGATCCTGCCAGGTGCATTCGTGCCCCAGGGCATTGACCAGCCACGGCTGGCCCCGGGTGTCTTCCCAGAGTTCCGGCCAGATGGCTTCCTCGAAACGCTGACCCGTGGCTTCGGTGTGCTGCAGCCACAGCGAGCGGGTTTCCTCTTCGCTGAAGTTGCCCAGCCGGATCGAGGCGGCCTTGATGTTGAAGGCACTTCCCCCCGTGATGATCTCGCCGTCCCCACTGTGGATGCGGTAGTCGCGCACGTCGCGCACGCCGCACAGCACCACCGTCTGCGGAAAGGCCATCGGGCGCTGCGCGTAGCCGGCGCGGATCTGGCGCAAGAGGGAAATGAGCGTGTCGCCGATCAGGGCGTCGACTTCGTCCAGCAGCAGCACGATGGGCCGTGGATCGGCCAGGCTCCAGCGCTCCAGCAGCGAGCGCACCCAGTCGTTGACGCCCGCGGTGCCGAGCAGCTCCAGGGCCACCTGCGCGGCGGCTTCGTCGTGCCAACAGTGGCGCGCCGCACTGGCCAGCGCGCGCACGATGGCGGCCATGCCTTCGGCGACGTTGCCGCGCGCGGCCTGCGCGGTCTCGATGTTGGCATACAGCGCCCGGTAGCGCCCCTGCCGGTTCAGGTGCTCCATCAGCGCCAGCAGCGCCGTGGTCTTGCCGGTCTGCCGCGGGGCGTGCAGCACGAAGTAGCGCTTGGCCTCGATCAGCGATTCGATCTCCGCCAGATCCACGCGCGTCAGTGGATCCAGCAGATAGTGATCGCCCGGAATCGACGGACCGGCGGTGTTGAACTGCTTCTCCATCACATCCCCCACACGCCGATGGTGCGGCCGCCGATGGTCTCCGTGCGGTGGAAGATCTTCTCCTCCCAGCTTCGTCCGGGCCGGCGGTCGAAGACGATGAGATGCGCTTCCTGCGCGCCGCACTGGTCGGCATACGCCGCCGTCTGGGTGAGCCCTTCCTCGATCGTCGCTTCCAGGCTCCTGTGCAGGATCTTGAGTTCGAGGACGACCCGCTGCACCGGCCCGAGAAAGCCTTGCGCTTCATCGAGCGGCCACTCGAGGAAGAGGTCGGTTCGGCGACGGCCGAGGCCATACTCGCGGCTGATGCGCCCGCCTCCGTTGACGATCCTCTGCAGGAAGGCCTGCAGCAGCAGCTGCGGGCCGGCTTCCCGGTACTGGAAGCGCTCGATCCAGGCGTCGGCGTTCTCGCGGAAGAATTGCTGGAAGGCCGCAAGGAGCTTGTCCATGTCCAGCCGCCGGTCGCTCGGGCGGACGTACCAGGCCTGCTCGTGGGTGATGGTGATCTGGCGCGTCCAGGTCAGTTCACGGGGGATGACCTCGCGGTAGATGCGGTTGGCGATGCGCAGCTGCGGGCGGGTTTCGATGAGGCCCAGGTCGGCGACGTATTCGACGTCTTCGGTGGGCAGGGTGTCGTGGGGGTTCTCGCCTGCAAGGATCCGGCTGATGACGGCGTGCACGCGCGGTTCTCTCAACTTGTCGGTGAGCTGATCGAGGTGCGTGGCGCGGCTCTGGATCAGGCGCTCGCGCGCGGCCTTGTAGCGCTCCAGCGTCACCGGCAGCGCGCGGTTCTTGCGCAGCTCCCGATCCTGCCAGGTGCATTCGTGCCCCAGGGCATTGACCAGCCACGGCTGGCCCCGGGTGTCTTCCCAGAGTTCCGCCCAGATGGCTTCCTCGAAACGCTGACCCGTGGCTTCGGTGTGCTGCAGCCACAGCGAGCGGGTTTCCTCTTCGCTGAAGTTGCCCAGCCGGATCGAGGCGGCCTTGATGTTGAAGGCGCTGCCGCCCGTGATGATCTCGCCGCCCCCGCTGTGGATGCGGTAGTCGCGCACATCCCGCACGCCGCACAGCACCACCGTCTGCGGAAAGGCCATCGGGCGCTGCGCGTAGCCGGCGCGGATCTGGCGCAAGAGGGAAATGAGCGTGTCGCCGATGAGGGCGTCGACTTCGTCCAGCAGCAGCACGATGGGCCGTGGATCGGCCAGGCTCCAGCGCTCCAGCAGCGAGCGCACCCAGTCGTTGACGCCCGCGGTGCCGAGCAGCTCCAAGGCCATCCGCGCGGCGGCTTCGTCGTGCCAACAGTGGCGCGCCGCACTGGCCAGCGCGCGCACGATGGCGGCCATGCCTTCGGCGACGTTGCCGCGCGCGGCCTGCGCGGTCTCGATGTTGGCATACAGCGCGCGGTAACGCCCCTGCCGGTTCAGGTGCTCCATCAGCGCCAGCAGCGCCGTGGTCTTGCCGGTCTGCCGCGGGGCGTGCAGCACGAAGTAGCGCTGCGCCTCGATCAGCGCGAGGATCTCCTCCAGGTCGATGCGCGCGAGCGGATCGAGCACATAGTGCAGCTCGGGCTTGCTCGGGCCGGCGGTGTTGAACTGCCGCTCCATCACGCCGCCTCCTGTGACGCGGCCGCGGGCTCGGCTGTGCCGCTTTGCGCCACGTAGGCCCAGGCCGAGGCGCACATCGCCTCCACGCCCCGCGCGGCGCGCCAGCCCAGCACGCGTTCGGCCTTCGACGGGTCGGCCCAGCAGGCGGCCACGTCGCCCGGGCGGCGCGCGGCGATGCGGTACGGCACGGGCCGACCGCTGGCCTGCTCGAAGGCGCGCACCATCTCCAGGACACTCGTGCCACGGCCGGTGCCGAGGTTGAAGACGTCACAGGGCTGGTCGGTGCGATCCAGGTGATCCAGCGCCGCGCGGTGCCCTTCGGCCAGGTCCATCACGTGGATGTAGTCGCGCACGCCGGTGCCGTCGGGCGTGGGGTAGTCGTCGCCCCAGACGTTGAGCTGCGGCAGCCGCCCGGCAGCCACGCGCGCGATGTAAGGCATAAGGTTGTTGGGGATGCCGTGCGGGTCTTCGCCGATCAGGGCGCTGTCGTGCGCGCCGACGGGATTGAAGTAGCGCAGGATGGCGATGCGCCACGCGGGGTCGCTGACCGCGAGGTCGCGCAGCATCTCCTCGATGTGCAGCTTGGTGCGGCCGTAAGGGTTGGTGGCGCCGGTGGGGTGAGCCTCGTCCAGCGGCAGGTACTGCGGCTGGCCATAGACGGTGGCACTGCTGGAAAACACCAGCTTGCGTACGCCCTCCTCGGCCATCGCGTGCAGCAGGCTGACGGTGCCGGCGACGTTGTTGTGGTAATACGCCAGCGGCAGCGCCACCGACTCGCCCACGGCCTTCAGGCCCGCGAAGTGGATGACGGCATCCACGTCGTAGTGGCGCAGCACCAGCCGCACGCGCACGGTGTCGAGCACATCGGCCACCTCCAGCGCCGGGCGCTGGCCGGTGATGCGGCCGATGCGCTCGGCCACGGCCGCGTCGCTGTTGCTGAGGTTGTCCAGCAGCACGACGCGATGGCCGGCCTGCTGCAGCACCACGGCGGTGTGGCTGCCGATGTAGCCGGTGCCGCCGGTGAGGAGAATGTTCATGGGGTTTCCGCCCTGCTCGCCACGGGGCGGTGGCGCCGCGCCAGGCAACGCTACCGCAGGGGAGCCGTGCTCTGACCGCAGGCTCCCTCCCTCGTGTGTGACCTTCGGGCGCTAGTCTAGCCCAGAAACGGGTCAGGCCCGCAGCTGCACGAGTGGCACGGCGATGCGGCATTCGCGCTGCAGCAGGGTCAGCAGAACGATGGCGCGCTCCTCGCCGTCGGGCATCTGGTAGATGGCCTCCAGGCCGGCGAACGGTCCATGGGTGATGCGCACGGGCTGCCCGGGCTGGAACAGCGGCTGCGGCACGGCGCCGAGCTCGGCCACCTGCCGCTGCAGCTGCGTGACGATGCCTTCGGGCACGCGCGCGGGCTGGTGGCCGAAAGCAACCAGCCGCGTGACACCGAGGGTGGAACGGATCGGCGCCCATGAGGGGCCGTGGCCGTCGCAGCGCAGCTGGATGAACAGATAGCGCGGGAAGAGCGCCACCGATTCGAGCACGCGCCGCCCCTGACGCAGGCGCTCCACTGGCACGCGGGGCAGGAAGCAGGGGTACCCCTGGCGCTCGAGATTTTCCAGCGCGCGCTGCTCCTGCCGCGGCTTGGTGTGGACGAGGTACCAGTGCATCGCGCCGCCAGGCATGGCAACAGCCCCCGGTCGTCAGACGTTGAAGAGGAAATTCATCACGTCGCCGTCCTGCACGACGTAGTCCTTGCCCTCGGCGCGCATGCGGCCGGCCTCCCTGGCGCCCTGCTCGCCGCCGCAGCGGATGAAGTCGTCGTAGGCGATGGTCTGGGCGCGGATGAAGCCGCGCTCGAAATCGCTGTGGATGACGCCGGCGGCCTGCGGGGCGGTGGCGCCCTTGCGGATGGTCCAGGCGCGCACTTCCTTCTCGCCGACGGTGAAGTAGGTCTGCAGGCCCAGCAGCTCGTAGGCGGCGCGGATCAGGCGATGGAGGCCCGGCTCCTGCAGCCCCAGCTCGCGCAGGAAGGCGAGCCGGTCCTCCTCGTCCATGTCGGCGAGTTCCGCCTCGATCTTGGCGCAGATGGCCACCACCGGCGCGCCCTGCTGCGCCGCCACCTCGCGCAGGCGCTTCAAGTGCGGGTTGTCGTCGCCGAAGCCGTCCTCGGCCACGTTGCCGACGAACATGGCGGGCTTGGCGGTGATCAGGCACAGCGGCTTGAGCCGCGCGCGCTCCTCGTCGGTGAGCGCCAGCGTGCGCACCGGGCGGCCTTCGTCCAGGTGCGCGCGCACGCGCACGAGCAGCGCCGCGAGCTGGGCCGCCTCCTTGTCGTGGCCGCTCTTGGCGGCCTTCTGCGCGCGCTGCAGCGCCTTGTCCACGGTGGCCAGGTCGGCCAGGCACAGCTCGGTCTGGATGACCTCGATGTCGGCCACCGGATCGACGCGACCGGCCACGTGCACGATGTTGGGGTCGTCGAAGCAGCGCACCACGTTGACGATGGCATCCGTCTCGCGGATGTGGGCGAGGAACTGGTTGCCCAGGCCCTCGCCCTGGCTGGCGCCGGCCACCAGGCCCGCGATGTCGACGAACTCGACGATGGCCGGCACCACGCGCTGCGGCTTGACCAGCGCCGCCAGCTGCTGCAGGCGCGGATCGGGCACCTCGACGACGCCGACGTTGGGCTCGATGGTGCAGAAGGGGTAGTTCTCGGCCGCGATGCCGGCCTTGGTCAGGGCGTTGAAGAGAGTGGACTTGCCGACGTTGGGCAGGCCCACGATGCCGCACTTGAGGCTCATGGTGGGGACGTGGTCGGGGTGGAAGCGGGAAATCAGACGATGCTAGCACGCGGGCCACGCCTGCCCGCGCATGCCCTCGTGCAGCATCTGGCCGACGCCGGCGCGCACGATGGCGTTCATGCCGAACGTGGTGGCGCCCTTGAAACGCGCGTCGCGGCGGTAGCCGCGCAGCACCGGGCCGAGCAGGCCGTCGGCCACCCCGCGCGCGGGGTCGACGTCGGGGATGGTGCAGCGCGTGCAGGGCTTGACCAGCGCCAGCTCGGCCGCCGGGGCATCGGGCGGCGCACCGTCGGCCAGCCAGCGCAGGCGAGCCAGACCGTCCTCGGCATGCGCCGGCAGCCCGCCCAGCACGAGGTTGGGCCGCAGGCGCCGCACCACGTCCGCATCCGGCTGGCCCAGCGCCGCCAGCCGCGCCTGCAGGCCCTCCAGCGCGGCCTGCGTCACCACCAGCAGCGGAAAGCCGTCGCTGAAGGTGACGGGCGCCTCCACGCCGCCGGTCCACGCCGGCGCCGCCAGCCGCCGCGCCTCGGGGTCGAAGCGCGCCAGCCGCAGCGGCCCCATGCCGGGCGGCAGATCGGGCCCGAGGAAGTCGGTGAACCACTGCGCGGCCACGTCGCCCATGTCGTAGGCCGCCAGCTCGTCGTCCCACACGCGCACGCGGCACGGCGCCTCGGCGGCGTCGAGCGCCAGGTGCAGCGTCAGCATGCCCGGCGCGCGCAGCTCCAGCTGCCCCAGGTGCAGACGCGGCTGCACCAGCGCCAGCCGCGGCAGCTCGCGCTGCGAGACGAACTCGCCGCGCGCGTCCACCACCATCCAGGTGCGGTCCCACTCCAGCCCGGTCTCCAGCAGCTCGACGCTGCGCAGGCGCAGGCCGGCGCACGACTTGACCGGATAGATCCAGATCTGCTGCAGCGTGACGTCGAGGGCGGGCGTGCTCATGCTCCGCATGGTAGCGGCGCCGGCGCCCCTTGCGCCAGCCCGGCCGGCGCCCCGCCCCTACAATGGCCGCCTGATGGGCAAGCTCTTCGACGTGGCGATCCTGGGCGGCGGCATCGTGGGCCGCACGCTGGCGCTGCTGCTGGCGCGCGAGCGGCTGCGCGTCGCGCTGGTGGAGCGCGCGACGGCCCCGGCCGCGGGGCCGGACATCCGCGCCTACGCGCTCAACGCCGCCGCGCGCGCGCTGCTGCAGACGGTGCGCGCCTGGCCGGCCGAGGAGCGGTACGCCACGCCGGTGCGCGCGATGTGGGTGGCCGATGCCGACGACGGCCCGGCCGGCCTGGCGCAGGCGGCGGCGGCACTGCGCTTCGACGAGCCGGCCCCGGGCGAGCCGCTGGCATGGATCGTCGACGTGCCGGCACTGGAGGCGCAGCTGGAGCAGGCCCTGCACTACCAGAGCGGCGTGGAACGACTGGACGCCGACCGGGACGCGGCGCCGCGCGCGGCGCTGACCGTGGTCTGCGAAGGGCGCCACAGCAGCACGCGCGCCGCGGCCGGCATCGCGTGGGAGGCCGTGCCCTACCCGCACACTGCGATCGCCGCGCGGCTGCGCTGCGCGCGCCCGCACGGCGCGGTGGCGCGGCAATGGTTCCGCGGCGACGAGATCGTCGCGCTGCTGCCGCTGGACGGCGCCGACGGCGCGCGCGTGGCGCTGGTGTGGTCGGTGCCGCACGCGCGCGCGGCGCGGCTGCTGGCGCTGGCGCCCGAAGCGTTCGCCGCCGAACTGCAGGCCGCCTGCGGCGCCGCGCTGGGCGACATGACGCTGGAGGGCGCACCGGCCGGCTGGCCGCTGCAGCGCGCGCTGGCGCGGCCGTGGGTGCGCCCTGGGCTGGCGCTGGCCGGCGACGCCGCGCACGCGATGCACCCGCTGGCCGGCCAGGGCCTCAACACCGGACTGGGCGACGTGGCCGAGCTGGTGCGCGTGCTGCGCGAGCGGGAATACTGGCGGCCGCTGGGCGATGTGCGCCTGCTGCGCCGCTACGAGCGCGCGCGCGCCGCGCCGGTGGCGGCGATGCTGGCGGCCACGGATGCGCTCCACGGCCTGTTCGCCCACCCCGACCCGCGCGCGGCCAGCCTGCGCCGCTGGGGCCTGCGCGCGGTGGATCGGCTGGAACCGCTGAAGCGCTGGCTCATCCAACAGGCGGCGGGCCAGCCGGCCGCGCCCTAGGCGGCCGCGCGGTCCCCTTCCCCGAGACACGGACACCCGACCGATGAGATCCTTTCGCTTCCTGCGCCTGCTGGCCGCCACGACGCTGGCGCTGCTGGCCGGCCATGCCGCGGCCAACGAGGCCGTGATCCGCAAGAACTTGGCCGAGCGGCTGCCCAGCCTGCCGCGCATCGACGAGGTGCGCGCCACGCCGATGCCCGGCCTGTTCGAGGTGCGCATCGGCACCGACCTGCTCTACACCGACGCGCGCGGCGACTATCTGATCCAGGGCGTGCTGATCGACACCCGTGCGCGCGTCAACCTGACCGAGGAGCGGCTGGACAAGCTGACCGCCATCGCCTTCGACGAGCTGCCGCTGAAGGACGCCTTCACCGTCGTGCGCGGCAACGGCCAGCGCAAGCTGGCGGTGTTCGCCGACCCGAACTGCGGTTTCTGCAAGCGCTTCGAGCGCGATCTGGCCAAGCTGGACAACGTCACGATCCACACCTTCCTGTACCCGGTGCTGGGCAAGGATTCGGAGGCCAAGTCGCGCGCGATCTGGTGCGCCAAGGACCGCGCCAAGGCCTGGGACGACTGGATGCAGCGCGGTGTGCAGCCGCCGGCGGCCGACGCCAGGTGCGACACCAGCGCGCTGGAGCGCAACCTCGCCTTCGGCCAGAAATATCGCATCACCGGCACGCCGACCACCTTCCTGGCCAACGGGCAGCGCATCCCCGGGGCGGTGGGGCTGGAGCGGCTGGAGCCGCTGCTGGCGCAGGCTGCCGGTGCGGCCAAATGAGCGCGGCGGCCCTGCACTACCGGGTCGAGGCGGCCGACGCGCACGCGCACCTGTGGCGCGTGACGCTGACGGTGATGCGCCCGGCCGCACGCCAGCGCGTCAGCCTGCCGGTGTGGATCCCGGGCAGTTACCTGGTGCGCGAGTTCGCCCAGCACCTGCAGCGGCTGCAGGCGCTGGCGGACGGCCAGCCGGCCGCGCTGCGCCAGCTCGACAAGAACACTTGGGAGGTGGAGGCGCCCGGCGCGGCCGAGCTGCAGCTGCACTACGAGGTCCACGCGCACGACGCCTCGGTGCGCACGGCGTTCCTGGACGCCACGCGCGGCTTCTTCAACCCCACGAGCCTGTGCCTGCGCGTGCACGGGCGCGAGGACGAACCGCAGGCGCTGACGCTCGCACCGAACCGCTGGACGCAAGGCTGGCGCGTGGCCACGGCGCTGGAGCGCGCCGACGGCGCCACGCGCGACGCGCACGGACGCTGGCGCTGGCCGCACGACGATGGCTTTGCCACCTACCTGGCCGCCGACTACGACGAGCTGGCCGACCACCCGGTGGAGCTGGGCACGTTCTGGATCGGTGATGTGGAGGTGCGCGGCGTGCCGCACCGGCTGGCGGTGACCGGGGCGCCGGCGGGCTTCGATGGCGGGCGGCTGCTGCGCGATGCGGCGCGCATCGCCGAGGCAGCCTGCGCGCTGTGGCATGGCGAGGCGGCACCGCCGCCGTTCGACCGCTACCTGTTCCTGCTGCACGTCACGCGCGACGGCTACGGCGGGCTGGAGCACCGGCATTCGACGGCGCTGGTGTGTGCGCGCGGGGATCTGCCGCTGGCGCCGCTGCCGGATGCGGCGACGACCGAGACGGCACCGAAGGCCGGCGACCGCTACGTCACGCTGCTCGGCCTCATCAGCCATGAATATTTCCATGCCTGGAACGTCAAGCGGCTGCGCCCGGCGGAGTTCGCCCGCTACGACTACGACCGCGAGAACTACACCCGGCTGCTGTGGTTCTTCGAAGGCTTCACGAGCTACTACGACGACCTGCTGCTGCTGCGCGCCGGGCTGATCGAGCTGCCGACGTACCTGGAGCTGCTGGCGCGCACGGTCAACCACGTGCTGGCCACGCCGGGCCGACGGGTGCAGAGCGTGGCGCAGGCGAGCTTCGATGCCTGGATCAAGTACTACCGCCCGCACGACGGCACGCCCAACGCCACCGTCAGCTACTACGCCAAGGGGGCGCTGGTGGCGCTGGCGCTGGACCTGACGCTGCGCGACGCCGCCGGCGTCTCGCTGGACGATGCGCTGCGCGCGCTGTGGCGGCGCTGCGCCGGCGGCCCGATGGAGGAGGACGACCTGCGCGCGGTGCTGCGCGAGCTGGCCGGCCGGCCGCTGGATGCGGAGCTGGATGCCTGGGTGCACGGCACCGGGGATCCGCCGTTGCGCACGCTGCTGGAGGGCCACGGCATCCGCTGGGTGGAGGAGCCGGCACCGCTGCCGCAGCGGCTGGGCCTGCAGGTCGACGAAGCGGGCGGCGCGCTGCGCCTCAAGCACGTGCTGCGCGGCGGAGCGGCCGAGGCGGCGGGGCTGGCACCCGGCGACGAGTGGCTGGCCGTGCAGCGCGGCGAGGCCATCTGGCGCGTGACGCGGCTGGAGGACGTGGCGCTGCACGCGCGCGGCCTGGCGCCCGGGGAGCCGCTGCTGGCCTGGGTGGCGCGCGACGGGCGCGTGCTGCACTGCCCGCTGCGCTGGCCGGCTCAGGCGGCCGCAAGCGTCAAGCTGCTGCCGCCGCAGGACGCCTCCACCGCGGCCTGAGTGCCGCTGCCCAGGCCGTGCGGGCGTCTCTCACGCGCCGCGGAACTGCGGCGCGCGCTTCTGCAGGAAGGCCGTCACCCCCTCGACGTAGTCGTGCGTGCGGCCGAGCGCCGCCTGCAGCTCGCGCTCGGCGTCGAGCTGCTGCTCCAGCGAACGCTGCAAGGCGCCGCGCAGCAGATGGCGCGTGGCCACCAGCGCCTTCGTCGGCAGCGCGGCCAGGCGCTCGGCCAGCGCCAGCGCCGCCGCGAGCGCATCGTCGGCCACGTCCCAGATCAGCCCCCACGCCTTGGCCTGCTCGGCCGACAGCTTGTCGCCCAGCATCGCCCAGCCCAGCGCCCGCGCCAGCCCCAGCCGCTCGACGCTGAGCCAGCTGCCGCCGGCATCCGGAATCAGGCCGATCTTGCTGAACGCCTGCACGAAGCTCGCGCCCGGCGCGGCGATGGCCAGGTCACAGCTCAGCGCCAGCGACACGCCGGCGCCGGCGGCCACGCCGTTGACCGCCGCCACGGTGGGCACGCGCAGGTTGATCAGCGCGCGCGCGGTCGGGTTGAAGCACTCGTCGAGCACCGGGCCCGGATTGGCGCGCTCGGCCAGATCCGGCCCCGGGGCGAAGTCGAGCTCCGACAGGTCCAGCCCGGCGCAGAAGCCGCGGCCGGCGCCGGTCAGCACCAGCGCGCGCACCGCCGTGTCGCGTTCGATCTCGGCCAGTGCCGCCTGCAGCGCGCGGTGCATGGTGCGGGTGAAGCTGTTGAGCGCCTGCGGGCGGTTCAGCGTCAGCAGCGCCACCGCGCCGCGGCGCTCCAGCAGGATCTCGTCGGCCGCCGCGGCGGCCGTGGGGGACGCATTCATGGTCAACGGGTCTCCTCTGCTTGGCATGACGGGCCGCCAGGCGGCCCCGGACCGGGATCGTAACCCGAGGCGGCACAGCGTTTATAGTGCCGGCTGTTTCACGCCACCACGAGGATCCCGCATGAGCGAGACGACCTATGCCACCCTGCTGACCCGCACCGACGGCCCGGTGGGCATCATCCAGCTCAACCGGCCCAGGCAGCTCAACGCGCTCAACGATCAGCTGATGGATGAGCTCGGCGCGGCGCTGCGCGCCTTCGATGCCGACGAGGCCATCGCCTGCATCGTGCTGACCGGCAACGACAAGGCGTTCGCCGCCGGCGCCGACATCGCCGCGATGGCGCAGTACACCTTCGCCGACGTCTACCGCAGCGAGTACATCACGCGCAACTGGGAAACGCTGCGCCACGTGCGCAAGCCCGTCATCGCCGCCGTGGCCGGCTACGCGCTGGGCGGCGGCTGCGAGGTGGCGATGATGTGCGACCTGATCATCGCCGCCGACAACGCCCGCTTCGGCCAGCCGGAGGTCAAGATCGGCGTCATTCCCGGCGCCGGCGGCACGCAGCGGCTGCCGCGCGCCATCGGCAAGGCCAAGGCGATGGACATGGTACTGACCGGCCGCATGATGGACGCCGCCGAGGCCGAGCGCGCGGGTCTGGTCAGCCGCGTGGTGCCCGCCGACAAGCTGATGGAAGAAGCGCTGGCGATCGCGCACGCCATCGCCGCGCAGCCGCGGCTGGCGGTGCTGGCGGCCAAGGAGGCGGTCAACCGCGCCTTCGAGGCGCCACTTGCGGAGGGGCTGCAGTTCGAGCGCCGCATGTTCCACGCCATGTTCGCCACCCAGGACCAGAAGGAGGGCATGGCCGCGTTCCTCGAGAAGCGGCCGGCACGCTTCGAAGGCCGCTGATCCCCGCGGCGCCCGCTGCCCGCGCGTGGCCGCCGGGCGCTTCGGCCTGCCTGCGGGGTCCGCCGCGGTCTCGGTCGGTTCTGCTATACTTTTGGCTTCGGCGGCGCTTTAGCTCAGTCGGTTAGAGCGACGGAATCATAATCCGCAGGTCCGGGGTTCGAGTCCCTGAAGCGCCACCAAAAAAATCAACGACTTAGCCGGCATCACGGCGGGCTTTTTTGTGGGCGCTCGCCGCCATGTAGCCACCATGTAGCCAGTTTTGGCAAGTCGGGCAGGCGCGGCCAGAAAGCCAGGCGTGCGATCACCAGCGCAGCGTCCCGCGTGCGGCGCAGGGTGTCGGCAGTCCCGACACCCTCGCGCAGGGGGTGGGTGTGGTGCACCCCTCCCCTGCTGACGCTCGGGTTTCACCGATCTGGCGAAGCCCGGGGCCTCCGCAGACTGCGGATGCCCCTGGGACGCGCCAGAACGGCCTGTGGGCGGTTTTTTTGTGGCGGCTAAGCCCCCACCCTGCGCGCCCGCGGTCAAAAGCGCGCCAGAGGGCTTTTTGAGGCCCTCAGGCTCATCGCGCGTTCAGCGCGATGCGCGTTTCCCCCTTCCCCCACACCCCCTTCCACCCCCTACCCCCTTCTCCACCAAGGATGGTGGAGTGCCAATAACCTCTTTTGGTGTTGGTGTTGGTGTTGGTGTTGGTGTTGGGGGCATTGCGCCGGCACTGCCGCGGCACTGCCGCAGCCGTCCAGGCGCACGAAAAAGCCCGCGCTGCGGCGGGCCTACGGGGTGGTGATGGGTGGCCAGCGGCGGGTCACCCGAAGGCTCTCGGGCGTTCGATCACGATCACGCCTTGGTGCGCAGGCTCAGCCTTCAGCGTCTCAATGATCACCCGCAGCAGATGCGCCAGCGCCGTTGCATCCCGCACAGACATGCGTCCGGCCAGCGCTGTGCGATACAACTTTGCGGCCTCGCCGCGGATGTCGGCCATCGTCTCCAGCTTCGGCCTTCGTGCACGGGTGGCCATTGGTCAATTCTCCCTTTCGGATCAACGCGTTACGCGCGATTGTGCGGCCAGTTTGGCAGCCATTGCAGCGGCTCTGGCGGTTCCTGACCGCGCGCCAGCGCGGCTACGCAGCGCAGCAGCTCGGTCTGCCAGCCGGTCATCGTGATCGTCGGCAACACCAGCTCCAGCAGGCCGGCGCGGTCGTGATCCAGCAGCGCCAGCACGTCCGGCGCGGCCTCGGCAGCCATGCGCGGGTCGCCAAGCCCCAGCGCCTCCAGGCGGCGCGCGGCCCCGAGAACGGACGGCGGCAAGCGCTCAGCGGCCATGCACAAGCCTGTCAAGCGCTCCCTCAGCGCGGCGGTGGGCCTCATCGGCCAGGTGGCGCGCGCCAGCAATCGCGTTCAAGATCAGCTGCGGCGCGCTGCGGCTGCCTTCGTCCAGGTCGGACAGCAGCACCACCTCCACCAGGGTCATGATGGAACGGCTGCAATCGAGCAGCTGCTCGCATTCCTCGAGTGTGACGGCAAGGCTCTTCATCGTCATGGCTCCCATCGAATGACCACCTCGGGCTGCGCATCGCTCTGGGCGGGTGGCAGCAGGCGCGCCAGCAGCGCCAGCGCGGCGGCGCGGATGCGCGGCTCTGGGTCGAGGAAGCAGCGCGCCAGATACTCGCGGCCTCCGACGTCAGCTAGCGCGCCCAGGATCAGTTCTCCCAGCCGGGCCGGCACGCGATTCTTGCTGCCGGGTTTGCGGCCACGGCCAGCGGCTGGTGGTTTTCGCTTGGTGGTGTCGGACACAGTAGAACTCCAGCAGTTTGGTGGTCAAGGCAGGCCGGGCGCAAGATCGCCCAGGTCGTCGTCAGGCAGCGGCTGCTGCGCTTCCAGGTCAGAGAACGCCGGGCATCGGTGCGGCTGCGTCACCAGCTGCTGCGGCAGCGGCAGGCGCTGCGCCGCGCACCACCAGCGGCTGCTGACCCCGGCGCGCAGGTGGGCGCAGGCAAGGCACGGACGCAGGTCGCCCAGGCGCGCGGCCCAATGGGCCACATCGGCCGCGCAGTCGGCCTCTTCCGACGAGAAGCCAAGCGCCACGGCGCGCTCGAACATCGCGGCCATGCGCCGCAGTTCGGGCTCGCTGGCGGGCGTCCAGGCGCGGCGCTCGCGCCCGAACGGGTGGGGCTGCGCCCCCGGATCGAGGACGGGCTGCTGGCGCTCGAATGCCGGGCACTGGGCGGCATGCTCGGCTGGCGGCCAGCGTATCGCGAAGTGGTCAGCCAACCCGGCCTCGGCAGGCCGGGCGCACGTGCCGGCGCGGGTGCGGTGGGCGCACGCTGCGCAGGTGCGACAGGAGGGCGCCCCCGGATCGACGGCCCCTTCGGCAGGGACTGGCGCAGCGGAAGTCCCTTTGGCGCGGCAAGGGCCGGAATTCGAGTCCGCCCCCCGCGCCAGCGCCAGCAGCCGGATGCCGCGCGCGGCCAGGTCGAGGAAGGTCTCGCGCGCGCCCATCAGAACACCTCCAGGTCGCCGCCGACCAGCGGCGCATGATTCGCCACGGGTGGCGATGGGGGGTCGCCTATCACGTTCACAGCGCCGTCCCGAACCTGCGCCACGGCAGCGGGCGGCTGCGGCGCTTCGGCGGCTGGCGCAGCGCATAGATGATCAGCGGCACCATAGGTGCTCAAGCTTTTTGGCTTGAGCATCTTTGGGCTTTCTCGATCATCTATGGCGGCTGGCAGCGCCCACACCCACGTGCCGCTCCGTCCGAACCCAGACCTAGCCGCCTCGACCCCAAGCATCCGCTTGGCTCGGCGGATCGTCGCTTCCGAGTAGCCAGCGCCGCTCGCCTCGACCATGACCTGCCGCTGCGGCATGGGGCCGTCGGCCAGCAGAGAGCGCAGGAAACTGGCGGCATCGGCCAGCGCTCCTGTCTCGTCGTCAGGCGCTGCCTCGGCTTGCGCCAGCAGCTCGCGCGCCGAGCCCTCGACGACTCCGCCCCAGCGGACGCGGGATGTCCAGATTCCGGACGTGACCTCGATCCGTTCGATGTCGTAGCCGACACCTCCGGCGTCACTGCCGATGTTCGACTTCGGGCGCAACAGTAGGCGCGCTGGCTCGCCGGGCGGCGGGTCTTCGCGCTTGGCGGCCATCAGCACAACACGCGCCAACGCCGCGAACGCAATGCTCCCCGTGACGCGCTCCGTCGGGTCGCGGCCAGCCGTCGCCTTGGCCAAGTGCGTGACGCCCAGCAGGGCGGCGTCGAGCTCGGCGGCCAGGTCGACCAGCGGCTGCAGCGCGCGGCGCACCTCGGCGTTTTTGTGCGAGTCCGCGCCCGCACCCATAGTTGCGACAACGGGGTCTACGATCAGCAACGATGGCTTCAGCAGCCGAAGCTTGGCGGCCAGTAGTGGCAGGTCGGTCGCCGGGTCGAATGGACGACGTCCCGCGTCGTCCGTGACCGGTCCGACGAGTAGGACACGATCAAGGTCTGCCCCAGCGGCCATCAGGCGCGGCACCAACGTATCGCGTGGATCATCTTCGCCCGACCAAATAACCGCGCTTCCGGCTGTTTCGCATCGGCTGCCGTCTGGCCAGCGCCCGGCTCGGGTGATGATGGCAGCCAGCGCCAGCGCAATCTGCGTTTTGCCTTGCCCAGGTCGCCCGGCCAGTAGGTGGAGCTTCCCGCGCGCCAGCCATCCGGGCCACAGCCATCGCACCGGTTGCGGTTCAATCGCTCCGGCCGAGAGCAGCTCGACCTCAGCCGGGCGCTCGTCAGTCAGCTGCTCGCCCTCCAGCGGCGGCACGGTGGGCTCGGTGCGCAAGGCGGCCAGCGCGGCCCTGATGTCCATCAGGTCAGCCATCACGCGCCCTCCCTTGCGGCCACGTCAATCGCGCGCAGCTCGTCTGCCAGCGAGTCCAGCGCCGCCTCGATCCGACCCAAGCACCACGCGGCGCGCAGCAGCGCGGCAAGCAGCGGGTCGCCCGCGTCTTCCGGGCGGCGGTGCGGCGCGCTACAATCGAAGACGTCAGCCGCACCCCCAACTTCCGCTGGCAGCCCCACCGCAACGGTGGGGTTTTCTTTTTGGATTTGCGCCGTCATTTGTCGCCCTCCAACCCCAGTAAACGGCGGATATCGCGCACCGACCACATCAGGCGTCCGTAAACGCGCACAGGCTGAATGGGGCCGCGCCCCGAGGACGACCAGGCGCGCAAGGTTTGTGAACGGCGGCCCAAGTAATACGCGGCCTGCCCGGTTTCCACGGCAGGCCTGGTTTCCATTTCAAGCGGTGGGTATTGAACGGGTTTCACTCGCTGCACCTCCGTCAAACACTGTTGACGCGGCTGTCAGTGTGCAGCGCAGCTGGCGCGCCGGGAATGGACGCTGCAATGCAGCGCCTAGCCTTTGCAATGCAGCGCCTAGCCCTCGGACGGCAAATCAACGACTTGCGCGCCACCAGCGGCGCGGCAAATGGCGCGGCTCAGGCGTTCGCGAAGGGCTTCAGGCGTTCGAATTGCGGCGCAGCTCGCCGTCGCGCAGCCAGCGCCTGACGGTGGCGGGGCTCAGATTCAGGGCGCGGGCCTGCTCGGACGCGAAGCGATCCTTGGTCTTGCTGCTTCCGGCGCGCTGCAGCGCCAGCCACGCATCCTGCACAGTGCGGCGCTTGGCGTTGTGATCCATGTGAGCGATGATTGCGGCGCGGCGCAGCAGCCGCTGCCTCTCGTTTCGGTCGGTGCGCAGCGGGTTTTCCGTGATCGGCCCGCAACCGACGTTGTGGAGCAAATCCAGGATGTCGTCGGCAATCTGCGCCACCAGCGGCGCATTGGCCAATTCAGGGTACACGCCATCGATGGCGCGGATTAGCCTTACCAGCGCCGGCCGATTGCGCGCATCGTCGGCTTGCGCGCGCTGCGCCAGCCGCTCGATTGCGGCCAGCAGGTCTTGGCTCCGATCTTCCATTCGCACCCCCCCTTACCGCCGGATTGCGCCCCGGCGTGGCGTTTGTTATGCGGCCAGCGTCCGGCCAGTCGCGCAATCGGCGCTCACGGGGCGGCCTCGCAGGTCTCGATTTGCACGCGCAGCCCGGCGACGGTGGCCAGGTTGACCAGGGCGTCCAGAGAAAAGCGGCTCAGCCGCCCGCGCAGCAGGTCATTCATGCGGGGCTGGGTGACGCCACAGCGGCGCGCGGCCTCGGCCTGTGTCCAACCATGGCGGCGCACGTGGGCCGCAATGGCATCCATCAGCTCAGCCCGGGCGCGCAGGTTGGCAGCCTGCTCTGGCGAATCGGCCAGCGCATCCCAGACGCTGGCGTAGGTCTCGGCGGTCATGTTCAACCTCCTATCTCGCGGTAACGCTGGCGCGCCAGCTCGATATCGGCGCGGGCGGTGCGCTGGGTCTTTTTCTGGAAAGCGTGCAGCACGTAGACGGCCCGCGCCACGCGCGCCACATAGATGACCCGGTAGGTGCCGCTGGCGTCCCAGACGCGCAGCTCCTCCACTCCCGGCCCGACCTCTGGCATGGGTTTGAAGTCGCTGGGCTGCTCGCCGCACTGCACGCGGTGCAGCTGATAACCGGCATCGTGCCGCGCACCCTCAGGAAAGTCGCGCAGGCGGCGCAGCGCATCGCCCAGGAAGACCAGCGGTTTCACGTCGGCAGTATATCCAGACTTGTATCGTCACGCCACCACGCGCAGCCGCTGGGCGGCATCCTCGGCGCTGGGCTGCTCGATTCCGGCTTGCTCCAGAATCCAGCCCTCGATCTTGACGTGCCACTTCGCCAGCAAGTCCAGAGGCCGCACGGTGTAGTGCTTTTCGGCGGTGGCGCTGGGCTTGTGGCCCATGATCTGCGCCGTCACGCCTACGGGCACCTCCACCCATTCGGACAGGCTCTTAAAACTGCGGCGCAGGCCGTGAAGGGTGACGGGCGGGACGCCTGCCAGCCTGCAGACCCGGGTGGCGGCGTGATTCGGCGGCGCAATCGGGCCGTCGGTCTTGCCGCTCATGAAGACGTAGGGGCCGCGGCGGGGAAGACCGGCCAGCAGCGCGGCCACGTAGGGCGTCAAGGGAATGGTGCGCTCGCCCTCCACCTTGTCGCGGATGGTCAGGCTCTTCCATTGGAAATCCACGTCCGACCAGCGCAGCTGCAGCAGCTCGCCTGGGCGCGCGCCGGTCAGCAGCAGGGCCTGAAGGTAGGCGCTGACCGCCGGGTCTTGCGTGCGCACGGCCTCGAACCACGGGCGCAGCTGCTCGCGCAGCAGGGCGTCGGTCTTGGCTTGCGGGCTGCCCAGCGCCTCGCGGGCGCGCCTGCTCTTGGCGGGGTTGCCATCCGGCATGGCGTGGCGGTAGTCGGGATGCGCGCGGCACCAGTTCATGAACACCCCCAGCAGGCGCAGGCACAGCCGCGCCACGGTCGGGCGCTCGGCGGCATGCTTGGCAGCCCAGCGCTCCACCGTCGCGGCGTCCAGTTGCGCCAGCGGCCGGTTCAGCAGCTGATACAGCGGCCCGGCAGCCAGGGTGCCTTTGCCACGGCGCACCGGATCGCCACCGGCACGCGCGAGTTTGACGTGGTCGGCGTAGTGACGCTCGCCCCAGGCGCGGCGGCGCTCCTCGCAGTAGCGTTGCCACACGTCCAGGGCGCAGGCCTGGGCGGCCTGCTGGCGGGCGCGCTCGGCTTCGCGCTGCTGCTGCTGACGCCTAGCTTCCTCGCGCGGGTCGATACCGCGATCCAACAGCGCCGCGAGCTCGCGCGCACGGGCGCGGGCGGCCTCGATCGTCCAGTGCGCAGGGTCGCCGATGGTCACGCGCACCGTGCGGCGCTGCAGCTTCGCTTCGAACACGTAGGACTTCGCCCCGGCAGGCGTGGCGCGCAGCGCCAGCGTCGGCACCTCCGAGTCGCGCAGGAAGGCCTGAGTCTGCCCAGGCGGGCAGGTGAAGGCGGCCACGCGGCCAGCCGTGAGTCGCACCCTTGCGGTCATGTTGCACCCCCAATTCCGTCAGCTGCAAGATGATTTCACGATATGAGTTCCATGTAGCCACCATGTAGCCACTTTTGCTCAAACTAGCGGCAAACTGATCAACACGTGCTGCAGTGCAGCATCGTACAAGTGCCTGATTTCCATGGATTCTATCAACAGCGTGGAATGGGAAGGAATACCTTGATGAGCGGAATCATAATCCGCAGGTCCTGGGTTCGAGTCCCTGAAGCGCCACCATGACGACCAACCACTTGGCCCGCCCGTGAGGGGGCCTTTTTGCGTGCCGCGTCTGCCACGATGCCCCGACGCGGGCCGCGGTGGGGTTGCCGTCCCCAGCCTCCGGTTCGGCTACCATGGCGCCCGTCTCGCCCTCCCCTGTCACCCCCATGGACGACACGCTGATCGCGGTCTTCACGACGCTGCCCGACGAGGCCGGCGCGCGCGCCCTGGCCGAAGCGCTGGTGCGCGCACGGCTGGCCGCCTGCGTGCAGCTGCACGCCATCGCCAGCGTCTACGAGTGGGACGGCGCCGTGCAGCACGACGCCGAGTGGCGGCTGCTGGCCAAGGCGCGCGCAACCGACTGGCCGGCGCTGCGCGACTTCATCGCCGCGCGGCATCCTTACCGCCTGCCGGCCATCTGGCGCGCGCCGATCGAGGCCAGCGACGGCTACGCCGCCTGGGTGCGCCAGCAGACGGCGCGACCACCGGCGGCCTGAGCCGCCGCCCGACCCGCCGGACCGGGGCCCTTGAAAAGCGCTCGCCCAACCCTTATGATTAGCACTCGCAGGCGGTGAGTGCTAACAACCGTGGCTGAGCCCGGCTGGTCGGCCCGCACCGCCCTTCCTGAAGACTTTTCTCATCTCGTCCGACACGACAGGAGATCCCATGAAGCTTCGTCCTCTCGCCGATCGCGTGATCGTCAAGCGTCTGGAAAACGAAACCAAGACCGCCTCGGGCATCGTGATCCCGGACAACGCGGCCGAGAAGCCGGACCAAGGTGAGGTGATCGCCGTCGGCCCCGGCAAGACCAATGACAAGGGCGAGACCAAGCCGCTGAGCGTCAAGGTCGGCGACCGTGTGCTGTTCGGCAAGTACAGCGGCCAGACCGTCAAGGTCGACGGCGAGGAGCTGCTGGTGATGAAGGAAGACGACCTGTTCGCCGTGATCGAGAAGTGATCCGGCGCGGCGCGCAACCCTGCATCGCGATCCAAACCCTTTTCCATTTCTGAAACAAGGAGCTGACTGACATGGCAGCGAAAGACGTCGTTTTCGGTGCTGACGCCCGTGCCCGCATGGTCGAAGGCGTCAACATCCTGGCCAACGCGGTCAAGGTGACCCTGGGCCCGAAGGGCCGCAACGTGGTGCTGGAGCGCAGCTTCGGCGCCCCCACCGTCACCAAGGACGGCGTGTCGGTGGCCAAGGAAATCGAGCTGAAGGACAAGCTCATGAACATGGGCGCCCAGATGGTCAAGGAAGTGGCGTCCAAGACCAGCGACAACGCCGGTGACGGTACCACCACCGCCACCGTGCTGGCCCAGGCCATCGTGCGCGAGGGCATGAAGTACGTGGCCGCCGGCATGAACCCGATGGACCTCAAGCGCGGCATCGACAAGGCTGTCGAGGCGCTGGTGGCCGAGCTGAAGAAGATCAGCAAGCCCACCACCACCAGCAAGGAGATCGCCCAGGTCGGCGCCATCTCGGCCAACAGCGACGAGTCGATCGGCCAGATCATCGCCGACGCGATGGACAAGGTCGGCAAGGAAGGCGTCATCACCGTCGAGGACGGCAAGAGCCTGAGCAACGAGCTGGATGTCGTCGAGGGCATGCAGTTCGACCGCGGCTACCTGTCGCCGTACTTCATCAACAACCCCGACAAGCAGGTCTGCGTGCTGGAGAACCCGTACGTCCTGCTGCACGACAAGAAGATCAGCAACATCCGTGACCTGCTGCCGGCGCTGGAGCAGGTGGCCAAGGCCGGCCGTCCGCTGCTGATCATCGCCGAGGACGTCGAGGGCGAGGCGCTGGCCACGCTGGTGGTCAACACCATCCGCGGCATCCTGAAGGTCTGCGCGGTCAAGGCGCCGGGCTTCGGCGACCGCCGCAAGGCCATGCTGGAGGACATCGCGATCCTGACCGGCGGCAAGGTCATCGCCGAGGAAGTCGGCCTGTCGCTGGAGAAGGTGACGCTGGCCGACCTGGGTCAGGCCAAGCGCGTCGAGGTGGCCAAGGAGAACACCACCATCATCGACGGTGCCGGCAAGGCCGAGGACATCGAGGCGCGCGTCAAGCAGATCCGCGTGCAGATCGAGGAAGCCACCAGCGACTACGACCGTGAGAAGCTGCAGGAGCGCGTGGCCAAGCTCGCCGGCGGCGTGGCGGTGATCAAGGTCGGCGCGGCCACCGAGGTCGAAATGAAGGAGAAGAAGGCCCGCGTCGAGGACGCGCTGCACGCCACCCGTGCCGCCGTCGAGGAGGGCATCGTGCCCGGTGGTGGCGTGGCGCTGCTGCGTGCCCGTCAGGCGGTCGGCCAGCTCAAGGGCAGCAACGCCGACCAGGATGCGGGCATCCAGATCGTCATGCGCGCCATCGAAGAGCCGCTGCGTCAGATCGTGGCCAACGCCGGCGACGAGCCCAGCGTGGTGATCGCCAAGGTGCTGGAGGGCAAGGGCAACTTCGGCTACAACGCGGCCAACGGCACCTACGGCGACATGATCGAGATGGGCATCCTGGATCCGACCAAGGTGACCCGCACCGCGCTGCAGAACGCCGCCTCGGTGGCCGGCCTGATGCTGACCACCGAGTGCATGGTGGCCGAGGCGCCGAAGAACGACGCCAAGCCGGCCGCCGGTGGCGGCATGGGCGGCATGGACATGGACATGTGATCGGCGGCTGACGCACGCTGAGCACACCACCATGCGCAAGACCGTCGGGGGCGACCCCGGCGGTCTTTTTGCTTGGGGGCGGGCAGATCGGGGAGCGCACTCAGCGGCCGTTGGGGCCGTTGCCGCCGGCCAGCGCGCGCAGCTCGCGCTCCCAGGCCTGCAGCTGGGCGACGGCGCGCTCGCGCTGCGCCGGCGTGGCGCGCGCGTGCCAGTCCGCCAGCCACGCACAGCCCTGCGCCCACGCCTCGTCCTGCCAGGCCGCGAGCGCCGGGTCGGGCGAGCGCCACGTGCGCGCCCACAGCGCCCGCACCTCGGCGCGCGCCGCCGCGGAGTCGAGCCCGCGCAGACGGCGTGCGGTGTCGAGCCAGTCGGCCTGGCGGCGCTGGCGCTCGGCCCAGGCGAGATCCGGCCGATAGGGGCTGGCCGCCAGCCGGTCGCGCAGCCAGCGGCGCTGGGCGTCGTCGAGCCGGCCGTAGAACATCTCCAGCCGCTCGCGCGTGCGGCGCAACCGCAGCCCGCGGTCCGGGTCGGGGTCGCCCCAGTCGCGCCGCCACTCCTCATCCCTCTCGGCAAGGCGGCGCTGCCAATGCGCCAGCTGCGCGTCGGTCGGCGTCGGCAGCCAGCGCGCCAGATCGTCCACGGTGCGCTCGCCAGCCTCGCGCAGCAGCGCGCGCAGCGCCTCGCCCTCGCGGCAGACGGCGGCCGCATCCGGCGTGCCGGCGGCCAGCCGCTGCCAGCGCACCAGCAGCTCGGCCAGCGCCGGCAGCTGCCCGTGCCGGTGCCACTCATGCCAGCGTCGCAGCGCCTCGGCCACGCCGCGGTGCTGCACCTCGTCCAGATCCCACAGGCTGTCCAGCTGCCACAGCGCGATCGTCGGCAGCCGCGGGTAGGTCAGCGTCACGACGCCGCAGCCGGCCAGCCACAGCGCGGCCAGCGCCGCCGCGAGCCAGCCCGCCAGGCGCGCGCGGCGCATGCGCTCACTCCGCTTCCAGCGCGCGGCTCAGCGCGATGTAGCGCGCCAGGTGATGGTCCTCGTCGCCGAGCTCGTGGTCGATCAGCACCAGCCGCTTGGCGTAGTGCGCCAGCGGCAGCTCCCACGTCATGCCGATGCCGCCGTGCAGCTGGATCGCTTCCTCGGCCAGGTGCGTGCCGTGACGCCCGACGGTGACCTTGGCCGCCGCCAGTGCGCGGCCGCGCACGCGCACGTCGGGCTCCTCCAACGCGGCCGCCGCGTTGATCACGGCTGAACGCGTCTGCTCCAGCGCCATCCACAGATCGACCATGCGGTGCTGCAGGGCCTGGAAGCTGCCGATCGGCCGGCCGAACTGACGGCGCGTCTGCAGGTACTGCCGTGTCTGCTCGAAGGCAACCTCCATCGCACCCAGCGCCTCGGCGCACAGCGCCAGCGTGCCGACGTCCAGCCCCCAGGCCAGGGCCTCGGCGGCGTGCGCCGGGCCGGCCACCAGCGCCTCGGGGCCGAGCTGCACCGCGGGCAGCCACAGCTCGGCGGCGCGCCCGCCGTCGACGCGGCGCACGTCGCGCAGGCGCACGCCGGGTGTCTCGCGCGGCACCCAGAACAGCGCCAGCCCGGCCGGGTCGCGCACTGCGCCGCTGAGGCGCGCACTGACCAGCCAGCCAGCCGCCTGCGCGCCGAACGGCACCACCGCCTTGTGCCCGTCCAGCACCCAGCCGCCCGGGTCGCGCTGCGCCACCGTGGCCACGTGCCACGGCTCGTGGTGGGCGTCGGGCTCGCCGTGCGCCAGCGCCACCACCGCCCCCTCCTGCAACCGCTGCAGCAGCGGCCGCCAGCGCGCCGGTTGCTCGGCACGGGCCAGCGTCTGGCCCACCATCAGCGCGCCCAGCAGCGGCTCCTGCACGAGCGCCCGGCCGGCCTGCTCAAAGACGACCATGATGTCGACGCCACCGCCGCCCAGCCCGTCGACCTCCGGGGGCAGCAGCGCCGCCACCGCCCCCAGCTCCACCAGAGCGGCCCAGACTTCGGCATCGTAGCCCAGGGGACTGACCGCCGCGGCGTGGCGGCGCGCGATCGGGTAGCGCTCGGCGAGGTAGCGCCCCAAGGTGTCGGCCAGCATGCGCTGGTCGTCCGAAAGCGTGAAATCCATCGCCCCTGCCTCCCGTCACAGCCCCAGCACCGCCTTGGCGATGATGTTCTTCTGGATCTCGTTGGAGCCGCCGAAGATCGACAGCTTGCGGTGGTTGAAATACTGCAGCGCCGCGGTGGCCGCTCCCGGCGGGCCGAGTGCCTGGTCGGCGCCCTCCAGCGTCAGCGCCTCCTCGATCCACGGCAGCGCGTACGGCCCCATGGCGCGGCGCGTCAGGCTCAGGATCTCCTGCCGCACCTGCGTGCCCAGGATCTTGAGCAGCGAACTCTGCGGCCCCGGCGCACCGCCACCGGCCACCGCCGCCAGCACGCGCAGGTTGGTGGTCTTGAGGTTGTCCAGCTCGATTTCCACGCGCGCCAGCCGCGCGGCGAACAGCGGCTCCTCGATCAGCGGCCGGCCGCCCTTGTGCACGGCACGCGCGATGACCTTGAGCCGCTCCAGCCCCGCCACCGAAAAGCCGATGCCGGCGAGGTTGGTGCGCTCGTAGGTCAACAGGTACTTGGCGATCGTCCAGCCCTGGTTCTCCGCGCCGACCAGGCGGTCCGCCGGCACGCGCACGTCGGTCAGGAACACCTCGTTGACCTCGTGCTCGCCGTCCAGCGTGAGGATCGGCCGCACCTCCACGCCCGGGCTGTCCAGGTCGATCAACAGGAAACTGATGCCCTCCTGCGGCTTGGCGTCGCGGTCGGTGCGCACGAGGCAGAACATCCGGTTGGCGTAGTGTCCGAGCGTCGTCCAAGTCTTCTGACCGTTGACGACGTAGTGATCGCCGTCGCGCACCGCGGTGGTCCTGAGCGAGGCCAAGTCCGACCCCGCCCCCGGCTCCGAATAGCCCTGGCACCACCAGTCCGACCCGTCCAGGATGCGCGGCAGCCAGTGGCGCTTCTGCTCCTCGGTGCCGTAGCGGATCAGCACCGGCCCCAGCATGTGCACGCCAAACGGCACGATGCGCGGCGCGCCGGCCAGCGCGCATTCGTGCTCGAAGATGAAGCGCTGCACCGGCCCCCAGCCCGGACCGCCCCATTCGCGCGGCCAATGGCCGGCCAGCCAGCCGCGCGCGTGCAGGATGGCGTGCCAGCGCGCCATGTCGTCGCGCGTCAGCCGCAGGCCCTGCCGGACCTTGGCAGCCAGCTCAGCGGGCAGATGGTCGCGCAGGAAAGCTCGCACCTCCGCGCGAAAGGCCTCTTCCTCAGGGGTGAAACGCAGATCCATGCTGACAGGTCTTTCGGCGACGGGCCGCGTCGGCGGCCCGGGCGCCATCGTACGCGCGCACCGGTCTGGCTGCCAGCGCCGGCTGTCCGCTCCGCGACGCCCTCGCGCGCGGCCCCGTCAGGCCCTGCGCCGCGGTCATGTATAATGGAAGTCTTTCCGATCCCCGATAGCTCAGTCGGTAGAGCGCCGGACTGTTAATCCGTAGGTCCCTGGTTCGAGCCCAGGTCGGGGAGCCAACGAAATCGACGACTTGGCCCGCCTCCGTGCGGGCTTTTTCGTGGCCGGAAGGGTTTCTGCTGCATTTTGGCTGCATGGCGGCGGTCAACCGCGTGGCGGTCGCGGCACCCACAGCCAAAGCAGCGCTGCCGCCAGCAGCGCGCACCCGGCCGAAAACCCGAACGCCACCGCCACGCCGATGCGCTCGTACAGCCAGCCAAACAGCGCCGAGGCCGGCAGCAGCATCGTGCCGGCGGTCATGTTGAACCATCCATAGGCGGTGCCGCGCTGCTCGGGCGTCGCCAGGTCGGCGACCAGCGCCTTCTCGACCCCTTCGGTGGCGGCGAGGAACACGCCGTAGAAACCGAACCACAGCAGCAGCCACACGCCCGCCGGCGCCGCCAGCCCCAGCACCAGATAGAACAGCGCGTAGGCCCCGTAGCCCGCCAGCAGCAGCGCGCGGCGGCCGACGCGGTCCGACAGACCCGACAGCGGCGCCGACAACAGCATCGCGATGGCCGAGACGGCCGCCCACAGCAGCGGCACCTGCGCCTGCGGCACGCCGAGTTCGCTGGCGCGCAGCAGCAGGAACATGTTGGAGGAGTTGCCCATGGTGAACAGCCCCACCACCACGAGAAAGCGCCGGTAGCCCGGCGGCAGGCTCGCCCAGCCGGCGAGCGAAGGCCGCGGCGCCGACGGAGCCACGGGCGCCGCAGCCGCCCGGGCTTCCGGCAGCGCCAGCGTCAGCAGCACGCACAGGACGCCCGGCACGAGCGTCCACAGCAGCACGTCGCGCAGCGGCATGCCGGCGGCCAGCAGCGCGGCGGCCAGCAACGGCCCCAGCACCGCGCCGGCGTTGTCCATCGCGCGGTGGATGCCGAAGGCCAGCCCGCGCCGGTCCGGGCCGACGCTCGCGGCCAGCAGCGCATCGCGCGGCGAGGTGCGCAGCCCCTTGCCGACGCGATCGGCGAAGCGGATCGCCAGCAGCGTCGGCCAGCTGCTCACCAGCGCGATCAGCGGCCGGCCCAGCGCCGCCAGCGCGTAGCCGACGACGATCCACGGCTTGCTGCGGCGCGTGCGATCCACCGCCACGCCGGAAACCAGCTTGAGCAGCGCCGCGGTGGCTTCGGCGATGCCCTCGATCAAGCCCAGCGCCTTCGGCCCGGCCATCAGCACCGAGGTCAGGAACAGCGGCACCAGCGGATAGACCAGTTCCGAGGCCGTGTCGTTGACGAGGCTGATCAGGCCGATCAGCCAGACGGTGCGCGGCAGCGCGCGCAACGTGTCAAGCATCATCGTTCTCCCGCCAGAGGCGCGGCACCAGCGCCACGCAGGCCACCATGCCCAGCAGCTCCACCAGCGACTGCGCCACGATCACCACCGCCACCGCCTCCCAGCCCGGCGGCAGGGCCAGCGCCAGCGGCAGCACGACGAACGAGTTGCGCGTGCCGAGGCTGAAGGCGAGCGTGCGCCCCTGCGCCGGCGGCAGGCCATGCGCGCGCGCCAGCCCCCACGCCAGTGCCAGCGCCCCGACCAGGTAGAGCGCGAACAGCGGCAGCGTCGCCGCCACCGCGTCCCACGCGCGCCCGACGGCGGCCACCTGCGCGCAGGCGATCAGCCCCACCACCAGCGCCAGCAGCGGCACCGGCCACCAGGCCAGCCGCTCGCGCACGCGCTGCCAGCGCGGCGCGCGCCCGGCCCGCCGCTCCAGCGCCGCCGCCAGCGCCAGCGGCCCCGCGACCAGCGCCACCGCCGGCAGCAGGTCCGCCCACGACCAGCCGGCCAGCGCCTGCGCGTCGGCCATGGCCGCGAGGTAGATGGGCAGCAAGGCCAGCTGCAGGATGAGGTTCAGCGGCGTGACGGCGATCGCGCGCGCCGCATCGCCCCGGCCGAGCTGCGTGAAGGTGATGAACCAGTCCGTGCATGGTACCAGCAGCACCAGCAGCACCCCGAGCCGCTGCGCACCGTGCAGCCCGAACGCCGCCACCAGCGCCCAGACCAGGAGCGGTACCGCGACGAAGTTGCCCAGCAGCACGGCGCGCGCGAAGCGGGCGTCGCGCCAGGCGCGGCGCACGTGCAGCAGCGGGATCTGCGCGAACGTGGCCAGCAGCAGCAGCGCCAGCACCGGCCACAGCGACGCCGCCGCCAGCGGCGCCAGGGCCGGCAGCGCGGAGCCGGCTGCCCAGCCAAGTGCGATGGCCAGCAGGTACAGCCAGACCTGGTGTCGTTCGAGCGTGAAGCGGTCCATGCGGCGTCGGCGCGCGGCGGCGACCGTTCGCCACGCCGCCGGCGCGCGTCACGCAATGTACTGGAACAGCGACAGCCGCTGCACCTGCGCGTACGACGACAGCCCGGCCTGGTAGGCCAGCTGCTGGGTCTGGAAGCGCGAGATCGCCTCCACCATGTCGAGGTCGGTGAGCTCCGACTGCTGGGCGATGTGGTAGTCCTCGCGCGCCTTCAGCGCCGCCTGCACCGCATCGGCGCGGTTGAGCCAGTCGCCCAGCTGGCCGCGGGCGGAGAGCACGGCGTCGAGCCGCACTGCCAGGTTGGCGTTGGCCTGTCCGAGCTCGTTGGCCAGGTCCTGCGGCGTCAGACTGGGGTTGCGCAGCGCGATGATGGCGCGATCCAGCGTTTCCCAGATGCTGTCGTTGCCCTGCTGGCCCAAGAGGTCGGATCGGCCAAAGATGCGCTCGCCATCCAGGACGTGCGGCAGCGAGGTCTCGCCGGGCGCAGACTGACCGGAAAGCCCGCGCCACTCGACGATGCGGCCGTCGACACCGTATGGCATGAAATCGCCACCCGTGAGAGCCTCGGCGAAGGGTTTGCCGTCGGCCGTGGTCATCCCCTGCCCCATGAAGAGCGGGCGGCCGAGCGTGTCCTGCGTGTTGGAAAGCGCCAGAATGCGCTCGCGGATGCCCTCCAGCTCGTCGGCGATGGTGCGGCGGTCGCTGGCGTTGAGCGCGCCGTTGCCGCCCTGCACGATCAGCTCCTTGGCGCGGTGGTAGAGGTCGTTGACGGTGCCGAGCGTGCTTTCGGCCAGCTCGATGTTGCGCCGCGCCGCCTCCAGGGCGCGCTGGTCGGACTGGATGCGCTGCATGCGCGCCTGCTCGCGCTCGGCCAGCGCGGCGGCGGCCGGGTCGTCGCTGATGCGGCGCACGCGCTTGCCGGAGGAAAGCTGGTCCTGCAGCTCCGCCAGCTGCGCGCCGCGCTGCTGCAGCCGGTCGATGGTGCGGTCGTAGCTGTAGGCCGTGGCGACGCGGTAGACGGTGGACATGATGGGCCTCGTCAACGGAAGGTGCTGATCAGCGTGTCGAAGATCGACTGCACCGTCTGCAGGTACTTGGCGCTGGCCTGGTAGGCCTGCTGGAACTGCAGCATGCGCGCGGCCTCCTCGTCGAGGTTGACGCCGGCCTGGTTGGCGCGGCGCTGCTCGGCGTCGTCGGCCTGCGCCTTGGAGAAGCTCGCGCGCGTCTGCGCCTCGTTGACGCGCGAGGCGAGGTTGGAAAACACCGCCACGTAGCCCTCCGACAGCTTGACGCTGCCGTCGAACATCACCTGGTCGCGCAGCGCCAGCATCGCCTGGGCGTTGCTGCCGTTGAATGCAACCCCCGCAGCAGGCGTGGCGACAAGCTGGAAGACGTCGCCGTTGTTGGGCTGCCCCCGCAGCGTGATCTTCACCTCCACCGTATTGGCGCCCGAGGTGTAAGTGAACACCATCGGTTCGCCGGGGGTGTAGGTGACGCCGCCCGGCGTAAATCCAGCCAAGCTGAAGGTGTTGGTGAGCGAGGCATATGTCAACGCGGCAGGCAGGCTGGGCATCACCCACGAACCCGCGGTCACGGTGGCGGAGACGGCCTCGATCGTGGCGTTGCCGGTGTTGGGCGTACCGATCGACAGCGTCAACCGGCCGGCCGCAGCCAATTCGGCCGGCCGCGACAGCGCCATTTGCAGCGAGCTGGCGGCCGTGGCGCCCGGGGACAGCATGAAGCGATCCCCCGCCGCGGGTGAGGTCGGCACACTCAGCGTCAGCCCCTCCAGGGAGTAGCCGTTGACGGTGACCGGGGCGGCGGCGTTGGCCTGCCAGCCGGTGCCGTTCCAATACCACCCGTCGCTGCCGCGCCGGATCAGCGCTTGCGTGGCGGAGGTAAATTCCAGAATGTAATCCTCGGCCTTGAGCTGGGTCGGATCGGCCACCGTCGCGCTCACGCTGCCGCTGCCGATGTTGCTGGCCGCCGGCTTGCCCGTCAAGGCGTCGTGGGTCAGCAGATCGCCCCCCGGATTGCCGAGCAGGTCCAGCCCGCTTTGCTGCTGCCGATTCACGGTCGTGGCCAGGGCCAGCGCCATGCGGCCCAATTCGGCCTGGGTGCGGATGACGTCGCGGTTGACGAAGTCGAGCAGGCCCTTGAGCTTGCCGCCGCTGACGAAATCGGTCGGCACGTCGTAGGCGGTGGCGCCTTGCACGAACTGCAGCTGAATCTGGCGGTCGCCATCCAGCTCGGCACGCGACACGCGCAGCTCGGCCGCGCGGTTGCCCAGCACCAGCGGAAGGCTGCCGGCCACGAACACCGACAGCGTGCCGTCATCGGCGCGCAGCGTGGTCACCTGCACCTGATCGTTGAGCTGCGCGATCAGGCGGTCGCGCTGGTCGAGCAGGTCGTTGGGGCTGGCGCCGGTGCCCTGCGCGCGGGCGATGGCGTCGTTGACGTTGGCGATCGCCTGCGCCAGGCGGTTGATCTCCTTGGTGACTTCGGTGGCCTGCAGGCGCGCGCCGGTGGCGATCTCGTCGATGCGCGCGGCGCCGTCGCGGATGCGCGCGGCCAGCGCGTCGAAGTTGTCCAGCACCACCTGCCGCGCCGCGCTGTCGCTGGGGCTGGAGGCCACATCGGTCCAGGCGTTGAGCGCGTCGTTGAGCAGCTTGCCGAGGCTGCCCTCACCGAGCGGAAAGAGCGACTCGACGCTCTGCAGGTACTGCAGGCGCGTCTGGTCGGCGGCGGCGGTGGCGCGCGTCAGGTTGGACTCGCGCGTCAGGAAGGCGTCGTAGCCCTCGCGCGCCACGGCCTCGATCTGCACGCCCTTGCCGAAGTAGCCGCTGCCCAGCTGCTGCCCCGGCACGGCGTTGAGCTCGACGCGCTGGCGCGTGTAGCCGGCGGTGTTGGCGTTGGCGATGTTGTGGCCGATGACCTGCAGCGCGGCCTGGTTGGTGGTCAGCGCGCGGGTGGCGATGTTGAGGGCGCTCATGCCGGCCTCCGGTCCTCAGCTCAGGCCAGCGCGCGCTGCAGCTGCAGCGTGGTGTTGATGACGCGGCTGAGCTTGGCCGCGTACTGCGGGTCGGTGGCGTAGCCGGCCTGCTGCAGCTGCTGGGCGAACGCCTGCGGCGAGTGCAGGTTGCGCAGCACCGCCTGGTAGCGCGGGCTGCCGGTGATCAGGCGCGCGTAGTCGCGGAACGCCTCGGCGTAGCTGTCGTAGGCGCGGAAGCGCTGCACCACCTTGCGCGGCTGGCCGTCCACGTATTCGGTGGTGGTGACCTCGGCGACCTTGCCGGTCCAGCCCGGGCCGGCCTTGATGCCGAACAGGTTGTGCGAGTTGCCGCCGTCGGCGGTGCGGATCTCGCTGCGGCCCCAGCCGGTCTCGTGCGCGGCCTGGCCGATCATGAACGCGGCCGGGATGCCGGTCTCGCGCTGCACCTGCTGCGCCACCGCGCGGTGGCGCTCGACGAAGGCGGCCTGTGCGGCGCTCGGGCGCACGGCCCCGTCGGGCACGGAGGCTGCGGCGGTGGCCGGCGCAGCGCCGCTCTGCGCCGCGCCCGGCCGCGCGGCGGGGTCGATCTGCTGCTGCAACTGGCGCTCGATCATTTCGCTCAAGCCCCCCGGCAGGCCGGTCATCTTGACCGCCCACTGCTCGTCGAGCAGGTCCATGCCGAGGTCGCTGCCTTCGTTGTCCATCAGGCCACTTTTCATCGTCGCCTCGCGCATGGACTTGAGCAGTTCGCGCATGAACAGCGCCTCGAACTGACGGGCGGTCTCCTTCAGCGCCGCCTTCGGGTCGCGGCCGGCGGCGCCCTTGAGGGCGTCGAGGCTGCGGGCATCCGCCGCCAGCCCGCGCGCGGCGTCGGCCCCCAGGGTGAAGCGCACGTCGGCCACCATGTCAGATCACCTCCAGCTCGGCCTTCAGCGCCCCGGCCGCCTTGAGCGCCTGCAGGATGGCCAGCAGATCCTGCGGCGTGGCACCCAGCTTGTTGAGCGCGCGCACCACGTCCGCGAGCTGCGCGGAGGCCTCCACCTCGATGATCTTGCCGCCGTCCTGCTGGATCTGGATGTCGGCCTTCTCGGTGACGACGGTCTGCGCGCCCTGGGGCGCCAGCGGCGGCGGCTGGCTGACCTGCGGGGTGGAACTGATGCTGATCGAGAGGTTGCCGTGGGCGATCGCCGCCGGGGCCAGCTTGACCGCCTGGTTCAGCACCACCGAGCCGGTGCGGGCGTTGAAGACGACGCGCGCGGTCGGCGTGGCCAGCTCCACCGGCAGCTCCTCGAGGCTGGCCAGGAACGTCACCCGCTCGTTGGGGTCGCGCGGCGCGCGCACCTGCACGGTGCGGCCGTCCAGTGCCTGCGCCGTGCCGTCGCCGATGGCGCGGTTGATCGCCGCGGCCACGCGCGAGGCGGTCTGGAAGTCGTCGGCGCGCAGCGCCAGCGTCACCGTCTCGCCCAGCAGCAGCGGCGTCGGCACGGTGCGCTCCACCAGCGCGCCGTTGGGGATGCGGCCGGCATTCAGATGGTTGACGGTGACGCTGCTGCCACCGGCCGAGGCCCCGGCGCCGGCCACCACCAGGCTGCCCTGCGCCAGCGCATAGACCTGCCCGTCGGCGCCGCGCAGCGGGGTCTGGATCAGGGTGCCGCCGCGCAGCGACTTGGCGCTGCCGACCGACGATACCGTCACGTCGATCGTCTGTCCCGGCCGGGCGAAGGCCGGAAGATCGGCCGTCACCAGCACCGCGGCGACGTTCTTCGGCTGCACCGTCACGCCCGGCGGCAGGCTGATGCCCATCTGCTGCATGAAGTTGGCCAGGCTGCGGGTGGTGTAGGCGTTGTTGCCGTCGCCCGTGCCGTCCAGCCCCACCACCAGGCCGTAGCCGACCAGCTGGTTGCTGCGCACGCCCTGCACGGCGGCCACGTCCTTGACGCGCGTGGCCTGCGCCGGGGTCGGCATCAGGGCCGAGGCGGCCATGATCGTCATGGCGGCCAGCAGCCCGCGGGGGAGAAACGTCCATCGGTTCATCGCGCATCACCTCGTGAACCGATTGTGGAAAAACTTTAGAACGGCAAAAGCGTCAAAAAGAAGCGCGCCAACCAGCCAAATGTCTGCGCATCGGCCGGCGCCCCGCGGCCGCGCGACAGCACGCGCACGTTGGCCACCTGGGTGCTGGGCACGACGTTGCCGGGCTGGATGGCGCGCGGGTCCACCGTGCCGCTGAACTGCAGCACGTCCACCGCCTGGTTGACGCCGATCTGCTTTTCGCCAATGACGACCAGGTGGCCATTGGGCAGCACCTCGGTGACCACCGCGGTGATGGAGCCGCGGAAGGTGTTGCTGGCCTCGGTCTTGCCGTCGCCCTTGAAGGCGTTGTTGGACTTGGCGCCGGCGGTCAGGTCGCCCAGGATGGAGGCCGGCGTGAACGGAAACGCCGACACGCTGGCCCCCAGGCTGCTGTCGCGCTTGACGTCGGTCTTGGCGCTCTGCGAGGCGGTGAGCGACTCGGTGATCTGGATCGTCAGCACATCACCCGGCAGGCGCGCGCGGTGATCCTCGAAGCCGGGCCGGTACGCGACCGGGGTGTAGAGCGAGCCGCTGGGCGCCTCGGCCGCGGCCGGGCGCGTCTGGGGATAGCGGATGCCGTCCTCGGGCGGCTTCGCAAGGTCGACGTCCGGGATCTGGGACAGCGTCGCGCAGCCCCCCAGCAAGGCGGCGGCGACCACGGCGAGCAGGCGGCGGGCGGCGTTCATGGCAAGGCTCCGGCAGGGTTAGGTGTCACAGCTGCGTCAGGCGCTGCAGCATCTGGTCGGACGTGGTCACGGCCTTGGAGTTGAGCTCGTAGGCGCGCTGGGTCTGGATCATGTTGACCAGCTCCTGCACGACGTTGACGTTGGAGCTCTCCAGAAAGCCCTGCAGCACCTGGCCGAACCCTTCCGCGCCGGGCGTGCCCTCATTGGGCGCGCCGGAGGCCTGCGACTCGAGGAACAGGTTCTGCCCCATCGGCTCCAGTCCGGCGGGGTTGATGAAGTTGGCCAGCGTGATCTGGCCGATCTGCTGCGGCTGCGCCTGGCCGGGCACGAGGACGGTGATGACGCCGTCCTTGCCGATCGTCAGGCCGCGGGCGTTGTCCGGCACGGTGGGGGAATCCACCAGCAGGTAGCCCTGGTTGGTGACGATCTGGCCCTGGTTGTTGAGCTTGAAGCTGCCGTCGCGCGTGTAGGCGATGGTGCCGTCGGGCAGCTGCACGCGGAAGAACCCGTTGCCGTTGATCGCCACGTCCAGGTTGTTGTCGGTCTGCTGCAGGTTGCCCTGGCTGTAGGTGCGCGCCGTGGCCACCGTGCGCACGCCCAGGCCGATCTGCAGCCCGGTGGGCAGCTCGGCGTTGTCGGCGGTGTTGCCGCCGACCTGGCGCAGGTTCTGGTAGATCAGATCCTCGAACAGCGCCGTGCCGCGCTTGAAGCCGGCGGTGGCCACGTTGGCCAGGTTGTGCGCGATGACGTCCAGCTGCGTCTGCTGGGCCTGCATGCCGGTCTTGGCGATGTGCAGCGAGTTGATCATGACGGGTTCTCCGATATCGGGGAGGAGGCGAAGCGGGCTTCAGGCGCTGACGCTGAGCAGCTGCGCAGCGGTCTGGTCGTTGCGCTCGGCGCTCTGCACCAGGCGCATCTGGGCCTCGTACAGGCGGGTGGCGGCGATCATGTCGACCATCGCCGCGATCGGGTCGACGTTGGAGCCCTCCAGCATCCCGTCGACCAGCCGCGCCGCCTCATCCGCGGGCAACGGCTGGCCGTCGGGGCTGCGAAACAGCCCGTCCTCGCCGCGCTGCAGGCGCTGCCCCTCCGGGGGCGTCACGAGCTTGAGGCGGCCCAGCACCTGCGGCGCCTCGTTGCCGACCTTGGCGCTGACGGTGCCGTCGCGGCCGATGGTGACCTGCGCGTCGTTGGGCACCTGGATCGGCGCGCCGGCGGTGGACAGCATCGGCAGGCCGTTGAAGCCGACCAGCTGGCCCTGCGCGTCGATCTGCAGCGCGCCGGCGCGGGTGTAAGCCTCGGTGCCGTCCAGCGCCTGGATGGCGAAGAACGCGCGCCCCACCGCCGCCACGTCCAGCGGCCGGCCGGTGCTCTGCAGGTTGCCGGGCTTGTCGAGGTAGCCGGGCGTGGCCTCCAGCGCGTGCACGCGGGTGGTGGCGCCCTCGCCGCGCAGCGGCACCGCGCGGAACGTCGACAGCTCGGCGCGAAAGCCGGTCGTCGTGACGTTGGCCAGGTTGTGCGCGATGACCTGGTGGCGGTGCATCGCGGCCTTGGCCCCCGACGCGGCGGTGAAGACGACCCGGTCCATGGCGGTGCTCCCCGTTCAGGCTGGCGGTCAGCGCAGGTTGACCAGCGTCTGCTGCACCTGGTCCTGCGTCTTGATCGTCTGCGCGTTGGCCTGGTAGTGCCGCTGCGCCACGATCATGTTGACCAGCTCCTGGGTCAGGTCGACGTTGGATTCTTCCAGGGCGTTTTGCCGGATCGAGCCAAAGCGGCCCGTCAGCGGCTGCCCCTCGATCGGCTGCCCCGACGTGAATGTCTCACGCCAGTAGCCGCCGTTGACCGGCTCCAACCCCTGCAGGTTGCGGAAGCGAACCAGCGCCACCTGCCCGGCGTCCTGCGAGACGCCATTGGAATAACGCGCGGTGATGATGCCCTGCTCGCTGATCACGATCGACGACAGCTCGCCCGGCGCGTAGCCGTCCTGCTTCAAGTCATAGACGGCGAACGGGCTGCCGTATTGGGTCAGCGTCCAGGCGCCGGTTTGGCCGATGTTGATGTTAATCGGGTTGGGGGGGAAGTTAGCCGAAGGCACGCCAGCCGAATAAGAGTCGGCAGCCAGAGCATTGGCGGGCAATTGTAGCGGCGCTGGGGTAGTGTTGCTCACTTCGCCTGCGGCATCGAAGTTGACCGTTCCAAGGGAGTCTTGCCATGGCGTCGCTCCATCGACGCGACCAATCACGCTCCACTGATTTGGCGCAGTCTTGACGAAATAAATTTGAAGCGGTATTGCATTACCCTGCTGATCGTAAATATTGACAACAGTCCCGTATTTTTTCTGGTCAGCTGTTAGCGGGGAAGCGGGGGATCCCTGAACCGCGGCCGTTGCCGGCAAATTCGCCGTAATAAAAATACCTGGATTAACCGTGGACGACCCCGTCGCCCTGGGCGCAATCGCCGCGCCCGTCGGCAACACCAGGTCCGTCGTCGCGCCGACCGGAATCGGTGCTCCCGGCGCCGGCGGCAGGTACCCCTGCAGACGCGCCCCGTTGTTGGTGATGATGCGGCCTTCCTTGTCTAGCTTGAACTCGCCGTTGCGGGTGTAGGCCACCGAGCCGTCGGTCATGCGCACCTTGAACAGCCCCTCCCCGTTGATCGCGAGGTCCAGGTTGTTGCCGGTGATCTTGATGTTGCCCTGCGTGAAAAGCTGCGCGACGTTGGCGACGCTGACGCCGATGCCGCCGTTGCTGCCCCCCGCGGCACCGAGCGCCATCGCGTACATCTCGGCGAACTCGGCGCGCTGGTTCTTGAAGCCGGTGGTGTTGGCGTTGGCGATGTTGTGGCCGATGACGTCGAGGTTCTTGCTGGCGGCGTTGAGGCCCGAGAGGCCGGTTCCGAAGCTCATGGCGTGCTCCTTGTGCGGGCGAAAGCGGTTCGAGAACGAGAAGACGGATCAGAGGAAGGCGAGCACCTGGTCGTAGCCGAGCGTGCCGCCGTCGGTGCGCAGGCGCAGGCTGCCTTCCACCATGCCGACCGACTGCACCTGGTGCAGCGCCAGCGGCGTGGCGGTGACGGCCTGGCCGCCGGCGGTGGCGTTGACGCGGATCGAACGCACCGAAGCCGGATCGACGCCGCCCAGCGGCCACGCGAACGTCTGCAGGCCGGCTCCGCGCTGGCCGAGGTCGACGGTGCCGAGCACCTCGCCGGCCGGGCCGAGGATCTCCACCGTGACGCGGTCGGCGGCGGCGCCGAGGTTGAAGGCGCCGCGCGCCTGCTCCCCGTCGACCACGAGGCCATTGCCCTCGCTGGCCACGGTGCGGCCGACCAACTGCACGCCCTGCAGCGCGCCGACCATGCCGAACTGGCTGGCCAGGCTCTTGAGCGTTTCGTTGACCTGCTGCAGGCCCACCACCTGATTGATCTGCGCCATCTGGGTGGTCATCTGGGCGTTGTCCAGCGGGTTGAGCGGGTCCTGGTTGTTGAGCTGCGCGACGAAGAGCTTCAGAAAACGCTCCTGCATCGCCTTCGGGTCGGTCTGGTCGGCCTGCGCGCCGCCGCGGGCGTTGTAGCTTTCGATCTGGTCGTTGGACAATGGGGTCAGGAACATGGCGTCGCCTCCCGGGAGATCATTGGCCCATCTGCAGGGTCTTGAGCAGCAGCGTCTTGGCCGTGTTCATGACCTCGACGTTGTTCTGGTAAGAGCGCGCGGTGGCGATCATGTTGACCATCTCCTCCACCGGGTTGACGTTGGAGTAGGTCACGTAGCCCTGCGCGTCGGCACTCGGGTGGTGCGGGTTGTAGACGCGGCGGTTGGGCGCGTCACTCTCGACGATGGTGCGGACCTTGACGCCGGCGGAGGCCGGCTCGCCCATCGGCACGGTCTGGAACACCACCTGGCGCGCCTTGTAGGCCTGGCCGTCCGGCCCGGCCACCGCGTCGGCGTTGGCCAGGTTGCTGGCCACGGTGTTGAGGCGCTGCGAGTGCGCCGCCAGCGCGCTGCCCGAGACGTCGAAGATGCGCAGCATGGACATGGCTCAGCCCTCCCCGCTCACTGGCCCTGGATGGCGGCCAGCATCGTCTTGACGTGGCCGTTGATGAAGCGCAGCGTCGATTCGTACTGCACCGCGTTGTCGGCGAAGTTGGCGCGCTGCTGATCGAGATCGACGGTGTTCTGGTCCAGCGCCGGCTGCGTGCGCACCTGGTAGGTGAGGCGGCTGCGGTCGATGACGCCGGCGGCGCTGTGCACGGTACGCAGGTGGCGCGCGTCGTCGCCGGCCAGCGCCAGCGCGGGCGCCTGGCCGGCCTGCAGCGCCGGGGCGACGGCCGGCCCGCCGGCGCGCGCCTGCTGCAGCGCGGCACGGAAATCCACCTCGCGCGCCACGTAGCCGGGCGTGTCGGCGTTGGCGATGTTGCTGGCGATGACCTGCTGGCGCCAGGCGCGCAGCTGCAGCGCCTGACCCAGAAAGTCCATGCGCTCGGTCATGCGGTTCAACATGGCGGCCTCCGTCGGGCGGGATGCGGGCCTCGGGCCCGGAGACGGCCCCGGATCGCCTGGGTGGAGGCGGCGCCGGAGCCCCGTTCGCCGGCATTGTCGAAAACTTGAGATCACGCAAAGCCCCGATGAAGGGGGCGCACCACCGGCTTTTGCGGCTTTTCCCGCGGGCGGGTCGTCCCTACAGTGCCGGATCATGCAACCCACGCGCCCAACCCTGCCGCCGGCCCCCGTGCCCCCGCCGGCACGCGGCCGGGCCGCCGCGCGGCGGCGCTGGCTGGCGTGGCTGCTCGCGTGGCTGCTGGGGCCGGCGGCTTGGGCGGCGGCCGAAGCGCCGGCGCTGGGCTCGCCCGCCTGGCGCGACGGCATGGCCGCCTGGCTGCAGGCACAGGCCGACGCCCAGATGCGCGAGACAGCCCTGCCGGTGCGGCTGCGCGTCGAGGTGGAGGTCGGCAGTCTGGATGCCCGGCTGCGGCTGGCTCCGTGTCAGCGCGTGGAGCCTTACCTGCCGCCGGGCACGCGCCTGTGGGGGCGCACGCGCATCGGGCTGCGCTGTGCGCAGGGCGCGGTACCTTGGAACGTCTTCCTGCCGATCCAGGTGCGCGTGTGGGGACCGGGCTGGGTGCTGCGCCAGCCGGTGGCCGCCGGCACGCCCCTGGAGCCGGCGCACGCCGCCGCCAGCGAGGTGGAGTGGACGGCCGAGCGCCAGCCGGTGCTGGCGCGTGCCGAGGACTGGGTCGGCCTGCAGGCGGTGCGGGCACTGCCGGCCGGGCAGGTGCTGCGTGCCGGCAGCGTGCGCGCGCCGCAGGTGTTCGCCACCGGCAGCACGGTGAAGGTGCGCGTGCAGGGCCAGGGCTTCACCCTGACCGCCACCGGCGAGGCGCTGGGCCCAGGGCATCTGGGCGAGACCGTGCGCGTGCGCCTGCCGGGCAAGCGCGTGGTGCTGGGCACGGTGGTCGACGCCACGACGGTGGAGCTGGCGCTGTAGCGCGGCACCGCAAAAAGCGCTAAAGTTCGGCCGCTTGTCGCCGATATGGCTCTCAGCAGGGCCCGGTTTGCGGGTCTGGAGAGTCACCATGAAGATCAACCAGTCGCCTGACGCCAAGTTTGGAACGCCGGTTGCGGCCACGCCCAAGCGTCCCGATCCCGGGGCGGGCCCGGTCGCGTCCGCGCCGGCGGCTGAGTCCGCGGCCAGCACGGTCAAGCTCTCGCCGGTGACGCAGGCCATGACCAACGGCGTGGCGCGCTCGGGCACCGACGTGTTCGACGCCGCCAAGGTCGAAGCGATGCGCACCGCGATCCAGAACGGCAGCTTCTCGGTCAACGCCGAGGCCATCGCCGACCGTCTGCTGGCCAGCGCCCGCGAGATGCTGGGCGTGGCCGCTGCCGGGCCGCGCGCGCGCGGCTGACCCGCCGGCCACGATGCAGCCGGCGCCCACCGACCCCGTCACCACGCTGGAGGGCTTGTTGCGCGAGCTCGACGCCGCGCTGGAGACCGCCACCCGACACGCCGCCGGCCAGCTCGACGCCGACGCCTTTGCCGCGGCGTGCGAGCGGCTGGCGCACGCGTTCGTCCAGGCGCGCCCGCTGCTGGCCGCCCTGCGCGAGGCACCGCCGGCCCCGCTCGTGGAGCGCCTGGCCGCCCGGCTGCAGACCCTGCACGAGCTGCAGGCCCGCCTGGATGCGCAGGCACGCGCCGCGCTGCAGACGCTGCTGCCGCAGGACGCGCTGCAGGCTTACGCCCGCCTGGGGCAACGCCCGGCACCGCGCGGCTGGCCGCGCTGACGTCTGTCGAAGGGGGACTGCGCGCCCCCGCCCCACCCCGCTCAGTGTTCGCGCAGCCGCGCGCGCAGGCGCGCCACGGCCTGCGAGTGCAGCTGGCTGACGCGCGACTCCGTCACCCCGAGCACGGCGGCGATCTCCTTCAGGTTCATGTCGTGCTCGTAGTACATGCTCATGACGTACTGCTCGCGCTCGGGCAGCTTGCCGATGGCCTCCACCAGTGCCGCACGCATGCGCTGGTCGGCCAGGATGCGCTCGGGGTCGGCGTCTCCGTCCTCGGGCAGGTAGCGGTCGAGGAAGCCCTCGTCCTCCTCACCGCCCTTGCCGCTGCCCAGATCCTCCAGGTAGACCAGCTGCGTGCCGCGCATGCGCGCCAGTGTCTCGTGGTACTGTGCCAGCGTCATCCCCAGTTCCTCGGCGATCTCGGATTCGCGCGGCGGCCGCTGCAGCCGCTGCTCCAGTCGGTGGATCGCGCCCTCGATGTCCTTCTGCAGCTTGCGTGAGCCGCGCGACATCCAGTCGGCGTCGCGCAGCTCGTCGAGCATGGCGCCGCGGATGCGCTGGCTGGCGAACGTCTCGAACTGCACCCCCATCGACGGCTCGTAGCGCGCCAGCGCTTCGGTCAGCCCGATCATGCCGACCTGGATCAGGTCGTCGAGCTCGACGCTGGGGGGCAGGCGCGCGATCATCAGGTGCGCGATGCGGTGCACCAGCGGCGCGTACTGGCGCAGCTGGGCGTCGCGGTCCAGCGTGCCCTTGGGGGTGTACATGCAAAGCTCCGGCATCGGGCGGATCCCGGGGACACGCGCGCAGGCGGTCAGCATGTCGCCATCGGCCTCCGCTGCATCGGCTCGCCCTCCAGCAGCCAGGCGACCTCGAGCACCCGCGTGACCACCGCATCGTCGGCGGCCGCGTCCCCGCAGGGATGACACGCGTCATGATACCCGAGCGTCCAGGCCACCGGCTGCCAGGACAGGTGCTGCGCGCAGGTGCGCCGCAGCGCGCTGAGCGCCGCCGCCAGCGCCGGCTCCTCGCCCGGCTGGCGCGCCAGCGCAACGACCGCGGGTGCCAGCGCGTGCTGGCGCAGCAGCTTCAGCGCCCGGTAGGCGCCGACGATGGCCTCGGGCTGCGCAAGCAGCGGCACCAGCGGGCGCGCGCCGTCCCCTGGCCACCAGCGCGCCAGCACCTGCGCCTCGGCGCACCACAGCCAGACGTCGGCCGGCGGTGCGTCATGCCACAGCGACGGCGGCCCCTCCACGCCGACGGCCTCCAGCCCGAGCCGCGCGCAACCTGCGGCCAGGCGCCGCGCCAGCGCCGCGGCGGCCTCGCCCACCTCGATCAGCGCCACCACGCGCAGCGGCGGCTGCAGCCCCCAGGCCGCCAGCCCGGCGGCCTGGTCATGTGCCAGGCGCCGCGCATCAAGCATGGCCAGCCCCCTGCGGCTGCCACGCGCCGGCGGCCGCATCGGCGAAGAAGTACGGCAGCTCGTCGCGCTGCGGCTCGAACGGCGACTTGCCATTGCCGCCCATCGACATGCGCACCAGCGTAGCCGCCTCCGGCCGCTGCCAGTCCTCCGGCACGCGCTGGCCGGTGCTCAGGCCCCGCAGCGGCAGCTGGTGGCGGATCAGCGCGTCGAGCGCCGGCGCGAGCTTGGCCGCCTCGTCGACCTTGGACAGCACCGTGCCATGCAGGCCCAGCCCCTTGTAGGTCTGCACCACGTCGTCCAGCGTGTCGCCATGGCGGCCGGCGTCCAGCACCAGCAGCTTGCGCACCGCGGGCGCCTGCAGCAGCGCCAGCATGTCCTGCAGGCGCGGATCGCGCTGCGCCAGCCCCGGCGTGTCGATGATGACCATGCGCTTGCCGGCCAGCAGCTCCAGCAGATCCTGCAGCGCGGCCTGGTCGTGCGCCTGGTGCGCCACCACGCCCAGCATGCGGCCGTACGCACGCAGCTGCTCGAAGCCGGCCACGCGATAGGTGTCCAGCGTGATGAGGCCGACGCTGCCGGCGCCGTAGGCCTTGACGCACTGGGCCGCCAGCTTGGCCACCGTGGTGGTCTTGCCCACGCCGGTGGGGCCGACCAGCGCGAAGATGCCGCCTTCGTCGCACGGCAGGCCGGGCTCGCGCGCCACGCGCAGGTTGTGCGCCAGCACGTCCAGCACCCAGCGCCAGGCGCCGGCGGCGTCCAGCTGCGCCGGCAGCCGCTCCAGCACCGCGCGCGCCACGGTGGGCGAATAGCCGGCGCGGATGAACTTGTGCATCAGCGTCGACTGGATCGGGTTCAGGCGCGACTGGCCCAGCCACGCCAGCGTCTGGAAGCGCTCCTCCACCATCTGCCGGAGCCCCTCCAGCTGCGCGGTCAGCTGCGCCGCCGCCGACGGCGCCGCGGGCGCGGCCGAAGGCGTGGCCGCGGCGGCGGGCCGGCTCGGCGCGGCCTTGGCCGCGGCAGGCGCCGCCGTCGCGCCGAAGCTCAGCGTCACCTCGGCGCCTCGCGGTGCCAGCGGCGGCTGCGGCGCCGCCGCCGGCGCCTCGCGCCGCGGCGCGCGCGCGGGTGGCTCGGCCGCTTCCAGACGCCCCTCCAGCGCCGCCTGGCGCTTGCGCAGCATGCGCTCGCGCACGTACTCCTGGAACGACAGCGTGCTCATCGCCAGCGTCACGGCGTCCTGCGCCACGCTGCTGTCGGGCGACACCGGCGGCAGCTGCGCGGCGGCGCGCTGCTGCAGCGGCGCGCGCGCCGGCCGCGCCGCGCGCGACTCGGGCAGGCGCGTCTCGGCGGCCGGCTGCAGGCGCGGGCTGGCCTGCGCGGCCAGCGCCGCCAGCGCCTCCTCCGAGGTGGCCACGACCTCGAAGCCGTCGGGCGTGGAGCGCGTGGACAGGATCACGGCCTGCTCGCCGAAGGCGGCGCGCGCCTGGGCCATGGCCTCGCGCGAATTGGGGGCGACGAAGCGTTGCGCGTTCATGCGGGCTCTCCAAGGATCGGGCCGATGCGGATGGTGTGGGTGTCAGGGATCTCGCTGTGCGCCAGCACCGCCAGGCGCGGCGCGGCGCGGCGCAGCAGGCGCGCCATGGCCTGCCGGATGGCGTCGGGCACCAGCAGCACGGCCGGCAGCCCCGCCTCTTCCTGCCGCTGCGCCACCTGGGCGGCCGAGCGCGTCAGCATGTCGGCCACGCCGGGATCGAGCACCCCGTTGCCGCTGGGGCTGAGCGCCTGCACCAGGATGCGCTCCAGCTGCGGCTCGATGGCGATGACCTCCAGCTCCTCCAGCGGGCCGTAGAGCTGCTGCACGATCGCCGGGGCCAGCGCCACGCGCACGCGCCGCGCCAGCTCCTGCGGATCCTGCGTGCTGCCGGCGTGCTCCGCCAGCGTCTCGACGATGGTGCGGATGTCGCGGATGTGCACGCCTTCCTCCAGCAGCAGCTGCAGCACCTTCTGGAACACGCCGATCGGCACCATGGTCGGAATGACTTCGTCGATGAGCTTGGGGGCCAGCTTGCGCACGTGCTCCACCAGCTCCTGCACCTCGGTGCGCGACAGCAACCGCGCCGCATGCACCTGCATCAAGTGTGACAGGTGCGTGGCCAGCACGGTCTCCGCATCAACGACGGTGTAGCCCGCCATTTGCGCGCTTTCCTTCTGGCGCTCGTCGATCCACGTGGCCGGCAGGCCGAACGCCGGGTCGGTGGTGGCCTGGCCGATCAGCGGCGTGCGGATGTGACCGGGGTTGATGGCGAGGAACTGACCCGGAAACACCTCGCCTTCGCCGACGACCACACCGCGCAGCGTGATGCGGTAGCCGCTCGGCTTGAGCTCGAGGTTGTCGCGCACGTGCACCGGCGGCGGCAAAAAGCCCACGTCCTGCGCAAACTTCTTGCGCACGCCCTTGATGCGCGTCAGCAGGTCGCCGCGGCGGCTGCGGTCCACCAGCGTGATCAGACGGTAGCCGAGCTCCAGCCCCAGCAGGTCCACCGGCTGCAGGTCGTCCCAGGTGGCCTCGGCATCCGGTGCGGCCGCCGGGGCCTGCTGCGCCGCCTGCGCCTTGGCCTGCTCGGCGCGGCGGCGCTGCTGCACCAGCCACCAGGCCGTGCCGCCGGCCAGCAGCGCAAACAGCAGGAACACGCCGTTGGGCATGCCGGGGATGACGCCCAGCAGCGCCAGCACGCCGGCGGTGACGCCCAGCACCTTGGGCGAATCCAGCATCTGGCTGACGATCTGCTGACCCAGGTCTTCGTCCTTGCCGACGCGCGAGACCACCATCGCCGCCGCCACCGAGATCAACAGCGCCGGCACCTGCGCCACCAGCGCGTCGCCCACCGACAGCGTGATGTAGCTGTGCGCGGCCTGCTCCAGCGTCAGCCCGTGCTGCAGCATGCCGATGGCAAAGCCGCCGATCATGTTGATCAGCAGGATCAGGATGCCGGCGATGGCATCACCGCGCACGAACTTGGAAGCGCCGTCCATGTTGCCGAAGAAGTCGGCCTCCACCGCGACCTCGGCGCGGCGCCGCTTGGCCTCGGCCTGGTCGATCAGGCCGGCGTTGAGGTCGGCGTCGATGGCCATCTGCTTGCCCGGCATCGCGTCCAGGGTGAAGCGCGCGCCGACCTCGGCGATGCGCTCGGCGCCCTTGGTGATGACGACGAAGTTGATCACCACCAGGATCAGGAACACGATCAGGCCGACGGCGAAGTTGCCGCCGATCAGGAAGGTGCCGAAGGCCTCGATCACCGCCCCGGCCGCGCCCGGGCCGGTGTGGCCCTCCATCAGCACCACGCGCGTGGAGGCGACGTTGAGCGACAGCCGCAGCAGCGTGGTCAGCAGCAGCACGGTTGGGAAGGCCGTGAAGTCCAGCGCCCGCTTCATGTAGGCGGCCACCATCATCACGGTCAGCGCAATGCCGATGTTGAGCGTGAAGAAGGTGTCCAGCAGCCACGGCGGCAGCGGCAGCACCAGCATAGCCAGCACCAGCATCACCAGGATCGGGGCGGCCAGCGCCTGGCCGTGGCCGCGCAGCGGGGCCAGCGTCTGTTGCAGCGACTGCAGGGCGGCGTTCATCGTCGTCGTTCGAGTTCAGACAGAAGGAGGTCTCAGCGCGGCCCGCGGCCGTGCAGCGGGTCGAGCTCCAGCGGCACCTCGGGCCGCGGCGGCTTGGGCAGCGGGCCTTGGCCGCGCAGCGCGGCACGCAGGCGGTACACGTAGGCCAGCACCTGCGCCACGGCGGAAAACAGCGCCGCCGGCACCGGCTGGTCGAGTTCGGTGTGGGCGTAGAGGGCGCGCGCCAGCATCGGCGCCTCCAGCACCGGCACGCGGTGCTCGCGCGCCAGGTCGCGGATGCGCAGCGCCAGCAGGTCCGCGCCCTTGGCGATGACGTGCGGCGCGGCCATGGTGGCCTCGTCGTAGCGCAGCGCCACCGCGTAGTGCGTCGGGTTCATCACCACCACGTCGGCCTCGGGCACGCGGCGCACGCTCTGACCGTAGGCGATCTCGCGCGCGCGCTGGCGCCGGCGGCTCTTGATCTGCGGATTGCCCTCGGTTTCCTTGTACTCGTCCTTGACCTCCTGCAGCGACATGCGCAGGTTGTGTCGATACAGGTACTGCTGCAGCGGCACGTCCACCGCCGCCACCAGCAGCACGATCGACAGCATCGCCGCCACGCCCACCATGAACCACTGCCCGGCCTGCGTCAGCGCCGCCTCCAGTGGCCGCAGCAGCAGGCTGGCGAAGTCCTCCACGTGCGTGGCCACGTACCAGCCGCCGATGGCGGCGATCAGCGCCGTGATGGCCAGGAGTTTGAGCACCTCGAACAGCTGCTGGCGCGAAAACAGGCGCTTCAGACCGCTGAGCGGGCCGATCTTGGAGAAGTCCGGTGCCAGCGGCTTGACGCTGAGCGTGACCGAGCCGGCCGCCACCAGCGCCACCACCACCAGCGCCATCAGCGCCAGCCCCAGCGGCAGCACCAGGCTGAGCCCCTGCAGCAGGGCCCCGGCGAGCTGCTCCAGCATCACGCGCGGCTCGCGCACCGCCGCGGCGTCGAAGCGCAGGCCGGCGCGCAGCGTGGCGCGCAGCCGCTCATAGCCCCACGGCAGCGTCGCCCACAGCAGGCTCAACCCGCCCCCCAGCACCACCAGGTGCGTCAGGTCGCGCGCCCGCGGCACCTGGCCCTGCTCGCGGGCCTTCTGCAGACGCCGTGGCGTGGCGGGTTGGTTCTTGTCCTGGGTGGATTCCATGGCGGCTCAGGCAGCGGGGCTGCTTCAGCCGCATTGTGGGTCGCGGCCGGCGCTTTCTAAAGCGCGAGGAAGGCCGCCACGGACCCGGTTATCGCGCCACCGGCCTCAGAAGCCGAGGCTGGCCAGCAGGTCATCGACCTGCTGCTGGCTGGTGACGACGTCGGTGCGGCCCTCGGGGTTGACCACCGGGCCGGAGAGCTCACGCCGGCCGCCCGCCGCGCCACCCCCGGCCTGCCCGCCCGCTTCGGCGCCGCCCTCGGCCGTGTACGAAGCCGTCTCCACCAGCAGCTGCACCAGCTGCTGCTCCAGCGTGCCGGCCAGCGCCACCACCTTCTTGATCACCTGGCCGGTCAGGTCGTGGAAGTCCTGCGCCATCATGATCTCGGTGAGGTGCTGGTCGGTGCGCTCGGCGGCGGCCTGGATCTTGTGCGACCACTCCAGCAGCTCGGGCATCGCCCACTTCAGACCCGGCACGCCGCCGATGGTCTGCACCAGCTGGCGGCTGGCCTCGATGACGGTCTGCTGGTCGGCCTTGGCCTCGTCGACGTGGTTGAGCACCTTCTCGGCGGCCTCGCCGGTCAGACGGGCGATGTATTCCAGCCGGCTGCGCGCGTCGGGCAGCTCGCCCACCGCGTCCTTCAGCGCCGGCATGTAGCCGAGCTCCTTGAGCGCCTCGTGCAACTGGCGCGTGATCTCGCCCAGCCGCTGGTAGATGTCGCCCTTGCCGTCGGCGGGGCTGGTGGTGGCATGTTCGGTCACGGCCCGTCCTCCCCGGCTCGGCGCATCAGGCCCAGCCCATCTTGCGGAAGATGTTGGTGAGCTTTTCTTCCAGCGTCGCCTTGGTGAACGGCTTGACGATGTAGCCGGCCGCCCCGCCCTGCGCCGCGGCGATGATGTCCTCCTTGCGTGCCTCGGCGGTGACCATCAGCACCGGGATGTGCTTGAGCTTCTCGTCGGACTTGATGCTGGTCAGCAGCTCGAAGCCGTTCATGTTCGGCATGTTGATGTCGGTGATCACCATGTCGAACTTGCCGTTGCGCAGCTTGTGCAGCGCCACCGAGCCATCCTCGGCCTCGTCGGCATCGGTGTGCCCCAGCTCCTTGAGCAGGTTGCGCACGATGCGCCGCATCGTGGAGAAGTCGTCGACGATCAGGAAGCGCACTTGGGCCATGGAAGACTCCGTCCGGATGGGCGCCTAGTTTAGCGCGACGCGCCGCCCGCGCCGACGCGCGCGGCGGCCTCGCCCACCGCCTGCTGCGCCTCGCCGCCGTCGGACACCTCGGTGGCGGCCTCCAGCGACTTGGTCATGCGCTCCTCGGCCTCACGGGTCAGCACCAGGATGCTGATGCGGCGGTTGCGGGGGTCGAACGGGTTGTCCGGAAACAGCAGCTGCTTGTCGGCCATGCCCACGACGCGCGCCAGCTTGCCCTCCGGCAATCCGGCGGCCACCAGCTCGCGCCGCGTCGCGTTGGCGCGGTCGGCCGACAGCTCCCAGTTGCTGTAGGCGCGCTCGCCGGTGCCGTACGGCGTGGCGTCCGTGTGGCCCGACAGCGAGATGCGGTTGTCGACCTCCTGCAGCACCTCGGCGATGGCGCGCAGGATGTCACGCATGTAGGGCTTGACCAGCGCGCTGCCGGTGTCGAACATGGGGCGGTTCTGCTCGTCGACGATCTGGATGTAGAGCCCGTCCTGCACCATCTCCAGCCGGATCTGGTTCTTGTACTCGGCCAGGCGCGGGTTGACGTTGATGATGTTCTCGATCTTGTCGCGCAGCGTGGCGATGCGCTGCTTGTCCTGCCGGATCGCCTCGGCGCGCGCCAGCTGCGCCCCGAGCTCGCGCACCTTCTGTTCGACCTCACCGCTGGCCACCTCGCCCACGCTCTTGGTCAGGTCGTCGCCGCCGCCCTGAAGGATGCTGGTGGCGCCACCCGAGCCCGGCCCGCCGAACAGCATCACCTTCAGCGGCTGGTTGAAGTAGTCGGCGATGCCCTTGCGGTCACCTTCGGTGGTGGAGCCCAGCAGCCACATCAGCAGGAAGAACGCCATCATCGCCGTGACGAAGTCGGCGTAGGCGATCTTCCAGGCGCCGCCGTGCGCGCCGTGCCCGCCTTTCTTGACGCGCTTGATGATGATCGGCTGCAGCGGCTTGCCGGAAGCGGCCATGGCGATTCGGTTTCAGCAGGCGGCCACAGCCGCGGTCACTTCTTCTTGACGTGCTGCTCCAGCTCACCGAAGGTGGGCCGGGCGGTGGAGAACAGCACCTTGCGACCGAACTCGATCGCGGTCATCGGCGCGTAGCCCTGCATGCTGGCCAGCAGCGTGGTCTTGATGCACTGGAACTCCTTGCTGGCCTCCTCCACCTTCTGCTCCAGCAGGCTGGCCAGCGGCTCGGCGAATGCATAGGCCAGCAGGATGCCGAGGAAGGTACCGACCAGCGCGGAGCCGATCATGCCGCCCAGCACCGCCGGCGGCTGGCCGACCGAGCCCATCGTGTTGACCACGCCCAGCACCGCAGCGACGATGCCGAACGCCGGCAGCGCCCCGGCCAGGCGCGCCAGCGCCGCCACCGCCGCGTGCTCCTCGGCGTGGTGGGTCTCGAGCTCGGCGTCCATGATGGCCTCGATCTCGTGCGCGTTGAGGTTGCCCGAGACCATCAGACGCAGGTAGTCGGTGATGAACTCCACCGTGTGGTGGTCGCTGGCGATCGTGGGGTATTTCTGGAACAGCGGCGAGGCCTCGGGGTTCTCGACGTCGCCCTCGATGGCCATCAGGCCCTCCTTGCGCGCCTTCTGCAGGATGTCGTACAGCAGCGCCAGGAGATCCATGAAGCGCTCCTTGGTGTAGTGCGACCCCTTGAAGCAGCGCCCCAGCCCGCGGCCGACGCCCTTGAGCACCGGCATCATGTTGCCGGCGATGAAGGCGCCGATGGCCGCGCCGAAGATGGTGGCCATCTCGAACGGCAGCGCCTTCAGGATGACGCCGATGTTGCCGCCGTGGGCGATGAATACCCCGAAGATGCAGGCGAGGACGATCACCCAGCCGATGATGACGAACATGGCGCTACCTGAGGGTTGAGCCCACACTCATTCTATCGGCCAGCCAGCCGCGCCAGCGCGGCGGCACGCGCCGCCACAGGCGCCAGCCGCGCCACGCCAGCAGCACCAACCCGAACAGCCGACGCGGACGGCGCAGCAGCAGCACCCCGGCCGCGGCCAGCGGCACCCATGGATGCGCACGCAGCCAGCGCCAGCCCTCGCGCACCGAGTCGGCGGCGGCCAACGCCGGCTCCAGCGCCGCGGCGTGCAGCGCGAGCCGCTCGCGCAGCTCGGCCGAACGCTGCAGCAGCGCCGCGCGGCGCGCCGCCAGCCGCGCCTGCGCGCCGGCCGGCACCTCAGGCCCGGGGGGCCGCGTCGCGCCCGCCACGCAACCGCTCCACGTCACGCGCCAGCTCGGCACGGCTGGCGGCGAACCACGCCACCCCGCGCAGCCCGTGCCAGCCGATCCAGGCCGCCGCCACGCCGGTGGCCAGCAGGACCCCGCTGGCCAGCGCCAGCGCCAGCACGCGGTGCGATTCCCACAGCAGCACGGTCAGCAGCACCAGCAGGCACACCAGCCCCACCGGCAGCAGCAGCGCGGCGGCCAGCAGCCACGCCAGCGCGCGCGCCCAGGCGAGCGCGTGCTCGCCCGCTTCCACGCCGAGCAGCGCCAGCCGCACCCGCGCCAGCTCCAGCGCGTCGCGCAGCCAGCCGCGCGCAGCCTGCGCCAGCGGTTCCGGGTCGGCACCCGGACCGGGGGTCGCCATGACCGTGGCCGTCCCCGTCGACGGCGCCGCTCAGCGCCGCCCAATCAGCATGCCCACCAGCAGGCCGATGCCGGCAGCCACGCCGATGGCCTTCCAGGGGTGCTCGTGCACGTAGTGATCGGTGGCCTTGGCGACCTCGCGCGTACGCTCGCGCAGCGCGGCCTCGACGTCGGCCAGACGATGGCGCGCGTTGCGCAGGTTTTCCTGCAGCCGCTCGCGCAGCTCGGCCACGCGCTCGCCGGTGCTGTGGGCGGTGGCCGCCAGCAGTTCCTCGGCGTCGGCCACCACGACCTTGAGGTCGGCCACCAGCTTGTCCTTCGGGTTGAGCGTCGTATCCGTCATCGTGACCTCCTTTGTCGCAAACAGACGATCCGCTCCCACTGTATCACGCCGGCTGCGGGTTGCGCAGGCGGATGTGCAGCTCGCGCAACTGCTTCTCGTCCACCGGGCTGGGCGCATGCGTCAGCAGACACTGGGCGCGCTGCGTCTTCGGGAAGGCAATCACGTCGCGGATCGACTCGGCTCCGGTCATCAGCGTCACCAGGCGATCGAGCCCGAACGCCAGCCCGCCGTGCGGCGGCGCGCCGTACTGCAGCGCATCGAGCAGGAAGCCGAACTTGGCGCGCGCCTCCTGCTCACCGATGTTGAGCGCGGCGAACACCTTGCGCTGCACGTCGGCGCGATGGATGCGCACCGAGCCGCCGCCCAGCTCCCAGCCGTTGAGCACCATGTCGTACGCCTTGGCCAGGCACGTCCCCGGGTCGGTCGCCATCCGCTCCTCGTGGCCGTCCTTCGGCGCCGTGAACGGGTGGTGCACCGCCACCCAGCGGCCCTCCTCCTCGTCGTACTCGAACATCGGGAAGTCCACCACCCACAGCGGCGCCCAGCGGTCCTCGAACAGGCCGTTCCTGCGCCCGAACTCGCTGTGGCCGATCTTGACGCGCAGCGCGCCGATGGCGTCGTTGACGATCTTGGCCTTGTCGGCACCGAAGAACAGCAGGTCACCGTTGTGCGCGCCGCTGCGCTGCAGGATGGCCTGCAGGGCCGCGTCGTGCAGGTTCTTGACGATCGGCGACTGCAGCCCGTCGCGGCCGGCGGCCAGGTCGTTGACCTTGATCCAGGCCAGCCCCTTGGCGCCGTAGATCTTGACGAACTCGGTGTAGGCGTCGATCTCGCTGCGCGACAGCTGCGCGCCGCCCGGCACGCGCAGCGCCACCACGCGGCCGCCCGGCTGGTTGGCCGGCCCGGAGAACACCTTGAACTCGACGTCCTTCATGACGTCGGTCAACTCGGTGAATTCCATCTTGACGCGCAGGTCGGGCTTGTCGGAGCCGTAGCGTGCCATCGCCTCGGCGTAGGGCATGACGGGAAAGTCGCCCAGATCCACCCCGATGGTGTTGGCGAACACCGTCTTGATCATGGCCTGGAACAGGTCGCGGATCTCCTGCTCGGTCATGAACGAGGTCTCGATGTCGATCTGCGTGAACTCGGGCTGGCGGTCGGCACGCAGGTCCTCGTCGCGGAAGCACTTGGTGATCTGGTAGTAGCGGTCGAAGCCGGCCACCATCAGCAGCTGCTTGAACAGCTGCGGCGACTGCGGCAGCGCGTAGAACATGCCGTCATGCACGCGGCTGGGCACCAGGTAGTCGCGCGCGCCCTCGGGCGTGCTCCTGGTCAGCATCGGCGTCTCGATGTCGATGAAGCCGTTGGCGTCCAGGAACTTGCGCACCTCCATCGCGACGCGGTAGCGCAGCATCAGGTTGCGCTGCATGTAGGGACGGCGCAGATCCAGCACGCGGTGGGTCAGGCGCGTGGTCTCCGACAGGTTGTCGTCGTCGAGCTGGAACGGCGGCGTCACGCTCGGGTTGAGCACCTCGATGGCGTGGCACAGCACCTCGACCTTGCCGCTGCGGATGGCCTCGTTGACGGTGCCTTCGGGGCGCGCGCGCACCACGCCCTTGACCTGGATGCAGTACTCGTTGCGCAGCCCCTCCGCGGTGGCGAACATCTCGGGGCGGTCCGGGTCGCAGACCACCTGCACGGTGCCTTCGCGGTCGCGCAGGTCGATGAAGATGACGCCGCCGTGGTCGCGCCGACGGTTGACCCAGCCGCACAGGGTGACGGCCTGACCGATCAGGGCCTCGGTGACCAGACCGCAGTAGTGGGAGCGCATGAGCATGGCAGTGGTACCTTGCAACGGAACAGGGGTGGCGCCGCTTCAGGCCGCGCCGGGCAGGGAGGCGGACGCCGCCGCGCCGGGCTTGCGTGCACCCGGCACGATGACGCCCATCGAGATGACGTAGGTCAGCGCCTCGTCGACGCTCATCGCCAGCGGCACGACGTCGCGCCGGTGCACGATGACGAAATAGCCGCCGGTGGGGTTGGGGGTGGTGGGCACGTAGACGCTGAGGTAGTCCTGCGGCGGCAGGTGGCGCGCGACGTCGCCACCCGGCGCACCGGTCAGGAAGGCGATGGTCCACATGCCCTCGCGCGGCCACTGCACCAGCAGCGCCTGGCGAAAGGCGTTGCCCTTCTCGGACAGCAGCGTGTCGGAGACCTGCTTGACGCCGGAGTAGATCGAGCGCACCACCGGGATGCGCTGCAGCAGCGCGTGCCACCATGCCACCAGCTGGTTGCCGACGTAGTTGGACGCCAGCGCCCCGATGCCGAGCACGATGGCCAGCGCCAGCAGCACGCCCATGCCCGGCACGCGCATGCCGAGCCAGCGCTCCGGCTGCCACGCCTCGGGCAGGATGTTGAGCGTCTGGTCCAGCGTCGAGACGACCCACTCCAGCACCCAAAGGGTGACGATGAGCGGGACCAGCACCAACAGGCCCGACAGCAGCCAGCGCCGCAGCGCCGCGCCGATGCGCGCGCGCTCAATGACAGGCACAGGCCGCCCCGCAGGGGGTGGAGGCATCCTTGCCGCCAGCGGACGACGACGCCGAGGACTCGGCGGTCGCACCGGCTGCCGCGCCCGCGCCGGCGGCCTTGGCGGCCCCGCCGCTGCCGTTGCGGAAGTCGGTCACGTACCAGCCGGTGCCCTTGAGCTGGAACCCGGCGGCGGTCAGCTGCTTGCGAAACGTCGGCGCACCGCACGCCGGGCACACGCTCAGCGGCTCGTCCGACACCTTCTGCAGCACGTCCTTGGCGTGGCCACAGGACTCGCACTTGTACGCGTAGATGGGCATGGCTGCACCTGGAAGTGATGAGAAAACGAATCGAACGGGAGGCTTGGATGCAAAACTTCTCATTATAGGTGCGGGCCCGTGAGCGCCCTTTCAAGCCCCCCGCAGCGCGCCGTTCACCACAGGCGCACGCGCAGCCACCACTGCATCGCCATCAGCCCGGCGACGAAGCCGAACAGCACGTAGATCACCATCAGCAACAGGCGCTGCGTGCGGCGCTGCTCGCGCACCAGCGCCTCCAGCTGCGCGCGCAGGTCGGCCGGGCGCTGCTGCAGGTAACCGTGCAGCAGCACCGGCAGCCGCGGCAGCAGCTTGGCGTAATGCGGCGCCTGCGCCTTGAGCTCGCGCCACAGCCGCCGCGGCCCCACCTGCTCCACCATCCAGCGCTCCAGGAACGGCTTGGCGGTGCTCCAGAGGTCGAGGTCGGGGTCGAGCTGGCGGCCCAGCCCCTCGATGTTGAGCAGCGTCTTCTGCAGCAGCACCAGCTGCGGCTGGATCTCGACGTTGAAGCGGCGCGAGGTCTGGAACAGCCGCATCAGCACCATGCCGAGCGAGATGTCCTTCAGCGGCCGGTCGAAGTACGGCTCGCACACCGCGCGCACCGCCGCCTCCAGCTCGTCGACGCGCGTCTGCGGCGGCACCCAGCCGGACTCGATGTGCAGCTCGGCCACGCGCTTGTAGTCGCGCCGGAAGAAGGCGGTGAAGTTCTGCGCCAGGTACTCCTTGTCGTACTCGGTCAGTGTGCCGACGATACCGAAATCGAGCGAGATGTAGCGGCCGAAGGTCTGCGGCTCCAGCGACACCTGGATGTTGCCCGGGTGCATGTCGGCGTGGAAGAAGCCGTCGCGGAACACCTGCGTGAAGAAGATCGTGACGCCGTCACGCGCCAGCTTCTTGATGTCGACGCCGGCGGCGCGCAGCCGCTCGACCTGGCTGATCGGCACGCCGCGCATGCGCTCCATCACCAGCACGTCGCTGCGGCACCAGTCCCAGTGCATCTCCGGGATCAGCACCAGATCCAGCCCCGCCATGTTGCGGCGCAGCTGCGCGGCGTTGGCCGCCTCGCGCATCAGGTCGAGCTCGTCGTGCAGGTACTTGTCGAACTCGGCCACCACCTCGCGCGGCTTCAGGCGCCGGCCGTCGCGCGACAGCCGCTCCACCCAGCCGGCCATCGTGCGCATCAGCGCCAGGTCCTTCTCGATCACCGGCAGCATGCCGGGGCGCAGCACCTTGACCGCCACCTCGCGGCCATCGCGCAGCGTGGCGAAGTGCACCTGCGCGATCGAGGCGCTGGCCACCGGCTCGCGCTCGAAGGTGGCGAACACCTCGTGCAGCGGCCGGCCGTAGGCTCGCTCGATGGTGGCCACCGCGACCTCGGTCGGAAACGGCGGCACGCGGTCCTGCAGCCGCGCCAGCTCGTCGGCGATGTCGGGCGGCAGCAGGTCGCGCCGGGTCGAGAGCACCTGGCCGAACTTGACGAAGATCGGCCCGAGCCTCTCCAGCGCCTCGCGCAGGCGCTGCCCGCGCGGTGCCGACAGGTCGCGCCCGATGGTCAGCAGCCGGCGCAGCAGCGCCAGCGCCGGATGGCGGAACCCGGACAGGATCAGCTCGTCCAGGCCGTAGCGCAGCAGCACCCAGACGATGAACCAGCCACGCAGCCAGCGCCTCATGCGGCGGCTCCGTCGCCGGCGGCGCGTTCCTCCTTCGCCGCGCCGCGCCACGCGGCGGCACGCCCGGCCAGCGTGCGGGCGCGCGGCAGCACGTGCGTACGCAGCGCCTCGGCCAGCGCGCGCGCCCATCCGGCCAGCGTGTGCGCGGCCGCGTCACCCACCAGACGCGCCAGATCCTCCTCGACGTCCCAGCGCACGTGGTCGATCAGCCACGCCACCTCGGCGGCCAGCTGCACGTCGCCGGCGATGGCCACCGGCGGACGCTGCCCGGCCAGCAGCCGCTGCGCCAGCGCCGTGGCCGAATCCGCCTGCAGGCTCAGCGTGAGATCGGCGGCCTGCCCTGGCGCGGCCTCGGCCAGCAGACCGGCCGACGTCACCTGAAGCGTCAGGGCCTCACCCTCCGCCCCCGCCGCCCAGCCAGGCGGCAGCAGAGCGGGCGCACGCACGGTGATGCATTTGCCGGCCTGACGCCGCAGGCGCTGCTGCGCTTCGGGCTCCTGCTGCAGCACGTGGTTGAGCAGCAGCACGACGCGGTTGCGCAGCTCGGCCAGCAGCCACGGCGGCGGTGGCGGCAGCGCGGGCAGCCGCAGACGGGGGAACGGGGGCGTGTCCATGCCCGCGGATTGTGCCGGATCGGCGTCGCCCGCGCCCTGCTCTTTCCGGCTCGCCGCCCCGCGGGCGGCCCGTCAGGTCACTGCAGCGCCTGCACCCCGGCCACCAGCCAGCCGCTGCGGCCGTCCTTGGCCTTGGTGATGTTCCACACCTCGCGAAACGGCGCCGGTCCCTCGGCCGGATCCTCGCGGATCAGGCCGGAGAACTCGACGCTGGCCATGTATTCGTCGCCGCGGTCCTCGATGCCGAGCAGCTGCGCGTCCAGCGCCACCACCTCGGTGACGTTGGGCGCGCCGCCCTGCGCCTCGCGCTCGGCCAGCTGGGCCCGGATCTCGGCCAGCATGTCGTCGGTCATCAGCGCGCGCAGCGTCGCCACGTCGCCGCGGTCCCACGCCGCCTGCAGGCGCACGAAGTTGTCGCGCGAGGCGCGCAGGAAGCCCTCGACGTCGAAGCCGGCCGGAATGCCCCAGGTCTGCGGCCCCTGCAGCGCGCTGCCGATCAGGCCGCCGGCGGCTGCGCCCTGGAACTGGGTCTGCTCCCACGGCCGCGCCGCCGCGTCGTTGCCGACGTGGTGCGGCTGGTAGCTGCGCGGCATCACCGGCTCGGCGCCGGCGCCGGCACCGGCCAGCGCCGGCCGCGGCGCCGCCACGCGGCCGCGGCGCAGCAGCGCCACCACGGCCAGCACCGCGCCGACCAGCAGCAGGATCAGCAGAAACTGCGCAAACGCCTCGCCGAAGCCCAGCGCGGAGGCCAGCCACGCCAGCCCCAGCCCGGCGGCCAGCCCGCCCAGCATCGCGCCCCACGGCGTGCGCGGCTTGGCCGCAGCAGCGCCGGCCTGGCTGGCAGCCTGTGCGGGCTGTGGCTGCGGCTTCGCCGCCGGGGCCTGCGCCGGCTGGGCGGGGGTCGGCTGCGCCGGCGTGGCCTGGCGCTGCGTCACGTTGGCGGACTGCTTGCCCACCGAGCCACCACCGCCCAGGCGCTTGGCCCACGACGCATCGGCCGAGCCCAGCGCCAGCGCCGCCACCACTACCCAGGTTCCCACGTGAGCCTTCATGCGATCGCTCTCCTCGACGTCATGCGGTCTTGATGCCCACGTGCAGCGCGACGACGCCACCGGTCAGGTTGTGCACGTCGACGTGGCCGAAGCCCGCCTCGCGCATCATCCCGCGCAGCGTCTCCTGGTCCGGGTGCATGCGGATCGACTCGGCCAGGTAGCGGTAGCTGGCCTCGTCGCCGGCCACCCAGCGACCCAGGCGCGGCAGCACGTGGAAGCTGTACCAGTCGTAGGCTTTGCGCAGCGGGGGCGCGACCTTGGAGAATTCGAGCACCAGCAGCTTGCCGCCGACCTTCAGCACTCGATTCATTTCGCGCAGCGCAAGTTCCTTGTGCGTCATGTTGCGCAGGCCGAAGGCCACCGTGACGAGGTCGAACGCGCCGTCGGGAAACGGCAGCCGCTCGGCATCGCACACCACGGTGGGCAGCGCCCAGCCGCGGTCGAGCAGCCGGTCACGGCCCTCGCGCAGCATGGTCTCGTTGATGTCGGTGTGCACCACCACGCCGCCGGGCTGCACCTTGGGCGCCAGCGCCAGGCCGAGGTCGCCGGTGCCGCCGGCGATGTCCAGCACGCGCTGGCCCGGCTGCGGCGCGGCCACCATCACGGCGCAGGCCTTCCACCAGCGGTGCAGGCCGACCGACATGAGGTCGTTCATCAGGTCGTAGCGCGGCGCCACCGAATCGAAGACGGCGCGCACGCGCCGCGCCTTCTCGCGCTCGTCGACGGTCTCGAAGCCGAAATGGGTCTGCGTCATGGCGCCATCCTACGCCAAAGCGGGGCGCGCCGTGCCACCCGCGGCCCACGGCGGGCGCGCGGCTCAGTGCCGACCGCAGCCGCCGGCGCCCTTGGCCGGCATCGGCGCGTCGCGGTCCAGCCCGGCCTCGGCCAGCCGCCGCTCGTACTCCGCCCACAGCTCGTCCTGCCGGCTGCCCAGGAAGTACAGGTACTCCCACGTGTAGAGGCCGCTGTCGTGGCCGTCGGAGAACGTGGGCTGCATGGCGTAGTGCCCGACCGGCTCCAGCGCGACGATCGTGACGTCGCGCTTGCCGGTCTGCAGCACCGCCTGACCCGGGCCGTGGCCCTGCACCTCGGCCGAGGGCGAGTAGACGCGCAGCAGCTCGAACGGGATGCGAAAGCGCGCGCCATCGTCGAAGGCGACCTCCAGCACGCGCGAGGCGCCGTGCACGGTCAGTTCGGTCGGACGGGGATGGGATGCGGGATTCATCGCGGCAGCCTCCTCCAGCAGGGGATCAGGGACGTCGGGGCGTGTCGGCCCGCGGCGGCTGACACGCCGCGGGGTTGGCCAGCGCCAGCCACGCCACGGCCAGCGCCAACGGCACGGCCAGCCAGGCGGCCGCCGCCCCGGTGAGCCAGGCACCGGCACCGCCCAGCGCGCCGCCGGCGGCCAGCACCGCAGCCAGCGCCTGCCAGCGGGCGGCGCCGCCGGGCGGACGGTGGCGCGCACGCCGCACCGCCCCCCAGGCCAGCCACGCGAGCCCCAGCACCGCCCAGGCGGCCAGCGTCAGACGGCCGAAGCGGCCCACCGGGTCGCCGCCGCAATGCGCACCGAGCCATGGCGCCGCCCCGTCGCAGCCGAACGCCAGCAGCGCGAACGCCAGCCCCGGCCCCAGGTGCAGCAGCGTCAGCCCCACCAGCAGCGCGCGCAGCATCGCCGCTTCCTTTCAGCCCGGCTGGGCCTGCAGCGCCTGCACGACCGCGGCGTCGCACGCCGGCAGCCGCTCGCGCAGCGCCGCCAGCCGCAGCGCGTCGTCGCCGCGCTGCGCCGGCGCCCACACCGGCGCCGGAAAGCGGCTGTCCCAGTCGAAGCGCGCGATCACGTGCCAGTGCAGGTGCGGCACCACGTTGCCCAGGCTCGCGAGGTTGACCCTGGTGGGCAGGAGCGTGGTGCGCAGCGCGCGCTCCACCGCCGTCACGAGCGCCATCGCGCGGGCCTGCTCGGCCGGGGGCAGGTCGCTCCACTCGGCCACGTGGGCGGCGGCGATGACGCGGTACCACGCCGGGGCGGCGGCCACCTCGGCGCCCAGCGCGCGCACCACGCGCCAGCCCGGCCCGCGCCACAGCGTCAGGCCGCCGTCGTCGCGGCACAGCGCGCAGCCGGTCACACCAGCACCCGCTCGATGCCGCCGGCGTTGGCGCGCGCCACGTACTCCGGCAGCCAGTTCTCGCCCAGCACCTGGCGCGCGATCTCGACGACGATGTAGTCGGCCTCCAACAGGCCGTTGCTCAAGTCTTCGCTATAGCGGCTCAGGCCCTGCAGGCAGCTCGGGCAAGAGGTCAGGATCTTGGTGCGGCCCGGCGTGAGCTGCGCGCCGGTGCGCTGCGCTAATTCGGCCAACTGGCGCTCGTTTTTGCGCAGCTCCTGCTCCTTGCGGAAGCGCACCTGGGTGGAGACGTCGGGCCGCGTCACCGCGAGCGTCCCGGACTCGCCGCAGCAGCGGTCGCTGGCCACCACCGTCTCGCCCACCAGCGCCTTGACGGTCTTGAGCGGATCCTGCAGCTTCATCGGACTGTGGCAGGGGTCGTGGTAGAGGTAGGCCTCCTTGCCCTCGAGCCTGACGCCCTTCTCCAGCAGGTATTCGTGGATGTCGAGGATGCGGCAGCCGGGGAAGATCTTGTCGAACTCGTAGTGCTGCAGCTGGTCGTAGCAGGTGCCGCAGCTGACCACCACGGTCTTGATGTCGAGGTAGTTCAGCGTGTTGGCCACGCGGTGGAACAGCACGCGGTTGTCGGTGATGATCTTGTCGGCCTTGTCGAACTGGCCGCTGCCGCGCTGCGGGTAGCCGCAGCACAGGTAGCCCGGCGGCAGGACCGTCTGCACGCCGACGTGCCACAGCATGGCCTGCGTGGCCAGACCCACCTGGCTGAACAGGCGCTCCGAGCCGCAGCCGGGGAAGTAGAACACCGCCTCGCTGTCGGCGCTGGTGCGCTGCGGATCGCGGATGATCGGCACGTAGGCCCGGTCCTCGATGTCGAGCAGCGCGCGCGCCGTCTTCTTGGGCAGGTTGCCCGGCATCTTCTTGTTGACGAAGTGGATCACCTGCTCCTTGACCGGCGCCGCGCCGACGGTGGCCGGCGGGGCGCTGGTCTGGCGCCGCGCCGCGCGCTTGAGCAGGTCGTGCGCCAGCCGCTGCGCGCGGTAGCCCACGTCCACCATCAGCGTGCGCATCAGCTTGATGGTCTCGGGGTGGGTGGCGTTGAGGAAGGCCATCGCCAGCGCGTTGCCGGGCCGCCACGACTTGCGCCCCATCTTGCGCAGCAGGTTGCGCATCGCCATCGACACGTCGCCGAAGTCGATCTTGACCGGGCAGGGGCTCTCGCACTTGTGGCACACCGTGCAGTGGTCGGCCACGTCCTCGAACTCCTCCCAGTGCTGCACGCTGATGCCGCGGCGCGTCTGCTCCTCGTACAGGAAGGCCTCGATCAGCAGGCTGGTGGCCAGGATCTTGTTGCGCGGGCTGTAGAGCAGGTTGGCGCGCGGCACGTGCGTGGAGCACACCGGCTTGCACTTGCCGCAGCGCAGGCAGTCCTTGATGCTGTCGGCGATCGAGCCGATGTCGCTCTGCTGCATGATGAGCGACTCGTGCCCGAGCAGGTTGAAGCTCGGCGTGTAGGCGTCGCGCAGGTCGGCCGCGCGCGCCTCGGGCATGGGCTGGCGCAGCAGCTTGCCGCGGTTGAAGCGGCCTTGCGGATCGACCTTCGCCTTGTAGGCGGCAAACGGCGCCAGCTCCTCGTCGGTGAGGTACTGCAGCTTGGTGATGCCGATGCCGTGCTCGCCGGAGATCACGCCGCCCAGGCTGCGCGCCAGCGCCATCACGCGGTCCACCGCCTCGTGCGCGGTGCGCAGCATCGCGTAGTCGTCGCTGTTGACCGGGATGTTGGTGTGCACGTTGCCGTCGCCGGCGTGCATGTGCAGCGCGATCCAGACACGGCCCTTGAGCACGCGGCGGTGGATCGCCTCGCACTCCGCGGCCACCGGCGCCAGCGCCGCACCGCCGAACAGCTCGCGCAGCGGCTGGCGCAGCTGCGCCTTCCAGCTCGCGCGCCAGGTGTGATCCTGCAGCAGCTCGAACACCGTGCGCGTCTGCCCTTCGGGCACGGCATCCAGCCCCTCCAGCCAGCCCTGCCACTGCGCACGCACCGTGCGCACCAGCGCCAGCGCCTGCTCGCGCCGCTCCTCCACCAGCTCCGGCGCGGGGGCCTCGGCACGGTCCTCCACCTTGCCCAGCGGCAGCTGCGGCCGCTGCAGAAAGGCCTCCAGCTCGTCGCACAGGCGGATCTTGTTGCGCAGGCTCAGCTCGATGTTGATGCGCTCGATGCCCAGCGTGTACTCGCCCATGCGCTCCAGCGGGATCACCACGTCCTCGTTGATCTTGAAGGCGTTGGTGTGGCGGCTGATGGCGGCGGTGCGCTTGCGGTCGGCCCAGAACTTCTTGCGCGCCTCGGCGCTGACGGCCACGAACCCCTCGCCGCCGCGCGCATTGGCCAGCCGCACCACCTCGCTGGCGGCGCGCGCCACCGCGTCCGGATCGTCGCCGACGAGGTCGCCGATCAGCACCATCTTCGGCAGCGTGCCGCGCTTGCTCTTGGTGGTGTAGCCCACCGCCTTCAGGTAGCGGTCGTCCAGGTGCTCCAGCCCGGCCAGCAGCGTGCCGCTGCGCCGCTGCTCGGCGAACATGAAGTCCTTGATCTCGACGATCGAGGGCACGGCGTCCCTGGGGTTGCCGAAGAACTCCAGGCACACGGTGCGCGTGTGCGCCGGCATGCGGTGCACCACCCAGCGCGCGCTGGTGATGATGCCGTCGCAGCCCTCCTTCTGCACGCCGGGCAGGCCGCTCAGGAACTTGTCGGTGACGTCCTTGCCCAGGCCCGCCTTGCGGAAGGCCGAGCCCGGGATGTCGAGCCGCTCGGTGCGGATGGGGGTCTTGCCGTCGGCCTCGAAATACTTCAGCTCGAAGCTGGCCACCTCGGCGTCGTGGATCTTGCCGAGGTTGTGGTTCAGGCGCGTGACCTCCAGCCACTGCGCCTGGGGCGTGACCATGCGCCAGCTCAGCAGGTTGTCCAGCGCCGTGCCCCACAGCACCGCCTTCTTGCCGCCGGCGTTCATCGCGATGTTGCCGCCGATGCACGACGCCTCGGCCGAGGTCGGGTCGACCGCGAACACGTAGCCGGCGCGCTCGGCCGCATCGGCCACGCGCTGCGTGACCACGCCCGCTTCGGTCCAGATGGTCGGCACCGGCTCGGCGTGGCCGGGGATCGGCGTCAGCTCCACCTCGGTCAGGCGCTCGAGCTTTTCGGTGTTGATGACCGCGCTCTTCCACGTCAGCGGCACCGCGCCGCCGGTGTAGCCGGTGCCGCCGCCGCGCGGGATGATCGTCAACCCCAGCTCGATGCAGCCCTGCACCAGGCCGACGATCTCCTCCTCGCTGTCGGGCGTGAGCACGACGAACGGGTATTCGACGCGCCAGTCGGTGGCATCCGTCACGTGGCTGACGCGCGACAGGCCGTCGAAGCGGATGTTGTCCTTGTGCGTGTGGCGCCTGAGCACCCGCAGCGCGCGGCGGCGCAGCGCCGCCACCTCGTCGAAGTGGGCCGCAAACGCCCGCACCGCCTGCTGCGCCAGCGCCAGCAGCTCGCCCACCTTGGCGTCGCGCTCGGCGTCCTCGTGCGGGCGGCGGCGCTTCTCGATCTCGCGCAGGCGGTGGTGCAGCGCCTCGATCAGCGCGCTGCGGCGGCGCGCGTTGGCCAGCAGGTCGTCCTGGATGTAGGGGTTGCGCTGCACCACCCAGATATCGCCGAGCACCTCGTAGAGCATGCGCGCCGAGCGGCCGGTGGCCCGCTCGCTGCGCAGCTGCTCCAGCAACGCCCAGGCGCGCTCCCCGAGCAGCCGGATCACGATCTCGCGATCGCAAAACGACGTGTAGTTGTATGGGATCTCGCGCAGCCGGGGCGCGTCGGGCGCGGCATCGAGCAGGGCGTGCAGGGGTGTGGGCGCGTTCATGGCTGTGGGGCGGCCCCGCGCGGCCTGGCCACCCGGTCCGGGACGGTCTCGGGCGCCGACGCGGGGACCGGGATGTTACCGCAGCGCAGCATGCAGACCGGCCGGCGTGCCCGGTATCCCTGCCGCCACTGGGGACCGACGCCTCAGCCGCGCGGGCGGGCACGCCACGCCGCCAGCGCTCCCTGCAGCAGCACCAGCGCGCCGTACGTGGCGATGCGGCCGTCGGCGCCGGTCAGCACCAGCCCGCCGACCAGCACCGCCGAGCCGGGCAGCGCCAGCCACAGCGTCTCGCGCGCCCAGCGCCGCGGCCACGCGCCGTCGCGCCGCCGCGCCGCCACGAGCCCCGCCAGCAGCGCGCCGGCGCTCCAGGCGGGCGCCACCAGCTGGATCAGGTGCGACAGGGCGGTCAAGACGTCCACGCAGGGGGCGGATTTTATAATCCGGGACATGGCAGTCTGGGCGCTCGGCATCAACCACCAGACCGCTCCGCTGGACGTGCGGGGGCGGTTCGCCTTCGCGCTGGAGCAGATCCCGGACGCCCTGCGCCGCCTGCGCGCCGCGCTGGCGCGCCCGGCCGAGGCCACGCTGCTGTCCACCTGCAACCGCACCGAGCTGTACTGCGCCAGCGACGAACCGTTGGTGGAGTCGAGCGCGCGCTGGCTGGCCGACAACGGCGGCGTGCCGGCCGAGGCGCTGCTGCGCCACGCCTACGTGCTGCGCGACGACGCCGCGGCACGCCACGCCTTCCGCGTGGCCAGCGGGCTGGACAGCATGGTGCTGGGCGAGCCGCAGATCCTGGGCCAGTTGAAGGACGCGGTGCGCGTCGCCGACGAGGCCGGCACGCTGGGCACGACGCTGCACCAGCTGTTCCAGCGCTCGTTCGCGGTGGCCAAGCAGGTGCGCAGCAGCACCGAGATCGGCGCGCACTCCATCAGCATGGCCGCCGCGGCGGTGCGCCTGTGCGGCCAGCTGTTCGAGGATCTGCGCGAGATCCGCGTGCTGTTCGTCGGCGCCGGCGAGATGATCGAGCTGACCGCCACGCACTTCGCCGCGCGCCAGCCGCGGGCGATGGCGATCGCCAACCGCACGCTGGAGCGCGGCGAGCGGCTGGCGGCGCGCTTCGGTGCCGAGGCCCTGCGCCTGTCGGATCTGCCGGCGCGTCTGCACGAGTTCGACGCCGTGGTCAGCTGCACCGCCAGCACGCTGCCGCTGATCGGGTTGGGCATGGTGGAAAGCGCGCTGAAGCGCCGCCGCCATCGCCCGATGTTCATGGTCGACCTGGCCGTGCCGCGCAACATCGAGGCCGAGGTGCGCCAGCTCGACGACGTCTACCTGTACACCGTGGACGACCTGGCCGCCGTCGTGCAGGCCGGCCGCGACAGCCGGCAGGCCGCGGTGGCGCAGGCCGAGGCGATCATCGACGCCGGCGTGCAGAGCTTCATGCTCTGGCTGCGCGAGCGCGACCCGCGCCACGGCGTGGTGCCGTTGATCCGCGACCTGCACGCGCAGGCCGAGGCGTGGCAGCAGGCCGAGCTGGCGCGCGCGCGCCGGCTGCTGGCGCGCGGCGCCAGCCCCGAGGAGGCGCTGCAGGCGCTGGCGCGCGGCCTGACGCAGAAGATGCTGCACGGGGCGCTGGCGGAGCTGCACGGCGGCGACGAGGCGGCACGCCGGCACACCGCCGAGATGGTGCAGCGGCTGTTCCTGCGCGGCCGCCGCGGGCCGGCCGGCGCGGCCGACGGCGCGGCGACCCAGGGCGCATGAAAGCCTTCGTCCGCCAGACGCTGGAGCAGCGCCGCCGCCGGCTGCACGAGCTCGACGCCCAGCTGGCCGCGCCGGACGCCACCGCCGACCTGGCGCGCTTTCAGGCGCTGTCGCGCGAGCACGCCGAGACCGACGCGCTGGTGCAGCCTTACCTGCGCTACCTGCAGCGCGAGGCCGACTGGCAGGCGGCGCTGCAGCTGCACGACGAGGCCATGGCCGAGGGGGATGCGGCGCTGGCGGCGCTGGCGGCCGACGAGATCGAGGCCGCGCAGGCCGAGCTGCGCGCGCTGGAAGACGAGCTGCAGGCGCGGCTGGTGCCACGCGATCCGGACGACGCGCGCAACGCCTTCGTCGAGATCCGCGCCGGCACCGGCGGCGAGGAGGCGGCGCTGTTCGCAGCCGACCTGGCGCGCATGTACGCGCGCTACGCCGAGCGCCAGGGCTGGCGCGTGGAGGAGCTCAGCGCCTCGCCGAGCGACCTCGGCGGCTACAAGGAAGTCGTGCTGCGCATCGCCGGCGAGGGCGCCTACGGGCGGCTGCGCTTCGAATCCGGCGGCCACCGCGTGCAGCGCATCCCGGTCACCGAGTCGCAGGGCCGCATCCACACCAGCGCCTGCACCGTGGCGGTGCTGCCGGAGCCCGACGAGCAGCAGGCCATCCAGCTCGACCCGGCCGAGCTGCGCATCGACACCTTCCGCGCCAGCGGCGCCGGCGGCCAGCACGTCAACCGCACCGACTCGGCGGTACGCATCACCCACCTGCCCACGGGCCTGGTGGCCGAATGCCAGGACGACCGCAGCCAGCATCGCAACAAGGCGCGCGCGCTGCAGGTGCTGCTGGCGCGGCTGCAGGAGCGCGAGCGCCAGGCGCGCGCCGCGCAGCAGGCCGCCACGCGCAGGAGCCTGATCGGCAGCGGCGACCGCAGCGACCGCATCCGCACCTACAACTTCCCGCAGAGCCGCGTCACCGACCACCGCATCGACCTGACGCTGCACCAGCTGCCGGCGGTGCTGGACGGCGAGCTCGACGACCTGGTGCACGCGCTGCGGCTGGCGCACGGCGCGCAGCAGCTGGCGGAGCTGGAGGCGCGCGCCGCCGCCGGCGCGAGCTGAGGGCCCCGCGCATGCCCGACCGCGCCCGCACGCTCGACGAGGCGCTGCGCGCCGCGCAGGCGCGCGGCCTGCCACGGCTGGAAGCACAGTGGCTGCTGCTGCACGCGCTGGGCCGCGGCCTGCAGGAGCGCGCCTGGCTGCTGGCGCATGGCGAGGAGCCGCTGCCGGCGCCGGCGGCGGCGCGCTACGCCGCGCTGTGCGCGCAGCGCCGCGACGGCGTGCCGCTGGCCTACCTGGTCGGCGAACGCGGCTTTCACGGCCTGACGCTGCAGGTGGATGCGCGCGTGCTCGACCCCCGCCCGGACACCGAGACGCTGGTGGACTGGGCGTTGGAACTGCTGCCGCAGGGGCAGGCCGCCGACGTGCTGGACCTGGGCACCGGCAGTGGCGCCATCGCGCTGGCGCTGCAGGCGCGCCGGCCGGCCGCGCGTGTGTGGGCGCTGGACGCGAGCCCCGCCGCGCTGGCGGTGGCCGCGGCCAACGGCCGGCGGCTCGCCCTGCCGGTACGCTGGCTGCACGGCCACTGGTGGGACGGCTGGCGGCCGTGGGGTGACGAATCCGCCGCGTCCGCGCCGCCGGCGCGCTTCGACCTCGTCGTCAGCAACCCGCCCTACCTGGCCGAGAACGATCCGCACCTGCCCGCGCTGCGCCACGAGCCGCGCCAGGCGCTGGTGGCCGGCGCCGACGGGCTGGACGCGCTGCGCGCCATCATCGCCGGCGCGCCGGCGCGGTTGCGCCCCGGCGGCTGGCTGCTGCTGGAGCACGGCTGGGATCAGGCCGCCGCGGTGGCGGCGCTGCTGCGCGCGCACGGCTTCGGTGCACCGGCGCACCGCCGCGACCTGGGCGGCCACGTGCGCTGCACCGGCGCGGCATGGCCCGGCACCCCCGGCGGCGGCACGGGCTCGCCGGCGGCGGGATAATGGCGGCATCCGCAACCCGACACGCCACGCGAGACGAGCCATGAGCGACGTGCAACAGCGCATCGACCAGCTGGTCAAGAACCACGACATCGTGCTCTTCATGAAGGGCACGCCGAGCTTTCCGATGTGCGGCTTCTCCGGCCGCGCGGTGCAGATCCTGAAGGCCTGCGGGGTCGACCCCAAGGCCATCGTCGCCGTCAACGTGCTGGACGACCCCGAGGTGCGCCAGGGCATCAAGGAGTACAGCAACTGGCCCACCATCCCGCAGCTGTACGTGCGCGGCGAATTCATCGGCGGCTCCGACATCATGATGGAGATGTACGAGAGCGGCGAACTGCAGAAGCTGCTGGCGGCTCCAACCGCGTGAGGCGGCACTGCGCCGCACGCCACACCCCGGGTCCGTCCCGATACCGCAGCCGGCACGGTGCTTGCTTCAATGGTCGACGAGCCGATCGTTCGAAGGAGTGCACCATGGTCCACGACAGCGTGCCCACGATCGCGCCGCCGCGCGGCCTGCCGATCGCGCGCGTGCGCGAGATCTTCAACCCGGACGACGTCGAGCAGCGCCTGAAGCGCCTGAAGGCCCAGGGCCACGAGCGCGAGCAGGCCACCCTGTGCCAGACCTACGAGCGCATGCTGGAGCGCGGACCGCAGCGCTTCGCGGTCAAGCCTTCCGGCGTGCCTGACATGGCGCCGCTGTACGAGCAGCTGCCCAACTTCCGCGCCGTGCTCGACGACATCAAGCGCCACGTGGCGCTGGCGCAGGCCGGCAGCGACAGCCTGGAGGTCACGCCGATCCTGCTGCTGGGACCGCCGGGTGTGGGCAAGACGCACTTCGCGCAGCAGCTGGCCGAGCTGCTGGCCACCACCATGACGCTGGTGCCGATGAGCGCGATGACCGCCGGCTGGCTGCTGTCGGGCTCCTCCTCGCAGTGGAAGGGCGCCAAGCCCGGCAAGGTCTTCGAGGCGCTGGTGGAGGGCGACTACGCCAACCCGGTGATCGTCGTCGACGAGATCGACAAGGCCAGCGAGCACGCGCAGTACGACCCGCTGGGCGCGCTGTACGGGCTGCTGGAGCCGCAGACCGCGCAGCGCTTTGTCGATGAGTTCGCTGAAGTGCCGATCGACGCCAGCCAGGTGATCTGGATCACCACCGCCAACGACGAGCGCGCGATCCCCGAGCCGATCCTCAACCGCATGAACGTGTTCGAGATCGCGCCACCGACGCGCGAGGAGGCGCGCACGATCGCGCGGCTGCTCTACCAGCGGCTGCGCGCCGCGCACGACTGGGGGCGGCTGTTCGATGAGGAGCCGGGCGACGACGTGCTGGAGCGGTTGGCGGAACTGGCGCCGCGCGAGATGCGCCGCGCGCTGATGACGGCGTTCGGCAACGCGCGGCTGGACGAGCGCGACCACCTGGAGGTGCGTGACCTGCCCGCGCCGGCGGCGGGCAAGGGGCGCATCGGCTTTCTGGCCTAGGCGGGCCGCGCCTTCAGGCGCGCGGCGCCGCGCCGTGGCCCAGGTCAGCCCAGCGGCGCCGCGCGGCCAGCACCGCATTCGGGTACGCCGCCTGCCCGCGGCTGCCGTTGTAGCGCCCCAGCGCCAGAAAGAGATCGCCGCGCTCGCGGTCGAGGTAGTGGCGCAGGATCACGCAGCCGTAGCGCAGGTTGGTCTGCAGGTGAAACAGCTTGTCCGGATCGCCGTCGCCGATCAGCCGCGTCCAGAACGGCATCACCTGCATGTAGCCGCGTGCGCCGGCGCGCGAGATCGCCCAGCGGCGAAAGCCGCTTTCGACCTCGATCAGCCCGAGCACCAGCGCGGTGTCCAGGCCCGCGCGGCGGCTCTCGTACCAGACGGTCTGCAGGAAATCCTCGCGCGCGCGCGCCTCGGGCTTGCGCCGGCGCAGCCGCCAGCTGCCGTCGGCCAGCCAGCGCACGTAGTGCACGCGCTCCTCGGCGCTGGTCAGCACCGGCTCGGGCGGGTCGAGCTGCTCCACCGCGGCGCGCAGCGCGTGACGCACGGCATCCGACAGCGGCTCCTCGATCTGCGCGCCGGCGCGCGCAGCCGGCGGCGCCGCCAGCAACCCGGCGGCCAGCCCCCACGGCGCGGCGGCACGCGCCAGCGCCCAGCCGGCCGCGGCGCGCAGGCCGGCGCGGCGCGTCAACCGCAAGACCGGACCGGGCACCGCCGCCATCGTCAGACCTGCAGCCGCGCGCGCACCCAGCCGGCCGCCTCGGCCAGCGGCACCGGCGTCGGCGCGCCGTCGCGCCGGTGCTGGTACTCGACCACCCCGTCCTTGAGCCCCTTGTCACCGACCGTCAGCCGGTGCGGCACACCGATCAGCTCCCAGTCGGCGAACATCACGCCGGGGCGCTCGCCGCGGTCGTCCAGGATCACGTCGACGCCGGCGTCCAGCAGCTCGGCGTAGAGCCGATCCGCCGCGCCGCGCACCGCCTCGCTGCGGTCGTAGCCGATCGGGCAGATCACCACCGTGAACGGCGCGATCGCATCCGGCCAGATGATGCCGCGCTCGTCATGGTTCTGCTCGATGGCCGCCGCCGGCAGGCGCGTGATGCCGATGCCGTAGCAACCCATCTCGAACGGCTTGGGCTTGCCGTCCTCGTCGAGGAAGGTGGCGTTCATCGCCCGGCTGTACTTGGTGCCGAGGTAGAACACGTGCCCGACCTCGATGCCGCGCTCGATCGCCAGCACCCCCTTGCCGTCCGGCGACGGGTCGCCGGCGACGACGTTGCGGATGTCGGCCACCCGATCCGGCTCCGGCAGGTCGCGCCCCCAGTTGACGCCGGTCAGGTGGAAGTCCGCCTCGTTGGCGCCGCAGATCCAGTCGGCCATCACCGCCACCTCGCGGTCGGCCACCACCGTCACCGGCTTGCGCATGCCCACCGGCCCCAGGTAGCCGGGGCGGCAGCCGAAGTGCTCGACGATCTCGGCCTCGGTGGCGAAGCGCCAACCCAGCTCCAGCCCGGGCAGCTTGCCGACCTTGACCTCGTTCATGTCGTGGTCGCCGCGCAGCAGCAGCAGCCAGATGCGGGTGGCGACGATCTCGTCGCGCTCGTTGACCTCGTCGGTGGCCAGCACGATGGACTTGACGGTGCGCGCCAGCGGCACGCCGAGCAGCTCGGCCACCTGCGCGCAGGTGCTCCTGCCCGGCGTGGCGACCTTGGTCAGCGGCTGGGCGGGCGCCGGGCGCGGCCCCTGCGGCGGCAGCGCCTCGGCCTTTTCCAGGTTGGCGGCGTAGTCGCTGGTAGGGCAGTAGACGATGGCGTCCTCGCCGGTGGCGGCGATCACCTGGAACTCCTCGCTCAGGTCGCCGCCGATGGCGCCGCTGTCGGCCGCCACCGCGCGGTAGCGCAGCCCGAAGCGGTCGAAGATGCGCCGGTACGCCTGCGCCATGATCTGGTAGCTGCGCTGCGCGCCCGCGGCGTCGCGGTCGAAGCTGTAGGCGTCCTTCATGATGAACTCGCGGCCGCGCATCAGGCCGAAGCGCGGGCGGCGCTCGTCACGGAACTTGGTCTGGATCTGGTAGAAGTTCTTCGGCAGCTGCTTGTAGCTCCTCAGCTCCTGGCGCGCGATGTCGGTGACGACCTCCTCGCTGGTGGGCTGGATGACGAAGTCGCGCTCGTGCCGGTCCTTGATGCGCAGCAGCTCCGGACCCATCTTCGCGAAGCGGCCGGTCTCCTGCCACAGTTCGGCCGGCTGCACGATCGGCATGGTCAGCTCGATGGCGCCGGCGCGGTCCATCTCCTCGCGCACGATGCGCTCGACCTTGCGGATGACACGCAGCCCCAGCGGCATGTAGGTGTAGATGCCGGCCGACAGCTTCTTGATCATGCCGGCGCGCAGCATCAGGCGGTGGCTGACGACCTCGGCGTCGGCCGGGGCTTCCTTGAGGGTGGCGATGTGATACTGGGAGGCTCTCATGTCGACATGACGATGACCCGCGTTGCATAATCGGGCCAGCTTTACAAGATTGGGGTTGATTATGCTTGACAGGGACGGCTTCCGGCCGAATGTCGGCATCATCCTGCTCAACCACCGCAACCAGGTCTTCTGGGGCAAGCGCATCCGCACGCATTCGTGGCAGTTTCCGCAAGGGGGCATCGACCGCGGCGAGACGCCCGAGCAGGCGATGTACCGTGAGCTGCACGAGGAGATCGGCCTGAAGCCGGAGCACGTGGAGATCATCGCGCGCACGCGCGACTGGCTGCGCTACGAGGTGCCCGACCGCTACATCCGCCGCGAGGCGCGCGGCCACTATCGCGGCCAGAAGCAGATCTGGTTCCTGCTGCGGCTGGTCGGCGGCGACTGGAACCTGAACCTGCGCGCCACCGACCACCCCGAATTCGACGCCTGGCGCTGGAACGACTACTGGGTGCCGCTGGACCTGGTGATCGAATTCAAGCGCGAGGTCTACCAGCGCGCGCTGCAGGAGCTGGCCGCCTACCTGCCGCCGGTACAAAACGGGCCGGTGCGCCGTGACGGCCGCGGCAACCGCTTCCTGCGCAACGCCCGGCCGCCGGCAGCGCGGGGCGAGGCAGCCCCGGCACGCGGCGCGCGTGCGCTGCCGCCGCAGCTCGGTGTGCCCTCCGACGCCGAGCTGCCGCCCGGCGCCAGCCGCGGCAGCCCGCCCGGCGCGGTGCCGGCCGTGCGCCCGCGGCAACCGAAGCCCACCGTACCGTGAGTCACCTTCTCCCCCTGCCCTTCCGTCGGCGCCGCGCCACCGCCGCGCTGGCGCTGCTGCTGGCCGCCGGCGCGCAGGCCCAGCTGCTGACCGACCCGAACCGCGACTGGCGCGAGGCCGAGGTCCCGCCCCCGCCGCCGCTGCGCACCGAGCGGCTGGTGCCGTTCACCCCGTCGGTGCACAGCCAGCTGCGCTTCGGCGTCGACCCCGACAGCGTCACGCTGGGGTCCGACGGCGTCATCCGCTACGTCATCGTCGCGCAGGGCGACGGCGGCGCGCTCAACGCCTGGTACGAGGGGCTGCGCTGCGCCACCGCGCAGGTCAAGACCTATGCGCACTGGAACCCCGGCCCACCGCCCGGCTGGCGCGTCAACCCGGAGCCGGCGTGGCGCAACCTGGGCGGGGAGTTCGCCTCGCGTCCGGCGGTGGCGCTGGCGCGCGGGGGTTTTTGCGACGGCGCCACGCCCAACGGCCGTCCGGCCGACATGCTGCGCGCGCTGCGACAGGGCCGTGCGGCGGACCGCTGAGGCAGCCCTCGACGCGCTGGCCTAGGCCGCCGCCGTCACGACCAGGTTGTCGCGGTGGATCATCTCCGGCTCGGCCGTGTAGCCGAGCAGGCGCTCGATCTCCGCCGACGGCCGGCGGCAGAGCAGGCGCGCCTCGGCGGCGGCGTAGTTGGCCAGCCCGCGCGCGATCTCGCGGCCGTCGGGCGCGCGCACCGCGATCACGTCGCCGCGGTGGAACTCGCCTTCCACCGCCGTCATGCCGATCGGCAGCAGGCTCTTGCCCTCGCGCACAAGCTTCTCCACCGCGCCGTCGTCCACCGTCACCGCGCCGCGCAGCTGCAGCTGACTGGTGATCCAGCGCTTGCGCGCCTGCTGCTTGGGCGCGTCGGCCACCAGCACGGTGCCGATCGGCTCGCCACCCAGCAGCCGCGGCAGCACGTCGGCCTCGCGCCCCCAGGCGATCACGGTGGAGGCACCGGAGCCGGCCGCGCGCCGTGCCGCCAGCACCTTGGTGATCATGCCGCCGGTGCCCACGCGCGTGCCGGCGCCGCCGGCCATCGCCTCCAGCGCCGCATCGCCCGCACGCGCCACGTGCACGAAGGCGGCGTCGGGCCGCTTGCGCGGGTCGGCGGTGTAGAGGCCGCGCTGGTCGGTCAGGATCACCAGCAGGTCGGCCTCGATCAGGTTGGCCACCAGGGCGCCCAGCGTGTCGTTGTCGCCGAACTTGATCTCGTCGTTGACGACGGTGTCGTTCTCGTTGATGACCGGCACCACGCCGTGCGCCAGCAGCGTCAAGAGCGTGGAGCGGGCGTTGAGGTAGCGCTCGCGGTCGGCCAGGTCCGCATGCGTCAGCAGCACCTGCGCGCTGCGCAGCCCCTGCCCGCGCAGCTTGGTCTCCCACATCTGCGCCAACCCCATCTGCCCCACCGCCGCGGCCGCCTGCAGCTCGTGCAGCTCCTTGGGCCGCACCGCCCAGCCCAGGCGCTTCATGCCCTCGGCGATCGCGCCGCTGGAGACCATCACCACCTCGCGCCCGTCGCGCACCAGGTGCGCGAGCTGGCGCGCCCACTGGCCGATGGCGCCCTCGTCCAGCCCGCGCCCCTCGTTGGTCACGAGGCTGGAGCCGACCTTGACGACGATGCGCCGCGCCGCGCGCAGCACCTCAGCCGGTGCGCGCGCCGGCAGGCTCAGGCCGGTGGCGGGGTCGCGGTCGGCGGCGGAAGCGGGGGCGGACGTCTTCGTGCAGGCACTCATGGTGCGGGCAATCATACGCAGCCCTCAAGGGCGAAACCGGGGATCGTCCGCCGCGGGCCCCGCCGGCGCCGGCGTGTCGGTTCCGGCGCGCGCGGCGTCGAAGCGCGGATCGACCGGCGCCGGCGCCTCGGCCTGACGCTGCGCCGCGAGCCACTGGTGGATGTCGCGCATCAACGGCTCCAGCCCCTCGCGCGTCAGCGCCGAGACCGCGTACACCGGCCCCTTGAAGCGCAGCCGGCGCACGACGTCGCGCACGCGCGCCTCGCGCTCGTCTGCCGGCACCATGTCCAGCTTGTTCAGCACCAGCCAGCGCGGCTTGGCGGCCAGCTGCGGGTCATACTTCTTCAGCTCGGCGACGATGGCGCGCGCCTGCGCCACCGGGTCGACCGACTCGTCGAACGGCGCGACGTCCACCAGGTGCAGCAGCAGCCGCGTGCGCTGCAGGTGGCGCAGGAACTGGTGGCCCAGCCCCGCGCCCTCGGCCGCGCCCTCGATCAGACCGGGCACGTCGGCGATCACGAAGCTCTGCTGCGGGCCGACGCGCACCACGCCGAGGTTGGGGTGCAGCGTCGTGAACGGGTAGTCGGCGATCTTGGGCCGCGCGTTGGAGACGGCGGCGATCAGCGTCGACTTGCCGGCGTTGGGCATGCCCAGCAGCCCGACGTCGGCCAGCACCTTCAGCTCCAGGTGCAGACGGCGGCGCTCGCCGGGCTTGCCGAGCGTGCGCTGGCGCGGGGCGCGGTTGGTCGAGCTCTTGAAGTGCAGGTTGCCCAGTCCACCGTCGCCGCCCTTGGCCAGCAGCAGGCGCTGCCCCGGCGCCAGCAGCTCGCCGAGCAGCTCGCCGCTGTCGGCGTCGCGGATGATGGTGCCCACCGGCATGCGCAACACCAGGTCGGCCCCCTTGGCGCCGTACTGGTCCGAGCCGCGCCCGTGCTCGCCGCGCTGCGCCTCGTGCCGGCGCGCGTAGCGGAAGTCCACCAGCGTGTTGAGGTTCGGGTCGGCCTCGGCCCAGACATGGCCGCCGCGGCCACCGTCACCGCCGTCGGGGCCGCCGAATTCCCTGAACTTCTCGTGACGGAACGAGGCGCAGCCGTTGCCGCCGTCGCCGGCGGCGACGTCGATCCAGGCTTCGTCGACGAACTTCATGGTCGGCTCCGCGCAGGCGCAAGAAGGAGGCAAGCGACAAGGGCCCGCGCTGGGCGGGCCCTTGTCGGGACGCAGCGGTTTCGATCACCCGGCCGGCGCGCCGCTGGACGCCGCACACCGGCCGCGTGGCTCAGGCCGCGGCGATGACGTTGACCACCTTGCGGTTCAGCGGTCCCTTGACGGCGAACTCGACCTTGCCCGCGACGGTGGCGTAGATGGTGTGGTCACGGCCGATGCCGGTGCCGACACCCGGATGGAAGTGCGTGCCGCGCTGGCGCACGATGATCGCGCCGGCGTTGACCTGCTCGCCGCCGTACACCTTCACCCCCAGCATCTTGGGCTTGGAGTCACGGCCGTTGCGCGTGGAGCCGCCGCCTTTTTTCTGTGCCATGGTGCCTCACCTCATCCCAGGTTGATCGAGCCGATCTCCAGCTCGGTGTAGTTCTGCCGATGGCCCTGGCGCTTCTGGTAGTGCTTGCGGCGGCGCAGCTTGAAGATGCGCACCTTCTCGCCGCGCCCGTGCGCCACCACCTTGGCCGTGACCGTCGCGCCGCTGACCAAGGGGGTGCCCACCCGGATGTCGGCGCCGTTGCCCACGGCCAACACCTGGTCGATCACGATCTCTTGGCCTACGTCCGCAGCGATCTGTTCTACCTTGATTTTTTCGCCGGCAGCGACGCGATACTGCTTGCCGCCGGTTTTTATGACCGCGTACATAGGTTTCCTCTCGTTGCATCGATGCGGGGCGGGCAAGCCACCGGCTTGCCCGCCCCGTGTCTCACGTGCTCGCCAACCATTGACTGGTCGGCGAACCGGCAATTATAGCCATGGATGCGGTATGCTGGAAAGCCCCATGCACACCGACCTGCCTGCACCGCTGGCCGCGCGCGGCCTGCTGACCATCTTCGGCTCGACCTTTCTCGAGCTGGTGGGCTATTTCATGCTGACGCCGTGGCTGGTGCTGCGCCTGAGCGAGCGGGGGGCCGGCCCGGCGGTCGTCGGCCTGTTCGCCGCCAGCGCCTGGATCGGCATCCTGCTGGTGACACCGCTGGCCTCGGCCCTGACGCAGCGGCTGGGGCGACGGCGCGCGCTGGCGCTGTCGGCGGCGGTGCCGGCGCTGGCGGGGCTGGGCTACGCGCTGCCGTGGCAGGGCACGGCCACGCTGGCGCTGTGGTTCGCGCTGAAGCTGGTGGCCGGCATGGCCTCCGGGCTGCGCTGGGTGCTGGCCGAGTCGATCGTGGCCGAGTGCTCGCCGCTGGCGCGACGCGGCCGCTACGTCGGGCTGTTCGAGACGATGGTGGGCGTCACCTTCGTGCTCGGGCCGCTGCTGCTGGCGGCGGTGGGGCCGTCGAGCGAGGCGGCGCTGGTGCTGTCGGTGGCACTGCTGACCGGCGGCTGGCTGGGATCGCTGGCGCTGCCGGCGTTGCCCGAGCCGCACGCCGGCGAGGCGGGCCACGCGCTGGGCTGGCGCGGCGTGCGGCAGGCGCTGCGCGCGCACCCGGTGATCATGGCCGCGGGCTTCTGCGGCGGCTTCTTCGAGAGCGGCCTGACCTCGATCCTGCCGCTGTACGGGCTGGCGCTCGGGCTGGGCGCGGCGGCGGCGGCGCTGCTGGTGTCGGCCAGCGGGTTGGGCAGCGCCGTGCTGATGCTGCCGGCCGGGCTGGCAGCGGACTGGCTGGGACGCCGGCCGGCACGACGCGGCGGGGCAGGCGGCGCGCGACTGTTCCTGATGCGGCTGGCGGCCGCCGCCACGCTGCTGGCCACGCTGGTCATCCCGTGGGTGGCGGACACGCCCTGGCTGGCTTGGCCGGTGGCGTTCCTGTGGGGCGGCGCCGGCGGCACCCTGTACACGCTGGCCATGATCGACATCGGCGCGCGCGAGCGCGGGGTGGCGCTGGTCAACGCCACCGCGGTGCTGGTGCTGGCCTACACGCTGGGCGGCGTGCTGGCGCCGTCGCTGGCCGGCGCGGCGCTGCAGTGGGCGCCGCGCGCGGGCTTTCCGGCCCTGCTGCTGGCGGTGGCGCTGGCGTGCCTGGTGCTGCTGGCACGCGCCCGCGCCGGCGGCCGGGTCTGAGCGCCGCCGTCAGGGCGCGCGCGCCGGCTCGGCACCGGCCGGCACGGCCGTGGCGGCGCGGGGATGCGGGCGGTCGATCAGACGGTCGGCGACACCGCCGCCGACCCACATGCCCACCAGCGTCACCCACGCCGTCAGCGCGAAGATCGCGCCGCCCGTGACCCCCGCCCCCACCGCGCAGCCGCCGGCCAGCATCGAGCCGAAGCCCATCAGGATGGCGCCGACGATGTAGCGCGGCATCGTGTAGGCGCCGCCGAAGCCCTCCAGCTTCCATTCGCGGCCGACCAGCGCGCCGGCCAGCGAGCCGAGGAACACCCCCGGCATCAGCCCGAGCCCGAACGACCACGGCTTGCCCGGCTCGGCCAGCACGCGCATCAGCCACTCGGCCGACGGGCCGCTGAAGGTCATGCCCTGGATCTGCACCGGCTCGAACGAGTGCGTCATCACCTGGTAGCTGAACCACCACGCCAGCGCCACCATCAGCCCGGTGGCCGCACCACCGACCCACTTCCAGAAGCTCCAGCCGCTGCGCACGGCGAACCACAGCGCCGCGGCCATCCACACCAGCCCGAACAGCAGGCCGACCTTGGGGCCGCCGCCGATCAGCGCCAGCAGGTCGCGCGAGGGGCCGCCTTCCACCACCCACCAGCTGCTGACCGCCTCGCGCCACGGCGCCAACGCCCCCGACAGCGAGGCCTGCGCCGTCACCGCGAAGATCAGCCCGGACAGCAGCGCGCGCAGGTTGCCGTTGGCCGACAGCACCAGCAGCCGGCTGGCGCAGCCGCGCGTCATCACCATCCCGAGGCCGAACAGCAGCCCGCCGACCAGGGCTCCCGACAGGCTGCCGCGCGAGGCTAGCTGGCGCGCGCTGGAGACGTCCAGCCAGCCCAGCAGGATCATGCCCTGCACCGCCACCACCGCGGTGGAGAACGCCAGCAGCCACACCGCCAGCTTGTCACCGAAGCGGCGGTGCCAGAACTCGATCACCGCGGCGCGCAGACAGAACTTGGAACGCTGTCCGAAGAACCCGAAACCGAACCCGAGCACCAGCCCGCCCATCGCCAGCACGGCCGCCTCGCCCCAGCGCTCGATCCATGCCGTCATGTCCATGGCTGCCCCTTCTTCAGTCCATGCAAATATGACGGCATTGTGAACCGGTGGCACGGCGCGCGGTTGACGCGCGTCAAGAATGCCGGGGGTGCGCGACCTCGACGTCGCAATCGCACCCAGCGCCGGCGGCGATCCAGCGCGCCACCAGCCGCTGCCCGAGGACCACGAGCAGCCGCCGCACCGCGCCGGCGCCCGCCGGCTGCGCCGGCAGCGCCCCGCAGCGGTAGCGCGCCTGCCCGGCATCCCAGCGCAGCATCGCGCAGGCCCCGCGCCACCGGCGCGACAGCACGACGCCGAGCGGGCACGGCCGCCACGCGCAGCAGACGCCGCAGCCGTTGCACGGCGCGCCCGGTGGCGGCTTGGACGGCGCCTCGGGGTGGAGCCAGACGACCGCCCCGTCCTCGGGCCGCCGCGTGTTCATGGCCGCCCCGTACCGCCGACCGGCGTCACGCCGCCTCCTCGTCGCGCCAGGCCAGGTGCACGGCCCAGATGTCGTCCAGCCGGCGCAGCAGCGCCTGCACCGCGTCGGGCCAGAAGTGGCGGCCGGCCTGCTCCTGCAGCAGCGCCAGCGCCCGCTCGCGCGGCCAGGCCGGCTTGTACGGGCGCGCGCTGGTCAGCGCGTCGAACACGTCCGCGACGGCCACGATGCGCGCCTCGGCGCTGATCGCCTCGCCCCGCAAGCCGTGCGGGTAGCCGCTGCCGTCCCACTTCTCGTGGTGCTGCAGCGCGATGGTGCGCGCCATGCGCAGCAGGGGGCTGGGGTCGTCGCCGATGATGTCGGCGCCCATCTGCGGGTGCTGGCGCATCACGGCCCACTCGGCCTCGTCGAGCTTGCCGGGCTTGAGCAGGATGGCGTCGGGCACGCCGATCTTGCCGATGTCGTGCATCGGCGCGGCGGCCAGCAGGGTTTCGCAATAGCTGCGCGGCGCGCCCAGCGCCTCGGCGATCAGGCGGCTGAAGTGGCTCATGCGGATGACGTGGCGGCCGGTCTCGTTGTCCTTGAACTCGGCGGCGCGGCCCAGACGGCGGATCACCTCCAGCCGGGTGCGCTCGACCTCGTCGCGCTGCACCAGCGCCAGGTGCGTGCGGATGCGCGCGCGCAGCACCGGCGGCGAGATCGGCTTGGTCACGTAGTCCACCGCCCCCAGCGCCAGCCCGGCGGCCTCGTCCTCGTCGGCGCCGAGCGCGGTGCAGAACAGCACCGGGATGGACGCCGTCGTGGGGTCGGCCTTCAGGATGCGGATGACGTCGTGGCCGGTCATGCCGGGCATCATCACGTCCAGCACGATCAGGCGCGGCTGCAGCTCGCGCACGCGCGCCAGCGCCTCGGTGCCGCTGCGCGCGAACGACAGGCGGTAGTCGCCCTCCAGCACCTGGCGCAGCAATTGCAGGTTGGCCGGTTCGTCGTCCACCAGCAGCAGGCGCGGCGGGGCGTCCAGCTCGGCCCACGGGGCGAAGTCGGCGGGGGTCGGAGTGGCGTCAGGCATCGGGCTCGGGCTCCTCGGCGGGGGGATCGGACGGGGGCGGGGGTGACCAGCGCGCCAGCAGCGCCAGCGCGGCGTCGAAGTCGAAGGCGTCCAGCGCCGCGCGCAGCGCGGCGGCGTGCGCCGGGTGGTCGGCCGCCAGCGCGGCCAGCGCGGCGTCGTCGATCTCGCCGCGGCGGCAGGCTGCCGCCAGGCGCGCGAGCGACGGCGCGGCGTTCGCGGCGGGCGGGGTCAGCGGTTCGGTGGCCGTGGCGGGAGCCGGCGGCGCATCGGCGACGACCGGCTGGGCGGCCAGCCAGTCCGTCAGCGCGGCCCAGGCCTGCACCGCCGGCGCGGGGTCGGGCGTCTCGCCGCGCGCGTGCGCCAGCTCCAGCGCGCGCGCGGCCTGCGCCAGCGCCGGCAGCGCCAGGTTGGCGGCGGCGCCGGCCACGCGGTGCCACTCGGCGCGGCCCCAGCCGGCGGCCCCGGCCCACACCGGGGCCTGCTCGGCGTGCCAACGGCGCAGCTGTGCCAGCCACGCCTCGCCCCACAGCGCGCGGCCGCGCGCGGGGTCGGCCACGGGCAGGGGCGGCATGGGGGCCGACGGGGGCGCCGCATCCGGCACGGCGCCGGCCGTGGCAGGCGGTGGCCCGGCGTCGGACGATCCGGCCGGTGCGGCGCCCGCAGCCGGCGCCACCGCGTCGGCGGCCACGGCGCCGGATCGATCCCCACCACTCGGAAGCGTCCCCGCCTCGTGGCGGCGCCGCGCCACGTCGGCCAGCGCGCGGCGCAGCGCGGCCGGGTCGATCGGCTTGTCCAGGAAGCCGTCCATGCCGGCGCGCTGCGCCGCGGCGCGGTCGGCCTCCAGCACGCTGGCGCTCAGCGCCAGCACCGGCACCGGCGGCAACCCTTGCGCGCGCTCCCACGCGCGCAGCCGCGCGCAGGCCGTCACGCCGTCCAGCCCCGGCATCTGCAGGTCCAGCAGCAGCACGTCCCAGGCGTGCGGCTCGGCCTGGTAGCGCGCCAGCAGCGCCGCGCCGTCCTCCACCACGGTGATGCGGTGTCCCTCGCGCTCCAGCAGCCGCGCCAGCAGCTCGCGGTTCTGCGCCACGTCGTCGGCGGCCAGCACGCGCAGCGGCGCCCCCTTCGCCGCCATGGCGTCGACGGCCTCGGCCGCCTCGGCGCAGAGGTCATCGGGCAGCGTCGGCAGCGGCAGGCGCACCTCCACGCGCGTGCCGACGCCGACCTCGCTGCTGAGCGCCACGCGCCCGCCCATCAGCTCGGTCAGGCGCTGCACGATGCTCATGCCCAGGCCCGTGCCGCCGTAGCGGCGCGCGGTGCCCTCATCGGCCTGCACGAAGGGGTCGAAGATGGCGCGCTGGCGCTCGGGCGGGATGCCGATGCCGGTGTCCTCCACCCACAGCAGCAGGAACTCCCCGGCCACCGCCGCGCCCAGCGTCACGCCGCCGCGCTCGGTGAATTTCAGCGCGTTGCCGAGCAGGTTGGTCAGGATCTGGCGCACGCGGTCGGCGTCGCCGTGCCAGCAGCGCGGCAGCGCGGCGGCCGCCTCCAGCCGCAGGTCCAGCCCCTTGCGCGCGGCCAGCACGCCGAACTGCGACACCAGGTCGTGCAGCAGGCGGTCGAGCCGGAACGGCGCCGGCACGATGCGGAACTCGCCGCGCTCCAGCTTGGCCGCGTCCAGCACGTCGTTGAGGATGCGCAGCAGCGCGCGCGCCGACTCCAGGATGGTGCGCGCCTGCTCGCGCTCGGGGCTTGCGTCCGGCAGCCGCTCGCGCAGCAGCTCCGCGAAGCCGACGATGGCGTTCATCGGCGTGCGGATCTCGTGGCTGACGTTGGCGAAGAAGGCGCTGCGGCTGGCCAGCGCCTGCTGCAGCTCGCGCTGGCTGCGCTGCAGCGCCTGCACCATGTGCACGCGCTCGGTGACGTCGAAGGCGAGCTTGAGCACCGCGCGCACGCGGCCGTCGGCGTCGAACATCGGCTGGTACCAGCCCGACAGGTGCACGGTGCGGCCGTCCTTGGCGCGCCGGACGAATTCGCCCGGCTGCGGCTCGCCGCGCCGCAGGGCGGCCCAGAAGGCGGCCATGTCGGCCTCCTGCGCCTCGTCGGTCCAGACCACGTGGTGCGGCTGGCCGGCGAGCTCCTGTGGCGCCCAGCCGAGCATACCGGCCAGCTTGGCGTTGACCTCGACGAAGGTGCCCTCCGGCGTCAGCACGGCGCGGCCCACCACGTTGTCGATCGCGGCCAGCAGCGCGCGCTCGCGCTCGCGCGCCTCGTGCTCGTCGGTGACGTCGGTCAGGTACAGGTCCAGCACCGGGATCGGCGCGGCACGCCCGCGCGCGTCGGGCTGGAAGTCGTGCGCCACCGCGCGCACGCGCACGTGCCGCCAGCCCTGCGTGGCGTGGCGCACGCGCACCTGCAGCTCGGTCTGGTAGAAGGCCGGGCGCTGATCCGGGATCGCGCGCGCGACGACGCCGCGGTCGTCCGGGTGCACCAGATCGAGCAGCGACCACTCGCCGCGCTGGTAGTCCGCCAGCGAACGGCCCGTCAGCGCCTGCAGCGACGGTGACACCAGCAACCGCTCGAAACCGCCGTCGGCGCGCAGGCGCACGATGGCACCGGGCAGGTGGTTCAGGATGTCGCTCAGCAGCGCCTCGCGCTCGCCGAGGCGCCGCGCCAGCGCCCGGTAGGTGGCGATGCCGAGCAGCCCCCAGGCGAAGCCGAACGTCACCGCCACCACCACCGCCACCACCACGGCCAGCTCGAACTGGCGGCTGGACCAGCGCGGGAACGCCGGATCGAACGGCCCGATGAAGAGGGAGGCCTGCATCGCGGTGTAGTGCATGCCGCTGGTGGCCAGCCCCAGGATGCAGCCGGCGACGACGATCGCCGCCAGCCCCGGCAGGCGCGTGTGGCGGCGCAGCCACTCGCGCGCGCCGAGCCCCGCCACCGCCAGCGCCACCGCGACGACGATCGACAGCGCGAAGCCCGCCGGGTCGTAGCGCAGCGTGCTGGCCAGGCGCAGCGCGCCCATGCCGCTGTAGTGCATCGCGCCGATGCCGGCACCGACCCACGCGCCCGCGACGACCACCGCGCGCACGTCAGGCCGTCCGTCGGCGCCGGGGCGCGCGTACAGGCGCAGCCCGGCCGCGGAGGCCGCGACGCTGGGCAGCATCGACAGCGCGGTGATCCAGGGGTCGTAGCGCACCGGCTGGCACAGGTCCGCCGCCAGCATGCCGATGAAGTGCATCGCCCAGACGCTGACGCCCAGCGCCAGCGATGCCAGCGCGTAGGCGCCGCGCGCCACCGCGGGGCCGAAGCGGTCCGCGCGGCGCGCCAGGCTGACCAGCTGCATCGCCGCCACCCCGCCGGCGCAGGCGATCAGCAGCGACAGCGCCACCAGCCACGGGTCGTAGACCACCGGGGCCAGCGGCCCGGCCTCATCCCGCCACGCGAACCATCGCTGCCACCACGCGTCCATGCCGCCCCCGACCGCTTCGCGACCATCATAAAGGCATGCCGTGGCGCGCGCGGGGCGGCGCGCGCGGCCGCTCAGCGCGCGCCGCGCGTCGGCATCACGTGCACCCAGTCGCAGTCCAGCCAGACGCGCAGCGGCTGGCCCGGCTGCAGCGCCTGGCGCAGCGGGCCGGAGCGCACCAGCCGCAGCTCCACGCCCGGCAGGCCATCGACGCTGGCGCTGGCCATGGTCGTCTCGCCGAGGTTGCGCACCGTGCGCACGGTGGTGGCCAGCGCCTGCTCGCAGGTGCCGGGGGTGTAGGAACCGGCGGCCCGTTCGCTGTCCAGGTGCAGGCCGTCGCCCTGCACCACCCAGGTGACGCGCTGCCCGGCCGGAATCTTGCCCTTGTCGCGCACGCGCAGTTTCAGCGGCGCGGGCGAGCCGTCCGGCAAAAGCCACTGCAGCCAGCCGGCGCCGGCGGCGCGGTCGGCGTCGTCGCGCGGCCCCAGCCACACACCCTGGAAGCGGTTCTGCACGCCCACCAGGTCGGCCACGCGCGCGTTGCGCGGGCTGCGGTAGATGTGCGCCGGCGTGCCGCTTTGCAGCACCTGGCCCTGGTCCATCACCACCAGCCGGTCGGCCAGGTGGCGCGCCTCGATCAGGTCGTGCGTGACGAGGATGATCGGGATCGCCAGATCCTTGCGCAGGTCGGCCAGCAGGTCGTAGAGACCCTGCCGGTTCATCTGATCGACCGCCGAGAACGGCTCGTCCAGCAGCAGCAGGCGCGGCTGGCGCGCCAGCGCCCGCGCCACCGCCACGCGCTGCTGCTGCCCGCCCGAGAGGCTGGCGGGCCGGCGCTGCATCTGCTCCGGCGTCAGGCGCACGTGCTCCAGCCAGCGCGCCGCCTCGGCGCGGCGCTGGCTGCGCGGCCGGTGCAGCAGCGCCAGCGCCACGTTGTCCAGCGCGCTCAGGTGCGGCATCAGCGCGTAGTTCTGGAACACCAGCCCGACGTGGCGGCGCTGCGGCGGCACGAATACCCCGGCCTGCGTGTCCACCCAGACCTCGTCGCCGACGCGGATGACGCCGCGCTGCGGGCGCATCAGCCCGGCCAGGCAGCGCAGCAGCGAGGTCTTGCCCGCGCCCGACGGCCCCACCAGCGCCAGCAGTTCGCCGGGCTGGCACTGCACCGTGCCGTGCAGCGGCATCGGCTCGTGCTGGTCGATCTCGACGTGCAAGGCACCACTCATGAGGGGGCCCTCATCGCTTGACCGTGCGCGCCGCGGCGAAGAACGACGCCGCCACCGCCACCAGCGACAGGACGAGCAGCAGCAGCGCCATGCGGTCGGCCGCCTGCAGGTCGAACGCCTGCACGCGGTCGTAGATGCTGATGGCGATCGTCTTGGTCTCGCCGGGAATGTTGCCGCCGACCATCAGCACGACGCCGAACTCGCCCAGCGTGTGCACGAAGGTCAGCACCGCGGCCGACAGGATGCCCGGCCAGGCCAGCGGCAGCTCCACCCGCCACAGCGTCTGCCAGCGCGACAGGCCGTGCACCGCGGCGGCCTCGGTGAGGTTGGCCGGGATGGCCTCGAACGCGCGCTGGATCGGCTGCACCATGAACGGCACGTTGAACACCACCGAGGCGATCAGCAGACCCAGGAAGTTGAACGTGAGCCGGATGTTGAAATGCTCCAGCATCCACGCCCCCAGCGGCGACGCGGCACCGAGCGAGACCAGCAGGTAGTAGCCGAGCACCGTCGGCGGCAACACCAGCGGCAGCACCACCGCCGCCTCCACCAGCGACTTGCCGACGAAGCGGGCGCGCGCCAGCCAGCGCCCCATCCACAGGCCCAGCGGCAGCAGCACCAGCAGCGTGGCCAGCGCCAGCTCCAGCGACAGCGCCAGCGCCATCCAGTCCAAGACTCACTCCTTCGGCATCGCAAAGCCGTAGCGCACCATGATGGCCTGCGCCTCCGGCGTGCTCAGAAACGCATAGAACTGCCGGGCTGCCTCGGGCGCATCCTTCATCAGCACCATGCGCTGCGCCAGCGGCCGGTGCCAGGACTCCGGGATCAGCGCGAAGTCGCCCAGTGCGGCCACCTGCGGCGCCTTGGCCAGCGACAGCGCGATGATGCCGCCCTCGGTGGAGCCGGAGGTGGCGAACTGCGCCGTCTGCGCGATGTTCTCGCCGTAGACGAGCCTGGGCTCGATGGCCTCCCACAGCCCGGCGTGCTGCAGCGCCTCCTTGGCGCGCTTGCCGTACGGTGCATGATCCGGCGCGGCGATGGCGAACTTGCGCAGCCGGCCGTCCTTCAGCGCCGCGGCCAGGTCCTTCAGCTCGCCGTCGGCCTTCAGGCGCGAGCCCTTGGGCACGATGATGCCGATGCGGCCGTAGGCGTAGAGCCGGCCGCGGTCCAGCGTCTTGCCGGCATCGGCCAGCCTGAAGACGAAGTCCTCGTCGGCCGACATGAACAGATGGAACGGCGCGCCCTGCAGGATCTGCGAGTAAAAGTTGCCCGAGGAGCCAAACACCAGCCGCAGCCTGTGGCCGGTGCGCTGCTCGAACAGCCTGGCGACCTCCTCCACGGCGAACTTGAGGTCGGCGGCGGCGGCCACGGTCGGCGGGGCGGCGGAAGAGGACTGGGCCAAGGCGGGGCGCTGCAGGCCGGCCGTGGCGGCCAGCGTCAGCGCGGCGACGGTGATCCAGCGGCGCAGGGGCGATGGCATCGAAGGCTCCTCGGGAGGCAGCGGGAGGGTGGCAGAACGGGGCCGGGCAAGGCGCTCGCGGACATGCTCTCGATATCTTAGCATCGCGATATCGCCAATGGCAGATAATGACCATCGCGAAACCTCCCCCTGCCGCCATGAAGCCCTCCCTGCACGTCTCGCCGCTGGAAACGCGCACGCGCTTTCGCATCCAGGTCAAGCACGCGGTGGCGATCGGCCCCGGCAAGGCCGACGTGCTGCAGGGCATCGCCGAGACCGGCTCGATCGCCGAGGCCGGGCGGCGCCTGGGCATGAGCTACCAGCGCGTCTGGTCGCTGGTGCAGGCGATGAACCGCGACTTCGTCGAGCCGCTGGTGACCAAGCAGCGCGGCGGCAGCCACGGCGGCGGCGCGGAGCTGACGCCGCTGGGGCGGCGCGTGCTGGCGCTGTACCGCGAGGTGGAGGCGCGCGCCGCCGCGGCGGTGGAAGCGCCGTTGCGCGAGCTGCTGACGCTGATCCGCGAGGATGCGGGGCTGGACACCGACGACGAGGCCAACGACGGGCCGGACGAGGTGGCGCCAGGGTCCAGCTCCTGAGGTCCCGCCGCAGCGGCCCGACGCCGACAACCTCGCGCGCCTGACCCCGCCGCTGCATTTCCAGCCGAACCCGCGCGAGATCGAGGGTTGGCACTTTCTCGCCGACCCCCGCGCCTGCACCGCGCGCCCCTACCGGGCCGAGGCCGGACCGGACGAGCCGCGCCGCTTCATCTTCTCGCCCGCGGTCGCGCAGGTGCGCGACGCCGCGTCGCCGGTCGAGGCGATCGCCCGCTACGGCCGCGGGGAGCTGCGGGTCGCATCGGTGCGTCTGGGAAAACCCGACCGCGACGGCTGCCCGCCGATCGCGCGGCCGCGGCTCACGCTGTCGGTCAAAGGCAACCCGGCGGCCGCCCGGCCGGGGCGTCCGGCCGGTGAATGAAGGCGTGTGGGAGATGCGCGAGCACTTCGGTCCCGGCTGGCGGATGGACTACGTCCAGCACGCCGATGTGCTGATCGTCATGCTCGGAGGCGGCGACAAGAGCACCCAGCAAACCGACATCGCCGCCGCGCAGAGAGTTGCCGCGTCTCTGGTGGAGGATCGCCCATGAACAAACTCGACATCACCAGCCTGCCCGAGTTCGATGCGGCCGAATACCTGCACGATGAGGCCGACATCGCCGCCTACCTGTCGGTGGTGCTGGAGGAAGAAGATCCATCGGCACTGGCGCAGGCGCTGGGCACGATCGCCCGCGCGCGCGGCATGACGCAGATCGCCAAGGAATCCGGCCTCGGCCGCGAGGCGCTCTACAAGGCCTTGCGCCCGGGGGCCAGCCCGCGCTTCGACACCATCCTGCGGGTCTGCAAGGCGCTGGGCGTCAAGCTGGTGGCGCAGCCGGCCTCGACGTCCTGACGCCCGTGCGGGCGACGCGGACACGGCCGCGCACGCCGCTCACGCCCGCGCCAGCACCGGCGCCAGCGCCCGCCCGGTGTGGGTGCCGAGGCGCACCAGCTCCTCCGGCGTGCCGGCGCCGACCAGGCGGCCCCCGCCGGCGCCGCCCTCGGGGCCGAGGTCGAGGATCCAGTCGGCCTCGGCGATCAGGTCGAGGTCGTGCTCGATGACGACGACGCTGTGGCCGGCGTCCACCAGCCGGTGCAGCACGCGGATCAGGCGCTCGACGTCGGCCATGTGCAGGCCGACGGTGGGCTCGTCCAGCACGTAGAGCGTGTGCGGCGCCTTCTGGCCGCGCCGCCCGACGTCGTCGCGCACCTTGGTCAGTTCGGTGACGAGCTTGAGGCGCTGCGCCTCGCCGCCCGACAGCGTCGGGCTCGGCTGGCCGAGCGTCAGGTAGCCCAGACCCACGTCCTGCAGGAGCCTGAGCGGCTGCGCGATCGCCGGCATCGAGGCGAAGAACTCGACCGCCTCGTCCACCGGCATGGCCAGCACGTCGCCGATGGTCCTGCCGCGCCAGGTGACGGCCAGCGTCTCGTCGTTGAAGCGCGCGCCGCCGCACGCCTCGCACGGCACCTTGACGTCGGGCAGGAAGGCCATCTCGATGGTGCGCAGGCCCTGCCCCTCGCAGACCGGACAGCGCCCTTCGCCGGCGTTGAAGCTGAAGCGCCCCGGCCCCCAGCCGCGCGCGCGCGCCTCCAGCGTCTCGGCGAACAGGCGCCGGATCGCGTCCCAGAAGCCGACGTAGGTGGCGGGGCACGAGCGCGGGGTCTTGCCGATCGGGGTCTGGTCGACCTCCAGCACGCGCTGCACCTGCGCCCAGCCCTCCAGCGCGTCGCAGCCGCTCCAGACGGGGCCGGTGGCGGCGGCGCGGCGCCGCCCGCGGCCCGGCCTGGCGTCGGGGGGCGGCGCGGCCAGCGCGCGCTGCAGGTTGGCCAGCAGCACCTCGCGCGCCAGCGTCGATTTGCCCGAGCCCGACACGCCGGTGACGACCACCAGCCGCTGCAGCGGCACGCGCACGTCCAGCCGCTGCAGGTTGTGGCGCTGCGCGCCGCGCACCCACAGGCTCGGGGTGGCCTCATCCACCGCTCGGCGCGGCTGGAACGGGTGGCGCATCGCCTGCGCCAGGTAGCGGCCGGTGAGGGACTCGGGCGCGGCCATCACGTCGGCCAGCGTGCCCTGCGCGACGACGCGCCCGCCCTGCCGCCCGGCGCCCGGCCCCATGTCGATGACGTGGTCGGCGCGGCGGATGGTGTCCTCGTCGTGCTCGACCACCACCAGCGTGTTGCCGTGCGCGCGCAGGGCGTGCAGGGCGTCGAGCAGGATGCGGTTGTCGCGCGGGTGCAGGCCGATGGTCGGCTCGTCCAGCACATAGCACACGCCCTGCAGGGTGCTGCCGAGCTGCGCGGCCAGGCGGATGCGCTGGGCCTCGCCGCCCGACAGCGTCGGCGCGCCGCGATCCAGGGTCAGGTAGCCCAGCCCGACGCGGCGCAGGAAGCCCACCCGCGCCTCGATCTCGTTCAGCAGGTCGCGCGCGATGGCGGCCTCGCGCTCGTCCAGCGCGCCCGGGGCGCGCAGCGCCGCCACCCAGTCCGCGAGCGCCTCCAGCGTCAGGCGCGCCACGTCGGCGATGGACTGACCGCGGAAGCGCACCGCGCGCGCCACCGGGTTCAGGCGCGCGCCGCCGCAGCTCGGGCACGGCTCGTCGGCGAGGTCGTCCAGCTCCGGCTCGGCCAGCGTGCGCGCGCGGCCCCGCTCGTCGCCGGCGAGCCGGTCGTCGAGCAGCTCGCGCTGCGCGCGCGTCAGCTTCAGCCCGGTGCCGACGCAGTCCGGGCACCAGCCGTGCGGGCTGTTGTAGGAGAACAGGCGCGGATCGGGCTGCGGGTAGCTGGTGCCGCACACCGGACAGGCCCGCTGCGTGGAGAACACGTCCACCGTGCCACCCGCGGGGCCGGGCGCTCCCGGGATCAGCCCATCGAGCCCGGCCACGCCGGCCAGCACGTGCACCACGCCGCGGCCGTGCTGCAACGCCAACCGCAGCGCGCCGCGCAGCGCGTCTTCCTGCGCCGGGTCGGGCGCGAGCACCGCCACCGGCAGCTCCAACGTGTGCTCCTTGTAGCGATCCAGACGCGGAAACGGCTGCACCGGCACGAAGGCGCCGTCCACCCGCAGGTGCGTGATGCCGCGCTGCGCCGCCCACTGCGCCCATTCGGTGTAGAGCCCCTTGCGCGCCACCACCAGCGGCGCCAGCAGCGCGATCGGCTGGCCGCGGTGGCGCCGCAGCAACTGGGCGGCGATGCCATCGGCGCTCTGCGGCTGCACCGCGGCGCCGTCGTGCACGCAGTGCTGCACGCCGAGCTTGACCCACAGCAGCCGCAGGTAATGCCAGATCTCGGTGACGGTGCCGACGGTGGACTTGCGCCCGCCGCGGCTCAGGCGCTGCTCGATGGCCACCGTCGGCGGGATGCCCCAGACGGCGTCCACGTCGGGCCGGCCGGGCGGCTGCACGATGCTGCGCGCGTAGGCGTTGAGGCTTTCGAGATAGCGGCGCTGGCCCTCCTGGAACAGGATGTCGAACGCCAGCGTCGATTTGCCCGAGCCCGACACCCCGGTGACGACGGTGAAGCAGCCGTGCGGGACGGTGACGCTGACGTTCTTCAGGTTGTGCTCGCGCGCGTGCACGATCTGCACCGCCTGCGGCGCGGCGGGCCGCGCGGGGGCGGCCTGCGGCCAGGCGGCGCCGGCCTCGGCCACGCGCTGCGCCGCGCCCAGCGCCTCGGCGTAGGCGCGCAGCGCCGCGCCGGTGTGGCTGGTGGGGTGGGCGCGCAGATCCTCCGGCGTGCCGGCGAACACCAGCCGCCCGCCGCCGTCGCCGCCCTCGGGGCCGAGGTCGATCACCCAGTCGGCGGCGCGGATGACGTCGAGGTTGTGCTCGATGATCACCAGCGAATGCCCGGCCTCCAGCAGCTTGCGCAGCGCGCGCATCAGCTTGGCGATGTCGTCGAAGTGCAGCCCGGTGGTCGGCTCGTCGAGCAGGAACAGCGCGCCGCGCGCCGGCCCGGCCCACGGGGCCGCGCGGCGGGCGCCGCGCCGCCCGGACGGCGCCGCGCGCCGGGTGGCGGCCTCGGCCAGGTGGCCGGCAAGCTTGAGCCGCTGCGCCTCGCCGCCCGACAGCGTCGGCAGCGGCTGGCCGAGCCGCAGATAGTCCAGCCCCACGTCCAGCAACGGCTGCAGCGCGCGCACCACGTCGACGTCGTCGGCGAACAGCCGCACCGCCTCGGCCACCGTCAGCTCCAGGATGTCCGCCACGCTGAGCGTGCGGCCGCCGCGCTCCAGCGTCACCTCCAGCACCTCGGGGCGGTAGCGGGTGCCGCCGCAGTCCGGGCAGCGCAGATAGACGTCGGAGAGGAACTGCATCTCGACGTGCTCGAAGCCCGAGCCGCCGCAGGTCGGGCAGCGCCCGTCGCCGGTGTTGAAGCTGAACTTGGCCGCGGTCCAGCCGCGCGAGACCGCCAGCGGCGCCGCCGCCAGCAAGGCGCGGATCGGATCCCAGGCGCCGACGTAGCTGACCGGGTTGGAGCGCGCCGTCTTGCCCAGCGGCGACTGGTCGACGAACACCACGTCCTCCAGCCAGTCCGCGCCGAGCAGCGCGTCGTGCGCGCCGGGGGCCTCGGTCGGCTGGCCGAAGTGGCGCCGCAGCGCCGGGGCCAGGATGTCCTGCACCAGCGTCGATTTGCCGGAACCCGACACCCCGGTGACGACCACCAGCCGCTGCAGCGGGATCGCCACGTCCAGCCCCTGCAGGTTGTGCTGGCGCGCGCCCTGCACGATCAGCTTGGGCGTGGCCTCGGTGACGGCGCGCTTGACGCCGAAGCCGATCTGGCGCCGCCCGCTCAGGTACTGCGCGGTCAGCGTATCGGCGCGCAGCAGCTCCCCCGGCGTGCCGTCGAAGACGATGCGGCCGCCCTGCTCGCCGGGGCCGGGGCCCATGTCGAGGATGCGGTCGGCGGCCAGCATCACCGCCGGATCGTGCTCGACGACGACCAGCGTGTTGCCGGCGTCGCGCAGGCGCGCCATCGCGCGGTTGATGCGCTCGAGGTCGCGCGGGTGCAGGCCGATGGAGGGCTCGTCGAGCACGAACAGCGTATGCACCAGCGAGGTGCCCAGCGCCGTGGTCAGGTTGATGCGCTGCACTTCGCCGCCGGAGAGCGTGCGGCTCTGCCGATCCAGCGTCAGATAGTCGAGCCCCACCTCGCCGAGGTAGCGCAGCCGCGCCAGGATCTCGTCGAGCACCAGCCGCAGCGCCTGCGCGTCGGCGCCGCGCTCGGGCCCAAGCCCCGCCGCCAGCCGCTCCATGAACGCGCGCAGCCGCCCGATCGGCAGGCGCATCAGGTCGTGCAGGCACAGGCCCGGCAGCGCCTCCAGCTGGGCGCGGCTCCACGCCACCCCGTTCGGCAGAAAGCGCTGCGCCGGTGGCAGCACCGCGTCGGCGTCGGCCTGGGTGCCGACGCGCCACAGCAGCGCCTCGGATTTCAGGCGCGCGCCGCGGCAGGCCGGGCACTCCGTGTAGCTGCGGTACTTGGACAGCAGCACCCGGATGTGCATCTTGTAGGCCTTGCTCTCCAGATAGTCGAAGAAGCGCCGGATGCCATACCACTGACGCTGCCAGTCGCCGCTGAAGGCCGGGTCGCCCTCCAGCACCCAGCGGCGCTGCGCCTCGCTCAGGTGCGACCACGGCGTGTCGCGCGGGATGCCCGCCGCCTCCGCATGGCGCAGCAGGTCGTCCTGGCACTCGCGGAACGCCGGCGTCTGGATCGGCTTGATGGCGCCGGCGCGCAGCGTCAGCTTCGGATCCGGGATCACCAGGTCCCAGTCCACGCCGATGACGCGCCCGAAGCCGCGGCAGGTCTCGCAGGCCCCCGCCGGGCTGTTGAACGAGAACAGCGCCGGCCGCGGGGCCTGGTAGCGCTCGTCGCTGTCGGGGCAGTGCCAGCCCTCCGAATAGCGCCAGCGCTGCCAGCCGTCGCCGTCCTGCGCCCACACGGTCAGGCGCCCGCCGCCATGGCGCAGCGCGGTCTGCAGCGCCTCCAGCAGGCGCGCCGGCTCGGCCGTGCCGGCGCGCAGGCGGTCGACCACCACCTCCAGCACGCGCGCGCCGCCCTGCACCTCGTCGTGCTGCACGCGCGTCCAGCCGCCGGCGGCCAGCCATTGCTGCACCGTGTCGTCCGGGGTGTCGGCGGGCATGCGCGCCGCGAACGTCACCACCAGCCGCGGGTCGCCCGCCGCCGCGGCGCGCGCGCGCACGTCGGCGGCGATGCTGGCCGGGGTGTCCGGACGCACCTCCTGCGCGGTGACGCGGTCGAACAGCCGCCCGGCGCGCGCCATCAGCAGCTTGAGGTGGTCGTTGAGCTCGGTCATCGTGCCGACCGTGGAGCGCGAGTTGCGCACCGGGTTGACCTGGTCGATCGCGATCGCCGGCGGCACGCCCTCGATGCGGTCCACCGCCGGCTTGTCCATGCGGTCGAGAAACTGGCGCGCGTAGGCCGAGAAGGTCTCGACGTAGCGCCGCTGCCCCTCGGCGAACAGGGTGTCGAACACCAGCGACGACTTGCCCGAGCCGGACACGCCGGTGACGACCGTGATCTCGCCGGTGCGCAGGTCGAGGTCGAGGTTCTTGAGCGTGTGCTGGCGCGCGCCGCGGATGCGGATGACGCCCTGCAGCGGGCGGCCTTCCCCGTCGGGGGTGGCGGGATCGGGGGTCGGCAGGGCGGGACGCGCGGTCATGGCAGGCACGGCGGCGGAGTGGCCCGACATTCTAGGAGCGCCCGGATGACCCCGGGGCGAGGCCGCTGCACACCCGGGCGGGGGCCGTTACACTGCGCTTCTGTAACCTGGTTTCACTCCCGAGGAGCGACGAACCGATGGCAGCCATCCCCCCCGTGTGCGACTTTGGCTGGAAGGCCCCTGGCTTCGACCTGCCCGGTGTCGACGGCCGGCGCTGGCGCTACGAGGACGTGCGCGGCCCCAAGGGCACGCTGGTGATGTTCATCTGCAACCACTGCCCGTACGTGCAGGCGATCCTGCCGCGGCTGGTGCCGGTGACGCGCCAGCTGCTCGAGCTGGGCATCGGCGTGGCGGCGATCTCGTCCAACGACGCCACCGCCTACCCGGAGGACTCCTTCGAGCAGATGCAGCGCGTCGCGCGCGAGCGCGGCTTTCCGTTCCCGTACCTGTACGACGAGTCGCAGGACGTGGCGCGCGCCTGGGGCGCGGTGTGCACGCCGGACTTCTTCGGCCTCAACGCCGCCGACGAGCTGCAGTACCGCGGCCGCTTCGACGCCTCGCGCAAGGAGACCGCGCCGGAGGGCACGCCGTGCGACCTGCTGGAGGCGATGAAGCTGATCGCCGCCACGGGCCAGGGCCCGCGCGAGCAGGTCGCCAGCATCGGCTGCTCGATCAAGTGGCGGCAGGCTTGACCACCAGCACCGGCACCTTGGCGTGCGTGAGCACCTTCTGCGCCACGCTGCCCAGGATCAGCGCCTGCACGCCCTTGCGGCCGTGCGAGGCCATCACGATCAGGTCGCAGCCCTCGGTGTCGCACGTCTCGAGGATGCCCTCGTAGACGACGTTGCGCTCGATGGTGTCGCCGGCGAACGGTACGCCGCGCTGCGCGCACGCCTGGCGCAGATCCTCCAGCGCCTGGGTGGCGGCCGCCTTGGCCTCGGCCAGGTAGGCCTGCAGCCCCACGGCCGAGGCGTCGCCGATGCCGATGTAGGGGAACGGGTCGATGACGTAGACGCCGATCACCTGCGCGCCGTGCTGGCGCGCCAGGTCGGCGGCGAATTCGCCCGCCGCGTGCGAGAGCCGGGAGCCGTCGACGGGGACGAGGATCTTCTTGAACATCGGAATGCCTCCTGCCTGGGGTGAGATGGCGCCATCTTAGCCCAGCGCCGCCGCAGCGGTGCACGGTGGCGGCGGCACGGCTTGCGCCGCGTCAAGCGTCGACCGCCACCGGCTCGATCGCCACCGCGCAGTGCTTGACCTCGGCGATCTTGGCCACCGGATCGAGCGCCGCGATCGTCAGCAGGTTGGCCGCCGCCTCGGCGTAGGCAAACGGCAGGAACGCCACGCCGTCGGGCACCGCCTCGTCGGCGCGTGTGGCCACCGTGACGCTGCCGCGCCGCGTGCGCAGGCGCACCGGCTGGCCGGCGCGCAGGCCAAGCCGTGCCAGCAGCGCCGGATGCAGGCTGACGTGCGGCGCCGGCTCCAGCGCGTCCAGCACCGCGCTGCGGCGCGTCATCGCGCCGGTGTGCCAGTGCTCGAGCTGACGGCCGGTGATCAGCACGTAGGGATAGGCGGCGTCCGGATCCTCGGCAGGCGACACCAGCCGCGCCGGCACCAGGCGCGCGCGCCCGTCGGCGGTCGGAAAGCGCTCGGTGAAGACGATCGGGTGGCCGGGGTCGTCCGGGGAAGGCACCGGGTGCGTGATGGCGCCGACGCGCAGCAGCCGCGCCCACGACAGCCCGGAAAGCGCCGGCATCAGCCCGGCCATCTCGTCGAACACGCGGCCGATGCCGCTGCCCGGCTCGGGCGCGCCGCCCAGCGGGTCGATGCCGTAGTCCCAGTCCAGCCCCAGCCGGCGCGCCAGCTGCTCCAGGATCCAGGCGTCGGCGCGTGCCTGTCCGGGCGGCGCCAGCGCCGGGCGGCCGAGCTGCACCAGCCGGTCGGTGTTGGTGACACTGCCGGTCTTCTCCGGCCAGGCGGTGGCGGGCAGCACCACGTCGGCCAGCGCCGCGGTCTCGGTCAGGAAGATGTCGATCACCACCAGGTGCTGCAGCCGCGCCAGCGCGGCGCGCGCGTGCGCCGCGTCGGGGTCGCTCATCGCCGGGTTTTCGCCCTGGATCAGCATCGCGTGGATGCGGCCCTCGTGGGCGGCGTCGAGGATCTCCACCACCGTCAGGCCGGGCTCCTCGGGCAGGAAGCCGGACGGCAGGCCCCAGGCGGCCTCGGCGGCGGCGCGCGCGCCCGGGTCGGCCACCCGGCGGTAGTCCGGCAGCACCATCGGAATCAGCCCGGCGTCGCTGGCGCCCTGCACGTTGTTCTGGCCGCGCAGCGGGTGCAGCCCCGTGCCGGGGCGGCCGATCTGGCCGGTCAGCAGCGCCAGCGCGATCAGCGCGCGCGCGTTTTCGGTGCCGTGGGCGTGCTGCGCCACCCCCATGCCCCAGAAGATCATCGCCGCCGGCGCCGTGGCGTAGGCGCGCGCCACCTCGCGCAGCGTGGCGGCGTCGATGCCGCAGATCGGCGCCATCGCCTCCGGGCTGAAGGCCTGCAGGTGCGCGCGCAGCGCCTCGAGGTCGCCGGGGCGCACGCGCTGCGCGACGAAGGCCTCGTCGACCAGCCCCTCGGTGACGATGACGTGCAGCAGCGCGTTGAGCAGCGCCACGTCGGTGCCGGGGGTGAAGGTGAGCGTGCGCCAGGCGTGACGCGCCAGTTCGGTGCGGCGCGGGTCGGCCAGCACCAGGCGCGCGCCGCGGCGCACGGCGTTCTTGATCCAGGTGGCCGCCACCGGGTGGTTCTGCACCGGGTTGGCGCCGATCACCAGGATGAGGTCGGCGTGCGCGCAGTCGCGCACCGGGTTGCTGACCGCGCCGCTGCCGATGCCCTCCATCAGCGCCGCGACGCTGGAGGCGTGGCACAGGCGCGTGCAGTGGTCGACGTTGTGCGTGCCGAAGGCGCTGCGCAGCAGCTTCTGGAACAGGTAGGCCTCCTCGTTGCTGCCCTTGGCCGAGCCGAAGCCCGCCACCGGCACCGCGCGGCCGCGCAGGCCCTGCGCGCGCGCGGCGTCGCGCACGCGGGCGAGCCCGGCGGCGGCGACGTCCAGCGCCTCCTCCCACGTGGCGGGGCGGAACTGCGCCCGCAGCGCCGCGGGATCCGGGCGGCCGTCCGGCCCGCGCGTCAGCAGCGACGGGTCCTTGGGCGCGTCGGCGCGGCGGATCAGCGGCGTGGTCAGGCGCTGCGGATGGTGCACGTAGTCCATGCCGAAGCGGCCCTTGACGCACAGCCGGCCGTCGTTGGCCGGCCCGGGGGCGCCGTCGACGCGCTCCAGCCGTCCGCCGCGCACGTGCAGATCCACCGCGCAGCCGACGCCACAGAACGGGCACACCGAGCGCACCACGCGCTCGGCGCGGCGCGCGTAGGCACCGTTGGCCGGCGCCAGCGCGCCGGTCGGACAGGCCTGCACGCACTCGCCGCAGGCCACGCAGGTGCTGTCGGCCACGCGGTCGCCCTGGTCGAAGACGATGCGCGCGTGGCCGCCGCGGCCGGCCAGGCCCAGCACGTCGTTGCCCTGCACGTCGCGGCAGGCGCGCACGCAGCGCGTGCACTGGATGCAGGCGTCCAGCCGCACGGTGAAGGCCGGGTGGCTGGCGTCGGGCGCCGCGTGCGCCTGCACCGCCCCGCGCGCCGGCCAGCGGCCGGCCGCCGCCCCGGCGCGCTGCGCCCAGTGGGCCAGCTCGCTGTCCAGCTTCAGCTCCGCGCTGCCGGGCGCGTCGGCCAGCAGCAGCTCCAGCACCGTGCGGCGGGCGCGCACGGCGCGCTCGCTGTCGGTGCGCACCTGCATGCCAGGCTGCGGCGCGCGGCAGCACGAGGCCGCGAGCGTGCGCTCGCCCGCCACCTCGACGACGCAGGCGCGGCAGTTGCCGGCCGGGGGCAGGCCCGGCCGGTGGCACAGGTGCGGCAGCTCGACGCCGACGCGGCGCGCCACGTCCCACAGCGTCTCGCCCGGGCGGGCCGCGACGGCGCGGCCGTCCAGCGTGAACTCGATCGCGGCAGCCTCGGCGGGGGCGTTCATCGCGTCACCTCATGCGAAAAGAAGCGCAGCACGCTGTCGAACGGGTTGGGCGCGGCCTGCCCCAGCCCGCAGATGGAGGCCTCGCGCATCACCTGCGACAGGTCCGCCAGGCGCTCGCGGTCCCACACCTCGTCCTGCAGCAGCGCCAGCGCCTGCGCGGTGCCGGCACGGCACGGCGTGCACTGGCCGCAGGATTCGTGCGCGAAGAAGCGCAGCAGCGACGCCGCGGCGTCGCGCGCGCGGTCGGCCTGCGACAGCACCACCACCGCCATCGAGCCGACGAAGGCGCCGTGCGCGGCCAGCGTGTCGAAGTCCAGCGGCTCGTCGGCCAGCGCCGCCGGCAGGATGCCGCCGGAGGCGCCGCCCGGCAGGAAGGCGTACAGCTCGTGACCGTCGGCCATGCCGCCGGCGGCCTCGATCAGCTCGCGCAGCGTGGTGCCGGCCGGGCGCAGGTAGCAGCCGGGCCGGCGCACGCGGCCGCTGACGCTGTAGCGCCGCCAGCCGGAGCGGCCGCGCACGCCGCCGGCCGCCCAGGCCGCGCCGCCGTCACGCAGCAGCGTCGGCAGCCACGCCAGCGTCTCGACGTTGTGCGCCAGCGTCGGACGGCCGAAGACGCCGCGCTGGGCGACGATCGGCGGGCGCAGGCGCGGCAGGCCGCGCTTGCCCTCGAGCGACTCGATCAGCGCCGACTCCTCGCCGCAGACGTAGGCGCCGGCGCCGCGGCGCAGCTCGATCGCCGGCCCGCCTGCCGGCAGCAGCGCGCGCGTGCCGTCCGGGCGGGGGGCGTCCGGGTCGCCGAAGGCATGCGGGTGGCGCTGCTGCCAGACGGCCAGGCGCTCGCGCAGCGCCCGCAGCTCCTCCTCCAGCAGCGCGTGCACGTCCGGGTACTCGTCGCGCACGTAGATCCACAGGTGGCGCAGGCCCACCACGGCGGCGGCGATGAGCATGCCCTCCAGCGCCGGGCGCGGGTCGTGCGCCAGCAGGTGCCAGTCCTTGAAGGTGCCGACCTCGCCCTCGTCGACGTTGACGACGCCGTGGCGCGGCCCCGGCTGGCCGGCAACCGTGGCCCACTTGCGCCAGGCCGGAAAGCCCGCCCCGCCCAGTCCGCGCAGGCCGCTGGCCTCCAGCTCGCGCAGCACGTCGATCGGGCGCAGCTCGCCGCGCAGCAGGCGCTCCAGCTGCGCGTAGTCGTGCGGCTGCGGCGGCGCGCCGTGCGCCGGGGCACGGCGTGGCGCGGTCGCGCCGGCGCGGGCCAGCGCCACCACCGCCTCTTCCTCGGCCGGCGCCACCTGCCGGCGGCCGACGCAGGCCGCGGGCGCCGCGTGGCATTGGCCGATGCAGGGCACCGCCTCCACCGCCACGCCGTCGTCCGCGGCCAGCGCGGCGCGCACGCGCGCCAGCAGCCCCTCGGCGCCGGCCAGTGCGCACGGCAGGCTGGTGCAGACGCGCACCGTCACGCGCGGCGGCGCCTCGGCCTCCTCCAGCACACGGAAGTGGTGGTAGAAGGTGGCGACCTCGTAGACCTCGGCCTGGCTCAGGCGCAGCCGCTCGGCCAGCGCCGCCAGCACGTCGCGCGTGAGCCCGCCCAGCGCATCCTGCAGCCGGTGCAGGTGCTCGATCAGCAGGTCGCGCCGCGGCTCGAGTCCCGCGCACAGCCGGGCCACCGTGGCGCGGGCCTGCGGCGTCGGCGTCCGCCCCTTGGGAAACGGACGCCCGCCACGCGGTCGCGCAGCGCCTTCCAATGCATCATGATTCATGCCACATCCTCTTGAAGCGGGACGAACCCCGGCTTTTGGTCACGATTATGCATTTTCATGCATGTGCCTCGGCCGCTGAGGCGCCCGGCCCGCGCCGATGAGGGCGGCGCGGCAGCCGCCACACAAGGGCCGGCCCGGTCGAATCATCCCGGGTTTCGGGCCGCGGCGCCAGCCCCCCGGTCACGCGCCGCGCCAGCGGCGGGCCTTCAGCGCGCGGCGGCGGCCTGCCGCGCCTCCACCGCCTGCCAGATGCGGCGACGGGTGGCGTCGTCGCTGCCGCCCCAGGCGGCGATCTCGTCCAGCGTGCGCCAGCAGCCGGCGCACAGGCCCGTGGCGTCGTCGATGCGGCAGACACCGACGCACGGTGACGGCACCGGCGCGCCGGCCGGCTGGCGGCGCAGCGCCTCGGCCAGCGTCAGACGCCGGCGATCCGGGGGCGGGGACGTCATGCGTGCATGCTAGCGGGCGGTGACGTCGGCCACCGGGGCCCCGGTCCAAGCCCGCAGCTCCGCCGGGGTCAGCCGGAACACCGCATGCGGATGTCCCGCCGCGGCCCAGATCACGTCGAAGCGGAACAGCTCGGCGTCGATCAGCATCACCGGGGGGCGGGCGTGCGCCAGCGGCGCCACGCCGCCGATCGAGAACCCCGTCGCCGCCTTGACGAACGCCGCATCCGCCCGCGCCAGTGTCTGCCCCGGGCCGCACACCCGCGCGGCCACCTTGGCCTCGTCCACGCGGCGGTCGCCGCTGGTGATGACCAGCACCGCCGCATCGTCCGGCAGCCGGCGGAAGACGATGCTCTTGGCGATCTGCCCCAACGCCACCCCCAGCGCATCGGCCGCCTGCTGCGCCGTGCGCGCGGCGGCGTCCAGCATCACCGGCTCGTGCCCGGCACCGTGGCCCTGCAAGGCGGCGGCGACGCGGCGCACCCCCTCGGGCAGCGGCTTGACCTGCGCGCCGCCCATCTCAGCCTCCCTCGGCCACGCAAGCGCGCCTGGCCAGCAGCGCGCGCCCGGCGCGCGAGCCGGTCGGGCGGCCCAGCCGCTCGCTGATCCAGGCGCCGGTCTCGGCCAGCGCCTCCAGATCGATGCCGGTGTCGAGGCCCAGGCCGTGCAGCAGATAGACCACGTCCTCGGTGGCGACGTTGCCGGTGGCGCCCTTCGCATAGGGGCAGCCGCCCAGCCCCGCGACCGAGGACTGGAAGTTCCACACCCCCAGCTGCAGCGCCGCCAGCGTGTTGGCCAGCGCCTGGCCGTAGGTGTCGTGGAAATGGCCGCTGACGTGGTCGAGGTCGTAGTGCGCCAGCACCGCCTCCAGCGCCCGCTGCACCCTCAGCGGCGTGCCCACGCCGATGGTGTCGGCCACGTCCACGCGCTGCACGCCGATCGCCTTGAAGCGGCGCGCCACCTCGCCGACGCGCCCCGGCGCCACCTCGCCCTCGTACGGACAACCGACCGCGCAGCTGATCGCGCCGCGCACCGCCACCCCGGCGGCGCGCGCCTGCTCGACCACCGGGGCGAAGCGCTCGATGCTCTCGGCGATCGAGCAATTGATGTTCTTGCGGCTGAACGCCTCGCTGGCGGCGCCGAACACCACGATCTCGTCGGGCCGGTCGGCCAGCGCCGCCTCCAGCCCTTTGAGGTTCGGCACCAGCACGGCGTAGCGCACGCCCGGCCGGCGCTGCAGGCCCGTCATCACCGCGTGGTTGTCCGCCATCTGCGGCACCCACTTCGGGCTGACGTAGCTGGTGACCTCGATCTCCTGCACGCCGGCGGCCTGCAGGCGGTGGACGAGCTCGACCTTGACGTCGGTGGGCACGGGCTGGCGCTCGTTCTGCAGCCCGTCGCGCGGGCTGACGTCGACGATGCGCACGCGGGCAGGCAGCTTCATGGCAGGCATTCCCGATTTCCCCTTTCAAGCGACCGCCTTGCGCGGCCGGCCACCCTTGGCGCCGTTGCGCCGGGCCGCCGCGGCCTTGGCGGCCGAGGTGACGCGGCCGCCACGCGCCGCGAGAGACCGCATCCAGACCCGCCCGCCGAACACCCCGGCCAGGAGTCCCTCCACGGTCAGATCGGTGTTCAGGCGCGGCCAGTGCAGGCCGGTACCCAGCGGCGTGATCTCGATGTCGGCCAAGTCCGCGACCTTCGCGCCGGCCAGCCCCTGCGCCAGATCCACGGGGAACGCGAAAACGCAGCCGTTGGCCAGCTCGACGACCACCCGGCGATGGCGCCGGTCGTAGCGCGCCGCCACGGCCCGCAGCGGGTCGTGGCCAACCTGCGCCCGGCCAGCGGATTCAGCTTCGGGCAGCCGCCGGAGCTCGGCCTTGACCCAGTCGGGCCACGTGGGGGACTCACCCATGCAGTTCACTCCACAGTTGCCGCAGTTCGCTCAAGCGCGCCTCGACCGCCAGCAGGGCGTCGGCGCCCTCGCCCGCCTTGGGCCGCCCCGCCACGGTCAGCAGTCCGGGCGGGCACGACAGCGCCACCCGGACCTCCCAACCGGCCCCGATCACGTGCGCATGGGGGGGCTCGTGATCATTGGGATACACGACCAGCCTCAACGAACCGTGCCGGATGCTCGCCATGATAACCCAACAGGTTGGGTTTTTGCAAGCTGCCGCGTTGATCGAACCACCCGATCACCCCGCCGCCACCTCCGCCGCCAGGCGCAGCAGCTCGGCACCTTCGGCGACCTGGTCGCCGGGGGCGTAGAGCAGCTCCTCGACCACCCCGTCGCGCGGGGCGGCGATGGTGTGCTCCATCTTCATGGCCTCCAGCACCGCCAGCGGCTGTCCCCTGGTGACACGCTGGCCCGGCTGCACGAGCAACGCCACCACCTTGCCGGGCATCGGCGCGGTCAGCTGGCCGCCCTCGGGCCCGGCGGCATCCGCCGCGTGCGCCAGCGCGTCGATCCAGGTCACGACGTCGCGGCCTTCGGGCGTGAAGACGTGCAGCCGCTCGCCCTCGGCGTAGACGCTGGCGCGCAGGTCCAGCTCACCCCAGCCGACGCGCAGCGCCCACGCGCCGCCGTCGTCGGCGCGCCAGCGCAGCGGGTGCTCAGGGGCGTCCGCGCCGGTGCCGAGGCGCAGCCGCACCGCACCGCCGCGCGGCCACACCAGCGCCGCCGCCACCGTCTCCTCGCCCCACTGCAAGGCCAGGGCGCGCTCGCGCCGGCCGTGGCTGGCAAAGCCGTCACGCGCGCTCCAGGGATCGGGGTCGGCCTCGGCCTGCGCCTGCCAGCCGTGCAGCACGTGCGCCACCGCCGCCGCGAGCGCCGCTTCGCGCCGCAGGCCCGGCTGGGCGAACAGCTGCGCGGCCTCGCGCTCGATCAGCGCCGTGTCCAGCCGCGCCCGCGCGAACGCGTCGCTGCGCACCACGCGGCGCAGGAATGCGACGTTGTTGGCCACGCCGACCACGTGCAGCCGCGCCAGCGCCTCATCCAGCCGCTTGAGCGCCTGCTGGCGCGTGTCGCCGCGCACGATCAGCTTGGCGATCATCGAGTCGTAGTGCGGGCTGATGACGTCGCCTTCGCCGACGCCGGCGTCCAGCCGCACGTCGCCGACCCGGAACGCCACGTGCGCCGGCGCGCGCAGCACCTGCAACCGGCCGGTGGCGGGCAGGAAGCCCTTGGACGGATCCTCGGCGCAGATGCGCGCTTCGATCGCGTGCCCGCGGCAGGTCAGCTCGTGCTGCGACCACGGCAGCGGCTCGCCGGCGGCCACGCGCAGCTGCCACTCCACCAGATCCAGCCCGGTGATGGCCTCGGTGACCGGGTGCTCGACCTGCAGCCGCGTGTTCATCTCCATGAAGTAGAAGCGCAGCGCCTCGGGGTGGTCGTAGCCGAGCGGCTGCTCGACGATGAACTCCACCGTGCCGGCGCCGACGTAGCCCACCGCGCGCGCCGCGGCCACCGCCGCCAGCCCCATGCGCTCGCGCAGCTCCGGCGGCAGGCCCGGCGCCGGCGCCTCCTCCAGCACCTTCTGGTGGCGCCGCTGCACCGAGCAGTCGCGCTCGAACAGGTGCACGCAGTGGCCGTGCGCGTCGGCGAAGATCTGGATCTCGACGTGGCGCGGGCGCTGCACGTAGCGCTCGATCAGCACCGCCGCGTCGCCGAACGCGGCCTGCGCCTCGCGCTGGCAGGCCGCCAGCGCCTCGTCGAAGCCCCCCGGCCCGTCCACGCGGCGCATGCCCTTGCCGCCGCCGCCGGCGCTGGCCTTGATCAGCACCGGCCAGCCGATGCGCTCGGCCTCGGCGCGCAGCACGCGCGGATCCTGGTCGGCGCCGTGGTAGCCCGGCACCAGCGGCACGCCGGCGGCTTCCATCAGACGCTTGGCCTCGGCTTTCAGCCCCATGGCGGCGATGGCCTGCGGCGGCGGGCCGATGAACACCAGTCCGGCCTCGGCGCAGGCGCGCGCGAAGGCTTCGTTTTCGCTCAGGAAACCGTAGCCGGGGTGAATGGCCTGCGCACCCGTGGCGCGCGCCGCCTCCAGGATGCGCTCCCAGCGCAGGTAGCTGTCGCGCGCCGCGGCGCCGCCGATCGGCACCGCCTCGTCACAGGCGGCGACGTGGCGCGCCCCCGCATCGGCCTCGGAATACACCGCCACGGTGCGCACGCCCAGCCGCCGCGCGGTGGCCGCCACGCGGCAGGCGATCTCGCCGCGGTTGGCGATCAGGATCTTGTCGAACATCCGCCATCCTTCCTTGACGATACCGGCCGCCACGCCCCCCACGGGCGGCGCGGCGACGGCCGCGGTCTCACGTCGTCGCCAGCCAGGCCGGCCGGCGCCTGTTCAGAAACGCCTGCACGCCCTCGCGCCCCTCGGCGCTGGCGCGCACGTCGGCGATCGCCTGCACGGTGCGCGCCACCAGCGCGTCGTCCAGCGCCGCCTCGGCCACGTCGTCCAGCAGCCGCTTGCACGCCGCCAGCGCCTGCGGCCCGTTGGCGGCGAGCTGGTCGGCGAGCTGGCCGACGCGCTCGTCCAGCTGCCCGGCCGGCACCACCTCGTGCACCAGGCCGATGCGGCGCGCCTCGGCGGCGTCGAAGCGCTCGGCGGTCAGCATGTAGCGCCGCGCCGCGCGCGCCCCCATCGCGCGCACCACATAGGGCCCGATGGTGGCGGGGATCAGCCCGAGCTTGACTTCGCTCAGGCAGAAGCCCGCGGTGTCGGCCGCCACCGCCAGGTCGCACGCCGCCACCAGCCCCACGCCGCCGGCGTAGGCGTCGCCGTGCACGCGCGCGATCGTCGGCTTGGGGCAGGCGTGGAGGGTACGCAGCATCGCCGCCAGCCGCCCGGCGTCGGCCAGGTTTTCCTCGCGGCCGTAGTCGGCCATGCGGCGCATCCAGTTCAGGTCCGCCCCGGCGCAGAACGCCGGCCCCTCGGCAGCCAGCACGATCACGCGCACGTCGGCGCGCGCCCCCAGTTCGGCGAACGCCGCGGTCAGCGCGGCGATCAGCTCGTCGTTGAAAGCGTTGCGCAGCTGCGGACGCGCCAGCGTCACCGTGGCGCGCGCGTCGCGAACCGTCACGTTCAGGTCAGCCATCGTCCCCTCCCTCACATGCGGAAGACGCCGAACGTCGTGTCCGGAATCGGGGCATTCAGCGCCGCCGACAGGCCCAGCGCCAGCACGCGGCGCGTATCCGCCGGATCGATGACCCCGTCGTCCCACAGGCGTGCGGTGGCGTAGTAGGGGTGGCCCTGGCGCTCGTACTGCGCGCGGATCGGGGCTTTGAACGCCTCCTCCTCCTCGGCGCTCCAGGTGCCGCCCTTGGCCTCGATGGCGTCGCGGCGGATCGTGGCCAGCACCGAGGCCGCCTGCTCGCCGCCCATCACGCTGATGCGGGCGTTGGGCCACATCCACAGGAAGCGTGGTGAATAGGCCCGGCCGCACATGCCGTAGTTGCCCGCGCCGAAGCTGCCGCCGATGATGACGGTGAACTTGGGCACCTGCGCGCACGCCACCGCCGTCACCATCTTGGCGCCGGCGCGCGCGATGCCGGCGTTCTCATACTTGCGTCCCACCATGAAGCCGGTGATGTTCTGCAGGAACACCAGCGGCACCTTGCGCTGGCAGCACAGCTCGATGAAGTGCGCACCCTTGTCGGCGCTTTCGGCGAACAGGATGCCGTTGTTGGCGACGATGCCCACCGGCATGCCCTCGAGGTGCGCAAAGCCGGTGACCAGCGTCGTGCCGTAGCGCGCCTTGAACTCGTGGAACTCCGAGCCGTCCACCAGGCGCGCGATGATCTCGCGCACGTCGAACGGCTTGCGCGCATCGGTCGGGATGACGCCGTAGAGCTCCTCGGCCGGGTACAGCGGCGCGCGCGGCGCCCGGCGCGCCACCGGCCAGTCCTTGCGGCGGTTGAGCCGCGCCACCGCCTCGCGCGCCAGCGCCAGCGCGTGCAGGTCGTTTTCGGCCAGATGGTCGGCCACGCCCGACAGGCGCGTGTGCACGTCGCCGCCGCCCAGATCCTCGGCACTGACCACCTCGCCGGTGGCGGCCTTCACCAGCGGCGGGCCGCCGAGGAAGATCGTGCCCTGGTTCTTGACGATGATGGTCTCGTCGCTCATCGCCGGCACGTAGGCCCCGCCCGCCGTGCACGAGCCCATGACCACCGCGATCTGCGCGATGCCCTGCGCGCTCATGTTGGCCTGGTTGTAGAAGATGCGCCCGAAGTGGTCGCGGTCCGGAAACACCTCGTCCTGGTTGGGCAGGTTGGCCCCGCCCGAATCGACCAGGTAGATGCAGGGCAGGCGGTTGGCCTGCGCGATCTCCTGCGCGCGCAGGTGCTTCTTCACCGTCATGGGGTAGTAGGTGCCGCCCTTGACGGTGGCGTCGTTGCAGACGATCACGCACTCGACGCCGGCCACGCGGCCGATGCCGGCGATCAGCCCGGCGCACGGCGCCTCGTCGTCGTACATGCCCAGCGCCGCCAGCGGCGCGATCTCCAGAAACGGCGTGCCGGGGTCGAGCAGCATCTCGACGCGCTGGCGCGGCAGCAGCTTGCCGCGCGCCACGTGCCTGGCACGCGCGGCCTCGCCGCCGCCCTGGGCCACCTGCGCGATGCGCGCGTGCAGGTCGTCCACCAGGGCGCGCATCGCCGCGGCGTTGGCCTGGAAGTCCGCCGAACGGGGGTTGAGTCGGGAGGTCAGCACGCTCATGGTGCGCCGGATTGTGGCGCCTGGGCCGCCCGTGCACCAGAGGGACAGCCCGGCGCGGAGGTTGCATAATGCGCCAACCATGTCGCCCGATCCGCAACGCCCGCCGCGCCGGCGCGCGCCGGTGGCCGCCACGCCGATGGCGTTCGCGCGCGCGATCGCCCTCGGCTACCGGCTGCGGGGCGCCGATCCCGCGGCGGCGCTGCGCGAGGCGGGCCTCGGCAGCGCCGACCTGCTCGATGCGCAGGCACGCCTGACCAGCCTGCCGTTCGAGCGGCTGGCGCTGCGCGCCATGCGCGAGCTGGACGACGAGGCGCTGGGCTGGTTCACCCGCCGGCTGCCGTGGGGCAGCTACGGCATGCTGGCGCGCGCCTCGCTGACCGCGCCAACGCTGGGCGTGGCGCTGGCGCGCTGGTGCCGCCACCACGCGCTGCTGACCGACGAGGTCGTGCTGACGCTCGAGCGCGACGGCGCCGTGGCGCGGCTGACGCTGCACGAGCGCGTGGCGCCCGGCGCGGCCCTGGCGGACGTTGCCGAACGCGCCATCCTGCGGGAGTTCGCGCACGTCTCGCTGCTGCGCAACGCGCTGGGGCTGTCGGCGTGGTGGATCGACGCGCGGCTGCCGCTGCTGGAGCTGGATCTGGCCTTTGCGCCGCCGGCGCACGCCGACGTGCACGCGCTGCTGTTCCCGGGCGCGCGGCTGCGCTACCACGCCGCGCGCACCGAGGCGCGGCTGGCCGCGGCGGTGCTGGACGAGCCGCTGCGGCGCGATGAGGCGGCGCTGCGCGCGATGCTGCCGCAGGCGATCCGGCTGATGGTGCGCCCCTACCGGCACGACCGCCTGCTGCTGGAGCGCGCGCGACTGGCGCTGCGTGCCCAGCCCGGCGCCGACACCGCGCAGCTGGCCGCGCTGCTGCACGTCTCGCCACGCACGCTGCAGCGCCAGCTGGCCGCCGCCGGCACCACCCTGCACGCGCTGCGCGAGCGGGTGCGGCAGGAGCTGGCCGAGCAGCACCTGCTGCGCACCACCTGGCCGGTCAAGCGCATCGCCGCCGCGGTCGGCTACGCCAGCGACAAGAGCTTCCTGCGCGCGTTTCGCGCCTGGACCGGCTGCAGCCCGGCGGCGTGGCGCGAGCGGGCGCGACGCGCGGCCGGCGACGATATCGGTGCATGCTGATATGCTCGCGCCTCATGCGATCGACGTCCGTCCGCCGTCCGACCCTGCGCGCCCTGGCGGCCGCGCTGAGCGCCACGCTGGCCGTGGCTGCCGCCCACGCCGAGCCCGCCCCCGCGGTGGTGGAGGCGCTCGAGTCCTACCTCGACTTCGTCGACTATGGCGGCGGGGTGATGTTTCCGGAACAACTCACGCGCGAGGACTGGCCGCGCTACGTCTTCATCGACGCGCGCGACGCCGGCCAGTACGCCCGTGAGCACATCCCCGGGGCGATCCACATCGAGTGGCGCCGCGTGATCGCCGAGCGCGCCCGCATCCCGCGCGACCGCCCGGTGCTGCTGTACTGCAACACCGGCTCGCTGTCGGCGCAGGCGGCGTTCGCCCTGCGGCTGGCCGGCTGGGACAACGTGCGCGTGCTGCAGGGCGGGCTGGAGGGCTGGAAGGCCGCCGGCCGCCCCGGCGTGGCGGACACGCCGCGCCCGGCCACCGCCCCACGGCACTGAACGCCCGCGCGGCGTGCGTCCTTGATCCCGGTCAACCCCGGTTGATACCCATATGGGTATCCTGCCGGCCTCATCATCCGCTTGCAGGAGCCCGCGATGCCCATCGTCGACCACAACGACCTGATCTGCGACATCAGCGCCCAGCTCAACCAGCTGCGCAAGGCCCAGCCCGAGGCGATGCGCGGTTTCTCCCAGCTGGCGCAGGCCTCGATGGCCGACGGCGCCATCAGCGCCAAGCACAAGGAGCTGATCGCGCTGGCCATCGGCATCACGCAGCGCTGCTCCGGCTGCATCGGCTACCACGTGCGCGCGCTGATCAAGCTCGGCGGCACGCGCCAGGAGCTGGAGGAGCTGCTGACGATCTGCACCTACATGGGCGGCGGCCCGGCGCTGATGTATGCGGCCGAGGCGCTCAAGTGCTGGGACGCGATGACCGCCGAGCAAGTTTGCGCCGCCACCGCCACCGCCTGACCTTGCGCCCCTGGGTCGGGCCGCTTGCGGCGCCGTTCAGCGGCGCCAAAATGCGCGCGTGAACAGCACCAGCACACTCAGCAGCTCCAGACGCCCGAGCAGCATCGCGAAGCTCAGCACCCAGAGCTGAAACGGCGTGAGCCCCCCGTAGTTGCCGGCCGGCCCGACCTCGCCCAGGCCCGGGCCGATGTTGTTGACGGTGGCGATCACCGCCGAGAACGCCGTCACCACGTCCAGCCCCGACAGCAGCAGCAGGAACGCCAGCCCGACGGTGACCGCGCCGTAGATCAGCATGAAGCCGAGCACCCCGTTCATCACCGCCGCCGGCACCGCCTGTCCGCCCAGGGTGACGGGGTTGACCACGTGCGGGTGCAGGATGCGCACGAGCTCGCGGCGCGCCTGCTTGATCAGCAGCACCATGCGCACCATCTTGATGCCGCCCCCGGTGGAGCCGGCGCACGAGACGAACATGCCGAGGAACAGCAGGAACACCGGAATGAACGGGGGCCACTGCAGGTAGTCGGTGGTGGCGTAGCCGGTGGTGGTGGCCAGCGACAGCACGTGAAACGCCGCCATCCGCAGCGCAGTCGGGAAGTCCGCGTACACCCCTTCCACCGCCAGCATGCCGGCCACCCAGGCGGTGGCCGCCAGCAGCACGGCGGCATAGGTGCGGATCTCGCGGTCGGCCCACAGGGGCCTGAGCGTCAGGCCGCGCAGCACCATGAAATAGCGCAGGAAGCTGATGCCGGCCAGCGCCATGAACACCACCGCCACCCATTCCACCGCCGGCGACTGGAACGCCCCCAGGCTGGCGTCGTACGACGAGAAGCCCGCCAGCCCCATCGTCGTGCACATGTGCATGAAGGCATCCGCCCAGCTCATGCCGGCCCAGCGGTAGGCCAGCAGGCACGCGAGCGAGAAGGCGAAATACACCCCCCACAGCCCACGCGCGGTCTCGGCGATGCGCGGGGTGAGCTTCTGGTCCTTCATCGGGCCGGGCGTCTCGGCCTTGTAGAGCTGCATGCCGCCCAGCCCCAGCATCGGCAGCACCGCCACCACCAGCAGCATCACGCCCAGCCCCCCCACGTACTGCAGGAAGCAGCGCCAGACGTTGACCGACACCGGCAGCCGCTCCAGCCCCGACAGCGCGGTGGCGCCGGTGGCGGTCAGCGCGCTCATCGCCTCGAAGTAGGCGTGGTGCCAGGTGATGCCCGGCACCATCCACTTCAGCGGCAGCGCCGCGTAGGCCGGCAGCACCAGCCACACCAGGTTGACCAGCAGAAAGCCGTCGCGCGTGGCCAGTTCCCGCCGCTGGCGCCGCGTCAGCAGCCACAGCAGCGCCCCGCTGACCAGCGTCAGCCCGGCCGCCTGCGCCCATTGCAGCTCGTACGTGACGTCATCGTGGAACCAGGCCCAGCCCATCGGCACCGCGAACGCCAGCGCGAACGCCATCAGCACGTGCGAAAAGACGTACAGCGTCGGTCCGAGCGTGCCCATGGCCCCTTCCCTCACTTGCGCCAGTAACCCGGCGTGAACAGCACCAGCAGCGCCAGCATCTCCAGCCGTCCCATCAGCATCGCCAGCGTGCACAGCCACAGCTGCGGCGCCGTCAGCCCCGCGAAGTTGCCCGCCGGCCCCACCTCGCCGAGCCCCGGCCCGAGGTTGTTGACGCTGGCGACGATGGCCGAAAAGGCGGTGTCGAACGGCATGTCGGTCAGCAGCAGCGCCATCGTCAGCACGGCGATCGTGCCGCCGTAGACCAGCATGAAGGCCAGCACCGCGTAGACCACGTCCGCTCCCACCGCGCGTCCGCCCAGCGTGACCGGGCTGACCACGCGCGGGTGGATGATGCGCGTCAGCTCGCGCCGCGCCAGCTTCAGCAGAATCAGCAGCCGCACCATCTTGATGCCGGCGCCGGTGGAGCCGGCGCTGGTGGCCACCCCGGACAGCAGCAGCATCCAGATCGGCGCAAACACCGGCCACTGCAGGTAATCGGTGCTGGCGTAGCCGGTGGTGGAAGCCACCGAAACGACGTTGAACGCCGCCAGCCGCAGCGCCTCGGCCGGCTCGGTCACGACACCGCGCTGCACGAGCAGCCAGGCGATGAAGAGGCTGGAGCCGATCATCAGCAGCCAGGTGCCGCGCCATTCGGCGTCACGCCAGACGCGCGCCGGGCTGCGCTTGACCAGCGCCGCGAAGTACAGCGCGAAGCTGCCGCTGGCCACCAGCATGAAGAAGGTGGCGATCCACTCCAGCCGCGGCGAGTTGAAGTGCGCAAAGCTCGCATCGTGCGACGACATGCCGCCCAGGCTCATCGTCGTGAACATGTGGATCCAGGCGTCCAGCCACGACATGCCGCCCCAGCGGTAGGCCAGCAGGCAGACCAGCGAAATCACCGCATAGACGCTCCAGAGGCCCTTGGCGGTCTCCTCGATGCGCGGCGTCAGGCGCGTGTCCTTCATCGGGCCGGTGGCCTCGGCGCGCAGCAGCTGCCCGCCCACCCCCAGCATCGGCAGGATCGCCACCGCCAGCACCAGGATGCCCATGCCGCCCAGCCACTGCAGCAGGCCGCGCCAGAGGTTGATCGAGGCCGGCAGCGCGTCCAGCCCGGTCAGCACGGTGGCGCCGGTGGTGGTCAGCGCCGAGACGGTCTCGAAGTAGGCCTGCGTGAACGTCAGCGCCCCGCCGTGCTGGCGGTAGAACAGCAGCAGCGGCACGGTGGCGATGGCCGGCAGCACCGTCCACGCCAGCACCACCAGCAGCATGCCGTCGCGCGGCTGCAGATCCGGCTCCGCCCCCACCGCGCGTCGCCCCAGTCCCCACACCGCCGCACCGGCCAGCAGCGCCAGCCCCATCGGCGCGCCCCACACCGCGGCGGTGCCATCCTGCATCCCCAGCGCCACCGCCAGCGGCACCAGCATCGCCAGCGCGAACACCATCACGACGACGCCAAGGATGGGCGCGATGCGGACGAACGGCATGGCGTCGGCCTGCGGGGTTCAGCCGAAGAAGGTCGCCCCGACCTGGAACAGCTTTTCGACCTCGCGCACCAGGCGCTTGTTGGGGATGAAGATGACGATGTGGTCGTCGGCCTGGATCAGCGTGTCGTGATGCGGCATCAGCACCGCGGCATCGGGGCCTTCGCCGCGCACGATGGCGCCGATGCGCGCCCCGGGCGGCAGCTTGACCTCCTCGACGCGCCGGCCCACCAGGCGCGAGCTCTTGACGTCGCCGCGCGCCACGCCCTCCAGCGCCTCGGCGGCGCCGCGGCGCAGGCTGTGCACCGCCACCACGTCGCCGCGGCGCACGTGCGCCAGCAGCTCGCCGATCACCGTCTGCGCGGGCGACACCGCGATGTCGATCGCGCTGCCCTGCATCATCTCGGCGTAGGCGCGGCGGTTGATCAGCGCCAGCACGCGCCGCGCGCCGAGCCGCTTGGCCAGCATCGCCGCCATGATGTTGTCCTCGTCGTCGCTGGTCAGCGCGAGGAACAGGTCCATCTCGGCGACGTTTTCCTCCTCCAGCAGCGCCTCGTCGGTGCAGTCGCCGTGCAGCACCAGCGTGCTGGAGGGCAGCTGGCTGGCCAGGTACTCGCAGCGCTTGGCGCTGGCTTCGACGATCTTGACCTGGCACTGCCCGACCAGCGAGCGCGCCAGCCGCAGGCCGACCTTGCCGCCGCCGGCGATCATGACACGCTGCACCGGCTTGTCACGCGCGTGCAGCGCCGCCAGCACCTGGCGGATCTGGTCGTTGGCCGCCAGGATGAACACCTCGTCGCCGGGCAGGATGCGCGTGGAGGGGCCGGGATCCATCTCGGCGTCGAGCCGGTACAGCGCCACCACGCGCATCTCCACGTCCGGCACCAGGCGGCGGAATTCGCCGATGGTGTGCCCGACCAGCGCGCTGCCGGCGGTGGCGCGCACCGCGATCAGGCACACGCGCCCGTCGGCGAACTCCAGCACCTGCAGCGCCTCCGGGTAGTCGATGAGCTGGTGGATGTAGCGCATCACCGACTCTTCCGGGCAGATCACGTGATCGACCGCGAAGCCGCTCTTGCCGAGCAGCTCGCTGCCCTCCTCGAACTCCGGCGAGCGCAGGCGCGCGATCGTGGTGGGCACCTGGAAGACGTCGTGCGCGACCTTGCAGACCACCAGGTTGGACTCGTCCAGCGCCGCGCACGCGATCAGCATGTCGGCGTCCTTGGCCCCGGCCTCGGCCAGCACCGAGGGCTGGATGCCGTTGCCGACGACGCCGCGCAGGTCCAGCCGCTCCTCCAGCGCCCGCACGCGCGCCGGGTCCTGGTCGATCACCGTGATGTCGTTCTGCTCGGACACCAGGCTCTCGGCGACGCTCTCGCCCACGCGTCCGGCGCCGAAGATGATGATGTTCATGGCGCGCCTATCATACGCCGCGCCCCGGCGACGGCACCGCCGCCGCAGGCGCGCGCGTCAGAGCGCGCGCTGGATCAGGATCTTCTGCACGTCGCTGGTGCCCTCGTAGATCTGGCAGACGCGCACGTCGCGCCAGATGCGCTCGACCGGAAAGTCGCGCACGTAACCGTAGCCGCCCAGCGTCTGGATCGCCACCGAGCAGACCCACTCGGCCGTTTCGCTGGCGATCAGCTTGGCCATCGCCGCCTCCTTCAGGCACGGCTGGCCGGCGTCGCGCAGCGCGGCGGCGTGCCAGGTGAGCTGCCGCGCCGCCTCCAGCCGCGCCGCCGCCTCGGCCAGGCGAAAACCCACCGCCTGGTGCTCGAAGATCGGCTTGCCGAAGCTCTCGCGCTGCTTGGCGTAGTCGATCGCCACCTCCAGCGCGCTGCGCGCCATGCCGACGCTCTGTGCCGCAATGCCGATGCGCCCGCCCTCCAGCGCCGAAAGGGCTATTTTGTAGCCCTCGCCCTCCTCGCCGATGCGGTTTTCCGCCGGGATGCGGCAGCCCTCGAAGCGGATCTGCGCCGTGTCGCTGGAGTGCTGGCCGACCTTGTCCTCCAGCCGCTCGACGATGTAGCCGGGCGTGTCGGTGGGCACCAGAAACGCGCTCATGCCGCGCTTGCCGGCGGCCTTGTCGGTGACGGCGATGACGATGGCGACCTGCCCGTTCTTGCCGCTGGTGATGAACTGCTTGACGCCGTCGAGCACGTAGCCGTCGCCGTCGCGCCGCGCGGTGGTGCGCAGCGCCGCGGCGTCCGAGCCGACGTGCGGCTCGGTCAGGCAAAACGCCCCCAGCATCTCGCCGCGCGCCAGCGGCGTGAGCCAGCGGCGCTTCTGCGCCTCGCTGCCGTAGCGCAGCAGGATGGCGCACACCGGGCAGTTGTTGACGCTGATGGCGGTGCTGGTGCCCCCATCCCCGGCGGCGATCTCCTCCAGCACCAGCGCCAGGCTCAGGTAATCCAGCCCGGCGCCGCCGTACTCCGGCGGCACGCACACGCCGTAGCAGCCCAGCTGCGCCAACCCGCGGTGCGCCTCGCGCGGGAAGGTGTGGTCGCGGTCCCACTGCGCGGCGTGCGGCCACAGCCGCTCGCGCGCGAACGCGCGCACCGCCTCACGGATCATGCGCTGGTCGTCGTTCAGCAGCATCGTTCGTCTTCCTCGTCTCGATGGGTTCCGGGCGGTATCGCGCCGCACGTCCGGCTCGACCCGGCACGCCCTGCTGGCGCCGCCGGCGTCGATCCACTACGATAAGTCGCTACGTCCCTAACTTGACTGGAGCCCCCATGGGCCAAGCTGAACCCGCCCGCTTGAGCCTCGACGAATACCTGCGCTGGGAAAGCGCGCAGCCGCTGCGCCACGACTTCTGGCGCGGCGAGGTGTATGCGATGACGGGTGGCTCGCTGCGGCACAACCGCGCCACGCTGGCCGCCGCGATGACGCTGCAGCGACACCTGCAGGATACCCCTTGCCAGGTCTTCGTCAGCGACGTGCGGGTGGCGGTGGAGGCGGCGCAGCACTGGTTTTATCCCGACGTGGTCGTCACCTGCGATCCGCAGGACCTGGACGACCCGGATGCCACAGCGTTGCGCGCCCCCGTCCTGGTGCTGGAGGTGCTGTCGCCCTCGACGGCAGCCTACGACCGCGGGGAGAAGTTCCTCAGCCTGCAGCGACTGCCCAGCGTGCGCGAGTATGCGCTGCTCGACCCTGCGCGGCTGCGTCTGGAGGTGTTCCGCCGCAACGCTGAAGGGCGCTTCGAGCACCATGTCGTCGAGGGGGTGCAGGCCGAGGCGGAACTGACGAGCGTCGGCTGGCGCGGCCCACTGTCGGCCCTGCTGGGCTGAGGCCCGGCGCCGCGCCGCCGCGCGCATCAGAGCATCTCCAGCGCGATCGCGGTGCCTTCGCCGCCGCCGATGCACAGCGTGGCCACGCCGCGCTTCAGGCCGCGCGCCTTCAGCGCGTGCATCAGCGTGACCATGATGCGCGCGCCGCTGGCGCCGATCGGGTGGCCCAGCGCGCAGGCGCCGCCGTTGACGTTGACGATGTCATGGGCCACGCCCAGCTCGGTCATCAGCGCCATCGGCACCACGGCAAACGCCTCGTTGACCTCCCACAGCTGCACGTCGGACACCTGCCAGCCGACCTTGGCCAGCAGCTTGCGCGTGGCGCCCACCGGCGCGGTGGTGAACCAGTTGGGCTCCTGCGCGTGCGTGGCGTGGCCGACGATGCGCGCCAGCGGCGTGCAGCCCAGCCGCTCGGCGGTGGAGGCACGCATCAGCACCAGGGCCGCCGCGCCGTCGTTGATCGAGGAGCTGGAGGCCGCCGTGATCGTGCCGTCCTTCTTGAACGCGGGCTTCAGTTGCGGGATCTTGTCCAGCTTGATCTTGCCCGGCCCCTCGTCGGTGGCCACCACGCGCTCGCCGCTCCTGTCCTTCACCGTCACCGGCGTGATCTCGGCGGCGAAGCTGCCGTCGGCCACGGCGCGCTGCGCGCGCTTGACGCTTTCGGTGGCGAAGGCATCCTGCTGCTCGCGCGTGAACTGGTACTTGGCGGCGCAGTCCTCGCCGAAGGTGCCCATGCTGCGGCCGGGCTCGTAGGCGTCCTCCAGACCATCGAGCATCATGTGGTCGAAGACGCGGTCGTGCCCCATGCGGTAGCCGCCGCGGCCCTTGAGCAGCAGGTACGGCGCGTTGGTCATGCTCTCCATGCCGCCGGCCACCATCACCTGCGCGCTGCCGGCCAGCAGCATGTCATGCGCGAACATCGCCGCGCGCATGCCCGAGCCGCACATCTTGGACAGCGTCACGGCGCCGGCGCTCTTGGGCAGGCCGGCCTTGAGCGCCGCCTGGCGCGCCGGGGCCTGGCCCTGGCCGGCCATCAGGCAGTTGCCCATCAGGACTTCGTCGACCAGCTCGGGCGCGACGCCGGCGCGCTCGACGGCGGCACGGATGGCGGCGGCGCCCAGGTCGTGCGCAGCCAGCGCGGCGAAGTCGCCCTGGAACGAACCCATCGGCGTGCGCGCGGCGCCGACGATGACCACGGGATCGGTAGCGGTGCTCATGCGGTGACTCCTTCTGCAGAGGAAAAGGTGGACGAGGCGGCCACCAGCGCCGCGCCGTCCAGGGGGGGTGGAGAGGGGGCGGCCGCGCCGCTGGCGGACTCGGCCGTCGGGCTCAGCACCACGGCGCGCTTGGTCGAGAAGCGGCGCGACTGCTCGTACGGGAAGATGTCGTGCACGTGGCCGGCACGCAGCCGCTGCTGGTGCGCCAGCCAGAAGTCGACGTCGAGCAGGTCGGCGTGGTGGCGCATGAAGATCTCGCGCACCAGCGGGTTGGACAGCAGGAACGGACCGAAAGTCTCCGGAAAGACGTCGTGCGGGCCGACGCTGTACCAGATCTCGCCGCTCATCTCGTCGTCCTCGTGGCGGGGCGGCGGCACGCGCCGGAAGTTGCAGTCGGTGATGTATTCGATCTCGTCGTAGTCGTAGAACACCACCTTGCCGTGGCGCGTGATGCCGAAGTTCTTCCACAGCATGTCGCCGGGGAAGATGTTGGCCGCCACCAGGTCCTTGATCGCGTTGCCGTACTCGATGACGGCGTGCTCCAGCTGCTGGCGCGCGCGCTGGTCGTTGGGATCCTGCTGCAGCGCATCGAAGCACTCCTGCAGGTAGAGGTTGAGCGGGATCATGCGCCGCTCGATGTAGACGTGCTTGAGCACGACCTCGACGTTGCCGTCGCCGTTGCGGTCGCCGATCTCGATCTGGCTGGGCGCCTCGCGCAGGATCTCCTCGATCAGCTCGTCGGTGAAGCGCGCGCGCGGGAACCCGACCTCCGAGAACTCCAGCGTGTCGGCCATGCGGCCGGCGCGGTCGTGCTGCTTGACCAGCTGATACTTGGCGCGCACCTGCTCGGGCGTGATGTCCTTCTGCGGCGGGAAGCGGTCCTTGATGACCTTGAAGACGAACGGAAAGCTCGGCAGGTCGAACACCAGCATCACCATGCCCTTGATGCCGGGCGCGATGCGGAACTTGTCCGTGCTGTGCCGCATGTGGTAGAGGAAGTCGCGGTAGAAGAGCGTCTTGCCCTGCTTGGCCAGCCCGAGCGCGTTGTAGAACTCGGCGCGCGGCTTTCTCGGCATCATGCTGCGCAGGAACTGCACGTAGGCGCTGGGCACCTCCATGTCGACCATGAAGTAGGCGCGCGCGAACGAGAACAGCATCAGCAGGTCGTCTTCGCCGTGCAGCAGGGCGTCGATGACCAGCTGCCCGCGGTCGTTGTGCAGGATCGGCAGCGCAAACGGCACCTCCTGGAAGCCGTTGATCAGCTTTCCGACCGCGTACGCCCCCTTGTTGCGGTAGAACAGGCTGTCGAGCACCTGGATCTGGAAGTTGGGGCGCAGGCGGCTGTGGTCGAACAGCGGCAGCAGCGCGGCGTGCACGTCGGCCACGTCGCGCGCCAGATCCTCGAACGGCACGCGCAGGCCGAAGTCCTCCACCATGCGCTGCAGCACCGGGCGCAGCTCCTCCAGGCTTTGCGGGTAATAGCTGCGGTACGTGGTGTGCGCGGACGGGTCCTCCGGCTCGATGTACTCGGTGCTGATGGCCGGCCGCACGAAGATGAAGTCGTTCTGGAAGTAGCTGCGGTGCAGGATCTTGGTCGTGACCGAGTTGAAGAAGGTCTCCGCGAGCTCCGGCTGGCGGTGGTCGACCAGCATGCCGATGTAGAGCAGCTTGGCCTGCTGCCAGACCTCCATCGGCTGCCGCGAGGCCTGGAATTCGCGCTCCAGCCGCGTGACGCACTCCTTGACGCGCAGGTCATAGAACTCGATGCGCTCGCGCTGCGCGCGCTGCTGGCCGGCCCAGTCCGCCGTCTCGAAGCGGTGCTTGGCGCGCGCCGACTCGGCGCGAAACAGCCGGTAGTGCCGGTTGAAGCCGTCGATCATCGCGCGCGCGATGCCGTAGGCCACGTTGGAGTCGATGCGTTGCAGCAGCATGGGCGGATCGCTCGTCGGGAATTCAGGACGCGGCGCCGGCGGCCGACGGCGCGCGCCGCCGCGCCACCGCGGCGCAGGCCTGAGCATATACCGCGTCGATGCGGGCCGGCCCGTCCACCGAGGTCCCCAGGTCGTGCAGCAGGCCGTCGTGCAGACCGTAGACCCAGCCGTGCACCGTCACCGCCTGCCCGCGCGCCCAGGCGTCCTGCAGCACGGTGGACTGCGCCACGTGGCGCACCTGCTCGATGACGTTGTACTCGCACAGCGCGTCCAGCCGCGCCTGCTCCGGCAGCGCCGCCAGCGCCGCGGCGTGGCGCTCGGCCACGTCGCGCACGTGGCGCAGCCAGTTGTCCGCCAGGCCGACGCGCAGCCCCTGCAGCGCCGCCTGCACGCCACCGCAGCCGTAGTGCCCCACCACCATCAGGTGCTCCACGCGCAGCACGTCCACCGCGTACTGCACCGCCGAGAGGCAGTTGAGATCGGTGGGCACCACCACGTTGGCCACGTTGCGGTGCACGAACACCTCGCCCGGCTCCAGCCCGGTGATCTGGTTGGCCGGCACGCGGCTGTCGGAGCAGCCGATCCACATGTAGCGCGGCGACTGCTGGCGCGCCAGCGCGCTGAAGAAGCCGGGGCGCTCGGCCTGCACGCGCGCGGCCCAGGCACGGTTGCGCTCCAGCAGGGCGCGCCACGGCATCAGGCGGTCTCCGCAAACAGCTCGCGGCCGATCAGCATGCGGCGGATCTCGCTGGTGCCGGCACCGATCTCGTACAGCTTGGCGTCGCGCCACAGGCGACCGAGCGGGTAGTCGTTGATGTAGCCGTTGCCGCCGAAGATCTGGATGCCGTCGCCGGCCATCCGGGTGGCGGCCTCGGCACACCAGAGGATCACGCTGGCGCAGTCCTTGCGCACCTGGCGCACGTGCGCCGCGCCCAGCCGGTCCAGGTTCTTGCCGACGGTGTAGAGGAACGAGCGCGCCGCCTGCAGCGTGGTGTACATGTCGGCCACCTTGCCCTGGATCAGCTGGAACTCGCCGATGCTCTGGCCGAACTGCTTGCGCTCGTGGATGTAGGGGATGACGTTGTCCATCACCGCCTGCATGATGCCCACGGGCCCGGCGGCCAGCACCGCGCGCTCGTAGTCCAGCCCGCTCATCAGCACCTTGACGCCGTTGTTGAGACCGCCGAGGATGTTGTCGGCCGGCACCTCGACGTTCTGGAACACCAGCTCGCCGGTGTGGCTGCCGCGCATGCCCAGCTTGTCGAGCTTCTGCGCCACCGAGAAGCCCTTCATGCCCTTCTCGATCAGGAAGGCGGTGATGCCGCGCGCGCCCAGCTCCGGCTCGGTCTTGGCGTAGACCACCAGCACGTCGGCGTCGGGGCCGTTGGTGATCCACATCTTGCTGCCGTTGAGCAGATAATAGCCGCCCTTGTCCTCGGCGCGCAGCTTCATGCTCACCACGTCGGAGCCGGCGCCGGGCTCGCTCATCGCCAGCGCGCCGACGTGCTCGCCGCTGATCAGCCTGGGCAGGTACTTGCGCTTCTGCGCCTCGGTGCCGTTGCGGCGGATCTGGTTGACGCACAGGTTGGAGTGCGCGCCGTACGACAGGCCCACCGAGGCGCTGGCGCGGCTGATCTCCTCCATCGCGATCATGTGCGCCAGATACCCCATGCCGGCGCCGCCGTACTCCTCCTCCACCGTGATGCCGAGCACGCCCAGCTCGCCCAGCTTGGGCCACAGGTCCATCGGGAACTGGTCGGTGCGGTCGATCTCCGCGGCCCGCGGGGCGATCTCGGCCTGGGCGAAGGCGCGCACCGCATCGCGCAGCGCCTCGACGTCGTCACCGAGCTGGAAATCGAGACCGGGCAGGTGGGTCATGGGTCGTCTCCTGAATGAATTGACGTTTACGTAAACGTCAATTATGCCGCCTTTTCGGGCGCGGTCGCCCCGTCGCCCAGGCGGGCCAGCAAGGTGCGCGCCTCCTTCTCGTGCGCCTTGATCTCGTCGAGCGTGGCCTGCAGGTCGGCCATCTGCTCCTCGATCTGGCGCCGGTGCACGGCCAGCACTTCCAGGAACTTGCGCAGCTGCGGCCCGGTGTCGCGCGGGCTGTCGTACATGTCGATCAGCTCCTTGGCCTCGGTCAGGCTCAGGCCCAGGCGCTTGGCGCGCAGCACCAGCTTCAGGCGCGTGCGGTCGCGCGCGGAGTAGACGCGCTGCCGCCCCTGCCGGCGCGGCTGCAGCAGCCCCATGTCCTCGTAGAAGCGGATCGCGCGCGTCGTCAGGTCGAACTCGCGCGCCAGGTCGCCGATCGTGTAGGTGGTGGTCTTGCCCATCGCGTGTCCGGATGCGGGGGCCTGGCCCCGATTGACGTTGACGTCAACGTCAACACCGCGCGCATCATACGCGCGGCAACCGGCGGCGTATAGTGAGGGGCGATGAGGCAACCTTCTTCCGACGCCGTCGCGCCGGCCGCGCCGCCGCCGCGCCCCCTGGCACCCGCGGCCGCCTGGCGTCTGGTGCGGCCGGGCTTCCTGTGGGTGACGGTGGCCGGGGTGCTGCTCGGCAGCGCGATGGCGGCGGCATGCGGCTGCGGCTTCGATGCGCTGCGCGCGGCGGTGGCGCTGGCGCTGGCGCTGCTGGCGCACGCGGCGGCCAACGCGTGGAACGACCATCACGACGCCGTCAGCGGTGCCGATGCGCTCAACCCCGCGCCGCTGGCGCCGTTCACCGGCGGCTCGCGCGTCATCCAGCAGGGCCAGGCCAGCGCCGCCGACGCGCGCCGGCTGGCGCTGGCGCTGGCGACGCTGGTGGTGCTGGGCGGGCTGTGGCTGGCGCTGCAGGCCGGCGGGGTGCTGGTCGTCATCGGGCTGGCCGGGCTGCTGCTCGGCTGGGCCTACTCGGCGCCACCGCTGCGGCTGATGGCGCGCGGCCTGGGCGAGCTCGCCGTGGCGGCGGCATGGTGGCTGATCGTGGTCGGCGCCGATGCCACGCAGCGCGGCGCCTGGCACCTGGTGCCGGCGGTCAGCGCCGTGCCGTTTGCGCTGCTGGTGGCCAACATCCTGCTGATCAACGGCGTGCCGGACGCGCCGTTCGATGCGCGCGTGGCCAAGCGCACGCTGGCGGTGCGGCTCGGGCCGGCGGGCGTGGCGGCGGCCTACACGGCGCTGGCGCTGCTGGCGCACGGCGCGCTGCTGGTGGCGTGGCGCGCGCTGATCCCGCCCACCACCGCCTGGTGGGGGCTGGCCTCGGCGCCGCTGTCGCTGGCGGCGGCGGCGCGGCTGTGGTGCTTCGTCGCGCGCGGCGAGCCGGTGACGGCGTTGCGGCCGGCCATCGGTCTGACCATCGCCGCGGCTTTGCTGCACGCGCTGGCGCTGGCGGCGGCGTTCGTCGCGGTGGCGCTGCAGCGCTGAAGCGCCGGCTGCGGGGCGCGCCGCCTCATTCCGCCGCGTCCACGCGGCGGTCGGCGACGATGCGGCCGTCCACCAGTTCGACGACGCGGTCGCAGCGCGCCGCCAGGCGCGGGTCGTGCGTGACGATCAGGCAGGCGCTGCCATGGTCGCGGTTGAAGGCGCGCAGCAGCGCGAACACCGCGTCGGCACTGGCGGTGTCGAGGTTGCCGGTGGGCTCGTCGGCCAGGATCAGGCGCGGCTGCAGGATCAGCGCGCGCGCGATGGCCACGCGCTGCTGCATGCCGCCGGACAGCTCCCCGGGCCGCTTGGCCAGCGCCTCGCCCAGGCCGACGCGCTGCAGCAGCGCGCGGGCGCGCGCCTCGTCGTCGGCGGTGAGCGAGCCGTGCGCGGCCAGCACCGGCAGCAGGACGTTTTCCAGCGCGGTGAAGGCCGGCAGCAGGTGGTGGTACTGAAACACGAAGCCGATCGTGCGCCCGCGCAGCGCCGTCAGCTGTGCCTCGGTCAGCGCCGCGGTGTCGTGCCCGTCGATGTGCAGTCGCCCCTCGGTGGCGCGCTCCAGCAGGCCGATGACGTTGAGCAGCGTGCTCTTGCCGGAGCCGGACGGGCCGGTCAGCGCGACGAACTCGTGCGGCTGCAGCTCCAGATCGATGCCGTGCAGCACCTCGGTCTCCACCGGCGTGCCGATCTGGTAGCGCTTGCGGATGCCGCGCAGCGCCAGCACCGGGTGGTCGCGGCCGGCCGTGCTCATGCGCGGATCGCCTGCACCGGGTCCATGCGCGCGGCGCGCCGCGCCGGGATCCACGCCGCCAGCAGGCCCACCGCGCAGGCCACCAGCGCCGCCTGCAGCACCAGCCGCGGGTCGAGCTCGGGCTGGAACAGCGCGCCGCCGTCACCCGGGTTCTTGAACACGCGCGAGAACACCACCAGCAGCCCCCAGGCCAGCGTGGTGCCCAGCGCCGAGCCGGCGAGCCCGACGATGCCGCCCTGCAGCAGGAACACCGCCATGATCTGGCGCCGGCCGGCGCCCATCGCGCGCAGGATGCCGATCTCGCGCTGCTTCTGCACCACGCTGACCACCAGCACGCTGGAAATGCCCAGCGCGACGATGATGACCACGAAGCTGCGGATCAGGTTGTTGGAGACCGTCTGGTTGGCCAGCGCCGTCAGCAGCGCGGCGTTGGTCTGCATCCAGGAGTCCACCGTCAGGCCGGTCTGCGCGCGCAGCTCGGCGGCCACCGCCTCGGCGCCGAAGAGGTCGCGCACCGTCAGCTCCAGCTGCGTGACGCCGCCGGGCACCTCCAGCAGCGTCTGCGCCAGACGCAGCGGCACGAACACCCAGCGGCGGTTGAGGTCGCGGTTGCCGAGGTCGAACAGGCCGGCCACCGTCAGCGTCTCGCCGCGGCCGCCCGCGGTGCCGACACGGATGCGGTCGCCCACGCCCACGCCCAGGTCGGCGGCCAGCTCGACGCCGATCAGCGCCTCGGTGCCGCTGACCTCGAAGCGGCCGCGCACCATCTTGTCGTCCATGCGCACGACGCGCCGGTAGGCGTCCGGCACGATGCCGATCAGCGCCACGCTGCGGTTGCCCTGACCGCGCAGCGCCAGCGCCGGGCCGCTGGCCACCGGCGAGATCGCCAGCACCCCCGGCGTGCGCGCCGCCAGGGCCGCCACCCGCTCCCACTGATCCACCGGCCGCAGCGGCTGCTCGCGCGGCTGCACGCGCGCGGCCACCGCCAGCTCCGGCGGGCCGGCCGGCACGCGGCGGGTCTGCGGCTCGGGCGCGCGGATCACCACGTGCGGCTGGGTACCCAGCACCCGCTCGATGATGGAGCCCTGCAGCTGATCGATCAGCTGCGTCAGGAAGATGATCACCGCCACGCCGCCGGTGACGCCGGCCAGGATCAGGGCGCTCTGCATGCGCCCCTCGCGCAGGAAGCGCAGCGCCACCAGCAGCTCGAAAGGCAGGCGCCGGGCCCAGGGGCTCAGTGCCGGACGCGCGCGCAAGGAGGCCATGGCCGATCCGCCTCTTCAGCGCGACAGCACACCCTGCGGGATGTCCGGTCCGCGCGCGCCGGCGGCCGGCAGCGCGCGCACGCGGTCGCCCGCAGCGGCCTTCTCGGTCTGCGGAATCAGCGCCGCGCCGGCCTCCACGCCGCTGGCCAGCTCGACGTGGCCCACTCCCCGCAGGCCCAGCGTCACCGGCACGCGCACCGCGCGGCCGTCGCGCAGCGCCAGCACCCACGGCGCCGGCCCGTCCGGATCGCGCACCGCCACCGCCGGCACGACCAGCGCATCCTCGCGGCGCGCGCCGACGATCTCCACCGACACCGCCATCTCGGGGCGCAGCCAGGGTGGCGGATCCGGCAGCGCCAGTCGCACCGCCACCGTGCCGCGCTGCGCGTCGGCCGCCGGGGCGATCCACTCCAGCACGGCGTCGAACGGCTGGGCCGGGTCGGCATCGGCGGCGGCGCGCGCCCGCATGCCCGGCGCCAGCTGGCGCACGTGCTTTTCGTCCACCGCCGCCTCGATGCGCAGCGGCCCGTCCACCGCCAGTGTCAGCAGCGCCCGCCCGGGCTGCGCCAGGCCGCCCGGCTCGACGTGGCGCGCCAGCACCACGCCGGCGGCGGGGCTGGTGAGCCGCAACCGCGCCAGCCGTGCCTGCGCCAGCGCCACGGCGGCCTCGGCCTGGCGTTCGCGTGCCGCCGCCAGCGCCGCGGCCACCTCGCCGGCGCGGTTGGCCTGCGCCTGCACGCGCGCGGCCTGCGCCGCGCCGCGCGCCTGCGCCAGCGCGCGCTCGGCCTCGTCGGCGCGCTGCGTCGGGTAGAAGCCGCGCGCCACCAGCGCGCGGGCGCGCTCGGCCTCGCGCTCGGCGTTGCGCAGGTTGGCTTCGGCCTGCGCCAAGGTCTGCTCGCTCACCGGCGCCGTGACGTCGGCCTGCTCGCGCCGGCGCAGGCGCGCCTCCTGCAGGGTGGCCTCGGCCTGCCGCAGCGCAGCCAGCGCCTCGTCGTCGGCCAGCCGGATCAGGGTCTGGCCAGCCCGCACCGCGTCGCCCTCGCGCACCAGCACCTCGCGCACGGTGGCGGTGAGCTCGGCGCCGACGTCGAGCCGGGCGCTGGCCTCGACGCGGCCACTGACCACCACCGCCTGCACGATCGGCGCGCGCTGCACCGTCACCACGCGCACCGGCGCCGGCCGCGCCATCAGCCACGCCGCAGCCGCCAGCCCCGCCAGCGCCATGGCACCCCCTGCGATCCACAGCGTGCGTCGTTCCATCATGGCCTAGCCTACCACCATCAGGCCAGCGCCCAGCGGCGCAGCTCGGCACGGCGCACCGTCCAGTCGGGCAGTGCCTGCGCCACCAGCGCCCAGAACGCCGGACCGTGATGCAGCTCGCGCAGGTGCGCCAGCTCGTGCACGACGACGTAGTCGCGCAGCGGGTCGGGCAGGCACACCAGGCGCCAGTTCAGGCTGACGGTGCCGCGGCTGCTGGCGCTGCCCCAGCGGGTGCGCGCCGAGGACAGGCGCAGCCGTTGCGGCCGCACCCCCAGCCGCGGTGCCCAGTGCGCCACGCGCGCGGCGAGATCAGCCCGGGCCTGCGCCAGCAGGGCCGGCGTCGGCTCGGGCCACGACGGCGCCGCACGCTGCGCCTGCCGCTGCAGGTGCGCGACGATCCAGCCCGCGCGCCGCTGCAGGCACGCCTCCACCCACGCCAGCGGCGCGCGCAGCGGGGCACGCACCTGCAGCCCCTGCGGGCCGACCTGCAGCGCCAGCGTGCGCCGCCGCGCGCTGCGCTCGAGCCGATAGGCCACTTCGCGGCCGGCCAGCCGGGCGGCGCGGTTGGCCTGCGGGTGGCGCCACGGCGCCGCCGCGACCGGCTCAGCCAGCGGTGGCGGATCGGGCGGCATCGGGTGGCGCGGCGTCACGGTAAGCCTCGGGATCGAGCCGGCGCATCTCGGCCTCGATCCACGTCTCGACCTCGCGCATCAGGTCATCCGGGTCGCGGCCGACGCTGGGGATCGGCCGCCCGATCGAGAACACCACGGTGCCGGGCCGCTTGACGATGGCGCGGCGCGGCCAGCAGCGGCCGGAGGTGACGGCGATCGGGATCACCGGCACGCCGGTGGCCACCGCCAGCCGCGCCCCACCGGTCTTGTACTGCCCCTTGGCGCCGCGCGGCACGCGCGTGCCCTCCGGGAACATGATCACCCACACGCCGCGCGCCAGCAGCGCCCGGCCCTGCTCGACCACCTTGTGGAACGCCTGCGCGCGCTTGGAGCGGTCGATGTGGATCATGTCCAGCCGGCCCAGCGCCCAGCCGAAGAACGGGATGTAGAGCAGCTCGCGCTTGAACACGAACGCCAGCGGATGCGGCATCAGCACCGGCAGCGCGAACGTCTCCCACGTGGACTGGTGCTTGGCCAGCAGGATGGCGGGCGCGCGGGTGTCGGTGGGCAGGTTCTCCCAGCCGATCACCTCGTTGCGGATGCCCAGCATCCAGCGCGCCGCCCAGATCTGCAGCCGCACCCAGGCGACGCAGAACCAGTACAGCCGCTGCGACGCGAGGAAGGGCGACAGCGCCACCGCCACCAGCGCCCACGGCACCACCGTCACGCCCATGAACAGCAGGTGGACCCAGGAGCGCAGCGCGTTCATGCCGCCCCCTCCTCGCCCTGCGCCGGGCGTGCCAGCAGCGTGTCGGCCAACGCGGCCAGGTCGTCGTGGCAGGCCACGGCGGCCGGCAGCTCCGGCGGACGGCCGCCCCCGCGCCAGGCCGCCAGCTGCCCGGTCAGCACCAGGTGCGTCTCGCAGCCGGCGGCCAGCGCCGCCTGCACGTCGCGCATCGAGTCGCCCACCGCCACCAGCTGCTGCGGCGCCACGCCGAAGCGCCGCGCCACCTGCAGGAACAGCCCCGGCGCCGGCTTGCGGCAGTCGCAACCCTCATCCGGCGCGTGGGGGCAGAAGAACACCGCCTCCACCCGTGCACCGGCCTGCGCCAGCATGCGGTGCATGCGCGCGTGCACCGCGTTGAGCGTGGCCATGTCGAACAGGCCGCGCCCCAGTCCGGTCTGGTTGGAGGCGACGACGATGCGCCAGCCGCCCTCGTTGAGGCGCGCCAGCGCCTCCAGCGCGCCCGGCAGCGGCTCCCAGTCCTCCGGCCCGTGGACGTAGTCCTCCGGATCGCGGCTGAGCGTGCCGTCACGGTCGACGACCAGCAGCCGGGGGATGCGCACGGGCATCGGCGGCCGCTCCGGTTCAGGCCGCCAGCCGCGCCAGGTCGGCCACGCGGTTCATGGCGCGCTGCAGCAGCGCAAGCAACCCGAGCCGGTTGGCGCGCAGCGCCGGATCGTCGGCGTTGACCATCACGCCATCGAAGAAGGCGTCCACCGGGGCCTTGAGCGCCGCCAGCCGGCGCAGGCTTTCGGTGTAGTCGCCGGCCTCGAAGGCGGCGTCGGCCTGCGGCTGCACCTCGAGCAGCGCCTCGTGCAGCGCGCGCTCGGCCGGCTCCACCAGCCGCGCCGGCTCCACCTGCGGCGCCACCGCCTGCCCGGCCTTGCGCAGGATGTTGCCGACGCGCTTGTTGGCCGCCGCCAGCGCCGGCGCCTCCGGCAGCGCGGCGAACGCCCGCACCGCCTGCAGCCGCCGCGGCACCTGCGCCAGCCGCGCCGGGCGCAGCGCCAGCACCGCCTCCACCTCGTGCACGGTGTAGCCCTGCTCGCGCAGCAGCACCGCCAGGCGGTCGTAGATGAAGTCGGCCAGCGCCGCGCGCGGATCGCGGATGCGCTCGCCAAACGCCGCCACGGCGTCGTCCAGCAGGTCCGGCAGCGCCAGCGGCAGGTCGCGCTCAATCAGCATGCGCACCACGCCCAGCGCGTGGCGCCGCAGCGCGTACGGATCCTTGTCGCCGCTGGGCAGCTGGCCGATGCCGAACAGGCCGGTGAGCGTCTCCAGCTTGTCGGCCAGCGCCAGCACCAGCCCGACCTCGCCGCGCGGCAGCGCATCGCCGGCAAAGCGCGGCCGGTAGTGGTCCTCGATCGCCTCGGCCACGCGCGCGTCCTCGCCGTCGTGCAGCGCGTAGTAGCGCCCCATCGTGCCCTGCAGCTCGGGAAACTCGCCGACCATGTCGGTCAGCAGGTCGGCCTTGGCCAGCAGCGCCGCGCGGTCCGCCAGGCGCAGCAGCTCCTCGCCGCCCAAGCGCTGCGCGATCGCGCGCGCGATCGCCGCCACGCGCTCCACGCGCTCGCCCTGCGTGCCCAGTTCGCGGTGGTACACCACCCTGGCCAGCCCGAGCACGCGCGACTCCAGCGGCCGCTTGCGGTCCTGGTCGTAGAAGAACTTCGCATCCGCCAGCCGCGGGCGCACGACGCGCTCGTTGCCGGCCACCACCGCACCCGGATCCGCCGGCGTGACGTTGCTGACCACCAGGAAGCGGTGCGTCAGCCGCCCATCGGCGTCCAGCAGCGGAAAGTACTTCTGGTTGGCCTTCATCGTCAGGATCAGGCACTCCTGCGGCACCTCGAGGAACGCCGGATCGAACTGGCAGACCAGCACGTTGGGCCGCTCCACCAGCGCCGTGACCTCATCCAGCAGCGCCTCGTCGTCGATCGGGCGGCAGCCGCCGCCGACGCGCGCGGCGGCCTCCTCGAGCTGGCGGCGGATCTCGGCGCGGCGCGCCTCGAAACTCGCGATCACCGCACCGTCGCGCGCCAGCACCTCGGCATAGGCGTCGGCGTGCGGCACCTCGATCGGGTCGCGCGCGGCCTCGAAGCGGTGACCGTGCGTGTGACGGCCCGCCTGCAGGCCCAGCACATGCACCGGCACCACCTCCGCGCCGTGCAGCGCCACCAGCGCATGCGCCGGGCGCACGAAATGCACGTTGGTCCAGCCGTCGGCCAGCTGGTAGGTCATCACCTTCGGGATCGGCAGCCGCCGCAGCGCCTCCTCCAGCGCCTTCTGCAGGCCGTCGGCCAGCGTCGCGCCCGGCACCACGCTGTCCCAGAACAGGGCCTCGGCCTTGCCGTCGGGCTGGCGCACCAGCCGCGCCCGCAGCGCCGCCGGATCGTCCACCGCCACGCCCAGCGCCGCCAGCTTCTTCAGCAGCGCCGGCGTCGGCTGGCCTTGGGCATCCAGGCCGACGCTGACCGGCATCAGCCTGACGCGCACCGGCTGGTCCGGCGCCTTGGCCAGCACGCCGCTGACGTGCGCCGCCAGCCGCCGCGGGCTGGCGTAGGGCGTGACCACCGCGTCCTCGGCGGCCAGCCCCTGCGCGCGCAGCTGCGCAGCCAGCGTCGTCGCGAAGGACGCTCCCAGAACCTTGAGGGCCTTCGGCGGCAGCTCCTCGACGCAGAGCTCCACCAGCAAGGGCTGTCGTTCGTGTGCAGTCATGTCGTGATTCCAGATCGCCCCGTTCGGTGGGGCACCTCCTCGTCAGGCCAGCCCAGCCCCAGCGCGCGGGCGTTGCGGTTGAGCAGCCGATCGAAGCCGAAGAACAGCGTGCAGCCGCGCCGCCAGGCCAGCGCCAGGTGCAGCGCGTCGCCGGCGCGCAGGCCGCTTGCCACGCGCTGGCACAGCCCGGCGGCCGCCGAAAAATCCTCGCCCTCGCCGGCCACGACGTCGATGCCGCCGCGGCGCACGCCGTCGCGGTAGGCATCGCACAGCGCCGCCGCCGTGGCCGGCGCGAAGTCGCCGCGGCGCGCCTTGGCCGCCAGCGCGCTGGCCACCTCGACTTCGGTCCAGTCGGCCGTCAGCAGGCGCCAGCCACCCTGCAGCACCGCGCGCGCGTGCGGGGCCGTCGGCTCGCGGCTCGGCAGCGCGACCCCGACACTGGTGTCGACGTAGCAGGTCTGCGCGCTCAAACCCGGCTCCATGCCTCGCGCGGCACCGGCCCGGTGGCCGGCACGTCCAGCCGCTCGTGCAGCGCGTCCAATGCCTGCAGCCACTGGCGGCGCTGCTGAAGGGCTTGCGGATCCACCGCCACCACCAGCCGCGCCGGGCCCAGCGGCTCGACCTGCAGCCGGTCGCCCTCGCGCAGCTCGCCGAGCTGGCGCAGCAGCTCGCGCGGCAGGCGGATGGCCAGGCTGTTGCCCCAGCGACTGACGGTCAGTTCCATGGCGGACTCCGGCAGACGTCGATCCAACGTATCTGCGAGTATGGACCGTCCGCCCCGTCAGGCCGCCGCCTTGGCGGCGCGCTGCGCCAGCACCTCCTCGGCCCAGGGCCGCGGCGCCAGCGGAAAGCCCAGCCGCGCGCGGCTGTCGACGTAGCTCTGGGCGACGCTGCGCGCCAGGTTGCGGATGCGACCGATGTAGCCGGCGCGCTCGGTGACGCTGATCGCCCCGCGCGCATCCAGCAGGTTGAAGGTATGCGCGGCCTTGAGCACCTGCTCGTAGGCCGGCAGCGCCAGCTGCTGCGCCATCAGGTGCTGCGCCTGGCGCTCGTGCGCCGCGAACGCCGTGAACAGGAACTCGGTGTCGGCGTGCTCGAAGTTGTAGGCCGACTGCTCCACCTCGTTCTGGTGGAACACGTCGCCGTAGGTGAGGCCCGGCGCGTAGGTCAGGTCGAAGACGTTTTCCACGCCCTGCAGGTACATCGCCAGCCGCTCCAGCCCGTAGGTGATCTCGCCGGTGATCGGGCGGCAGTCGAGGCCGCCGACCTGCTGGAAGTAGGTGAACTGCGTCACCTCCATGCCGTTGAGCCAGACCTCCCAGCCCAGGCCCCAGGCGCCCAGCGTCGGGTTCTCCCAGTCGTCCTCGACGAAGCGGATGTCGTTAGTCTTCAGGTCGAAGCCCAGCGCCTGCAGGCTGCCGAGGTAGAGGTCGAGGATGTCGGCCGGCGCGGGCTTGAGCACCACCTGGAACTGGTAGTAGTGCTGCAGCCGGTTGGGGTTCTCGCCGTAGCGGCCGTCCTTCGGGCGGCGGCTGGGCTGCACGTAGGCGGCCTTCCACGGCTCCGGCCCCAGCGCGCGCAGGAAGGTGGCGGTGTGGCTGGTGCCGGCGCCCACCTCCATGTCGTACGGCTGCAGCAGCGCGCAGCCCTGCGCGTCCCAGTAGGCCTGCAGCTTCAGGATGATCTGTTGGAAGGTCAGCATGAAGGCCGATTCTACGGCCCCACCCGGCGCCGCCCGCCCGCGGCCAGCGCCAGCGCCCACAGCAGCAGCGCCGCGGCGGCCACCGGCGCCAGCCCCCAGCGGCCGGCCCAGCGCGCGTAGGGCGTCAGGCCCTGCCGGCCCTGCACGACGGCGTCGAGCTCGCCCGGCACGCCGCGCGGCAGCTCCGCGATCACCTGCCCGCGGTGGTCGATCGCCGCGGTCGCCCCGGTGTTGGTGGCGCGCAGCATCGGGCGCCCCAGCTCCAGCGCGCGCAGGCGGGCGATGCCGCGGTGCTGGTCGATCGCCACGCCGTCGCCGAACCAGGCGATGTTGCTGACGTTGACCAGCACCGTCGGCGCCTGCATCGGGTCGCGGAACGCCGCCGCCAGCTCCTCGCCGAACAGGTCCTCGTAGCAGACGTGCGGTGCGATGCGCTGGCCGCCCCACTGCAGCGGCGGCTGCGGCAGCGCGCCGCGCGCGAAGTCGCCCATCGGCATCACCATCAGGTCGACGAACCAGCGAAAGCCCGGCGGCACGAATTCGCCGAACGGCACCAGGTGGTGCTTGTCGTAGCGGTAGTCGGCGCGCGCCGGCGCGTGCGCTCCGTCCTGCGGCGCCGCACCGGGCCGCCAGCCGACCACGGAGTTGGTGTAGCCGTCGGCGAGGCTGCCCAGCGGCAGCCCCATCAGCACCGCCGCGTGGCCCTGGCGAACCGCGCCGGCCAGCGCCGTCCAGTAGTCGGCCGGCACGTCCTGCGGCAGCAGCGGAATGGCGGTCTCGGGCGCCACCACCAGCCCGCCGGCCAGCGAAGGGGTCTGCGCCGCGCGCACGAGCGCCTGCCCGTACCAGCGCAGCGCGCGCTCGATGCCGCGTTCGGCGTCGAACTTCTCGTCCTGCGGGATGGCGCCCTGCAGCAGCCGCACCGGCAGCGCCCCCGCCGGCTGCGTCGGCTGCGGCAGGCGCGCGTGCAGCCACGCACCGGCGCCGGGCCAGCCCCACAGCGCCAGCACGAGCGCCGCCCCGGCCAGCCGCGCCGCGCCGCGCGCCAGCGCCAGCCACGCCGCCGCCAGCGCCGCCAGCGCCCCCAGGCCGTAGACGCCCAGCCACGGGGCCAGCGCGCCCAGCACGTCCACCTGCGCGTACCCCCCCGCGCCCCAAGGGAAACCAGTCCACAGCACGCCGCGCGCCAGCTCCGCCAGCGTCCAGGCGGCGGCGAACGCCAGCGCCGCCGCCCAGGGCGCGGCGGGCCGCCAGCGCCACCACAGCCACGCCGCCAGCGCGTAGTCCAGCGCCAGGAACAGCGCCAGCAGCAGCACCGCGGCGGCCGCCAGGGGCGCGGCCATGCCACCGTAGGCGTGCATGGAGGTGAACAGCCACGCGAACACCCCCGCCAGCCACGCGGTGGCAAAGGCGAGCGCGCGCAGCAGCAGCGCGCGCGCATCCGGGCTGCGCGCCAGCAGCGCCACCGCGGCGGCAAGGCTGGTGACCTGCAGCCAGCCGGCCGGCTCGCCGCGGCGCAGCCACGGTGCCAGTTCCAGCCCCCACGGCCACGCCACCGACCACGCCTGCAGCAGCCCGGCGAGGAGCGCCAGCGCAGCCGGCGCCAGCGCGGCTGCGCGCGCCGGCGTCATGGCGCGGTGGGCAGGCGGGTCACCTTGAACCAGCGCACCGCCCCGCCGCGCGCATGCTGCACCGTGAAGCTCAGACCCTGCGCCTCGAAGCGCTCGCCACGCCGCGGCACCCGCCCCATCTCGTGCGCGACGAATCCGCCGATGGTCTCGAACTCACCCTGCGGCAGCTGCACCCGGAACCATTCGTTGACGCGCTCGATCGGCGTGTCGCCGCTGATGCGCCAGGTGCCGTCGGCCAGCGCGAAGATGTCGCCCTCGGGCTCGTCGTCGGCGTCGAACTCGTCCTCGATGTCGCCGACGATCTCCTCCAGCACGTCCTCGATCGTCACCAGCCCGGCCACGCGCCCGAACTCGTCGATCACGATCGCCAGGTGGTTGCGGTTGGCGCGGAATTCGCGCAGCAGGTCGTTGAGGGGCTTGCTCTCCGGCACGAACACCGCCGGGCGCAGCAGCGTGCGCAGGTTGAGCTCCGGGGCGCGCTGCAATTTAAGCAGATCCTTGGCCAGCAGGATGCCGATGATGTTGTCGCGCTCGCCGTCGTAGACCGGAAAGCGCGAGTGCCCGGTGTCGATGACGACATTGAGCAGCTCGGGGTACGGCGCGTTGATGTCCAGCGCGTCCATGCGCGCGGCGGCCACCATCACGTCGCGCGCCGTCATGTCGGCGATGCGGATGACGCCCTCCAGCATCACGCGCGACTCCGCGCCGATGACGTCGTTGTCCTCGGCCTCGGCCAGCGCCTCGATCAGCTCGGCGCGCGAATCCGGACCGGGGTGCAGGAACTCGACCAGGCGCTGCAGGAAGCCGCGCGGGTCGCCGGAGCGGCTGCGGCTGGCCCCGCGTTCGGCGGAATGGGCAGGATCGGCCACGGAGGTGGGCGGTGGTTGCGACGCCGCAAGGATACAACAGCCGGACGCAGCGCCGGCCGGCCCGGCGCCGCCGCCGTCCTCAACGCCCCTGGCGCAGGCCCAGCCGGCCCTGCAGCCAACGGCCCAGCCGCCGCAACCGCGCGCGCAGCGCCTTGAACCCGAAGTCGGCGCGCGCCAGCTCCTCCTGCAGCAGCTCGCGCCACTGCGAGTCGAAGTCCGCCGGCGGCAGTTCCAGGTGGCACTCACTCTCGCCGGCCTGCTGCACCACGACGGCGCCGGCCTTGCGCGCGATGTGCAGCATCGGCGCGTTCTCGCTCAGCGCATGGATGTAGAGCAGACGCACGCCGTGGTTGCGTGCATGCAGCAGCGCGCGCGCGAACAGCCGCTGCCCGTAGCCGCGCCCGCGCGCATGCGCGCTCACGCTGACCCCGAACTCGGCCGCATCGCTGCCCTGCCCCGGCCGCACCATGTAGGCCAGGTGCGCCATCGCGATCAGCTGCAGGCGGCGGTTGAAGATGCCGAACACCTCATCCAGCCCGAAGCGCAGGCCGTCGACGTAGCGGCGGATGTGCTCGTCCTGGGCGGCAAAGCCGAAACGCAGGTAGCGGTCGCGCTCGCCCAGCGCCAGCAGGTGCTGCAGGATCGCCTCGCGGTCGCCGGCGTCGAGCGTGCGGATCGGCACGCGCGTGCGCGCCCGCCGCGCCACCGGCGGGGTGACGACATCGGGACGTTCGGACATCGCGGGACTGACCATGCCCCGCACTGTACACGATCCGACGCCTGCGCATCAGGGTTTTCCCGGATATCCGAGGCCGACGAAGGGACGGCGGCGACCGTCCCGCCGCCGCGCCTGTGCCGCCGGCGACAGCTTCTAGGGGCATCCCCTGAACCGCAGCGCGTCCCCCCGCTCCACAATGGCCGGATCCTTCCCCCTCGCTGCCGCCCATGGAACGCATTTGGCTGAAGAGCTACCCGCCCGGCGTGCCCGCCGACATCGACCCGACGCAGTACCGCTCGCTGGTGGAATTGCTGGAGCAGGCGTTTCGCCGCAGCGCGCACGAGCCGGTGTCGGTCTGCATGGACCGCTGGATGACCTATGGCCAGCTCGACCGCTGGAGCACCGCGCTGGGCGCGTACCTGCAGTCGCTCGGCCTGCCCACCGGGGCGCGCGTGGCCATCATGCTGCCCAACCTGCCGCAGTTCCTGGTCACGATGGCCGCGGTGCTGCGCGCCGGCTACACCTGCGTCAACGTCAACCCGCTCTACACCGCGCGCGAGCTGCAGCACCAGCTCGGCGACGCCGGCGCCGAGGCGATCGTCATCCTGGAAAACTTCGCCCACACGCTGGAGGAGGTGATCGACCACACGCCGGTGCGCCACGTCGTGCTGGCCAGCTTCGGCGACCTGCTCGGGCCGTGGTACGGGCGCTGGATGACCTTTCTCGTGCGGCACGTGGCGCGCATGGTGCCGGCGTTCCGGCTGCCGCTGCAGGGGCCGGGGGGACCGCGCACCGTCGTGCCGTTCCGCCGGGCGCTGAGCGCGGGCGAGGCGCTCACGCTCAAGCCCGCCGCGGTGGACCGCGACAGCATCGCCTTCCTGCAGTACACCGGCGGCACCACCGGCCTGTCCAAGGGCGCCGTGCTGACGCATGGCAACGTCGTGGCCGCCATCCTGCAGGCCGAGGCGTGGTTCCAGCCGGCGCTGGACCGCGTCGGCGATGCGTGCCGCACCAACCACATCATGGCGCTGCCGCTCTACCACATCTTCGCGCTGACGCTGATGCTGCTGGTCATGCGCCAGGGTGCGCACGCCACCCTCATCCCCAATCCGCGCGACATCCCCAGGTTCGTCGAGGTGCTCAAGAGCCGGCCGTTTCACGTGCTGCCCGCGGTCAACACGCTGTTCAACGGGCTGCTGGCCAATGCGCGCTTCCGCCAGCTCGACTTCTCGTCGCTGGTGCTGTCGCAAGCCGGCGGCATGGCCGCCAGCGAAGGCACCGCGCGGCAGTGGAAGAAGGTCACCGGCTGCACGATGATCGAGGGCTGGGGCATGAGCGAGACCTGCGCCATCGGCACCAACAACCCGGTCACCAACACCGAGTTCACCGGCACCATCGGCCTGCCGCTGCCCAGCGTGGAGATCACCATCAAGGACGACGACGGCGCCGACCTGCCGCCGGGCCGCATCGGCGAGATCTGCATCCGCGGCCCCAACGTCATGACCGGCTACTACAACAAGCCGGAGGAGACGGCCAAGGTCTTCACCGCCGACGGCTTCCTGCGCACCGGGGACGTCGGCGTCATGGACGAGCGCGGCTACATCCGCATCGTCGACCGCAAGAAGGACATGATCATCGTCTCGGGCTTCAACGTCTACCCGACCGAGATCGACAACGTCGTCTCCACCTGCCCCGGGGTGCTGGAGTGCGCCGCGGTGGGCGTGCCCGACCCGCACTCGGGCGAGGCGGTCAAGCTCTACGTCGTGCGCAGCGACCCGACGCTGACCGAGGAGCAGGTGATGCGCTTCTGCCACGACAACCTGACCGGCTACAAGCGGCCCAAGTACATCGAGTTCTGCGAGGAGCTGCCCAAGAGCGCGGTGGGCAAGATCCTGCGCCGCGAGCTGCGCGGCAAGGCCTGACCCGCGGCGCGGGAACGAAGGGGCGACGAGGCAAACGGATGACGCATCGGCCGTGCAGGTCAGTCCTCTTCCCCCTCTTTTCGTTTATTTCGATTATGATCCGGGCATCACCATCGGAGACACCGGACACCGCATGGTCAGCCTCGTCCGCCCCACCACGCCGCCCTCGGCCGAGGAGGCCGCGCTTGCGCGGGCATCATCGCGCGTGCTGTCGGCCGTGCTGCAGACCCGCGCGGGCAGCCAGCGCATCGACTTCCGCGACGAGCAGGGCGCCGTGCATTCCGTGACGCTGCCGGCGCCCGCGCTGCGCCTGCTGCTGGACGTGTTGACCGAGATCGGCCAAGGGCACACCGTCACCCTCATCCCGCTGCACGCCGAGCTGACGACGCAGGAGGCGGCCGACCTGCTGCAGGTGTCGCGGCCTTTCCTGATCCAGCTGCTGGAAAAGGGGGAAATCCCGTTCCACCGCGTCGGTCGCCACCGGCGCGTGCGCTACCAGGACGTGCTCGCCTACAAGCAGCGCATCGACGCCGCGCGCAGCCAGGCGCTCGACGAACTGGCAGCCCAGGCCCAGGCGCTCGGCATGGGCTACTGACGGGATGGGCGCGCCGCCGATCGCCGTCCACGACGCCTGCGTGCTCTACCCCGCGCCGCTGCGCGACCTGCTGATGCATCTGGCGCTGGCCGATCTGGTGCGGGCGCGCTGGAGCGCGCGCATCCACGACGAGTGGATGCGCAACGTCCGGGCGCGCCGCCCCGACCTGACCGCAGAGCAGCTCGAGCGCACGCGCCAGCTGATGGACGCCCACGTGCGTGACTGCCTTGTCAGCGACTTCGAGCCGCTGATCCCGGCGATCGACCTGCCCGACCCCGATGACCGCCACGTGGTGGCCGCCGCCATCCGCGCCAAGGCCGAGCTGATTGTCACCTTCAACTTGCAGGATTTCCCAGCCGAGGCGCCGCGGCCCTACGGCCTTGCGGCGCAGCACCCGGATGACTTCATCGCCGACCTGCTGGACCAGCAGCCTGCGCGGACGCTGGAAGCGGCCGCCCGCCACCGCCGCTCGCTGCGCCACCCGCCCAAGACCGCCGAGGAATACCTCGACACCCTGCGGGCGCAGGGCCTGACACAGACGGTGGCGGTACTGCGCCGCTGGATGTTTGCGCTTTGATCGATGCCCTTGCGCTACAAGCACGAGCAAGGGTTGCAATCCCGCTCAAAACGACAAACCGGGCCGTTACACTGACGTCGATCCGGCAACGTCGCAGGGGCGGACGATGACCAGCGAACTCGACCTGCGCGCCGTGGTGCTGCTGTTGGGTGCCATCGGCGTGCTGACCTCGGTGGTGCTGCTGCACCTGTGGCGGCAGAACCGCGAGCTGCTGCCCGCTGCCGCGTGGTGGGCGGCCGGGCCGCTGGTGATCTTCGTCGGCACGGTGCTGATGGGCCTGCGCGGCTGGATCAGCCCGCCGGTCAGCATCGTGCTCGGCAACGGCTGCATCGTCGGCGGCGCGGCGCTGATGTACATGGGCAGCTGCCGCTTCTGGGACGAGCGGCTGCCGCGCTGGCCTTGGGTCTGGCTCGGGGTGACGGCGGTGGCGCTGCTGCTGCTCAGCACCGTCTGGCCGCACTACCCGCTGCGGCTGATGATCGTGCCGGGACTGATGGCGGTGGTGCAGCTGGCCCACCTGCAGCTGGTGTGGCGGCACGACCGCAGCAGCTTCGCCGCCCGGTTCCTGCTCGGCTGGATCGCCTTCAGCGCCGTGGCGCTGGCATTTCGCTCCGCCACCGCGCAGCTGGAGGCACGCGACGCCGACCTGTTCACCCCCTCGGTCTGGCAAAACATCTACTTGGGCAGCTACGCCTTTTCGCTGCTGGGCGAGGGCATCGGCCTCGTGCTGCTGGCGCAGCAGCGGCTGCAGCAGCACATCCGCGACCTGGCCACGCATGACAGCCTGACCGGGGCGCTGACGCGCGCCGCCTTCTGGGACGCCGCCACGCACGAGCTGCGCCGCCAGCAGCGCAGCATGCGGCCCGCCGCGCTGCTGATGCTGGACCTGGACCACTTCAAGCGCGTCAACGACACGCATGGTCACCCGACCGGCGACCGCGTGCTGCGCGACTTCGCGCAGCGCGTGCGGCGCACCCTGCGCGCCACCGACCGCTTCGGCCGCTACGGCGGCGAGGAGTTCGTCGTGCTGCTGCCCGACACCGAGGCCACCGCCGCGCTGGCCATCGCCGAGCGCATCCGCGCCCAGCCGTGCGCGGCGGACGTGCCTGCCTACACCGTCAGCATCGGCCTGACGGCCGTCGCGCCCGCCGGCGCGGATGCCCCACCCGGCGTGACGCTGGAAGCGGCCATCGCCCTGGCCGACGCGGCGCTGTACGAGGCCAAGGCGCGGGGCCGCGACCGCGTCGTGCAGGCGCCGACGGGCACCGCGGCTTGACATGAGCATCCACCACCCCGCCCTGCCCCCCGGCGTGCGCGTGTTCGAGCGCGGCTGGCTCTCGGCCAACAACGTGCTGTGCGAGGGGCCGGAGGGCACGGCGCTCGTCGACAGCGGCTACGTCAGCCACGCCGCGCAGACGCTGGCGCTGGTGGAGCATGCGCTGGGCGGGCGGCCGCTGCAGCGGCTGCTCAACACCCACCTGCACAGCGACCACTGCGGCGGCAACGCCGCGCTGCAGGCGCGCTACCCCGGCCTGCGCACCGCCATCCCGCCCGGGCAGGCCGAGGCCGTGCGCGCGTGGGACGAGGCGCGCCTGAGCTACCGCGCCACCGGGCAGGACTGCGCGCGCTTCACCTTCGACGCGCTGCTGACCCCGGGCGCGACGGTGACGCTGGCCGGCCGCGGGTGGCAGATCCACGCCGCCCCGGGTCACGACCCGGACGCCGTGATGCTATTCGAGCCCGCCAGCCGCACGCTGATCAGCGGCGATGCGCTGTGGCAGCATGGCTTCGGCGTCGTCTTTCCGGAACTGGAGGGGGAGCCCGGCTTCGACGCCGTGGCGGCGACGCTGGATCTGATCGAGCGGCTGGCGCCGCGCGTCGTCATCCCCGGCCACGGCAGCCCGTTCGGCGACGCGGCGCACGGCGGCGCCGGGCCGGCCGCCCCGGTGGCGGCGGCGCTGGCGCTGGCGCGCCAGCGGCTGCAGGCGTTGGCCGCCGACCCCGCGCGCCACCGCCGCCATGCGCTGAAGGTGCTGCTGAAGTTCAAGCTGCTGCAGTGGCAGCGCCAGCCGCTGGCGGCGGTGCACGCGTGGGCACGGCAGGTGCCGCTGCTCGTGCGGCTGCACGCGCACCACGGCGGCGGCGCGCCGTTCGACGCCTGGTTGCAGGCGCTGGTCGACGACCTGTGCGCCAGCGGCGCCGCGCGGCGGGACGGCGACGTGCTGGTCGACGGCGGCTGAGCGCGGCATCTCCCCATTCGACGCGAGACGACACGGCATGCGGCGGCCCTTTGCTAGGATGAGGGCTGGAGGGCTTGAGCCATGAACCTGCGCGCCAGCCGCGGCCGACCCGGACGCCGCGCCAGCAGCCCGGCCGCGCCGGCCGATCACGACGCCGCTGCGCCGTCCCGCGACGAACACCGCCTCTACGTCGTCGCCATCGGCGCCTCGGCCGGCGGGCTGGATGCACTGGAAAAGCTGTTCGCCGCCCTGCCGCCCGACACCGGCGCGGCCTACGTCGTCATCCAGCACCTGTCGCCGGACCACAAGAGCATGATGGCCAGCCTGCTGGCGCGGCACACGGCGATGCCGGTCATCATGGTCGAGGACGACATGCCGATCCGGGCCAACCATGTGTACCTGATCCCGCCCGGCGCGATCATGCACCTGGACGGCGCGCACCTGCGCCTGACGCCCAAGAGCCCCCGGGCCTTCACGCTGCCCATCGACGTCTTCTTCCAGTCGCTGGCCACGCACTACGGCGACCACTCGGTCGGCGTGATCCTGTCGGGCACCGGATCGGACGGCACGCGCGGCGCCGGCACCATCAACGAGGCCGGCGGCCTGCTGATCGCGCAGGATCCGGACAACGCCAAGTTCGACGGCATGCCGCGCAGCGTCATCGCCACCGGCCTGGTGGACGCCATCCTGCCGGTGGAGCAGATCGCGCAGCGCATCGTCGCGCACGTCACCAACCAGCCGGTGCCGCTGCCGGCCGACGCGCTGCAGCCGCTGGTGCACACCGCCAGCGGGCCGGAATCGGCCATGGCCGGCATCATGCACCTGCTGCTGCAGGCCGGCGGCATCAACTTCGAGGATTACAAGCCGGGCACCGTCACGCGGCGCATTGAGCGGCGCATGGCGGTGCGGCAGATCGGCTCGCTGGAGTCGTACCTCATCCTGCTGGCGCAGGACCGCAACGAGCTGCAGACGCTGCGCCGTGAGCTGCTGATCCCGGTGACCAGCTTCTTCCGCGACGCCGACGCCTTCGACGCGCTGCGCAAGCAGGTGATCGAGCCCATCGTCAACGGCAAGGGCGTCGGCGAGGCGATCCGCGTCTGGTGCGCGGGCGTCTCCACCGGCGAGGAGGCGTACTCGGTGGCGATGCTGTTCCTGGAGGCGTTCGAGGCCGCCAAACGCTGGCCGAACCTGAAGATCTTCGCCACCGACGTCGACCAGACCAACCTCGACACCGCCGCTGCCGGCACCTACCCCGAATCGATCATGGCCGAGATCTCGGCCGCGCAGCTGGAGCGCTTCTTCGTCAAGCGCGGCAACCAGTACACCGTCAAGACCGAGCTGCGCCAGTGCATCGTGTTCGCGCGCCACAACCTGCTGACCGATCCGCCGTTCACCAAGATGGATCTGGTCGTGTGCCGCAACACGCTGATCTACTTCCGCAACGACGCGCAGGAGCGCGTGCTGCGGCGGCTGCAGTATGCGCTGGCGCCCAACGGCTACCTGTTCCTCGGCTCCAGCGAGTCGCTGGGCAACCTGCACACGGACTTTCGCACGCTCAGCGCCCGCCACAAGATCTGGCAGGTGGTGCGCCCCACCACCATGCCGCTGGACCTGGGAGCGGGCAAGGGCGTGGGGGTCATGCCGCCGATCTACAGCCGCCGCCCGGCCGCGCCGCGCGGCCGCGGCGCGCACAGCGCGGTGGAGCTGGGCTACCAGACGTTGCTGAAGGCCTTTGCGCCGCCGCCGGCGATCCTGGTCGACGCCGGGCACGAGCCGCTGCACTTCTACGGCGACGTCAAGCGCTTTCTGGAGCTGCGCGAAGGCGAGGCGAGCCTGGAGATCGGCCGCATCCTGCCGGAGCCGCTGATCCCGGTGGCCGCGGCGCTGCTGTTCAAGGTGGCGCGTGAGAACGCCAGCGCCAGCGCCGATCCGGTGCGCCTGCCGCTGGAGCCGGGCGGGCCGCCGCGCCTGGTGCGGTTGAGCGCCTGGCCGGTCGGCGAGGTCGAGGGCCAGCGCCTGACGCTGCTGGTGTTCGAGGAGGTGCACGCCGCCGCCGGCGCGCAGCCCCCCACCATCGACCTGCCCAGCGAAACCTCCGAGCGCATCGAGGTGCTGGAGCACGAGCTGGCCGCCACGCGCGAAAGCCTGCAGGCCACCATCGAGGAGCTGGAGACCGCCAACGAGGAACTGCAGGCCACCAACGAGGAGCTGATGGCCAGCAACGAGGAGCTGCAAAGCTCCAACGAGGAGCTGCAGTCGGTCAACGAGGAGCTCAACACCGTCAACGCCGAGTACCAGGAAAAGATCGACATCCTCAACCGCATCAACGCCGACCTGGAGAGCCTGGCCAAGGTGGTCGCCTCCGGCACGGTGTTCGTCGACGAGGAGCTGCGCCTGACCCGCTTCAGCCCCGACGCCAGCGCCATCTTCCGCCTGCGCGACAGCGACATCGGCCGGCCGCTGTCGGACCTCAACCACGTGCTGGACTATCCCGACCTGATGCGCGACCTGCGCGCGGCGCTGGACAACGGCACGCCGCTGGAAAAGTCCGTCACCGGCGCGGGCGGGCGCCATTACCTGGTCAAGATGCTGCCGTACCGCATCCCGTCGTCGGCCTCGCGCGGGCTGGTGGTCAGCTTCATCGACACCACCTCGATCCACGAGGCCAGCCGGCTGCAGGACATCCTGGACGCGCTGGCCGAGCACGTCGCGGTGCTGGACGAGCACGGCCGCATCGTGATGGTCAACCAGGCCTGGCGCCAATTCGCGCAGGCCAATGGCGACCCGGAACTGCGTCACAGCGGCCCCGGCACCAACTACCTGGAGGTCTGCCGCGTCGGCCCCGGCGTGGCCGATGCCGACTTCGCGCGCCGCGCCAGCGAAGGCCTGCGCGCCGTGCTGGAGGGACGGCTGAGCCATTTCACGATGGAGTACCCCTGCCACTCGCCGGACGAGGAGCGCTGGTTCGTGATGCACGTGCGCCCGCTGGCGGGCGAGACGCACGGCGCGGTGGTCAGCCACGTCAACATCACCGCCTGGGTACGGCGCGCGCGGGCAGACGCCGCCCCGCAGTGAAGGGCGAGGCATCCCGGCAGCCGACCGGGCACCGCGCCGTCAGAAAAATCAGACAAACCCGACTGCACCACTTGGTCTTTTTACGACGGAACGGGCGGGTCGTCGTCGCGTCCAATTTGTCCAGGACAAACAGCCTTGCAAGGAGGGCGTCGTGGACATGTCGATCGCGCATGGGGCGCCAGCCCGGGATCCGGCCCTGCCGGCCGCCGCCACGCCACCCGACATCGAGGCGGCCCCACCGACGTCCGTCCGTGGCCGCCTGCGGCCCCGCCGGCTGGTGGGCTGGTTCTACTGGTGGGGGCTGTGGAGCGTGCTGAGCGTGCTGCTGGCGATGGTGCTGGACCTGACGCTGCGGCTGACGTGGCTCGAATCGCCGTGGTGGCTGGAAGCGGCGCTGCTGGGCGGGGTCACGCTGCCGCTGCTGGGGCTGGGTTGGCGCTTCTTTCTGCGCCGCACGGCGGCGCGCGAGCGCGCGCTGCTGCGCCAGCGCCACCGCGCCCAGCGCCAGGCGCAGCGCGACGCACTGACCGGCTGCCTGCACCGCGGCGGGCTGGTGGAGCGCATCGACAGGCTCAACACCCTGGCCCCCGGCGTGCCGTGCGGGCTGTTCGTGCTGGACCTGCATGACTTCCAGCGCGTCAACGACGCCTGCGGCCACGCGGCCGGCGACGCCGTCGTGCGCGCGGTGGCCGACCGGCTGCGCCGGCTGGCGGCGCAGTGGCGCCACCGCAGCGAGTACGCCGACGCGCCGGCGGTGGCGCGCGCCACGCTGGCGGTGGTGCGCATCGGCTCCGACGAGCTGGGTCTGTGGCTGCCCGGCTGCGAGACCGACGGCTCGGCGCACCAGACCGCCGCCGCGCTGCTGGCCTGCCTGCAGGAGCCGGTGCGGGTGGGCGACCTGACGCTGCACCTGCAGGGCAACGTCGGCTGGGTGCTGGCCGCCAGCGGGCCGTTGCCGGGTCACGAGTGGCTGACGCGCGCCGACGCCGCGCTGCAGCACGCCAAGCGCCAAGGACCGGGCCACGCCGCCCCGTTCGAGGACGAACACCGCGCGCTGCTGGTGCGCCAGCACGCGCTGCACCAGGCGCTGCTGACGACGTTGCGCCAGGATGGCCTCGGCCTGGCGCTGCAGTACCAGCCGCTGGTGGCGCTGGACGACGGCCGGCTGGTCGGTTGCGAGGCGCTGCTGCGCTGGCACCACCCGCAACACGGGCCGGTGTCGCCGGCCGAGTTCATCCCGGTGGCCGAGGGGGGCGGCCTGATGGAGGCGCTGGGCCGCTGGGTGCTGCAGCAGGCGGTGGCGCAGCTGGCCGCCTGGCGCCGCCGCGGCGCCACCGGCTGGTACCTGGCGGTCAACGTCAGCCGCGTGCAGCTGCTCGACCCCAGCCTGCCGGCGCTGGTGCGCGAGACGCTGCAGTACCACCACGTGCCGCCCGGGGCGCTGTGCCTGGAGATCACCGAGTCGCAGCCGCTGGACGATCCGGCCACGCGTGCGGCGCTGCAGCGCCTGCGCGAGCTGGGCGTGCGGCTGGCGCTGGACGACTTCGGCACCGGCTACTCGTCGCTGTCGGCGCTGACGGAGTTGCCGCTGCACGCGGTCAAGATCGACCGCCGCTTCGTCGACGGCATCGAGAACTGCCCCTACCGCCAGGCACTCGTGGACAGCGTCGTGCGGCTGGCCGGTGTGATCGGCCTGAACGTGGTGGCCGAGGGCATCGAGACCGCCGCCCAGGCCGAGCGCCTGCGCGCGCTGGGCTGCCAGCACGTGCAGGGCTGGCACATCAGCCGCGCGCTGGATGCGCACGTATTCGCCGAGCACTGGCTGCCGCGCGCCACGCGCGCGGCCGCACGCCACGACGCCCCGGGCTGCCCGGCGGCGTCCACCTGCACGCTGGCCGACGCCGCCCTTTGCCGCGCCAGCGCCCCCGCCTTGTGATGCCCTCGTGTACGACAGGAGTCTTGCCATGTTCGCCAACCTGACCACCGCCGCCCGGCTGATGCTGGGCATGGGCACCCTGGTGGCGCTGCTGCTGGCCGTGGCCGGCGCCGGCGCCTGGGGCCTGTGGGCCACCGAACGCGACCTGCAGCAGTCGCTGAACGTGCATGTGCGCGCCGTGCAACTGGCCCAACAGAGCCGCGACGCGATGAACGACGTCGCGCTGGCGATGCGCGACATGGCGCTGGCCAACGGGGATGCCGACCGCCTGCGCGCCGCGCAAGGGCGGCTCGAGGCCGCGCGCGCCCGCAACAGCGTGCAGCTGGACCGTCTGCGCGAATTGAATCTGGGTCCGGAAGTAGAGGCGCTGCTCCAACAGGCCCGGATGGCGCGAGACGCCTACCTGCCGCTGCAGCAGCGCTTCCTCGACCACGTCGAGGCCGGCCGTCTGAGCGAGGCGGTCGACCTGCTCAAGGGCGAGATGCTCGCGCCGCAGGAACGCTACCTGGACGCCTTCGAGCGCCTGATCGAGGGCGAGGACGAGGCACTGGCCGCGGCTGCCACCGCGGTGGAGGAGCGCGTGCACGGCCTGCTGGTGCTGCTGGGGGCGCTGGGCGCGCTGGCGCTGGCCGCGGCGCTGGGCGTGGCGGCGTGGCTGACGCGCTGGCTGCTGGGCCTGCTGGGCGGCGAGCCGGCGCAGGCGCAGGCGGTGGCGCGGCGCGTGGCCGACTGCGACCTGCGCACCGAGCTGGCGCTGCGCACCGGTGACCACGCCAGCGTGCTGGCCTCGCTGAGCCAAATGCAGCAGCGCCTGCGCGAGGTGGTGCTGGAGGTGCGCGCGCAGGCCGAGGCGGTGGCCGCCACCAGCCGCCAGATCGCCGAGGCCACGCACGACCTGAGCGGCCGCACCGAGACGCAGGCCTCGAGCCTGGAGGAAACGGCGGCCAGCATGGAGCAGCTCACCGCCACCGTGCGCCAGAACGCCGAAAGCGCCGCGCAGGCGACGCACCGCGTCGAGGAGGCGCGCCAGGCCGCCGAGCAGGGCGGGCGCCTCATGACCGACGTCGTGCGCCGCATGGAGGCCATCACCGGCAGCGCGCGGCGCATCGGCGAGATCACCGCTGTCATCGACGGCATCGCGTTCCAGACCAACATCCTGGCGCTCAACGCCGCGGTGGAGGCCGCACGCGCCGGCGAGGCCGGCCGCGGCTTTGTGGTGGTGGCGGGCGAGGTGCGCGCGCTGGCGCAGCGCAGCGCCCAGGCCGCCAAGGAGATCAAGGGCCTGATCGAGACCAGCCTGCAGGAGGTGGAGGCCGGCTCGGCGCTGGTGCAGCAGGCCGGCGTGTCGGTCGGCGAGATCGTCGAGGAGGTCAAGCGCATCAGCGGCCTGATCGCCGACATCGCCCACGCCAGCCGCGAGCAGGCCGAGGGCATCGACCAGGTCGGTCAGGCGGTGATGCAGCTGGACCAGGTGACGCAGCAGAACGCGGCGCTGGTGGAGGAAACCTCGGCCGCGTGCGAGAGCCTGCACGAGCAGGCACAGCGCCTGAGCGAGATGGTGCAGCGTTTCCGCCTGCCCGACGGGCTGGCCGCCGCGGCGCCGGCTGCCCACGCACAGCCGCCGCGCAGCGGCGGACGGCCTGCCGCGGCGCGGCCCGCGCGGCCGGCGCTGGCGCGCCAGCCGGGCTGGTCGGCGCTGCCGGCCGGGGCAGCGGCCTGACGGGCGACGGCGGGCGGCGATGCGGAGCGCGGCCGTGCTGCGTATCATCGACGCCTCGACCGCCGTCGAGTCCGCCGCCTTGAACGCCGCCGACGAGATCCTGCCGCGCCTGATCGCGCGCACCCTGCCGCACCTGCCGGACGTGTACGCTTGGCACGATCCGCAGGGCACCTACCGCCTGGTCAGCCCGCAGATCACCGCGCTGCTGGGCTGGCGGCCCTCCGAGCTGCTCGGCCGCAACCCTTACGAGTTCGTCCATCCCGACGACGAGCCGGCGGTGCGCCGGCGCATGCACGAGCCGATGCTGCGCGGCGCCACCGTCAAGAGCCGGCTGCGGCTGCGCCACCGCGACGGCCACTGGGTGTGGATCGACTTCGTCGGCGTGCCGCTGTACGCAGACGGCGGCGGGCGCACCATCACCGGGCTGCTGACGATGAGCCGCGACGTCAGCGCCGAGGTGGAGGCGCACGGTGCGCTGGAGGAGCGCAGCAGCCACCTGGCGCTGGTGCAGGACCTGGCCGGCATCGCCTGGTTCACGCTGCACCTGCGCACGCGGCAGCTGACCCACAACGAGGTGTTCGTGGAGCTGACCGGCCACGCTTTCAGCCGGCTGCGCAGCCTGCTGGCGCTGCGGTGGCTGGTGCTGCGGCCGGACCGGCCGTGGCTGCGCCGCCTGATCGCCGACCTGCGCCGCGCCCAGCCCGGCCAGCCGTGCCGCGCGCAGCTGCGGCTGCAGCAGCCCGGCGGCCTGCAGCGCTGGGTGCGGCTGTCGCTGGCGTGGCGGCGTGCGGCGCCGGCCACCACCGGCACCGACGCGCTGGTGCTGGACGGCGCGCTGATCGACATCGACGAACTCGTGCGCACGCGCGAGCAGACACGCCGCTGGGTACGCCACGAGGAGGAGGCGCGCCAGCGCGAGCGGCTGCAGATCGCCGCCGCGCTGCACGACGAGGTCGGCCAGATCCTGACCGGGCTGCGCTGGCAGATCGAGGCGGCGCAGCGCTGCCTGGCGCAGCAGGCGCCGGCCTGTGGCGTGGCCGACCCGACCCCCGACTGGCTGCGTGCGATCGACGAGGCGCACCAGCGCCTGCGCGACCTGGCGCGACGGCTGCGCCCGACCGCTGCGGCGCTGGGTCTGGCCGGCGCCGTCGAGCAGGTGGTGCAGGAGTACCGCGAGCGCTGGCTGCACGGGCTGGCGGTGCACCTGCGGCTGGAGCCCGACCTGCCGGAGCCGGAGCCGTGGCGCGCCAGCCTCATCACCGGCATGCTGCGCGAGTGCCTCAACAACGTGGCGCGGCACGCGCGCGCGCACCGTGTCGAGGTGACGCTGCGCCGCGGCGCGTCCGGCTGGCTGACGCTGGAGGTGGCCGACGACGGCGTCGGGCTGGAGCCGGCGCGCGCCGGCGGCGGCCGCCGGCTCGGCCTGGTCAGCCTGCAGGAACGCGCACGCACGCTCAAGGGCCGGCTGCACCTGGACACCGCACCCGGCCGCGGCACCCGCATCCGTCTGGACGCCCCCTTGCACCCGCAGGACGATGAACCCATCCCCTGATCCCCTCGCTGCTGCGGCCGCCCCGCTGCGGCTGGTGCTGGCCGACGATCACGCGCTGGTGCTGGCGGCGCTGCGCCACCTGCTGGCGGCGCGGCCGGGCTGGAAGGTACTGGCCGAGGCGCACGACGTCACCAGCCTGCTGGCGCTGCCGGAGCTGGCCCTGGCCGACGTGATCCTGCTGGATCTGAACCTGCCCGGCCCGCCGGAGGCCGAACGCGGCCACGGGGAGCTGCAGGGCCTGCGCGCGCTGCCCGCCCTGCGCCAGCGCAGCCCGGCACGCGTGCTGGTGCTGAGCATGCACGATGACAGCGCCATCGTCATGCGCGCGCTGCACTTGGGCGCGCACGGCTTTGTCACCAAGGGCAGTCCGGGCCAGCGTCTGTTCGAGGCGATCGACGCCGTGCGGCAGGGCCATACCTACGTCGACCCGACGCTGCTGGGTGCTGCGCCAGCCCCGGCGCGCCCGGTGGCGCCGCCGCCGGCAACCGACGCCGGCGCACCGCCCGCCCCGTCGGAGCAGGAGCGCCAGGTCGGCATGCTGCTGCTGGCCGGGCTGACGCAGAAGGCGATCGCGCACCGCCTGGGCGTCAGCGCGCAGACGGTGCACACCTACAAGAAGCGCCTGCGCGAAAAACTCGGCGCGCGCAACGACGTCGAGCTGCTGCAGCGGCTGGCGGCGCTGCTGGGCTGAGGTGCCGGCGGGCGGCTCAGCCGCGCCCGTCGCACCAGCCGGCCTCCTCCAGGCCCGGCAGCGCGGTGAAGGCCTGCTGGATGCGCTCGCTCCAACCCACGCGCAGGCGCTGGAAGTACGGGTCGTCGGCCTCGATGCGACGCAGGCAGGCCACCCGCAGCTCGTCGCGCCGCAGGATCGCCAGGTCCAGCGGCATGCCCACCGACAGGTTGGACTTCAGCGTCGAGTCCATCGAGATCAGCGCGCACTTGGCCGCTTCCTCCAGCGGCGTGTGGTGGCGGAAGATGCGGTCGATGATCGGCTTGCCATACTTCGATTCGCCGATCTGGAAGTACGGCGTGTCGGGCGTGGCCTCGACGAAGTTGCCGGCGGCGTAGACATTGAACAGGCGCGGCGGCTCGCCGGCGATCTGGCCGCCGAAGATCAGGCTGACGTTGAAGTCGATGCCGAAGGCGCGCAGCGACTCGGCGTCGCGGCGGTGCACCTCGCGCACGCAGTCGCCGACGTGGCGCGCCGCCTCGAAGAGGTTGGGCGCGCGCAGCAGGCTGTCGCCGTCCTGCGCCATGCGCTCGTGCAGCAGCGTCACCACCGACTGCGTCACCGCCAGGTTGCCGGCCGACAGCAGCACCATGACGCGCTCGCCGGCGCGCTCGAACACCGCCATCTTGCGGAAGGTGTTGATCTGGTCCACGCCGGCGTTGGTGCGGGTGTCGGACAGGAACACCAGCCCGGCGTCCATCAGCATGCCCACGCAGTACGTCATCGTCGTCTTTCGCTCGGGGTCGGGAAGGTCGGGCACGCTCCTTGCAAAGACCGGGCCACGAGGTGAACCATGAATGAGCTGTTGCGCGCCTATCAGGGGGCGGGATTCTATGACGAGCTGATCGGCCCGGACGGCCAGCCACGCGCGGCGGCACGCGCGCTGCTGGAGCATCTGGCGCAGCTGCCGCCGGCGGAACTGGCCGCGCGGCGCCGGGCGGTGGATGCGGCCATCGTGGCCGCCGGCATCACCTTCACCGTCTACAGCGACGCCGGCAACATCGACCGCGCCTGGCCGTTCGACATCGTGCCGCGCGTGCTGGCGCTGAGCGAATGGCGCCGCATCGAGGCCGGCCTGCGCCAGCGGCTGCGCGCGCTCAACCTGTTCATCGACGATCTCTACAACGCGCAGCGCATCGTGCGCGACGGCGTCTTTCCGGCCGAGGTGCTGGCCGGCTCGAAGAACTTCCGCGCCGCCTGCCGCGGGTTTTCGCCCCCATTTGGGGTGTGGGCGCACATCTGCGGCACCGATCTGGTGCGCGACCGCGACGGCACCGTCTACGTGCTGGAAGACAACCTGCGCGTGCCCTCGGGGGTGTCGTACATGCTGGAAAACCGCCAGCTGATGAAGCGGCTGTTTCCGGAGCTGTTCCGCGCCAGCGACATCCTGCCGGTGGACGACTACCCCGAGCGGCTCTACGAGACGCTGGCGGCGCTGTCGCCGCGGCAGGGCAGCCGGCCGGTGATCGCGGTGCTGACGCCGGGCATCTACAACTCGGCGTACTTCGAGCACTCCTACCTGGCGCAGAAGATGGGCGCGGTGCTGGTGGAAGGCAGCGACCTGACGGTGCAGGACGACGACTGCGTCTACATGAAGACGGTGGCCGGGCTGCGCCGCGTGGACGTGATCTACCGCCGCATCGACGACGACTTCCTCGACCCGGAGGTGTTCCGCCCCGATTCGGTGCTCGGCGTCCCCGGTTTGATGCGCGCCTGGCGCGCCGGCCGCGTGGCCATCGCCAACGCCCCCGGCGCCGGCGTGGCCGACGACAAGGTGGTCTATGCCTACGTGCCGCAGATCATCCGCTACTACCTCGGCGAGGAGCCGATCCTGCCCAACGTGCCGAGCTGGCTGTGCATGGATCCCCGGCAGCGCGATTACGTGCTGACGCACCTGGACGAACTGGTGGTCAAGCCGGCCAACGAGTCCGGCGGCTACGGCATGCTGATCGGCCCGCGCGCCAGCGCGGCCGAGCGCGCGCGCTTCGCGGAGCTGATCCGCGCCAACCCGCGCAACTACATGGCGCAGCCGACGCTGACGCTGTCGACCGCGCCGACCTGGATCGACGATCACCTGGAGCCGCGCCACGTGGACCTGCGCCCGTTCGTGCTGCAGGCGCGCGAGCTGCACGTGACCACCGGCGGGCTGACGCGCGTGGCGCTGCAGGCCGGCTCGCTGGTGGTCAACTCGTCGCAGGGCGGCGGGGCCAAGGACACCTGGATCGTCGACACCGGGGCCTGACCCCCTGAGGAGCACCCCATGCTGTCCCGCGTCGCGGAAAACCTCTACTGGATGGCGCGCTACCTGGAGCGCGCCGAGAACACCGCCCGCTTCATCAACAGCGTCACGCTAATGCTGCTGGACCTGCCGCGCGGCGCCTCGTTCGGCTGGGACGTGCTGCTGAAGGCCGCCGGGCTGGACGAGCTCTACGCCTGGCACCACGACACGGCCGACGAGGACGCGATCATGCAGTTCCTCATCGCCGACGAGCACAACCCCAGCTCGATCGTGGCCAGCGTGCAGCGCGCGCGCGACAACGCGCGCACCTTCCGCGAGGTGCTGCCGATGGAGATCTGGGAGCGCATCAACGCGTTGCACCTGTTCGTGCGCGAGCAGGCGCCGGCGGCCTGGTGCGGGCGGCGCGCGCGCTGGGAGATGCTCAACGGCGTCATCGAGCGGCAGCAGTCGGTGGTGGGGCTGCTGGAGGGCTCGATGAGCCGCGACCTGGCCTGGCAGTTCATCGCGCTGGGGCGCCAGCTGGAGCGGGCCGACATGACCACGCGCATCCTCGACGTCAACTCGGCGGTGCGGCTGCCGGACGACCCGGCCGGCGCGCAGATGGCGCGCGAGCGGCTGTGGCTGTGCACGCTGAACGCGCTGTCGGCGCTGCAGATGGTGCGCCAGCACGTGGGCGTGCGCGTGCAGCCGGAGGCGGTGCTGCGCTACCTGACGCTGGATGCGCGCTTCCCGCGCGCGGTGGCGCACTGCCTGGGCGAGCTGGAGACCGGGCTGGCGCAGCTGCCGGACTTCCAGGGGCCGCTGGCGGTGGCGCGCGCGCTGTGGCGCCGGCTGCGCGCACTGGAGCGCGACGAGGCGGCGCTGGGCGCGCTGCACGCGCGCATGGACGGCATTCAGCGCGACCTCGCGGCGCTGCACGACGCGCTGGCGCGCCAGTACTTCTGGCGCCACCAGGCGCCGGCGGCGGCCTGAGGCGCGGCGGCCATCACAGCCCCAGCATCAGGCGCAGGTTCTGCACCGCGGCGCCACTGGCGCCCTTGCCGAGGTTGTCCAGCCGCGCCACCAGCAGCGCGTGGCGGTGGCCATCGTGGCCGTAGACGCGCAGCTCCAGGTGATCCTGCCCCGCCAGCGCCACGGCGTCGAGCCGCCCGTCGGCGCTCGGCGGCAGCACGCGCACCCACGCGCTGCCGGCGTAGTGCGCCGCCAGCGCCGCGTGCAGGTCGGCGGCGCGCACCTGGCCCGGCAGCAGGTCCAGATGCAGCGGCAGCTGCACCAGCATGCCCTGCGGGAAGTTGGCCACCGACGGCACGAAGATCGGCCGGCGCTTCAGGCCGGTGTAGGCCATGATCTCCGGCAGGTGCTTGTGCTCCAGCCCCAGCGCATAGAGCTCGAAGGCCGGCGCGCGACCGGCCTCGTAGGCCTCGATCATCGCGCGCCCGCCGCCCGTGTAGCCGCTGACGCTGGGCAGGCACAGCGGCACGTCGGGCGGCAGCAGGCCGGCGTCGATCAGCGGGCGGATCAGCGCGATCGCCCCCGTGGCGTAGCAGCCGGGGTTGGCCACGCGCTCGGCACGGCCGATCGCCTCCGCCTGGCCCGGGGCCAGCTCGGCAAAGCCGTAGACCCAGCCCGGCGCCACCCGGTGCGCGGTGGAGGCGTCGATGACGCGCGGTGCGCGGCCCGTCTCGGCGCGCAGCGCCTCGATCATGGCCACCGCCTCGCGCGCCGCCTCGTCGTGCAGGCACAGGATGACCACGTCGGCCTGCGCCATCAGCGCGCGCCTGGCCTGCGGATCCTTGCGCCGCGCCGGGTCGATCGACAGCAGCTCCAGCCCGGCCAGGCCTTGCAGGCGCTCGCGGATCTGCAGGCCGGTGGTGCCGGCCTCGCCGTCGATGAAGATGCGGTGCATGTCAGGATACCCTCGGGGGAAGTCGAGTGATCAGCAGGCGTACCATCTCGGCGCGCGCCGCCGCGGAGCCGTCAGCCTCGGTTCAGGTTGGTGCAGCGCACCATGATACAGTTTTGCCGTTTGGCCCCCAACGGACGGACATTCCATGAAGATTCACGAGTACCAGGGCAAGGAGATCTTGCGTCAATTCGGCGTGCCGGTGCCGCGCGGCATTGCGGCGTTCACGGTGCAGGAGGCGGTGGAGGCTGCCCAGAAGCTCGGCGGCCCGGTCTGGGTGGTCAAGGCCCAGATCCACGCCGGCGGCCGCGGCAAGGGCGGCGGCGTCAAGCTGGCGCGCAGCATCGAGGAGGTGCGCGAGCTGGCCGGCAAGATGCTGGGCATGCAGCTGGTCACGCATCAGACCGGCCCCGAGGGGCAGAAGGTGCGCCGGCTCTACATCGAGGAAGGCGCCGACATCGGCAAGGAATACTACGTCTCGGTGCTGACCGACCGCGCCACGCAGAAGGTGGCCATCATCGCCTCCAGCGAAGGCGGCATGGACATCGAGGAGGTGGCGGCCAGGACGCCCGAGAAGATCGTCAAGATCTTCGTCGATCCGCTGGTGGGCCTGACGGACGAGCAGGCGCGCGAGCTGGCGCGCGGCATCGGCATGGAGGGCGTCACCGCCGAGCAGATGGTGGCGCTGCTGAAGAACCTCTACCGCTGCTACATGGAGACCGACGCGTCGCTGGTGGAGATCAACCCGCTCAACCGCGACAGCAAGGGCAACCTGATCGCGCTGGACGCCAAGTTCAACTTCGACAGCAACGCGCTGTTCCGCCATCCGGAGATCGTGGCGCTGCGCGACCTCGACGAGGAAGACCCGGCCGAGGTCGAGGCCAGCAAGTACGACCTGGCCTACATCAGCCTCGACGGCAACATCGGCTGCCTGGTCAACGGCGCGGGCCTGGCGATGGCGACGATGGACACCATCAAGCTGTTCGGCGGCGAGCCGGCCAACTTCCTCGACGTCGGCGGCGGCGCCACCACCGAGAAGGTCACCGAGGCCTTCAAGATCATGCTGCGCAACCCCAACGTCAAGGCGATCCTGGTCAACATCTTCGGCGGCATCATGCGCTGCGACGTGATCGCCGAGGGCGTCATCGCCGCGGCACGCGCGGTGGGCCTGAAGGTGCCGCTGGTGGTGCGCATGAAGGGCACCAACGAGGATCTGGGCAAGAAGATGCTGGCCGAGTCGGGCCTGCCCATCATCAGCGCCGACACCATGGCCGAGGCCGCCCAGAAGGTGGTGGCCGCTGCCGCCTCGGCCGCCTGAGGACGCCAACCCCCGGAGCGCAAGACACCATGTCCATCCTGATCGACAAGAACACCAAGGTCATCACCCAGGGCATCACGGGCAAGACCGGCCAGTTCCACACCCGCATGTGCCGGGACTACGCCAACGGCCGCGAGTGCTTCGTGGCCGGCGTCAACCCGAAGAAGGCCGGCGAGGACTTCGAGGGCATCCCGATCTACGCCAGCGTGCGCGAGGCCAAGGAGGCCACCGGCGCCACCGTCAGCGTCATCTACGTGCCGCCGGCGGGTGCGGCGGACGCCATCTGGGAGGCGGTGGAGGCCGACCTCGACCTGGTCGTGTGCATCACCGAGGGCATCCCGGTGCGCGACATGCTGATGGTGCGCAACAAGATGAAGGCCAAGGAAGCCGCCGGCGGCAAGAGGACGCTGCTGCTCGGGCCGAACTGCCCCGGCCTGATCACGCCGGACGAAATCAAGATCGGCATCATGCCGGGCCACATCCACCGCAAGGGCCGCATCGGCGTGGTGTCGCGCTCCGGCACCCTGACCTACGAGGCGGTGGCGCAGCTGACCGAGCTGGGGCTGGGTCAGTCCAGCGCGGTGGGCATCGGCGGTGACCCGATCAACGGCCTCAAGCACATCGACGTGATGAAGATGTTCAACGACGATCCGGACACCGACGCCGTCATCATGATCGGCGAGATCGGGGGGCCGGACGAAGCCGAGGCCGCGCGCTGGTGCAAGGACAACATGAAGAAGCCCGTGGTCGGCTTCATCGCCGGCGTCACCGCGCCGCCGGGCAAGCGCATGGGCCACGCCGGCGCGCTGATCAGCGGCGGCGCCGACACGGCCGAGGCCAAGCTCGCCATCATGGAGGAGTGCGGCTTCAAGGTCACGCGCAACCCCTCCGAGATGGGCAAGCTGCTCAAGAGCCTGCTGTGAGCCTTGCCCCGGCCGGCCCTGCGGGCCGGCCGGCGTCCTCCGACCCGACAGCCCCGCCCTGCGCGGGGCTCGTCTTTTCTGGCGCGGCCCGCGCGCGGGTTTACACTGGCGGGCGTGATGCCGCCGTCCGCTCCCTCCCTCGCCCTGCGCTACGCCTGCGCCTCCGACCCCGGGCGGCTGCGGCCCAACAACGAGGATGCGGTGCTGCTGGATCCGGCGCTGGGGTTGGCGGTGGTGGCCGACGGCATGGGCGGCTACAACGCCGGCGAAGTGGCCGCACGCACCTGCTGCGAGGCGCTGCGCGCCGCCTTGGCCGACAGCGCCGGCGACACGCTGGCCACGGCGGGCGAGCGGCTGCAGGCAGCGGTGCGGGCGGCCAACCGCGCGGTGTTCGAGCGCGCGCTGCTGGAGCCGTCGCTGCGCGGCATGGCCACCACCGTGGTGGCGGTGCTGGTGGAGGGGGCGCGCGCCGCGGTGGCGCACGTCGGCGACTCGCGCCTGTACCGCCTGCGCCAGGGACAGCTGGCACCGCTGACGCGCGACCACTCGCTGGTGCAGGAGCACATCGACGCCGGGCTGCTGGACGCCTCGCTGGCGCGCGCCACCGACTACCGCAACCTGGTCACGCGCGCGGTGGGCATCGCGCCGCGCGTGGAAGTCGACATCGGCACGATCGACCTGCAGCCGGGCGACACGTTGCTGCTGTGCTCGGACGGGCTGACCGATCTGCTCACCGACGCGCAGCTGGCCCGCCTGTTGTGCCAGGGCGGCCCGTTGGAGGAAGCGGCGCAGCGTCTGGTGCAGGCCGCCAATGCCGCTGGCGGCCGGGACAACGTCTCGGTGGCGCTGGTGCACTGCGCCCCGGCGGATGAGCAGCCCGCCGTCGTGGCGCCGCCGCGCCGCTGCGGCGCCTGAGCCGCGCCGTCGCTCAGGGCGCCGGCCACAGCGCCGCGCGCGTGCGCTCCGCCTCGGCGCGCGCGGCGGCGGCGAAGTCCTCGCCCGCGCTGGCGTACAGGATGGCGCGCGAGGAGTTGACGATCACCGCCCCCGTGGTGCGGCCCTGCGCGTCGCCGCGCCAGCCGGCGCGCACCGTGGTGGCGGCATCCCCCCCCTGCGCGCCGACGCCCGGGATCAGCAGCGGCACGGTGGGCGCGATCGCGCGCACGCGCTCGATCTCCTGCGGGTAGGTGGCGCCCACCACCAGCCCCATCTGGCCGTGGCGGTTCCACGGCCCCTGCGCCAGCGCCGCGATGTGCTCGTAAAGGCGCGGCTGCCCCGGCACGTCGGCCAGGCGCTGCGCCTGCAGGTCGTCGCCGCCGGGGTTGCTGGTGCGGCACAGCAGGAACACCCCCTTGCCGGGGTAGCGCAGGTAGGGCTCGACCGAATCGAAGCCCATGAACGGCGACAGCGTCACCGCGTCCGCCCCGTAGCGCTCGAACGCCTCCCTGGCGTACTGCTCGGCGGTGCTGCCGATGTCGCCGCGCTTGGCGTCCAGGATGATCGGCACCTCGGGCGCGGCCACGCGGATGTGCGCCATCAGGCGCTCGAGCTGCGCCTCCGCGCCGTGCGCGGCAAAGTAGGCGATCTGCGGCTTGTAGGCGCAGACGAGGTCGGCGGTGGCGTCGACGATGGCGGCGCAGAAGTCGTACAGGTGCTCCACGCGGCCGCGCCAGCGGCCGGGCAGGCGCGCCGGGTCCGGGTCCAGCCCGACGCACAGGCGCGAGCGGTGGCGCGCCTCGGCGCGCAGCAGCATGTCGACGAAACTCATGCCGGCATTGTAGAAGCCGCTACCATGCCGCCATGACCGTCCCGGCCGCCCCTGCCCCCGCCGTGCCCGGCAGCCTGCAGGCGCTGCAGGCGCGCTACGGGCCGCGCTACCGCTGGCGGCTGCTGCTGTCGGTGATGCTGGGCGCGATGGCGGCGCTGGTGTCCTCCACCGTCGTCAACGTCGCCATCCCGGACCTCAGCCACCACTTCGGCCTGGGGCAGGACGCGGCGCAGTGGGTCACCTCGGGCTTCATGGCCGCGTCGGTGGTGGCGATGCTGGCCACACCGTGGATGCTGGCGCGCTTCGGCTTTCGGCGCACCTACGTGCTGTGCATGGCGGCGCTGATCGCCGGCGGCGTGCTGGGCGGCGTGGCCGACCACTACGCGCTGGTGCTGGCGGCCCGGCTGGCCGAGGGGGTGGCCGCCGGCATCGTGCAGCCGATTCCGGCGATCGTCATCCTGCGCGCCTTCGGGCCCGACGAGCAGGGCCGCGCCAGCGGCCTGTTCGGCATGGGCGTGGTGCTGGCCCCGGCGCTGGGGCCGAGCCTGGGCGGCCTGCTGGTGGACGCCTGGGGCTGGCGGGCGATCTTCTTCCTCGTGGTGCCGTTCGGGCTGGTGTCGTGGGCGCTGGCGCGGCGCTACGTGCCGGTGACGGCGCCGGGCGGCGTGCCCGCCCGGCCCGGGCTGGCGCTGGACGTGGCGGGGCTGGCGCTGGCGGCGGCGGCGACGCTGGCGCTGCTGCTGGGGCTGACCGCGCTGCACGCCGGCCCGCCCGGCCGCGCCGCGGCGCTGCTGGGGCTGGCCGGCGTGCTGCTGGCGGCCTTCGTCGCATGGCAGCGGCGGCGCGCGCGCCGGGGCCGGCCCGAGCCGCTGATGCACCTGGGCGTCTTCGGCCAGCGGGCGTTCGCCGCCGGCAGCGTGGTGTCGCTGATCTACGGCGCGGCGCTGTTCGGTTCCACCTACCTGTTTCCGGTCTACCTGCAGCTCGGGCTGGGGCTGTCGGCGTCGTGGGTGGGCGCGCTGCTGCTGCCGGCCGGGCTGGTGCTGGCGCTGACCATCGCCGTCGTCGGGCGGCTGGCCGATCGCCAGCCGGCGCACCGGCTGGTCGCCGTGGGGCTGGCGCTGCTGACGCTGTCGTTCGTCGCCTTCGCGCTCGCGCCGGCCGGCGCGCCGCTCGTGCTGCTGGTGGCGCTGGCGGTGCTCGGGCGCGTCGGGTTGGGCTTCGTGCTGCCGTCGCTCAATCTGGGGGCGATGCGGGGCCTGCCGGCGGCGCAGCTGCCGCACGGCTCCAGCGCCATCAACCTGCTGCGCATGCTGGGCGGCGCGGCGGGGGTGAGCGTCTGCGGGGTGTTTCTGGAATGGCGGCTGGCGGCCCACGGGGTGACCGCGATCGGGCCGGGGGCGCCGGCCGACGCGGCAGCACTGGCCGGCACGGCTGCGGCGCGGCTGGCGGCCTTCGCCGACACGTTCTGGCTGCTGGCCGGGGTGTGCGCGCTGGCGCTGCTGAGCGCGCCGGCGCTGCGGCCACCCCGCCGCCCGGAGGGGCAGCGGTGACGGGGCGCGCCGCCCTGGGGCTGGCGGCCGCCGCCGTGGCGGCGCTGGCGGTACATACGGGCGTGGACGCGCCGGCCGCCGCGCGCGGCGGGCTGGCGCTGTTGGCGGCCGTCGGCCTGCTGTGGCTGACGCAGGCGCTGCACCTGAGCGCGACGGCGCTGCTGGTGCCGCTGCTGGCGGCGGGCCTGGGCCTGCTGCCGCTGCGCGAGGCGCTGGCGGCCTTCGCGCAGCCGGTGATCTTTCTGTTCCTGGGCGGCTTTGCGCTGGCAGCGGCGCTGACGCAGCACGGGCTGGACCGGGCGCTGGCGCGGCAGTTGCTGCGGCTGGCGCGCGGGCGGCCGTGGCCCGCCGTGCTGGGCCTGTGGGGCACGACGGCGCTGCTGTCGATGTGGCTGAGCAACACCGCCACCACGGCGATGATGCTGCCGCTGGCCATCGGCCTGCTGCAGCGCGGCGGCTGGTGGCCCGCGGCGCCGGCCGCCCCCGGCGACGGGTCAGCGCGACCGCCCGCGCCGACCGCCCCCAGCGACGCCGCCGCGACGCGCACCGCGGCCTTCGTGCTGCTGGGCGTGGCCTACAGCGCCAGCATCGGCGGCATGGCCACGCTGGTGGGCAGCCCGCCCAACGCCATCGCCGCGGCGCAGGCGGGGCTGGACTTCGCGGCGTGGCTGGCCTACGGGCTGCCGGCCGCGCTGCTGCTGTGGCCGCTGATGGGGCTGGCGCTGGCGCTGCTGCTGCGCCCGGCGTTCCACCGCCCGGACATCGCCCCCGGCAGCGCCGCCGCCTCCGCCGCGGATGGCGGCCCCGCCGTCGCCGCGCCGGAAGCCGACGCCGAGCCCCCCTTCGTCTGGACGCGGGCACGTGTGCTGACGGCGCTCATCTTCGCGCTGACGGCGCTGGGCTGGGTGGTCGGTGCTCCGCTGCTGCGCCGGCTCGGCATCGCCGGCGACGCCGACGCTTTGGTGGCGCTGGCCGCGATCGTGGCGCTGGTGGGCGGCGGCGCGCTGCGCTTCGAGGCGCTGGAGCGCCACGCGCAGTGGGGCGTGCTGCTGCTGTTCGGCGGCGGGCTGGCGCTGGGCGAGGTGATGGCGCGCACCGGCGCCACCGCCTGGCTGGTGCAGGCCCTGCTGGCGCATCTGCACGGTTGGTCGCCGTGGTGGATCGGGCTGGCGCTGATCGCGTTCGTGATCTTCCTGACCGAGCTGGTCAGCAACACCGCCAGCGCCGCGCTGCTGGTGCCGATCGTGCTGACGCTCAGCGCCGAGCTGGGCCTGCCGGCGGCGGCGATGGCCGCATCGGTGGCGCTGGCGGCCTCGTGCGCCTTCATGCTGCCGGTGGCCACGCCGCCCAACGCCATCGTCTACGGCGCGGGCGTGGTCCGCCCCGGCACGATGGCGCGCGCCGGCCTCGTGCTCAACCTCCTGGCGCTGGCGGTGCTGGGGATGCTCGCCGCCCTGCGGGCCGGATGAGCCGCCGATCCCGGCCCCGGGGCCCGGCCGGCCCGCGAGGCCGGGCGCTTTTGCGCTACAGTGTCCGTTGACCAACACCATCGAGACGACGAGGAGACACGCGATGCAACGACGTCAATGGCTGGCCGCCGCCGCGGCCCTGACGGCCACCACCGCCGCCCCCTGGGTGCGCGCCCAGGCGCTGGAGAAAACCAAGGTCACCATCGCCGTCGGCGGCAAGAATTTGTTCTATTACCTGCCGCTGACCATCGCCGAGCAGCTCGGCTACTTCAAGGCCGAGGGGCTGGACGTCAACATCGTCGATTTCGCGGGCGGCGCGCGGGCGCTGCAGGCCGTGGTTGGCGGCAGCGCCGACGTCGTCTCCGGCGCGTTCGAGCACACGGTCAACATGCAGGCCAAGGGCCAGCCGATGCGCGCCTTCGTGCTGCAGGGGCTGGCGCCGCAGATCGTGCTCGGCGTCAACCCCAGGACCCTGCCCAACTTCCAGTCGATCGCCGACCTCAAGGGCAGGAAGATCGGCGTGACCGCACCGGGCAGCTCGACGCACATCATGCTCAACTTCGTGCTGGCCAAGGCGGGGCTCAAGCCCAGCGACGTCAGCGTCATCGGCGTGGGAGCGAGCAACGGCGCGGTGGCGGCGATGCGCTCCGGCCAGATCGACGCCATCAGCAACCTCGACCCGGTCATCACGCTGTTGCAGCGCTCGGGCGACCTGCGCGTCGTCGTCGACACGCGCAAGCCGGCCGAGGCCGAGCGCGTCTTCGGCGGCCCGATGCCGGCCGGCTGCCTGTATGCGCCGGTGCCGTTCGTGGAGCGGTACCCCAACACCGTGCAGGCCCTGACCAACGCCATCGTGCGCGCCAACAAGTGGATCCAGCAGGCCGGCCCCGGCGACATCATCAAGGTGGTGCCGGAAAGCTACCTGCTGGGCGACCGCGCGGTCTACATCGACGGCTTCCTGGCGGCCAAGCCCGCGCTGTCGCCGGACGGCGTGATCCCGCCCAAGGGGCCGGAGACCGCGCTGCGCGCGCTGGCCAGCGTCGACGACAAACTGGCCGCGGCCAAGCTGGACTTGACCGCCACCTATACGAACACCTTCGTGCAGAAGGCCAACGCCAAGTATCCGAAGGGCTGAACCGCCGTGGCCGCCGCGATCGAGCTGCGTGACGTCACCTGCACCTTCGTCAGCCGCGACGCCCCACAGCGGCGCTACACCGCGGTGGAGGGGGTGACGCTGACGGTGGCCGAAGGCGAGTTCGTCAGCGTCGTCGGCCCCACCGGCTGCGGCAAGAGTACGCTGCTCAACGTCACGGCCGGGCTGCTGGCGCCCAGCCGCGGTGAGGTGCGCATCTTCGGCGCGCCGCTGGCCGGCATCAACACGCGCGCCGGCTACATGTTCCAGGCCGACAGCCTGATGCCGTGGCGCACGGCGCTGGGCAACGTGATGGCGGGGCTGGAATTCCGCGGCACACCGCCGGCCGAGGCGCGCGCGCTGGCCGAGGAGTGGCTGCGCCGCGTCGGCCTGGGGACCTTCGGCGACCGCTACCCGCACCAGATGAGCGGCGGCATGCGCAAGCGCGCCAGCCTCGCGCAGGTGCTGGCGCTGGATCCGGACATCATCCTGATGGACGAGCCGTTCTCGGCGCTGGACATCCAGACCCGGCAGCTGATGGAAAACGAGGTGCTGGCGCTGTGGCAGGCCAAGCGCAAGGCGGTGCTGTTCATCACGCACGACCTGGACGAGGCCATCGCGATGAGCGACCGCGTGGTGGTGATGAGCGCCGGGCCGGCCTCGCGCCCGATCGGTGAGTTCGCCATCGACATCCCGCGCCCGCGCGACGTCGCCGAGGTGAAGATGACCCCGCGCTTCCTGGAGCTGCACGCCGCCATCTGGGGCGTGCTGCGCGACGAGGTGCTCAAGGGCTATCAGCAACAGCTGCGACAGGCCGCCTGAAGACTTGCTCTCCACCATGTGGCAACGCCTCCAACCCCGACCGGGCAACCTGCGGCTGTGGCAACTGGGCCTGCTGGCGGCGCTGTTCGTGCTGTGGCACGTGCTGACGAAGCCGGGTCTGATCCCGCCCTTCCTGTTCGACAACGACCGGCAGGCCGCGTTCTTCTTCGGCGAGCCGCTGAAGGTGCTGCAGCGCATCTGGGCCTGGTTCGTGACCGATGCGGACATCTACCGCCACCTGGGCGTGACGCTGGCCGAGACGCTGCTGGCGTTCGGCATCGGCTCGATGACGGGGCTGGCGGCCGGACTCTGGCTGGCGCTGTCGCCGATGGCCTCGGCGATCCTGGAGCCCTACATCAAGGCGCTCAACTCGATGCCGCGCATCATCCTGGCGCCGATCTTCTCGGTCTGGTTCGGGCTGGGCATCGGCTCCAAGGTCGCCCTGGGCGTGACGCTGGTGTTCTTCATCGTCTTCTTCAACGTCTACCAGGGCGTGCGGGAAGTCAGCCCGGTGGTGCTGGCCAACGCGCGCATGCTCGGGGCCAGCCCGCGGCAGCTGCTGCGCCACGTCTACCTGCCCAGCGCCACGAGCTGGGTGTTCAGCTCGCTGCACACCAGCGTGGGGCTGGCCTTCGTCGGCGCGGTGGTGGGCGAATACCTCGGTTCCAGCCAGGGGGTGGGCTACCTGATCCTGCAGGCCGAGGGCACTTTCGACATCAACACCGTGATGGCCGGCATCCTGGTGCTGACGGCGTTCGCACTGGTGCTGGATGCGCTGGTGGGCCGCCTCGAGCGACGGCTGCTGACCTGGCAGCCCAAGGCGGGCGAGACCGAAAAGCTGTGACCCCTCGGAGCGGCACGCGATGAACCCCTGGCTGCTGCTGGCGCTGGCCATCGTCGCGGAGGTCGTCGGCACGACGGCGCTGAAGGCCAGCGACGGGTTCACGCGCGCGCTGCCGTCGCTGGTGGTGGTGGCGGGCTACGGGTTGTCGTTCTACTGCCTGTCGCTGGTGCTGCGGCACATCCCGGTCGGCGTCACCTACGCGGTGTGGTCGGGGCTCGGCATCGTGCTGATCACGCTGGCCGCGTGGTGGCTGTACGGCCAGCGCATCGATGCCGTCGGCCTGCTCGGCATGGGGTTGATCATCGCCGGGGTGCTGGTGCTCAACCTGTGGTCGCGCGCCGGCGGCGGGCACTGACCACGGCCATGGCGGCGGCCACGCCCACCGCGTCGGCCAGCCAGTCGAGCGGGTCGCCCTGGCGCCAGCCGCTGGCCTGCTGGGCCAGCTCGATGGCGGCGCCGTGGGCGAGCAGCGCGGCCGCCGGCGCCGGCCATGGCGCCCGCGGCCAGCCCAGGCGCGCCAGCAGCGCCAGGGCGGCGTAGGCCAGCGCGTGCTGCGCCTTGTCCCAGACGTCGAAGGCGACCTCCGGCAGATGGCGCGGCGGCAGCAGCGACAGCAGCGTCACGCCGCCCAGCACCGCCAGGAACGCCAGCCGCCACGGCCGCGCGCTCACGCCCCTTTCTCCGCCCAGGCGCCGGCCAGCGCCGCCTGCAGCGCATCGACGAAGCGCGCCGCCACGTCCCAGCCGGTCTGCTGCGTGATCTCCTGAAAGCAGGTCGGGCTGGTGACGTTGACCTCGGTCAGGTGCTCGCCGATGATGTCCAGCCCCACCAGCAGCAGCCCGCGCGCGGCCAGCCGCGGCCCGAGCGCGCGCGCGATGGCCCGGTCGGCTTCCGACAGCGGCTGCGCGACGCCCCGCCCGCCCGCGGCCAGGTTGCCGCGCACCTCGCCGCCCTGCGGGATGCGCGCCAGACAGTAGGGCACCGGCTCGCCGCCGATCACGAGCACGCGCTTGTCGCCCTGCGCGATGGCCGGCAGGAAGCGCTGCACCATGATGGTGGTGTGGCCGTGCTGCGTCAGCGTCTCGATCACGGCGCCGAGGTTGAGCCCGTCCGGGCCGACGCGGAAGATCCCGCGCCCGCCCATGCCGTCCAGGGGCTTGAGGATGATGTCGCCGTGCTCGGCGTGGAAGGCGCGGATCGCCTGCGCCGAGCGCGTCACCAGCGTCGGCGGCGCCCACTCGGCGAACTCCATCAGCGCCAGCTTCTCCGGATGATCGCGCAGCGCCGCCGGGCGGTTGAAGACGCGCGCGCCCTCGCGCTCGGCCTGCTGCAGCAGGTGCGTGGCATAGAAATACTCGGCGTCGAACGGCGGATCCTTGCGCATCAGCACGGCGTCGAAGGCGTGCAGCGGCTCGCGGCGCTGGTCCACCACGCGAAACCAGTCGTCGGCCGCGCCGGTCAGCTCGATCTCGCGCACCCACGCCGTCACCGGCTCGCCGCTGCGCCAGTGCAGATGCGCCGGCTCGCAGGCGCACAGCGCCACGCCGCGGCGCGCCAGCTCGCGCATCATCGCGTACGTGCTGTCCTTGCAGGTGGCGAAGGTGTGCAGCGGGTCGGCCACCACCAGCACGCGCCGCAGCGGTGCGCCCGCCCCGGCGAGCTCAGACGCCATGCTCAGCCTCCGGGTCGGTGGCCTCCAGCTCGTAGGCGGCGGCCAGCATCGCCAGCCGCGCCACCACGCCGTACATGTAGAAGCGGTTGGGCACGCTCGCCCCCGGCGGGCGGCCCGGCTGCGGCTGCAGCGCGCTCTTCTCGAACGCCAGCGGCACGAAGCTCGCCCCCGGGGCGTTGAGGTTCTCGTCCACGCCGCGCTCGGCGTGCACGCGGTAAAAGCCCCCCACCACGTAGCGGTCCATCATGTAGACCACCGGCTCGGCCACGGCGTCGTTGATCTGTTCGTGCGTGATGACCCCCTCCTGGATCAGCACGCCGGTGACCTGGCGGCCGTCCTTGATGATGTTCATCTTGTTCTTGGTGCGGCGGTTGAGCTGGGCCAGCTCGGCGGCGTCGCGCACCATCATGACGCCCATGCCGTAGGTGCCGTTGTCGGCCTTGACGACGACGAACGGCCGCTCCTGGATGCCGTATTCCTTGTACTTGCGCCGGATGCGCGCCAGCAGCGCGTCCACCTGCGTCTGCAGGCATTCCAGCCCCTGCCCCTCGGCGAAGTTGACCTCGCCGCAGTGCGTGAACATCGGGTTGATCAGCCATGGGTCGATGCCGATCAGCTTGCCGAAGCGCTTGGCCACCTCCTCGTAGGCGCGGAAGTGGTTGCTCTTGCGCCGCACGTGCCAGCCGGCGTGCAGCGGCGGCAGCAGGTACTGCTCGTGCAGATCCTCCAGCATGCCCGGCACGCCGGCCGACAGGTCGTTGTTGAGCAGGATGGTGCAGGGGTCGAAATGCTTCAGCCCGATGCGGCGCCCCTGGCGGATGATCGGCTCCAGCACGATGCGCTCGCCGCCGGGCAGGTCGATCGTGGTCGGCTCCTTGATTTCCGGGTTGAGCGAGCCGATGCGAACGTTGAGCCCCGCCGAATAGAAGATGCGCTGCAGCTGCGCCACGTTCATCAGGTAGAACGTGTTGCGCGTGTGGTTCTCCGGCACCAGCAGCAGGTTCTTGGCCTCCGGGCAGATTTTCTCGATGGCGGCCATGGCGGCCTGCACCGCCAGCGGCACCATCTCGGCGGTGAGGTTGTTCCAGCCGCCGGGAAACAGGTTGGTGTCCACCGGCGCGAGCTTGAAGCCGGCGTTGCGGATGTCCACCGAGGTGTAGAACGGCGGCGTGTGCTCCATCCACTCCAGCCGGAACCAGCGCTCGATGACCGGGGTGGATTCGAGGATGCGCTGCTCCAGCTCGTTGATCGGGCCGGTCAGCGCGGTGACCAGATGCGGGACCATGGGTGCGCCCTCCGCGGTTGCATGAGAGCCCCCGGCGGCACCGGGGGGCGATGCGCCGATTGTAGGAAGGCGGCATGACGCCGGAACACCCGGGAGGGGTGCGCGGCTGGCGCACGCACGACACCCCGAACGGTATGCGGTATAACCGCACCGCATGAACCGCAACCTGTGGCTGCTGGCCATCGCCCAAGGCCTGTTCCTGACCAACAACGTCGTCTTCATCGCGATCAACGGGCTGGTGGGCCTGAGCCTGGCGCCGGTCGGCTGGATGGCCACGCTGCCGGTGATGGGCTACGTGGTCGGCGGGGCGCTGTCCACCGGACTGGTGGCGCGCTCGCAGGCGCGCTGGGGGCGGCGGGTGGCGTTCCAGGTGGGCCTGGCGGTGGCGCTGGCCTCGGCGCTGCTGGCGGCGCTGGCGCTGTGGCTGGGCAGCTTCGCGCTGCTGGTGACGGCCACGGTGGTGGCGGGCTACTACAGCGCCAACGGGCAGCTCTACCGCTTCGCCGCCGGGGAGCTGGCCGCGCCGTCGCAGCGCGAGAAGGCCGTCTCGCTGGTGCTGGCCGGCGGGCTGATCGGCGCCATCGTCGGGCCCAATCTGGCCAACCACACGCGCGACGTGCTCGGCACGCCGTTCCTCGGGGCCTACCTGGCGCTGGCCGGGGTGGCGCTGCTGGGCATGGCGGTGATGGCCGGCATCCGCTTTCCGGCCGAGCCGCCACGCTCGAGTGGCCGCGCCGCCGGCGGGCGCAGCGTGGTGCAGCTGCTGCGCGAGGAGCCGCGCTTTGCGGTGGCGGCGCTGGGCGCGGCACTCGGTTATGGCGTCATGAACCTGCTGATGGCGGCCACCCCGCTGGCGATGCAGACCTGCGGCCTGCCGTTTTCGGATGCGGCGCTGGTGCTGGAGTGGCACGTGATCGGCATGTTCGCGCCGGGCTTCGTCACCGGGCACCTGATCCAGCGCTTCGGCGTGCTGCGCATCATGGGCGTGGGCGTGCTGCTCAACGCCGCCTGCATCGCGATTGCGCTGTCGGGGCAGGATCTGCACCAGTTCCTGGTGGCACTGTTCCTGCTCGGCGTCGGCTGGAACTTCCTGTTCACCGGCAGCACCACGCTGGCGATGCAGGCCTACCGCGCGGAGGAGAAGGACCGCGCGCAGGCGGCGATCAACTTCGGCGTCTTCGCGACGATGGCGCTGACGTCGTTCGCCTCCGGCGCGCTGGTGACGACGCAGGGCTGGTGGTGGCTCAACCTCGGCTCCACGGTGCCGGTGGCGCTGATGGGCCTGGCGCTGCTGGCGCTGGCGTGGCGGGAGCGCAACCGTGGCGCGGCGGCGCCGGTTTCGCTACGATAGGTTCTCGCACCATACCGTTGAGGCCATGTCCGCCGCCGCGCTCACGACCCCTGCCCGCAGCGACACGGCGCTCGACGCGCCGACGGCACGTGCCGTGCGTGCCTTTCTGGCGCGCATCGCGCCCCGCCACCCGCTGCAGGCCGCTTGGGTGTACGGCAGCCGCGCACGGGGCGATCACCGCCCCGACAGCGACGTGGACGTGGCGCTGCTGCTGCCGCGTCAGCCGCGCCGCGCGCCGGTGGCGCTGGAGCTGGCCGATGCCGCGTTCGACGTCCTGCTGGAGCATGGGGTGCGCATCTCGCCGCTACCGGTGTGGCAGGACGAGTGGGCGCAGCCGCAGCGTCACCCCAACCCGGCGCTGCTGCAGCGCATCGCCGACGAGGGCCGCGCGGTCTGGCCCCTCGAACCACCATGAACGCCACCGACCTGCTGGCCAAGGCCGAGGTGGCCGCGGCCTCGGCGCAAGCCCTGCTGGAACGGGGGGACCCCGACGGCGCCGTCAACCGCGCCTACTACGCGATGTTCGATGCCGCGCGCGACGCTGACCGTGGTCCTGGGCGGGGGGAGCGGGGGCCGCGGCGCGCACCCACAGCGGCCTGATCGCCGCGTTCGGCCTTCATGTCGTCAAGCCGGGCCGCATGCCGCGCGAGTGCGGACGCCAGCTCAACCGCGCGCTGGAGCTGCGCCAGCTGGCGGACTACACCGGGGAATCCATCGATATGGCCGAGGCCGCGGAACTGGTGGGGCAGGCGCGGCGCTTCGTGCAGGCGGTGCGGCAGGCCGTGCCAAGGACGGGCGAGACCTGAACCCAGGCCCCCACGGCCGAGACCCCGCCGCCTGCCGTCACGGCATCCGCGCGATGACCTCGGCCACCGCTGCGGTCAGGCGGCGGGCGTAGGGCACGTGCAGGAACTCGTTCGGGCCGTGGGCGTTGCTCTGCGGCCCGAGCACGCCGCAGACCATCATCTGCGCGCGCGGGAAGCCTGCGCTCAGCATGTTCATCAGCGGGATCGTGCCGCCCTGGCCGAGCGTGGCGCATGGCGCGCCGAAGTGCGCCTGGCTGGCGGCCTGCAGCGCCTGCTCGAACCACGGGGCGCTGGCCGGGGCGTTCCAGCCGTTGGCGGCGCCCTCCGGCTCGAAGGTCACGCGCGCCTGGTAGGGGGCGTTGTCCTCCAGCAGCGCCTTGAGGCGCTGCGCCGCCTCGGCCGCGTCCATCAACGGCGGCAGGCGCAGGCTGAGCTTGAACGCGGTGTACGGGCGCAGCACGTTGCCGGCGTCGCGCAGCGGCGGCAGCCCCTCGGCGCCGGTCACCGACAGCGTCGGGCGCCAGGTGCGGTTCAGCAGCGCCTCCACCGGGTCGGTCGTGACCGGCAGCGCCACCGCCGTGCTGCCGCCGCAGTCGTGGTGCGCCCACGGAAAGCGCCGCCAGACTTCGTCGCCAAGGATCGCGGCGGTGGCGCGCGCCTGCGCGATGCGCTCGGCCGGGATCTCGCAGTGAAAGAAGCCCGGCAGCAGGCGGCCGGTGGCGCTGTCCTCCAGCCGCTCCAGCACGTGGCGCAGGATGCGGAACGACGACGGCACCACCCCCGAGGCGTCGCCGGAGTGCACGCCTTCGGTCAGGATGTCCACGCGCAGCACGCCGCTGACCATGCCGCGCAGGCTGGTGGTCAGCCACAGCTGGTCGTAGTTGCCGGCGCCGCTGTCCAGGCACACCACCAGCCCGACGTCGCCCAGCCGCGCGCGCAGCGCCTCCAGCGTGGCCGGAAGATCCGGCGAGCCGCTTTCCTCGCCGGTCTCGATCAGGCCGACGATGCGCGGGTGCGCTTGGCCGGCGGCCTGCAGCGCCTCGACGGCGGCCAGGGCCGCATAGACCGCGTAGCCGTCGTCGGCGCCACCGCGGCCGTAGAGGCGGTCGTCGATCAGGCGCGGCGTCCACGGCCCCAGGCCCGTGCGCCAGCCGGCGAATTCCGGCTGCTTGTCCAGGTGACCGTAGATCAGCACGGTCTGGCCGCTGGCCGGCGCGGGCGTGCCGTCGGCGCCGGCGCGCGCGGCCACCTCGAACAGCAGCACCGGCGTGCGGGGCGTGCCGTCCGGGCGGCGCAGCCGGATGATCTCGAGCCGAAGCCCCTGCACCGGCTGGCGCGCCACCCAGTCGGCGGCGTCGCGCAGCACCGCCTCCAGGTGGCCGTGCGCGGCCCAGTCGGGGTCGAACATCGGCGACTTGGCGGGAATCTCGATGTAGCGCTCGAGTGCCGGCAGGATGTCGCGCTGCCAGCGCTCGTCCACGCGGGCGCGGGTGGCGGGCGCATCGAGCACGGGCTGGGCAGGATCGGGCAGGCGGGCGTTCATGGGTGCGGGGTCGGTGGACGGAACATGAAGCAAGAGACAGGCCAGCCGATCAGGCGGGCGGCGCTAGCTCGGGCGACAGGTGGGCCGGCTCCAGCGGCGCAGGCCGGCCGAAATGGTAGCCCTGGAACAACCGGCAGCCCATCGCGCGCAGCACCTCGAACTGCTCGGCCGTCTCCACGCCCTCGGCCACCACCTCCATCTCCAGGCTCTGCGCCAGCTGCAGGATGGTGCGGGCGATGGCCGCGTCGTTGGGGTCGGTCAGCAGGTCGCGCACGAAGCTGCGGTCGATCTTGAGCTGCGTCAGCGGCAGGCGCTTGAGGTAGCTCAGCGACGAGTAGCCGGTGCCGAAGTCGTCCAGCGCGAACTGGATGCCGAGGCTGGCGAGCGCCTCCATCTTGGCGATGGTGTCCTCCACGTCGTGCAGCAGCAGGCTTTCGGTCAGCTCCAGCTTCAGCCGCCGCGGGTCGGCCCCGGCCGCATGCAGCGCCTGCCGCACGCCGTCGACGAAGTCCGGCTGACGCAGCTGGCGCGCGCTCAGGTTGACCGCCAGCGTCCAGCCGGCGCGCGCCGGGTCGGCGGCCCAGCGCGCCAGCACGCGGCAGGCCTCGCGCAGCACCCACTGGCCGATCGGCAGGATCAGCCCGGTCTGCTCCGCCACGGGGATGAACTCGGCCGGCGGCACCATGCCGCGCACCGGGTGGCGCCAGCGCAGCAGCGCCTCCTGCCCGCACACCTGCGCGCGCATGTCGACGATCGGCTGGCCGAAGAGCAGCAGCTCGCCGTCGCGCAGGCCATGGCGCAGCTCGCGCTGCAGCGTGGCGCGCTGCACCACGCGCGCCTGCATCGCCGGGTCGAAGAAGCGCACCGCGTTGCGTCCGGCGGCCTTGGAGTGGTACATCGCCAGGTCGGCGCGGCCCAGGATCTCCTCCACCGTGTCGGTCTGGCCGCGAAACAGCGTGATGCCGATGCTGGGCGTGGCCTGCAGGTCATGGCCGTCGATGACCATCGGCCGCTCCAGCGCCTGGCGCAGCTTCTCGGCCACGTGCTGCGCGCGCCAGGCGGCCTGCTCCTCGTCGTCGCGCAAGTCCTCCAGCAGCACGACGAACTCGTCGCCGCCCAGCCGCCCGACCGTGTCCTCGGCACGCACGGCCTCGCGCAGGCGTTGCGCCATCTCGCGCAGCAGGGCGTCACCGGCGGCGTGGCCGTAGGCGTCGTTGATGTCCTTGAAGTTGTCCAGGTCGATGAAGCACAGCGCCGCCCACTGGCCGCTGCGCGCGCTGCTGGCCTGCGCCTGCACCACCCGGTCCTGGAACGAGCGCCGGTTGCACAGGCCGGTCAGACCATCGTAGTACGCCAGGCGCTCGATGGTGGCCTCGGCCTCCTTGCGCGCGGTGACGTCGCGGCCGATGCCGCGGTAGCCGACGAAGACGCCGTGCGCGTCGAACACCGGCTCGCCGCTCAGGGCGAACCAGTAGCTGCGCCCATCGGGCAGCACGCGCTGCACCTCGAAGCGGCGAAACGGCTCGCGCCGCTCGACCTTGTCCAGCAGCGCGCGCCAATCCTGCGGCCGCGGGCGGTTGGGCGCCGGCACGTCCCACGGCCGCCGGCCCAGGAACAGCGACGCGATGTCGTGCTCCCGCACCACGCGCCCCTCCAGCCGCGTGTAGCGGCCTTCGGCGTCCCATTCCCAGTACCAGTCGGCCGACAGCTCGGTCAGGCTGCGGAAGCGCGCCTCGCTGTCGCGCAGCGCCGCCAGCGCCTGCGCGTGCCGCGAGACGTCGGTGTAGACGCGCGCCCAGCCGCCGCCGGGCAGCGCGATGGTGGAACCCTGCAGCGTGCGGCCGCTGGCGGTGGTATAGGTGTAGACGTGCGGCTGGCCGCTGCCCTGCGTGGCGCGCAGGTGGTGCCAGACGCGCTGCAGCAGATGCTCCGGATCGCCCTTCAGGTCCCCTCGCGCGGCCTGCCAGCGCACCACCTCGTCGATCAGCGGCGCGCGCGCCATCAGTTCCTCGGGCAGCTCCAGCAGCGTCAGCGCGCTGGCGTTGTAGCCGATGACCCTCCCCTCGCCATCCAGCACCACCAGCGCGTGCTGCAGATGGTCGAGCAGCTCCGCCACCGACAGCCGGCCGGCGCGCGCGGCCTCGTCGGCGGCGGCGCTGGCCATCCCGGGCAGGGTGGCGGTGAAATCATGGGTCATCGCGCGCCGTCAGCCGCGGTCAGAAGGTTTCCCAGTCGCCGTCGTCGGCGGGCTTGGGCGCGGCGGCGGGTGGCGCCGGGCGCGCCGCCGGCGCCGGCTTGGCCGCGGCGGCGGCCGGCTTGGGCAGCGTCGGCTCCCGCCGCGGCGCGGCCGGCAACGGCTTGGGCGCGGCGGCCGGCTTGCGCACGGCCGCGCGCGGCAGCGTCGGGCGCGCCGCCGGCGCCGGCGCGGCGGCGGGCAGGGCATCGCCGGTGCGGAACTGCGCCACCACCTGCAGCAGCTCGGCGGCCTGCTGACGCAGGCTCTCGGCGGCGGCCGCGGACTGCTCCACCAGCGCCGCGTTCTGCTGCGTGGCCTGGTCCAGCTGGCCGATGGCGGCGTTGACCTGCACGATGCTGTCGCTCTGCTCGGTGGTGGCGGCGGTGACCTCGCCGATCATGTCGGCCACGCGCTGGATCGCCTGCACGATCTCCTCGACCGTGCGGCCGGCGGCGTCCACCTGCTGGCCGCCCTGCTGCACGCGCGCCACGCTTTCCTCGATCAGCGCCTTGATCTCCTTGGCGGCCTGGGCGCTCCTCTGCGCCAGCGCGCGCACCTCGCCCGCCACCACCGCAAAGCCGCGGCCCGCCTCGCCGGCGCGCGCCGCCTCCACCGCGGCGTTGAGCGCCAGGATATTCGTCTGGAACGCGATGCCGTCGATCACCTGGATGATGTCGGCGATCTTCTGGCTGCTGGCCTCGATGCCCTGCATGGTGCCGATGACCTCGCGCACCGCCGCGCCGCCGCGCTGCGCCGCGTCGGAGGCCTGCTGCGCCACCTGGTTGGCGGTGCGCGCCGCATCGGCGCTGTGGCGCACCGCGTCGGTCAGCTGCTGCATGCTGGCCGAGGTCTGCTGCAGGCTGGCCGCGGCACTTTCCGTGCGGCTGGACAGATCCTGGTTGCCGGCCGCGATCTCGCGGCTGGCAGCCTCGATCTGCACGCTGGCGCGGCGGATGTCGCCCACCACGCGGCGCAGGTTGGCCAGCACCTGCTCCTTGCTGCGCAGCAACTCGCCGATCTCGTCGCCGCGTGCCGTGTCGAGCCGGTGATCGAGCTCGCCCTGCGCGATGCGGGCGTTGAGCTCGACCAGCTCCCGCACCGGCCGCACGATCGAGCGCGTCACGCTCCAGGCGATGAACCCGCCCAGAACCAAGGCGATCAGCGTCAGCCCGGCGACGATGCGCTCCGACATGACCACGGCGGCGGCCGCCTCGGCCTTGACCTGGTCGGACAATTCATTCTGCAGGACCACGAGCTCGGCCTGCGCCCGCTGATAGGCCTGCAGCGCCGGCAACACCTTGGCGTCGGCCAGCTGGGCGGCCTCCTCGGTGGCACCGTTGGCGATGGCCTGCAGCGCCTGCTGGCGCGCGTCGACGTAGGCCTTGCGCAGCCCCGCGAGCTGCTCCAGGGCCTGGCGCGCCCGAGGATGCCGCACCGAAGCCTCCAGCTCCTTCTGCAGCTCGCTGATCTCCGCGCTGGTGGCCTGGATCAACGGCTCGAAATACGCCTTGACCGACGGTTCACCCCCGGACTTGATGATCGCCATGACCCGCTGGGCGTTGAGCTCGCTCAGCGCCGCCCAGCGCGCGGTGGCCACGGCACGGCGCTCGAAGGCCTTGGCCTCGGCCAGCTCGGCCTCCACGCGCAGCATCTCCCGCAGGCCGACCCCCGCCACGAAAAGCAGCAGCACCAGCAGAATGGCGAAGCCGAGGGGCAGGCGCACGGCCAAGCGCATGTTGTCCAATTTCATGCTCGCATCTCCTGACGACGATCGTTGAGCTTCATCGCATTGCTTCGCGGGCCTCTCGCCAACCGCATCACGACGCGCCCAGCCGGCGCCGCTCCGGCCCGTGGTAGGTCGAGGGGTCGCCATGTCCGCGCACCTGCGCCGGCACCAGCGGCGCGTGCTCACCGGCCTCGCCCGGCAGGCGGAATACCGCGACCATCCTGGTCATGCGCTCGGCCTGCGCACGCACGTGGGTGGCGGTGTCGGTGCTGCGCGCCACCAGCGCCGTGTTCTGCTGGGTCATCTGGTCGACCTCGGCCACCGCGGCGTTGATCTGCGCCAGCCCCTGCGCCTGCTGCTGGGTGGCGGCGGAAATCTCGCGGATGAAGGCCGAGACCTGCTCGGCGTTGGCGACGATGTCGCGGATGGTGGCACCGGCCGCGTGCACCTGCGCGGTGCCGGCGCCGACCTGCGCGACGCTGGCCTCGATGAGGGTCTTGATCTCCTTGGCCGCCTGGGCGCTGCGCTGCGCCAGTTGGCGCACTTCGCCCGCCACCACGGCAAAGCCGCGGCCGGCCTCGCCGGCGCGCGCGGCCTCCACCGCGGCGTTGAGCGCCAGGATGTTGGTCTGGAACGCGATGCCGTCGATGACGCCGATGATGTCGGCGATCTTGCGGCTGGCGGCCTGGATGCCCTCCATCGTCGCCACCACCTGTCCGACGGCCTGCCCGCCGCGGTCGGCCACCTCGGCGTTGCGCCGCGCCAGTTCGATCGCCGACTGCGCCGCCTCGCTGCTGGCGGCCACGTGGCGCGTCAGGTCGTCGATCGCGGTGGCGGTCTGGCGCAGGTGCTCGGCGGTCTGCTCGGTGCGCCGGGCCAGATCCTGGCTGCCGCCGGCCACCGACTCGGCCGTGGCGCGCATGCGCTCGGCGGTGGCACGCACCTCGCCGACCGTGCGGGCCAGCGACGCCTGCATGTCCGCGAGGCTGCGCATCAGCTCGGCCAGCTCATCCTGCCCGCCGGTGTCGGCACGCGTGGTGAGGTCACCGCGCGCGATCGCCACCGCCAGCGCCTGCGCCTGCTGCACCGGGTGAACGATGCTGCGCAGGTTCAACCATGTGGTCGGGGCGACGATGGCCATCGCCACCAGCAGCGCCGCGCCCAGTGCCCACAGGGCCTGGGCGCGGATCTGCTCGCCGTGCTCGGTCAGCTCGATCATCTGCTGCGCGAACGCCTCGTTCGCACCGTCGCCGGCGGCAATCCACGCCAGCGTCAGCGCCTCGTGCTGGGCGATCTGCATGTGGTGCACGGCCCACACGCCCACGCCCATCAGCGCCAGCATCAGCGCGAGCACCACGGCGACGGCGCCCAGCATGCGGGCCCGCACGCTCCAGGCGCGCATCCATTCCACTCCAGTCATGGCGCTTTCCTTCGTCAGACGCGCGGCCGGCTCAGGTGTCGATCAGGCCCATGTCGGGGGCGGCCATCAGGGCCTCGATGTCCATCAGGATCAGCATGCGCTCGCCGACGCTGGCGATCCCGGTGATGAAGGCGGTGTCGACCGTGCTGGAGGCCATCTCGGGCGCCGGGCGGATCTGGTCACGCGGCAGCTCCAGCACGTCGGAGACGGAATCGACCACCGCGCCGACCACGCGTCCCTTCACGTTGAGGACGATGACCACCGTCAGGCCGTTGTACTCGACCTTGTCGCAGCCGAGCTTGATGCGCAGGTCCACCACCGGCACGATGACGCCGCGCAGGTTGACCACGCCGAGCATGTGCGGCGGCGCGTTGGCGATGCGGGTGGGGGGCTCGTAGGAGCGGATCTCCTGCACGCGCAGGATGTCGATGCCGTACTCCTCTTCCCCCAGCCGGAACGTCAGGTACTCGGCGCTGGCGCGCGCGGCGGTGGCGTGGTGGTCGTGGGCGGCGGCAGTTGCGGTCATGCTCGGCTCCTCGTCGTCGACTCCAAATCCCTAGTATCGACCAAAACGCCGTCTGCGCCACCCCGGCCAACCCCGGGGGAGCCACCGCGGCAGTGACGGATGTCAGGGGATGTCGGCCTTCAGTGGCCGGCGAAGCTCACCAGCGTAAACAGCGGCAGGCCGGCCTCGCGCAGGCGCTGCTCTCCGCCCAGCTCCGGCAGCGTGACGATCGCGGCACCCTCCATCACCGTGGCGCCGAGCTTTTCCAGCAGCTTCTTGCCGGCCATCATCGTGCCGCCGGTGGCGATCAGATCGTCGATCAGCAGCACACGGTCGCCGGGCCTGACGGCGTCGGTGTGCAGCTCCACCGTGGCGCTGCCGTACTCCAGCTCGTAGGTCTCCTCCACCGTGGTGAAGGGCAGCTTGCCTTTCTTGCGGATCGGCACGAACCCGACCCCGAGCTCATAGGCCACCACCGAGCCGATGATGAAGCCGCGCGCGTCCAGCCCCGCCACCACGTCCGGACGCAGCGCACGGTCCATGTAGCGGTGCACGAAGGCGTCGATCAGCACGCGAAAGACCTTGGGGTCCTGCAGCAGCGGGGTGATGTCGCGGAACTGCACGCCCGGGGCGGGCCAGTCGGGCACGGTGCGGATGTGCGAGCGAAGGTAGGCGGCGGTGTCCATGGCGGCCGATTATCCGGCCAGCAGGCGGCTTTCGGCCAGCGCCAGCGCCTCCGGCACACCGTACAGCACCACCGCGTCGCCGCCCTGCAGCACCAGGTCGTCGGCGGGGCCGACGCGGCGGCCGTCGGCGCGGCGCACGTCCATGACCTGCACGCCCACCGCGTGCAGCGCCAGGTCGCCCAGGCGCACACCGGCGGTGGGACCGGCCGGCGGCAGCACCACGGTGGCCAGCCGCGCCTGCGCCTGCTCGTCGGCACCGTCGTCGTCGGCGCCGTGGAAATAGCCGCGCAGCAGCTGGTAGCGTGCCTCGCGCTGCTGCTGCACCAGCCGCACCACGCGCCGCAGCGGCACGCCGACCAGCGCCAGCGCATGGCTGGCCAGCATCAGGCTGGCCTCGATGGCCTCCGGCACCACCTCAGCGGCGCCGGCGGCCTGCAGCCGGGCGAGATCGGCGTCGTCCACCGTGCGCACCACCACCGGCACCTGCGGCGCGTGCTCGCGCACGTGGTGCAGCACCTTCAGCGCACTGGGCGTGTCGAGGTAGGTGACCGCCACCGCGCTGGCGCGCGCCAACCCCGCGGCCATCAGCGCCTGCAGCCGCGCCGCGTCGCCGAACACCACCGAGTGGCCGGCGGCGGCGGCCTGGCGCACGCGGTCCGGATCCAGGTCCAGCGCCATGTACGGGATGCCCTCGGCCTCCAGCAGCCGCGCCAGGTTCTGCCCGCAGCGGCCGTAGCCGCAGATGATCACATGCCTGTCGGCGGCGATGGCCTTGCGCGCGATCTGCGTCATCTGCACCGACTGCAGCAGCCAGTCGCTGCCGACCAGGCGCGTGACGAGGGCGTTGCTGTGCTGGATCACCAGCGGGGTCAGCAGCATCGACAGGATCATCGACGCCAGCGTCGGGTTGAACAGCGCCGGCGGCACCAGCCCGTGCTGGTTGGCCAGCTGCAGCAGCACCAGCCCGAACTCGCCGGCCTGCATCAGGTACAGCCCCGTGCGCAGCGCCGTGCCGGGGCTGGCGCCGAACGCGCGCACCAGCAGCGTGATCAGCGCCGTCTTGAACGCCAGCGACAGCACCAGCAGCAGCAACACCAGCGGCCAGCGCTCCAGCACGATGCGCCAGTCCAGCATCATGCCGATGGTGATGAAGAACAGGCCCAGCAACACGTCGTGAAACGGCCGGATGTCGGTCTCGACCTGATGACGGTATTCGGTCTCGGCGATCAGCATGCCGGCGACGAACGCGCCCAGCGCCAGCGACAGCCCGGCGTGCTCCGTCAGCCACGCCAGCCCGAGCGTCACCAGCAAGAGGTTCAGCATGAACAGCTCCTGGCTCTTGCGCCGCGCCACCAGGGTCAGCCACCAGCGCATCAGCCGCTGCCCACCGGTCAGCAGCAGCGCCAGCAGCGCCGCCGCCTTCAGCAGCGCCAGCGTCAGCGCCCAGGCGAGCTGCTCGCCCGGCGCCCCGAGCGCCGGAATCAGCACCAGCAGGGGCACCACCGCCAGGTCCTGGAACAGCAGGATGCCGACCACCCGCTGGCCATGTTCGGTCTCCAGCTCAAGCCGGTCGGCCATCAGCTTCATCACGATGGCGGTGCTGCTCATCGCCATCACGCCGCCCATCGCCACCGCCATCGGCCACTCCAGGCCCCACCAGCCGGGCAGCAGCCACCCCAGCGCGAGCGACGCCAGCGTCGTCAGCAGCACCGTCAGGCTCACCTGCGCCGTGCCCAGCCCGAAGACGAAGCGCTTCATCGCGCGCAGCTTGGGCAGGCTGAACTCCAGCCCGATCGCGAACATCAGGAACACGACGCCGAATTCGGCCAGGTAGCGCAGCCCGGCGGAGTTCTGCGCCAGCGCCAGCGCATGCGGCCCGATCAGCACCCCGACCGCCAGGTAGCCGATCAGCGGCGGCAGCTTCAGCAGCCGGCACCCCACCACGCCCAGCACGGCGGCCAGCAGGAACAGCAGGGCAAGGTCGAGCGCATTCACGGCCTGTGATCTTATCGGGCGGATTGCCGCGGCGGGCTGCCGGTCCGTTCAGCCCCTTGCCGCGCCGGCGCACGCCGCGCGGCCCCGTTCATGCTAGGCTTGCGGGCACCGGGGCGCCGACGGCCGTCCGCCCCGCCTGAGCCCATGTTCCCTCCGACCCTGCCCCGCCGCAAGCTGCCCATCGGCATCCAGACCCTGCGCGACATCCGCGAGGGCGGCTACTACTATGTCGACAAGACGCCGCTGATCGCGCGCCTGGTCGACAGCGGCAAGCACTACTTCCTCTCGCGCCCGCGCCGTTTCGGCAAGAGCCTGCTGCTGGACACCATCGCCTGCGCGTTCGAGGCCAAGCGCCACCTGTTCGACGCCCACGACGGCGCGGATGGCAGCGCCCCGCGCGAGAAACTGTTCCTGGCCGACCACTGGGACTGGGCCAGGCCGCACCCGGTGATTCGCCTGAGCTTTGCCGAAGGACGGTTGGCCGAAGGCGCCAAGCTCGAAGCCCACATCCACCATCAGCTCGACACCAACGCCGCCCGGCTGGGGGTGACCCTGCCGCCGGCCCGTGAGGACCCGCACATCCGCTTCACCGAGTTGATCGGCCGCAGCGCCGCAGCCCACGGCCGGCAGGCCGTGGTGCTGGTCGACGAATACGACAAGCCCATCCTCGACAACCTCGAAGCGCCTGAGATCGCCCGCGCCATGCGCGAGGGCCTGCGCAACCTCTACAGCGTCATCAAGGGCAGAGACGCCGACCTGCGCTTCGTGCTGCTGACCGGCGTGTCCAAGTTCAGCAAGGTCTCGATCTTCTCGGGCCTGAACAACCTGCGCGACATTACCCTTTCCCCCGAGTACGGCACGCTCTGCGGCTACACCGACGGCGATATCGACACGGTGTTTGCGGCGGAGCTCGAGGCCGCCGCAGCCGAGGGCCAGCCGCTGGATCGGGAGGAGATCCGCCGCTGGTACAACGGCTACCGCTGGGGGCCCACCAGCGTCTACAACCCCTTTGACGTGCTGCTGCTGCTGGCCGAGCGGCAGTTCCGCGCGCACTGGTTCGAGACCGGCACGCCCACCTTCCTGGTGGAGTGGCTGAAGAGCCGCGGCTTCTTCACGCCGCAGCTGGAGCGGCTGATCGCGGACGACGACCTGCTCTCCGCCTTCGACGTGGAGCGCATCGAGCCCGAGGCGCTGCTGTGGCAGACCGGCTATCTCACCATCGAGAGCCAGCAGCGCAAGGCCAGCCGCACCGTCTACACGCTGCGCGTGCCCAACATGGAGGTGCGCTACGCCCTCAACGACCGGCTGCTCAAGGCCTGGATGCCCGATGCCTCGCTGGTCAGCCGTCTGGCCAGCGACCTGTACGACCTGCTCACCGACGGCCAGGCCGAGCGCCTGCGCGCGCACTTCGAGCGTCTCTACGCCAGCATTCCCCACGACTGGTATCGCAACAACCCCATCGCGCAGTACGAGGGTTATTACGCCAGTGTCTTCTACAGCCACCTGGCCAGCCTCGGCCTGGACATCGTGCCGGAGGAAGTCTCCAACCCGGGGCAATGCGACCTCGTCATCCGCCATGCCGGCCGCGCCTGGGTGATCGAGTTCAAGGTCATCGACGGCGAATCTCCCACCGGCGAGGCCATGCGGCAGCTCAAGGCCCGCGACTACGCCGCCAAGCACCGCGGCGCGCCGGGCATCACGGAAGTGATCGAGCTCGGCGTCGAGTTCAGCCGCGCCAAGCACCAGATCGTGGGGTGGGAGGTGGCGCGCACGCCGCATCCGATGATGGATGGAAGCTGAATGACCACGACCGCACCACCTTCCTCCCCCGCCCCCGATGACGCCGGCCTGATCGCGCTGGCGCGGGAGGCGCTGACCATCGAGATCGCCGGCCTGCAGGCCATGGCCGCGCGGCTGGATGTCCGCTTCGCGCAGGCGGTGCGGCTGCTGCTGGCCTGCCGGGGCCGGGTCGTCGTCACCGGCATGGGCAAGAGCGGCCACATCGGCCGCAAGATCGCCGCGACGCTGGCCTCCACCGGCACGCCCGCCTTCTTCGTCCACCCGGCCGAGGCCAGCCACGGCGATCTCGGCATGATCACCCCCGCGGACGCGGTGCTGGGCATCAGCAACAGCGGCGAAAGCGAGGAGCTGACCACCATCCTGCCGCTGATCAAGCGCATGGGCGTGCCGCTGGTGGCGCTGACCGGCCGCCCCGATTCGACATTGGCTCGGCACGCCGACGTGGTGCTGGACACCGGCGTGCCGCGCGAGGCCTGCCCGCACAACCTGGCCCCCACCGCCAGCACGACGGCGCAGCTGGCGATGGGCGATGCGCTGGCGGTGGCGCTGCTGAGCGCGCGCGGCTTCCAGCCGGACGACTTTGCGCGCTCGCACCCCGGTGGCGCACTGGGGCGGCGGCTGCTGACGCTGGTGCGCGACGTCATGCGGCCGCTGGAGCGTACCCCCTGCGTCACGGCAGCGGCCACGCTGCCGCAGATGATGCACGCGATGAGCGCCGGCGGGCTCGGCGCGGTGGCCGTCGTCGGCGACGATGGCCGGCCGGCCGGCATCTTCACCGACGGCGACCTGCGCCGCCTGATCGAGGCGCGTCCGGGCGCGGATCTGCGGGCGCTGACCGCCGCGGAGGTGATGCACCCGCGGCCCCACACCGTGCGCGCGCAGGCGCTGGCGGTGGAGGCGGCCGAGCTGATGGAGCGCCACCGCATCACCAGCGTGCTGGTGGTCGACGACGAGGGGCGGCTGACCGGGGCGCTCAATTCGCACGATCTGATGCGGGCCAAGGTGATCTGACGATGACGACGCCGGTGCTCGACTTCACGCCCGAACTGCTGCTGCGCGCGCAGGACGTGCGCGTGGCCTTCTTCGATGTCGATGGCGTGCTGACCGACGGCGGTCTGTTCTACGGCCCCGACGGCGAGCAGCTCAAGCGCTTCCACACGCTGGACGGCCACGGCCTGAAGCTGCTGCGCCGCGGCGGCATCGAGCCCGCCGTCGTCACCGGCCGCGACGCGCCGGCGCTGCGCGCGCGCCTGCAGGCGCTGGGCGTGCGCCACGCACGTTTCGGCACCGAGGACAAGCGCCCAGCCGCCGAGGCCATCCTGGCCGAGCTGGGGCTGGACTGGAGCCAGGCCGCCGCGATCGGCGACGACTGGCCGGACCTGCCGGTGCTGCGCCGCTGCGCCTTCAGCGCCGCGCCGCCCGGGGCCCATGCCGAAGTGCGTGCGCGCGTGCACCACGTCACGCGCGCACCGGCCGGTGCCGGGGCGGCGCGCGAATTCTGCGACCTGCTGCTGGTGGCCGCCGGGCGCTACCGTGCGCTGCTGCAGGAGGCGCTGGCGTGAAGACCGCGGCCGCCAGCCGCCCCGCGCAGGCCGCACCGCTGCCGTGGTGGGCACGCGCCTGGGACGCCGTCTCGCTGTACCTGCCGGTGGCGCTGATGGCGGCCCTGGCGCTGGTGACCTGGACCATCGTGCAGCGTCCGCTCGAGCCGGCGTCCCCCCGCGCGCGGTCACTCGCCGCCGGGGAGGCCGACTACACGCTGCACGGTTTCGTGCTGCGGCGGCACGACCCGCAGGGCCGTCTGGTGCAGGAGCTGCGTGGGGACACGCTGGCCCACTACCCGGCCGACGGCCTCAGCGAAGTGCGGCAGGCCCATCTGGTGCGGATCGAACCGCAGACCGGGTGGCGCAGCACCGGGCAGGCGGCACGGCTGCGCGCCGACGACGAGCGCCAGCACTATACCTTCGAGGGCGATGCGCGCTATGAGCGCGTGCCGCTGGCGGATCGGCGTGGTGCGCGCCTCACCCTGCAAGCCGAGCGCCTCGTGTGGGACGCGCAGCGCCAGCTGCTCGTCAGCGACACGCCGGTACGGCTGACGCGGGACGCGGACGTGCTGACGGCCAACCGCATGCGCTACGACGAGCGCTTGGGGCTGGCCGAATTCGAGGGCCGGGTGCGCGCCACGCTGGCGCCGCGCCCGGCCGGGGCGCGATCGACTCAGTAGCCGCCGCCGTAGCCGCCCCCCTCGCGGCGGCGCGGACCGCCGTAGGGGCTGCGGAACTGGCCTTCGCCACCGCCGAAGCCGCCTTCACGACGGCCGGCCCCGAAGCCGCCGCTGCGCGGCGGACGGGCCTCCATCGGACGCGCCTCGTTGACGACCAGGTTGCGGCCCCCCATCGACTGGCCATTCATGCCGGCGATGGCGGCCTGCGCCTCGGCGTCGCTGCCCATCTCGACGAAGCCGAAACCCTTGGAGCGGCCGGTGTCGCGCTCCATCATGACCTTGGCGCTGGCCACCTGGCCGTAGGCGCTGAAGGCCTGCTGCAGGTCACCGTCGCGCACCGAATACGGAAGGTTGCCGACGTACAACTTGTTGCCCATCACGGGACTCCTTGACAAAAACACACTGACTCGAGCGACGGAGCCCCGACGGCACACCAACCAACTGCTGCGCGCGAAACCAACCGATCACCTGACTGCCGCCCCCGTCGCGCATGACGGAGGCTGCGCGCATCATACGCCGATTGCGCCGAGCGTGTGTGACGGCGCGCACCGCGCCAGCCCGCAAGTGTGGAAAAACAACACCGCAGCGTTCAGCGCTCGCGGCGGTAGATCACGTGGTAGGTCAGCCCCACCAGCACGCTGCCGCCCAGCAGGTTGCCGGCGATGACCGGCAGCAGGTTGCCCAGCATCCCGCCCCAGGTGACGGACGCCGCCGGTGCGGCCTCGCTCGCCTGCACCAGCATCGCCAGCGGGAAGAAGAACATGTTGGCGATGCTGTGCTCGAAGCCGGCGGCCACGAAGGTGGCCACCGGCGGCACGATCGCCACCGCCTTGTCCACCACGCTGCGGCCCGCCATCGCCATCCACACCGCCAGGCACACCAGCACGTTGCACAGCACGCCGCGGAAGAACGCCTCGTGCCACGGCAGCGCCTGCTTGGCCAGCGCCACCTTGACCGCCGCCTGCCCGAGCGCACCGCCGTGCAGCGCGGTCTGCCCGCTCAGGAAGACCAGCAGCGCCAGCCCCGCCGCGCCGACGAAGTTGGCCAGGCACACCCAGCCCCAGTTGCGCAGCACCTCGCGCGTGCCGATCTGGCCGTCGGCCCAGGCCATGGCCAGCAGGTTGTTGCCGGTGAAGAGTTCGGCGCCGGCCACCACCACCAGCAGCAGGCCGAGCGCGAACACCCCGCCGCCCAGCCACTGGCCCGCGGCCCAGCCGAGCGAGGCGTCGGCACGTACGACGAGAAAGGCTAGCGAGCCCAGCCCGATGAAGGCGCCGGCCAGCACCCCCAGCATCAGCAGCGGCACGGTGGCCAGCCGCGCCTTGGCCACGCCCACGGTCTCGATGCGCTGGGCGACTTCGCGCGGGGCGTAGGCGTCGGAGCCATACAGTTCGGACATCGGGACCTCCGCTCTCGTTGGGGATCGGATGCCTTTATACTGTGACCAGCGCCGATTTGGGTCCCGCTTGCGGGCGCTTGACAAATGCCGCTAAAGAGGAGGGGTCGGTGGCCGCGCCGGCTCCACAGGTTCGCGGTCGCGGCGCGCCCAGAGGATCGACACCGTGATCGTCACCCCCCAGCGCCACCGTTTCGACTCGCCGCTGCGCCTGCGCAGCGGCGGCGTGCTGCCGTCCTTCGAGCTCGTCTACGAGACCTACGGTCAGCTCAACGCCGCGCGTGACAACGCGGTGCTGATCTGCCACGCGCTCAACGCCAGCCACCATGTCGCCGGGCAGTACGCCGACGAACGCGGCCAGCCGCTGCCGAAGAGCGAAGGCTGGTGGCACAACATGGTCGGTCCCGGCAAGCCGGTGGACACGCGCCGCTTCTTCGTCATCGGCATCAACAACGTCGGCTCGTGCTTCGGCTCCACCGGGCCGACGCACGTCAACCCCGCCACCGGGCAGCCGTGGGGGGCGGACTTCCCCGTGGTGACGGTGGAGGACTGGGTCGAGGCGCAGGCGCGGCTGCTGGATGCGCTGGGCATCGAGCGGCTGGCCGCCGTCATGGGCGGTAGCCTCGGCGGCATGCAGGCGCTCAGCTGGACGCTGCAGTATCCGCAGCGCGTGCGCCACGCCATCGTCATCGCCAGCGCGCCCAACCTGACGGCGGAAAACATCGCCTTCAACGAGGTGGCGCGCCGCGCCATCGTCAGCGACCCGGACTTCCACGGCGGGCACTACCTGCGCCACGGCACCAAGCCGCGGCGCGGGCTGCGCATCGCGCGCATGATCGGCCACATCACCTACCTGAGCGACGACGTGATGAACAGCAAGTTCGGCCGCCGCCTGCGCCCGCTCGCGCAGGCGCTGCGCGCGGGCGACACGGAAGCCGCCGAGCGGCTGGCCTACCGCTACACGACGCAGGACATCGAGTTCGAGATCGAAAGCTACCTGCGCCACCAGGGCGACAAGTTCAGCGAATACTTCGACGCCAACACCTACCTGCTGATCACGCGCGCGCTCGATTACTTCGACCCGGCGCGCGAGTTCGACGGCGACCTGTCGGCGGCGCTGGCGCGGGCGCAGGCCGACTTCCTGGTCGTCTCGTTCAGCACCGACTGGCGCTTTGCGCCGGCGCGCAGCCGCGAGATCGTCAAGGCGCTGCTGGACAACCGGCGCGCCGTCAGCTACGCCGAGATCGACGCGCCGCACGGGCACGACGCCTTCCTGCTCGACGACGCGCGCTACCACGCCGCCGTGCGCGCCTACTTCGAGCACCGCGTCGGCGCCGGTCTGCCGACGCCCACCGCCGGAGGTGCCGCATGAGCGACCGCCAGATCCAGCACCTGATCGCGGGCCTGGTGCCGCACGGTGCGCGCGTGCTCGACCTCGGCTGCGGCGACGGCGCGCTGCTGGCGCACCTGCGCGAGGCGCGCGGCTGCCACGGCTACGGCATCGAGCTGGACGACGCCCTGGTGCTCGCGTGCCTGAAGCGCGGGCTGGACGTGCTGCAGTTCAACCTGGAGGAAGGGCTGTCGATGTTCGCCGACGACAGCTTCGACGTCGTGCTGCAGATCGACACGCTGCCCCACCTGCGCAACGCCGAGACGATGCTGCGCGAGACCGCGCGCGTGGGCCGCAGCGCGATCGTCGCCTTTCCCAACTTCGCGCACTGGCCCAACCGCCTGCGCGTGCTGGCCGGGCGCATGCCGGTGACCAAGCGGCTGCCCTACCAGTGGTACGACACGCCCAACATCCGCGTCGGCACGTTCGCGGACTTCGAGGTGCTGGCGCAGCGCCTGGGCCTGCACGTGGAGGATGCCTTCGGCATCGACGACGACGGCCGCGTGGTGCGGCGCTGGCCCAACCTGCTGGCCAGCACCGCGGTGTTCAAGCTGACGCAGCGCTGATCGAGGCCGGCAAACGCGGAATTGGCGGCCACCTCCGCCGCTGATCGGCGCACCGGCGCCCCGCCCCCCGCGCGATCATGGCAGCGCGCCCCCGAACGAGGTCGGGCGCCCCTTCAGGAAGGAGGAGCGATCATGCGTCTGCCCGCGATCACGCCGTCCCGTCCGGCCACCGCCACCTCGGCCTCCGCCGCCCGCCCCGACCCGTGGCCCGATCCATGGTCGGCCCTGCTGGCGCCGCTGCTGGGCCGACCGTTCGCCGTGCTGCGGCGCCGCCTGCCGCCCGCCGCGCCTCTTACGGCAGCGTGCGCAGCGCCTCGCCCAGCGCATCGATGAGGCGGTCGAGCTCCGCCTCGGTGCTGATGAACGGCGGCGCCAGCTGCACGGTGTCGCCGCCGTAGCGCACGTAAAAGCCCTTGGCCCACATCCGCATCGCCAGTTCGAACGGGCGCTTGAGCGGCTCGCCCGGCACGGCGGCCAGCGTCAGCCCCGCCGCCAGACCGTAGTTGCGGATGTCGAGCAGGTGGGGGCTGGCCCCGCGCAGGCCGTGCACCTTGGCCTCGAAGACAGGGGCAAGCGCCTGCACGCGCTCGATCGCCGCATCCTGCTGCAGCAGGTGCAGCGACGCCAGGGCCGCCGCGCAGGCCACCGGGTGCGCCGAGTAGGTGTAGCCGTGCGGCAGCTCCAGCGCGTACTCGGGCCCGCCGGCGGCCATGAAGGTGTCGTGGATCTCGCGCCGCACCGCCACGCCACCCAGCGGCTGCACGCCGTTGGTCACCTGCTTGGCGAAGTTGATCATGTCCGGCACGACGCCGAAGGCCTGCGCCCCGGTCCAGGCGCCGCAGCGCCCGAAGCCGGTGATGACCTCATCGAAGATCAGCAGGATGTCGTGCCGCGTGCAGATCTCGCGCAGCCGCTGCAGGTAGCCCGCCGGCGGCACCACCACGCCGGCCGAGCCGGAGAACGGCTCGACGATCACCGCCGCGATCGTCGAGGCGTCGTGCAGCTCGATCAGGCGCAGCAGCTCGTCGGCCAGCGCCGCGCCGGGGTAGAGCCCGCCGCCGTCGGCCGGCGGCTGGCCGCGGAAGAACGCGCCCGCCGGCGGCTGGGTGTGCGGCAGGTGGTCGGTCTCCAGCGTCGCGCCGAAGAGCTTCCTGTTGCCCACGATGCCGCCCACCGCGATGCCGCCGAAGTTGACGCCGTGGTAACCCTTGGCGCGCCCGATCAGCCGCGTCTTGCCGGCCTGGCCGCGCAGCCGCCAGTAGGCGCGCGCGATCTTGAGCGCCGTATCCGCCGCCTCCGAGCCCGAGGCGGTGAACAGCACGCGGTCCAGCCCGGCCGGCAGCCGCTCGACGATGCGGTTGGCCAGCTCGAACGACAGCGGATGGCCGAACTGGAACGCCGGCGAGTAGTCCAGCGTGGCGACCTGGCGCTGCACGGCCTCGACGATCTCGCGCCGCCCGTGGCCCAGCCCCGTGCACCACAGGCCCGACAGGCCGTCGAAGACGCGCCGCCCGTCGCGGTCGATCAGGTAGGCGCCGTCGGCGGCGACGATCAGGCGCGGGTCGGCCTTGAACTGGCGGTTGCCGGTGAACGGCATCCAGTGCGCCGCCATCCAGTCGGCGCCACCGGGCTGCAGCTCGGCGCTGGTCGGGGTGGCGTGCGCGGCGGGCACGCCAGCCGGAGTGTCGGACAGGTTCATCGCTACCTCTCGCATCGGGACGAAGGGCCGGGCCGCAGGCGATGCGCCTCGGCGGGGTGCGCCCGCGCCGCGTCGGCTTCCGGGCGGTGCGCCACTCGTGCCATTATGCGCGCCATGACGGCGCTGACGGAATCCCCCACGCAGGCCGGCGCACCAGCGGCGGCGGTCGACGGCCTGATCCTGCTGGCCCACGGCGCGCGCGACCCCGCCTGGGCCCGGCCGTTCGAGCGCGTGGCCGCCCTGGTGCGCGCGGCCCGCCCGCAGGCGGCGGTCGCGCTGGCCTTCCTCGAAGGCATGGCGCCGGATCTGGCGGGAGCCGGCGCCGCGCTGGCCGCCAACGGCTGCCGCCATGTGGTGGTGCTGCCGCTCTTCCTCGGCACCGGCGGCCATGTGCGGCGCGACGTGCCGGCGCAGCTGGCGGCGCTGACCGCCGCCCACCCGGCGGTGCGCTGGACGCTGGCGCCGGCCATCGGCGACGACGAGCGGCTGGTGCGGGCGCTGGCGACGATCGCGCTGCAGCACCTTGGCGGGCCGACTGCTGATCCGGGCGCCTCATGACCGCCCGTTATAGATATAAAACAATCTTTTCGTTTGTTTTTTCATAACCAAGCATCACAATCCGGGGCCTGACGCATCGTTGCCGATCCGCCCCGATGAAGCCCCACCGCGACGCCGACCTGACCCTGCTGCGCCAGCGCGCCGCGCAGTTCCGCGACCAGCTGCAGCGCCACCTGCGCGGCGAGTTGAGCGCCGAGGACTTCAAGCCGCTGCGGCTGCAGAACGGCTGGTACCTGCAGCGCCACGCGCCGATGCTGCGCGTGGCCATCCCCTACGGCGAGCTGGACAGCCACCAGCTGCGCACGCTGGCGCGCGTGGCACGCGAGTTCGACCGCACCACCGACGGCCCCCATGCCGGTCGCGGCGGCTACGGCCACTTCACCACCCGACAGAACATCCAGTTCAACTGGATCCCGCTGGAGCGCGCCGCCGACGTGATGGACGTGCTGGCCGAAGCCGGCCTGCACGGCATCCAGACCAGCGGCAACTGCATCCGCAACATCACCAGCGACGCGCTGGCCGGCATCGCCCCGGACGAGGAGGTCGATCCGCGGCCGTATTGCGAGCTGTTGCGGCGCTGGAGCACGCTGCACCCGGAATTCGCCTTCCTGCCGCGCAAATTCAAGATCGCCGTCACCGGCAGCCCGGACGACCGCGCCGCCCTTGCCTGGCACGACATCGGCCTGCAGCTGCACCGCAATGCCGAAGGCGCGGTGGGCTTTCGCGTGCGCGCCGGCGGCGGCATGGGGCGCACGCCGCTGATCGCGCCCGTGCTGGCCGATTTCGTGCCGTGGACCGACATCGTGCTGTTCCTCGAGGCCATCGTGCGCGTCTACAACCTCTACGGGCGGCGCGACAACCTCTACAAGGCGCGGCTGAAGATCCTGGTCAAGGCCGAGGGTCAGGCGTTCGTCGACGCCGTGCACGCCGAGTACCGGGCGCTGCGCGACGACGACGCGCTCGGCGCGGCGCTGCGCCTGCGCCAGCGCGATCTGGAGGCCGTGGCCGCGTGGTTCGAGCCGCCGCGCGACTGGGTCGCCTCGGCGCAGCCTGCGCGCGAGGAGGCGATCACGGACCCCGCCTACGCGCGCTGGCGCGCCCGCCAGGTGCACGCGCACCGCCTGCCCGGAATGGCGGCGGTGACGCTGTCGCTGAAGCGCCCCGGCTGGGCGCCCGGCGACGTCAGCGCCGAGCAGCTCGACGCCGTGGCCGACCTCGCCGACCGCTTCAGCGCCGGCGCAGCGCGCGTCACGCACGAGCAGAACCTGCTGCTGCCCTGGGTGCGCGAGCAGGACCTGCCCCAGCTCTGGCAGGCCGCGCGGGCGCTGGGCCTGGCGCAGCCGAACCACGGGCTGCTCACCGATCTGATCGCCTGCCCCGGTGGCGACCTGTGCGCGCTGGCCAACGCGCGCACCACGCCGATCGCGCTGCAGGTGCTGCAGCGCTACCAGGATCCCGACGAGCTGGAAGCGCTGGGCGACATCGCGCTGCACATCAGCGGCTGCATGAACTCCTGCGGCCACCACCACAGCGGCCACCTCGGCATCCTGGGCGTCGACAAGGACGGCCAGGAGTGGTACCAGCTGACGCTGGGCGGCTCCGACGGCCAGACGCGCCACGGCCCGGCACGGCCCGGACGCGTGGTGGGCCCGGCGTTTGCCGCCGACGAAATCGCCGACGCGCTGCAGGCGGTGCTCGACACCTATCTGGAGCTGCGGCTGCCGCACGAGCGGCTGCTCGACACGGTGCAACGGGTGGGCTTGGCGCCGTTTCGCGCCGCCACCGACGCGGTGCGCCAGCGCAGCGCCGCTTCGCTGGAGGCTTCCCTGGCATGAAGACCGAACCCGTCTTTCACCTCGTCGACCCGCGCCACGATCCGTGGCGCCGCGCCGCCCCCGACGATCCGGCGCCCGCGCCGCGCGCCGGCCTGCTGCTGCAGGCCGCGCAGTGGCAGGCGGTGCGCACACGCTGGCCGGCCGAGCTGCCGGTGGGCGTGCTGTGGCCCAACGACCAACCGGTGGAGCCGCTGCGGCCGGATCTGGCGCGGCTGGAGCTGGTGGCGCTGCACTTTCCGGTCTGGACCGATGGACGCGCCTACAGCCAGGCGCGGCTGCTGCGCGGCCGCTGGGGCTTCCGTGGCCAGATCCGCGCCGTCGGCGACGTGCTGGCCGACCAGGTGCTGCAGCTGTGGCGCTGCGGCTTCGACGCCGCCGAGCTGCGGCCTGGCCAGTCTCCGGTGGTGGCGCAGGCGGCGCTGCGCTGGTTCGACACCATCCCTCAACCCGACGTGCGTCAGCCCGAAGGAGAGCTGCGGCATGGCTGAGACCCGCATCCCCCCGATCCGCATCGAGCCGCCGTTGCCGGGACGGGCGTTTGCGCTGTACGCGCAGCGCCTGCCCGGTTACGAGGAGCGGTTGCAGCAGGCCGTGGCCACGCTGCAGCAGGCCGCGTGCGCGCACGCCGGCCGCATCGTGCAGGCCAGCAGCCTCGGCGCCGAAGACATGGTCATCACCGACCTGATCGTGCGCCACCGCCTGCCCGTCGCGGTGGCGGTGATCGACACCGGCCGCCTGCATGCCGAGACGCTGGCGCTGCGCCAGCGCGCCATGGCGCACTGGGGCATCGCCCTGGAGGTGTGGCAGCCCGACACCGCGGAGGTGCGCGCCTTCGAGGCCGAGCACGGCGCCGATGCCATGTACCGCAGCCCGGCGCTGCGCCACGCCTGCTGCGGCCTGCGCAAGGTGGAGCCGCTGCGGCGCCTGCTGGCGGGCCGCACGGCCTGGATCACCGGGCTGCGGCGCGAACAGTCCGGCCAGCGTGCCGGGGTGTCGCTGCTGGACCTTGACGAGACCGGCCGCGCCAAGGTCAACCCGCTGGCCGACTGGCGCTGGGCCGATGTGTGGCACTACCTGCAGACGCACGGCGTGCCCTACAACCCGCTGCACGACGCCTTCATGCCCAGCATCGGCTGCGCGCCGTGCACGCGGCCGATCGCCGTCGGGGAGGACTTTCGCGCCGGCCGCTGGTGGTGGGAAGACGACCCACGGCGCGAGTGCGGCCTGCACCTGAGCGGCGCCGCCGCCACCCCCCTGCCCCTTTCCGTTGCCGAGAGCCAGCCATGAACGCCCCCGTCCATCCGCAAACCCTGCAACCCGCCCTCGATTGGCGCCACCTGAATGCGCTGGAGGAGGAGGCCATCTTCCTGCTGCGCGAGGCGGTGGCGGCGTTCGAACGCCCGGCGCTGCTGTTTTCCGGCGGCAAGGATTCCTGCGTCGTGCTGCACCTGGCGCGCAAGGCGTTTCAGCGCCGCGGCGCAGACGGCCGCTGGCAGGGCCGGCTGCCGCTGCCGCTGCTGCACATCGACACCGGGCACAACTTCCCGGAGGTCATCGCCTTTCGCGACGCGCTGGTGGCCGAGCACGGCGATGCGCTCATCGTCGGTCACGTGGAGGACTCCCTGCGCCGCGGCAGCGTGCGCCTGGCCGATGCGCACGCCTCGCGCAACGCCGCGCAAAGCGTCACCCTGCTGGAAACGATCGAGGCGCACCGCCTCGACGTGCTCATCGGCGGGGCGCGCCGCGACGAAGAGAAGGCGCGCGCCAAGGAGCGGCTGTTCAGTCACCGCGACGCCTTCGGCCAGTGGCAGCCCAAGGCCCAGCGGCCCGAACTGTGGACGCTGTTCAACACCCGGCTGCACCCGGGCGAGCACATGCGCGCCTTTCCGATCAGCAACTGGACCGAGCTGGACGTGTGGGCCTACATCGCGCGCGAGCGCATCGCGCTGCCCAGCCTGTACTGGGCGCACGAGCGCGCCGTGGTGCGCCGCGGCGGCCTGCTGGTGCCGGTCACGCCGCTGACGCCGCCGCAGCCAGGCGAGACCGTGGAGACGCTGTCGGTGCGCTTTCGCACCGTCGGCGACATGAGCTGCACCTGCCCGGTGGAAAGCCGCGCCGCCGACGCCGAGGCCATCGTGCGCGAAACGCTGGCCAGCCGCATCAGCGAACGCGGCGCCACCCGCATCGACGACCGCGCCAGCGACGCCGCCATGGAGCGGCGCAAGCGCGAAGGCTACTTCTGAACCCTCATCGCTGAGAACGCTGACCGCCATGCCCCAGGAACCGACCCCTGCCACCCACGCCGCGCTGCGCGTGCTGACCGCCGGCAGCGTCGACGACGGCAAAAGCACCCTGATCGGGCGCCTGCTGCTCGACGCCCAGGCGCTGATGGCCGACCAGCTCGACGCGCTGCACCGCCGCAGCGCCGCAAGCGACGCGCTGGAACTGGCCCTGCTGACCGACGGCCTGGAGGCCGAGCGCGAGCAGGGCATCACCATCGACGTCGCGCACCGCTACTTCGCCACCCCGCGGCGCAAGTTCATCCTGGCCGACGCGCCGGGCCACGAGCAGTACACGCGCAACATGGTCACCGCCGCCGCCGGCAGCCACGCCGCCATCGTGCTGGTGGACCCCACCAAGCTGGACCTGACGCGGCGGCCGCTGCAGCTGCTGCCGCAGACGCGGCGCCACCTGCTGCTGGCGCACCGGCTGGGCGTGGCGCACCTGATCCTGGCGGTCAACAAGATCGACGCCGTGGCCGACCCGGCCGCCACCTTCCACGCCGTGGCCGAGGCGCTGCAGACCTTCAGCGCCCAGGCCGGGCTCGAACCAGCGGCCGTGCTGCCGATCTCGGCGCTGCACGGCCACAACGTCACGCGCCGCCTGCAGGTGCCGTGGTACCGGGGCCCGGCGCTGCTGGAGCTGCTGGAGGCGCTGCCGGTGCCGCAGCCGCGGCGCGACGGCCCCTGGAGCCTGCCGGTGCAGTGGGTGCAGCGCGACGGCGACGGCACCGGGCAGCAGGCCCGCATCCATTGGGGGCGGCTGGCCGCCGGCACCGTGCGCCTGGGCGACGCGGTGCAGGTGCACCCCGGCGGGCAGCGCGCGCACGTGGCGGCGCTGTGGCACCACGGCGGCGTGGCGCTGCAGCAGGCGCACGCGGGCCAGTCGGTCGGCGTCGTGCTGGATCGGGCGCTGGACGTCTCGCGCGGCGACTGGCTGGGGGCGCCGCAGGCGCTGCAAGGGCAGCGGCGCTTTGCCGCCACCGCGGCGTGGCTGGATGGTGAGCCGGCCGCCGTGGGGCAGCGCGCCTGGCTGCGCCACGGCCACCGCTGGGTGCAGGCGCGCATCGCCGCCATCGAGCACCGGCTCGATCTGGACACCCTGCAGCCGGCGCAGGATGCGCAGCTGGCGGTCAACGACCTGGGCCGCATCGTCGTGGAGGCTGCCGAGCCGCTGCCGCTGCGCCCGTTTGCCAGCGACGGGCCCGAGCACGGCGCGCTGCTGATGGTCGATCCCGGCACGCACCGCACGCTGGCGGCGCTGCTGGTGGCATGAGGCCATGGGCACCGTGGCCTTCGTCGGCGCCGGCGCCGGCGCCGCCGACCTGATCACGCTGCGCGGGGCGCGCCTGCTGGCGCAGGCGGACGTGGTGCTGGCCGATGCGCTGACCGACCCGGCGCTGCGCGAGCTGGCGCCGCAGGCGCGCTGGCTGGACGTCGGCAAGCGCGGCTTCGGTCGCGCCACCGCGCAGGACGTGATCCACGCGCTGCTGCTGCGCCACGCGGCGCGCAGCCGGCTGGTGGTGCGGCTCAAGGGTGGCGACCCGAGCGTCTTCGGGCGGCTGGAGGAAGAGCTGGCGGTGGTGCGCACCGCCGGCCACGCGACCCTGGTCGTGCCCGGCGTCACCGCGGCGCTGGCCGCCGCCGCCGACGCGCAGCGTCCGCTGACGCGGCGCGGACACGGCCGCAGCGTGGCCCTGACCACGGCGATGACGCGCGAGCATGAGCTGCAGGCGGGATGCCACGCCGACACCGAGGTGTTCTACATGGCCGGCCGCCAGCTGCCGGCACTGGCGCGGCGCCTGCGGGCCGCCGGCTGGCCGGCGGCCACGCCGGTGCTGGTGGTCTCGCGCGCCGGCTGGCCCGATGCCCTCCATTCCCAGCACACGCTGGCGACGCTGGCGCAGGCCAGCGTCTGGCACGGCGGCCGCCCGACCGTGGTGGTGGTCGGCGCCGGTGCCGCCGAAGGCACCACCACACCGTCGTGCACCGACCAGGCGGCTCAGACTGAGGCGGCGCCGCGCAGCCGCGCCCGCAATTCGGTCTTGAGCACCTTGCCGTAGTGGTTCTTGGGCAACGCGTCGAGGAAGACATAGCGCCTGGGTCGCTTGAAGCGCGCGATGTGCGCCAGGCAGTGCGCATCCAGCGCCTCGGCGCTCAGGACCGCGCCGGGCTGCGCGACGACGAAGGCCACCACCACCTCGCCCCACTCCGGGTCGGGGGCGCCGACCACGGCGACCTCGGCCACGCCCGGGTCGGTCAGCAGCACCTCCTCCACCTCGCGCGGGTAGATGTTGGAGCCGCCGCTGATGACCAGATCCTTGCTGCGGTCCTTCAGCGTCAGAAAGCCGTCCTCGTCCAGCGCACCGATGTCGCCGGCCAGACGGGCCTGCCGCACCAGCTGTTGGGCGAGATGCACGGTCGTCTCCTGGGATGTCGATCGCGGCAGCACGCGGCCGCCACGCCTACCTTAGCGCATCCCGGCCGCCGCCGCGCGGCCACGCTCAGGCCAGCACCAGCTTGAAGCCGACCCAGGTCAGCAGCAGCGACAGGAGCGAACGCACCAGTGTCACCGGCGCCCACTGCACCAGCCGGCTGCCCAGCCAGATGCCCGGCAGCGAGCCGGCCAGCAACCAGGCGAGCAGCCCCCAGTCCACCGAGCCGAGGGTCGCGTGGCCCAGGCCTGCGACCAGCGTCAGCGGCACGGCGTAGGTGACGTCGGCGGCCACCAGGCGCGCCAGCGGCAGGTGCGGATAGAGCAGCATCAGCACGGCCACGCCCACCGCGCCGGCCCCCACCGAGGTCAGCGTGACCAGCGCGCCGATCAGGGCGCCCAGCACCAGCGGCGCCCAGCGCCAGCGGGGGCGCTGCTGCTCATCCTCTGGCACGTCGGCGTGCACGACGGCACGCTGCGGGCCGGCCGAACTGCGCCACCACCAGCCGGCGCGCAGCACCTTGTAGGCAGTGGCCGCAGCGGTCAGCCACAGCATGATGCCCAGCGTCACCTTCATCGCCGCGTGCACCGCCGGGTCGGCCGTGCCCACGCGCGCCAGCAGCAGCAGCATCAGGCCGGCGCCCGCCACGCCGGCACCGGTGAGCTGCGCCACCACCCGCCACGGCACCAGGCCATGGCGGGCGAACGACACCGCCCCGGCGCCCTTGGTGCAGGCCGCAAACAGCAGATCGGTACCCACCGCCAGGTGCGGCTGCACCCCGAAACCGTAGATCAGCAGCGGTGTCATCAGCGAGCCGCCGCCCACGCCGGTCAGCCCGACGATGAAACCGACCACCGCACCCCCGAGGATGTAGGCCCATTCGATCGTCATGGGCCCGCAATGTAGGCGGCCTTGCTCGAAACCCAAACGACTTTTTTGTCGTTTTCTTATCGCCCAAGGTAATGAAGGAAGGTGCGCCGGCACCCGGGCGCGGGCACCTCAGCGCGCCGGGCTCACCAGCAGCGCGCGAAAGTCGTTGACGTTGGTGTAGGTCGGCCCCGTCACCAGCAGGTCGCCCAGCCGCGCGAAGAAGGTGTAGGCGTCGTGGCCGTCCAGGTGCGCGCGCGCCGACAGGCCCAGCGCCTGCGCGCGCGCAAGCGTATCCGGCGCCACGAACGCGCCGGCGTTGTCCTCGCTGCCGTCGATGCCGTCGGTATCGGCCGCCAGCGCCCACACCCCCGGCTCGCCGCGCAGCGCCAGCGCGGCGCCGAGCAGGAACTCGGTGGCGCGGCCCCCGCGGCCGCCGGCGCCGCGGACCGTCACCGTCGTCTCGCCCCCCGACAGCAGCACGCACGGCGCCACCCACGGCGTGCCGTGGCGCGCCACCGAGCGCGCCAGCGCCGCGTGCAGCTGGCCGACGACGCGGCTTTCGCCCTCCAGGTCGTCCGCCAGCACGTGCGCGGCCAGTCCGGCCGCGCGGGCGGCCTCGGCAGCGGCCTGCAGGCTGGCGCGCGGGGTGGCGATCACGTGCACCTCGTGGCCGCGCAGGCGCGCATCGCCCGGCTTGGGCGTCTCCCACGCGCCGCTGGCCAGCCCCTGCTCCGCCGCCGGCGGCAGGGCCACGCCGTAGCGGCGCGCCACCGCCAGCGCGTCGGCGCAGGTGGTGGGGTCCGGCACCGTCGGCCCGCTGGCGATCACCGCCGGGTCGTCGCCCGGCACGTCGCTGATGGCCAGCGTCACCACCTTGGCGGGCGCGCACGCCGCCGCCAGCCGCCCGCCCTGGATCGCCGACAGGTGCTTGCGCACGCCGTTCATCTCGTCGATGGTGGCACCGCTGCGCAGCAGCGCGCGGGCGATGGCCTGCACGTCCGCCAGCGTCACGCCCGGCTGCGCCAGCGGCAGCAGCGCCGAGCCGCCGCCCGACATCAGCGCGATGACGAGATCGTCGGCGGTCAGCCCCTGCACCAGCGCGAGCATGCGCTGCGCCGCGTGCCAGCCGGCCTCGTCCGGCACCGGGTGCGCCGCCTCCACGATCTCGATGCGCCCGCCCGCAGCACCAGGCGGGGTGTGGCCGTAGCGCGTCACCACCAGTCCGTGCAGCGGCCGGTCGGCGGGCCAGTGCGCCTGCAGCGCCGCGGCCATCGCCGCGCTGGCCTTGCCGGCGCCGACCACCACCGTGCGCCCGCGCGGCGGCGCCGGCAGCCAGGCCGGCAGCAGCGCCTGCGGCTGCGCGCGCCGCACCGCGGCGTCGAACAGGCGCCGCAGCAGCGCGCGCGCCTGCGCGTCGCTCAGGCCCAGCGCGCCCGCCATCCCAGCCCCTCCTCGGTCGTCGTGCGCGGGCGGTATTCGCAGCCGACCCAGCCGTCGTAGCCCAGCCGGTCCAGCTCGCCGAGCACCGCCTCCCACGCGATCTCGCCGCTGCCCGGCTCGTGGCGGCCCGGGTTGTCGGCGATCTGCACGTGGCCGATGCGCACCCGGTGGCGCCGCAGCGTGCCGATGAGTTCGCCTTCCATGCGCTGCGCGTGGTAGACGTCGTACTGCAGCGCGACGTTGGGTTCACCGACGGCGTCGAGCACCTCCAGCGCCTGCGCGGTGCGGTGGATGAAGAAGCCGGGCACGTCGAAGGTGTTGATCGGCTCCAGCAGCAGCTGGATGCCGTGCGGCTGCAGCGCGCGCGCCGCCCAGCGCAGGTTGTCCACCAGCACCTGGCGCGCCTCCACCGCCGGCACGTGCGGCGGGGCGAGGCCGGCGATGACGTTCAGGCGCGGCACCGCAAGCGAGCGCGCGCAGTCCAGCGCGCGCGCCACGCCGTCGCGGAACTCGGCCACCCGATCCGGGTGGCAGGCGATGCCGCGCTCGCCGCGGGCCCAGTCGCCGGCCGGCAGGTTGTGCAGCACCAGCGGCACGCCGGCCTCGCGCAAGGCAGCCCGCCAGTCCTCCACCGACGCATCGTAAGGAAACTGCACCTCCACCGCCGCAAAGCCCGCGCGCGCCGCCGCGACCGGGCGCTCCAGCAGCGGACGCTCGGTGAACAGCATCGAGACGTTGGCGGCGAAGCGGGGCATGGCGATACGGCGGTGGATGAACGGATGGCAGCCAGGCGGGCCGGGTGGTGCAGGGATGGTAGCGCAGCGGCCGGCCGCGGCGTTCAGGCGCCGGCGCCCGGTGCGGCGGGCTCGACGCCGGCCAGCACCTGCCGCACCGCACGCCGCCAGCGCGCCAGTTCCGCCTCGGCCCAATCGCGGCTGCGCCGCGGTTCGAAACGGCGCTGCAGCCGCCACAGCGCGCGCAGCTCGTCCAGCCCGGCGTAGACGCCCACCTGCAGGCCCGCCAGCCACGCCGCGCCCAGCGCCGTGGTCTCGGTCACCGCAGGTCGCAACACGGGGATGCCGAGCAGATCGGCCTGGAACTGCATCAACAGGTCGTTGACCGCCGCCCCGCCGTCCACGCGCAGCTCGCGCACCGCCGTGGCGCCGTCGGCCTGGGCGTCGGCATGCATGGCCTGCAGCAGCTCGGCGCTTTGGAACGCGATCGACTCCAGCGCCGCGCGCGCGATGTGCGCCATCGTCGTGCCGCGGGTCAGCCCCACCAGCGCGCCGGTGGCGTGCGGCTGCCAGTGCGGGGCGCCCAGCCCGGTGAAGGCCGGCACCAGCACCACGCCGCCCGCGTCCGGCACGCTCTCGGCCAGCGCCTGCACCTCGGCGCTGGCGCGAATCGCCCGCAGCCCGTCGCGCAGCCACTGCACCACCGCGCCGCCGACGAAGACGCTGCCCTCCAGCGCGAACGCGGCGCCCTGTCCCGGCGGCTGCGCCGCGGCGGTGGTCAGCAAACCGTGCCGGGAGGCCGCGGGCCGCGCCCCGGTGTGCAGCAGCATGAAACAGCCCGTGCCGTAGGTGTTCTTGGCCAGCCCGGCCTCGAAGCACGCCTGTCCGAACAGCGCGGCCTGCTGGTCGCCCGCCATGCCCGCGATCGGCAGCGGCGGCAGGTCCAGATCGGACGCCTGCAGCACCGCGGGGTCGAGCTCACCGAACGGATGACTGGGCGGGTACACCGTCGGCAGCCAGGCGGACGGCAGCTCGAACGACCGCAGCAGCTCCTCGCTCCAGCATCCGGCGCGCAGATCCCACAGCAGGGTGCGCGCGGCGTTGCTGACGTCGGTGGCATGCACCCGCCCGCCGGTGAGGCGGTGGAGCAACCACGCATCCACCGTACCGAAGGCCAGTTCCCCCGCCTCGGCGCGCGCCCGCAACCCCGGCACGTGGTCCAGCAGCCAGCGCAGCTTGCCGGCCGAAAAATAGGCATCCAGCCGCAGCCCGGTCAGCGCCTGCACGCGCGGCTGCAGACCTTGCGCCCGCCAGCGCGCGCACGCCTCTTCCGCGCGGCGGTCCTGCCAGACGATGGCGCGGTGCACGGGCCGGCCCGTGGCTCGCTCCCACACGAGGGTGGTCTCGCGCTGGTTGGTGATGCCCAGCGCCCGCACCCGCCGCACCGCCGGACCGAGCCGGCGCAGCACCTCCACCAGCGTGGCGCGCTGGGTCTGCCAGATTTCATCGGCATCGTGCTCGACCCAGCCCGGCTGCGGAAAATGCTGCGTGATCTCGCGCTGTGCCTGCGCGACGACGCGGCCCTCACGGTCGAACGCGAGCGTACGCGAGCTCGTGGTACCCTGATCCAGCGCCAGCAGCAGGTCCATGATCGTGTCCGTCGTCCGGCCTCCCGCCAAACCCGGCGCACCCGCCGAAAAACGGACGGCGCACCGCGACGCAAGCGGGCTCGGCGCGATCGTAACGCGCCGCCGCGAAGGCGCCATCGCGCAGCCCCCTCCCGATCCCGGCACGCACCGGCCACACCGCCGATGAACCCCGCAACCCTCCCCTGGCCCTTCCCGCGCTGGATCGCGCACCGCGGCGCCGGCAAGCTGGCGCCGGAAAACACCTTGGCCGCCTTCGAGCTCGGCTGGCGGCTGGGCTGGCGGGCGTTCGAGTGCGACGTCAAGCTCTCCGCCGACGGCGTGCCGTTCCTGCTGCACGACGCGACGCTGCAGCGCACCACCGACGGCCGCGGCGCAGCCGGTGCGCGCACCTGGGACGAGCTGGCGCGGCTGGACGCCGGCGGCTGGCACAGTCCGGCCTACGCCGGCGAGCCGCTGCTGCGGCTGGACCGGCTGGCCGAGTGGGCGCTGCCGCGCGGGGCGTGGCTGAACCTGGAGATCAAGCCCAGCCCTGGCGCCGAGGCCGTCACCGGGGCCGAAGTGGCGCGCGCTGCCGCGGCGCTGTGGCGCGCGCACGGCGCCGGCGAGCCCGGCGGGCCGGCGTGGCCGCTGCTGACGTCGTTTCAACCCGCCGCCCTGCAGGCGGCGCGGCAGGCCGCGCCACACCTGCCGCGCGGGCTGCTGCTCGATCGCCTGTGGCCCGGCTGCTGGGCCGTGGCGCGCAGTCTGGGCTGCGTGGCGGTGGTGTTGAACCACCGTCTCTGGAGCGCCGAGCTGCTGGCCCAGCAGCGCGCGGCGGGCTGGCGCACGCTGGCCTACACCGTCAACGACGCCGCACACGCCGAGACGCTGCTCGGCTGGGGGCTGGATGCGATCATCACCGACGAGGTGGAGACCCTGGGGCCGAACCGGCCCGCCAACACTTGATCGAAATCAACGGGTTTGACCCGACGGCACGGTCGCCGCACACTCGCACGCCAAACGTTCAACCCTCGGTGTTGCGAAGGAGGAGACCAAGGTGCCGACAAAGCCCCACGCCATCGGCTGGCCAGCGCCGCACGGGGCGGTGTTGATGTCCGCAGTCGCCAGCGCCGCGCTGGCCTGGAGCCCCGCCGCTGGGGCGCAGGCGCAGCCCGATGCGGCTTTGCCCGACGTGCAGGTTCATGCGCCGCGCGAGACCGACCTGCCCCGTGGACAGGCAGTGCAACCCCGCCGCGCGCGCCCGGTCAGCGCCGACGTCAGTGAAGCGCTCGCGGAAGTGCCCGGCGCCTACACGCTGGAAGCCGGCGGCCTGTCACGCTTGCCCGTCCTGCGTGGCCTGGGCGATGAGCGGCTGCGGTTGCAAATCGATGGCATGGATTTGTATGCCGCTTGCCCCAACCACATGAACACACCGCTGTCCTACCTCGACCCCGGCCAGGTGGAGCGCTTGCAAGTGTGGGCCGGCCTGGCCCCGGTGTCGGCCGGCGGCGACGCTATCGGAGGCGTGGTGGCGGCGCAGACGCCCGCGCCCACGTTTGCCGGTGCGGGGCAGACTGATACCCGCGGCGAAGTCGGGCTCTACGCCCGCAGCAACGGCCACGCCTGGGGTCTGCGCCTGGGCGCGCAGCACGCCAGCGAGCACTGGCACTTCAGCTACCGCTTGGCCGCAGCAGAAGCGGACAACTACCGCGCCGGCGGGGCATTCAAAACCTACGATTTCACCGGGCGCGCAGGCCACACCCTGCCGCGCGATGAAGTGGGCTCCAGCGCCTACCGCACGCGCAACCACATCCTCGGCGCAGCCTGGCAGGACGGCGCGCACCTGTGGGAAGCCAAGCTGTATGTGCAGGACATGCCGTATCAGCTCTACCCCAACCAGCGCATGGATCTGCTGGACAACGACAGCACCAAGCTGAACCTGCGGTACCAGCAGCGCACCGCGTGGGGTCAGTGGCAAGCCCGCCTCTGGCACGAGAAGGTGCAGCACACCATGGACTTCGGCCCGGACAAGCGCTACTGGTATGGCATGGCTTCGGGCGGCAGCTCCAGCGTGGACGGTCGCCCGTGCAGCCCGCTGGGGCCGCAGTGCGCCGCGGGCATGCCGATGCTGACCGACAGCACCACCACCGGCGCCAAGGTGCAGGCCGAATGGGCCATGGGCGAGCAGACGGTCGTGCGCGCCGGCGCCGAGCTGCACCGCTTCCGGTTGGACGACTATTGGCCGCCGTCGGGCGGCGGCATGTGGCCCGGCACCTTCTGGAACATCCGCGATGGCCAGCGCGACCGCCACGCGCTCTACGCCGAGGTGCAGTGGAGCCCTGCACCGCTGTGGAGCGCGCAAGCCGGTCTGCGCGTCGAGCGCGTGCGCACCGATGCCGGGCCGGTGCAAGGCTACAGCACCGCGCCCGATGCCATGGGCCGGCAAACGCAAGACGCGCAGGCGTTCAACGCAATGGATCGACGGCGGCGCTTCAACACGCACGATGTGGTGCTGTCGGCGCGCCACCAGCCGCGCTCCACGTTTGAGCTCGAGTTCGGCTTGGCGCGTCGAGAGCGCGCCCCGGGCCTGTATGAGCTCTACCCATGGTCCACGTGGCAGATGGCGGCGCTGATGAACAACTTCGTCGGCGACGGCAACGGCTACGTCGGCAACCCGAACCTGCGCTCTGAGCGCGCTTACACCGCCTCGGCCAGCGCTCAGTGGAAGGCCGCCGACGACGCCTGGGCGATCAAGGTCGAGCCGCATGTCACCGAGGTGCGCGACTTCATCGACGCCGAGCGGCTGCCAGGCCAGTCCGGTGAGCGGCGTTTCGTGCTGCTGCGCTACGCCAACGTGCCAGCCCGTCTGTATGGATTGGATCTCTCGGGTCGCGCACTGCTGGCCAGCTCCCCCGCCAGCCGCTGGGAGCTGCGCGGCCAGCTCAGCCACCTCAAGGGCCGCAACCGCCGCAGCGGCGACGGGCTCTACGCCATCATGCCGCTCAATGCCCGCCTGAGCCTGACGCACCAAACGGGCGCATGGGAAAGCACCGTGGAATGGGTGGCGGTCAAGGCCAAGACGGATGTTTCGAGCGTGCGCAATGAAGTGCCGACACCGGGCTACGGGCTGCTCAACGTGCGCGCCGCTTACCGGCTGGGCCGCGGCAAGTTGGAGTTCGGCATCGACAACGTGTTCGACCGGTTCTATGCCCTGCCCACTGGCGGGGCGTATGTGGGCCAAGGTACCACCATGACCAACCCCCCGCCGCCCAACGTGCCGCAGTGGGGCACCGCAGTACCCGGACCTGGCCGCTCGCTTTGGCTGGCGTATCAAACCACCTTCTGAAGCGCGACGAACCTCAAGGCGAGCCCGTGCCGGGCGGCTGCGCCAGCAGCCGCCCGGCCGCCCGCGCCAGCGTGGCCTCGTCCAGCGCCGGCAGCGCCAGCGTCGTGACGCGCGCATCGTCGCGGCGCAGGTGGCGCTGGTACAGGGGGTCGTAGTGCCGCGTCATCAGCTCGGCGAACAGCTCCGGCAACCGGCCCTCCCGCGCCCAATCCTGCCAGCGCCGCAGCACCTCGCCCGGCTGCAGCCCGCGCAGCGCCTGCAGCCGCTGCGCCAGCGCCTGCGGGTCGCGGCCCAGCCACGCATAGTCCTGCAGCACCAGCGCCAGCCGCGCCTCGAACGGCACCTGCAGTTGCACGCGCGGGGCCTGCAGCAGGGCCCGATGCAGCGCCTCGGGCAGCTGCACCAGGCCGATCTTGCGGCTTTCGGCCTCCACCCATACCGGGCGCGCCGGATCCAGCCGCCGCAGCGCCGCCACCAGCGCCGTGTCGAACGCCTTCTGGCTCGGCTGCGGCCGGCCATCCGGCCAGGCGCCCAGGATCGAGCCACGGTGGCGCGCCAGCCCCTCCAGATCCAGCACCTGCGCGCCGGCGGCGGCCATCGCGTGCAGCAGGCGCGTCTTGCCGCTGCCGGTGGGGCCGGCCAGCACGCGCCAGGCCAGGCGCGGCGGCAGCTCGGCCAGCTGCTGCACCACCCAGCGGCGGTACGCCTTGTAGCCGCCCTGCAGCTGCGCGGCGGCCCAGCCGATCTGGCGCAGCCAAAGCACGAACGCGCCGCTGCGCTGCCCGCCGCGCCAGCAGTAGACCAGCGGGCGCCAATGCGCCGGCTTGTCCTGCATCCATGCCTCGACGTGGCGCGCGATGTTGCGCGCCACCCAGACGCCGCCGATGCGCCGCGCCTCGAACGGACCGCGCTGCTTGTAGAGCGTGCCGACGAGGCGGCGCTGGTCGTCGTCCAGCACCGGGCAGCTGACGGCGCCGGGCAGGTGATCCTCGGCGTATTCGCTCGGGCTGCGCGCGTCGATCAGCGCGTCGAAGGCGTCCAGCGCCTCCAGCGTCACAATATCGGGCTTGGTGGCCATGCACCCGACTTTAGCCCGGAACGAGCCGATGACGCACGAACCCCCACGCGACCCGAACCGACTGACGCAATGGGCCCACGGCGGCGGCTGCGGCTGCAAGATCGCCCCGGCGGTGCTGCAGCGGCTGCTGGCGCAGGTGCCGCCGCACCTGGCGCCGCCGCAGCTGCTGGTGGGCACCGCCACCAGCGACGACGCCGCCGTCTGGCAGCTGCGCGACGACCTGGCGCTGGTGGCCACGACCGACTTCTTCACCCCGGTGGTGGACGACGCGTTCGACTTCGGCGCCATCGCCGCCACCAACGCGCTGTCGGACGTGTACGCGATGGGCGGCCAGCCGCTGCTGGCGCTGGCGCTGGTGGGCATGCCGGTCAACCAGCTGCCACACGAGGTGATCGCGCGCGTGCTGGAAGGCGGCGCGGCGGCCTGCCGCGCCGCCGGCGTGGCGCTGGCCGGCGGGCACTCGATCGACACCGTCGAGCCGATCTACGGGCTGGTGGCCATCGGCAGCGCGCACCCGCGGCAGGTCAAGACCAACGCCGGCGCGCAGCCCGGCGACGTGCTGGTGCTGGGCAAGCCGCTGGGCATCGGCGTGCTGTCGGCGGCGCTGAAGAAAGGCCTGCTGGACGCCGACGGCTACGCGCAGATGCGGCGCTGGACCACGCTGCTGAATCGCGCCGGCTCAGCGCTGGCGGCGCTGCCGCAGGTGCACGCCCTGACCGACGTCACCGGGTTCGGCCTGGCCGGGCATCTGCTGGAGATGGCGCGCGCGGCGCGGCTGGACGCGCACGTGCAGGCCGCGGCGGTGCCGGTGCTGGAGATCAGCCGCGCCTTCGTCGCGCAGGGCATCGCAACAGGAGCGTCCGCGCGCAACTGGGCCAGCTACGGGCACGAGGTCGATCTGGCGGCCCTGCCCGACCCCGAGCGCGCGACGTGGCAGACGCTGCTGACCGACCCGCAGACCAGCGGCGGCCTGCTGGTGGCCTGCGCGCCCGATGCGCTGGAGGCGGTGCAGGCCGCCTTCACGCAGGCGCAGGGCCAGCCCGGCTGGGTGATCGGGCGCATGGCCGCGCCCGCCGCGGCGGCGCCCACGCTGCGCGTGCATTGACGCGGCGCACGCGCCTCACTGCCCGCGGACGGCCTGCACCAGCGCGCGCGTGTTGTGGCGCATCAGGCTGACGTAGTCCGGCGCCGGGCCGTCGGCCTTCGACAGCGCATCGGAATACAGCGGCACCGGTGAGGGGCGCACGCCGGCCTCGCGCGCGACGCGCTCCACCAGGCGCGGGTCGGTCAGGCGCTCGACGAACACCGCGCGCACGCCCTCGGCCTGGATCTGGCGGATCAGCCGCGCCACGCCGGCGGCGGAGGGCTCGCTGGCGGTGCTGACGCCCTGCGCCGCGAGGAACGTCACGCCGTAGGCGCGCCCGTAGTAGCGGAACGCCTCGTGCGAGGTCACGATCTTGCGCTGCGCCGGCGCGATCGGCTCCCACGCGGCGCGGATCTCGGCGTCCAGCGCCTGCAGCTCGCGCGCGTAGCGCGCCGCGCGCTCGCGGTAGAGCTCGCAGCCGGCTGGGTCGGCCGCGCACAGCGCCTGCTCGATGCGCGCCACATAGTGCACCACGTTGCGCACGTCCTGCCAGGCGTGCGGGTCGAAGGCGCCATGGTCGTGCCCCCCGTGGCCGTGACCATGGCCGTGGCGATGATCGGCCTTGAGCGGCTCGGGCAGCCCGTCGGCCACGCGCACCACCTGCCCCCGATAGGCGGCGTTGCGCAGCAGCCGCTCCATCCAGCCTTCGTAGCCCAGGCCGTGGGCGAACACCAGCCGCGCGGCAGCGACGCGGCGCGCGTCGGCCGGACTCGGCTGAAACACATGGGCATCGGCCTCCGGGCCGACCAGCGCGTGCACCGCGACGCGCTCGCCGCCGACCTGACGCACCCAGTCGGCCAGCAGGCTGAAACTGGCCACCACCGGCAGCGGCGCTTCGGTCGGGGCGGCTGGCAACACCCAGGCACTGGCGCCGGCAACCAGCAGCGCGCGCAGGGCGCGGCGGCGGTGGGCATCCATGGCGGATCGCGGCATGTGCTGTCCTCCTCGTGCAACGGTTCGCGACATCCGGGTGGCGAGCGGGCGCGGTACGCGCCCGCCGCCGGTCCCGCTTCCAGCTTAGCGAAGCCGTCAAGCCCCCTTCGCCGGCCGCACCGGTCGCACATCTCGGTGCCGGCGCCGAACCGACGATGCACCCGCGCCTGCCGGGCGATGCGGCATGCGAACCGCCGCGTCACTCCACGGTGACGCTCTTGGCCAGGTTGCGCGGCTTGTCCACGTCGGTGCCGCGCAGGCAGGCGGTGTGGTAGGCCAGCAGCTGCAGCGGCACCACGTGCAGGATCGGACTCAGGTCGCCGTAGTGCTCCGGCATGCGGATGACGTGCAGGCCCTCGCCGCTGGCGATGCGCGTGCCGGCATCCGCCAGCACGTACAGCACGCCGCCGCGCGCGCGCACCTCCTGCATGTTGCTCTTGAGCTTTTCCAGCAGCGCGTCGTTGGGCGCCACCGTCACCACCGGCATCGCGCCGGTCACCAGCGCCAGCGGCCCGTGCTTGAGTTCCCCCGCCGGGTAGCCCTCGGCGTGGATGTAGCTGATTTCCTTGAGCTTGAGCGCGCCCTCCAGCGCGATCGGGTAGTGCGGCCCGCGGCCGAGGAACAGCGCGTGCTCCTTGGCGGCGAAGTCCTCGGCCCAGCGGATGACCTGCGGCTCCAGCGCCAGCACCGCCTGCAGCGCCGCCGGCAGGTGGCGCAGCGCGCGCAGGTGGCGCGCCTCGTCCTCGGGGCTCAGGCGCCCCTTGGCCTGCGCCAGCGCGAGCGTCAGCAGGAACAGCGCCGCCAGCTGCGTCGTGAACGCCTTGGTGCTGGCCACGCCGATCTCCACGCCGGCGCGCGTGACGTAGGCCAGCTCGCACTCGCGCACCATGGCGCTGGTGGCCACATTGCAGATCGCCAGCGTCTGGCGCATGCCCAGCGCCTGCGCGTGGCGCAGCGCGGCCAGCGTGTCGGCGGTCTCGCCGCTCTGGCTGACCACCACCACCAGCGTGCGCGGGTCAGGGACGCTTGCGCGATAGCGGTATTCGCTGGCGATCTCCACCACGGTGGGTACGCCGGCGATCGCCTCCAGCCAGTAGCGCGCCACGCAGCCGGCGTAGTGGCTGGTGCCGCAGGCCAGGATCAGCACGCGGTCGATGTCGGCGAAGACGCGCCAGGCCGCGCGCGAGCGGATCCCGTGGTCGTCGAACAGCTCCGGCACGATGCCCTCCACGCCCTCCAGCGTGTCGGCCAGCGCGCGCGGCTGCTCGAAGATCTCCTTCTGCATGTAGTGGCGGTAGGGGCCCAGCGTCACGTCCTGGCTGCCGAGCTCCAGCGTGCGCACCGGGCGTGCCTGCGCGTCCAGCAGCGCTCCTCTGGCGTCGAGAATGCGCCAGCGCCCAAGCTGCACGTCGACCACGTCGCCCTCGGCCAGGAAGACGAAGCGCTCGGCCACGCCGGCCAGCGCCAGCGCGTCGCTGGCCACGAACAGCGGTGCCGGCGCGCCCTCGGTCGTCGCGCCGATGCCCAGCACCAGCGGCGAGCCGGCGCGCGCACCGACCAGCCGCTGCGGCTCGTCGTGATGCAGCACCGCGATCGCGTAGGCGCCGTGCAGCCGCTGCGCGGCGCGCACCACCGCCTCCGCGAGATCACCGTCGTAGAGGCTGTCGATCAGGTGCGCGATGACCTCGGTGTCGGTCTGACTCTCGAACGCGTAGCCGCGCGCCAGCAGCTCGGCGCGCAGCTCGTCGTGGTTTTCGATGATGCCGTTGTGCACCAGCGCCACGCGCGGCGGCCGCCCCGCGCCGGGCGCGCCGGGTCCGTGGCTGACGTGCGGGTGGGCGTTGGCGGGGGTCGGTGCGCCGTGCGTGGCCCAGCGCGTGTGCGCGATGCCGGTGGCGCCGCGCTTGCCCTGCACCTGGGTGGCGAGCTCGGCCACGCGCGCGGTGCTGCGCGCACGCCACAGGCCGCCGCCGGGCGGCAGCGCGCCGTCCACCGGCGCGCCCAGGTGCAGCGCCAGGCCGCACGAGTCGTAGCCACGGTATTCCAGCCGCTGCAGCCCCTGCAGCAGCACGCTGACGATGTCGGTGGAGGCCACCGCGCCGACGATGCCGCACATGATCGAAGGCCCTTTCGCTTCGGATGACGATGCAGCCGTGAGCCTAGCGCGGCGTCGATGTAACGGACTTTTGATTTTTTGTTTTACGTGAACGTTTCGTGCAGTGCTGGCCTGTTGCAGCATTTCATTGCATGATAGGCCTGATGACAAACGATTCTTCCATCGACGCCGTGGACCTTGCGCTGCTGGCCGCGCTGCAGGACGACGCCAGCCTGTCGTGGGCGGCGCTCGGACGGCGTGCCGGCGTCTCGGCCCCGACCGCGCTGCGGCGCGTGCGCCGGCTCGAGGCCGCCGGGCTGATCGAGCGGCGCGTGGCGATCCTGCGCCCCGAGGCACTGGCCGCCGCGCTCGGCCACGGCCTGACGGCCCTCGTCGAGGTGGCGCTGGAGCGGCAGGACGCCGCCACGCTGCAGGCGTTCGAGCGCCACGCCTGCGCCGAGGACGCGGTGCAGCAGTGCTACCGCGTCAGCGCCGGGCCGGACTTCGTGCTGATCCTCACCGTGGCCGACATGCCGGCCTACCACGCGCTGGCGCAGCGGCTGTTCACCGCGGCGCTGCAGGTGCGTGCGGTCAAGGCCTACTTCAGCGTGCGGCGCGCCAAGTTCCACCCGCGCCTGCCGCTGCCCACGGCCGGCCCGGCTGCCGTATGATGCGGGCACCCGACCGACCCTGCAGGAGGCACGCGCGATGGGCCCCGTCGTCACCCGCATCACCCGCTGGCTGCTGCCGTGGCTGCTCGCCGGACTGACGCTGGGCGCCGCGGCGCAGGAGCTGGTCAGCGTGCGCGGCGCGGTGGCCAACCTGCGCGCCGGCCCTGGCACCGCCAGCGAGGTGCTGTGGCAGCTGCGCGCCGGCTACCCGCTGCAGGTGCTGCAGCGCGACGGCGACTGGCTGCGCGTGCGCGACTTCGAGGGCGACGAAGGCTGGATCGCGGCCCGCCTGACCGGGCCGCAGCGCCACCACGTGGTGCGCGTGCGCACGCTGAACCTGCGCGCCGGCCCGGGCACCGACCATCCGGTGGTGGCGGTGGCGCGCTACGGCGACGTGCTGCCCACGCTGCGCCGCGCCGGCGACTGGGTGCAGCTGCGCGGCCCCGGCGGCCAGCCGGTATGGGCCGCGGCCGAGCACCTGTGGGGCTGGTGAGTCCGCGCGGCCTGCCTCCTCTCAACCGCCCGCTGGCGGCTCGCCACCCGGCGGCGCGGCCTCCTTCGACGGCCGCCGCCAGCCGGCGACGGTGACCGCCTTGGCGCGCGCCACCGTCAGCGCCCCGGGCGGCGTGTCCTTGGTGACGACGCTGCCGGCGCCGATGGTCCCGCCCGCCCCGAGCGTCACCGGCGCCACCAGCACGCAGTTGCTGCCCACGTGCACGTCGTCGCCGATCACGGTGCGGTGCTTGCGCGCGCCGTCGTAGTTGGCGGTGATGCTGCCGGCGCCGTAGTTGACGCGCGCGCCCACCGTGGCGTCGCCCAGGTAGGCCAGGTGGTTGGCCTTGGCGCCGGCGGCCAGCGTGCTGTTCTTGACCTCGACGAAGTTGCCGACATGCACCTCGGGCCCGAGCACCGCGCCCGGGCGCAGGCGCGCGAACGGCCCGACGCGCGCCTGCGTGCCGACGACCACCGCGCCACCCGCACCATCGATGTGGGTGAACGGAAGGATCTCGGCCCCGGCCTCGATGCGCGCGTCGGCGATGACGCAATGGGCGCCGACGCGCACCCCGTCGCCGAGCTCGACACGCCCCTCGAACACGCAGCCGACATCGATCTCGACGTCCTGCCCGCAGACCAGCTCGCCGCGCACGTCGAGCCGGCCGGGGTCCGCGAGCCGCACGCCCTGCGCCAGCAGCGCCTCGGCCAGCCGGCGCTGGTACGCGCGCTCCAGCGCCGCCAGTTGCGCCGGGCTGTTGACGCCGGCCACCTGCAGCGCGTCGTCGAGGCGGTGCGCCACCACCGGCACGCCGTCGGCCACCGCGTACGCCACGACGTCGGTCAGATAGTACTCACCCTGGGCGTTGGCGTTGGACAGCCGCGCCAGCCACCCCCGCAGCCGGCGCGCCGGCGCGGCCAGGATGCCGCTGTAAACCTCCTTCAGCGCGCGCTGCGCGTCGGTGGCGTCCTTCTCCTCGACGATGGCGCGGATGGTGCCGTCCGCCGCGCGCAGCACACGGCCGTAGCCGGTCGGTTCGGCCAGCGTGACGGTCAGCAGCGCCAGCGCGTCCGGGCCGGCATCGGCGCGCGCGGCCAGCAGCGCGCGCAGCGTGGCGTCCTCGGTCAACGGCACGTCGCCGCTGAGCACCAGCACCACCGCGTCGTCGCCGACGTGCGGCATGGCCTGCTGCACCGCGTGCCCGGTGCCGAGCTGCGGCTGCTGGCGCACCGGCCGCACCGCCAGGCCCGGCACCAGCGCCGGCAGCGCGGCCTCCACCGCTCCGGCCTCGTGACCGGTCACCACCCAGACGGCGCGCGCCCCCAGCCGGGCGGCGCGCGCCAGCACGTGCGCCAGCAGCGGCCGCCCCGCCAGCCGGTGCAGCACCTTCGGCGTGCGGCTCTTCATCCGCGTGCCCTTGCCGGCGGCCAGCACCACCACCTCCAGCGGCGCCGCATCCGGCTCCATCGTCGTCGTGTCCAACGTCCGCTCCTCGTGTCCTGCCACGGCCACCGGCGCACCGGCGCCGCCTCCCGCGCCACCCCGGCGTGCACCGGGGGCCCGACGCGATTATCCTTTCCCGTCGCACCCGCAGCCCCGACCGTCATGACCCGATCCGACTCCGCCTCCCCCGCGCCCGCACACGCCAGAGCCTGGCCGCGCTTCGCGGTGTTCGGCGCCGGTGCCGTCGGCGGCTACTACGGCGGCATGCTGGCGCGCGCCGGCGTGCCGGTGTGGCTGATCGGCCGGCCAGCCTTCGTGCAGGCGGTGCGCGCCGGCGGCCTGCGCCTGCAGACCGCGGCGTTCGACGAGCGCATCGCCGTGGCGGCCGACGACGACGCGGCGGCCGCGCGCGACGCCGACGTGGTGCTGGTGTGCGTCAAGTCCGGCGACACCGAGACCGCCGGCGCCGCGCTGCGGCCGCACCTGGCGCCGCACGCCGTGGTGCTGAGCCTGCAGAACGGGGTCGACAACGCCGCGCGCCTGCAGCGCGTCCTCGGCCGTCCGGTGGTGCCGGTGGTGGTCTACGTGGCCGCCGGCGTCGAGGCGCCCGGCCACGTGCGCCACCATGGCCGCGGCGAGCTGGTGCTGGCGCCGTTTCCCGAGGCGGCCGCGGTGCAGGCCGCCTTTGCCCACGCCGGCGTGCCCACCATGGTGTCGCCGGCGGTGCCGCAGGCGCTGTGGACCAAGCTCGCCATCAACTGCGCCTACAACGCGCTGTCGGCGATCACCGCGCGGCCCTACGGCTGGCTGTGGGCGCAGCCGGGCGTGCCGGCGCTGCTGCGCCAGGTGGTGCGCGAGTGCGTCGCGGTGGCCGCCGCCGAGGGCATCGCGCTGGATGAGGCCGCGCTGCAGGCCGAGGTCGAGCGCATCGCCACCAGCATGGCCACGCAGCTGTCGTCCACCGCGCGCGACCTGCTGCGCGGCCGCCCGACCGAGATCGACCACCTCAATGGCTACGTGGTGGCGCGTGCCGCCGCACACGGGCTGGCCGCGCCGGTCAACCAGGCGCTGCACACCCTGGTGCGGGCGCTGCAGCAGGCACGCGCCGAGTCGGCATGACGCGCGCGGCGCCGTCCGGCAGCCTGCGACAATCGCCCTCCATGCAAGACACCTTCGTCCTTACCCTCTCGTGCCAGGACCGCCCCGGCATCGTGCACGCCGTCTCCGGGTTCCTGCTGGAGCTGGGCGGCAACATCGAGGAGGCCGCCCAGTTCAACGACCGCGACAGCGGCCGCTTCTTCATGCGCGTGCAGTTCAGCTGTCCGGGGCGCGAGACGGCCGGCCTGCGTGCCGCCGCGCAGGCGTTCGGCCAGCAGCACGGCATGACGTGCACCCTGCACCCGTGGCACGAGCCGATGCGCACCGTCATCTTCGTCAGCCAGCAGGGTCACTGCCTCAACGACCTGCTGTTTCGCTGGAAGAGCGGCCTGCTGCGGCTGGACATCCGCGCCATCATCAGCAACCACCGCGACTTTTACCAACTGGCCGCCGGCTACGACGTGCCGTTCCACCATATCCCGGTGACGGCCGCCACCAAGCCGCAGGCCGAGGCGCGCCAGCTCGAGATCATCGAGCAGGAAGGCGCCGAGCTGGTGGTGCTGGCGCGCTACATGCAGATCCTGTCGGACGGCATGTGCGAGCGGCTGGCCGGCCGCGCGATCAACATCCACCACAGCTTCCTGCCCAGCTTCAAGGGCGCGCGTCCCTATCACCAGGCGCACGAGCGCGGCGTCAAGCTGATCGGCGCCACCGCGCACTACGTCACCGCCGACCTCGACGAAGGCCCGATCATCGAGCAGGACGTGGCGCGCGTCGATCACGCGATGACGGTGGAGGACCTCACCGCCATCGGCCGCGATACCGAAAGCCAGGTGCTGGCGCGCGCCGTCAAGTGGCACAGCGAGCACCGCGTGCTGCTCAACGGCCAGCGCACGGTGGTGTTCCGGTAACTTTTAGTGCAAGTGTGGTTGCACTAAAAACCATCTACAAGCAAAATCGCGCCGATGAAGGTCACGGGAGCCGAAATTGGCGCCGTGCTGGCGCAGTTCAACCCCTGGTGGCACGGCGAACCGCCGGCGGAGCTGCCGGCGTGGCGCCGGGCCGCGTTCAGGGAACTGCTCGGCTGGCTGCGCAGCCCGCCGGCGCCGCGCGCCGTGCTGCTCAGTGGCGCCCGCCAGGTCGGCAAGACGACGCTGCTGCTGCAGGCCGTGCAGGCCCTGCTGCAGGACGGGGTTCCCGCCGCCAACATTCTCTACGCCACCTTCGATCACCCGATCCTGAAGCTGGCCGGCGTGGAGGCCACCCTGCAGGCGTGGCGCGAGCGGGAGCCCAGGGCGGACGGCCCCGAAATCCTGCTGCTGGACGAGGCCCAGTTCATCCGGGACTGGGGCACGTGGATCAAGCATCAGGTGGACTTCCGCCGCGACCGCCGCATCGCCTTCACCGGCTCGGCCATGCCGCTGCAAGCGGGCGAAGGCGTGGAATCCGGCGTCGGCCGCTGGCACACCATCCGCCTGACCACGCTGTCGTTCCACGAGTACCTCCAGATCAAGCGGCTGGCGCTGCCGGAATTGCCGACGCCGCCGTCGCTGCAAAGCCTGTTCGAGTGGGATGCGGCCGAATTCCGGCGCATCGGCCAGCGTGCTGCGCCTTACGTCGGGCACTTTCATGAGTACTTGGTGCGGGGTGGCTTTCCGCAGACGGCGCTGATCGACAGCGTCACGCAGGCGCAGCGCCTGCTGCGCGAGGACATCATCGACAAGGTGCTCAAGCGCGACATGACGGCGCTGTTTGGCGTGCGCCGCGTGCTGGACCTGGAGCACACCTTCCTGTACCTGTGCCTGCACGACGGTGGCCTGCTGGACATGACCGACCTGTGCAGCAACCTTCAGGTCAAACGACCGACGGCGCAGCACTTCATCGAATTGCTGCAAGCCACGCACCTGATCCACCGCCTGCCGCCGTTCGGCTACGGCAAGGACGTGCTGCGTGGGCGCTTCAAGGTCTATCTGGCCGATCCCGCCATCGCCCCGGCCGTCATGCTGCGCGGCAAAGCGATGCTGGAAGACCCCACGGCGCTGGGCGTGGCCACCGAGACGGCGGTGCTGAATCATTTGGTCGGACGCCAGCACAGCCAAGGGGTTCGGTTCAGCTACTGGCGCGGCCGGCGTGACCTGGAGGTCGATCTGCTGGTCGAAGCCGGCCACGAGCTGCTGGCCTTCGAGGTGAAGTACCGCACCCAGCACACCGGCGCGCGCGAACTGCGCGGCCTGCGCGAACTGTGCCAGAGCCGTGCAGTGACGCGCGCCTACGTGGTCACCAAGGCACTGGACGACTTCGGCCCCGTCGAAGGGGTGCCGGACGCTGGCGCTGACCGCCCCACCCCCGTCATGCGCGTGCCCGCGCCCTTGCTGTGCCTCTGGCTGGGCGCCGCAGAGGCGCTCGCCGCCGACGGCCCCTTGTTCGCCTGATTTCGGTTCCCCTGCCATGCCCGCGCCGCGCATTCCACCGATCCAGTGCCTGCTGACGTTCGAGGCGCTGGCGCGCCTGCGCAGCGTCACGCAGGCCGCCGACGAGCTGTGCGTCACCCCCAGCGCCGTCAGCCACCGCATCCGCCAGCTGGAGGAGCAGCTCGGCGTCAAGCTGTTCGGGCGCGCGGACTTCTCGCTCACCACCGAGGGCAGCGAGTACCTGGCCCAGGTGCGCGAGGCGCTGGCCTGCCTGCAGCGCTTCCCGAGCCGCGGCGCCACGCCCGGGCGGCGCAAGCTGCGGCTGGCGGTCACACCGACCTTCGCCCGCTCGATCCTGATGCCGCGGCTGCGCCAGTTCGCCGAGGCCTATCCGGAGATCGACCTGACGCTGCAGGTCAGCATCCCGCTGCTGGACGTGGTGGCCGAGGATGCGGACCTGACGATCCGCTTCGGCACCGGGCGCTACCAGGACGTGGAGTTCACCTGCATCCTGAAGGACGAGGTCACGCCGTTGGCCTCGCCGTCGTTCGTGCGTGAGCACGGGCCGTTCGAGAAGCCCGAGGACCTGCAGGGCGTGCCGCTGCTGCGCAGCCCGCTGGAGCCGTGGCGCACGTGGTTCGCCGCCCACCATCTGGACTGGCCGGAGCCGGCCGACGGCTCGCAGTTCAACGACATCGGCCTGATGTGCGACGGCGCCGCCGCCGGCATGGGCGTGGCGCTGGTGCGCCTGAAGCTCGGCGCACCGTGGCTGGACAACGGCACGCTGGTGCGGCTGTACCCGCACAACGTGCCCAGCCCCCACGCGCACTACCTGTGCTGGCGCGCGGGGGCGATGGAGCGCTGGGAGTGCGCGACGTTTGCCGCCTGGCTCAAGCAGGCGGTGGCCTGAGCGCCGCCACCGCCGCCCCGGCCGCCGCGCCCGCGCGGCATCACTCGATGCGGATGCGCTTGCCGGCCACCGCCACCTTCTTCGGCAGCGTCAGGGTCAGCACGCCGTCGTCGTACTTGGCGCTGGCGGCGGACTCGTCGACGTCGCTGGGCAGCGCGAAGCTGCGCGACACCTGGCCGTAGTAGCGCTCGCTGTGCAGCACCTTCTCGCCGTCGCGCTTGGCGTCCTCCTGCTTGACCTCGGCGGCGATCGTCACGACGTTGTTCTCCACCGTGACGTGGATGTTGTCCTTGCCGACGCCGGGCATCTCGGCCGAGATGACGTAGGCCTGGTCGTTCTCCTTGACTTCGACCTTGATCTGCTGCGGCAGCGGGTCGCCGTGCAGCGGGCGAATGTAGAAGCCCGGCGCCAGGTCACGGAAGAACTCATCGAACAGGCTCATGCGGCGCGGAATCAGGTTGCTCATCGTCTTCACTCCTCTTCGCGTCGTGGAGGGTGTGGGGTCCGCGGCGGCCCGCCGCCTCCACCCCGGCAGGCCGACGCGATGCGCGTCGATCCTTATGGTGGCGCCGCCGCCGCCGCGTTTCAAGGGGGCTTGCGCAGAATTTCAACGCCACCGTCGCCACGTTGACCTACACTGCCACCCCATGGACGCTGCCCCGCCCGTCGACGCCAGCGCGCGCGCCGCGCGCCAAGCCGAGGTGGTGCGCGCGCTGGCCGCGGTGCTGCCGGCGCACGCGCTGCTGTGGACTCCGGAGGACACCACGCCGTACGAGTGCGACGGTCTGACCGCCTACCGCGAGCGGCCGCTGGCGGTGGCGCTGCCGGAAACGGAGGAGCAGGTGCAGGCGGTGCTGCGCACCTGCCACCTGCTGAAGGTGCCGGTGGTGGCGCGCGGCGCCGGCACGGGGCTGTCGGGCGGGGCGATGCCGCACCCGCTGGGGGTGACGCTGTCGCTGGCCAAGTTCAACCGCATCGTGGCCATCGACCCGCTGGCGCAGACCGCCACCGTGCAGGCCGGCGTGCGCAACCTGGCCATCAGCGAGGCCGCCGTGCCGCACGGCCTGTACTACGCCCCCGACCCGAGCAGCCAGATCGCCTGCACGATCGGCGGCAACGTCGCCGAAAACTCCGGCGGCGTGCACTGCCTGAAGTACGGCCTGACGCTGCACAACGTGCTGCAGGTGCGCGGCTTCACCGTGGAAGGCGAGCCGGTGACCTTCGGCAGCCTGGCGCCGGACGCCCCGGGGCTGGACCTGCTGCCGGCGGTGATCGGCTCGGAGGGGATGCTGGCGGTGGTCGTCGAGGTGGTCGTGCGGCTGATCCCGCGCCCGCAGCTGGCGCGCTGCATCATGGCCAGCTTTGCCAGCGTGCGCGCCGCCGGCGACGCGGTGGCCGCCATCATCGCCGCCGGCATCATCCCGGCGGGGCTGGAAATGATGGACAAGCCGATGACCGCGGCGGTGGAGGACTTCGTCCACGCGGGCTATGACCTGGACGCCGAGGCCATCCTGCTGTGCGAATCCGACGGCACGCCCGAGGAGGTGGCCGAGGAGATCGAACGCATGAGCGCGGTGCTGCGCCAGGCCGGCGCCACCCGCCTGGCCGTCAGCCGCGACGAGGCCGAGCGGCTGCGCTTCTGGAGCGGGCGCAAGAATGCCTTTCCGGCCAGCGGGCGCATCAGCCCCGACTACATGTGCATGGACTCCACCATCCCGCGCAAGCGCCTCGCGGACATCCTGGAGGCCATCGCGGCGATGGAGGGCAAGTACGGGCTGCGCTGCGCCAACGTGTTCCATGCCGGTGACGGCAACCTGCACCCGCTGATCCTGTTCGACGCCAACGACCCCGAGCAGCTGCGCCGCGCCGAGGCGTTCGGTGCCGAGATCCTCGAGACCAGCGTCGCCATGGGCGGCACCATCACCGGCGAGCACGGCGTCGGCGTCGAGAAGCTCAACAGCATGTGCGTGCAGTTCAGCCCCGAGGAGCGCTCGCAGATGCTGGCGCTCAAGCGCGCCTTCGACGAGCACGGCCTGCTCAACCCCGGCAAGGTCATCCCGACGCTGCACCGCTGCGCCGAGTACGGCAAGATGCTGGTGCGCGGCGGGCGGCTGCCGCACCCCGAGCTGCCGCGCTTCTGACCCCCCGAGGGGGACACGGGCCGCGGGACGGCGCGGGCCTTGCGCTACAGTAGCTCCCATGCAGCCGCTGCCGCGCGATCCCTGGCCGACGCACCTGCCGCCCTCGTTCTTCGCGGCGCTGCAGCCGGCCCCGCCCGCGCAGCCGGATCCGCCCGCCCAGGGGGAACCCTCCGCGGCCTGGCGGCTGCTGCAGGCGCTGCCGGATGGCGTGCTGATGCTGGATGCGCAGCTGTGCGTGCGCGGTGCCAACGCGGCGGCGCAGCCGCTGCTGCGTGCGCACCTGACGCCGGAGACGGCGGCCGGCCTGCCGTGGCAGGAGGCGCTGGACGATGACTGGCTCGACACGCTGCTGCCGTGGGTGGCCCCGGCGCTGCGGGGCGAACGCGGCGAGCTGGTGGTGCAGCGCCAGCAGGGCGGCCGCGCGCGCCACTGGCAGGTGACGCTCGCACCGGACTGGCTCGACGGCGCGGTGGCCGGGCTGTTCGTGCTGCTGCGCGACGAGACGGCGCAGCAGCGCGCCGAGGCCGAGCGCGAGCGCCAGCAGCAGGCGCTGCGGCAGCGCCTGCAGCAACAGGATCAGCATCTGGTGCTGCAGCAGGCGCGCTGGCAGGCGCTGTCGGCGGCGCTGCGCGATGCGGCGATCTTCTTCCTCGACCCCGACGGCGCGATCCGCGACTGGCCGGCCAGCGCCGAGCGGCTGCTCGGCTACCCGGCGGCGGCGGTGCTGGGCACCCACGGCCCGGACCGCGCCGACGCCCCGCATCCGCTGCCGCCCGACGCCCCGCAGGCGCTGGAACGCGCCGCCCTGCTGGGCCAGAGCGAATCGACCGGCTGGGTGCGGCGCGCCGACGGCTCGCGACTGTGGGCGCACGTGGTCTACACGACGCTGAGCGGGCCGGACGGCGAAGCGCTGGGCACGGCCTGCCTGGTGCGCGACATGACCGAGGTGCGCCGGCTGGAAGAGCTGCTGCGCGAGCTCAACCAGGCGCTGGAGCGTCAGGTGCAGCAGCGCACGCAGGCGCTGCAGGCGGCGGTGGACGACCTGGAGGCGTTCGCCTCCTCGGTGTCGCACGACCTGCGCGCGCCGCTGCGCCACATCACCAGCTACCTGCAGCTGCTGCGTGAGGATCTGGGCGCGCCGCTGGCGCCCGACGTCGCCGAGGACCTGCGCACCATCGAGGAGGCCGCCGCCCACATGGGGCGCCTGATCGAGGGGTTGCTGGCGTTCGCGCGCACCGGACGCGCCGCGCTGCAGTGGGAGGCGGTGGACATGCTGGGTCTGCTGCGCGCCAGCCTCAACCGCGTGCTGCACGATCCGGCGCTGCAGCGCGCGCCCGGCGAGGTCGAGCTGAGGCTGCCCGCAGCCCTGCCCAGCGTGCAGGGTGATCCGCTGCTGCTGGCCCAGGTATGGGACAACCTGCTGGCCAACGCGCTCAAGTACAGCCGCCCGCGCCGGCCGGCCGTCATCGAGGTCGGCGGCGAGCTGCGGCGCGGCCCGGACGGCGCGCCGCAGGCGGTGTTCTGGGTGCGCGACAACGGCGTCGGCTTCGATCCGGCGCGCGCCGAGCGGCTGTTCGGCATGTTCCAGCGCCTGCACCGCGCACAGGAGTTCGAGGGCACCGGCATCGGCCTGGCGCTGGCGCGGCGCATCGTCGAGCGCCACGGCGGCCGCATCCAGGCCGAGGGCCGGCCCGGTGAGGGCGCCACGTTCACCTTCACGCTGCCGCCGCTGGGCAGCGAGCCACCGGCCGGTGCAGACCCGTCGTGACGGCACTGCTCGATGCCGCCGCCACTGCGGCCGCCCTGCCCTACCCCGCACTGGCCGACGCCCTCGAGGCTCTGCTGCGCGACGACACCGTGGTCGTGCCGCCGCGCCTGGTGCAGCCGCTGACCGGCGGCGGCAGCCTGTTCGTGATGCCTGCGGCCGACGCCGCCCTGGCCATCACCAAGCTGATCACCTTCGTGCCCGACAACCCTGCCCACGGCCGTCCCGCCATCCAGGGCGACGTCGTCGTCTTCGACGCACGCAGCGGGCAGCGCCGCGCCGTGCTGGACGGCCCCACCGTCACCGCGCGGCGCACGGCGGCGGTGTCGCTGCTGGCCGCGCGGCGGCTGGCGCCACGCCCGCAGGGGCCGCTGTTGATCGTCGGCGCCGGCGTGCAGGGCCGCGCGCATCTGGAAGCCTTCGCGGCCGGGCTCGGCGTGCGCGCGGTGCAAGTCGCCTCGCGCAGCGCCGCCAGTGCCGACGCGCTCGTGGCCCATGCGCGCGGGCTGGGGCTGGAGGCGCAGCGCGTGGACGACGCCGACGCGGCGCTGGCCGACTGTCCGCTGGTGGTCAGTTGCACCCCCGCGCAGGCGGTGGCGCTGCGCGCACGGCCGCGTCCCGACGCCTTCGTCGCCGCGGTGGGCGCCTTCACCCCGCGCATGGTGGAGTGGGCGCCCGACGTGTGCCGGCATCTGGCCGCCACCGGCACGCTGGTGGTGGACACGCGTGACGCCGACCACGAGGCCGGCGACCTGCTGCAGGCCGGGCTGGACGTGGCGGCGCTGCCCACCCTGGCGGACGTGGTGCGCGACACGCCGGCCTGGCGGCGCGCGCGCCGGGCGGGCGGGCCGGTGTTCTTCAAGAGCTGCGGCTGGGCCGGCTGGGATCTGGCCGCGGCCCGCTGCGCGCTGGCCGCCGCAGCCCGCTGAAGCCGGGCGCGGCCCGGCACCGCCGCGGACACCGCTCACGCCAGCGGCAGGCGGTGGGTGCTCTTGACCTCCTCCATCACCGCGTAGGTGCGGGTTTCGCGCACGCCGGGCAGCTGCCACAGCACGTCGCCGGCGAAGCGGCGGTAGTCGGCCATGTCGGCCACGCGTGTCTTGAGCAGGTAGTCGAACCCGCCAGCCACCATGTGGCACTCCAGCACCTGCGGCGCGGCCTGCACCGCGGCCCTGAAGTGCTCGAACACGTTGGGGGTGGTGCGGTCCAGCAGCACCTCGACGAACACCAGCAACCCGGCCCCCAGCTTGGCCGGGTTCAGACGCGCCTCGTAGCCGAGGATGTAACCCTCGCGCGTCAGCCGCTGCACGCGCGCCAGCACCGCCGTCGGCGACAGCCCCACCGTCTCGGCCAGCTTCAGGTTGGTGATGCGGCCGTCGCGCTGCAGCACGTCGAGGATGCGCAGATCGAGACGGTCCAGGTCCGTGCGTGGACTCGAAGATCTTCCTTCCATGGGCCTTCACTTTAGCTGAACATTCGGTAAACGAGCGCAAAAAACGACACTCATTCGATGATGGCCGGATCAAACTTGCGATCCATCGGACCGCGAGGTGAAGACCGCCATGCCTACCATCGCCATCCCCACCCCCACCGCCTCCGCCACGCCCGCGCCACCATCCGACGACCCTGCCCACGGGGTCAGTCGCTTCGCCGACGGCCCGATCGCGCGCGCCCCGACGATGGCGGCGCTGCCGGCGCGTGCGCGCGCGCCGGAGCCCGAGCTGCTGCCGGCGCTGCTGGAGGAGGCCCGGCTGGACGCCGCCACCGGCGCGCGCGTGGCCGCGCTGGCGCGGCGGCTGGCCGAGGGGCTGCGCCGGCGCGCCCCGCAGCGCGGCCGCGAGGGGCTGGTGCAGGCGCTGCTGCAGGAATACGCCCTGTCGTCGCAGGAGGGCGTGGCGCTGATGTGCCTGGCCGAGGCGCTGCTGCGCATCCCGGATGCGGCCACGCGCGACGCGCTGATCCGCGACAAGATCGGCCGCGGCGACTGGCGCGCTCACCTGGGCCGCAGCCCCTCGACCTTCGTCAACGCCGCCACCTGGGGCCTGCTGCTGACCGGGCGCCTGACCGCCACCCACAGCGAGGAAGGGCTGGGCGCGGCGCTCACCGGCCTGCTGCGCAAGGGCGGCGAGCCGCTGATCCGCCGCGCGGTGGACATGGCGATGCGGCTGCTCGGCGAGCAGTTCGTCACCGGCCAGACGATCGAGCAGGCGCTCGAGCGCGCCCGCGCGCGCGAGGCGCAGGGCTTCCGCTACTCCTACGACATGCTCGGCGAGGCGGCGCTGACCGAGGAGGACGCGCAGCGCTACTTCGACGCCTACCGCAGCGCGATCGAGGCCATCGGCGCGGCCAACGCCGGCCGCGGCGTGATCGACGGGCCCGGCGTGTCGATCAAGCTGTCGGCGCTGCACCCGCGCTACGGCCGCGCCCAGTATGCGCGCGTGATGGAGGAGCTCTACCCGCGGCTGCGCGCGCTGGCCGAAGCGGCGTGCAAGGTGAACATCGGCCTGCACATCGACGCCGAGGAGAGCGAACGGCTGGAGCTGTCGCTGGATTTGCTCGAGCGCCTGGCGCACGAGCCGTCGCTGGCCGGCTGGGCGGGCCTGGGCTTCGTCATCCAGGCGTACCAGAAGCGCGCGCCGGCGGTGGTCGATCACGTAATCGCGCTGGCACGGCGCAGCGGACGGCGGCTGCTGGTGCGGCTGGTCAAGGGCGCCTACTGGGACAGCGAGATCAAGCGCGCCCAGCTCGACGGGCTGGACTACCCGGTCTACACGCGCAAGGCCTACACCGACGTGTCGTACCTGGCGTGCGCGCGGCGGCTGCTGGCCGCGCCGGAGGCGGTGTTCCCGCAGTTCGCCTCCCACAACGCGCAGACGCTGGCGGCGATCCACGAGATGGCCGACCCCGCCGCCTGGCACCCGCACCAGTACGAGTTCCAGTGCCTGCACGGCATGGGCGAGCCGCTCTACGAACAGGTGGTGGCGCCGGTGGAGGCCGGAGGGCTCGGCCGGCCGTGCCGCATCTACGCCCCGGTCGGCACGCACGAGACGCTGCTGGCCTACCTGGTGCGCCGCCTGCTGGAAAACGGCGCCAACACGTCGTTCGTGCACCGCATCGCGGACGCCCGCGTGCCGCTTGCGGCGCTGGTGGAAGACCCCGTGGCCACCGTCGAGGGCTGGGCGCGCGCGGAAGGCGCGCCGGGCCTGCCGCACCCGCGCATCCCGGCCCCGGCGGCGCTGTACGGCCCGATGCGCGCCAACAGCGCCGGGCTGGATCTGAACGACGAAGGGACGCTCACCGCCCTGCAGCGCGCGCTGGACGCCAGCCGCGCCGCGCCGCCGCACGCCGCGCCGCGGCTGGCCGAGGGGCTGACGCCCGCTGGCGGAGGCGCGGCCCGCCCCGTCGTCAACCCGGCCGACCACGGCGACGTCGTCGGCACGGTGGCCGAGGCGTGCGCCGACGACGTCGCCGCCGCCGTGGCCGCGGCGCAGGCCGCCGCACCGCGCTGGGCCGCCACCGCGCCCGAGGCGCGCGCGGACATCCTGCGCCGTGCGGCGGATGCCCTGCAGGCGCAGATGCCGGCGTTCGTGGCGCTGCTGATGCGCGAGGCCGGCAAGACCGCGGCCAACGCGGTGGCCGAGGTGCGCGAGGCGATCGACTTCCTGCGCTTCGACGCCGCGCAGATCACCGACGCGCACTGGCCGCGCGCGGCCCGGCCGCTCGGGCCGGTGGCGTGCATCAGCCCGTGGAACTTTCCGCTGGCCATCTTCACCGGGCAGCTCGCCGCCGCGCTGGCCGCCGGCAACCCGGTGCTGGCCAAGCCGGCGGAGCAGACGCCGCTGGTGGCCGCGCGCATGACCGCGCTGCTGCACGAGGCCGGCGTGCCGCGCGACGTGCTGCAGCTGCTGCCCGGCCCCGGCGAGACGGTCGGCGCGGCGCTGGTGGCCGACGCGCGCATCGCCGGCGTGGTCTTCACCGGCTCCACCGAGGTGGCGCGGCTGTTGCAGCGGGCGCTGGCGGGCCGCACGCGCAGCGGCGCGGACGGGCGCGCGCAGCCGGTGCCGCTGATCGCCGAGACCGGCGGCCAGAACGCCATGGTCGTGGACACCTCGGCGCTGCCGGAGCAGGTGGTGCAGGACGTGCTCGCCTCGGCCTTCGACAGCGCCGGCCAGCGCTGCTCGGCGCTGCGCGTGCTGTGCGTGCAGGAGGAGGCCGCGCCGCGCCTGCTGGCGATGCTGCGCGGCGCCATGCGCGAGCTGCGCCTGGGCCCACCCACGCGGCTGGCCACCGACGTCGGCCCGGTCATCGATGAGCCGGCGCGCGCCGGCATCGTCGCGCACATCGAGGCGATGCGCGCGCGCGGCTGCGCCGTCTGGCAGCTGCCGCTGCCGCCCGAGGCGCAGGCCGGCACCTTCGTGCCGCCGACGCTGATCGAGCTCGACGGCCTGCGCCTGCCCGAGCGCGAGGTGTTCGGCCCGGTGCTGCACGTGCTGCGCTGGCGGCGCGGGCAGCTGCCGGCGCTGATCGAGGCCATCCACGCCACCGGCTACGGCCTGACGTTCGGCGTGCACAGCCGCATCGACGAGACGATCGAGGCGCTGACGCAGCGGGTGCGCGCCGGCAACCACTACGTCAACCGCAACATGATCGGCGCGGTGGTCGGCGTGCAGCCGTTCGGCGGCGAAGGGCTGTCAGGCACGGGGCCGAAGGCCGGCGGGCCGCTCTACCTCTACCGGCTGCTGGCCGACCCGCCCGCCGACGCGGTGGCGCGCGCACGCGCCTTCATGGGGGCAGCTGAGCCGTCGGACTGGCGCGCGCCGGTGGTGCTGCGCGGCCCGACGGGGCAGCGCGACACCTGGACGCTGCGGCCGCGCCGGCACGTGCTGTGCGTGGCGCGCGACGCTGCCACGCGCCGCGCGATGGCCGACGTGGTGCGGGCGCAGGGCGGCCAGCCGCTGGAGCTGGTGGACGCCGCCCCGATGGCGGCGGCGCTGGCCGCCCTGCCGACGGCGCCGGAGGTGGCGTGGTTCGACGGCGACGCCGCGCAGCTGGTGACGCTGCAGCAGGCGCTGGCGGCGCTCGCGGGGCCGGTGGTGCCGGTCGTCACCGGCATGCCCGACGCGGCCCAGCCGCCCGCGGGGCTGCTGACCGAGCTCAGCGTCAGCGTCAACACCGCCGCCGCCGGCGGCAACGCCACGCTGATGGCGCTGGACTGACGCACGGCAGGCGCCGGTGCCCGGCACGCCCCCGCGACCGGGGCACCCTCCGGCACCGGTCAAGCCGCCGGATCGGCTTGGGCGGCGTAGGCCCGCCGCCCGAAGATCGCGCTGCCCACGCGCACCAGCGTGCTGCCCTCGGCGATGGCCAGTTCCAGGTCGTCGCTCATGCCCAGCGACAGCGTGTCGAAGTCGTCCGGCGCACCGAGCTGCGCGCGCAGCTGGTGAAACAGCTGCGCGGCCTGCGCGAACACGCGCCGCATCGCCGCCGCATCCGGCTGCGGATCGGGGATGCCCATCAGCCCGCGCAGCCGCAGCCGCGGCAAGGCTGCCACCGCCTGCGCCAGCTCCAGCGCCTCGGCCGGCGCCACGCCCGCCTTGGTCGGCGCGCCATCGACGTTGACCTGCAGGCACACCTGCAGCGGGGGCAAATGCGCCGGGCGCTGCGCGCTCAGGCGCTGCGCGATCTTGAGCCGGTCGACCGACTGCACCCAGTCGAAGTGCTCGGCCACCAGCCGCGTCTTGTTGCTCTGCAGCGGGCCGATGCAGTGCCACTCCAGACCCGCCACGCCGGCCTCGCGCAACGCGACGATCTTCTCCACGCCTTCCTGCACGTAGTTCTCGCCGAAGGCGCGCTGGCCGGCGGCGGCGGCCTCGGCCACCGCCGCCGGGCCGAAGGTCTTGGACACCGCCAGCAGCCGCACCGCGGCCGGGTCGCGCCCGGCGGCGGCGCAGGCGCGCGCGATGCGCTCACGCACGGTTTGGAGGTTGTCGGCAATCGTTGCCATAATGAACCCGTCGATCAATGCACACGGACCGGGGCCGGCTGGGGGAGGCCGGCCCGTCCGTCCAACCTCGGAAATTCGGGATGGACGTCACGCAACTGCTGGCTTTCGCGGTCAAGAACAAGGCCTCCGACCTGCACCTGTCCGCAGGGCTGCCGCCGATGATACGGGTGCACGGCGACGTGCGCCGCATCAACGTCGAGCCGCTGGATCACAAGCAGGTTCACGCGATGGTCTACGACATCATGACCGACGCGCAGCGCAAGGCGTACGAGGAATTTCTGGAGGTCGACTTCTCGTTCGAGATCGCGGGCCTGTCGCGCTTCCGCGTCAACGCCTTCAACCAGCACCGCGGCGCGGCGGCGGTGTTCCGCACCATCCCGTCCAAGGTGCTGACGCTGGAGGACCTGAACTGCCCGCGCATCTTCGCCGACCTGGCGATGAAGCCGCGCGGGCTGGTGCTGGTCACCGGCCCCACCGGCTCGGGCAAGTCGACGACGCTGGCGGCCATGGTCAACCACCGCAACGAGAACGACCCCGGCCACATCCTGACGATCGAGGATCCGATCGAGTTCGTGCACGAGTCCAAGAAGAGCCTGGTCAACCAGCGCGAGGTCGGGCCGATGACGCACTCGTTCGCCGCGGCGCTGCGCTCGGCGCTGCGCGAGGACCCGGACGTGATCCTGGTGGGCGAGATGCGCGACTTGGAGACCATCCGCCTCGCCATGACCGCGGCCGAGACCGGCCACCTGGTGTTCGGCACGCTGCACACCTCCAGCGCCGCCAAGACCATCGACCGCATCGTCGACGTCTTTCCCGCCGAGGAGAAGGACATGATCCGCGCGATGCTGTCGGAGTCGCTGGTGGCGGTGATCTCGCAGACGCTGCTGAAGACCGCCGATGGCCGCGGGCGGGTGGCGGCGCACGAGATCATGATCGGCACCCCGGCGATCCGCAACCTGATCCGCGAGAACAAGGTGGCGCAGATGTACTCCGCGATCCAGACCGGCCAGCAGTACGGCATGCAGACGCTGGACCAGGCGCTGATGGATCTGGTGCGCCGCAACGTCATCACCGCCGCCGAGGCGCGCGCCAAGGCCAAGAATCCCGAGAACTTCCCCGTCTGACGGCGGCCCGCCCCGCTGCAGGAGCGCGCGATGGAACGCGACCAAGCCACCAACTTCATCCATGAGCTGCTGCGGCTGCTGGTCAGCCGCAATGGCAGCGACCTGTTCCTGACCGCCGACTTTCCGCCGGCCATCAAGGTCGACGGCGTCATCACCAAGGTGTCGCAGCAGCCGCTGACCGGCCAGCACACCCAGGCGCTGGCGCGCGCCATCATGAACGACAAGCAGGCCGCGGAATTCGAGCGCACCAAGGAGTGCAACTTCGCCATCGCGCCGGCCGGCATCGGGCGCTTCCGCGTCAACGCCCACGTGCAGATGGGCAAGGTCGGGCTGGTGCTGCGCACCATCCCGTCCAAGATCCCCACCATCGACGAGCTCGGCCTGCCGCAGATCCTCAAGCAGCTGGCGCTGGCCAAGCGCGGCATCTGCATCGTCGTCGGCGGCACCGGCACCGGCAAGTCCACCACGCTGGCGGCGATGGTGGACTGGCGCAACGAGCACACGCACGACCACATCGTCACCATCGAGGACCCGGTGGAGTTCGTGCACACGCACAAGAACTGCATCGTCACCCAGCGCGAGGTCGGCATCGACACCGACAGCTGGGAGATCGCGCTGAAGAACTCGCTGCGCCAGGCGCCCAACGTCATCCTGATGGGCGAGATCCGCGACCGCGAGACCATGGAGCACGCGATCGCCTTCTCCGAGACCGGCCACCTGTGCCTGGCCACGCTGCACGCCAACAGCGCCAACCAGGCCATGGAGCGCATCATCAACTTTTTCCCGCAGGAGCGCCACGCGCAGCTGCTCAAGGACGTCTCGCTCAACCTGCGCGGCATGGTGGCGCAGCGCCTGCTGCCGCGCGAGGACGGCAAGGGGCGCGTGGCCATCGTCGAGGTGCTGCTCAACAGCGCGCTGATCGCCGACCTCATCATGAAGGGCGAGATCAACGAGATCAAGGAGGTCATGAAGCGCAGCACCGAGGTCGGCATGCAGACCTTCGACCAGGCGCTGTTCGACGCCTTCGAGGCCTACCAGATCTCCTACGAGGACGCGGTGCGCAACGCCGACTCGCAAAACGACATCAAGCTGCGCATCAAGCTGGAGAGCCAGCGCGCGCGCAACAGCGACCTGGCCGCCGGCACCGAACACCTGCAGATCGTCTGAACCGCACTCTCATGCCCAACGTCAACCCCAAGCCCTCCTACGATGCCGTTGCCCCGCAGCGCGTGGCCTTCATCGGCCTTGGCGTGATGGGCTGGCCGATGGCCGCGCACCTGGCGCTGGCCGGCCACACCGTCACCGTCTACAACCGCACCGCCGCCAAGGCCGAGGCCCTGGTGCAGGCCATGGCCGCGCGCGGCATCGACCGCGTGCGCACGGCCGCCACGCCGCGCGCCGCCGCCGAAGGGGCCGCCTTCGTGATGGCCTGCGTCGGCAACGACGACGACCTGCGCAGCGTCGTGCTCGGGCCCGAGGGGGCGCTGGCCGGCATGGCGGCCGATGCGGTGTTCGTCGACCACACCACCGCCTCGGCCGAGGTGGCGCGCGAGCTGCACGCTGCCGCGCGCGCGCGCGGGTGCCACTTCGTCGATGCACCGGTCTCCGGCGGGCAGGCCGGCGCCGAAAACGGCCAGCTCACCATCATGTGCGGCGGCGACGAGGCGCCGTTCGCGCGCGCGCGGCCGGTGATGGGCGCCTACGCGCGCGCCGTCACCCGCATCGGCGCCAGCGGCGCCGGCCAACTGGCCAAGATGGTCAACCAGATCTGCATCGCCGGGCTGGTGCAGGGGCTGGCCGAGGCCATCGCCTTCGGCCAGCGCGCCGGGCTGGACATGAAGCTGGTGCTGGACGTGATCGGCAAGGGCGCGGCGCAGAGCTGGCAGATGGACAACCGCGGCAAGACGATGGTGGAGGACCGCTTCGACTTCGGCTTCGCGGTGGACTGGATGCGCAAGGACCTGGCGCTGTGCCTGCAGGAGGCGCGGCGCAACGGCGCGCGCCTGCCGGTGACGGCGCTGGTGGACCAGTTCTACGCCGACGTGCAGGCCATGGGCGGCGGGCGCTGGGACACCTCCAGCCTGATCCGCCGCCTGCGCTGACGCCGCCGCCCGCGGCGGGCGGCGGCGCGGCGCCTCAGCGGCCGCCGGCCGGCGCGGCTTGGTCCTGCTTCGGCGGGGGCGGCTGCAGGCGCGCCAGCTCGGCCTCGCTGATGATCTCGAACACGCGCACCACGCGCTGCACGCCCGGCACGGTGCGCGCGATGTCGGCGGCGCGCTGCGCCTCGCGCGCCGTCACCAGCCCCATCAGATAGACCGTGCCGCGCTCGGTGGTGACCTTGATGGCGTTGGCCGACAGGTCCTTGGCATCGACGAAGGCGGCCTTGACGCGCGCGGTCACCAGCGCATCCGACGAACGCGCCGTCAGCGACGGCGAACCCATCACCGCCAGTTCGTCGACCACGCCGGCGACGTTCTCCACGCCCTGCACGATGCGCAGCACGGTCTGGCGGTCGGCCTCGGAGGCGACCTCGCCGGTCAGCAGCACCTTGCGGTTGAAGCTGGTGGCGTTGACGCGCGCGCGCTCGCCGAGCTGCTCGCGCACGCGGTTGGCCGCCTTCAGTTCGATGGTCTGATCCTCCAGCTGCGTGGCGGCGGTGCGGCGGTCGGTGGCCACCAGCACCGTGCCGCCCACCGCGGCGCCGGCCACCAGCGGCGCGCAGCCGCTGGACGCCACCCCCAGCGCCGTCGCCAACACCAGCACCAGCGCCCTGCGGCACACGGTCTCCTGCTTGCCTGTCCTGCTCATGCGGTCACCGTCTCCATGTCCTCGTCGCCCAGCAGCTGGGCATCCAGCGCGTCGCACAGCGCGTGCAGCGCCACCAGCTGCGCCTCCAGCACGCGCGCCGGCCGCTCGGTCGGCACCGCCACCCAGACGTCGCCGTCACGCAGCGCGTCGGGCAGCTCGCCGGGCCGCGCGCCGGTCAGCGCCACCACGGCCATCTCGCGCTCGTGCGCGGCCTCCAGCAGCGCCAGCGCGTCGGCCGCCGGCACGCTGGCGCTCAGCAGCACCAGCACGTCACCCGGCAGGCCCAGCGCGCGCAGCTGTCGCACCGTCGGCCACGCCGCCGCGTCGGCCGGCGCCACGGCGGTGCCCAGCGCCAGCGCGGCCAGCTCCGGCCGCTCGCGCTCGAAGCGCCCCACCAGCTGCGCGACGAAGGCCTGCGCCAGCGCGGCGGCCACGCCGCCGCCCCACACCAGCACCTTGCCGCCACTGGTCAGGCCGTGCAGCAACACGCCGGCGGCGGCCTCCAGTTGGGCGCCCAGCGCCTGGGCGCACTGGTACTGCAGGTCGGCTCCGTCGACGAAATGCTGCTGGATGCGCGGCGTCAGCATGGGGCGCAATCTTAAGCGGTGCGGTGGTGCGGTCCTTCCTCTCAATCCCAGGCGCCGGCATCGAAGGCGGCGCGCAGCCACTCGATGCGAGGCGGCGCGGCGCCGTCGAGTTCCCCGTCGATGACGACGACGTCGAAACGGCACGGCGGCACCGGCGACAGCCGCGCCAGGAAGTGCCGCGCCGCCCAGACGATGCGCCGCTGCTTGACCCGGCCGACGCTGGCGGCGGCACCCCCGTGGTCCCCACGGCTGCGCTGGCGCACCTCGACGAAGACCAGCGTGCCGTCCGGCTCGGCCATAATGAGGTCGACCTCCCCGCCCCCACGGCCGGGCGAGCGCACGTTGCGCCGCACCAGGCGCAGGCCGCGTGCCTGCAGGTGGCGCAACGCCAGCGCCTCGGCGGCGTCGCCGCGCGCCTTGGTGGTGGGGCCGGGGCCCGTCGCCCGCCGCCGTCCTGCCGTCGTCGCCATGGCCGAAGATCTCCCTTCCGGCGCGCCTTGCGCCCCCGCCAGCGCCGCGGATCCCGCCGCGCTGGCCGCCGCCCAGCATTATCCGGCCGGGGCGCTGTACGTGGTGGCCACGCCGATCGGCAACCGCGCCGACATCACGCTGCGCGCGCTGCACGTGCTGGCGCTGGCCGACGCGGTGGCATGCGAGGACACGCGCCACACGGCGCAGCTGCTGCGCGGCTACGGCCTGCAGCGGCCGCTGCTGGCGCTGCACGAGCACAACGAGGTCGCCGCCGCGCGCGGCGTGGTGGAGCGGCTGCGCGCCGGCCAGCGCGTCGCCTACGTCAGCGACGCCGGCACGCCCGGCATCAGCGACCCCGGCGCGCGCCTGTGCGCGGCGGTGCGCGCCGCCGGCCTGCGCTGCGTGCCGGTGCCCGGCGCCAGCAGCGTCACCGCGCTGCTGAGCGTGGCCGGCGTGAGCGCCGAGGCCGTCACCTTCGTCGGCTTCCTGCCGCCCAAGGGCCGCGCGCGCGCCGAGGCCTGGCGGCACTGGGCCGCGCTGCCCACCGGACTCGTGCTGCTGGAGGCGCCGCACCGCATCGAGCTGTTGGCCGCCGAGCTTGGCGCGCTGGGCCCGCGGACGCTCACCGTCGGGCGCGAGCTGACCAAGCAGTTCGAGGAGATCGTCACGCTGCCGTGCGCCGGGCTGGCCGCCTGGCTGGCGGCCGAGCCGCAGCGGCGCCGCGGCGAGTTCACGCTGCTCGTTCATCCGCCCGACACATCCGCGCCGCACGATGGCGGCGCGCTGACGCCCGAGGCGCGGCGCGTGCTGGCGCTGCTGCTGCAGGAGCTGCCGCCGGCGCGTGCGGCGCGGCTGGCGGCGGCGATCACCGGCGCGCCGCGCGACGCCCTGTACGCCGCCGCCACGGCCGAACCCAGTACCCGATGATGCGACGCCTGTCCCAACTGCTGCTGCGTGGCCTGCTGGCGCTGCTGCCGCTGGCGCTGACGGTGTACCTGCTGTGGGCGCTGGTGGTGTGGTCCGAGCGGCTGGCGCTGCAGCTGCTGCGCCCCTTCATCGGCGAGGTCTATTTCCCCGGCCTCGGGCTGGTGCTGACGCTGGCGCTGATCCTGCTGGCCGGCCTGCTCGTCTCCAGCCAGGCCGCCTCGCGCGTGCTGGGCTGGATCGAGCTGCCGTTCACCAACCTGCCGGTGGTCAAGAGCATCTACTCGTCGCTGAAGAGCTTTGCCGACTATTTCGCGCCGCACCGCCACGACCGCCCGGCGCAGCAGGTGGTGGTGGTGCGCCCGCCCGGCGCCGAGTGGGAGGTGGTGGGCCTGGTGACGCGCCAGCACACCCACGGGCTGCCGGCCGGCTTCCTGGACGGCGACCGCGTGGCCGTTTACCTGCCGATGGGCTACATGATCGGCGGCTACACCGTCTTCGTGCCGCGCGCCTGGGTCAACCCGATCGCGATGAGCGTGGAGGAGGCCATGCGCCAGTCGCTGATCGCCTGGATGGCCCCGGGCGCCTCCCCTCCTCCCGCCGTCGACCCGGGCCGCCGCGCCCGCCCGCAGGAGCCTTCGCGATGACGATCCGCAACCTCGATGCCCTTTTCCAGCCGCGCCGCGTCGTGGTGGTCGGCGCCTCCGACCGCCCCGGCAGCGTCGGTGCCACCGTCTGGCGCAACCTGCACGGCACCTTCCAGGGCGAGCTGTTCGCCGTCAACCCGCGCCGCCCGGCGCTGGGCGCGCCGGTGGTGGCCACGGTGGAGGAACTGCCCGCCCCCCCCGACCTGGCGGTCATCTGCACACCCCCGGCCACGGTGCCGGAGCTGATCGGACGGCTGGGTGCGCGCGGCTGCCGCGCCGCGGTGGTCATCACGGCCGGACTGGACGCCGGCCTGAAGCAGGCCATGCTGCAGGCCGCGCGCCCGCACACGCTGCGCATCCTCGGCCCCAACTGCATCGGCATGCTGGTGCCGCACCTGGGGCTCAACGCCAGCTTCGCCCACGCCAGCGCCGCCCCCGGCAACATCGCCTTCGTGTCGCAGTCCGGCGCACTGGTCACCGCCGTGCTGGACTGGGCCAACGACCGCGGCATCGGCTTTTCGCACTTCGTCTCGCTGGGCGAGCACGCCGACGTCGACTTCGGCGACATGCTCGACTACCTGGGCAGCGACGCGCGCACGCGCGCCATCCTGATGTACGTCGAGTCGGTCACCGCACCGCGCAAGTTCATGTCGGCCGCGCGCGCCGCCGCGCGCAACAAGCCGGTGGTGCTGGTCAAGGCCGGCCGCTCGGCGCAGGGCGCGCGCGCGGCCTGCTCGCACACCGGCGCGCTGGCCGGCTCCGACGAGGTGTTCGACGCTGCGATCTCGCGCGCCGGCATGCTGCGCGTGCACACGCTGCACCAGCTGTTCCTCGCCGCGGAGATCCTGGCGCGCTTCCGCGACAACCGCAGCGAGCGGCTGCTGGTGCTGACCAACGGCGGCGGCGCCGGCGTGATGGCCGCCGACGCCGCCGCCCACATGGGCGTGGAGCTGGCCACCCTGCACGAGACCACCGTGCGCCGGCTCGACGAGGTGCTGCCCGGCAACTGGTCGCGCGCCAACCCGGTGGACATCATCGGCGATGCGCCCGCGCAGCGCTACGTGGAGGCGCTGCGCATCCTGCGCGAGGACCGCGACAGTGCGATCCTGTTCGTGCAGGCCCCCACCGCCATCGTGCCCAGCGACGAGATCGCCCAGGCGCTGCTGCCCATGGCGGCCGAGCGCCCGCCGCGCGTGCTGGGCTGCTGGCTCGGCAGCGGCGCGGTGGCCGCCGCGCGCCAACGCTTCCGCGCCGCCGGCATCCCGGACTTTGCCACGCCGGAGGAAGCGGTGCGGGCGTTCTCGTTCCTGCGCCAGTACCACCGCCACCAGGCCGAGCTGCTGGAGACGCCGCCGGCGCCGCCCGGCATCGGGCTGGACCTGCCGGCGATCCAGGCGCTGGTGCAGCGGGTGCTGGCCGAAGGGCGCGAGTGGCTGAGCGAGCCGGAGGCCAAGCAGCTGCTGGCGCTGGCCGGCATCCCGGTCACGCCGGTGCGCTGCGTACCCCCCGAGCCGGAAGCCGCCGCGGCCGCCGCCGAGGCGCTGGGTTACCCCGTCGTGCTCAAGATCCTCTCGCCCGACATCACGCACAAGTCCGACGTCGGCGGCGTGCGCCTGAACCTGCACGACGCCGCCGAGGTGCGCAGCGCCGCCAGCGCCATGCTGCAATGCGTGGCGCAGCGGCGTCCCGGCGCACGGCTGGAGGGCTTCGCGGTGCAGCCGATGGTGCAGCGGCGCCACGCCCACGAGCTCATCGTCGGCGCCACCATCGACCCGCTGTTCGGACCGGTGATCCTGTTCGGCGCCGGCGGCACCGCGGTGGAGGTGCTGGGAGACCGCGCGGTGGCCCTGCCGCCGCTCAACGTCGCGCTGGCCGAGGCGCTGATCGAGCGCACGCGCGTGGCCCGGCTGCTGCGCGGCTGGCGCGACGTGCCGCCGGCGCACCGGCCCAGCATCCACGCCGCGCTGCTGGCGGTGGCGCAGCTGCTGGCCGACGTACCCGAGATCGCCGAGCTCGACATCAACCCGCTGGTGGTCGACGCGCAGGGCGCCGTGGCGCTCGATGCGCGCGTGCGCGTCAGCGCGCACCGCCCCGGCGGCGCGGCGCACTTCGCGATCCGGCCCTACCCGCAGGAGCTCATCGAGGTGCTGCCCTGGGACGGCGGGGTGATCACGCTGCGGCCGATCCGGCCGGAGGACGAGGCGCAGCACCTGGCGTTTCTCGAACGCGTCGACCCGGAGGACATCCGCCTGCGCATCTTCTACAGCCGGCGCAGCATCGAGCACAGCGAACTCGCCCGCCTGACGCAGATCGACTATGACCGCGAGATGGCCTTCATCGCCACGCGCCCCCGCCCGGACGGCGACGGCGAGGAAACGCTCGGCGTGGTGCGCGGCATCTGCGACCCCGACAACGACAGCGCCGAGTACGGCATCCTGGTGCGCTCCGACCTCAAAGGCCGCGGGCTCGGGCGCATCCTGATGGACAAGCTCATCCGCTACCTGCGCGCGCACGGCACGCGCCGCATCGTCGGCCAGGTGCTGCGCGAGAACGCCGGCATGCTGGCGCTGGTGGCGCGGCTGGGGTTTGCCATCCGCCCGCACCCGGACGATCCGGACCTGCGTGTGGTGGAGCTGCCGCTGCAGGGTCAGCCGCCCACGCGCTGAGCCCCCCGCCGCGGGCCGGCAACGACCGTTCGTCGGCTCGTTTGTTGCAATGCAACAAATGCCCTTGCGTTGTCACGCGAGGTCCCTATACTAGGCTTTGTTGCACTGCAACATCGTCCACACACAAGGAGTCCTGCCATGATGACCGTCGACCAACTCGTCGCCCTGCACAAGAAAAACGTCGCCGCCGCCTTCGACCTCGCCGACAAGGCGTTCGCCGGCGTCGAGAAGCTGGCCGAGCTCAACCTGCAGACCGTCAAGACGCTGCTGGCCGAGGCTGCCGAGCACACCCAGACCGCGCTGGCCGTCAAGGACATGCAGGACCTGGTGGCGCTGCACAACGCCGTCTTCCAGCCGATGGGCGAGAAGGTGGCCTCCTACCATCGTCACGTCTACGACATCGCCTCGGGCGTGCAGACCGAGCTGGCCAAGGCGCTGGAAGCCCAGGCCCAGGAGGCGCACAAGCAGTTCATCGCCACGCTCGACGGCCTGGTCAAGAACGCGCCGCAGGGCACCGAACCGGCCGTGGCCGCGATGAAGCAGGCCGTCACCACCGCCGCCGCCGCGATGGAGTCGGTGCAGAAGGCGGTCAAGCAGGCCGCGGAGCTGGCCGACGCCAACCTGAAGGCCGTGGCCAGCACCGCCGTGGCCGCCACCAAGGCCCCGCGCACGGCCAGCAAGGCGGCGGCCTGAGCATCCGCGCGCCATCCCGGCCATGTCGGGCCACCCCCCGGGGTGGCCTTTTTCATGGCCGGGCGCCCCGGCGAGGCGGCGCATAATCGCCTCATCCCGATCGCCATCCACCCATTCGCACGGAGGAGTCTCATGTCCATCGACACCATCGGCGTCGTCGGCGCCGGCACCATGGGCAACGGCATCGCGCAGGTCTGCGCCGCCAGCGGCCTGCAGGTCGTCATGATCGACGTCAGCGACGCCGCCCTGGCCAAGGGCATGGCCACGATCGCCGGCAGCCTGGATCGCCTGCTCAAGAAAGACAAGATCACCGCCGCCGACAAGGAGGCGACCCTGGCGCGCATCCGCACCTCGACCCAATACGACGACTTGAAGGGCGCGCAGCTCGTCATCGAGGCCGCCACCGAAAACCTCGAGCTCAAGCTCAAGATCCTGCGCCAGCTCGACGGCCTGCTGGCACCCGAGGCCATCGTCGCGACCAACACCAGCTCGATCAGCATCACGCAACTGGCCGCCGTCACCGGGCGCGCGGACCGCTTCATCGGCATGCACTTCTTCAACCCGGTGCCGATGATGGCGCTGGTGGAGATCATTCGCGGCCTGCAGACCAGCGACGCCACGCACGACGCCGTGCGCGACCTGGCGCTCAAGCTCGGCAAGACGCCGATCACGGTCAAGAACTCGCCCGGCTTCGTCGTCAACCGCATCCTGGTGCCGATGATCAACGAGGCCTTCTTCGTGCTGGCCGAGGGGCTGGCCAGCCCGGAGGACATCGACGCCGGCATGAAGCTCGGCTGCAACCACCCGATCGGGCCGCTGGCGCTGGCCGACATGATCGGGCTGGACGTGTGCCTGGCGGTGATGAACGTGTACTTCGCCGAGTTCAACGACAGCAAGTACCGCCCCTGCCCGCTGCTGAAGGAGATGGTGGCTGCCGGCTACCTGGGCCGCAAGAGCGGCCGCGGCGTCTACACCTACGCATGAGGGGCCGCGCCGGGGGCTGAGGCGCGCCCCGTGCCCAGTGGGGCGGGCGCGCGCCCGCTCCCGCTCACACCGCCGGCGGCAGCGGTGCGGCGACGAAGTGGCCCGACTTGCCCCCGAGCTTTTCCAGCAGGCGCACCTCGCCGATCACCATGCCGCGGTCGGCCGCCTTGCACATGTCGTAGATGGTCAGCAGCGCCACCTGCACCGCGGTCAGCGCCTCCATCTCGACGCCGGTCGGCCCCACCGTCTCGGCGGTGGCGCGCACGCGCACCGCCGGCGGGTCGTGCTCCGCCACGAAGTCCAGTGCCACGCGCGTCAGCGCCACGGGGTGGCACAGCGGGATCAGGTCGCTGGTGCGCTTGGCGGCCATGATGCCGGCGATGCGCGCCACGCCGAGCACGTCACCCTTCTTCGCGCTGCCCTGCTCGATCAGGGCGAGCGTGGCAGCCTGCATGCGGATGCGCCCTTCGGCCACGGCGACGCGGTGCGTGGCGGCCTTGGCGCCCACGTCCACCATGTGGGCCTGGCCGTGGGCGTCGAAATGGGTCAGCGGCGAGGAAGTCGGCGGCGTGTCCATGCGCGGAATTGTCGCGCGGATTGGCGCATCATAGGCGCATGGACGAGGCGACGACGAACGACGGCGCGCCGGCGCGCTGGCGCCCGCTGCCTGCCTGCAGCCGGCGCGACTGGCTGCGGCGCGTGCTGCGAAGCGCCTTCGGCGCGGCGGCAGCCGGGGTGCTGCTGCCGTGGCTGGCCGCCCCGCCGCCGGCGCGCGCGCAGGGCAGCCTGCCGACGCTGGGCGACGGCGGCGAACTGACGCTGGCGCAGGAGCGCGAGCTGGGTGACCGCATCGCGCGCGCGCTCTTCCGCGATCCGGCCTACCTAGACGACGCACCGCTGGCGGAGCTGCTGCAGGCTGTCTGGCAGCCGCTGTTGGCCGGCGCGCGCCAGCGCGGCGAGCTCCCCGACGAGCTGGCCGAGCGCTTCGCCTGGCGGCTGCTGCTCGGGCGCGACCCCACCGTCAACGCGTTCGCGCTGCCGGGCGGCTACTTCGGCGTGCACCTGGGCCTGATCGGCGTGACGCAGCGACCCGAGGAGCTGGCCAGCGTGCTGGCGCACGAGCTCAGCCACGTCACGCAGCGCCACATCGCGCGCCTGTTGACGCGCCAGGGCCAGCAGGCGCCGCTGGTGCTGGCGGCCATGATCCTCGGGGCGCTGGCGGCCAGCGCGGCCAGGAACGCCGACATCGCCGGCGCCGCCATCGCCGGCGGCCAGGCGGTGGCGCTGCAGGGCCAGCTCAACTTCTCGCGCGACATGGAACGCGAGGCCGACCGCATCGGGCTGGCGGTGCTGCAGGCCGCCGGCTTCCCGGGCCACGGCTTCATCGGCATGTTCGAGCGGCTGCAGCAGTCCGCGCGCCTCAACGACGACGGCAGCTTTCCCTATCTGCGCAGCCATCCGCTGACCACCGAGCGCATCGCCGACATGCGCGCTCGGCTGGGCCTGCTGCCCGCGACGGCGGCGGCGCCGGCGCCGGTGGCGGACGACTGGCATGCCGCGATGGCCGCGCGCGCGCGCGTGCTGGCCGATCCCAGCGCCGAGCGCCTGCGCGGGCACGCGCTGGCGCCGCGCCACGACCCCGGCAGCCGCTACGGCGCCGCGCTGGCCGCCACGCTGCGGCGCGACGCCGGCACCGCCCTGGAGGCGCTCGACGGCCTGGAGACGGAAGGTTCGCCGGCGCTGCATCGCGCGGCTGCCTGGCTGCGGCTGGAGGCGCTCACGCGGCTGCACGACGAACCGGCGCTGCCGCCGGCCGAGCGCGCGCGCCTGCCTGCGCTGGCGCGGCAGGTGCTTGCCGACGGCACACGCGCCGGCCTGCTGCTGGCCGCCCGGGCCGCCCCGTACGCCGACGCACCGCTCGTGCGCGAGACGGCGGCACGGCTGCAGGCGTGGTGCGTGCAGCACCCGCTCGACGCCGGCGCCTGGGAGGCGCTGGCGCCGTTGCAGCGCGCACTCGGTCAGCCGCTGCGCGCCGGCCGCGCCGAGGGCGAGGCACGTCTGGCCGAGCTGGACCTGACCGGCGCGCTGGACCGCTTCCGCGCCACCCAGCGCCTGGCCGGGCAGCAGCACGGCACGGACTGGCAGGAGCTGGCGGTGCTGGACGCGCGCGTGCGCCACGTCGAGGCGCTGCTGCGCGAGCAGGAGGCGGCGGCGCGGCGGCGCTGAAGAAGCGGACCCGCATCCGCTGCAAGGGCAACCGGCCCGGCTATCATGCGCACCCCCGGAAACGTTGCGCATGACTCATCCTGGCTCGACCATGGCCGGTATCCACATCACGGACATCGAGGCCGCGATCAACTTCTGGCGTCAGCGCCAGCCCTCGCCCGACGGCGTCACGCTGCCGGCGCCGCTGCGCGCGCTGGCGGAGGTGTACGCGCTGCTGATCCATTTCGGCGAGGACGAAGCCGACGAGCGCACCATGCCGCGTGCCGCGTGGGAAGCGTGGAAGGCATGGTACGACACCACCCCGGACACGCCGTGCATCGCGATCTGCTCCACCAACCAGGGCGATGCGGTCTGCAAGGGCTGCGGCCGCACGCACGAGGAGGTGACGCGCTGGCCGGCGATGACGCCGGGCGAAAAGCGGGCGGTGTGGCGCCGCATCACGCGCGAGGGCAGCGCCTGGCGTTTCAACATCTACGCCGAGCGCGCGGTGGAACGGCAGGGCACCGGAGCTGAACGCGCACCCGCGACCCCGCCCCAGCCTGCCGCCTGAGCCCCCGTGCGGCCCAGTCGGGGGCCGGCACCAGCCAGCCGCGGCTTCGGTCCGGCACCGCCTGCGGGCTCAGATGCGCCGCGCCAGCTCCGCGGCCTTGCCGGTGTACGCCGCCGGCGTCAGCGCGCGCAGGCGCGCCTTTTCCGCTTCCGGGATCGGCAGGTCGTCGATCAGCGCGTGCAGCGCCGCGCGCGTGACCTGCTGGCCGCGCGTAGCCTCCTTCAGCCGCTCGTAGGCGCCCGGCACGCCGTAGCGCCGCATCACGGTCTGGATCGGCTCGGCCAGCACCTCCCACGCCGCGTCCAGGTCGGCCGCCAGCGCCGCGGCGTTGAGCTCGAGCTTGCCCAACCCCGTCAGCAGCGACTGGTGCGCCAGCACCGCGTAGCCCAGCGCCACGCCCATGCTGCGCAGCACGGTGGAGTCGGTCAGGTCGCGCTGCCAGCGGCTCACCGGCAGCTTTTCGCTCAGGTGGCGCAGCAGCGCGTTGGCCAGCCCCAGGTTGCCCTCGGCGTTCTCGAAGTCGATCGGGTTGACCTTGTGCGGCATCGTCGACGAGCCGATCTCGCCGGCCTTGAGCTTCTGCCTGAAGTAGCCCAGGCTGATGTAGCCCCAGACGTCGCGCGCCAGATCGACGAGGATGGTGTTGCTGCGCGCCACGGCGTCGAACAGCTCGGCCATGTAGTCGTGCGGCTCGATCTGGATGCTGTAGGGCTGAAACGTCAGCCCCAGGCCGATCGGCGCCTCCGGGGGCGTCTCCGGCCCCGGCGCCGGCGTCTCCACCACGCTGCGCGCGAACGCCTCCCAGTCCACGTCCGGGTAGGCCGCCAGGTGCGCGTTGTAGTTGCCCACCGCCCCGTTCATCTTGGCCCGCAGCGGCACGGCGGCGATGCGCTCGCGCGCGGCCTCGAGCCGCGCCACCACGTTGGCCAGCTCCTTGCCGACGGTGGTGGGACTCGCGGTCTGGCCGTGCGTGCGCGACAGCATCGGCGCCTCGGCCCACGCGTGCGCCAGCTCGCGCAGGCGCGCCACGATCGCGTCCAGCCCCTGCAGCAGCACCGCGCGGCCGGCCTGCAGCTGCAGCGCGTGGCTGGTGTTGTTGATGTCCTCGCTGGTGCAGGCGAAGTGCACGAACTCGCCGGCGCGCTGCAGCTCCGGCCAGCCGGCGAACACCCCCGGCACGCCCAGCTCGGCGTGGCCGCGGATCCAGTACTCCACCGCCTTGACGTCGTGGTTGGTGGTCTTCTCGATCGCCTTGATCGCCGCCGCATCCGCCGGCGCAAAGTCCCGCACCACGCGCCGCAGGTGCGCGCGCGCCGCCGCCGACAGCGGCGGGAACTCCGGCAGGCCGAGGTCGCTCAGGCGCTCGAACCACGTCAGCTCCACCTGCACGCGCCGGTGCATGAAGCCGTATTCGCTGAAGATCGGCCGCAGCGCGGCGACCTTGGCGGCGTAGCGGCCGTCCAGCGGCGACAGCGCCGTCAGCGCGGCGTCCGGCGTGGCAAGGGAAGCGTCAGCGTGGGCTTGCATAGTGGCCCCCGATTGTAGGGGGCGCTCGTCCCTGCCGCCGGCGCCCGCGCGGCCACCGCGGCGCGCCGGCCTCTCTACAATCGGCGCAGCCGGCGCCCGATTCCCGCGGGGAAGACCGCGCCGCCAGGCCCATCCTCCATGACCATGAAACTCAAGCTCATCGGCAGCCTCACCAGCCCCTACGTGCGCAAGGTGCGCATCGTCATGGCCGAAAAGAAGCTCGACTTCCAGTTCGAGCTGGCCGACCCCTGGGCCGCCGACAGCACGGTGCCCGAAGCCAACCCGCTGGGCAAGGTGCCGTGTCTGGTGATGGAAGGCGGCGAGGCCGTGTTCGACTCGCGCGTCATCGTCGAGTACCTGGACACGCTGTCGCCGGTGGGCAAGCTGATCCCGGCCAGCGGGCGCGAGCGCGCCGAGGTCAAGACCTGGGAAGCGCTGGCCGACGGCGTGCTGGATGCGGCGGTGGCCGCGCGCATGGAGCAGGTCTGGAGCGGCCGCGCGCCGCACGAGCGCAGCCAGGCGTGGATCGACCGCCAGCTGGCCGCCGTGCAGCGCGCCCTGAAGGCGATGAGCCTGGGCCTCGGCGACCGGCCGCACTGCCACGGGCTGCACCTGACGCTGGCCGACATCGCCGTCGGCGTGGCGCTGGGCTACCTGGACTTCCGCTTCCCGGCGATCGACTGGCGTGCCGCCTACCCCAACCTCGCGCGTCTGCACGAGCGGCTGATGCAGCGCCCGAGCTTTGCCGAGACGCTGCCGCCCGCGGCCTGATGGCGCGCGTGGCCGCGAACGGACAAAAAAAGACCGCGAAGCACCGACCGGGACAACAGGAGGAGGGAGGGAGGAGGAGAACCGCCCCGGCCGGCCATGTTGGCGCGCGCCGTGCAACCACCGGCGTCGCGCCGCGCTTCGCGGTCGCATCAAACCCAACGACGACTCACGCCTGTTCTGAGGCCGGCGCCGGCCCGGAAGTTCCGCGCTACCGTGCCGCGGTTCACGCCATTCGTCGGCTGCTGCCCGCCGCCTGACCTGCCGGCAGCTCGAGCTGCGCACGCAGGCCGCCCAGCGGCGCGCGCGCCAGCGTCAACGAGCCGCCGTAGAGCGACGCGACCTCGCGCACGATGTCCAGCCCCAGGCCGCTGCCGGGCACGCGCTCGTCGGCCCGCACCCCGCGCGCCAGCACCTGCCGGCACTGCTCGGGCGTCAGGCCCGGGCCGTCGTCGTCCACCGTGAGCAGCAGCCGCCGGCCTTCGCGCCGCACCGACACCCGCACGCGCCGGCGCGCCCACTTGCAGGCGTTGTCCAGCAGGTTGCCGGCCATCTCCTGCAGATCCTGCGCCTCGCCGGCGAACACCGCCTCCGGCTCGCCCTGCAGCGTCAGCTCCAGCTCGCCGGCGCCCTCGGCACGCGCCGCGTGCACCTTGCGCATCACGCGAAACAGCCCTTCCAGCACCGGCTGCACCGCCGTCTGGCGCGACGGATGCGTGCCACTGGCGGCGCGCGCGCGGCGCAGGTGCCAGTCGACCTGCTCGCGCAGGCGCTGCACCTGCTCCTGCAGCGCGGCGGCGGCGGCCGGCTCGCGCGGCCGCAGCTCCTCGGCCAGCGTCGCCATCACCGCCAGCGGCGTCTTGATCGCGTGCGCCAGGTTGCCGGCCAGCCGCCGCGCCCGCTCCACCACCTGCTCGTCGTACGCCAGCACGCGGTTGAAGTCGTCCACCAGCGGCTGCACCTCGGCAGGGAAGCGCCCCTGCAGCCGCGTCTGGTGGCCGCCGCGCACCGCGTGCAGCGCCTGCTGCAGCGCGCGCAGCGGCCGCAGCCCCAGCCACAGCTGCGCCGCCACCGCCGCCAGCAGCGCCGCCCCCAACCCGGCCAGCGACAGCGCCAGCGCGCCGTGAAAGGCGGCGCGCGCCTGCTCCAGCTCGCGCGTGTCGGCGGCGACGACGACGCGCCAGCGCGGCCCCTGCTCGCCCCACTGCACGGCGCGCTCCAGCGCCCGCAGCCGCTGCCCCGCCGGCCCGGGCAGCGCATGCCGGTGCAGCGCGCCGTCCGGCAGCGCATCGTCCGCCAGCGCCAGCCGCTCGTCCCACAGCGAGCGCGAGCGCAGCGCCGGCTCCGCCTCGGCGCGCCCCACCGCCTGCACCTGCCAGTACAGGCCGCCGTAGGGGCGCTGCCAGCGCGGGTCGGCCAGCGGGCGCGCCAGCACCGGCTGCCCGTCGGCGTCCGGCTCCAGCGCCGCCAGCAGCTGCGTGAGCTGGTCCTGCAGCCGCAGGTCGAACTGCTGCGTCACGTGGCGCTCGAACAGCCGCGCGATCACCACCCCGGCCAGCACCAGCGCCAGCGACACCGCCAGCAGCGCCGCCAGCAGCAGGCGCCAGCGCAGCGAGGCGGTCCAGCGCCTCATCCGGCGGCGGCCTCCAGCCGGTAGCCCAGGCCGCGCACCGTCTCGATGCTGCCGGGCGGCAGCTTGCGCCGCAGCCGGGCGACGAACACCTCGATGGTGTTGGAGTCGCGCTCGGCGTCGCTGCCGTACAGGTGCTCGGCCAGCTCGGTGCGCGGCACCACCTGACCGGCGCGGTGCATCAGGTACGACAGCACGCGCAGCTCCTGCGCCGTCAGCACGAGGGGCTGGCCATCGACGCTGGCGCGCTGCTGGCGCGTGTCCAGCTCCAGCGCGCCGCAGCGCAGCACCGGGTGCGCGGCGCCGTGCGCCCGGCGGATCAGCGCGCGCACGCGCGCCAGCAGCTCCTCGGTGTGGAACGGCTTGGTCAGGTAGTCGTCCGCCCCGGCGTCGATGCCGGCCACCTTGTCCTGCCACGCGTCGCGCGCGGTCAGGATCAGCACCGGCGCCGTCACGCCTTCGGCGCGCCAGCGCTGCAGCACCGTCAGGCCGTCCAGCTGCGGCAGACCCAGATCCAGCACGATGGCGTCGTAGGGCTCCACGCCGCCCAGCTCCCACGCGCGGCGGCCGTCGGCGGCCACGTCCACCGTGTAGCCGGCCGCGCGCAGGCTGGCCGCCAGCCGCTGCGCCAGCGCCGCCTCGTCCTCCACCAGCAGCACCCTCACCGCTTGCCTTTCTTCACTTCGGTCTTGAGCACGCGGCCGTCGCGCGCATCCACGTACCACTCGACCAGCCGCCCGTCGGGGCGCAGCACCTTGAATTCGTACACCCAGCGGCCGTGCTCGCGCTCCAGCTCGGTGGCGATGATCTCGCCATCAAGCAGCGGCTGCACCCGCTGCAGGATCTCGGCCAGCGGCCGAATCTCGCCGGCCAGCACGGCCTCGCGCGCGCGCCGCTGGTCGCCGCCGCCATCGGCCCACGCGCCCGACCAGGCGACGGCCAGCAGCGTCACGAGCGCTGCCAGGGACGCGCGCCGCCGCCCGGAGCGCCACCGCGGCGGGCAGCAGGCAGGCAGCGGCGGCCAAGCGCGATTCATGCCCGAGAGGATAGGGCACAGGAGCTGAACCGCGGATGAACCGCGGCCGGGCGCCCGGGGCCGCCGCTGCGGCGGCGCCCGCGCGGCGAGGCGCCGCGCGCGCCGTCCCGGTCAGCCGAACTTGACGAACAGGCGCGCGTACGGCCCCTTGAGGCCGCCCAGCGCCTTGCGCATCGCCTCGGCGTCGCCCTGCTGCACCGCCGCGCGCAGCGCCTGCACCGAGGCGAGCACCGCCTGCAGTCCGTCGCGGAACTCACTGCTCGCGCGCAGCTCGGGCGGCGCCTGCGTCTGCAGCCGCTGCGCCAGGTGGTGCAGCACGCCGGCGTGCTCGGCCAGCGCCAGCCGGCCCTGCGGCTGCTCCAGCAGCTTCGGCCCCTCGGTCAGCGCCAGCTCCATCGCCTCGTGGTAGGCGTTCATGTGGTCGCTGAAGACGATCACCTGGTTGCGCTGGCGCAGCGCGGCCAGCAGGTCGCGCACCGCCTCCAGCCGGTCGTGCGCCGCCGGCAGCCGGCCGGCCTCCACCAGCGTGGCGGCCTCCTCCAGCACCTGCGCCACCTGCTGCAGCGTGCGCCCGTACTCCGGGTCGCCGGCGTACGGCACGGACGGCTGGGCGTGCTCGCGCAGCACGCGCTGCCACGCGGCGCGGGCCTCGGCCAGCGCCGCGCGCGCCGCCTCGACGTCGCTCTGGTTGGTGCGGAACAGCGCCATGCGGTACGGCGCGTAGGCCTGCTGCAGGGCGGTGGTCACCGGGTCGGCCGCCTGCAGCGGGCCGGCCAGCAGCGCGCCCACGGCGGCCGCCGCCAGCGTCCGCCACCCGATCGTTGGTCTGCTCATCGCCACGCCTTTCCTGGTCCCGTGCCGCCGGCCACCCCCGATGGGCGGCTCCACGACGGCCACGCCGATGCTGACGGCTGAAAGCTTAATGCCAGATGAATGCGGCGTTCACGCTGGCGACGACCGCCCCTTGGCATGCTGCCGGCATTCGATGCCGTGACTTCAGGAGTCCACCATGTCCGACTGCTCTTTGCTGCGCACCCCCGGCACTTGCGCGCGCCGCGCGGCGCTGGCCGCCGGCCTGGCGCTGGCGGCGCTGCTGGCGCACGCCGGCGACACCACGCCGGCGGCGGAGCTGGCGCGCTTCGAGGCCGAGGCCGGCCGCGCCGGCGACGCCGCCGCCGGCCAGCGCCTGTTCACCCAGCGCCACGGCGGCGAGTGGTCGTGCAGCAGCTGCCACGGCGACCTGCCAACCCGCCCCGGCCGCCACGCCAGCACCGGCAAGACGATCCCGCCGCTGGCCCCCGCCGCCAACCCGGATGCGCTGACCGAGCGCGCCAAGGTCGACAAGTGGCTGCGGCGCAACTGCGGCGACGTGCTCGGCCGCGCCTGCACCGCCGCCGAGAAGGCCGACGTGCTGGCTTGGCTGACCCGCCTGCGCTGACCCCGCCCGGACGCCCGAAAGAGTCTCGACCATGCCTTCCCTCTCGTCCCGATCACGCCCGCGGCGCTTGGCCGCCCTCCTGCTGGCCGCGTTGCCCGTCTGGCCGGCGCTGGCCGACGGCGTGCGCCTGCCGGCACAGGTGCCGCCCGCCTACCGCAGCGAGTGCGGCGCCTGCCACGTCGCCTACCCGCCCGGGCTGCTGCCGGCGGCGTCGTGGCAGCGGTTGATGGGCAGCCTGGAGCGCCACTACGGCACCGACGCCTCGCTCGACGCCGCCACCGTGCAGCAGCTCAGCGCCTGGCTGCAGGCGCACGCCGGCACGGGCAAGCGCGTCGGCCCCGAGCCGCCGCCGCAGGACCGCATCACGCGCAGCGCCTGGTTCGAGCGCAAGCACCGCAAGCTCGACGAGGTCGTCTGGCGCCTGCCCAGCGTCAAGAGCGCGGCCAACTGCGCCGCCTGCCACGGCGGCGCCGAGCAGGGCCGCTTCGACGAGCACGACCTGCGCATGCCCGCCGGCCTGCCGGCGCGCTACCGCTCCGCCTTCCTCGACGATTGACCGCTTCTTCAGGAGTCGACACCATGATCGCCACCACCCGCCCCGGTCTCCCCGAGCGCGCCCCGGGCGCCGCCACCACCTCGCCGACCCCCGGCCGGCGCGTGATCGACGCGCCGACGCGCGCCTTCCACTGGCTGTTCGCGCTCAGCTTCGTGGGCGCCTACCTGACCGCCGACGGCGAGCGCTGGCGGCTGGTGCACGTCGTGCTGGGCTACACGATGGCCGGGCTGCTGGGCTGGCGCGTGCTGGATGGCCTCATCGGCCCGCGCCACGTGCGGCTGGCGGCGCTGGCGCGCAGGCTCGCCGCCGCCCCGGCGTGGGCGCGCGCCACGCTGCAGGCGCTGCGCACCGGTGACCTGGCGGCGCTGGGTGGCACCGGCCGGCAGGGCCAGAACCTGGCGCTGGCCGGCGTCATCGCGGCGCTGCTGCTGGCGGCGCCGCCGCTGGTGGCCAGCGGCGTGGCCACCTTCCACGACTGGGGCGGCGAGTGGCTGGAGGAGGTGCACGAGGCCTTCGGCAACGGGATGCTCGCGCTGGTACTGGCGCACCTGGGGCTGCTGGCCGCCTTGAGCGCGTGGCGGCGGCAGAACCTGGCGCGGCCGATGCTGACCGGCCGCACCCCGGGCCGCGGCCCGGACCTGGTCACGCACAACCGCGGCTGGCTGGCGTGGCTGCTGGTGCTGGCGGTGCTGGCCTACTGGGCGTGGGAGTGGACGCAGGCGCCGCGCGGGCCGCAGACCGAGGCTGGCTGGCGCGTCCCAGCCCTCGGCGCTGCGGTGCACCACGAGGACGACGACTGAGCCGGCCTCAGCGGCCCGGCGCCGCGCGGGCCGCGCCGGCTTCGTACCAGCCGCGCGTGCGGTTGACCACCGCCACCACCGCCAGCATCAGCGGCACCTCGATCAACACCCCGACCACCGTGGCCAGCGCCGCGCCGGACTCGAAGCCGAACAGGCTGATCGCGGTGGCCACCGCCAGCTCGAAGAAGTTGGAGGCCCCGATCAGCGCCGACGGCGCGGCCACGCAGTGCGCCTCGCCGACGCGGCGGTTGAGCCAGTAGGCCAGCGCCGAGTTGAACACCACCTGGATGACGATCGGCACCGCCAGCAGCGCGATCACCAGCGGCTGGCGCAGGATCGCCTCGCCCTGGAAGCCGAACAGCAGCACCAGGGTCAGCAGCAGCGCCGCGATCGACCAAGGGCCCAGGCGCGCCAGCGTGGCCTGCAGCGCCGCCTCGCCGCCGCGCTGCAGCAACGCCCGCCGCCACGCCTGCGCCAGCAGCACCGGCACCACGATGTAGAGCCCCACCGACACCAGCAGCGTGGCCCACGGCACGCTGATCGAGGCCAGCCCCAGCAGCAGGCCCACGATCGGCGCGAACGCGAACACCATGATGGTGTCGTTGAGCGCCACCTGGCTCAGCGTGAACAGCGGATCGCCGCCGGACAGCCGGCTCCAGACGAACACCATCGCCGTGCACGGCGCGGCGGCCAGCAGGATCAGGCCGGCCACGTAGCCGTCGAGCTGCTCGGCCGGCAGCCACGGCGCGAACAGCTGGCGCACGAACAGCCACGCCAGCAGCGCCATCGAGAACGGCTTGACCAGCCAGTTGACCGCCACCGTCACGGCGATGCCGCGCACGTGCCGGCGCACCTGCGGCAGCGCGCCGAAGTCCACCTTGAGCAGCATCGGGATGATCATCACCCAGATCAGCAGCCCGACCGGCAGGTTGACCTGCGCCACCTCCAGCCGCGCCACCGCCTGGAACAGCGTCGGCCACAGCTGCCCCAGCAGGATGCCCGCCACGATGCACAGCGCCACCCACAGCGTCAGGTAGCGCTCGAACACGCCCATCGGCGCACCCGCGGCACGCCGGGCGGTGACCTCACACTGCGCGCTCATCGTCGCCCTCCGTGGCCAGTTCGAGCGCCAGCCGCTGCAGCCCCGCCGCGTCGGCCCCGGCGGGACAGCGCTGCACCAGCTTCGTCAACCGCGCGCGCAGCCGGTCGCGCACGGCACGGAAGGCCGCCAGCTTGACCTCGTCGGGCGCGTCGCCCGCCGATGGATCCGGGTAGCCCCAGTGCGCCCGCGCCGGCTGCCCCGGCCAGACCGGGCAGACCTCGCCGGCGGCGCCGTCGCAGACGGTGACGACGAGATCCATCACCGGCGCGCCGGGGGCGGCGAACACGTCCCACGACTTGCTGCGCAGGCCCTCGGTCGGGATGCCGGCCTCGCGCAGCACCTGCAGACCCAGCGGGTTGGGCTGCTGGTTCGGGCGCGGGCTGCTGCCGGCGGAAAACGCCCGGAACCGCCCCTCACCGAGATGGTTCAGCAGCGCCTCGGCCAGAATGCTGCGCGCCGAGTTGTGGGTGCACAGGAACAGCACGTTGAGAGGTCGCACGGCCATCGCCCGGGTCTCCTTCAGCAGCAACGGTTGGCCGGGTCGCGCGCCCCGGCGCGGCAGGATGGGGCGGCCGCGGCGCTGGATCGCGGCGCCACCTCCGGCGCCGGCGCGCAGCATGCCGCGGCGGCGGCCGCCTGCTCGCGAAACACCGGGATGTCGTGCAGCGTGTGGAAGTGCTCCCAGGCGATGCCCTGCGGATCGGTCACCCAGTGCTTGTCGCTGCGCGCGTAGCAGCAGGTGGTGATGCCCTCCTCCAGCAACGCCTGATCGGCTGCCTGCGCGCGCGCCTTCAGCTCCGCCAGCTCCGCCGCGTCGTCGACCTGGAATCCCAGATGATCCACGCCGGGCGTGGCGCCCCGGGTCGAGATGGCGAAGTTCAGCCGCGGGTCGTCGAGCATCCACTTGGCGTAGTCGGCCTCGACGCGCACCGGTGCGGCACCGAACAGGCGGCTGTAGAACGCGATGCTGCCGGCCAGATCGCGCACGTGGACATGGACATGGAAGCGCTTCATCGGATGATCCTCACGCAAGGAAGGGGGAAGGGGACTCAGGTCGGGCAGGACAGCTCGTCCGCCGCCACGGCGCATGCCTGGCCGCGGCAGCAGTTCTCGGTGAGGTAGGCCAGCAGGGCCTGCATCGTCGTGAACGCGGCACGGTAGATCAGGTGCCGGCCCTGGCGCTGCTGCGTCACCAGGCCGGCGTGCAGCAGCTCCTTGAGATGAAAGGACAAGGCGCTGGGGGTGACGTGCAGCGCCTCGGCCAGCGCGCCGGGCGTCAGCCCCTCGGCGCCGGCCTGCACCAGCGCGCGGAAGGCACGCAGCCGCACCGGCTGGGCCAGCGCGGCCAGCGCCTGCACGGCTTCGCGCTCGTTCATCATGTTCACATATTACATGAATCATTGAACTCTTGCGGGAACCGGCGGCGGCTTGCCCGAGTCGGCGTCAAGCCTGCCGCGACGGACGGCGCACGCGCCGCGGCGCCAGCCCGGCCTCAGGTCAGCGCGAGGATGCGCCGCGCCCCACGCAGCACCACCACGGCGATCACGGTGCCGATCAGCAGGTCCGGCCACGGCGAGCCAGTGGCCAGCACCAGCGCACCGGCGACGATGACGCCGAGGTTGGCCAGCACGTCGTTGGCGGAAAAGATGTAGCTCGCCTGCATGTGCACGCCGCCGTCGCGGTGGCGCGCGATCAGCAGCAGGCAGGCCACGTTGGCCACCAGCGCCAGCGCCCCCACCCCCATCATCAGCAGCGACACCGGCTCGCTGCCGAACCAGGCCCGCCGCGCCACCTCCACGAGCGCCAGCAGCGCGAGCAGCCCTTGCGTCCAGCCGGCCACGCGCGCCGCCGCGGCCTGGCTGGCCGCGCCGCGCGCCACCGCCAGCAGCGCGGTGCCGTAGACCGCCGCGTCGGCCAGCATGTCCAGCGCATCGGCCATCAGCCCGGTGGACTGCGCCCACCAGCCCACCGCCAGCTCGACGACGAACATCAGCGCGTTGATCGCCAGCAGCGCGCGCAGCACGCGCGCCTCGGCGGCCAGGTCGGCCTCCGCCCCGGCCGGGCCGGGCTCGGTCAGCGCGACGCTGCCCACCAGCTGCGCCCCGAGCTCGAGCGGCTGCAGGCGCTGCAGCACGGCTTCGGCCGGCCCGGCGTGCTCGACCACCAGCGTACGCCCGGGCAGGTCGAACGTCAGCCGCGCTCCCCGCAGCCCGCGCAGCGCGGCGCGAATCAGGTTTTCCTCCGACGGGCAGTCCATCGCCGGCACACGGAAGGTGCTGCGCCAGCGGCCGTCAGGGTGAATCGAGCCGGTCGTCATCTCGTTCATGCGTCGTCGGTCGAAGGTGCGGCGAGCCAGCGCGCCGGATCGGCGCGCGCCGCCCGCCGATCGAACGTCCACCACGGGGTCTGGCCGGCCTGCGCCGCCAGCGCCAGGTGCAGGCAGTCGGCGAAGTCGGGTGCCTCGTCACGGCGGCAGCGCCACAGCGCCTCCTCCACCGCCGCCTCGTGCTGCCAGGCCAGCTCGCGCGTCTGCAGCAGGGCGTCCAGCGCCATGAGGATCTGGGCCCTGCGGTAACCGTAACGCGAGCGCAGCACCCATTCCAGTTCCAGCACCACCGTCACCGGCACCCACAGCGGCTCGCCGCGGCGCTGCGCCTGCGCCAGCAGCGCCAGCACGCGGTCGGCCTGCGTCGCGTCGTCGGCCACCAGCCAGCGCACCAGGACGTTGGTGTCCAGCGACGGCATCAGCCCTGCCCGAGCCCGAGCTGCTCGACCGGCCGCGGCTCGCCCGGCGGCGCCGGCAGCAGGCCGCGCAGCTCGCGCAGGCTGCGCGTCTTGGCGCGCAGCACCACGGTGCCGTCCGGCATCGGCGTGAAGGTCAGGCGGTCGTGCTCGCGCAAGCCCAGAGCACGCCGGATCGCGGCCGGAATCGTGACCTGCCCCTTGCTGGTGACGGCGGCTTCGTGCATCGCGGTCTCCTTACCTTTCTGTGAATGTAAGGATGCCCGACCACCGCGTCAACCACTCCGCCTCACACGTCCAGGTTGGCCACGCGCAGCGCGTTGGCCTCGATGAAGGCGCGGCGGGGCTCGACGTCGTCGCCCATCAGCATCGTGAAGACGTGGTCGGCCTCGATGGCGTCCTCGATGCGCACCTGCAGCAGGCGACGCACCGCCGGGTTCATCGTCGTCTCCCACAGCTGCTCGGGGTTCATCTCGCCCAGACCCTTGTAGCGCTGGCGCGTGGTGGTGCGCTCGGCCTCCGCCAGCAGCCAGCGCATCGCGCCGGCAAAGTCGTCCACCGCCGCCTCGCGCTGGCGCTCGCCCTCGCCCCGCTGCACCTTGGCGCCCTCGCCGAGCAGGCCCGAGAGCGTGCGCGCGGCATCGGCCAGCGCCGCGTAGTCCTCGCCGTGCACGAAGTCCTGCGTGATGACGCTCGAGCGCACGTTGCCGTGGTGGCGGCGGCTGATGCGCAGCAGCGGCTTGTCGGTGCGGGGGTCGAGCTCGGCGCGCACCTCGGGGGCGCTGCCGTTGCGGGCGCCGGCGCGCAGCGCCGCCTGCAGCGCCGCGGCGCTGGCCGCGGCGGCCTCCATGTCGTCGAGGTCGAGCGCCACGCCGGCGGCAATCGCACGCAGCGCCTCGGCATCCATCACGGCGCTGAGCCGCATCACCACGCTTTCGGCCGCCTGGTGCCGCTGCGCCAGCGCCTGCAGCTCCTCGCCCTCGATGACGCGTGGCTGCGCGCCGCCGGTGTGCACGCGCGCGCCCTGCAGCGCCACGCGCAGCAGGTAGGCCTGCAGCGCATGGTCGTCCTTCAGGTACAGCTCCTCCTTGCCGGACTTGACCTTGTACAGCGGCGGCTGCGCGATGTAGACGTGGCCGCGCTCGATCAGCTCCGGCATTTGTCGATAGAAGAACGTCAGCAGCAGCGTGCGGATGTGCGCGCCGTCGACGTCGGCGTCGGTCATCAGGATGATGCGGTGGTAGCGCAGCTTGGTGATGTCGAAGTCGTCCGCGCCGCCGTTGCGGCCGCGCCCGCCCTCGTCGTCGCTGGCGCGGCCGATGCCGGTGCCCAGCGCCGTGATCAGCGTCAGGATCTCCTGGCTGGCCAGCAGCTTCTCGTAGCGCGCCTTCTCGACGTTGAGGATCTTGCCGCGCAGCGGCAGGATGGCCTGGAACTTGCGGTCGCGGCCCTGCTTGGCGCTGCCGCCGGCCGAGTCGCCCTCGACGATGTAGATCTCCGACAGCGCCGGATCCTTCTCCTGGCAGTCGGCCAGCTTGCCGGGCAGCCCCAGACCGTCGAGCACGCCCTTGCGCCGCGTCATCTCGCGCGCCTTGCGCGCCGCCTCGCGCGCGCGCGCGGCCTCGACGATCTTGCCGCAGATGATGCGCGCGTCCTGCGGGTGCTCCTCCAAGTAGTCGGTCAGCGCCTTGGCCACGATGTCCTCCACCGGCGCACGCACCTCGGAGGAGACCAGCTTGTCCTTGGTCTGGCTGGAGAACTTCGGCTCCGGCACCTTGACCGAGAGCACGCAGCACAGCCCCTCGCGCATGTCGTCACCGGTGACCTCGACCTTGGCCTTCCTGGCCAGCTCGTTCTGTTCGATGTACCTGCCGATGACGCGCGTCATCGCCGCGCGCAGGCCGGTCAGGTGCGTGCCGCCGTCGCGCTGCGGGATGTTGTTGGTGAAGCACAGGACGCTTTCGTTGTAGCCGTCGTTCCACTGCATCGCCACCTCCACCCCGATCTCGGTGCCGGGGATGCCGCCGTAGTCGGCCGCCGGGCGGCTGCCGGTGGCGTGGAAGACGGTCGGGTGCAGCACCTTCTTGCCGGCGTTGATGAACTCGACGAACCCCCTGACCCCGCCGGCGCCGGCGAAGTCGTCGCTCTTGCCGCTGCGCTCGTCGATCAGCCGGATGCGCACGCCGTTGTTCAGGAAACTCAGCTCGCGCAGCCGCTTGGCCAGGATCTCGTAGTGGAAGTCGTGGTTCTCGCGGAAGATCTCGGCATCGGGCAGGAAGTGCACCTCGGTGCCGCGCTTGTCGGTGGCGCCCAGCACCCGCATCGGCGAGACGAGCACGCGGCTGCCGTCGGGCGCGGTGGCCTCCTCGACCAGGCGCCCCACCACCTCGCCGCGCGCAAACTCCAGATAGTGCACCTTGCCGTCGCGGCGCACCGTCAGGCGCAGCCAGCGCGACAGCGCGTTGACGCAGCTGACCCCCACGCCGTGCAGGCCGCCGGAGACCTTGTAGGCGTTCTGGTTGAACTTGCCGCCGGCGTGCAGCTCGGTCAGCGCGATCTCGGCGGCGCTGCGCCGGGGCTCGTGGCGGTCGTCCCACTTGATGCCGGTGGGGATGCCGCGGCCGTTGTCCAGCACGCTGATCGAGTTGTCGCTGTGGATGGTGACGACGATGTCGTCGCAGTGGCCGGCCAGCGCCTCGTCGATCGAGTTGTCCACCACCTCGAAGACCAGGTGGTGCAGGCCGGTGCCGTCGGAGGTGTCGCCGATGTACATGCCGGGGCGCTTGCGCACCGCCTCCAGCCCTTCCAGGATCTGGATGGCGTCGGCGCCGTAGCCCGCGCCCGGCGCGGCGGAAGGATTCGGTTCGGTCATGGATGGGCTTCAGATGCGCATCGGCATCACGACGTACTTGAAATGCTCGTCCCCGGGCACGGTGATCAAGGCCGAGGCGTTGCCGTCCTGCAGCTCGATGCGCACGTGCTCGGCCGTCAGCACCCCCAGCACGTCCAGCAGGTACTGCACGTTGAAGCCGATGTCGATGACGTCGCCACCGTACTCGATGTCGAGCTCGTCGACCGCCTCCTCCTGCTCGGCGTTGTTGGCCGCCACCTGCAGCAGGCCCGGCTCCAGGTGCAGGCGCACGCCCTTGAACTTGTCGCTGGTCATGATGGCGGCGCGCTGCAGCGCCGCCAGCAGCGGCAGGCGACCGAGGACGACGACGTTGCGGTGCGCGGTGGGGATCACGCGCTGGTAGTCCGGGAAGCGGCCCTCCACCAGCTTGGTGACGAACTCCAGGCCGCCGAGCGTGAACTTGGCCTGGTTGCTGGCGAAGCGCAGCTCGATGGGCTCGTCCTGGTCGGCCAGCAGGCGCTGCAGCTCCAGCACCGTCTTGCGCGGCAGGATCACCTCCTGGCGCGGCACCTCGACCTCCAGTTCGGCGCTGGCCAGCGCCAGCCGGTGGCCGTCGGTGGCCACCAGCGTCAGCGTGCGCCCCTCGGCGACGAACAGCACGCCGTTGAGGTAGTAGCGGATGTCCTGCACCGCCATCGCGAACGACACCAGCGCCAGCAGCCGCTTGAGCACCTTCTGCGGCACCGCGAACGCCGGCCCGAACGCGGGCGACTCCTGCACCAGCGGGAAGTCCTCCGCCGGCAGCGTCTGCAGCGTGAAGCGGCTCTTGCCGGCCTTGAGCACCACGCGCCCGCCGCTGGCGTCCAGCGTGACGGTCTGCTCCGCCGGCAGCGTGCGCAGGATGTCGATGAGCTTGCGCGCGCCCACCGTGGTGGCATAGGGCCCGGCGTCGCCGCCGAAGTCGGCGCTGGCGCGGATCTGGATCTCCAGGTCCGAGGTGGTGAACTGCACCACGCCGCCGTCACGGCGGATCAGCACGTTGGCCAGGATGGGCACGGTGTGGCGGCGCTCGACGATGCCGCTGACGGACTGCAGCGCGGCCAGCAGCCGCTCTTGCGTCGCTTGCAGGACGATCATGCGCGGGTTACCCCTTCAAGGTCTGCTCCAGCACGTGGAGCTGCTGGTTGAGTTCGCTGTCGACCTGGCGCTCGGCGGCGATCTTGCGCACCGCGTGCAGCACGGTGGTGTGGTCACGCCCGCCGAAGAGCTCGCCGATCTCCGGCAGGCTCTTCTGCGTCAGCTCCTTGGCCAGGTACATGGCGATCTGGCGCGGCCGCGCGATGGCCGCCGGCCGCTTCTTCGAATACATGTCGGCGACCTTGATCTTGTAGAAGTCGGCCACCGTCTTCTGGATGTTCTCGACGCTGATCTGGCGGTTCTGGATGCTGAGCAGATCCTTGAGCGCCTCGCGCGCCACGGCGATCGAGACCTCGCGCTGGTTGAAGCGCGCATACGCCAGGATCTTGCGCAGCGCGCCTTCCAGCTCGCGCACGTTGGAGCGCACGTTCTTGGCGACGAAGAAGGCCACGTCCTCGGGCATCGTGGCGCCCTCGGCCTGCGCCTTGCTGATCAGGATGGCCACGCGCATCTCCAGCTCCGGCGGCTCGATGGCCACCGTCAGCCCGGAGTCGAAGCGCGACACCAGCCGCTCGTGGATGTCCGTCAACCCCTTCGGGTAGGTGTCGCTGGTCATCACGATGTGGCTCTTCTTGGCCAGCAGCGCCTCGAAGGCGTTGAAGAACTCCTCCTGCGTGCGGTCCTTGTTGGCGAAGAACTGCACGTCGTCGATCAGCAGCAGGTCCAGGTTGTGGTAGCGCTGCTTGAAGGCGTCGAAGGTCTTGCGCTGGTACGACTTGACCACGTCCGAGACGAACTGCTCGGCGTGCACGTACAGCACCTTGGCCTCGGGCCGCTCGGCCAGCAGCTGGTTGCCGATCGCGTGCACCAGGTGCGTCTTGCCCAGGCCCACGCCGCCGTAGATGAACAGCGGGTTATACAGCTGGCCGGGGCTGGAGGCCACGTGCATCGCCGCGGCGCGCGCCATGCGGTTGGCCGAACCCTCCACCAGCGTGGCGAACGTCAGCGCCGGGTTCAGGCGCGTGCGGTGTTCGGCCGGCGGCGTCTCGGCTGCCGGGGATTCGGCCAGCGGCGGCAGCGCGGCCTCGGCGCGCAGCGGCAGCGCCGCGCGCGCCCCGGGCGCGCGGCCGGCCGGCGCCGCCGGCGCCTCGCGCGGGGCCAGCACCAGCTCCAGCGCCACCGGCTGGCCGGCCAGCTCCTGCAGCGCCGCGCTGATGCGGCCGGCGTACTGCGCGCGCACCCAGTCGAGCTTGAAGCGGTTGGCCACCGTCAGCGTCACGCGCGAGCCGTCGTCGGCCACGCGCGCCACCAGCGGCTTGAGCCAGGTGCCGACCTGCTGCGCCGGCAGCTCCTGGGCCAGCCGCTGCAGGCAGGCCGACCACAGGTCGGCCCCTGCCTCGGGGCGGCGCGCCTCGGCGGAATCGGAAACGGAGCGCACGGAACTCATGACTGGCCGGGATTGTAGCCGGCCGCACCAGTTATCCACAGCGGGATGACCCTGCCGCCACGCCGGCACGGCCGCCCCGCCCGGACCGGTCGTGTGGCAGTGCGGCGCGGCTTTTGCCATAATTGAGGGTTTTCGTGCGCTGCCGGTCTTGGCTGCCGGCTGGCGCGCCTTCGCTGGACGTAGCCCCTTTGACCACGAGCCGATTTCCATGAAGCGCACCTACCAACCCTCCAAAGTCCGTCGCGCCCGCACGCATGGCTTTCTCGTCCGCATGAAGACGCGCGGCGGCCGCAAGGTCATCAACGCCCGCCGCGCCAAGGGCCGCAAGCGCCTGGCCGTCTGAGCGCCGGCGCCGCCGCGGTGAGCGCCGCCCCGGCCAGCCCCGCCCCCGCGCCGCGGCCGCAGCCGTTGCGGCGGCGCGCGCAGTTCGAGGCCGTGCTCGCCACCCCGCCGATGGTCCAGACGGCCCACTTCGCGCTGCACGGCGTGCCGTGGCCGTACGCGGGCGGGCAGCCGATGCTGCCGGCCGCGCCGGGGCCTTGGCTCGGCCTGGTGGTGCCGCGGCGCTGGGCGCGCCGCGCCGTCACGCGCAACCTGATCAAGCGTCAGGCACGCGCCGTGGCCGCCATACTGCCCCCGCCGCCCGGCGCGTGGGTGCTGCGGCTCAAGCGCGGCTGGCCGACCACGGAATTCCCCAGTGCCGCCTCGGCGCCGCTGCGGCGCGCGGTGCGCGCCGAGCTGATGCAGCTGCTCGGGGCGCGGCTGCGGCAGCGGCTCGCCGCCGGGTACGCTGGAGCGCGGCCATGATCTCCGGCGGACCGCTGGCGACGCTGGCGCGGTTGCCGCAGGCCGCGCTGATCGCGCTGGTGCGCGGCTACCGGCTGCTGTTCAGCCCCTGGGTCGGCTCGGCGTGCCGCTTCACGCCGAGCTGCTCGGCCTACGCGCTGGAGGCGCTGCGGCGCCACGGCGCCGCTGCGGGCGGCTACGTGGCGGCACGACGCATCCTGCGCTGCCACCCGTGGTGCGCCGGCGGCCACGATCCGGTGCCGGCGCGGGCGCCGCGCCTGTTCGACTGGGCCGCACCTTCCTCCCCTTCCGATCCCCCGACGACGTCATGAACGACATCCGCCGCTCCATCCTGTGGGTGATCTTCGGCTTCTCGCTGATCCTGCTGTGGGACCGGTGGCAGGTGCACCATGGCCAGCCCGCCACCTTCTTCCCGTCCAGCGCGCCGCGGTCAGCCGCCACCGCCCCGGCCGACGGCGCCTCCGGCGGCCAGACCAGCGTGCCGCAGCCCGGCGTCGCCAGCGCCACGCCGCCCGGCGCGGCCCCGGCGGCCGCGACGCCGATCCCGCGCCAGCGCCACGTCGTGCGCACCGACGTGCTGGAACTGACGTTCGACAGCGAGGGCGCCACCGTCGCCGGCGCCCGGCTGCTCAAGCACGCCGCCGAGACCGGCAAGGCGCTGCGGCAGTCGTTCACGCCGCTGCAGCTGCTGGTCGACGACGGTCAGCGGCTCTACGTCGCGCAATCGGGGCTGATCGGCGAGGGACGCGCCGCGCCCAACCACAAGACACCGATGCGGCTGGTCAGCCCGGTCGCCGGCGGCCCGATCGAGCTGCCCGAAGGCGGCGACCGGCTGGAGCTCGTGTTCGAGTCCGACCCGGTCGACGGACTGGTGCTGCGCAAGCGCATCGGCCTGCAGCGGGGCAGCTACGTGCTCGACGTGCGGCACGAGATCGTCAACCAGGGGGAGGCGCCCGCGCGCGTGCGCCCGTACCAGCAGCTGCTGCGCGACGGCCTCAAGGCCGGCAGCGAGACGCCGTTCTACACCACCTTCACCGGCCCGGCGGTCTACAGCAGCGAAGGCAAGTATCAGAAGATCGAGTTCGCCGACCTCGACAAGGGCCGCGCCGACCTGCAGCGGCAGGCGCGCGACGGCTGGGTGGCGATGGTGCAGCACTACTTCTTCAGCGCCTGGCTGCTGCCGCAGGGCATCGAGCGCGAGAACTACGCACGCAAGGTCGACAACCTGTACGCGGTCGGCCAGATCGGGCCGGCGCTGACGGTGGAACCCGGCGCCACGCAAGCGAGCTCGGCGCAGCTGGTGATCGGCCCGCAGGAAGAGAAGGTGCTGGAGCGGCTGGCGCCGGGGCTGGAGCTGGTCAAGGACTACGGCTGGCTGACCATCATCGCCAAGCCGCTGTACTGGCTGCTGGAAAAGATCCACGCGCTGGTGGGCAACTGGGGCTGGGCGATCGTGCTGCTGGTGGTGCTGATCAAGGCGGCGTTCTACTGGCTCAACGCCAGCGCCTACCGCAGCATGGCCAGGATGAAGGCGATCAACCCGCGCATCATGGAGATGCGCGAACGCCTGAAGGACAAGCCGCAGCTGCTGCAGCAGGAGATGATGCGGCTGTACCGCGAGGAGAAGGTCAACCCGCTGGGCGGCTGCCTGCCGATCCTGATCCAGATCCCGGTGTTCATCGCGCTGTACTGGGTGCTGCTGGCCAGCGTGGAAATGCGCAACGCGCCGTGGATCGGCTGGATCGAGGACCTGTCCTCGCCCGATCCGTATTACGTGCTGCCGCTGGTGATGACGCTGAGCACGGTGGTGCAGACGGCGCTCAACCCGCTGCCGCCCGATCCGCTGCAGGCCAAGCTGATGTGGCTCATGCCGCTCGTCTTCAGCGTGATGTTCTTCTTCTTCCCCGCGGGGCTGGTGCTGTACTGGATCGTCAACAACGTGCTGACGATCGCGCAGCAGGCCTACATCAACCACACGATGGGCGTGCCGCTGAAGTTCAACCTGCCGAAGTTCAAGTAACGCCCGGCGATGCTGCCGCGCCATGACGAGCCGATCGTGGCCGTGGCCACGGCCCCGGGCCGCGGCGCGGTGGGCATCGTGCGCCTGAGCGGCCGGGGCCTTGCGGCGCTGCACGCGCCGCTGCTGGGCCGCGCACTCAGCCCGCGCCACGCCCACTACGGGCCGTTCCTCGACGCCGACGGCACGGCGCTGGACCACGGCATCGCGCTGTGGTTTCCGGCGCCGCACTCCTGCACCGGCGAGGACGTGCTGGAGCTGCAGGCGCACGGCGGGCCGGTGCTGCTGCAGCTGCTGCTGCAGCGCTGCCTGCAGGCCGCCACCGAGCCCGATCCGCAAAGCGGCCGGCCGCGCCTGCCCGGGCTGCGGCTGGCGCGGCCCGGCGAGTTCACCGAACGCGCCTTTCTCAACGGCAAGCTGGATCTGGCGCAGGCCGAAGCGGTGGCCGACCTGATCGACGCCAGCACCGAGGCCGCCGCGCGCAGCGCCGCGCGCTCGCTGGCCGGCGCGTTCTCGCACGCGGTGCAGGCGCTGCACGAGGCGCTGGTGCAGCTGCGCATGCTGGTCGAGGCCACGCTCGACTTCCCCGAGGAGGAGATCGACTTCCTGCGCCAGGCCGACGCCGAGGGGCAACTCGAGCGGCTGCAGGCGCAGCTGGCGGAGGTGCTGGCGCGCACCCGGCAGGGCGCGCTGCTGCGCGAGGGGCTGCACGTGGTCATCGCCGGCCAGCCCAACGCGGGCAAGAGCTCGCTGCTCAACGCGCTGGCGCAGGCGGAGGTGGCCATCGTCACGCCGATCGCCGGCACCACGCGCGACGTCGTGCAGCAGGCGATCCAGATCGAGGGCGTGCCGCTGCACGTGATCGACACCGCCGGGCTGCGCGACGGCGCCGAGGTCGACGAGGTCGAGCGCCTGGGCATCGAGCGCGCCTGGCAGCGCATCGCGCAGGCCGACGCGGTGCTGTTCGTGCACGACCTGACGCGCGCGCACGACCCGGCGTACGCCCAGGCCGACGCGGCGATCCGCGCCCGCCTGCCTGAGAAGGTGCCGGTGATCGAGGTCTGGAACAAGGCCGACGCCGCCGGCGTGGAACCCGGTGCAGACGGCCACGGCGGCGTGCGCCTGTCCGCGCGCAGCGGCGCGGGGCTGCAGGCCCTGCGCCAGCGACTGCTCGAGGTGGTCGGCTTCGAGCGCCACACGCCCGAGGGCCTCTACAGCGCGCGGCAACGCCACGTCGAGGCGCTGCGGCGCGTGCAGGCCCACCTGCAGGCCGCCGCGCAGCAGCTGCACGGCCCGGCGCCGGCGCTGGAGCTGCTGGCCGAGGAACTGCGCCTGGCGCAGGAAGCCCTCGGCACCGTCACCGGCGCCTTCGGCGCCGACGACCTGCTGGGTGCGATCTTCTCGCGCTTCTGCATCGGCAAATGAGCACCACCCCCCTGCCCACTCCCTCCCCCAGCGCGCGCGCCCGGGCCGTGGCGCCCTTCCTCGTCATGCAGGTGGCCAAGGAGGCGGCGGCCCTGGCGGCCACGCTGCCGCCCGCGGCGCCGCGCATGCTGCACCTCAACATCGGTGAGCCGGACTTCGGCGCCCCGGCGGCGGTGCAGGCAGCCGCCCAGGCGGCCATCCGCGCCGGCCACACCCCATACACGCCGGCGCTGGGGCTCGATGCCCTGCGCGAGCGGCTGTCGGCGTGGTATGCGCAGCGCTTCGGGCTGAGCGTGCCGGCCAGCCGCATCGTGATCACCGCGGGGGCGTCGGCCGGGCTGCAGCTGGCGGCGCTGGCGCTGTTCGACGCCGGTAACGAGGTGCTGCTGCCCGACCCCTGCTACCCGTGCAACCGGCAGATCCTGGCGAGCCTGGGCGTGACGCCGACGCTGCTGCCGACCGCGGCGGCCACGCGCTACCAGCCCACCGCCGCGCAACTCGACGCGGCATGGGGATCGCGCACGCGCGGCGTGATGCTGGCCTCGCCCGCCAACCCGACCGGCACGTCGATCGACGCCGCGGCGCTGCGCGGCGTGCTGGACACCGTGCGGCGGCGCGGCGGCGCCCTGGTCATCGATGAGATCTACCTGGGCCTGTCGTTCGACGCGCGCTTCGGTCAGAGCGCGCTGGCGCTGGGCGAGGACGTCATCAGCGTCAACAGCTTCTCCAAATATTTCGGCATGACGGGCTGGCGGCTGGGCTGGCTGGTGCTGCCCGAGCCGCTGGTGCCGGTGGTGGAGCGGCTGGCACAGAACCACTACATCTGCGCCAACACCCTCGCCCAGCACGCGGCGCTGGCGTGCTTCGAGCCCGAAACGCTGGCCGAGTGCGAGCACCGCCGCGCCGAGTACGCCGCGCGGCGCGACGCTTTCGTGCCCGCGCTGCGCGCGCTGGGCTTTGAGGTGCCGGTGGAGCCGGATGGGGCCTTCTACGTCTGGGCCGATGCCAGCCCGCTGTTCGCGCGCGCCGGCGTCACCGACAGCCAAGGCTTCGTGCGCGCCATGATGGAGCGCACCCAGGTGGTGGTCACCCCCAGCCCGGACTTCGGCGCCGCCGATGGCGGCCGCTTCGTGCGCTTCTCCCTCGCAACCGCGCATGCCGACCTCGAGGAGGCGATCGCGCGGCTGCGGCGCTGGCTCGGCTGAAGGGTGCGGCGCGGCGCCCGGCACCGCGTCGCCCCGGCCCGCCCCGTCAGAAGGTCTCCCACTCGCCGTCGTCGGCCGTGGTGGCGGGGGCCGGCTTGGCCGCGGCCCCGCCGCCCGGCCGCGGCGCCGCGGCCGGCTTGGGCGTGGCTGGCAGGGCCTTCGGCGCGGGCGGGGCGGCGCGCTGCTGGATTTGCGCCGACTTGGCCTGCCCCTGCACCATCGCCTTGAGCTTCTGCAGCGTGTCCACCACCGCGCGGCCGGCGCGGATGAAGGCCGACTCGCCCTGCAGCAGCCGGTTGGCCTCGTCCATCTTGCCGGCGTTGACCAGCTCGGCGATGTGGCCGGTCTCCTGGTGGAATTTCTTGTGCTGCTCCACCAGCGTCGGAAACAGCGGCAGGTGGCCCCACTGCCGACCGCCGGCGCCGTAGATCCACTTGCCCACCGCGCAGCAGTCGTCGCGCCGGATCGTGGCCACGTCGAGCTTTTCGCCCTTCAGGATCGCGTTGCGCAGCCTGATGCGCCACTGCTGGTGGGCCTTGATGGCGGCGTCGAAGTCGAGCTGGTCCGGATCGGTGGCATGAGCCTGCGCCTGCTTGCGCAGCGCCACCGCGTCCTCCTTGACCAGCAGCTTGTCCTTGGGCGTGAGGCGGAACACCCGGATCGTGCCGTGCACCACCCCCACCTGCTCGTCAAGCGACACGGCGGCGGCGGCGAGCTGCTCCACCATCGCGGCGTTCTGCTGCGTGATCGCATCGAGGTTGGCGATCGCCTCGGCGATCTGCGCCACGCCCTGCGTCTGCTCGCTGGCGGAGTGGTGCACGTCCTCGAACATGCGCGCCACGCGCTGCACCGCCTCCATCACCGCGGCCATGCGCTCGTTGGCCTCGGCGGTGCGGGCGTCGCCCGCCAGCACCCGCTCGCGCGATTCGGTGATCAGCTGGCGGATCTGCTTGGCGGCTTCGCCCGTGCGCTGGGCCAGCGCCCGCACTTCGCCGGCCACCACCGCAAAGCCGCGGCCCGCTTCGCCGGCGCGCGCGGCCTCCACCGCGGCGTTGAGCGCCAGGATGTTGGTCTGGAACGCCACGCCCTCGATGACCTGGATGATGTCGGTGATGCGCTGCGACGAATCGGTGATCTCGCGCATCGTGCCGGAGAGCGCCCCCACCGCCTCGCTGCCGGCGCGCGCCAGCTCCAGCGTCTGGCGCGCCAGCGCCACGCCCTGGTCGGCAAGCCGAGCGGTCTCCTGCGTGGTGCCGTTGATCTCCTCCATCGAGGCCGCCGTCTGCTCCAGGCTCGCGGCGGCGTTTTCGGTGCGGTGCGACAAGTCCTGGTTGCCGGCGGCGATCTCCTGCGTGCCGCCGCGCAGGTTGGCCACCTCGTGGCGGATGTCGCGCACCACCGTGCGCACGCCCACCTCGACCTGCTGCAGCGCCAGCTGGATGCGGCGCAGCTCGTGCTCCGCGTCGACGACGACCGGCTCGACCAGGTCACCGGAGGCCAGGTGTTCGGCCTGGCGCACGATGCGGCGCAGCGGCCGCATGAAGGTGAATTCGAGCAGCACCGCAGACAACGCCACCATCACCACGGCGCTGAGCGCATCGCCCCACCACGGCCAGTCGATGACGTTGCCCACCACCGGCAGCAGGCCAGCCAGCGCCACGGCGATCAGGATGCGGCCGCGCAGACCCGGGCGCAGCTTGCGCCCGAGCGCGAACAGCCAGCCGGCACGCACCACTTCGCCGCCCTGCAGCCGCGTGCGCAGCCGGCCGGCCTGCGCCTCGGCGCGCATGCGCGCGTACAGCGCCTCGGCCTGCGCGATCTCCTCGGCCGATGGCTTGGTGCGCACCGAGAGGAAGCCCACGATCTGGTCGCCCTCGCGCACCGGCGTGGCGTTGGCGCGCACCCAGTAGTGGTCGCCGTTCTTGCGCCGGTTCTTGACGATGCCGGTCCACGGGCGCCCCTCTTCGAGGATGGTGTGCCACATGTCGCGGAACGCCTCTTCCGGCATGTCCGGGTGGCGCACGATGTTGTGCGGCTGGCCGAGCAGCTCCTCGCGGGTGTAGCCGCTGACCGCCACGAAGTTGTTGTTGGCGTAGGTGATGCGGCCCTTGACGTCGGTGACCGAGATCAGCGTCTGGTCGGCAGGAAAATCATAGGCCTTCTGCGTGACGGGCAGGTTGACGCGCATGCGGGCATTCCTCGGACGGTGTGGGCGGTCTGACGCGGCACCGGGGTGGCCCCGGACGGGCTGACCGACCCCCGCGTTCGGATCTTACACCCGCCTCCTGACGGCGCGGTGCAGGGGGCCCCGCACCTCAGGCGGCGTCGGGATCGACGGAGAGACGCTGCGGCGCGTCGCCGTCGGCCGCGGCGCCGGCGCGCGGCACGGTGCGCCGCGCCACCTCCGGCGCAAAGCCGCGCGCGAGCAGAAAGCGCAGCTGGCGCGCGCGCTCGGCGGCGTCGCGCGGCGCGGCGCCGAAGCGGCGCGCCCACGCGGCCTGCGCGCGCTCGGCCTCGGTGGCGGCGAGGCGCGCGTCGGCTTCCTCCAGCAACTGCGGGTCGGTGAGGCCACGCGCGCGCAGCTCGGCCTGCAGCAGGGCGCGGCCGCGCCCTGCCGCGCGGCGGTGCAGGTGCGCCTCCAGCGCCCGCGCCTCGTCCAGCCAGCCGCGCCGCGCGCACTCGTCCAGCACCGCCTCCAGCTCCTCGGCGTCGGCGGCGTGCGGCGCCAGCCGCCGTGCCAGCTCCTGGCGCGTGTAGTCGCGCCGCGCCAACAGCCGCAGCGCACGCGCCTTCAGCGTCGGGGCGGCAGCGGCCATCGCGGCCTCACACTTCGTCCAGCGCCGACAGGTCGGGCTCCACCTCGTCGTCCGGCGCCACCGCCGGCAGCGCCGCCACGCCCACCGCGGCGCGGATCCTGTTCTCGATCTCGCGCGCCAGGTCGGGGTTTTCCTTCAGGAACTCGCGCGCGTTCTCGCGCCCCTGGCCGATCTTTTCGCCGTTGTAGGCGTACCAGGCGCCCGACTTCTCGATCACCTTGTACTGCACGCCCAGATCGACGATCTCGCCCTCGCGGCTGATGCCTTCGCCATAGAGGATGTCGAAGTCGGCGGTCTTGAACGGCGGGGCGACCTTGTTCTTGACGACCTTGACCTTGGTCTCGCTGCCGATGACCTCCTCGCCCTTCTTGATCGAGCCGGTGCGGCGGATGTCGATGCGCACCGAGGCGTAGAACTTGAGCGCGTTGCCGCCGGTGGTGGTCTCGGGGCTGCCGAACATCACGCCGATCTTCATGCGAATCTGGTTGATGAAGATGACCATGCAGTTGGTCTTCTTGATCGTGGCGGTGAGCTTGCGCAGCGCCTGGCTCATCAGGCGCGCCTGCAGACCCGGCAGCGCATCGCCCATGTCGCCTTCCAGCTCGGCCTTGGGCGTCAGCGCCGCCACCGAGTCCACCACGATCAGATCGACCGCGCCGGAGCGCACCAGGCTGTCGACGATCTCCAGCGCCTGCTCGCCGGTGTCGGGCTGGCTGATCAGCAGGTTGGACAGGTCCACCCCGAGCTTCTGCGCGTACTGCACGTCCAGCGCGTGCTCGGCGTCGACGAAGGCGCAGATGCCGCCCTGCTTCTGCATCTGGGCGATGACCTGCAGCGTCAGCGTCGTCTTGCCGGAGGACTCAGGCCCGTAGATCTCGATGATGCGCCCGCGCGGCAGGCCGCCGACGCCCAGCGCCAGATCCAGCCCGAGCGAACCGGTGGAGACGACCTGGATGTCCTCGACCTTCTCGCCTTCGGCCAGGCGCATGATGGTGCCCTTGCCGAACTGCTTCTCGATCTGCGCCAGCGCGGCCTGCAGGGCCTTGGCCTTGTCGGGGTCGGGGGTGCGGGGGGTGGGGGTAGCG
>NZ_VJND01000019.1 GCF_007556605.1 Tepidimonas sediminis | reverse complement strand
CCACCCCCCAGCGCCGCCCCCACCACGCGGCGCGCGGCTCGCCCAGCAGCACCAGCACCAGCGGCACCAGCAGCGTCGCCCCCAGCGTGTCACCGATCCACCAGCTGGCCCACTGCCCCAGCGCGTCGCCGGGGGCGATGACGCCGCGCAGCACCAGCGCGGGCACCGACACGCTGGCGTTGAGCAGGCTGCTGGCCGGCAGCACCCCGAACAGCAGCCGCAGCACCTGGTGCGGCTCGTCCAGGGCCGAGGGATAGCCCACCCAGCGCCGCACCGCCCAAGCCGACAGCGCCGCCATCGCCGCCGCCCCCAGCGCCGGTATCAGCACGCCCCAGTGCCGCCAGTCGGCGCCGACGGCCTGATGCGCCATCACCTGTACCGCCAGCGATCCCAGCAGCACCCCCGGCAGCGCCGCGCGCCCACGCGTCAGCACCGCGCCGGCGGCCACCCCGGCCGGAAAGAACACCACGATCGCGTAGTCCGGCGGCACGCGCAGCTGCAGCGCCAGCCAGCCGGCCAGCGCGTAAGCCAGCGCCGTGCCGGCGGCGGTGCGCAGGGCGCGCACGGCGGGATGGCCGGGCGGCGCAGCGGAGACGGGTTCGACGACGTCCATGCGATCGCGCGATGGGGTGGCATCACTGTAGCACCGGGTCGTGACGCGGCGGCGGACCCGGCGCAGCGGGCGCGGTCGGCCGGCGCAGAGTCCGGGTTTTCCCGCGGAATGTCCCGGCGGCGGGTGGGGAATTGCGCCGGCCCCGGGACCTGCCGCCTACACTGCAGGGTCGAGCCCGGACGGGCGCGCAAGCAGCGAGCAGGTACCGCCGCCGGCGATCCCGGCGCGCGGTGGCCGCGGGCGTTCTTGGCAGGCCCGCCGTCCGGTTGGGGGCTCACCGGCCCGTTTCGATCTCAGGAGACCTCTGCCATGTCCGCACCCCTGCCCGAGTCCGTGCAGCGCGCGCTGGCCGCCGTCACGCTCGATGACAAGTACACCCTGGCGCGCGGCCGTGCCTTCATGAGCGGCATCCAGGCCCTGGTGCGCCTGCCGATGCTGCAGCACCAGCGCGACGCGCTGGCCGGCAAGCGCACCGCCGGCTTCATCAGCGGCTACCGCGGCTCGCCCCTGGGCGGCTACGACCAGGCGCTGTGGAAGGCGCGCGAGCACTTGAAGGCCCACCACATCGTCTTCCAGCCCGGCGTCAACGAGGAGCTGGCCGCCACCGCCGTCTGGGGCACGCAGCAGCTCGGCTTCGCCCCGCCCGGCAGCGCCCGCTACGACGGCGTCTTCGGCCTGTGGTACGGCAAGGGGCCGGGCGTGGACCGCTGCAGCGACGTCTTCAAGCATGCCAACCTCGCGGGCACCACGCCGTGGGGCGGCGTGATCGCGGTGGCGGGCGACGACCATGTCGCCAAGAGCTCCACCGCCGCGCACCAGAGCGACCACATCTTCAAGGCGTGCGGGCTGCCGGTGTTCTTCCCGGCCAGCGTGCAGGAGATCCTGGACCTGGGTCTGCACGCCTGGGCGGTGAGCCGCTACGCCGGCGTGTGGACCGGCATGAAGACGATCCAGGAGATCGTCGAGTCCAGCGCCACGGTGGAGATCGACCCCGAGCGCGTGCGCATCGTGCTGCCGGACGACTTCGAGATGCCCCCGGGCGGCGTGCACATCCGCTGGCCCGACGCGCCGCTGGAGCAGGAGGCGCGCCTGATGGATTACAAGTGGTATGCGGCGCTCGCTTACGTGCGCGCCAACCGGCTCAACCACAACGTCATCGAGGGCCCCCACGACCGCTACGGCATCATCGCCAGCGGCAAGGCCTACAATGACCTGCGCCAGGCGCTGCACGACCTCGGGCTGGACGAGGCCACCTGCCGGCAGCTCGGCATCCGCGTGCACAAGGTGGCGGTGGTCTGGCCGCTGGAGGCGCAGATCACGCGCGCCTTCGCCGAGGGGCTGCGCGAGATCCTGGTGGTGGAGGAAAAGCGCCAGGTCATCGAATACCAGCTCAAGGAAGAGCTCTACAACTGGCGTCCCGACGTGCGCCCGGACGTGCTCGGCAAGTTCGACGAGATCGAGGGCGACCACTCCGGCGGTGAATGGTCGGTGCCGAACCCGAGCGCGCACACGCTGCTGCGCGCCAACGCGGACCTCACGCCTGCCATCATCGCGCGCGCGCTGGCGCGGCGGCTGACCAGGCTCGGCATCCTGCCCGAGGGCAGCGACGTGGCCGCGCGCGTGCAGCAGCGCCTGGCGCTGATCGAGGCGCGCGAGCGCGCGCTGCAGGCGATCCAGCTGCACGGCGGCGAAGCGCAGCGGCTGCCGTGGTTCTGCTCGGGCTGCCCGCACAACACCTCCACCCGCGTGCCGGAGGGCTCGCGCGCCATGGCCGGCATCGGCTGCCATTACATGGCGATCTGGATGGATCGCCACACGGTGGCCTTCACGCAGATGGGCGGCGAAGGCGTGCCATGGGTCGGGCAGCAGCCGTTCACGAACGAAAAGCACATCTTTGCCAACCTCGGCGACGGCACCTACTTCCACAGCGGGCTGCTGGCGATCCGCCAGGCCATCGCCGCCGGCGTCAACATCACCTACAAGATCCTCTACAACGACGCCGTGGCGATGACCGGCGGCCAGCCGGTCGGTGAGCGGCCCGAGGGGCACTCGGTGCTGCAGATCGTGCACAGCCTGCGCAGCGAGTGGGTGCGCAAGCTCTTCATCGTCACCGACGAGCCGGCCAAATACGCCCATGCCCGGCACGCCACCCCGGGCGGCGTGACGCTGACGCTGCCGGCCGACGTGCCGGTGCTGCACCGCGACGAGCTCGACCGCGTGCAGCGCGAGTGCCGCGACACCGAGGGCGTGACCGCCATCATCTACGACCAGACCTGCGCCACCGAGAAGCGCCGCCGCCGCAAGCGCGGCCTGTTGCCCGAGGCCGCGGCGCGCGTCGTCATCAACGAGCGCGTCTGCGAGGGCTGCGGCGACTGCGGCGTGCAGAGCAACTGCCTGAGCGTGGAGCCGCTGGAGACGCCGCTCGGGCGCAAGCGCACGATCAACCAGAGCACCTGCAACCAGGACTATTCGTGCGTCAAGGGTTTCTGCCCGAGCTTCGTCACCGTCACCGGCGCCCGGCCGCGCAAGCCGGGCCGTGACGCGGGCGCCCCCGGCCTCAAGGACCTGCCGCCGCTGCCCGAGCCGGCGCTGCCCGCGCTGCAGCCGGGCGGCGGCGCCTGGGGCATCGTCGTGGCCGGTGTGGGCGGCACCGGCGTCATCACCATCGGCCAGATCCTCGGCGTGGCCGCGCACCTGGAGGGCAAGGGCATCGTGACGCAGGACGCGGCGGGTCTGGCGCAGAAGGGCGGGGCCACGTGGAGCCATGTGCTGATCGGCGCGCGCCAGGACGACATCCTCACCACCCGGGTGCCTGGCGCCGCCGCCGACCTGATCCTGGCCTGCGACCCGATCGTGGCCGCCAGCGCCGAGACGCTCGCGCGCACGCTGCCCGGCCGCACGCGCGTGGCGCTCAACGCCCAGGCCACGCCGACGGCGGCCTTCGTGCAGGATCCCGACTGGCGCAATCCATCGCAGCGCTGCGTGGCGGCGATCACCGAGGCCGTGGGTGCCGACGGCGTCGGCGCCTTCGACGCCGAGGCGCTGGCGCTGAAGGTGCTGGGCGACACGCTCTACGTCAATCCGATGGTGCTCGGCTACGCGTGGCAGAAGGGCTGGATCCCGCTGCGGCGCGAGACGATCGAGCGCGCGATCGAGTTGAACGGCGTGGCGGTGGCCGCCAACAAGGCCGCCTTCGAGTGGGGCCGGCGCGCCGCGCACGACCCGGCCGCGGTGCAGCGGCTGCTCACCCCGGCGCAGGTGGTGCCGCTGCACCGCACGCCGACGCTGGAGCAGACCGTGCGCACCTGGGTGGAGCATCTGACCGGTTACCAGGATGCCGCGTACGCGCAGCGCTACGAGGCGCTGGTGCGCCGCGTGCAGCAGGCCGAAAGCGCCTGCGGCGGCCGTGGCGAGCTGGCGCGCGCGGTGGCGCAGCAGTACGGCCGGCTGCTGGCGATCAAGGACGAGTACGAGGTGGCGCGCCTCTACACCGATGGCGTCTTCCTGCAGCGGCTGCGCGAGCAGTTCGACGGCGCGCCGCACCTGACCTTCCATCTCGCGCCGCCGCTGCTGGCGCGGCGCAACGAGCGCGGCGAACTCCTCAAGCGCCCGTTCGGGCCGTGGATGCTGACGGCGATGCGCTGGCTGGCGCGCGCGCGGCGGCTGCGCGGCACCTGGCTCGACCCGTTCGGCCACACCGAGGAGCGGCGCCTGGAGCGCGCGCTGATCCGCGAGTACGAGCAGGCGATCGACGAGGTGCTGGCGGGCCTCAAGCCCGAGCGGCTGCCGCTGGCGCTGGCGATCGCGCGCTGGCCCGAGCAGGTCCGGGGGTTCGGCCACGTCAAGCTGCGGCATCTGGAGGCCGCGCGCCCGCGCTGGGACGAGCTGCGCCGCCGCTGGCGCGCCGGCGCATGCCGTGCCGACGACGAGCCGGCCCCCGCCGCCCGCGCCGCCTGACGCTGTCGCGCGCCTGACGCCGCCGCCGGCGCCGAGCGCGGCGCCACCCCTACACTCCCGCCCCTCGTGGACTTGGAGGCGGGGCGGCATGCGGCGGATGGACGGCGACATCGGCAGGGCGGCGGGCGGCGTGGGCGCCGGTGTGGCGTGGGCGCTGGCCGCCGGGCTGCTGTGGGGCCTCGTGTTCCTCTCCCCGCTGATGCTGCCGGACTACCCGGCCGCGCTGCAGACGGTCGGGCGCTACCTCGCCTTCGGGCTGCTGTGTCTGCCGCTGGCGTGGTTCGACCGCCACGAGCTGCGCCGCCTGCGCCGCGCCGACTGGGGGCACGCGCTGGAGCTGGCCCTGGTCGGCAACCTGCTGTACTACCTGCTGCTGGCCAGTTCGATCCAGCGCACCGGCGGGCCGCTGTCCACCGTCATCATCGGCACGCTGCCGGTGGTCATCGCCGTGGTGGCCAACCGGCGCGACGCCGCGCGCGACGGCCGCCTGCCGTGGCGCCGGCTGCTGCCGGCGCTCGTGCTGATCGCCGCCGGCATCGCGCTGGTCAACCACGTCGAGCTGCAGGCGGTGCGCGCCGACCCGGCGCGACGCGTGGCGGATTACCTGCTGGGGGCCCTGCTGGCCGCCGGCGCGGTGGCCTGCTGGACGTGGTATCCGCTGCGCAACGCCGACTGGCTGCGCGCGCACCCGCAGCGCAGCGCGCGCGCCTGGTCCACCGCGCAGGGGCTGGCCACGCTGCCGCTGGCGCTCATCGGTTACGCGCTGTTGCTGGCGTGGAGCGCCTGGCGCGGGACCGGGCCGGTGCAGCCGCTCGGGCCGCGGCCCGAGGTGTTCGTGCTGCTGATGGTCTCGCTCGGGCTGCTGGCCTCGTGGCTCGGCACGCTGTGCTGGAACGCCGCCAGTCAGCGGCTGCCGACCGCGCTGGCCGGGCAGCTGATCGTGTTCGAGACGCTGGCGGCGCTGCTGTACGCCTACCTGTGGCGCGGCCAGTGGCCGGCGCCGACGGCGCTGGCGGGTATCGCGCTGCTGGTGGCCGGCGTGCTGTGGGGCGTGCGCGCGCGGCCGCTGCCGGCCGTGGCGCAGGCGCATCCGGACTGACCGCGGCGGGCCGCCGCACCGGCCGCCCCGCTACAATGGCCGTTTGACCGCCGCGCGCCGCGGCGGCTTTCCTGCCTTCTTGTCGTCTCTGCCGACCTTCGAGGAACGTCGACGTGTTCATCTCCAACGCCTACGCCCAGGCCGCCGCCGGCGGCGACGCCCCCTCCACGCTGGTCAGCCTGCTGCCGCTGCTGCTGATGTTCGTGGTGCTGTGGTTCGTGATGATCCGGCCCCAGATGAAGCGGCAGAAGGAGCACAAGGCCATGATCGACGCGCTGGCCAAGGGTGATGAGGTGCTCACCGCCGGGGGGCTGCTGGGCAAGGTGACCAGGCTCGGCGACCCCTACATCGCCATCGAGCTGGCCGACGGCGTGGAGGTGCAGCTGCAGCGCACCGCGGTGGCGCAGGTGCTGCCCAAGGGCACGATCAAGTGAACCGCTACGCCTGGTGGAAGTACGCGATCCTGGCGGTGGCGCTGCTGCTGGCCGCCGTCTACGCGCTGCCGAACTTCTTCGGCGAGGCACCGGCGGTGCAGGTTTCCGCCGCGCGTGCGGCGCAGCGGCTGGATGAAGGGACGTTGGCGCGCGTGGAGGCGGCGCTGGCGCAGGCGCAGCTGCAGCCGCAGGCGCTGCAGCTCGACGGCGGCACGCTGAAGGCGCGCTTCGAATCCACCGAGCAGCAGATCCGCGCGCGTGACGCGCTGGAGCGCGCGCTCAACCCCGATCCCGCCAACCCCGGCTACGTGGTGGCGCTCAACCTCCTGCCGCGCACGCCGGCGTGGCTGCAGGCGCTGGGCGCGCAGCCGATGTACCTCGGCCTGGATCTGCGCGGCGGCGTGCACTTCCTGCTGCAGGTCGACATGGCCGCCGCCGCCACCAAGCGGCTGGACGCGCTGGTGACGGAGCTGCGCACGCTGCTGCGCGACCGTGACGTGCGCCACGGCGGCGTGCGCCGCGAGGGCGGCGAGGTGCTGGTGCGCCTGCGCGACGCCGACACCGCCGCGCGCGCCGCCGACCTGATCGCGCGCGAGCAGCCCGACGTGCAGCTGGCGCAGCGCCGCGACGGCGAGGAGACCGTGCTGGCGCTGACGCTGCGCCCCGAAGCCGCGCGCCGCCTGCAGGAGCAGGCGCTCAAGCAGAACATCCTGACGCTGCACAACCGCATCAACGAGCTGGGCGTCGCGGAGCCGGTGATCCAGCAGCAGGGGCCGGACCGCATCGTCGTGCAGCTGCCCGGCGTGCAGGATACCGCCAAGGCCAAGGACATCCTGGGCCGCACCGCCACGCTGGAGATCCGCATGGTGGACGAAAGCCCCGAGGGTCTGGCCGCCGAGCGCGACCCCGGCGCCCCGGTGCCGTTCGGCTCCGAGCGCTACCTCGACCGCAACGGCCGGCCGGTGATCGTCAAGCGGGAGGTGATCCTGACCGGCGACAACCTCACCGACGCGCAGGCGGGCTTCGACAGCCAGACGCAGGAGCCGGTGGTCAACCTGACGCTGGACGGCAAGGGCGCGCGCATCTTCCGCGACGTCACGCGCGACAACGTCGGCAAGCGCATGGCGATCCTGCTGTTCGAGAAGGGGCGCGGCGAGGTCGTCACCGCGCCGGTCATCCGCACCGAGATCGGCGGCGGCCGCGTGCAGATCTCCGGCCGCATGACCACGCAGGAGGCCAACGACACCGCGCTGCTGCTGCGCGCCGGCGCGCTGGCCGCGCCGATGGAGATCGTCGAGGAGCGCACGATCGGCCCGAGTCTGGGCGCCGACAACATCCGCATGGGCTTCAACAGCGTCGTGTGGGGGTTCGTGGCGGTGGTGGCGTTCATGTGCGTGTACTACACGTTCTTCGGCCTCGTCTCGAGCCTGGCGCTGGCGTTCAACCTGCTGCTGCTGGTGGCGATCCTGTCGCTGCTGCAGGCGACGTTGACGCTGCCCGGCATCGCGGCCATCGCGCTGACGCTGGGCATGGCCATTGATGCCAACGTGCTGATCAACGAGCGCATCCGCGAGGAGCTGCGCAACGGTTCGGCGCCGCAGACGGCCATCCACAAGGGCTACGAGCACGCCTGGGGCACCATCGTCGACTCCAACCTGACCTCGCTGCTGGCGGGGCTGGCGCTGCTGACGTTCGGCTCCGGGCCGGTGCGCGGCTTCGCGGTGGTGCACTGCATCGGCATCCTGACCAGCATGTTCTCGGCGGTGATGTTCTCGCGCGGGCTGGTCAACCTGTGGTACGGGCGGCAGCGCAAGCTGAAATCGATCGCCATCGGCATCACGGTGCCCGCCGGCGGTGGCAAGGGCGCCTGAGCGGCGCGGGAAACCCAAGGGGCGACGATGGAATTCTTCCGCTTCCAGCAGCGCACGATCCCCTTCACGCGCCACATGCTGGCGCTCAACCTGGTGTCGCTCGTCACGTTCGTGCTGGCGGTGGTGTTCCTCGTCACGCGCGGACTCAACCTTTCGGTGGAGTTCACCGGCGGCACGGTGGTGGAGGTGGCGTACCCGCAGCCGGCCGACCTCGGCCAGGTGCGTGCGGTGGTGGCGCAGCTCGGCTACGGCGAGGTGCCGGTGCAGCATTTCGGCAGCGCGCGCGACGTGCTGCTGCGCCTGCCGCTGCGCGAGGGGCTGTCCTCCGGCCAGCAGAGCGAGCAGCTGCTGGCGGCGCTGCGCGCGCACACCCCCGAGGTGGAGCTGCGCCGCACCGAGTACGTCGGTCCGCAGGTCGGGCGCGAGCTGGTGGAAAACGGCCTGCTGGCGCTGGCCTTCGTCATCGCCGGCATCATGCTCTACCTCGCCGTGCGCTTCGAGTGGAAGTTCGCGGTGGCGGCGATCGTGGCCAACCTGCACGACGTGGTCATCATCCTCGGCTTCTTCGCGTTCTTCCAGTGGGAGTTTTCGCTGGCGGTGCTGGCGGCGGTGCTGGCGGTGCTGGGCTACTCGGTCAACGAGTCGGTGGTCATCTTCGACCGCATCCGCGAGACCTTCCGCCGCCAGCGCAAGATGACGACGCGCGAGGTGATCGACTACGCCATCACCTCCACGATGAGCCGCACCATCATCACGCACGGCTCCACCGAGGCGATGGTGCTGTCGATGCTGATCTTCGGCGGGCCGACGCTGCACTACTTCGCGCTGGCGCTGACCATCGGCATCCTGTTCGGCATCTACTCGTCGGTGTTCGTCGCCGCCGGCGTGGCGATGTGGCTCGGCGTGCGGCGCGAGGATCTCGTCAAGGCCCCCGCCACCAAGGGCGACCCGAACGACCCCAACGCCGGCGCGGTGGTCTGACCGCGCGCGGGGCCTCCGGCGCCGGAGGCCTGCGCTCCGGGGGCGGCGGGTCGGCTGGCCGCGCTCAGGCGCGTGCGACGCGCTGCAGCCGCCCGCCGGGCAGGCGCGCCACCACGCCGTCCAGCTCCAGCGTCAGCAGGTGCGCCTGCAGCGCCGCGGTGTCCCAGCCGCAGCGCGCCTGCAGCGCGTCGAAGTCGAGCGGGTCGTGCCCGAGCGCGCGCAGCACCGGATCGCCCTCGTCCGCCGATGCCGCCGCGGCGGCGGGTGCGCCGGGCCGGGGCGCAGGGGTCTCGAGCCGGCCCCAGACGGCGCGCAGCTCCTCCTCGATGTGCTCCACCGTCTCGACCAGCTTGGCGCCCTGGCGGATCAGCGCGTGGCAGCCGCGCGCCTGCGGCGCGTGGATCGAGCCGGGGATCGCGAACACCTCGCGCCCCATCTGCGCGGCCAGCTCCGCCGTGATCAGCGACCCCGAACCGAGCGCTGCCTCCACCACCAGCGTGCCCTGCGTCAGCCCGGCGATCAGGCGGTTGCGGCGCGGGAAGTTCGGCGCCAGCGGCGGCGTGCCAAGCGGATGCTCGCTCACGATGGCCCCGCCGGCTTCGACGAGGCGCCGCGCCAGCGCCTGGTGGCGCGCCGGATAGACGCGGTCGGCGCCGGTGCCCACGACCGCCACGGTGATGCCGCCGGCCTGCAGCGCGCCTTCATGGGCGGCGCCGTCGATGCCGGCGGCCAGTCCCGAGACGATCGCCACGCCGCGCCCGGCCAGCTCGGCCGCGAAGGCGCGCGCGTTGGCCAACCCCTGCGGCGTGGCGTGGCGGCTGCCGACGATGGCCAGCGCGCGCGGCGCCGCCAGGGCCGCCGGGTCGCCCGCGACGTGCAGCAGCACCGGCGGATCGGGCGTGGCCAGCAGGGCCGCCGGGTAGGCGGGATCGCCCAGCGCGATCAGATGATGCCCCGGTTGCGCCAGCCACGCCGCGGTCTGCGCGCGCAGCGTCTCCCAACCGGCGGGCGCCTCGCGCAGACGCCGGGCGACCGCCTCGCCGGCCACGCGGCTGAGTTCGGCCAGCGGCTGCGCCAGCACCTGGCCCGGCGGACCGAAGGCCGCCAGCAGCCGCCGCGCCGTGGCCGTGCCGACGCCGTCGGTGGTCAGCAGGCGCAGCCAGTCCTCCCAGTCCTGCGGCGCCATGCCGGATCAGGGGTTGGTGAAGCGGTCGCCGACCTTGACGCCGTCGGTGATCTGCAGCACCAGCGCGTAGGCCACGCGCTCGAAGGTACGAAAGACCATCATGACCCCGTTGCGCTCGCCAGGCAGCAGCAGCTCCGGGCGCGCCTCGTCGGTGGGGTCGGGCACGCGCGCGCCGTCCTTCAGCAGCGCCAGCACGTGCCCGTCTTCCAGGCCGTGTTCGCGGCCGCGGTTGAGCACGACCACCTGGTACTGCCCGGCGAAGTGCACCGCATCGCCGTGCACCTTGACGACCCGACCCTGTACCGGTTCACCCGGCGCGTGCGGGACGTAGGGCCCGCGCGCCAGCGGGCGCGCCGGCAGCAGGCGATCCCCCAGCCGCACCTCCTCGCGCGCCTGCACGATGTCGACCGTCGCCGGCACCGGCCGCGCCTGGCCGTCCGGGTCGGCGTCCTGGCGTTCGCCGCGCACCAGCACGGCCTGCCCGATGCGGTGCGCCTCGTAGCCGAGCACCGTGCCGTCCTCGGGGTCCTTCAGGACATGGGCCTGGCGGTAGATGTCCAGCACGCGCGCCGCGGCGCCATCGAGCTCCAGCCCCTCGCCGCGCAGGGTGGCCCCGGCACCGCTGTGGCCGCGCGCGTAGGCGCGGTCGCCACGTGCCAGCAGCACGCGCCGCTCCGGCCCGGCGACGATGCGCGGCGCCTGCTCGTGCGCGGTCGGCTCCACCACCGTGACCTCGGCCAGGTAAGGCTCGATGACGCCCGGCGGCAGCGCCGGGATCGCCGCCGGCAACGGCTCGGTGCGCACGCGCGGTGACAGCCTGACGGTCGGCGGCTCACCGTCGGCCACCTGCAGCACGGCGCGGTCGCCGATGCGCGTCAGCACCAGCACCTGCCCCGGGTAGATCAGGTGCGGGTTGCGGATCTGCTGCAGGTTCATGCCCCACAGCTCGGGCCAGCGCCAGGGCTTCTTCAGGTACAGCCCGGCGATCGCCCACAGCGTGTCGCCGCGCTTGACGGTGTAGCGCTCCGGCGCGTCCGGGGCCAGCTCCGACAGCGGCACCCCGGCCTGTGCCACCTGCTGCGCGGTGCTGCGCTGCTGCGGCGTGATCGGGTAGTTCGGGAAGGTCTGCCCCGCCGCCTGCCCGCCTGCCCAGGCCGCCAGCGCGGCGGCCAGCGCCAGTGCCCCGGCCCGCTGCGGCCGCACCCGTGGACGTCGCGTCGTGTTCATGGATGATCGATCCTCCCTTGCCATTGTGCGGGTTGCCCCCACTTCTGGCAATGCCAACCTGGGGCCGCCGGTGGCCCTGCCGCCCGAAAATAGGCAAAATCGCGACAACGATGAACACCCCCGCCGCGCAACCCTATCCCATCCTGCGCTACCCCGACCCGCGCCTGCACAAGGTCGCGCGTCCCGTGGCGCAGGTCGACGACCGCGTGCGCGAGATCGTGCGCCGCATGTTCGCCACGATGTACGCCGCCAACGGCGTCGGGCTGGCCGCCACGCAGGTCGACATCCATGAACGCATCGTCGTCATCGACGTCAGCGAGGATCGCAACCAGCCGCTGGTCCTGATCAACCCCGAGCTCGAGTGGGCCAGCCCCGAGAAGCGCAAGGGCGACGAAGGCTGCCTGTCGGTGCCCGGCATCTACGACGGCGTGGAGCGCTCGGTGGCGGTGCGCGTGCGCGCGCTCGATGAGCATGGCGCCAGCCGCGTGATCGAGGCCGAGGGGCTGCTGGCGGTGTGCATCCAGCACGAGATGGATCACCTGCAGGGCAAGGTGTTCGTCGAGTACCTCTCGCCGCTGAAGCGCGAGCGCATCCGCAGCAAGCTGCTCAAGGCCGAGCGCGAGGCGGCGCGGCAGGGCGGCGCAGGCGCGGCGCCGCGCCGGGCGCGCCACGCGGTGGTGGCGGAGGCGCAGCCTTGACGTCGGCGCAGGCGGCCGCGCGCGACCTGCGCGTGGCGTTCGCCGGCACGCCGGCGTTCGCGGCCACGGCCCTGCAGGCCATCGCCGAGGCCGGCTGGCCGCCCGTGCTGGTGCTGACGCAGCCGGACCGTCCGGCCGGCCGCGGCCTGCGGCCGCAGCCCTCGCCGGTCAAGCAACTGGCGCTGGCGCACGGCTGGGCGCTGGCGCAGCCGCGCGGGCTGCGGCTGGACGGCCGGTACCCCGAGGATGCCGCGGCGGCGCAGGCGGCGCTGCAGGCCGCCCGTGCGGACGTGCTGGTGGTGGCGGCCTACGGCCTGATCCTGCCCCCCTGGGTGCTGGCGCTGCCGCGGCTGGGCTGCCTCAACATTCACGCCTCGCTGCTGCCGCGCTGGCGCGGTGCGGCGCCGATCCAGCGCGCCATCGAGGCCGGTGATGCCGAGACCGGCATCACGATCATGCAGATGGACGAGGGCCTGGACACCGGCCCGATCGCGCTGGCCGCGCCGTTGCCGATCGGCCCCGAGGACAGCGCCGGCATGCTGCACGACCGGCTGGCGGCGCTGGGGGCGCGCCTGATCGTGCAGGCGCTGGCGCAGGCCGAGCGGGGGCCGTTGCCGGCGCGACCGCAGCCCACCGAGGGCGTGACGTACGCGGCCAAGATCGACAAGGCCGAGGCGCGGCTGGACTTCACGCAGCCAGCCGCCGTGCTGGCGCGCCGCGTGCGCGCCTTCGACCCCGTGCCCGGCGCGTGGGCGTGGCTCGAGGGGGCGCCGCTGAAGGTGTGGCGTGCGCACGCGGCGCCGTCCCCCCAGGGCGCTGTTGAAGCACCCGGCACCGTGCTGGCCGCCGGGCCTGGGGGCGTGCACGTGGCCACCGGCGACGGGGTGCTGGTGCTGACCGAGCTGCAGCGCGCCGGCGGGCGGCGCCTGCCGGTGGACGCCTTCCTGCGCGGCGTGCCGCTGCGGCCCGGGCTTGCGCTCACGGCGCCGGCCTGAGCGCGCGCCGGCTGCCCCTGGCGGATGTTCCGATGGCGTTCTGGCACACCTCCTTCCTGTCGGCGGCGCTGCGCCGTCACCCGGCCTTCCGGCTGGGGGCGCGGGAGCTGGCCGGCGCGGCCACCGGCATCGCCGCCTGGGGCCTGATGACCGGCGTGGCGATGGTCAAGGGTGGGCTCAGCTCACTGGAGGCGGTGCTGATGACGCTGCTGGTCTACGCCGGCAGCGCGCAGCTGACCGCGGTGCCGCTGCTGGTGGCCGGCGCACCGCTGTGGGTGGTGCTGGCCGCGGCGTTCTGCGTCAACCTGCGCTTCGTCGTGTTCTCCGCGCACCTGCGGCCTTACCTGGCGCACCTGCCGCGCGGGCAGCGGCTGCTGACCGGTTACCTGACCGGCGACCTCTCCTACGTGTTTTTCGCCAAGCGCTACCCCCATCCGGGGCGAAACGCCGAGGAGCGCCAGGCGCAGGAGGCCTACCTGGCCGGCAGCTGCGGGCTCAACTACCTGGCCTGGAACGCGGCCAGCCTGGCCGGCATCGCGCTGGCCCACGCCATCCCGACCGCGTGGGGGCTGGGGTTTGCCGGCACGCTGGCGCTGGTCGGGGTGGCCTGTTCGCTGGCCACCTCGCGCCTGCGCGTGCTGTCGGCGCTGGTGGCCGGCAGCGCCGCGGTGACGGCCTGGGCACTGCCCCTCAAGCTCAACATCGTGGTGGCGATCGCCGCCGCGGTGCTGATCTGCCTGATCGCCGAGGCGCACGGGCCGCGCTGGCTGCGCGGCGCCCCCATTGCCCCGCATGGAGCCGCCCGGTGAGCGAACTCGATCCCTGGCGGCTGCTCGCCTTTGTCGCGCTGGCGGCGGTGACGGTGGTCACGCGCGGCTTCTTCTTTCTGTCCGATCGGCCGTGGCGGTTGCCGCACTGGGCCGAGCGCGGCCTGCAGTACGCGCCGATCGCCGCGCTGGCGGCGGTGGTGGTGCCCGAGATCGTGATGCGCGACGGCGGCCTGATCGCCACCTGGCAGGACGCGCGCCTCTTCGGCGCCGTGGCCGGCGCGGCGTGGTTCTTCGCGCGCGGCGGAGTGCTCGGCACCATCGTCACGGGGATGGCGGTGTACCTGCCGCTGCGGCTGGGGCTGGGCTGGTAGCGCCGCGCCCCGCGGCCAGGCAGGCCTCGATCGTGGCCTGCAGCTGGGCGCGCTGCACCGGCTTGGCCAGAAAGGCGTCCATGCCGGCGGCGCGCGCCTGCGCCTGCGCTTCGTCCAGCACGTCGGCGGTCAGCGCCACCACCGGCACGCGCCCGCGCGCGCCGGGCAGCGCGCGGATGCGCCGCGTGGCCTCCAGCCCGTCGAGGTTGGGCATGTGCACGTCCATCAGGATCAGGTCCAGGTCGGCCTCGGCCGCCCGCGCCACCGCCTGCAGGCCGTCTTCGGCGAAGATCACCTCGTGACCGAGCCGCTGCAGCATCAGGCCGACCACCTTGCGGTTGACCGGATGATCCTCCGCCACCAGGATGCGCGCGCCGCGCGCCGCCGGTGACGCGCCGGCGGAGGCCTCCGGCGCCGGGGCGGCGGCCGCTTCGCCGCCCCAGGACCCCGGGCGCGTCACCGCAAAGCCGCCCGGGCCGGCTTCGGCGGTGGCCACCGGGGTGACCCATGTGGCCTCGAAGGTCGAGCCTTCGCCGGGCACGCTGTGCAGCGTGATGTCGCCCTCCATCAGCCGCGCCAGCGAGCGCGCGATGTCCAGCCCCAGCCCGCTGCCGCCGTAGCGCCGCCGGATGCCCGGGTCGGCCTGCTGGAAGCGCTGGAACAGGCGCGCCTGCGTGCCCGGATCGATGCCGATGCCGGTGTCGCGCACGGTGGCGCGCCAGCGCAGGCGCCCGTCCGGCAGCGGTTCGGCGCGCAACGTCAGCGCGACCTCGCCGCGCTCGGTGAACTTGACCGCGTTGCCGAGCAGGTTGAGCAGGATCTGGCGCACCCGTGTCGGGTCGGCCAGCACCGGCGGGGCGTCTTCGGCGTCGATCGTCACGTGCAGCGCCAGCCCCTTGGCGCGCGCCTGCGGCTCCAGCCAGCGCCGCACCTCGCGCACCAGCGCCGGCAGGTCCACCGGCTCGGGCTGGATGCGCATCTGACCGGCATCCAGCGCCGACAGGTCCAGGATGTCGTTGAGCAGCTGCAGCAGATGTTCGGCCGAAGCGCGTGCGGTGTGCAGGTGCTCGCGCTGCTCGGCGCTCAGCGGGCCGTCCTCCAGCATGGTCAGCATGCCCAGCAGGCCGTTGAAGGGCGTGCGCAGCTCGTGGCTCATGTTGGCCAGGAACTGGCTCTTGGCGCGGTTGGCGGCCTCGGCCGCGTCACGCGCCTGGCGCAGGGCCTCGTGCAGTGCCTCCAGGCGCCGCCGTTCCTCACCCTGGCGGCGCTGACGCAGCACCAGCGCCGCGGCGGCGGCCAGCAGCACCCCGACCTGCGCCGCCATCAGCCAGCCCACCGCCTGGCGCAGCGCCCGCACCTCGCGCAGCTGGGCGTCGACCAGCTCGCTGAGCCGGCTGTTGGCGCGCACGCTGAGCGCCTGCACGTCCGGACCGAGCGCGCGCAGCGCCGCCAGCACCGGCGCGAGCTGCGCGCGCTCGCGCCGTGCCAGCGCCGTATCGAGCTGCCGCACCAGCGCCTGCAGCCGCGGCAGGAGATCCTCGTAGTCCGGCTCCCCTTCGAGCGGCCGCATCGAGGGGTTGGCGTGCAGCAGCGCCACCCGCCCGGCCCAGATCTCGTGCCGCAGCGCCAAGGCGTCCCAGTCCGGCGCCGGCCCCTGCAGGGCCAGTCCGACCTCCTCGCGCAGGCGCAGGAATTCGCGTTCGTGGTGGAACACCAGTGCGGTCAGCGAGTCGGCCTGCAGCTGCGCCGACGCCTCGGCCGAGCGCGCCTGGCGCAGGAACACCGCCAGCAGCACCGCCAGTCCCGCGGCCAGCAGCGCGGTGGTCAGCGCCACCCACAGCAAAAAGCGCCGTCCCTCGCGCGCGTGCCCGCCGGCCGTCTGCGGCGCTTCGTGGGACGGCGTCATTCGACGTCCAGCGCCTTGAGCTGCCAGATCGAGCGCTCGTAGAAGCGCTTGTCGCGCAGCGCCGGATCGCTGTCGAACGGATAGACGATGAACAGCGGCCCCTTGTCGCGCACCGCCATCGGCGCGTCGTTGCGCCGCGTGGCCACGATGACGTCGTAGCGCAGCGCGTCGTCCACCGGGATGGTGACGCGGTAGTCGTTGAGCGCGGTGGCGCGCAGCCGTTGACCGTGCGCGCCGGCGGCCTGCAGCACGTCGCGCAGGCGCGGGCCGCTGAAGCTCACCGGGCCGTCGTCCCACGGCGTGCGCGTGGTGAAGCGGTGTTGCGGCAGCGCCTCCAGCATCGCGAGGTCGAACGCCGCCCGCGCACCGTGGTTGCGCTGCGTGATGGCGCCGCCCACCGTCAGCACCACGGGCCCCTGCGGCACGGGCAGACCGCTGGCGGCCGCGGCCAGCGCCGCACCGGCCGCCAGCAGGGCGGCCACGACGCGGCGTCGCCGCCAAGCGTGGCGAAATGCTGAAAACATGATCGCTTGATTGAAAATGATACGCGAGCTGATGATAAGCGCGCCCCGGTGGGGTGACAACCGCATCGGGCGCACGGCTCAGGCCGCACGGGCGCGCGCCGCGGCGCGCGCGGCGAACTCCTCGCGCAGCGCGCGCAGGCGCGCGCGCGGGTCTTCCTGCGCGGTGGCGGCGTCGAGCTGCATCTCGGCGATGAAGCGGCTGGGTTGCGCGGCCACGCGCTCGCGCCCCTGGCGGCGCGCCTTGAGCCAGCTCACCACCAGCATGCGCTGGGCGCGCGTGATGCCGACGTACATCAGGCGCCGCTCCTCCTCGATGCGCGCAGCCAGCTGCGCCGCGTCGCCGTCGGCGTCCGGCTTGAACGGCAGCAGCCCCTCGTTGACGCCGACCAGCATCACGTGCGGCCACTCCAGCCCCTTGGCCGCGTGCAGGGTCGAGAGCGTCACCGCGTCCTGGTCCTGCTCGCGCTCGGCCAGCGTGCTGATCAGCGCCACCGTCTGCGCCACTTCCAGCAGCGGGCGCGGCGTGCGCTCCAGCGCCACGCCGCCGGTGTCGTCGAGCTGGCCGCCGCAGCGCTGCACCATCCAGTCCACGAAGTCCAGCACGTTGGCCCAGCGCTGCGTGGCCTGCTGCGGGCTGTCGGCGTGGTCGTGCAGGTGGCGCTCGTAGCCGATGTCGGTGAGCCACGCCATCAGCACCGCGCGCGCCGCCTCATGCCCCACCGCGTGGCGCGCGCGGTCTTGCAGCTCGTTGACGAAGCGGCCGAACTCGTGCAGCGCGGCCAGCGCCTTGGGCGCCAGCGTGGCCTGCAGCGTCGGCGCAAACAGCGTCTCGAACAGGCTGAGCTTGAGCCCCGCGGCCACCTGCCCGAGCTGCGCCAGCGTCTGGTGGCCGATGCCGCGCCGCGGCGTGGTGATGGCGCGCAGGAAGGCCGGGTCGTCGTCCTCGTTGGCCAGCAGGCGCAGCCACGCGCACAGGTCCTTGATCTCGGCGCGGTCGAAGAAGCTCGTGCCGCCGGAGACGCGGTAGGGGATCTGCGCCTTGCGCAGCGCCACCTCGAAGGCGCGCGACTGGTGGTTGGCGCGGTAGAGGATGGCGCAGTCGCGCCAGGCCGCGCCCTGCGCGCGCAGGCCCTGGATGCGCGCCACCGCCCGCTCGGCCTCGTGCTCCTCGTGGTCGCAGGCCAGCACGCGCACCGGCTCGCCCTCGCCCAGCGCGCTCCACAGCGTCTTCGGAAACAGCTTGGGGTTGGGGCCGATGACGGCGTTGGCCGCGCGCAGGATGGCGTTGGTGGAGCGGTAGTTCTGCTCCAGCTTGATGATCTTGAGCGTCGGGAAGTCCTGCGGCAGGCGCTTGAGGTTGTCCAGCGTCGCGCCGCGCCAGCCGTAGATCGACTGGTCGTCGTCGCCGACGCAGGTCAGGCGCGGGTCGGGCCGCTCGCCGTGCCCCACCAGCGCCTTCAGCAGCTCGTACTGCACGGCGCTGGTGTCCTGGTATTCGTCCACCAGCACGTGGCCCAGGCGCTGCTGCCAGCGCTGGCGCACCTCCTCGTGCTCGCGCAGGAGCTTGAGCGGCAGCAGGATCAGGTCGTCGAAATCGACCGCCTGGTAGGCCGCCAGCCGCTCGTGGTAGCGCGCCATGACCAGCGCGATCTGGGCTTCAGCCTCGTCGCGCGCCTGCGCCAGCGCCTGCTCGGGCGTCAGCCCCGCCCCCTTCCACTGACTGATGCGCCACTGCCAGTGGCGCGCGGTGGTGGCGTCGGTGGTGCCGCCGCAGTCCTTCAGCAGGCCGACGATGTCGTCGGTGTCCAGGATCGAGAACTGGGGTTTGAGGCCCAGCGCCGCGCCGTCCTCGCGCAGGATGCGCACGCCCAGCGCGTGGAAGGTGCACAGCAGCACGCCCTGCGCGGCCTTGCCGACCAGCGTGCGCGCGCGCTCACGCATCTCGGCGGCGGCCTTGTTGGTGAAGGTGATGGCGGCGATGCGCTCCGGCGCCAGCCCCGCCTGGATCAGGCGCGCGATCTTGTGCGTGATGACGCGCGTCTTGCCCGAGCCGGCCCCGGCCAGCACGAGCGAGGGGCCGTGCAGGTGGTGCACGGCCTCCAGCTGGGCGGGGTTGAGCGTGTCGTGCATCGGTGCTCGCGGACAGGGCGGGGCGCGATGATAACGGCGGATGAGGGCGCGCGAGGTGACAGCGCCGGCGCATCGCCGCGGTTACGATGCGGCGCCATGACCCTGGGCGCCATCCTCCTCGTCACGCTGCCGTTCTTCGCGCTGGTGGCCGCCGGCTACGTGGCGGCGCGGCGCGGCTGGCTGCCGCTGGCGGCCATTCCCGGCCTCAACGGCTTCGTGCTGTTCTTCGCGCTGCCGGCGATGCTGTACCGCTTCGGCGCCTCCACGCCGATCGCGCAGCTGCTGGATGCCACCGTGGCCGGCACGTGGCTGCTGGCCGGGCTGCTGCTGGTGGCGCTGGCCGTCGCCATGACGCTGGGCGGCCGCATCGGCTGGAACGACGCCGCGTTCGGCGCGCTGGTGACGGCGTTTCCGAACACCGGCTTCATGGGCGTGCCGCTGATCGCGGCGTTGCTGGGGCCGCAGGCGGTCGGCACCGTCATCGTCGTCATCGTCGTGGACATGGTGGTGACGACCTCGCTGTGCCTGGCGCTGTCGCGGCTGGACGCCGGCGAGGGTGGGGCGCGCGCGGCGCTGAAGCAGGCGCTCGCGGGCGTGCTGCGCAACCCGATGCCGTGGGCGATCGGCGCCGGGGCGCTGGCCTCGGCCTGGCAGCTGGCGCTGCCGGCGCCGCTGGACAAGACGGTGGCGCTGCTGGCCGACGCCGCCAGCCCCGTGGCGCTGTTCACCATCGGCGCGGTGCTGGCGCGCTCCCAGCTGCAGGCCGACCACCCGATGCCGTGGCGCGACTACGTACCGCTGGCGCTGGCCAAGCTGCTGCTGCACCCGCTGCTGGTGCTGCTGCTGGGTGCGGCGCTGGCGCAGCTCGGCGCGCCGCTGACGGCACCGACGCTGACGGTGCTGGTGGTGGCCGCCGCGCTGCCCAGCGCCAGCAACGTGTCGCTGCTGGCCGAGCGCATGGGCGCCGACAACGGCCGCATCGCCCGCATCATCCTGGTCTCGACGGCGCTGGCGTTCGTGACCTTCGCCGCCGCGGTCGCGTGGTTGCGGCCAGGTTGAGCGTTCGGCCACCGCCGGCGCGGGTGGAGGTGTGGAGGAGATCGACGGTGAACGGAGCCCAGGCCCTGATGCGTACGCTGGTGGACGCCGGCGTGACGGTGTGCTTCACCAACCCCGGCACGTCCGAGATGCATTTCGTGGCGGCGCTGGATGCCGAGCCGCGCATGCGCGCGGTGCTGACGCTGTTCGAGGGCGTGGCCACCGGTGCGGCGGATGGCTACGCCCGCATGACCGACCGCCCCGCCGCCACGCTGCTGCACTTGGGCTGCGGGTTGGGCAACGGGCTGGCCAACCTGCACAACGCGCGCCGCGCGCACGTGCCGCTGCTCAACATCGTCGGCGACCACGCCACGCACCATGCGCCGCTGGACGCGCCGCTGCAGTCCGACATCGAGACCGTGGCGCGCGCCGTCTCGGGCTGGTGGCGCACCTGCCGCCACCCGCAGGAGCTGGGTCAGCTGGCGGCACAAGCGCTGGCGGCGGCGCAGCAGCCGCCCGGCCAGGTGGCCACGCTGATCCTGCCGGCCGACGTCTCGTGGGGCGAGGGGGCCGAGCCGGCGCCGCCTCCGCCGCCGCTGGCGCCGATGCCGGTGGAGGACGACCGCCTGGAGCAGGTGGCGCGGGCGCTGGCCAGCGGCGAGCCGGCCGCGCTGCTGCTGGGAGGGCGGGCGCTGCGGGCCGCGGCGCAGCTGGATGCCGCGCGCGTGGCCGCCGCCTGCGGCGCGCGCCTGCTGGCCGAGACCTTTCCGGCCCGCATCGAGCGCGGTGCCGGGTTGCCGCCGTTGCCGCGCCTGGCCTACCTGGCCGAGCTGGCTGGTACCCAGCTGCGGGGTCTGCGGCACCTGGTGCTGGTCGGGGCGCGCGCGCCGGTGTCGTTCTTCGCCTATCCGGGCAAGCCGGGCTCGCTGGTGCCGCCCGGCTGCACGGTGCACACGCTGGCCGCCCCGCAGGAGGACGCGGCCGATGCGCTGCAGCGGCTGGCGCAGCGCCTGCGGGCCCCCGCGCGGGCGCCGATGGTGTGGCCGCTGCGGCAAGTGCCGCGGCCGCGCGGGCGCCTGAGCCCGGCCAGCGTGGCGCGCGCCGTGGCCCACGTGCTGCCCCCGGATGCCATCCTCGTCGACGAGAGCCAGACCACGGGCGTGCTGCTGCCGCACTTCACGCGCACCGCGCCGCGCCATGACGTGCTGACGCTGACCGGTGGCGCGATCGGCCAGGGGCTGCCCAACGCGGTGGGCGCGGCCATCGCCTGTCCGGGGCGACCGGTGCTGGCGTTGGTGGGCGACGGCGCGGCGATGTACACGCCGCAGGCGCTTTGGACGATGGCGCGCGAGGGTCTGCACGTGGTCACCGTGGTGCTCAACAACCGCGCCTACGCCATCCTGAACCTGGAGCTGCGCCGCACCGGTGCCGTCGGCGACGGTCGGCGCGCGCGGGCGCAGTTCGACCTCGCCCAGCCGCCGCTGGACTTCGTCGCCTTGGCCCAGGGCATGGGCGTGCCCGCCCAGCGCGTCGCCACCGCGGAGGCGCTGCAGGAGGCGCTCGCGCGCGCCTTGGCCGCACCCGGTCCGCACCTGATCGAAGCCGTCCTGCCCAGCACGATGCGCGGTGTGCGGCTGCGCCTGCTGCCCTACGTGCTCGGCCTGCTGCCGTCGCTGCCGGCAGCCGTGGCGCGTGGCGTGCAGCGCGCGGTGGCGCCGTGATGGTGCGGGCCCCTGCTCAGTAGCCCAGCGGATCGACGTCGATCGCCCAGCGCAGCAGGCCGCGTGCCGGCCCGGCGCGGCGCAGCGCGTGCAGCCGCGGCGTCCAGGCCGCCAGCAACGCCTGCAGCGCCGGGCGGCTCGCCGACTCCAGCAGCAGCTGCGCGCGCTCCACCCCCGCCACGCGCACCATCGTCATCGGCACCGGCGCGTAAAGCGTCACGTGGGCGCGGCCCGGCAGGCCGTCGGTCTGCTGCGCGGCCAGCTGCAGCCACGCCAGCGCCGCCTCCAGCGTGCGCGCCTCGGCGCGCAGCAGCGCCTGATGCGCAAACGGCGGCATGCCGGCGGCGCGGCGTTCCTCCAACTGCTGGGCGGCAAAGCCCGGGTAGTCGTGCCGCGCCAGCGCCGCAAACAGCGGGTGCTGCGGGTAGGCCGTCTGCACCCACAGCTCGGCGCGGCTGCCCTGCGCGGCCATGAACGTCGCGTCGCGGCCGGCGCGGCCGCCGGCCTGCAGCAGCAGCGCGAACAGCCGCTCCGGTGCGCGCCAGTCGCTGGCGAACAGCGCCGCATCGGGGTTGACCGCCGCCACCAGCGTGATGCGGCGAAAGTCATGCCCCTTGGCCACCATCTGCGTGCCCACCAGCACGTCGACCTCACCGCGGTGCACCTGCCCGAGCAGCGCCTGCAGCTGCTGCGGGGTGCGCGCGCTGTCGGCGTCGAGCCGGCCGACGCGCACCGGGGCACCATCGGGGCGCCGCAGACCGGCCAGGGTCTGCTCCAGGTGCTCCTCCAGCCGCTGCGTGCCGCGACCCAGCGGCGCCAGATCGACGTTGCCGCAGTCCGGGCAGGCACGCGGCACCGCCGCGGCGTGGCCGCAGTGGTGGCAACGCAGCCGCCGCTCGTCCTTGTGGAAGACCAGGTACGCGCTGCAGTGCGGGCAGCCGCTGGTCCAGCCGCAGTCGGGGCACGCCAGCACCGGTGCGTAGCCGCGGCGGTTGAGCAGCAGCAGCGCCTGTTCGCCGCGCGCCACGCGGGCCTGGATCGCCTCCAGCAGCGCCGGCGCCAGCAGCGCCCCACGCGGCTGGGTGCGCATGTCCAGCAGCCGCAGCGCCGGCCGCGCCGCGCCGCCGATACGATCGGACAGCTCCACGAGCCGGTAGCGCCCCTGCAGCGCGGCGTGCCAGCTCTCCAGCGCCGGCGTGGCCGAGCCGAGTACCACGCGGCAGCCCTGCGCCGCCAGCAGGTGGGCGCGGTAGACGGCCAGATCGCGTGCCGAGTAGCGTGCGCCCTCCTGGCTCTTGTAACTGGGGTCGTGCTCCTCGTCGACGACGATCAGCCGCAGCCGCGGCAGGCTGGTCCACACCGCGGTGCGCGTGCCCAGCACCACGCGCGCCTGGCCCAGATGCGCCGCCAGCCAGTGGCGCAGCCGCTGCGCGGGTGTGAGGCCGGAGTGCAGCGTCACCACCGCGGCACCGAAGCGCTCGCGCACGCGCGCTTCCAGCTGCGGCGTCAGGTTGATCTCCGGCACCAGCATCAGCACCTGGGCCCGGGCGTCGCGCGCCAGCACCTGCGCGGCGGCCTGCAGGTAGACCTCGGTCTTGCCGCTGCCGGTGGCGCCGAACAGCAGCACCGGCCGGTCGGCCTCGGCGACGGCCTGCACCGCGGCCTGCTGGTCGGGCGTCGGCGACGGGGCGGGCGCGGTGGGCGCCGCCGGCGTCATGTCGGCTCGCCGCGCCAGCCGCCGTTGCAACCCCGCGGCGTCGAGCGCGCGCAGCGCCGGCGGCAGTGCCGCCAGCGCCACCTCGCCGAGGCTGCGCTGATAGTAGCGGGCGGCAAACGCCACCAGCGCGCACCATTCGTCGGGCAGCGGCGGCAGCGCGGTCAGCACCTCCTGCACCGGGCGCAGCGCCTCCCGCGCCGGCGCCTCGCCGTCGGGCGCCTCGGGCCAAACCACGCCGAGCACCGTGCGCCGTCCCAGCGGCACGCGCACCAGCGTGCCGCTGGGCAGCGGATGGGGGTGGCGGTAGCTCAGCCGCGCATCCAGCCCGCCATGCGCCGGCATCGGCACGACGACCGTCAGCACCACGCCGCCGCCGGCGGCGGACGGCTCGCGGGGCGAGGGGCAGGGCGACTCGGGCACGGTCAGGAAGCCGGCGGGTTGTCCCGCAAAGTTGTGGATAACGTTGTGGAACGGCTGCGGATCGCGCGTGCAAACCCTTGCCGCGCAAGGGTTCCATCAGACTGCCGAAAAAGATGGCAATCGCAAAAATCCTTGCAAATCAAGCACTTGTATCGGTGTCCGGGAGGTTTGTCCTGCCGCCGGCCGGCGGGATGACGATGCGCCCGGACGGTGCATCGCTGTGCACAACAGGCCGATCGCGTTGCACCGGAGGCGAGCGTCACGCACCGCGCTGGCGCATGCGCCGCGAGTGCGCGTGCACGGTCTCCACGAGCGCCTGCACATGCTCCGGCGGCGTGTGCTGGCTGATGCCGTGGCCGAGGTTGAAGATGTGCGTCGGCCCGCGGCGGGTCGGGTCGGTGTGCGGGGCACCGAACGCCTCCAGCACCGCCACCGCCTGCTCGGCCACCGCCTCGGGGCTCGAGAGCAGCACCGCCGGATCCAGGTTGCCCTGCAGCGCCTTGCCCGGCCCGCCCGGCAACCCGCCCACCAGCGCGCGCGCGCGGCCCAGGTGCACCGTCCAGTCCACGCCCAGCACGTCGCAGTCCAGCGCCGCCATCTCGGCCAGCCACGGCGCGCCGCCCTTGGTGAAGACGATGCGCGGGATGGTGGCGCCGTCGTGCGTGCGCGGCAGCTGCGCCAGCACGCGCTGCGTGTAGGCCAGGCTGAAGCGCTGGAACATCCCGTCGGCCAGCACCCCGCCCCAGCTGTCGAACACCATCACCGCCTGCGCGCCGGCGCGGATCTGCTCGGTCAGATACGCCGCCACCGCGTCGGCGTTGACCGCGAGCAGCCGGTGCATCAGGTCCGGGCGGCGGTACATCAGGCTCTTGACGTGGCGGTAGTCGTCCGAGCCGCCACCCTCCACCATGTAGCACGCCAGCGTCCACGGGCTGCCGGAAAAGCCGATCAGCGGCACGCGCCCCGCCAGCGCCCGCCGGATCGACGTCACCGCGTCGAACACGTAGCGCAGCCGCTCCATGTCCGGCACCGCCAGCGCCGCCACGTCGGCCTCGTTGCGCACGGTGCGCTCGAACTTCGGCCCCTCGCCGGCCTCGAAGCGCAGCCCCAGGCCCATCGCGTCCGGCACGGTCAGGATGTCGGAAAACAGGATCGCCGCATCCAGCGCGTAGCGCTGCAGCGGCTGCAGCGTCACCTCGGTGGCGAAGTCGACGTGGGTGGCCAGTCCCATGAAGCTGCCGGCGCGCGCGCGCGTCGCGCAGTACTCGGGCAGGTAGCGGCCGGCCTGGCGCATCAGCCAGATCGGCGTGTGCTCGGTGGCCTGGCCGAGGCAGGCGCGCAGGAAGGTGTCGTTGGTCAGCGGGGCAAAGGACATCGGGGTTCGCTCGGGTGGTGCGGATCGCGGCGCATTATCGCCGCGCCGCCTGGAACGCCGCGCGCACCTCCGCCACGCTGAGCACCTCGGTCAGCACCTGCGGCGGCCGCCCCGGCACGTGCAGCACGTACACCGGCACGCCGCTGCGCCCGAGCCGGGCCAGCTCCTGCGTGATGGCCGCATCGCGCCGCGTCCAGTCGGCGCGCAGCAGCGCGATGCCGGCCTCCTCGGCGTCGCGCAGCACCGCCGCGTCGCGCAGCACCGCGGCCTTGTTGACCTGACAGGTCACGCACCAGGCGGCGGTGAAGTCGACGAACACCGGCCGCCCGGCGGCCAGCAGCTCGGCCTGGCGCGCCGCCGACCACGGCGCCCACGCGCCGTCGGCGGGGCTGGCCTGCGCGGCGGGGGCGGCGCCGTCCGCGTCGCGCACCACCGCCGGCCCGACGCTCCAGCCCAGCGCCAGCAGCGCCAGCACCCCCAGCGCCGCCAGCGTGCGCGCGCGCCGCCCCAGCGCCCACAGCACCCAGGCCAGCGCCAGCAGCAGCAACAGCAGCGCCGCCGCGCCGTGGATGCCGCTTTGCTGCCCCAGCACCCACAGCAGCCAGACCGCCGCCGCCAGCATCGGAAACGCCATCGCCTGGCGGAACGTCTCCATCCACGGCCCGGGGCGCGGCAGCCGCCGCGCCAGCCCCGGCCACCAGCTCGCCGCCAGGTACGGCAGCGCCATGCCCAGCCCCAGCGCGCCGAACACCGCCAGCGCCGCCGGGGCCGGCAGCGTCACCGCCAGCCCCAGCGACGCGCCCATGAACGGCGCCGTGCACGGCGAGGCCACCGCGGTGGCCAGCACCCCGGTCAGGAAGGCATCGGCCAGCGGATGGCGCAGCTGCAGCCCGGCCAGCCCCGACGGCGCCAGCTGGCGCAGCTCGAACAGGCCCGCCAGGTTCAGCGCGATGAAGGTGAACAGCACCGTCAGCCCCGCCACCACCCATGGGTTCTGCAGCTGAAAGCCCCAGCCCACCGCCTCGCCGGCGCTGCGCAGCGCCAGCAGCAGCCCGCCCAGCGCCAGGAACGACAGCATCACGCCCGCCGTGTAGGCCAGGCCCCCCAGCCGGTGCGCGCGCGCATCCGCCCCGTGCGCCTGAAACGCCATCACCTTGATCGCCAGCACCGGAAAGACGCACGGCATCAGGTTCAGGATCATGCCGCCTGCCAGCGCCCCGAGCAGCGCCAGCGTCAGGCCCAGCGTCGTCGGCCCGCCGGCGCCCGCCGCGACTGTCGGAGCCGGTGCGGGGGCCGGCGGCGCGTCCGGCAGCGCCACCGCCGGCCACGTGCCCTGCACGTCGGCCTCCAGCCGCACGCCGGCGGCCGCCGGGCCGTGATCGGCCTCGGCGCGCGCCAGCACGAAGGCCAGCCGTGCCGCCGTCTCGCTGCGGTAGGGGTTGAACGGCAGCGTCGCGCGCCAAGTCTCGCCGTCCCAGCCCTGCGTCCACGGCGCACCGGGGGCGATCAGGTTGGCCGTCTCGGGAAAGAACTCCAGCGCCCGCCCGTGCCAGTCCGCCGGCAGGCCGCGGGCGTGCACGTGCAGGCCGGCCTCGTCCACGCGCAGCTCGGCGCGCGCCTGCGGCAGCGCGCGCGGCGCGGCGGCCCACGCGGCCTCGAATTCGGCGGCGTGCTGCGCGATCGGCACGCCCGCGGGCAGCTCCAGCCGCAGCGTGGCCTCCTCCGGCACGCATTCGCGGCGGCAGATCAGCCAGGTCGCGTGCAGCTGCACCGGCAGGCTCGCGCCCTGCCAGCCGGCCGGCAGCGTCACCGGCACCGGCAGCAGCACGGTACCGTCGTAGCCGTAGTTGGCCAGATCCCCGAGCGGAAACTTGCGCGGCGTCGGCCACTGGATCGCGCCGGCCTGCACGCCCTCGGGCAGCGTCCAGTTCAGCTCGATCGGCAGGCCCGAGTCGCCCGGGTTGTGCCAATAGGTGTGCCACTCGGGGGCATGCTCAATGCGCAGCCCCAGCCACAACGGCCGCCCGGCCGCCACGCCCTGCGGCGCGTGCGCCAGCAGCTGCACCTGCGCGTACTCGGTGCGGGCGCGCTCACCCGGCGCGCCCGCCGCGGCGCCGACCCCGGGCAGGCCCGCCAGCCCCCCCTGCGCCGCCACCCACAGCGGCAGCAGGGCCGCCACCAGCCCCGTCGCCAGCGCGCGCGCCGCGCGCCGCATCGTATCGTGCATCGTCCTCATCGTGCATCCATGGAACCGTCGCATCCCCGGGGGGTTCCCGGGGAAGGAACCGATTGTCCGCCATCGCCCCCGATAGCCAAAATCGATCCCGGCCATCGTCGCGCGCAGGCTTCACAAGCCGCGCGCGCTGGCCAACAATCCCGCACGGTCGGTGTGGACGTGGAGGACGACGCATGCCTTCGATCGACAAGGCCATCGACGGTTGGGTGCAGCGCTGGCGCCAGCAGGTCGACCTGCCGTTGCGCGTCTGCTGGGGGGTGGGCGGCGGCGAGCCGGCGCGCTGCTGGGACCTGGGCACGTTCGACGCCCCGCGCGTCGTCATCACGGTGCGCGACGCCGCGGCGCTGACCGCGCTGCTCGACCCCTCGCTCGACAGCCTGGGCGAGGCCTACGTCGAGGGCCGCATCGACGTCGACGGTGACATCGACGACGTGCTGGCGATGGCGCACACGCTGGTGCGCCGTGCCGCCGAGGGCGAAACGTCCCAACCCTCGCTGCTGCAGCGCGTCGTCAAGGGGCTGACGCACAGCCGCAAGCTCGACCGTGAGGCCATCCAGTACCACTACGACGTCTCCAACGCCTTCTACGCCGAGTGGCTCGATCCGGCGATGGTGTACTCGTGCGCCTACTTCGAGCGCGGCGACGAGGACCTGGCCACCGCGCAGACCAAGAAGATCGACCACATCCTGACCAAGATCCGTTTGCAGCCCGGCCAGACGCTGCTGGACATCGGCTGCGGCTGGGGGGCGCTGGTGCTGCGCGCGGCGCAGCGCTTCGGCGCGCGCTGCGTCGGCATCACGCTGTCGCAGGCGCAGTACGAGCTGGCGCGCGAGCGCGTCGCCGCCGCGGGCCTGGCGGACCGCATCGAGATCCGCCTGCAGGACTACCGCGACGTGGAGGGCACGTTCGACCGCATCACCAGCGTCGGCATGTTCGAGCACGTGGGGCTCAAGCACCTGGCGGACTACTTCCGCATCATCCGCGCGCGGCTGGCGCCGGACGGCTGGGCGATGAACCACGGCATCACCACCACCGATCCCGGCGATGGCGAGACGCCCTACGGCGGCGGGCGCTTCATCGACAAGTACGTCTTCCCGCACGGCGAGCTGCCGCACATCGCCACCGTGCTGCGCACCATGCAGGAAGGGGGACTCGAGCCGTTCGACGTCGAGAACCTGCGCCGCCACTACGCGCGCACGCTGCAGTGCTGGAGCGCCACCTTCGAGGCCAAGCGCGAGCGCCTGCGCGCCATGGTGCCGGAGCGCATCTGGCGCATCTGGCGCGTCTATCTGGCCGGCTGCGCCTGGGCGTTCGAGCACGACCAGATCGCGCTCTTCCAGGTGCTGTGCCGCCCGGCCGGCCGCAGCGCACAGGAGCTGCCGTGGTCGCGCCGCTGGATCTACGAAGCCGCGCCGGGCGGCTGAGCACCGGGCCGGCTGCGGGCACGCGCGGCTGCGCTACGATGCGCCCATGACGTCCGCCGCCTCGTCCGGCCTGCGCCGCTGGGCCGATCTCGCCTGGCCTGACTTCGCCGCGCTCGATCCGGCGCGCACGGTGGCGGTGCTGCCGCTGGGCGCCACCGAGCAGCACGGCCCGCACCTGCCGCTGGATGTGGACACCGCCATCGTCGAGGCGCTGCTGGTGCGCGCCGCCGCGCACCTGCCTGCCGACGCCCCGCTGCTCGCGCTGCCGACGCTGGCGGTGGGCCTGAGTCCGGAGCACGCGGCCTTCCCCGGCACGCTGACGCTGGCGCCGGAGACGGCGCTGGCGCTGCTGCGCGACGTGGCCGCCGGCGTGGCCCGTGCCGGCGTGCGCAAGTTCGTCATCCTCAACGGCCACGGTGGCCACGTCGGGCTGCTGGACGTGGCCACGCGCTCGATGCGCGCGCAGCACGGCTTGCTGGTCTGGAGCGTGCCGTGGTGGCAGCTGCCGCTGGTGGAGCCCGATGGCCACGATCTGCTCGCCGACCTGCCGCCGCACGAGCAGCGCTTCGGCGTACACGCCGGCCGGCTCGAGACCGCCGTCATGCTGGCGCTGGCGCCGCAGCGCGTGCGCCGCGGCGAGCTGCGCACCTTCGCCTCCACCTCCGAGGCGCGCGCGCAAGCGTACGCCCTGCTCGGCAACGGCCGCAGCGCCAAGTTCGCCTGGGCGATGCAGGACCTCAACCCGCTGGGTGCCGCCGGCGACGCCGCCGCCGCCGACGCCGCCTGGGGCGAGCGCGTGCTGGCCGCGGCCGCGCGCTCGCTGGCGCGGCTGCTGCTCGAGGCCGTCGCCGTCCGGCCCGACGACACCCTGGCCGCCGGCCCCCTGGCGCGCTGAACCGGTTGTCCCGGAGGGCGGCGCCGTCAGGCGTAAGTGATCCAGTCGCGGTGCTGCGGCTCGCTCAGATGCGGCAGCGTGTTGAAGCTCACCAGCGCGCAGCGCTTCGGCGTGTGCGCCACCTCCGTCACCGACGTGTTGCGCAGCCGCAGGTTGAGTTCGATCGTCGTCTCCGGTTGCGCTCCCAACAGATGCCCCACCAGCGTCGCGATCGGCCCGCCGCTGCTGACGATCAGCACGTCGCCCCGGCACGAGCGGCGCACCTCATCCAGCACCGCCACCGTCGCCTGCCGCCACGCCTCGTACGTCGGCATGCCGCGCGGCGAGATCACCCCATCCATCCAGCCGCGCAGCGCATCGCGCAGGAGCCGGAAGTGCGCGCGGTAGCCCTCCGGCGTGGTCGGGTCGCCCGCCGGCGGGGCATGCAGCGCCTCCAGCAACGCCGCGCTGTCGTACTCGTCCAGCGCCGTCAGCGCCTGCGCCTCCAGCGCCACGCCCCAGCCGGCACGCAGCGCCTCCCACGTCTCGCGGTGGCGCCTCAGTGTGCCGGTGCAGACCCGCTCCACCCTCACCCCGTGCGCGCGCAGGTACTCGCCCAGCCGCTGCGCCTGCCGCCAGCCCAGCGGGCTCAGGCGGTCGTAGTCGTCGTCGCCGAAGCTGGCCTGTGCGTGGCGCACCAAGTACACGGTTCCCATGCGCCCATTGTCCGGGTCGCGCCGGCCCGCCGCCGTCGCCGCGGTGACGGCCGGGCGCGCCCTCACGGCGCCGCGCCCAGACCAGGAGCCGAGGTGGCCAGCCAGCCCGCGGTCAGCGCCAGCGCCAACCCCATCGCCCCGTTGAAGGCGCGCAGGCGCCGCCGGCTCGCGCGCCCGTCGACGACCGGCCCCTCCAGCCAGTGACGCAACGCCGCGCCCACCAGCGCATAGGTCAGGTTGCTGGTCAGTGCGTAGAAGACCATGACCGGCAGCACCAGCCAGAAGCGTAGCCACGCTTGCGGCTGCCCGGCGATCCAGCCGGCCACCACGGCCAGCGCCAGCATCCACGCCTTCAGATTGAGGAACTGCAGCGCCACGCCGCGCGCAAACGACAGGTGCAGCGTGCGCCCGCCCGTCCCCGGCCCCGCCGGCCGGGCCAGGCGCCACGCCAGCCACAGCAGGTACGCCACCCCGCCCCACAGGATGCCCTGCCGCAGGGCGGGTGCGGCCAGCACCGCCGCGCCGACCCCGGCCGCGCACAGCGCCAGCAGCAGCGCCCAGCCCACCGGCACCGCCAGCACGAACGGCAACGCGCGCCGCAGGCCGCCGTTGGCCGCCAGCGCCGTCGACAGCGTCGTGTTCGGCCCTGGCGTGAAGCTCGTCGCGGTGGCCAGCGTCAGCAGCGCCACCCACTCTGCTGTCGTCACCGCCGCCCTCCCCGCGGGGCGCCGCCGTGCCCAGTCCCCCGCGCCGCGGTTCCGCGCATCGTGCGCGGGAAGCGCCTGCCTCGATCGCGTGCCCCGTCCATGCCCGCCAGCGTAGCACGGCGGCCGCCGCGGGCGGCGCCGGTCCCTTGCGTGCGGCCTGACGCGCTCGCCGCCCGAGCCCGCTGCCCCGGCGCGCCACGGGCGCCGCGGACCTCGGGTTCGCCGGCGTGGTCGAAGATGATCCAACCGACCGAAATCGTGCTATAGTCTCGGGCTCCCGAGACGCCGCCGCTGCCGAGGTGGCGGCTGTGATCCGGGGCGACACAGGCGCGGCCGGCCGAAGGCATCTTGTCAAAGCCGTCAAAACTGTGTCATAATACGAGACTCTGCTGATCGCGGCAGGGTTTGTTTGAGAGGATCGTTAACAAGCAACAGCCGATAAGCGTGGGCAGGCGCGGTGCGAGCCGTGGTCTGTGCTCTGTGGTGGGTTTGCGGGGACTGCCTGTTGGGT
>NZ_VJND01000018.1 GCF_007556605.1 Tepidimonas sediminis | reverse complement strand
GAAGGCGTCGCCGCAGCCGGTCGGATCGACGATCGCCTCGGCGCGCTCGCCCGGCACCAGGGTGCGTTCGCCGTCCTGCCAGACCTCGCAGCCGTGCTCGCCCAGCGTCACCACCAGCGCGCGCAGCCGGCGTGACAGTGCCGCCAGCGTCAGCCCCGTGCGGTCGCACAACAGGCGCGCCTCATAGTCGTTGAGCGCCGCCCAGTCCGCCAGCTCCACCAGGCGCAGCAGCTCCGCGCCGTCGAACATCGGCAGGCCCTGTCCGGGATCGAACATGAACGGCACGCCGGCGGCGTGCAGCTGGTGCGCGTGCTCCCACGTGGCCTGTTTGCCGTCCGGCGACAGGATGGCCAGGCGCACGCCGGCGGTGTCGCGGATCGGGTTGGTGTGCGCCAAGGCCATCGCGCCGGGGTGAAAGGCGGTGATCTGGTTGTTGTCGCGGTCGGTCATGATCATCGCCTGCGCCGTGTAGTGCTGCGGCAGCACGCGCACCGCGCTGACGTCCACGCCGAGCTCCCGCAGGCGCTGCAGGTAGTGCTCGCCGTCGGCGCCGAGCGTGGCCACCGGCCGCACCGCGGCGCCCAGCTGGCGCAGCCCGTAGGCGATGTTGCCGGCGCAGCCACCGAACTCGCGCCGCAGCGCCGGCACGAGGAAGGCGACGTTGAGGATGTGCAGCTGATCGGGCAGGATGTGGTCGGCGAAGCGGCCCTCGAAATCCATGATGGTGTCGAAGGCCAGCGAGCCGCAGACGAGGATGGTCATGGTCGGATCGGGTCAGGGGTGGAACAGCACCACGCGGTAGCCGCTCATGCGGCTGGCCTGCGGGTGGTCGAAGGCGAGCTCGAACTGCAGCGGCCATTCGGCGCCGGCGTCCAGCGCCTCCAGCGGCTGGGGCCACTCGCGCGGCAGCCAGACGCGGCGCACCAGCGGCTGCTCCTGCGCATCCAGCAGCGTCAGCTCCAGCGCCGGGGCGGCCACCTGCGCGTCGGTGCGGTTGCGCAGCACGAGGTGGAAGCTGTAGCGGTCGGGGGCGCGGCGCAGCAGCACCGAGCCCTCCACCACCACCGCGTCGACGTCGCGCCGCGGCCCCAGGCTGCAGCCCAGCCGCGCGCAGACGTTCTCGGCCAGCGGCTGCAACGCCGGCCAGCGCGCCAGCAGCGGGGCGCGCGCCAGCCACGCGGCCTGCGCCACCAGCAGCGCGGCCAGCCCCAGCGCCAGCACGGCCAGCCCGGCACGCACCGCCGGGTGGCGCCAGCGTGCGCGCCGGCGCGCCGCGCGCACGAAGGCCGGCTCCGGCGCGGGCGGCGGGGCGACGTCGTGCGGCCCCACGGGCGCGGCCGTCGCCGCGGCGGCCGCACCCGCCTCCGGGCGCTCCAGGCCAGGCCGGGGCTCGTCTGGCGGTGGCGCGGGCGCCTCGGTGCCTGGCGCCACCTCGGTCGTCGCGCCGGATCCGGTCGCCGCCGGCTCCGCCGACATGGCGGCGGCGACGGGCGCCTCGGCGCCCACCGGCGGCGGCGGCCCTTCGGGCGCCACGGGAGCCGGCGCTTCCGGCTGCAGGTCCTGCGTCGCGTCGAACACCCGCTGGCAGAAGCCGCAGCGCACCCAGCCGTCGGCAATCTTGAGCTGATCGACGACGACCCGGAACGAGGTGCCGCACGACGGACAGCGGGTGATGAAGCGCATGACCCCGATTATGGGGGGAGCGCGCCACCGCCGACGGCGCCGCTTCAGGCCGCGGCGCGCTGCGCGGTCATCAGGATCCAGCCGTCCTCGGCATCGGCCACCTGCAGCGCCAGCCACGGCGCGTAGGCGGCGCGCAGCTCCCCGGCCTGGCGCTCCAGGATGCCGGCCAGCACCAGATGGCCGCCCGGCGCGACGTGGCCGCACAGCAACGGCGCCAGCACCTTCAGCGGCGTGGCCAGGATGTTGGCCAGCACGACGCCGTAGGCGCCCTGCGCCAGCTCCGGTGGTCCGGCACGCAGCGCCACGCCGTTGGCGGCGGCATTGGCGCGCGTGGCCTCCACGGCCGCCGGGTCGATGTCGACCGCATCGACCTCGGCGGCGCCGAAACGTGCCGCGGCCATCGCCAGGATGCCGGAGCCACAGCCGTAGTCGAGCACGCGCCGCCCCGCCACCGCACCGTGCCTGGCGATCCAGCGCAGGCACATGCGTGTGGTCGGGTGCGTGCCGGTGCCAAACGCCAGTCCGGGGTCCAGGCGCAGCACCGTGCGCGCCTGCGCCGGCGGCTCGTGCCAGCTCGGCACGATCCAGAAGTCGTCGGTGATCGGCACCGGCTCGAACTGGGCCTGCGTCAGGCGCACCCAGTCGGCATCCCTCACCGGGCGCACGCCCTCCACGTCGCAGCCGTCGAAGAAGTCCTGCACCTGCAGCAGCGCGGCGGCCTCGCGCGCCTGCGCCTCGGTGTCGAACAGCGCGGTCACGCGCGAGCGCTGCCAGCCCGCAGCCGGCGGCGGTTGATCCGGCTCGCCGAACAGCGCGTGCTCGGCCGGCGTGTCGGCGTCGGCGTCCTCGACGGCGACGCTGAGCGCCTCCAGCGCTTCCAGCGCCTCGCACACCTCCTCGACGCGCGCCTCGGGCACGCGCAGCGCGAGCTCGTGCCAGCGCGCCGCGCCGTCATCCGGTCCGGATTCAGCCGCGCTCACGTTGCGCCAACCAGCTCTCGAGGTAGTGGATGTTGGTGCCGCCGGCCTCGAAATTGGCGTCCACCATCAGCTCGCGGTGCAGCGGCACGTTGGTCTTGATGCCCTCGATCACCACCTCCGCCAGCGCCCCGCGCATGCGCGCCAGCGCCTGCTCGCGCGTGTCGCCGTGCACGATGATCTTGCCGATCATCGAGTCGTAGTTCGGCGGCACGGTGTAGCCGGAGTAGATGTGCGAATCCACCCGCACCCCGGGACCACCCGGTGCGTGCCAGGTGGTGATGCGCCCCGGCGACGGCGTGAACTTGTAGGGATCCTCGGCGTTGAGGCGGCACTCGATCGCGTGACCGCGCAGCTGCAGCTGGCGCTGCGTGAACGGCAGCTTCTCGCCGGCGGCGATCAGGATCTGCTGGCGCACGATGTCCACGCCGGTGATCATCTCGGTGACCGGGTGCTCGACCTGCACGCGCGTGTTCATCTCGATGAAGTAGAACTCGCCGTTCTCGTACAGGAATTCGAACGTGCCGGCGCCACGGTAGCCGATCTTCTTGCACGCGGCGGCGCAGCGGTCGCCGATGCGCTCGATCAGGCGCCGCGGGATGCCCGGCGCGGGCGCCTCCTCGATCACCTTCTGGTGACGGCGCTGCATCGAGCAGTCGCGCTCGAACAGGTGCACCGCGTTGCGGTGCTGGTCGGCCAGCACCTGGATCTCGATGTGCCGAGGGTTCTGGAGGAACTTCTCCATGTACACCTCGGGGTTGTTGAAGGCCGCCGCCGCTTCGCTCTTGGTGGTCTGCACCGCGTGCAGCAGCGCCGCCTCGGTGTGCACCACGCGCATGCCGCGCCCGCCGCCGCCGCCGGCGGCCTTGATGATGACCGGATAGCCGATGGACCGCGCGATGCGCTTGATCTCGGCCGGGTCGTCCGGCAGCGCGCCCTCCGAGCCGGGCACCGTGGGCACGCCGGCGCGCTGCATCGCCTGCTTGGCCGAGACCTTGTCGCCCATCAGGCGGATCGACTCGGGCGTCGGGCCGATGAAGACGAAGCCGCTCTTTTCCACCCGCTCGGCAAAGTCGGCGTTTTCCGACAGGAAACCGTAGCCCGGGTGGATCGCCTCGGCGTCGGTGACCTCCGCGGCCGAGATGATGGCCGGCATGTTCAGGTAGCTCTGCGCCGACGGGGCCGGACCGATGCACACCGCCTCGTCGGCCAGCCTGACGTATTTGGCGTCGCGGTCGGCCTCGGAGTAGACCACCACCGCCTTGATGCCCAGCTCGCGACAGGCGCGCTGCACGCGCAGCGCGATCTCCCCGCGGTTGGCGATCAGGATCTTCTTGAACATCGCGGCGGGCTCACTCGAGAACGAACAGCGGCTGGCCGTATTCGACCGCCTGGCCGTTTTCGACCAGAATCTCCTTGATGACGCCGGCGCGGTCGGCCTCGATCTCGTTGAGGATTTTCATGGCTTCGATGATGCACACCGTCTCGCCCTCCTTGACCGTCTGCCCGACCTCGACGAAGGGCTTGGCGCCGGGGCTGGGCGAGCGGTAGAAGGTGCCGACCATGGGCGACCTGATGACGTGCCCTTGGGGCACGACGGGCGCCGCCACGGGGGCGGCGGCCGGCTCGGCCAGCGGGGCGGGGGCCTGCACCGTGATCGGCGCAGCCGGCGCCGGCATCACCGGCACCACGGCGGCGGCCGGCGTGGCCGAGCCCTTGACGATGCGCACCTTGCCCTCGGCCTCGGTGATCTCGAGTTCGGAGATGTTGGACTCCGAGACCAGGTCGATGAGCGTCTTGAGCTTGCGCAGATCCATGGTGACTCCGTACTATGCTCCGAACTGGCGTTGATCGCGCATCAACAGCGCGCAAGGAGGGCGCAATATACACGAAGCGCCCCGCTCGACCATGAACGCTCTGGAGGGATCGATGGCACCCACCGATGACGCCGTGGCCACGATGGCGCTGCCCGGTCTGGCGCGCGCCCTCATGGCTCAGGGCGCCCTGACGCTGGAGCAGGCGCAGCAGCTCTACGCCGAGGCCCAGCGCAAGCGCACCGGCTTCATCACCGAGCTGATCGAGGCCCGCGCGGTCTCGCCGCGCGAGCTGGCGCACACCATGTCCGCGGCATTCGCCGCGCCGCTGATCGACCTGGAGGCGGTGGATCCGCAGCGGCTGCCGCAGGGGGTGCTGTCGGCGCGCACCTGCCAGCAGTTCCGCATCGTCCCCCTGGCGCGGCGCGGCAACCGGCTGTCGGTGGCCACCGCCGATCCGTCCGATCTGCAGGCGGCCGAGAAGGTCAAGTTCGAGACCCAGCTGATGGTCGACTGGATCATCGCCGAGGTCGACAAGCTGGAACAGCTGGTGCAGACCTACACCACCGGCGCCGGTCAGGCGCTGCAGCAGATCGTCGGCAGCGAGTTCGACTTCGCCGCCGAGGGCATCGAGATGACCTCCGCGGAGTCGGAGCAGGCGACCTCGGCCGAGGTCGAGGACGCGCCGATCGTGCGCTTCCTGCACAAGATGCTGCTGGACGCCTACGCGATGCGCGCCTCCGACCTGCACTTCGAGCCCTACGAGCAGTTCTACCGCGTGCGCTTCCGCATCGACGGGCAGCTGCGCGAGATCGCCACGCCGCCGGTGGCGATCAAGGACAAGCTGGCCTCGCGCATCAAGGTCATCTCCAGGCTCGACATCTCCGAGAAGCGCGTGCCACAGGACGGCCGCATGAAGCTCAAGGTCGGCCCGGACAAGGTGATCGACTTTCGCGTCAGCACGCTGCCGACGCTGTTCGGCGAGAAGATCGTCATCCGCATCCTCGACCCCAGCAGCGCGCAGATGGGCATCGACGCGCTCGGCTACGAGCCGGACGAGAAGGAAAAGCTGCTGGCGGCGATCAACCGCCCGTACGGCATGGTGCTGGTCACCGGCCCCACCGGTTCGGGCAAGACGGTGTCGCTCTACAGCTGCCTGAACCTGCTCAACCAGCCCGGCGTCAACATCTCCACCGCCGAGGACCCGGCCGAGATCAACCTGCCCGGCGTCAACCAGGTCAACGTCAACGAGAAGGCGGGCCTGACCTTCGCCGCGGCGCTGCGCGCCTTCCTGCGCCAGGACCCGGACATCATCATGGTCGGCGAGATCCGCGACCTGGAGACCGCCGACATCGCCATCAAGGCCGCGCAGACCGGCCACCTGGTGCTGTCGACCCTGCACACCAACGACGCGCCCTCGACGCTGACGCGCCTGGTCAACATGGGGGTGGCGCCGTTCAACATCGCCGCCAGCGTCAACCTGATCACCGCGCAGCGGCTGGCGCGGCGCCTGTGCCCCAAGTGCAAGGTGCCGCACCACGACCTGCCGCGGCAGGCGCTGCTGGACGCCGGCTTCACCGAGGAAGATCTGGAGGGCGGCTGGCAACCGTACAAGCCGGTCGGCTGCTCGGCCTGCCACGACGGCTACAAGGGACGCGTCGGCATCTACCAGGTCATGCCCGTCAGCGAGGCGATCCAGCAGCTGATCCTGCGCGGCGCCAGCGCGCTGGAGATCGCCGAGCAGGCGCGCCGCGAGGGCGTGCGCACGCTGCGCGAAAGCGGCCTGCGCAAGGTTAAGATGGGCATCACGTCGTTGGAGGAGGTGCTGTCGGTGACCAACGACTGACGGCCCCAGTCGCCCGCGCCCGCGCTACGCCGACATACCAAGGAGGGATCGCCCATGGCCACTGCCACCGCCGCCGCCCAGGACTACCTCTTCGAGTGGGAAGGCAAGGACCGCAACGGCAAGACCGTCAAGGGCGAGCTGCGCGCCGCCGGCGAGGGGCAGGTGCAGGCGCAGCTGCGCCGCCAGGGCATCGTGGTGCAGAAGGTGCGCCGCAAGCGCTTCGCCTCGGCCAAGCGCATCAAGCCCAAGGACATCGCCATCTTCACGCGCCAGCTCGCCACGATGATGAAGGCCGGCGTGCCGCTGCTGCAGGCGTTCGACATCGTCGGCCGCGGCAACCCCAACCCGAGCGTGGCGCGACTGCTGTACGAGATCCGCACCGACGTGGAAACCGGCACCTCGCTGTCGGCGGCGTTCCGCAAGCACCCGGCCTACTTCAACTCGCTGTACTGCAACCTGGTGGAAGCGGGCGAGGCGGCCGGCATCCTGGAGGACATCCTCGACCGGCTGTCCACCTACCTCGAGAAGACCGAGGCCATCAAGGGCAAGGTCAAGTCGGCGCTGATGTACCCGACCGCGGTGCTGGTGGTGGCCTTCATCGTCGTGTCGGTGATCATGATCTTCGTCGTGCCGGCGTTCAAGGAGGTGTTCACCTCGTTCGGCGCCGACCTGCCGGCGCCGACGCTGGCGGTCATCGCGATGAGCGAATTCTTCGTCGACTACTGGTGGCTGATCTTCGGCGCGCTGGGCGGCGGGCTGTATTTCTTCTTCCAGGCCTGGAAGCGCAGCGAGAAGGTGCAGCGCTTCATGGACCGGCTGCTGCTGCGGCTGCCGATCTTCGGCCAGCTGGTGGAAAAGTCCGTCGTCGCGCGCTGGACGCGCACGCTCTCCACGATGTTTGCCGCCGGCGTGCCGCTGGTGGACGCGCTCGATTCGGTCGGCGGCGCGGCCGGCAACTCGGTCTACGCCGAGGCCACCGCCAAGATCCAGCAGGAGGTGGCCACCGGCACCGCGCTGACGCAGGCGATGACCAACACCGGCGTGTTTCCCTCGATGGTGCTGCAGATGTGCGCCATCGGCGAGGAGTCGGGCTCCATCGACCACATGCTGGGCAAGGCGGCCGACTTCTACGAGCAGGAGGTCGACGACATGGTGGCGGGGCTGTCGAGCCTGATGGAGCCGATCATCATCGTCATTCTGGGCACCCTCATCGGCGGCATCGTCGTGGCGATGTACCTGCCGATCTTCAAGCTCGGGGCCGTGGTGTGACCGCAGGGCCGGCCGGCACCACCGCGCCGCTGCCCGCCGACATGCGGCGCAGCGCGGCGCTGGTGGTCGACGCCAATCCCACCGCGCGCATGACGCTGGCGGGACAGCTGCGCGCCTTCGGCTTTTCCTCCATCACCCAGGTCGGGCGCATCGCCGACGCGCGCCGCGAGATCGAGCGCCACGCCTTCGACCTCGTGGTCTGCGGTGACACCTTCCCGCGCGGCGGCTCGGGTCAGGCGCTGCTGGACGACCTGCGCCGCAGCGGCCTGCTGCCGTTCGGCACGGTGTTCATCATGATCACCGACGAGGCCACCTACCTGAAGGTGGCCGAGGCGGCCGAGTCCGCGGTGGACAGCTACATCGTGCGCCCCTACTCCGCCGGCACGCTGTACGACCGCATCGAGCAGGCGCAGCGGCGCAAGGTCGCGCTGTGGGACATCCATCGCGCGCTGGAGGAGGGACGCCACGACGACGCCGTGGAGCTGTGCCTGCAGCGCTTCGCCACGCGCGGGCCGCAGTGGCTGCAGGCGGCGCGCTGGGGCGCGGAGATCCTGCTGCGGCTGGGCCGGCTCGGGCAGGCGCAGGCGCTGTTCCAGTCGATCTGGGACGCCGAGCCCCAGCCCTGGGCCCTGCTGGGCGTGGCGCGCTGCCAGCTGGAAGACGGTGCGCCGGCGGCGGCGCAGCAGACGCTGCAGCGGCTGCTGGAGCTGCACCCCGACCACCCCGACGCGCTGGACGTGCTGGCGCGCGTGCAGACCGAGCTGGGTCAGTTCACCGAGGCGCTCGACAGCCTGGAGCGGGCGCTGGCGGCCACGCCGCTGGCCATCGGGCGCCAGCAGCGGCTGGGGATGCTGGCCTTCTTCATCGGCAACCGCGACAAGGCCGTGGAGCTGCTGCAGCGCGCCGCCGCGCTCGGGCTCGACTCCAAGATGTTCGATGCCGAAAGCCTGGTGCTGCTGGCCATCGCCGCCTACGAGCACGCCGACGCGGACGAGCTGCAGCGCCAGCACGGCGAGCTGCACAAGCGTGCCCTGGCCGAGCCGGAGGATGCGCGGCTGCAGCGCTTCGACCACCTGGTGCAGGCGCTGTGCGACGCGCAGGACGGCCGCGACGTCAGCGTCGAGGTAACGCGCTGGCAGGAGGATGCGGCCAGCCCGGCGTTCGTGATGGAGGCCGCCTGCAACCTGCTGGCGGCGCTGGCGGCACTGACGCACCGCGGCCAGCTGTCCGAGCAGCCGGCGCTGGTCGAGCGCATCGGGCTGCGCTTCGCCACCTCCAAGGCCATGAGTGAACTGCTGGCCAGCGCCGCGCGGCTGCACACGCACTACGCCGAGCAGCTGCGCCAGTGCGAGGCCACCATGGTGCAGCGCATCGAGGAGGCGCTGCGCCGCGTCGCCGACGGCGACGCCGTCATGGGACTGGCCGACCTGGTCACGCTGGCACAGCGCACGTTCAACGCACGCGCGGTCGAGTCGGCCTGGCTTGTACTGCAACGCCATGCGCACGCGCTGCCCAACGCCCAGCGCTGGCACGAGCAGGTGGCGGGGCTGCGGCAGGCCTACGGCACCGCGCGCCACCGCCCGGCGCTGGGCGACCCGCGCCTGCGGCCCGCCGGCGGCATCGCGCTGGCCGCGCTCGACCGGCCCGCCCGACCGCGCCAGGACACCCTCGAAGCCGCATGATCTGCGACCTTTACGACGCCACCGCGCTGGTGGTGGACGGCAACCCGACCTCGCGCTCGATCCTGGTGGCGCAGCTGCGCGACCTGGGAGCACGCTCCGTGGCGCAGGCGCCGCGCATCGCCGACGCCCGACGCCAGCTCGAGTTCCGCACCTTCGACGTCGTCGTCTGCGAGCAGAACTTCCCCAACGACAGCGGCACCGGGCAGGAGCTGCTGGACGACCTGCGCCGCGCCGGGCTGCTGCCGTTCGCCACCGTGTTCATCATGGTCACCGCCGAGGCCTCCTACGCGCGCGTGGCCGAGGCCGCCGAGTCGGCGCTGGACTCCTACCTGCTCAAGCCCTTCACCGCCAACGAGCTGGCCACCCGCATCGCGCAGGCACGTCACCGCAAGACGGTGCTGAAGGACATCTTCGCCGCCGTGGAGGCACAGGACTTCGAGCGCGCCGCGCAGCTGTGCCTGCAGCGCTTCCACAGCCGCGGCGACTACTGGCTCTACGCCGCCCGCGTCGGCGCCGAGCTGCTGCTGCGCCTGCACCGCTACGACGAGGCGCAACGCCTGTACGAGGCCGTGGTGCAGGCCAAGGCGCTGCCGTGGGCACGCCTGGGCGTGGCGCGCGCACAGCTCGACGCGGGCCAGGCGCAGAAGGCCAGCGTAACGCTGCAGGCGCTGCTGGACGCCGACCCGCAGTACGCCGACGCCTACGACGTCATGGGGCGCGCGCAGATCGAGCTGGGCAACTTCGACGCCGCGCTGGCCGCCTACAAGATCGCCACCGACCTGACGCCGTACTCGATCAGCCGCCTGCAGCGCCACGGCATGCTGGCGCACTACTGCGGCCAGCGCGAACTGGCCGAGCAGCTGCTGGCGCGCAGCGTGCGGCTGGGACTCGACTCCAAGATGTTCGACGCCCAGACACTGGTGCTGCTGGGCTTCATGCGGCTGGAAGCCGGCGACCGCAAGGGCCTGCAGCGCTGCTGGGACGATGCGCTGCGCATCCTGGAGCGCCACCCCAAGTCGCAGCGGCTGCAGCGCCTGGCGCAGGTGCTGGAGATCGCCGCGCTGCTGCTGGAGGCGCAGGTGGCGCGCGTGCTGCAGGGGCTGCGCGCGATGATGGCCACCATCCTCGAGGAAGGCTTCGACTTCGAGGCCGCCTGCAACCTGGCCACGCTGCTGGCGCACACGGCCGCACGCGCCATCCAGATCGACGAGGTCGAGGAGCGCCTGACGCTGCTGGGCCGGCGCTTCTGCACCACCAAGGCGCTGACCGCGCTGCTGGCGCAAGCCGCCGCCGCGCATCCGCCGTACGCCGAGCGCCTGGCCAGCCTGCACCACGAGGTGCTGGGCATCGTCGAGCGGGCGATGCGGCTGGCGCTGGCGGGCCAGCCGCGCGCCGCGGTGCTGGAGCTGCTGGCGCAGGGCGAGGCCACCTGCAACACCAAGATCATCGAGTCGGCGTGGGGAGCGCTGAAGCGCTATGAGGCGCGCATCGAGGACGCCGCCGAGCTCGCCCCGCGCATCCAGGCCCTGCGCACGCGCTACCAGTCCTGGGCCAACCGCCCGGTCATCGGGGACAAGGCCGCGCGCCAGTCCGGCGGCGTCAGCCTGCGCGTGATGGACGTCAAGAGCGTCGAAGGCGACTGAACCGGACGGCGCGACTTTCGGCTATAATGCGCGTCTCACGGGCCGATAGCTCAGCTGGGAGAGCGCCGCGTTCGCAATGCGGAGGTCGGGAGTTCGATCCTCCTTCGGTCCACCAGATACCGGGTTCTTAGCTCAGCTGGTAGAGCAGCGGACTCTTAATCCGTAGGTCGTAGGTTCGAATCCTACAGGACCCACCAAGCCAATCGACAGGTTACGCGGCATTCCTGCTTTCTGTCACTTCGCCGGCGTGACCAAATCGTGACAACCCCTCGATCCGCACGAACAGCCCGGCGGCGCTGGCCTGGTTGACCAGCGCGTCCAGCGAAAAGCGGCTCAGCCGCCCGCGCAGCAGGTCATTCAGGCGGGACCGGGTCACACCACCACGCGCCGCCGTTGCGCCGCCTCCTGGCCGGCGCTTCGATGGCGGCCTGCTGCAGGGTCCACCCCTCGATCTTGGCGTGCCACTGCGCCAGCAGGTCAAGCGGGCGCACGGTGTAGTGCCGTTCGGCGATGGCGCCGGGCTTGTGACCCATGATCTGCGCCACCACGCCTGCAGGCACCCCGACCCACCCGGACAGGCTCTTGAAAGAACGGCGCAGGCCATGCAGGGCTCCGGGCGGGCGACGGGGCCGGCACCGCGGCCTGAAGCCCCCTCCCCAAAGCCCGGCGGATGCGCCACAATCCGTCCACCCAGGGCCGGCAGCGCGCCGGCCCGCCACTCGACGAGGCCTCAGGACGATGCAGCGCATGACCCGATGGACGATGGTGGCCGCCGGCGCGGCCCTGACCGGCTGGCTGGCCGGCTGCACCACCGCTCCCCCCAAGCCGGTGGCCCCGGCGCCCGAGCCCGCCGCCCCGGTGGTGGCCACCCCGGCGCCCGTTCCCGAGGCGCCGCGCGTGGTCGAGCCGCCCTTCTCCGGCAAGGTCTCGCTGGCCAGCAGCGAGCGCGAATACCGCCGCGACGGCGCCGGCCATCTCTACGAGCGCTACGGCGAGCGCGTCTTCCGCGGCAAGCTGCCGCCGCTGCTGCAGGCGGTGGGCGTGATGCGCGTCACCATCGGCCCGCGCGGCGAGGTGCAGCACTTCGAATGGATGCGCGCGCCCGACCACGTACCGCACGTCAAGGCCGAGATCGAGCGCATGGTGCTGGCCGCCGCACCCTACCCGGCGCCGCAGCGCCTGGGCAGCGTCGTCTACACCGACAGCTGGCTGTGGGACAGGAGCGGGCGCTTCCAGCTCGACACCCTGACCGAGGGACAGCTGGATCGGCTGCCCGCGGCGGCGCCGTCACCCAAGCCGGCGCCGCGCCAGGCCAGCCGCACGAAGGGGCGCGCGGTGGCGCAGGGTGCGCCCGAGCCGGTTGACGCTCAGTCGGCGGCGCGCTGACGCTCGCGCAGCGACGACAGCACCGACGCAGCGATGAAGGCCACGCCGATCAGGCCGGTGACGACCTCCGGCACGTGCACCACCGTGCCCATCAGCATGATCGCCGCCAGCGCCCCGATGGCGTAGTGCGCGCCGTGCTCGAGGTAGCGGTACGCCTGCAGGGTGCCGCGGCGCACGAGGTAGACCGTCATCGAGCGCACGAAAATGGCGCCGATGGCCAAGCCCAGCATGATGATGACCACGTCCTTGGTGATCGCGAACGCCCCGATGACGCCGTCGAACGAGAACGACGCGTCGAGCACCTCCAGGTAGAGAAAGCCCGCAAAGCCGCTGCGCTGCACGGTGGCCACCGCCGCGCGTCCCTCCTCCTCGTCGTTGAAGAGGGCGCCGACGGCATCGACCGCCAGGTACAGCAGGATGCCGGCGATGCCGGCGACGAAGACGCGGTTCTGCTCCACCTCGGGCACCCACCAGCGCGTCGAGAACACCACCAGCAGCGCCACGAACACGGCGATCTCGTCGAACTTGGCCGCGCGCACCATGCGCCGCTCCAGCACGCCGAGCCAGTGCGTCTCCTTGTCGGCGTCGAACAGGAAGTTCAGGAACACCAGCAGCAGGAAGGTGCCGCCGAAGGCCGAGATGACCGGATAGACGCTGGTGAGCACGCGCGCGTAATCGTCCGGACGCTGCAGCGCCAGCCGCACGGTGTCCATCCAGCCCATGTCCGCCGCCACCGCCACGATGACGATCGGAAACACCAGCCGCATGCCGAAGACCGCGATCAGGATGCCCACCGTCAGGAACAGCTGCTGCCACAGCCGGCTCATGCCGCGCAGCACGCTGGCATTGACCACCGCGTTGTCGAACGAGAGGCTTACCTCCAGCACCGCCAGCACCGCGGTCAGCCACAGCGCCGTCCACAGCCCCAGCGGCGACTGCAGCCCCCACCAGGCCGCCAGCCCCAGGCAGACGGCCGAAAAGGCGAACGAGAAACGAAAATGTTGCAGCATGATGGGGCGCGATTGTGCTCGAAGCGGCCGCGCCCGTCAGTCACCCCCCGTGCCCGCGCCAGCAGGCGACGCCGGCGGCGGCAGCCCGGCCAGCCGCGCCACCTCGGCGCGCAGGTCGGCGGCCCAGGCGCGGCGGTCGCGCCCGGCGGCACGCTGCGGCGTGCCCCAGCGCAGCTCCGCCTCCAGATCCGCCGCGCGCAGCACGCGCCACAGCGAGGTCAGCAGCGTCATGTCGCCGACGTAGGCGGGAGCATCATGGCGTCGCCCCGGCGCGTCACCGGCACGGCGATACGCGACCCCGAGCGGCACCACCGGTGCATCGGTGACGACCGCGGCCTGCAGCAGGTTGGCGTGAAACGGCAGCACCGTGTGGCCGTCGCTGGTCGTGCCTTCGGGGAAGAACGCCAGCACGTCACCGGCGCGCAGCCGCTCGGCCGCCTGGTGCACCACGCGCAGCGCGTCGCGGCGGCTCGAGCGCTCGATGAACAGCGTGCCGGCGCCGGCCACCAGCGCCCCCAGCAGCGGCCAGCGGTGCACGTCGGCCTTGGCGATGAAGCGGCACGGCCGCGCGGCGTCGACCGCCAGGATATCCAGCCACGACACGTGATTGGCCACGACCAGGCTGCCCGGCGGGGGCGGTTCGCCCTGCTGGCGCAGCGGCACGCCCAGCAGCTCGAGCAGCTGCGCCGACCACGCCTGCACGCGCCGTGCGCGCTCGGCCTCGTCCCAGCGCGGAAAGTGGCGCCGCACCGTCCACAGGCCGCGCAGCACGTGCCCCAGCAGCCGCAGCGCGCGCAGCAGCGCCAGCGGCCAGGGGCGGCGGTGACGGGCCGGCTCAGCGGGCATCGGCCTCGTGCGCGATGTGCCCGCCCACCAGCGTGGCACGCACGCGCGCCGGCAGCTCGTGCCCCTCGAACGGCGTGTGGCGCGACTGGCTGACCAGCGCCGCCGGCTCCACCCGCCACGGCGCGGCGGGGTCGAGCACGCACACGTCGGCCACGCCGCCCACCACCAGCCGCCCGACGCTGGCCTGCAGCGTGCCGAGCCGCGCCCCCAGCACCCGCGCCGGCCCGGCGGTGATGACCTCCAGCGCGCGCGCCAGCGGCACGCCGTCCTGCTCGGCCCACTTCAGCGCCAGCCCCGCCAGCAGCTCCACCGCGGTGGCGCCGGGGGCGGCCTCGCCGAACGGCAGCAGCTTGTCGTCGGCCGACACCGGCGTGTGGTCCGACACGAGCGCGTCGATCGTGCCGTCGGCCAGCCCCTGGCGCAGCGCCGCGCGGTCACGCTGCTGACGCACCGGGGGCAGCAGACGCAGCCGCGTGTCGTAGTAGCCGATGTCGGTGTCGGTCAGCAGCAGGTTGTGCACGCTGACGTCGGCGGTCACCGGCAGGCCCTCGGCCTTGGCGCGGCGCACCAGCTCGACGCCGGCCGCGGTGCTCAGGCAGCTGACGTGCAGCCGCAACGGCGCCGGATCGGCGGTGCCGACCACGCCGCGCAGGAGCTCGAGCATCGTCTGCAGCGCGATCACCTCCGCTGCCGCCGGCACCCCGGGCAGGCCCAGCCGCGTGGCCAGCGGCCCGCTGGCCATGACGCCCTTGGACAGCCACGGCTCCTGCGGCCGCAGCCACAGGCTGAAGCCGAACGTGGCGGCGTACTGGAAGGCGCGCTGCAGCACCTGCGTGTTGACGATCGGGCGATCGGCCTGGCTGAACCCGACGCAGCCGCGCTCGGACAGCTGCACCATCTCGGCCAGCACCTCGCCGGCCAGCCCCCGCGTCAACGCCCCGAGCGGAAAGACGCGGCTGCGGTGCAGCGCCGCGGCGCGGCTGCGCAGCATGTCCACCAGCCCCGGCTCGTCCAGCACCGGGTCGGTGTCCGGAGGGCAGACCAGGCTGGTGACACCGCCGGCCACCGCGGCGGCGCTCTCGCTTTCCAGCAGGCCGGCGTGCTCACCGCCCGGCTCGCGCAGGCGCACGCACAGGTCCACCAGCCCCGGCAGCACCCAGCAGCCGGCCGCCTCCAGGACGCGGTTGGGCGCGAAGTCGGACGGCACCGCACCGATGCCGATGATGCGGCCGGCGGCGATGGCCACGTCGGCCACGCGGTCGGTGCCGCTGGCGGGGTCGATGACCCGGCCCTGGCGTATCAGGATCCTCATGCCTCGTTCCCCGCGATGATGCCCATGACCGCCATGCGCACCGCGACGCCGAAGGTCACCTGCGGCAGCACGACGCTTTGCGCGCCGTCGACGACGCTGGAGGCGATCTCGACGCCGCGGTTGACCGGCCCCGGGTGCATGACGATGGCGTCGGGCTTGGCCCAGCGCAGGCGCTCCGGCGTCAGACCGAAGCTCTTGAAGTACTCCTGGCTGGAGGGCAGCAGCGCCCCGCTCATGCGCTCGTTCTGCAGCCGCAGGGCGATGACCACGTCGCAGTCGCGGATGCCCTCCTCCAGCGCATGGCAAACGCGCACGCCCAGGTGCGACAGGTCGCTCGGCACCAGCGTGCGCGGCCCCACCACGCGCACGTCCGGGCAGCCCAGCGTCGTCAGCGCATGGATGTCGGAGCGCGCCACGCGCGAGTGCAGCACGTCGCCCACGATGGCCACCGACAGGTTCGTGAAGTCGCCCTTGTAGTGGCGGATGGTGTACATGTCGAGCAGCCCCTGCGTCGGGTGCGCGTGGCGGCCGTCGCCGGCGTTGATCACGTGCACGTGCGGCGCCACGTGCTGCGCGATCAGGTACGGCGCGCCGGACTCGCCGTGGCGCACGACGAAGATGTCGGCGGCCATCGCCGACAGGTTGGCGATGGTGTCCAGCAGCGTCTCGCCCTTGGCGGTGGAGGAGCGCGCGATGTCGAGGTTGAACACGTCGGCCGACAGGCGCGTGGCGGCGATCTCGAAGGTCGTGCGGGTGCGCGTGCTGTTCTCGAAGAACAGGTTGAAGACGCTCTTGCCGCGCAGCAGCGGCACCTTCTTGACCTCGCGCGCGTTGACGCCGACGAACTGCTGCGCGGTGTCCAGAATCTGCAGCAGGATCTCGCGCGGCAGCCCCTCGGTGGACAGCAGGTGGATGAGCTCGCCGTGCCGGTTGAGCTGAGGATTGGGCCGTCTCATCGCGCCGCCTCCACCGGCCGGCCGTGCTCCAGCAGCACGAAGCCGAAGCGGCCGTCCTCGCCGCGGGTCAGCTCGAACGACTGCTGCGGCGGCAGCGGCAGGCGCACCGCGGCGGCGTCCGCCGCCACCGGCAGCTCGCGCCCGCCGCGGTCCACCAGCACCGCCAGCCGCACGCTCGCAGGCCGCCCGTGGTCGAACAGCTCGTTGAGCACCGCGCGCAGCGTGCGGCCGGTGTAGAGCACGTCGTCGACGAGCAGGATGTGCGCGCCGTCGACCTCGAACGGCAGACGCGTCTGCGCCGCGCTGGCGCTCAGACCCCGCTGTGCGTAGTCGTCACGGTGCAGCGTGGAGGCCACCACGCCGGCCTGACCGGGCAGGCCGAGCTCGCGCTGCAGCCGCTCGGCCAGCCACGCGCCGCCCGAGGCCACCCCGACCAGGTGCGTCGGCTGCGGCCCGGCGGCCAGCAGCGCCTGCACGGCGCGCTTGAGCTCGGCGTAGAGCGCCTCGGCGTCCAGCGTGAGCGCCCCCGCGGCCGGGGGCGAGGCTGCGTTCATGACAAGCTCCTCAGATACTGCTCCAGGATGATGCAGGCCGCCGCCGCGTCGGCGTCGCGCGCGCCGGCGGCCAGCGCCTCGGTGGTGCTGTAGCGCTCGTCCACCTCCACCACCGGCAGGCCCAGCCGCCCGTGCAGCCGACGCGCGAAGCGCTGCGCCTGCCGCGTCTGCTCGTGCGCGGCGCCGTCGGGGTGCAGCGGCACGCCCACCACCAGCGCGTCGGGGCGCCATTCGCGCACCAGCGCCTGCAGCCGCGCCCAGCGCGCCTCGCCCTGCTCGACCACCGTGACCAGCGGCGAGGCGGTGCCGGTGATGCGGTTGCCGCTGGCCACGCCGATGCGCTTGAGCCCCCAGTCCAAGCCGAGGAAGGTCTGCGCCTGCGGCGGCACCTTGCCCCAGACGTTCATGCACGCCCCGCCCCGGGCGTCAGCATCCACGGCTGCAGCCCCAGCAGCGCCAGCGCGCGCTCGTAGCGCTGCGCCAGCGGCACCTCGAACAGGATCGCCGGATCGGCCGGTACCGTCAGCCAGGCGTTGTCGCCGAGCTCGGACTCGAGTTGCCCCTCGCCCCACGACGAGAAGCCCAGCGCCAGCAGCAGACGCTTCGGGCCGGCGCCGACCGACACCGCCTCCAGCACGTCGCGCGACGTGGTCAGCTCCAGCCCCGCCCCCGCCACCTTCAGCGACGAGGCGTACACGGTGGGGCGCGCGCGCGCGCCCTCGTCCTGCGCCTCGGCGTCATCTGCCGTGGGATCCGCCGCCTCCTGCGGCGCCAGCACCGGCACCGGCTCGCCCATGTCGTCGTGCAGCACGAAGCCGCGCTCCATCTGCAGCGGCCCGCCGCGCAGCACCGGCTGCCCGGCCCACTCCGGGCGTCCCAGCGGCAGCTCCAGCCGCTCGAACAGCTCGCCCAGCGTCACCCCGGCCGGCTTGTTGACGATCAACCCGAGCGCCCCCTTGGGACTGTGCTCGCACACGTACACCACGCTGCGGCCGAACAGCTCGTCGTTCAGGCCGGGCATGGCGATCAAAAAATGATTCGTCAGATCGACCGGGGTAGCATCGACGCTCATCGCGTTCGATTGTACGGCCCGCCTCCATGACGCCCGCCCCTCGTTACGACACCGGCCTGATGTGGTTCCGCCGCGACCTGCGTGCCCACGACAACGCCGCGCTCTACCACGCGCTGCGCGGCTGCCGGCGCGTCTGGTGTGCGTTCGTGTTCGACACGGCCATCCTGCAGCCGCTGCTCGACCGCGGCCTGCGCGCCGACCGGCGCGTCGAGTTCATCCTGGCGGCGCTGGAGGACCTGGACGCCCAGCTGCACGCGCTGGGCCGCTCGTTCGGCACCGACGGCGTGCGGCTGATCGTGCGCCACGGGATGGCGGCCGACGAGATCCCGCGCCTGGCCGCGCAGCTGGGCGCGCAGGCGGTGTACGCCAACCACGACGACGACCCCTGCGCGCTGGCGCGCGACGCGCGCGTGCTGGGCGCGCTGGCGCATCAGGGCGCGGTGCTGCACACCTTCAAGGATCACGTGATCTTCGAGCGGCGCGAGGTGCTCACCGGCAACGGCCGCCCGTTCACCGTCTTCACACCGTACAGGAACGCGTGGCTGCGCGCGCTCACGCCCTTCCACCTGAAGGCCTACCCGGTGGAGCGCCACGGCGCGGCGCTGGCGCCGGTGCCGGAGGAGCTTGCCCCTGGGTGGCCGACGCTGGCGGACCTGGGCTTTGCCCCCACCAACCTGCGCCAGCTGCCGATGCGCACCGGCTCCAGCGGCGCACGCGCGATGTGGGAGGACTTTCTCACCCGCATCGAGCGCTACCACCAGACGCGCGACTTCCCCGGCGTCAAGGGGCCGAGCTACCTGAGCGCCCACCTGCGCTTCGGCACGCTCAGCATCCGCGAGGTGGCCGCCGCCGCGCACGCGCTGCACGCCCGCGGCCAGGCCGGCGGCAGCGCCTGGCTCAACGAGCTGATCTGGCGCGACTTCTATCACCAGATCCTGGCCAACTTCCCCCATGTGGTCGGCCACGCCTTCAAGCCCGAATATGACCGCATCCGCTGGGAACGCGGCCGCCATGCCGAGGCGCTGTTCGCCGCCTGGTGCGCCGGCCAGACCGGCTTTCCGCTGGTGGATGCGGCGATGCGCCAGCTCAACCAGACCGGCTACATGCACAACCGGCTGCGCATGGTGGTGGCCAGCTTCCTGACCAAGGACCTGGGGCTGGACTGGCGGCGCGGCGAGCAATACTTCGCCGACCACCTGCTCGACTTCGATCTCGCGGCCAACAACGGCGGCTGGCAGTGGGCCGCCTCCAGCGGCTGCGACGCGCAGCCGTACTTTCGCATCTTCAACCCGGTGGCACAGAGCCGCAAGTTCGACCCGCACGGCAAGTTCATCCGCCGCTACGTGCCGGAGCTGGCCGCACTGGACGACCAGACCATCCACGCGCCGTGGGAGGCCAGCCCCGGTGCGCTGGCCGCCGCCGGTGTCACGCTCGGGGTGACCTACCCGCGCCCGATCGTCGATCACGCGGCCGCACGGCAGAAAACGCTGGCGCGCTACGCCGTCGTCAAGGCCGCGGACTGAACGGCGCGGCGCGGGGGTGCCGTCACAGCGGCACCATCTCGAAGTCTTCCTTGCGCGCGCCGCACTCGGGGCAGGTCCAGTTGACCGGCACGTCCTCCCAGCGCGTGCCGGGGGCGATGCCGTGTTCGGGGTCGCCGGCGGCCTCGTCGTAGATCCAGCCGCAGATCAGGCACATCCAGGTCCGGTAGGGGGTCGTCATGGCCGCAGTCGCGCTCGCAGGCGTTGTCGATAGAATGCCGGCGATTGTAGGGCCGTCCATGACCACCTCCCCCGACCCTTCCCCCGCCACGCCGTGCGTGCTGTGCTTCAACGCCAGCGACCCCAGCGGCGCCGGCGGCCTGGGTGCCGACATCACGGCCTTGGTGAGCGCCTCGTGCCACGCGCTGCCGGTGGTCACGGCGGTGTGGGTCGGCGACACGCGCCAGCGCCATCAGCTGCTGACGCTGGAAGCCGACTGGATCGACGAGCAGGCACGCGCGGTGCTGGAGGACGTGCCGGTGCACGCCGTCAAGGTCAGCCTGGCGATGGGCGCGCAGGCCGTCTCGGCCATCGGCTCGATCCTGAGCGACTACGACGAGCTGCCGGTGGTGACCTACGTGCCGGAGCTGGCCGCGCTGGATGACGCTGCGCGCGAGGCGCTGCTGGAGGCCGCCGCCGAGCTGCTGCTGCCGCAGACCGACGTGCTGGTCGGCAACCACCACACGCTGGCGCGCTGGCTGCTGCCGGAGTGGGAGGACGACCGCCCACCGGGCCCGCGCGACATCGCGCGCGCCGCCGCCACCTGCGGCGCCGGCGCCACGCTGCTGACCGGCGTGGCGCAGGGCGAGCGGCTCGACAACCTGCTGGCCACCCCGGAGGTGGTGCTGGCCAGCGTGGCCTACGAACGCATCGACGCCACCTTCGTCGGCGCCGGCGACACGCTGGCCGCCGCGCTGGCGGGGCTGCTGGCGCACGAGGCCGAGCTGCCGGTGGCCGCCAGCCAGGCGCTGGCCTACCTCGACCAGGCGCTGCTGCACGGCTTTCAACCCGGCATGGGCCACGCCATCCCGCAGCGGCTGTTCTGGGCCGACGAGGCGGGCGACGAAGCAGACACCCCCGACGACGACACGAGCGAGCGCTGAGCCGCCATGACCGACCGCAACCAGATCCTGTTCGACCGTGCCAAGACCGTCATCCCCGGCGGCGTCAACTCGCCGGTGCGCGCCTTCCGCGCCGTCGGCGGCACGCCGCGCTTCATCACCCGCGCCGAAGGGCCCTGGTTCTGGGACGCCGAGGGGCGGCGCTACATCGACTACATCGGCTCGTGGGGGCCGATGATCCTCGGCCACGGCCACCCGGAGGTGGTCGAGGCGGTGCAGGCCGCGGTGCGCGACGGGTTTTCGTTCGGCGCGCCGACCGAGCGCGAGATCGAGCTGGCCGAAACGATCATCCGCCTGCTGCCCAGCCTGGAGATGGTGCGCCTGGTCAGCTCCGGCACCGAGGCCGGCATGAGCGCGATCCGCCTCGCGCGCGGCGCCACCGGTCGGCCCAAGATCATCAAGTTCGAGGGCTGCTACCACGGCCATGCCGATGCGCTGCTGGTCAAGGCCGGCTCGGGGCTGGCGACCTTCGGCCACCCCACCAGCGCCGGGGTGCCGCCGGAGGTGGTGCAGCACACGCTGGTGCTCGAATACAACAACGTCGCGCAGCTGGAGGCGGCCTTCGCCGAGCACGGGCCGCAGATCGCCGCGCTGATGATCGAGCCGATCGCCGGCAACATGAACTTCGTGCGCGCCAGCGTGCCGTTCATGCGCCGCTGCCGCGAGCTGTGCACGCAGCACGGCGCGCTGCTGGTGTTCGACGAGGTGATGACCGGCTTTCGCGTCGCGCTGGGCGGCGCGCAAAGCCTCTACGCGCGCCTGATCCCCGGTTTCGAACCGGACATGACGGTGATGGGCAAGGTCATCGGCGGCGGCATGCCGCTGGCGGCCTTCGGCGGCAAGCGCGCGGTGATGGAGCAGCTCGCCCCGCTCGGGCCGGTCTATCAGGCCGGCACGCTGTCGGGCAACCCGGTGGCCACTGCCTGCGGGTTGGCCACGCTGCGCGTCATCCAGCGACCGGGCTTCTTCGAGCAGCTGGCGGCGCGCACGCGCGCGCTGGCCGAGGGCCTCAAGGCCGAGGCCGACCGCGCCGGCGTGCCGTTCAGCGTCGACAGCGAGGGCGGCATGTTCGGCTTCTTCCTGCTGCCCGAGCTGCCGCAGAACTACGCCCAGGTGATGGCCAGCGACGCGCAGCGCTTCAACCGTTTCTTCCACGGGATGCTGGAGCGCGGCGTCTACTTCGCCCCGGCGCTGTACGAGGCCGGCTTCGTCAGCGCGGCGCACGGCGAGGCCGAGATCGAGGCGACGATCGAGGCCGCGCGCGCGGTGCTGCCGACGCTGGCCGCCTGAGCGGTGCGACGGCCGCACGGGCCGCGCGGCGTCACGACAGGCGCGCCAGCAGCGCGCCGCGTGCCGGTTCGCCCAGCGGCACCCACACGCGCAGCGGGTTGCCGGCCGCGACCTCGATCGCGCGCCCCTCGGCGTCCTGCATCGCCGCCAGCGTCACCACGCGGTTGCCGCGCGGGTGGATCACCTCCAGCCGGTCGCCCACGGCGAAGCGGTTCTTGGTCTCCACCTCGGCCCAGCCGTCGGCGCGCACGCCGACCACGTCGCCGACGTACTGGCTGCGCTTCGGCACCGAGTGGCCGCTGGCGTAGTTCTGGTAGTCCTGTGCCGGGCGGCGCACCAGCAGGCCGCTGGTGTAGCCCCGGCTGGCCAGCCCGTCCAGCTCGGCCAGCAGCGCCGGGTCGAACGGCCGGCCCGCCACCGCGTCGTCGATCGCGCGCCGGTACACCTGCGCGGTGCGCGCCACGTAGTACACGCTCTTGGTGCGCCCCTCGATCTTGAGCGAATCGACCCCGATGCGCACCAGATCCTGCACGTATTCCACCGCGCGCAGGTCGCGGCTGTTGAGGATGTAGGTGCCGTGCTCGTCCTCCATCACCGGCATCAGCTCGCCGGGGCGCGAGGCCTCCTCCAGCAGCCAGACGCGGTCCGCCAGCGGATGACGCCGCCCGTCGCCGGTGGTGGCGCGCGCCGTCGCCTGCTCCGCCTCGGCCTGCGCCTGCTCGCGCGCGAAGTCGAAGTCAGCGCCAAGGCGGCCGGCTTCGGCCTCGCCGTCCATCCCCGCCGTGCCAGCGTATCCGGCGCCGCAGCCCGCGGTGCCCAGCGGCTGCACGTCGCCGGCGTCGGTCTCGCCGGCCGCGTGCGTGCGGTAGCCCCAGCGGCAGGCGTTGGTGCAGGTGCCCTGGTTGGGGTCGCGCCGGTTGAAGTAGCCGCTCAGCAGGCAGCGCCCGGAGTACGCGATGCACAGCGCGCCGTGCACGAACACCTCCAGCTCCATGTCCGGGCAGGCGTCGCGGATCTGCGCAATCTCCTCCAGGCTCAGCTCGCGGCTCAGGATGATGCGCGCCACGCCCGCGCGCTGCCAGAACTTCACCGCCGCCCAGTTGGTGGTGTTGGCCTGCACCGACAGGTGGATCGGCACCTCCGGCCAGCGGCCGCGCTCCATCTCCTCGCGCACCAGCATGATCAGACCCGCGTCGGCCATGATCAGCGCATCCGGCCGCAGCGCCACCACCGGCGCCAGGTCGCGCAGGCAGGTGCGCACCTTGTCGTTGTGCGCGATCAGGTTGCTGGTGACGAAGAAGCGCTTGCCGCGCGCGTGCGCCTCGGCGATGCCCTGGGCGATCTGCTCCAGGCGGAATTCGTTGTTGCGCGCGCGCAGCGAGTAGCGCGGCTGGCCGGCGTAGACGGCATCGGCGCCGAAGTCGAACGCGACGCGCAGATGCGCCAGCGAGCCGGCGGGCAGCAGCAGTTCTGGGGCGCGCAGGGTCATGTGTAATGGTAGCGGCAGGCCAGGATCACCAACGCGTCCCCTTCGACCGTGTAGACCAGACGGTGGGTATCGTCGATGCGGCGCGACCACAGACCCGCGAGGTTCTCACGCAGCGGCTCCGGTTTGCCGATACCGCCGAACGGCTCGCGCAGCGCGTCGCGGATCAGCTGGTTGATGCGGCGCAGCGTCTTGCGATCCTGTCCTTGCCACCAGACATAGTCGTCCCACGCAGCCGCCGTCCACAGCAGCCGCTCAGGCATCGGCCAGCCCGTGCTCGCTCACCTCGCCCGCCTGCCACTGCCGGATCGATTCGGCCAAGTGGCGCACGTTGGCCGGCGACTTCAGCAGGTGCACGGTCTCCTGCCAGCGATTGAAAGTCTCCAGCGACATCAGCACCGCGTCCGGCGCATCCCGGCGCGTGATGACGGTGACGTCGGCGTCCTCGACCACCTGGTCGATGACCTGCTTGAGCCGGTTACGGGCATGCGAGAACGCTATCGTGCGCATCGGACTTGTCCTTTCCCGAGAACAAGTATACGCGCCGGGCCGGCATGGAAAAACGGCCCCGCGCGGGGCCGTCCTTCAGGCTGGCGGGCGCACCGCCGCTCAGACCGTCACGTCCTTGGCCGTCTCGACGTACTCGTCGATCTGGTCGAAGTTCATGTAGCGGTAGACCTCACTGGCCTTCTGGTTGATGACGCCCATCTCGGCCATGTACTCCTCCACCGTCGGCAGGCGCCCCAGGCGCGACGCGATCGCCGCCAGCTCCGCCGAGGCCAGGAACACGTTGGTGTTGCGGCCCAGGCGGTTGGGGAAGTTGCGCGTGCTGGTGGAGACGACCGTGGCGCCCTCGCGCACCTGCGCCTGGTTGCCCATGCACAGGCTGCAGCCGGGCATCTCGGTGCGCGCCCCGGCGGTGCCGAAGGTGGCGTAGTAGCCTTCCTTGATGAGCTCGTTCTGGTCCATCTTGGTCGGCGGCGCCACCCACAGCCGCACCGGGATGTCACGCTGGCCGTGCAGCAGCTTGGCCGCGGCGCGGAAGTGGCCGATGTTGGTCATGCACGAGCCGATGAAGGCCTCGTCGATCTTGGTGCCGGCCACCTCCGACAGCGGGCGCGCGTCGTCCGGGTCGTTGGGGCAGCACAGGATCGGCTCCTTGATCTCGTCGAGGTCGATCTCGATCACCGCGGCGTACTCGGCGTCCGGGTCGGCCTCCAGCAGCTGCGGGTTCTCCAGCCATTTCTCCATCGCCTTGATGCGCCGCGCCAGCGTGCGCGCATCCTGGTAGCCGTTGGCGATCATCCACTTCAGCAGCACGATGTTGCTCTGCAGGTACTCGATGATCGGTTCCTTGTTGAGCTTGATCGTGCAGCCGGCGGCCGAGCGCTCGGCCGAGGCGTCCGACAGTTCGAACGCCTGCTCCACCTTCAGGTCGGGCAGGCCCTCGATCTCGAGGATGCGGCCGGAGAAGATGTTCTTCTTGCCCTTCTTCTCCACCGTCAGCAGGCCCTGCTTGATGGCGTAGTAGGGAATGGCGTGCACCAGGTCACGCAGCGTGATGCCGGGCTGCATCCGGCCCTTGAAGCGCACCAGCACGCTCTCGGGCATGTCCAGCGGCATGACGCCGGTGGCGGCGGCGAACGCCACCAGCCCGGAGCCGGCCGGGAAGCTGATGCCGATCGGGAAGCGCGTGTGGCTGTCGCCGCCGGTGCCGACCGTATCGGGCAGCAGCATGCGGTTGAGCCACGAGTGGATGACGCCATCGCCCGGGCGCAGGCTGACGCCGCCGCGGCTGCTGATGAAGACCGGCAGCTCGCGGTGCATCTTGACGTCCACCGGCTTCGGATAGGCCGCGGTGTGGCAGAACGACTGCATCACCAGGTCGGCCGAGAAGCCCAGGCAGGCCAGGTCCTTGAGCTCGTCGCGCGTCATCGGGCCGGTGGTGTCCTGGCTGCCGACGGTGGTCATCTTCGGCTCGCAGTAGGTGCCGGGGCGGATGCCCTTGCCCTCCGGCAGGCCGCAGGCGCGACCGACGATCTTCTGCGCCAGCGTGTAGCCCTTGCCGCTGTCCACCGGCGCCTTGGGCAGGCGGAACACCGTGGAGGGCGGCAGGCCCAGGAACTCGCGCGCCTTGGCGGTGAGCCCCCGACCGATGATCAGGTTGATGCGGCCGCCGGCGCGCACCTCGTCCAGCAGCACCTCGCTCTTGAGCTGGAAGGTGGCGATGACCTCGCCGTTCTTCTCGATCCTGCCGTCGTAGGGGTAGATGTCGATGACGTCGCCGAACTCGATCCTGCTGACGTCCACCTCGATCGGCAGCGAGCCCGAGTCTTCCTGGGTGTTGAAAAAGATCGGCGCGATCTTGCCGCCCAGCGTGACGCCGCCGTAGCGCTTGTTGGGCACGTACGGGATGTCGTGGCCGGTCCACCAGATGACGCTGTTGGTGGCCGACTTGCGACTGGAGCCGGTGCCGACCACGTCACCGACGTAGGCGACCAGGTGGCCCTTCTCCTTGAGCTTCTGCAGCACGCTGATCGGGCCGCGCTTGCCGTCCTCGTCCGGCTCGAACGGCGCATCCGGGCGCTTGTTCTTCAGCATCGCCAGCGCGTGCAGCGGGATGTCCGGGCGGCTCCAGGCGTCCGGCGCGGGCGACAGATCGTCGGTGTTGGTCTCGCCGGGCACCTTGAAGGCGGTGACGGTGATCTTCTCCGGCACCTCCGGGCGCGACAGGAACCACTCCGCCTCGGCCCAGCTCTGCATCACCGCGCGCGCGTGCGCGTTGCCGGCCTGCACCTTCTCGGCCACGTCGTGGAAGGCGTCGAACATCAGCAGCGTCTTCTTCAGCCCCTCGGCCGCCACCGGCGCCACCTCGGCGTCGTCGAGCAGGTCGATCAGCGGCTTGACGTTGTAGCCGCCCACCATGGTGCCGAGCAGCTCGGTGGCCTTGGCGCGGCTGATCAGGCCGACCTGGAGGTCGCCGTGCGCCACGGCGGCCAGGAAGGAGGCCTTGACCTTGGCCGCGTCGTCCACCCCCGGCGGCACGCGGTGCGTCAGCAGCTCCAGCAGGAACTGCGGATCCTCGCCCACGGGCGGGTTCTTGATAAGCTCGATCAGCTCGGCGGTCTGCTGCGCGTTCAGCGGCAGCGGCGGGATGCCCAGCGCGGCGCGCTCGGCCACGTGCTCTCGGTAGGCTTGCAGCATGGTGTGTGCTCCAGTCTTGTGCAAGGAGGGTTCGGTTCAGGAAAAGTGGCCGCGCACCGGCTCGGGCAGCGCCACCCCGGTGGCGTGCGCGCGCTCCAGCACCTGCCAAAAGTAACGGTAGGAGGCCCGGTCGTGCAAATGACCCTGATGGGCGATGGGGGCCCAGCCGGCCGCCTGCGCCGCCGCGATGATGGCCGCGGCCTGCTCGACCTGCGCCGCATCGGGGCGCAGCGCCTGCAGGATCGGCTCGATCTGGTCGGGGTGGATGCTCCACATGCGCGTGTAGCCGAACTCGCGCGCGGCGCGCGCCGCGGCCTGGCGCACCGCGTCGCGGTCGCGGAATTCGGTGACCACGCAGTGCGACGGCACCTTGCCGTGCGCGTGTGCGGCGCTGGCGATCTCCAGCTTGGCGCGCCGCACCAGCGGGTGCTCGAACTGCCCCTGCACGGTCATCGCGCTGGCGGGGATCGCCCCGCCGTGCGCGGAGACGAAGTCCATCAGCCCGAAGCTCAGCGACGCCACGCGCGGATGCGCGGCGATGTCGAACGCGCGGTGCACCGCCGCCGGCGATTCGATCAGCGCGTGCAGCGGCAGCGCCGGCGCGCCGGCCGCATCGACCGCCGCCGCGGCGCGCTCGACGTCGGCCACCGACTCGACCTTGGGGATCATCACGTGCGTCAGGCGCGCGCCGACCGCACCGACGATGGTGGCCACGTCGGCCTCGAACGCCGGGTGGTCCACCGGGTGCACGCGCACGCCCACGCGCGGGCGCACCGGGGCGGCCCCGTCCAGCCCGCGCACCAGCTCCACGATCAGTGCCGCATGTTCGGCCTCGCCGCCGACCGGGGCGCCGTCCTCGCAGTCCAGCGTGACGTCGAACAGGCACACGCCGTGGCGCGCGGCGAGTTCGGCCTGCAGCGCCAGGCTCTTGCGCATGCGCGCCTCCACGCCCGCGTAGTGGTCGCACACCGGCAGGGCCGCGGCAGCGGCCTGCGGCCCCAGCAGCACCTCACGGGGATGGCGCGCGGCGGTGGCGGTCATGACGCGGGGCGGCGCGGCGCGCTCACAGCAGGTGCGCCACCGCGGCGCGCTCTTCTTCCAGCTCGGCCAGCGTCTTGTTCAGGCACTGCTGGCTGAACTCGTCGATCGGCAGGCCCTCGACCACCGTGTACTCACCGCCCGCGCAGGTGACCGGGAAGCCGAACATGACGTCCTGCGGGATGCCGTACCAGCCCTGCGACGGCACGCCCATCGTCACCCAGCGGCCGTTGGTGCCCAGCGCCCAGTCGCGCATGTGGTCGATGGCGGCGTTGGCCGCCGATGCCGCCGACGACAGGCCGCGCGCCTCGATGATGGCCGCGCCGCGCTTGCCGACGGTGGGCAGGAAGACGTTGCGGTTCCAGTCCTCGTCGTTGATCATCGCCTTGACCGACTGGCCCTCGATGGTGGCGAAGCGGTAGTCGGCGTACATGGTCGGCGAGTGGTTGCCCCACACGCACAGCTTCTCGATCGATGAGACCGGCTTGCCGGTCTTGGCGGCGATCTGCGACAGCGCGCGGTTGTGGTCCAGGCGCAGCATCGCGGTGAAGTTCTTCGCCGGCAGATCGGGCGCGGACTTCATCGCGATGTAGGCGTTGGTGTTGGCCGGGTTGCCCACCACCAGCACCTTGACATTGCGGCTGGCCACCTCGTTGAGCGCGCGGCCCTGCGCGGTGAAGATCTGCGCGTTGGCCGACAGCAGGTCCTTGCGCTCCATGCCGGGGCCGCGCGGGCGCGCGCCGACCAGCAGCGCGTAGTCGGTGTCGCGGAAGGCCGTCTTCGGGTCGCTGTGCGCCTCCATGCCCGCCAGCAGCGGGAAGGCGCAGTCCTCCAGCTCCATCATCACGCCCTTGAGCGCCTTCTGCGCCTTCTCGTCGGGAATCTCCAGCAGCTGCAGGATCACCGGCTGGTCCTTGCCCAGCATCTCGCCGGAGGCGATGCGGAACAGCAGCGCGTAACCGATCTGGCCGGCAGCGCCGGTGACGGCGACGCGGACGGGCTTCTTGTTCATGAGGGTTTTCTCCAGTGGACAGAGGGGAAAAGCGGACGTGTACCCGGAGTGTACCCGCTGCGCCACCCCGGCGTCAATTTGTCTTATGTCTTATATAAGATATGATTGCGCGTGACGCAACGCACGCCGCGCCGATCGCGCGGCCCCGTCCACGACAGCGATGAAGAGCGACTCGACCCTCGCGCGGCGCCCGGCGGGCGCCCTCGGCGACGCCGGCAGCGGCGCCGCCGGCGCGGGCGCGCCGGCCTTCAGCCCGCTGTACCAGCAGATCAAGGCGCTGCTGCTGCAGAGCCTGCAGCAGGGCGAGTGGAAGCCGGGCGACGCCATCCCGAGCGAGCAGGAGCTGGCCGCGCGCTTCCGCGTCAGCCAGGGCACGGTGCGCAAGGCCATCGACGAGCTGGCCGCCGACAACCTGCTGGTGCGCCGCCAGGGCAAGGGCACCTTCGTGGCCACGCACGCCGAGCAGCAGGTGCAGTACCGCTTCCTGCGCCTGCACCCGGACCACGGCGACCGCGACCAGGAGGGGCCGGCCACGCGCGAGATCCTGGGCTGCCGGCGCATGCGCGCCAGCGCGGAGGTGGCCGCGGCGCTGCAGCTGCGCCCCGGCGACGCGGTGGTGCAGGTCAGCCGCGTGCTCAGCTTCCAGGGCGTGCCCACGATCCTGGAGGATCTCTGGCTGCCCGGCGGCCCGTTCCGCGGCCTGACGCTGGAGACGCTGACCACCCACCCCGGCCCGATGTACGCGCTGTTCGAGAGCCAGTTCGGCGTGCGCATGGTGCGCGCCGAGGAGCGCCTGAAGGCGGTGGCCGCCGGCGACGCGGCCGCGCGGCGGCTGCAGGTCGCCCCCGGCACGCCGCTGCTGAGCGTGGAGCGGCTGGCCTACACCTACAACGGCGTGCCGATGGAGCTGCGCCGCGGCCTGTACCGCACCGATCGCCACCACTACCGCAACGAGCTCGGATGAGGGAGGCAGAGCGCGATGCTGCGTTGCAATAGAATCCGAAAGTTTCCCGTCAGTGACCTCAACGACGATGGCGGCCCCCGCGTCGCGCGCTGACGGCGGCGACGGCGGCCCACCCCCCAGGAGAAGCCCATGACACCCATGCGACCTGCGCGGCCCGAGTTTCGCAACATCAACGCCTTCAAGGACCTGACCACCTACCGCCTGCCGGCCGCCGGGTGGGTGTCGATCCTGCACCGCGTCAGCGGCGGCCTGATGTTCCTGCTGCTGCCGCTGGTCGTCTGGATGATGGACGCCTCGCTGTCGTCGGAACTGTCGTACGCCGGCTTCACCTCGGCTTTCGACGCGGGCATCGGTTTCGTACCCGGTTGGTTCCTGAAGCTGGTGACGCTGGCCCTGATCTGGGCCTACCTGCACCATTTCTGCGCCGGCGTGCGTCACCTCTACATGGACGCCACGCACAAGGTCGACAAGGCGTTCGGCCGCTCCTCGGCGATCGCCACGCTCACCATCAGCCTGGCGCTGACGGTGCTGCTGGGCACCAAGCTGTTCGGCCTGTACTGATCCACCCCGACGGAGGTTTCCCATCATGGCGGTCAACTATGGCTCCAAGCGCGTCGTCACCGGCGCGCACTACGGTCTGCGCGACTGGCTGGTGCAGCGCTTCACCGCGGTGCTGATGGCGCTGTTCACGCTGGTGCTGCTGGCGCAGGTGCTGCTGCACGCCGGCCCGCTCGGCTACGAGGGCTGGGCCGGCATCTTCGCCGCGCCGTGGATGAAGTTCCTCACCTTCGGCGTGGTGGTCGCGCTGGCCTGGCACGCGTGGGTCGGCGTGCGCGACATCTGGATGGACTACATCAAGCCCGTGGGCCTGCGCCTGGCCCTGCATGTCTTCACCCTCGTCTGGCTGGTCGGTTGCACGGGCTGGGCGTTTCAAGTGCTCTGGAGGCTGTGAGCCATGACCGTCGTCACCTCGAATCTTCCCCGCCGCCGCTTCGACGTCGTCATCGTCGGCGCCGGCGGCTCCGGCATGCGCGCCTCGCTGCAGCTGGCGCGCGCCGGCCTCAACGTCGCCGTGCTGTCCAAGGTCTTCCCCACCCGCTCGCACACCGTGGCCGCGCAGGGCGGCATCGGCGCGTCGCTGGGCAACATGTCCGAGGACAACTGGCACTACCACTTCTACGACACCGTCAAGGGCTCGGACTGGCTCGGTGACCAGGACGCCATCGAATTCATGTGCCGCGAGGCGCCCAAGGTCGTCTACGAGCTGGAGCACATGGGCATGCCGTTCGACCGCAACCCGGACGGCACCATCTACCAGCGCCCGTTCGGCGGCCACACCGCCAACTACGGCGAGAAGCCCGTGCAGCGCGCCTGCGCCGCCGCCGACCGCACCGGCCACGCGATGCTGCACACGCTGTACCAGCAGAACGTCGCCGCGCGCACCACGTTCTTCGTCGAGTGGATGGCGCTGGACCTGATCCGCGACGCCGACGGCGACGTGCTGGGCGTGACCGCGCTGGAGATGGAGACCGGCGACGTCTACATCCTGGAAGCCAAGGCCACGCTGCTGGCCACCGGCGGCGCCGGGCGCATCTACGCCGCCAGCACCAACGCCTTCATCAACACCGGCGACGGGCTGGGCATGGCCGCGCGTGCCGGCATCCCGCTGCAGGACATGGAGTTCTGGCAGTTCCACCCGACCGGCGTGGCCGGCGCGGGCGTGCTGCTGACCGAGGGCTGCCGCGGCGAGGGCGCCATCCTGCTCAACAGCAACGGCGAACGCTTCATGGAGCGCTACGCGCCGACGCTGAAGGATCTGGCGCCGCGCGACTTCGTCAGCCGCTGCATGGATCAGGAGATCAAGGAAGGCCGCGGCTGCGGGCCGAACAAGGATTACATCCTGCTCAAGCTCGACCACCTCGGCCCCGAGACGATCCACAAGCGCCTGCCCTCGGTGTACGAGATCGGCATCAACTTCGCCAACGTCGACATCACCAAGGAGCCGATCCCGGTGGTGCCGACCATCCACTACCAGATGGGCGGCATCCCGACCAACATCAACGGCCAGGTGGTCGTGCCGGACGGCCAGGGCGGCCAGAAGGTGGTGAACGGCCTGTACGCGGTCGGCGAGTGCTCGTGCGTGTCGGTGCACGGCGCCAACCGCCTCGGCACCAACTCGCTGCTGGACCTGCTGGTGTTCGGCCGCGCGGCCGGCAACCACATCGTGGCCAACCTCGACCGCGGCCGCGAGCACAAGCCGCTGCCGAAGGACGCCGCCGACCGCACGTTGGCGCGGCTGGCGCGGCTGGAGAGCTGCCGTGACGGCGAGTACGCGCAGGCCGTGGCCAACGACATCCGTCAGACCATGCAGCAGCACGCGGGGGTCTTCCGCACGCAGGCCAGCATGGACGAGGGCGTGCGCAAGATCAACGCCATCCGCGAACGCGTGGCGCACATCGGCCTGAAGGACACCTCCAAGGTGTTCAACACCGCGCGCATCGAGGCGCTGGAGGTCGAGAACCTGATCGAAGTGGCGCAGGCCACGATGACTTCGGCGGCGGCGCGCAAGGAGTGCCGCGGCGCACACACCGTCAAGGACTACGAGCGCCCGGCCGACGACCCCGAGTGCCCGCTGGGCCGCAACGACAAGGAGTGGCTCAAGCACACCCTGTGGTACAGCGACGGCAACCGGCTCGAGTACAAGCCGGTCAACCTCAAGCCGCTGACCGTCGAGTCGATCCCGCCCAAGGTGCGCACGTTCTGACCGGGGCGCGTCCCGTCACGCCGGAGGTAACCGACCATGGCCAAACGCACGTTCAAGATCTACCGCTACGACCCGGACAAGGACGCCAAGCCCTACATGCAGACGCTGGAGGTGGAGTTGACCACCGAGCGCATGCTGCTGGACGCCCTGGTCAAGCTCAAGGAAATCGACCCGACGCTGTCGTACCGCCGCTCCTGCCGCGAGGGGGTGTGTGGCTCCGACGCGATGAACATCAACGGCAAGAATGGTCTGGCGTGCCTGACCAACCTGCGCACGCTGCCCGACACCATCGTGCTCAAGCCACTGCCGGGGCTGCCCGTCATCCGCGACCTGATCGTGGACATGACGCTGTTCTTCAAGCAGTACCACTCGATCAAGCCGTACCTGATCAACGACACGCCGCCGCCGGAGAAGGAGCGCCTGCAGTCGCCCGAGGAGCGCGAGGAGCTCAACGGCCTGTACGAATGCATCCTGTGCGCCAGCTGCTCCACCAGCTGCCCGAGCTTCTGGTGGAACCCGGACAAGTTCGTCGGCCCGGCCGGCCTGCTGCAGGCCTACCGCTTCATCGCCGACAGCCGCGACCAGGCCACCGCCGAGCGGCTGGACAACCTCGAGGACCCGTACCGTCTGTTCCGCTGCCACACGATCATGAACTGCGTGGACGTGTGTCCGAAGAGCCTCAACCCGACCAAGGCCATCGGCAAGATCAAGGAGCTGATGGTGCGCCGCGCGGTCTGACCGCGCGCCCCCGCCGCCGGCCATGGACGAGCACGCCCCGCTGGATCCGCGCGAGATCGGCCGCCTGCGCTGGCGCTGCCGCCGTGGCCTGCTCGAGAACGACCTGTTCATCGAGCGCTTCTTCGCCCGCCACGGCCACACCCTGACGGCGCGGCAGGCGCGCGGGCTGGCCGCGCTGATGGACCTGGCCGACAACGACCTGCTGGACCTGCTGCTGCGCCGGCGCGAGCCCGAGGGGGCGCTGGCCACCCCCGAAGTGCTGGAGGTGCTGGCGCTGCTGCGCACGCCCGGCCCGATTCCCGCAACGTCCCCCGCATCCCCGACGAAGGACTCCCCATGAAACTGCAAGCCCACAAGGCCACCCTGTCGTTCTCCAACGGCGCCCCGAGCGTGGAGCTGCCGATCTACTCCGGCACCATGGGGCCGGACGTGATCGACATCCGCAAGCTCTACGCCCAGACCGGCATGTTCACCTACGACCCGGGATTCCTGTCCACGGCGTCGTGCCAGTCGGCCATCACCTACATCGATGGCGACAAGGGTGAGCTGCTCTACCGCGGCTACCCGATCGAGCAGCTGGCCACGCAGTGCGACTACATGGAGACCTGCTACCTGCTGCTGTACGGCGAGCTGCCCAACGCGCAGCAGAAGGCCGAGTTCACGCGCCGCGTCACGCTGCACACGATGGTGCACGAGCAGATGCAGTTCTTCCTGCGCGGCTTCCGGCGCGACGCGCACCCGATGGCGGTGCTGACCGGGCTGGTGGGCGCGATGTCGGCCTTCTATCACGACAGCACCGACATCAACAACCCCGAGCACCGCGAGGTGGCGGCCATCCGCCTGATCGCCAAGATGCCGACGCTGGTGGCGATGGCCTACAAGTACGGCATCGGCCAGCCCTACATCTACCCGCGCAACGACCTCAGCTACGCCGGCAACTTCCTGCGCATGATGTTCGCCACGCCGTGCGAGGACTACCGCGTCAACCCGGTGCTGGAGCGCGCGATGGACCGCATCTTCATCCTGCACGCGGACCACGAGCAGAACGCCTCCACCTCCACCGTGCGGCTGTGCGGCAGCTCCGGCACCAACCCGTTTGCGGCGATCGCCGCCGGCGTGGCCTGCCTGTGGGGCCCGGCGCACGGCGGCGCCAACGAGGCCTGCCTGAACATGCTGGAGGAGATCCAGGCCATGGGCGGCGTGGCCAAGATCGGCGAATTCATCGCCAAGGTCAAGGACAAGTCCTCCGGCGTGCGCCTGATGGGCTTCGGCCACCGCGTCTACAAGAACTACGACCCGCGCGCCAAGCTGATGCAGGAGACCTGCCACGAGGTGCTGGGCGAGCTCGGGCTGGAGAACGATCCGCTGTTCGCGCTGGCGCGCAAGCTGGAGCAGATCGCGCTGGAGGACGACTACTTCGTGCAGCGCAAGCTCTACCCGAACGTCGACTTCTACTCCGGCATCGTGCAGCGCGCCATCGGCATCCCCACCAGCCTGTTCACCGGCATCTTCGCGCTGGCGCGCACGGTGGGCTGGATCGCGCAGCTCAACGAGATGCTGGCCGACCCCGAGTACAAGATCGGTCGTCCGCGCCAGCTCTTCACCGGCGCGGCGCGGCGCGACGTCAAGCCGATCGAGCAGCGCTGAGCGGCGCGGCGGTGCGGCCCGCGCCGCACCGCCCGCCCCCTGTTTGCGCACGGCCGACTACAATGTCTGGCCGTTTTTTCCGTCCGCCGCTTTTCCCGTCGCCCATGGGCCGCACGCTGTACGACAAGATCTGGGACGAGCACGTCGTCCACACCGAGGAGGACGGCACCGCCATCCTCTACATCGACCGCCACCTGGTGCACGAGGTCACCAGTCCGCAGGCGTTCGAGGGGCTGCGCCTCGCCGGGCGCAAGCCGTGGCGCGTGTCCTCGATCGTGGCCACGGCTGACCACAACACCCCCACCACCGGCTGGGAGCTCGGCTACGACGGCATCGCCGACCCGATCAGCAAGGAGCAGATCGTCACGCTGGACGCCAACATCCGCGAATTCGGCGCCGCGGCGTACTTTCCGTTCCTGAGCAGGCGCCAGGGCATCGTGCACGTCATCGGGCCGGAGAACGGCGCCACGCTGCCGGGCATGACGGTGGTCTGCGGCGACAGCCACACCAGCACCCACGGGGCGTTCGGCGCGCTGGCGCATGGCATCGGCACCAGCGAGGTCGAGCACGTGCTGGCCACGCAGACGCTGCTGGCCAAGAAGGCGCGCAACATGCTGATCCGCGTCGAAGGCGAGCTGCCGCGCGGCTGCTCGGCCAAGGACATCGTGCTGGCCATCATCGGCAGGATCGGCACCGCCGGCGGCACCGGCTACACGATCGAGTTCGCCGGCAGTGCCATCCGCGCGCTCAGCATGGAAGGCCGCATGACGGTGTGCAACATGGCCATCGAGGCCGGGGCGCGCGCCGGCCTGGTGGCGCCGGACGACAAGACGTTCGCGTACGTGCGCGGCCGCCCGCTGGCGCCGCAGGGCGCGGAGTGGGAGGTGGCGCTGGCGCACTGGCGCACGCTGCACTCCGACCCCGACGCGCACTGGGACGCCGTGGTGGAGCTGGACGCCAGTCAGATCGAGCCGCAGGTGACCTGGGGCACCTCGCCCGAGATGGTGGTGCCGGTCAGCGCCCGCGTGCCCGATCCGGAGCGCGAGAAGGATCCGGTCAAGCGCGCCGCGATGGAGCGCGCGCTGCAGTACATGGCGCTGGAGCCCGGCAAGCCGATCACCGACATCACGGTCGACAAGGTCTTCATCGGCTCCTGCACCAACAGCCGGCTGGAGGACCTGCGCGAGGCCGCGGCGGTGGTGCGCCGGCTCGGCCAACGGGTGGCGCGCAACGTGCGCCAGGCCCTGGTGGTGCCCGGCTCCGGCCAGGTCAAGGCCGCGGCCGAGGCCGAGGGACTGCACGAGATCTTTCTCGCCGCCGGCTTCGAGTGGCGCGAGCCGGGCTGCTCGATGTGCCTGGCGATGAACGCCGACCGCCTCGAACCGGGCGAGCGTTGCGCCTCCACCAGCAACCGCAATTTCGAGGGCCGCCAGGGTGCCGGCGGGCGTACCCACCTGGTCAGCCCGGCGATGGCCGCCGCCGCC
>NZ_VJND01000017.1 GCF_007556605.1 Tepidimonas sediminis | reverse complement strand
AGCCTGACGACCATAGCAAGGCGGCCCCACCCCTTCCCATCCCGAACAGGACCGTGAAACGCCTTCGCGCCGATGATAGTGCGGAGCTCCCGCGTGAAAGTAGGTCATCGTCAGGCCGTTATGCCAGCGGACCCCGGAATTCGACGAGAATTCCGGGGTTTCGTCTTTATGGCACCGGCGCGGTCTGATCACGTTGCGTCGGGCCCCCGTGACAGAGCGAGGACATGAGCGCATATACCCGTGGACAGGCGCTGGTGCGCCTGCTGGAGCAACGCATCGTGCTGATCGACGGCGCGATGGGGACGATGATTCAGCGCTTCCGCCTGACTGAGGCGCAGTACCGCGGGGCCCGTGGCGAGCAGGAGGCACCGGATCGGCGCTTCGCCGACCATCCGGTCGAGCTCAAGGGCAACAACGAGCTGCTGTCACTGACGCGGCCGGACGTGATCAGCCAGATTCACGAGGGGTATCTGGCGGCTGGTGCCGACATCATCGAGACCAACACGTTCGGGGCCACGACGATCGCGCAGGCCGACTACGGGCTGGAAGCGTGGGCGCGTGAGATGAACGTGGCGTCGGCGCGGCTCGCGCGGGCGGCTGCGGATCGCTTCGGCACGCTCGAGCGGCCGCGGTTCGTGGCAGGGGCGCTGGGGCCGACGCCGCGCACGGCCAGCATCAGCCCGGACGTCAACGATCCCGGTGCGCGCAACGTGACGTTCGACGAGCTCGCGCAGGCCTATCTCGAGCAGGCGCGCGCGCTGCTGGAGGGAGGGGTGGACCTCCTGCTGGTGGAGACGGTGTTCGACACGCTCAACGCGAAGGCGGCGCTGTTCGCGATCGAGCAGGTGTTCGACGAGACCGGCGAGCGCTTGCCGGTGATGGTCAGCGGCACGGTGACCGATGCGTCCGGGCGGCTGCTGAGTGGCCAGACGGTGACGGCGTTCTGGGCCAGCGTGCGTCACGCGCGGCCGCTGGCGGTCGGGCTGAACTGTGCGCTCGGTGCGGCGCTGATGAAGCCGTACATCCAGGAGCTCGCCCGCGTGGCCAGCGACGTCTACATCAGCTGTTACCCGAACGCCGGGCTGCCCAACCCCATGAGCGAGACGGGCTTCGACGAGCGTCCGGAGGACACGGCGCGGCTGCTGCACGGGTTTGCCGCCGAGGGGCTGGTCAACATCATCGGCGGCTGCTGCGGCACGACGCCGGAGCACATCGCGGCGATCGGTCAGGCGGCGGCCGGCTGCCGACCCAGGCCACGCTTGAGTCGGCTGGTCTCGATGGGCTGAAAGGGCCAGAGGCCGCGGCGTAGCCGCATGGGGCCGAACGGGGACCGCTACAATGGACCTCAACCGCCGCGTCGCGCCCGGTCGGGTGGGGTGCGCGGCGCGCCGGGCCGTCCATGGATTCGTCCGCTTTGCAGCTCGATCAGGCGCGCAGCCTGCTGCGGCAGGCGGGCGTGGCGCTGCCGGCCGCGCACGATCCGCCCACTGCGCAGGAGGTGCAGGCGATCATCGACGGGTTGTGCCTGCTGAGCCAGCGCGACGCGCTCACCGGGTTGCCGAATCGGCGCGCCTTCGAGGCGCGCGCGCGGCAGGAGCTGGATCGCGCCAGCCGCGCGGGAGAGACGCCGCTTTTGCTGCTGGTGGATCTGGATCATTTCAAGATGGTCAACGACCGCCATGGGCATGCCGCCGGCGATGCGGTCCTGCGGACCGTGGCGCAGGCGCTGCAGCGCTCGGTACGGCCGATGGACACGGTGGCGCGGTTGGGCGGGGAGGAGTTTGCCGTGCTGCTGCCGCACGTGTCGCCGCCCCGCGCGGCGGCCCTGGCCGAGCGCGTGCGCGCAGCGGTGGCTGCCGAGCCGGTGACGCTGCCGGATGGGCGGCTGCTGCCGGTTACGGCCAGCGTCGGGGGGGCGCTGGCACCGCCGTGGGTGCGCACGAACCTGGAGCACTGGCTGGAGCGGGCCGACCGGCAGCTGTACGCGGCCAAGGCGGGGGGGCGCAACCGCGTCAGTCTGGAAGGTGTCGCGCACACCGAGGTGTCGGCCGAAGAAAAGAACTGGCTGCTCGGCTGGATGGACGGCGATGGACGTATGATCGCGGACGCGGCCGAGGCTGAACCTGACGTGACATGACCGCTACCGATTCCGCATCCCGTCCAGCCACGCCTCCAGGCGGGGTGGTGCTGCACCCCGCCAAGGGCAAGGTGATCGCCATCACGAGCGGCAAGGGTGGCGTGGGCAAGACGTTCCTGTCCGCCAACCTTGCCGCGGCCTTGACGCGGCGCGGTCTGCGCGTGCTGGTGCTGGATGCCGACCTCGGGCTGGCCAACCTCGACGTCGTGCTCAACCTCTATCCCAAGTTGACGCTGCACGACGTCTTCACGGGCAAGTGCACGCTGGAGGAGGCCATCGTGGCCGCGCCGGGCGGCTTCAGCGTGCTGCTGGCCGGCTCGGGCATGGTGGAGTATTCGCGCCTGACGCCGGAGGTGCGGGAGGATTTTCTGCGCCTGATCGGCGAGGTGGTGCCGCGCTACGACGTGGTGCTGCTCGACACCGGCGCCGGCATTTCGGACGTGGTGCTGTTTGCGCTGTCCTTGGCCAGCGAGGTGCTGCTGGTGGCCACGCCGGAGCCGACCTCGCTGACCGACGCGTACGCGACGATCAAGGTGCTGGCCACCCAGCAGCAGCGCCAGTTGATCCGCCTGGTCGTCAACCAGGCGGCCCGTCCGGGCGACGGGCGCGCGATCACGCAGCAGCTGCAGACGGTGCTGAACCGCTTCGTCGGGGCGGGGCCGGGCGGCGGGGTGCGGCTGGTGCACATGGGGGACATCCCGGTCGACCCCGCGGTCAAGGAGGCCGTGATGCGGCGCCAGCTGCTGCTGGTGCACACGCCGGGGTGTCCGGCGGCGTTGGCGGTTGGACAGATCGCCGGCCGGTTGGTGGACACGGTGCTGCGCGCCCATGCCGCGTCCTGACCCGATGGTCGCGATACCGGCGGGCCACGGGGCGGGGGAGCGGTTGGCGGCGCTGCTGGCCCGCATCGGCGCCGACGCCGACTTCCCGGCGCTGTCGGCGCAGGTGCGGCGCGTGCAGCTGCTGGCCGACAGCGAGCTCGAGAATCTGCACCACCTGGCCGACGAAATCCTGCAGGACGTCGGCCTGACGCAGAAGCTGCTGCGCTGGGTCAACGCGGCGCCCCACGTGGCACATCGCGGTGGTGTGGCGACCGTGTCGCGTGCCATCAGCCTGCTGGGGCTGTCGACCGTCAAAGGGATCGCGGCGAGCCTGATGCTGCTGGAGCATTGGGACAACGCGGCCCAGGCCGACCGACTGCGCGAGGCGTTTGCCCACGCGCTGCTGGCCGCGCATCTGGCGGCCGAGCTGCATGGCCAGGGTGCCGAGCGCGAGCGCATCTTTCTGGCGGCGCTGTTCCAAGGGTTCGGGCGCATGCTGATGGTGCGCTTCTTCCCGGAGGTGGCCGAGCGGGTGCAGGCCGAGGCGCAGGGGGATCCGGCGCGCGAGCAGGCTGCGGTGCTGCGCCACCTCGGCGTGCGCTACGACGAGCTGGCGCTGGCGGTGGCGCGCCAGTGGGGGTTTCCCCAGGAGCTGCAGCGCACCATGGAGCGGCCCGGCGGGCCGGTGCCGGCGCGCACACCGCCGGATCGCCTGGAGTGGGTGCGCTGGGTGGCGGCGGCGGGCACGGACCTGGCCGACGCCTGGCTGCAGGGGGTGGTCAGCGGTCATGGGGAGGCGTTCGAGCGCTGCGCGCGGCGCTATGCCCACCTCGTGGAGAAGACGCCGGAGGAGGTGGCCGAGGCGGCGCGGGAAGCGCGCGGTCGCTTCGCCATGTTGCTCGAGGCGGTCGGCCTGCGCGGTCGGCTCAACGGGCCGCTGTGGCGGGCTTGGCTGACCGAGGGGCAGGACGATCCGCGCCGTCCGGTGCCTGGCCCGGCGCGTGCCCCGGACGGTGCGTCGGCCGAGGCCGCCAGCGCTGCGCACGGGCCGCGCGAGGCGGTGGCCGACGAGGAGCCGGCGGCGTTGCTGCTTGCCCAGGGGCTGTACGACGCGACGGCGGCGCTGCTCGATGACCTGTCCGGGCCGGAGCGTCTCGAGCTGGTCTTGGAGACGCTGCTGCGTGCGCTTCGGGCGCAGCGCGTCTGGCTGGTCACGCCCGGGGCCGGGGCGCAGGCGGTGGCACGGCTGTGGCTCGGGCCCGGTGCGGCGGCGGTGGCGTCCCAGTACCGCGTTGCGCTCAACGGCCAGACGTTGGAGTCGGGGGAGCTGCTGCCGGCGCTGGGACGCTTGCGGCGCGACAGCTGGCTGGAGGATGTCGGCGCGGCCAAGATTCAGGCGCGGCTGCCGGCCTGGTACCAGGCGGCGTGCGCGGCGCGCACGTCGATGATCATGCTGCCGCTTTGGCGTGGCGAGCAGTGGCTGGGTTGGCTGCACCTGGATGGCCCGGGCATCGTCCTGCCGGCGCTGGGTGGGGTGGAGCGGCACCTGCTGCGGGCGCTGCGCAACCTGGCGGCGGCGGCGCTGGCCGAGCGGCCGGCGTGACCGCCGGCGCCCTTGTGTCCGGCGCGCCTTGCGCCTAAGATGGCCGCATGGCCGACTGCCTCAGGAGGATTGCGCGATGCTGTACCGTTTCAAGTCCAAGGCCACGGCCGACGTCGTGATGCTGGAGCCGAATGGCCGGCGCGTGCTGGAGATCCTGGGCAAGGACCCGCAGGCGCCGGGGATCGTGTTGCCGGAGCAGATCCCGGCGGCGATCGAGGCGTTGCGCGCCGCCGTGGCGGCCGAGGAGGCCGAGGAGGCGCACCAGCGCGAGGAGGCGCGCGCCCGCGGCGAGGAACCGCTCGAGCCGCCGCAAGAGCGCGTGCCACTGCGTGTGCGCGTCGCCCCGTTCATCGACATGCTGCAGCGCTGCCAGCACGAGGGCTGCGAGATTGTCTGGGGCGTCTGACGGCGCGCTGGGTCAGTCGGCGTACTGACCCGCGGCGTCGATGACCGCTTTGAGCTTGGCGATCTCGGCGGCGACGAAGGCCTTGTGGCCTTCCGGCGTGACGCGTTTGTCGCGCTCGCTGGCCACGAGGGCGCCGAGCTCCGCCTGCTTCTTGATGAAGGCCGGATCCTTGAGCGCCGCGCGCAGGGCCTGGTTGAGCTTCTGCAGCACCGGCGCGGGTGTGCCCTTGGGCGCGTACAGGCCGTGCCAGATGGTCAGGTTGAAGTCCTTCAGGCCCATCTCCTGCAGCGTCGGGTAGTGCTTCAGCAGCGGGTGATCGGACAGGGGCTTGGCGGTGGTGACGGCAAACGCCTTGATGCGGCCGGCCTCGATCTGCTGCGTGGTGTTGGTGGTCTGGTCACACATGACGTCGATGGTGCCGGCGATGAGGTCGTTCATCGCTGGGGCGGTGCCGCGGTAGGCAATGGTGGCCATCGACTTGTCGAGCTTGACGGCGTATTGCCACATCAGGCCGCAGATGTGCGAGGCCGAGCCCAGCCCGGCGTGGCCGAGGTTGAGCTTGCCCTGGTTGGCGCGAATGTAGTTCTCGAAGTCGCGGTAGGTGTTGGCCGGCAGCTGCGGTTTGCCCACCAGGGTCATCGGCACGTCATTGATGATGCCGAGATACTCGAAATCCTCCAGCGGCTTGAACGGCAGCTTGCGGTACAGCGCCGGCGAGGCCGCCATCCCGATGTGCCAGACCAGCAGGGTGTGGCCGTCGGCGGGGGCGCGCGCGACCTTGTTGGCCCCGATCGTGCCGCCGGCACCGGCGGCGTTGTCGATGACGATGGTGGCGTTGTCGAGGTGCTTGCGCATCGCCTCGGCCAGCTGGCGCGCCACCGTGTCGGTGGGGCCGCCGGCGGCGAACGGCACGACGATGGTGATGGGCTTGGTGGGGAAGGCCAGCGCGGCGCCGCTGACGGTGAGCGCCAGCGCCAGCGACCAGAGCTTCTTGGACATGACGTGACTCCGATGAATCCAGTTTGACGGTGGCCACGATGGTAGCGCAGCGCGCCGCGGCGGCCCCCCGCACAAACCCGTGGTCCTCAATCGTAGGCGCGCGCGTCCTCGATGACCTTGCCGTCGTTGGGCAGCGTGCCGGCCGGCACCAGTTCGACCTCGCCGCGCAGCTTGGTGACGTCGCGCAGCGTCTCCGCCAGCGCCGCGCGCAGCGCCGCGTCGTCGGGGGAGGCGGTCTCGGCGCGCAGCGTCATGCGGTCGTCGGCCATGCGGCCGCTGACCACCAGGCGCGCGCGCAGCACCGGCGGGTGGCGGCGCACCACCTCGGCCACCTGCGAGGGGTGCACGAACATCCCCTTGACCTTGGTGGTCTGGTCGGCGCGTCCCAGCCAGCCACGGATGCGAACGTTGGTGCGTCCGGTGGGACACGTGCCGGGCAGCACCGCCGAGAGGTCACCGGTGCCGAAGCGGATCAGCGGGTAGGCGCGGTTGAAGACGGTGACGACGACCTCGCCGACCTCGCCGTCGGGCACGGGGTCGCCGGTGCCGGGCCGCACGATCTCCAGCAGCACGCCCTCATCCAGCACCAGGCCCTCGCGCGCCGGGGTCTCGTAGGCGATCAGGCCGGCGTCGGCGGTGGCGTAGGCCTGGAAGCCCTCGATGCCGCGCTCGCGCAGCCAGTCGCGCAGGCTGGGTGGGAAGGCTTCGCCGGAGACGAGCGCCTTGCGGATCGGCAGCCGCATGCCGGCAGCCTCGGCCTTCTCGACGAGGATGCGCAGGAAGCTGGGGGTGCCGCAGTAGCCCACCGGTTTGAGGTCCATGATGGCGGCGAGCTGCTGCTCGGTGTTGCCGACGCCCCCCGGAAACACCGTGCAGCCCAGCGTCTGCGCCCCGGCCTCCATCATCCAGGCGCCAGGGGTCAGGTGGTAGCTGAAGGCGTTGTGGATCAGGTCGCCGGGCTCGAAACCCGCCGCCACCAGCGCGCGCGCGGTGCGCCAGTAGTCGGGGGCGTCACCCTCGGGCTCGTAGATCGGCCCGGGTGACTGGTAGACGCGGCGCGCCCCGCGTGCGTGCAGCAGGCCGCGCCAGCCAACCGTGGCCAAGCCGGCGAAAGGGTCGCCACCGGCTGCGCGGCTGGCCTGCTGGCGCTCCATCAGCTCGTGCTTGCGCAGCACCGGCAGACGGGCCAGCGCCGCGCGCGTCGTGACCGTGGACGGGTCCACGTCGGCGAGCTGCCCGGCCCAGAAGCCGCCGGCTTGCTTGGCGTGGGTGATCAGGTCAGGCAGGGCGGCCAGCAGGGCGGCTTCGCGCTCCGCGGGGGCGCGGGTTTCCAGGGCGTCGAGATGGGTGGGCATGGGCGTTCGGGATGGCGGTGACGGCGGACGGAGGGGGCGGACGGCGACGCTCAGGCCAGCCAGCGCTTGCGGCGCTTGTAGCTCTTGACGTCACGAAAGCTCTTGCGCTGTCCACCGCCCATGCCGAGGTAGAACTCCTTGACGTCCTCGTTGTTGCGCAGGTCCTCGGCGGCGCCGTCCATCACGATGCGGCCGGACTCCATGATGTAGCCGTAGTTGGCGTAGCGCAGCGCCATGTTGGTGTTCTGCTCGGCGATCAGGAAGCTGACCTTTTCCTTCTGGTTCAGGTCCTTGACGATCTCGAACACCTCCTCGACGATCTGCGGCGCCAGGCCCATGGAGGGCTCGTCCAGCAGCACGACGCTGGGGTTGGCCATCAGCGCGCGGCCGATCGCGCACATCTGCTGCTCGCCGCCGGAGGTGTAGGCGGCCTGGCTGGTGCGGCGCGTCTTCAGGCGCGGGAAGTAGGTGTAGACCTTCTCCAGGTTGGCGGCGATCTCGCCCTTGTCCTTGCGCGTGTAGGCGCCGGTCAGCAGGTTTTCCTCGATCGTCAGGTGGGCGAAGCAGTGCCGCCCCTCCATCACCTGCACCACGCCGCGCTTGACGAGGTCGGCGGGCGTGAGGTTTTCGATGCGCTCGCCGCGCAGCTCGATCGAGCCCTTGGTGACCTCGCCGCGCTCGCCCTTGAGCAGGTTGGAGATGGCGCGCAGGGTGGTGGTCTTGCCGGCGCCGTTGCCGCCCAGGATGGCGGCGATCTGGCCCTCGGCCAGCTGCAGCGAGACGCCCTTGAGCACGAGGATGACGTGGTTGTAGATGACCTCGATGCCGTTGACGGTGAGGACGGGGGCGGGTGTCGTCATGGGTAAACCTCGAACGATGGGGTGGCGGCCGCCACCCGTCAGGGCCCCGGCGGGGGCGCTGGCGGCTGGCGGCGCGGGCTGGGCCCGCGCCGGCGGCAGCGGCGGTGTGTCCGCCGGCTGCGCGCGCCCGACTCAGGCGGTCAGGATTGGCAGTCCTGCGGGGTGCGGCGCTGGATCTTTTTCTCGGCCGCGTACTTGTCGGCCGCGGCACGCACCATCGGCTTGATGATCTGCTCGTCGGCCTGGTACCAGTCGCTGGTGAACTGCCACTTGCTGCCGTCCCAGGTGTGGATGCGCGCCCAGGCGGCGCCCATGTGATCCTGGCAGGTGGTGGAGATGGGCCGCATGACGCCCTTGAAGCCGAGCGCGTCGAGCTTGGCCTGGGTCAGCTCGAGGTTTTCCAGACCCCAGCGCACCTGCTCGCCGGTCATGACCTTGCCCTTGCCGAAGCGCTCTTGGGCGCGACGCACGCCCTCCACCGCCAGCATGGCGCTGATGGCGCCGCGCACGTACAGCACCTGGCCGACCTCCTCCTTCGGGCCGGTGCCTTGTCCCTTGGCGTGCACCTTGTCGAGGATCTCCTTGATGAACGCGGCGTTGGGCTCGGCGCCGTGCTGCATCGTGACGGCGTTGTAGCCCTTGGCGCCCGCACCGACGTCCTTGACGTCCGGCTCCGCGCCGGCCCACCAGACGCCGTACATCTTCTCACGCGGGTAGCCCACCGCCTGCGCCTCCTTGATGGCGGTGGAGTTCATCACGCCCCAGCCCCACAGCAGCACGTAGTCGGGGCGCTGTTGGCGGATCTGCAGCCAGGTGGACTTCTGTTCCACGCCAGGGTGCGCCACCGGCAGCAGGCTGAGCTGGAAGCCGTGCATGGTGGCGCGCTCCTGCAGCAGCGGGATCGGCTCCTTGCCGAACGGGCTGTCGTGGTAGACCAGCGCGATCTTCTTGCCCTTGAGCTTGTCGAAGCCGCCCTCCTGCTTGGCGATGTGCTGGATCAGCACGTCGGCGGCGACCCAGTAGGTGCCGGCGAGCGGGAAGTTCCACTTGAAGACGCCGCCGTCCTGCGATTCGCTGCGGCCGTAGCCGGCGGTGATGAGCGGGATCTTGTCCACCGGGGCTTTCTCGGTCAGCGCGAAGGTCACGCCGGTGGACAGCGGCTGGAACATCGAGGCGCCGCCGTTCTTGCCCTTGAGACGTTCGTAGCACTCCACGCCGCGGTCGGTGGCGTAGCCGAATTCGCATTCCTCCCAGATGACCTTGACGCCGTTGATGCCGCCGCGCGCGTTGGTGAGCTTGAGGTAGTCGATGAAGCCGTTGGCCCACGGCGTGCCGTTGGGCGCGTAGGCGCCGGTGCGGTACACCAGCACGGGGAAGAACTGTTCCTTGGCCTGGGCGTGGGCCGCGGTGCCTGTCAGCACGGAGGCCAGGGTGGCGGCGGCCACGGCGGTGGCCAGCAGGGTCGAGCGAGGCTTCATGGTGTGTCTCCTTCGGGTTGAAGCACGGGTGGGAAAGCGACGGGGGGCGTCAGTGCGGGAACGGCCAGATGCGCAGCTTCTGCTTGCCGATGCTCCACAGCTTGGCCAGACCGTGGGGCTCGACGATCAGGAACCAGACGATGAGCGCGCCGAAGATCATGTACTCGGTGTGGCTGACGGCGGCGGTGGAGACGCTCAGGCCGAACAGACCGCCGAGCCACGGCAGGAACTGGTTGAGGAAGATCGGCAGCACGACGATGAAGGCCGCGCCGAAGAAGCTGCCCATGATGGAGCCGAGCCCCCCGATGATGACCATGAACAGCAGCTGGAACGAGCGGTCGATCGAGAACGCCGCCGGCTCCCACGAGCCGAGGTGCACGAAGCCCCACAGCGCGCCGGCCACGCCGACGATGAAGGAGCTGACCGCAAACGCCGACAGCTTGGCGTAGACCGGGCGGATGCCGATCACCGCGGCGGCCACGTCCATGTCGCGGATCGCCATCCACTCGCGCCCGATCGCCGAGCGCACCAGGTTCTTGGCCAGCAGCGCGAACACCACCACCACGCCGAGGCAGAACAGGTACTTCTCCACCGGCGTGTCGATGCGCCAGCCGAGCACGCTGAGGTTGGACACCGACACCGAGCCGGACGGATTGTGGTTGGTGAACCAGCCGATGCGCAGGAACGCCCAGTCGGCGAAGAACTGCGCCGCCAGCGTCGCCACCGCCAGGTACAGGCCCTTGACGCGCAGGCTCGGGATGCCGAAGACGATGCCCACCAGCGTGGCGCACAGGCCGCCGATGAGCAGCGCGACGATCAGCGGCATGCCCTCGATGCGCACGAAGGCGTTGTAGGCCATGTAGGCGCCCACGGCCATGAAGGCGCCCGAGCCCAGCGAGATCTGGCCGCAGTAACCGACCAGGATGTTGACCCCGATGGCTGCCAGCGACAGGATCAGGAACGGGATCAGGATGGCGCGGAACAGGTACTCGTCCGCCAGCAGCGGCACGCCGACGAAGGCGAACGCCACCAGCGCGAGGATGGCCCAGCGGTCCTGCGCGATCGGGAAGATCTGCTGGTCGTCGCGGTAGCTGGTCTTGAACTGGCCGTTTTCGCGGTAGAACATGGTTGGTCGCCTCCCTCAGACGCGGTCGATGATCTTTTCGCCGAACAGGCCCTGCGGACGGAACAGCAGGAACACCAGCGCCAGCACGTAGGCGAACCAGATCTCGATGCCGCCGCCGACCAGAGGCCCCAGGTAGACCTCGGAGAGCTTCTCGCCCACGCCGATGATGAGCCCGCCGACGATGGCGCCCGGCACCGAGGTGAGTCCCCCGAGGATGATGACCGGCAGCGCCCGCAGCGCCACCGTCGACAGCGAGAACTGCACGCCGAGCTTGGAGCCCCAGATCATGCCGGCCACCAGCGCGACGATGCCTGCCACGCACCACACGATCACCCAGATGCGGTTGAGCGGAATGCCGATCGACTGCGCGGCCTGGTGATCGTCGGCCACGGCGCGCAGCGCGCGGCCGGTGGCGGTCTTCTGGAAAAACAGGCTCAGGCCCGCCACCAGCGCCGCGGCGATGCCGGCGGCGATCAGGTCCTCCTTGTTGATCAGGATGCCGCCCTCAAAGGTGCCCTCGAGGATGAACACCGGATCCTTCGGCATGCCGATGTTGATCTGGTAGATGTCGCTGCCGAACAGCGTCTGCCCCAGCCCGTCGAGGAAGTAGGTGATGCCCAGCGTCGCCATCAGCAGCGTGGCGCCCTCCTGGTTGACCAGATGGCGCAGCACCAGCGCCTCGATCAGCCAGGCGACGACGAACATCAGCGCTGCCGCCGTGAGGAAGGCCAGCGCGTTGGCCAGCAGGAGGTTGTCGAAGCCGAGCCACTGCGGATACCACTCCGCGAAGCGCGCCATCGCCAGCGCCGCGAACAGCACCATGGCCCCCTGGGCGAAATTGAACACGCCCGAGGCCTTGAAGATGAGCACGAAGCCCAGCGCCACCAGCGCGTAGAGCATGCCGGCCATGAGGCCGCCGAAGACCGTTTCGATGAAGAAGGCCATGCCTGCCGTCTCCTCGTGCGCGCGGGGTCAGTGGCTCGTGCCCAGGTAGGCGCGGATGACGTCGGGGTTGTTGCGCACCTCCTCGGGTGGCCCGTCGCCGATCTTCTTGCCGTAGTCCAGTACGACCACGCGGTCGCTGATGTCCATCACCACGCCCATGTCGTGCTCGATCAGCACGATGGTGGTGCCGAACTCGTCGTTGACGTCGAGGATGAAGCGGCACATGTCCTGCTTCTCCTCCACGTTCATGCCGGCCATCGGCTCGTCCAGCAGCAGCACCTGCGGCTCCATGGCCAGGGCGCGCCCCAGGTCCACGCGCTTCTGCAGCCCGTACGGCAGCTGGCCCACCGGTGTCTTGCGGTAGGCCTGGATTTCCAGGAAGTCGATGATGCGCTCCACCACCTCGCGGTGTTCGATCTCCTCGCGCTCGGCCGGGCCGATGCGCAGCGCCTGCAGGAACAGGTTGCTCTTGATGCGCAGGTTGCGCCCGGTCATGATGTTGTCGAGCACGCTCATGCCCTTGAACAGCGCCAGGTTCTGGAACGTGCGCGCGATGCCCATTTCGGCCACCTGGCGGCTGTTCATGTGGCTGAAGGTGCGGCCGCGGAAGGTGATCGAGCCCTCCTGCGGGGTGTAGACGCCGTTGATGCAGTTCAGCATCGAGCTCTTGCCGGCGCCGTTGGGGCCGATGATGGCGCGGATCTCGTGCTCGCGCACGTCGAAGCTGATGTCGGTGAGCGCCTTGACGCCACCGAAGCGCAGGCTGATGTTGCGTACGTCGAGGATGACGTCGCCGATCTTGCGTTGGGCCATGGGCGGAATCCTGGAGGGCGTTGGGGCGGTCAGGCCGCGGCCTTGAGCGGCTCGAACGTGCGGGCGTCGGCGATGCGCAGCGTGGCGCTGATGGTGCCGGTGCGGCCGTCCTCGAACTTGACCTGGGTCTCGATGTACTGCTCGGTCTTGCCGCCGTAGAGCGCATCGACCAGCGCCGCATACTTCTCGGCGATGAAGCCGCGCCGCACCTTGTTGGTGCGCGTGAGCTCCCCGTCGTCGGCGTCGAGCTCCTTGTGCAGGATCAGGAAGCGGTGGATCTGGCAGCCGGCCAGCATGGCGTCGCGGCTCAGGTCGGCGTTGACCTTCTCGACGCACTCTTGGATCAGCGCGTAGACCTCGGGCTTGCCGGCCAGGTCGGTGTAACCGGTGTAGGGCAGGCCACGCTTCTCGGCCCAGTTGCCCACCGCCTCGAAGTCGATGTTGATCATCGCGCAGACCTTCTCGCGCCCGTCGCCGAAGGCCACCGCCTCCTTGATGGTGGAGAAGAACTTGAGCTTGTTCTCGATGTACTTCGGGGCGAACAGGGCGCCGTCATGGGGGCCGCCCTTCAGACGCCCGACGTCCTTGACGCGGTCGATGATCTTGAGGTGGCCGCTTGCGTCGATGAAGCCGGCGTCGCTGGTGTGGTACCACCCGTCGGCGTCCAGCACCTCGGCGGTGGCCTTCGGGTTCTTGTAGTACTCCTTGAGCAGCCCGGGCGAGCGCACCAGGATCTCGCCCTGCTCCGACAGCTTGATCTCCACGCCCTCGCACGGCACGCCGACGGTGTCGGCGCGCACTTCGTGGTCGGGCTGCAGGCAGACGAACACCGCCGTTTCGGTGGAGCCGTACAGCTGCTTGAGGTTGATGCCGATCGAGCGGTAGAAGGTGAACAGGTCCGGGCCGATCGCCTCACCGGCGGTGTAGGCCACGCGCAGGCGCGAGAACCCCAGGTTGTTGCGCAGCGGGCCGTAGATCAGCACGTCGCCCAGCGCGTAGTGCAGCCGATCCAGCAGCCCCACCGGCTGGCCGTCCATCAGGCGCGGGCCGATGCGGCGCGCCACCTCGATGAAGTGCTGGAACAGCCAGCGCTTGAGCCGCCCGGCGTCCTCCATGCGGATCATGACGCTGGTCAGCATGCCCTCGAAGATGCGCGGCGGCGCGAAATAGTAGGTCGGGCCGATTTCCTTCAGGTCGATCATCACCGTGCTGGCGGACTCCGGGCAGTTGACCACGTAGCCGCACGCCAGCCACTGCGCGTAGCTGAAGATGTTCTGCCCGATCCAGGCCGGCGGCAGGTAGGCCAGCACCTCCTCCTTCTCGGTCAGCTTGTCGAACCTGGCGCCGACCTCGGCGCGGTTGAGCAGCGTGAAGTGCGTGTGCACCACGCCCTTGGGATTGCCGGTCGTGCCGGAGGTGAAGAACATCGCCGCGACGTCGTCGGGCTGGCCGAGCTCGACCTGCTCGGCGAACCACTCCGGGTGCTCCTGGCAGAACACGGCGCCGGCGGCCTCGACCTCCCTGAGCCCCGCCAGGCCGGGGTGGTCGTAGTGGCGCAGGCCGCGCGGGTCGTCGAACAGGATGTGTTCCAGCTGCGGGCACTGCGGCCGGATCTCCAGCAGCTTGTCGACCTGCTCCTGATCTTCCACGACCGCGAAGCGCACCTCGGCGTTGTTGATCGGGAAGACGCACTCGGCGGCCACCGCGTCCTGGTACAGCGGCACCGGGATGCCGCCGATGGCCTGCGTGGCCAGCATCGCCGCGTACAGGCTCGGGCGGTTGTTGCCGATCACCACCAGGTGCTCGCCGCGGCGCAGGCCGAGCTGGTGCAGGCCGGCGGCGATGTGCTGCACGCGCTGCAGCATCTGGCGCCAAGTGGTGGTCTGCCAGATGCCGAACTCTTTTTCGCGCATCGCCGGCGCGTCGGGGCGCTCGCCGGCGTGGCGCATCAGCAGGCGCGGAAAGGTCGTGCGCATGGAATCTCCTCTGCCTGGCGGACCGCGGCGCATGGCGGCCTGCCTGTTGATCCTGCACTGTACGCCGATGTTTGACGTTTTTTTGTCCGTGCGTGGACAATCTAGGGTTGACCCTCATCGGTACTTTCCCTAGGTGGCGCATGGAGCGGCCGCCGCCGCGAGGGAACATTGCCGGCCGTGTCGGGTCCGCCGCCATTCCTGTCGTGAGCCCCACCGCCAACCGCCTGCGCCAGCGCGCGCGCCCACTGACCGAGGCCGAACTGGCCAGCATTCCGTGGCTGGCCGGGCTGGAGCCCGGCGTGCGCGAGCGCGCGCGCGACGCGCTGATGGTCAGCGAGGCCGAGCCGGGCGACTACATCTGCCGCGTCGGCCGTCCCGTCACGTACTGGCTGGGGTTGATCGACGGCCTGCTGAAGATGAGCAACGACGACACGCGCGGGCCGATCATGACCTTCACCGGCGTGGCGCCGGGGGGTTGGTTCGGCGAGGGCACGGCGCTCAAGCGCGAGGCCTACCGCTACAACATCCAGGCGCTGCGGCGCAGCCGCGTGGCCGGCCTGCCGGTGGACATGTTCCACTGGCTGCTGGATCATTCGATCGCCTTCAACCGCTTCGTGATGAACCAGCTCAACGAGCGGCTGGGCCAGTTCATCGCCGCACGCGAGATCGACCGCATCAGCGATCCCGACGTGCGCGTGGCGCGCAGTCTGGCCAACCTGTTCCACCCCGGGCTGTTTCCGGGCGTCGGCGAGGTGCTGCGCATCACCCAGCAGGAGCTGGCCTATCTCGTGGGCCTGTCGCGCCAGCGCGTCAACCTGGCGCTGGCGCGCTGGGAGCGCGCCGGGGCGATCCGCGTCGAGTACGGCGGCCTGCGCGTGCTGGATCTGCAGGCGCTGCGCCGCGCTGGCGTCGACGGTGCGGCGCCGCCGTGATGCATGGCATCGTGGTGCCGTTGGCGGCGCCGCCCTCGCGCGTTACCATCGGAACGCTTCCGATCCGTGCCTTTCCCCATGGCCGAATCCCCTGTTCCGCTGCGCCCGTCGGCGCAGCTGCTGCAGGCGCTGCAGCCGCTGTTCGACGAGGTGCGCCGCAGCCAGCGCGAGCAGCTCGGCCGCCTGCAGCGCAGCGTCGAGCGGCTGCGCGAGGAGGTCTGGCGGCGCGAACGCGCCGAGGCCGAGTTGCGCCGCATCGCCTATGAGGACCCGCTGACCGGCGGGCCGAACTGGGCCGCCGCGCTGGCGCAGGGACGACGGCTGGTGCAGGACGCGTGCGCCGAGGGCACCCCGCTGGCGGTGGTGTGCGTCGATCTGGACCTGTTCCGCAACGTCAACGACGCGCTGGGCCACGCGGTCGGCGACGAAGTGCTGCGGGTGGTGGCGCGCATGGGGCAGCAGCGCATCGCCCCGCCGGGGCTGTTCGCGCGTATCAGCGGGGACCGCTTCGCCGCCGTGCTGCCCGGCTGCGACGCCGAGGCGGCGCAGCGCTGGGCCGCCGAGCTGGTCGGCCGCGCCCAGCGGCCGGTGCTGGTGCACGGGCACGAGCTGGTGGTGCCGCTGTCGGCCGGGGTGGCGTGGCTGGGCGCGCACGGCGAGACGTTCGACGCAGTGGTGGCGGCCGCCGACATGGCCCTCAACGAGGCCAAGGCGCAGGGGCGGCGCTGCTGGCGCGTGTTCGCGCCGGGGCTGCGGCGGCGCAGCGAGCGTGCCCACGCCTTGCACCGCGCGCTGAGCCGCGCGGTGGAGCGTGGCGAGCTGACGCTGCACTACCAGCCGCAGGTGTGGCTGGACCATGGCGGCATCGTCGGCGTGGAGGCGCTGCTGCGCTGGCAGCATCCGGAACTCGGGGCGGTGGCGCCAGCCGAATTCATTCCGGTGGCCGAGGACAGCGGGCTGATCGTCTCGATCGGCGAGTGGGTGCTGCAGGCGGCGCTGCACCAGCTGCGCCGCTGGCGCGACGAGGGCGTGCCGTGCCCGCGCGTGGCGGTCAACCTGTCGATGGCGCAGTTCCGCCAGCCCGACCTGGTGGCGCGCGTGCGCGCGGCCCTGCAGGCTGCCGACGTGCCGCCGCAGGGACTGGAGCTGGAGCTGACCGAGGGGGTGCTGCTGCACGATGCCGAGGCGGCGCAGGCCACGGTGCGCGCCCTGCGGGCGCTGGGGGTGCACCTGTCAATCGACGACTTCGGCACCGGTTATTCCTCGCTGGCGCAGCTGCGGCGCTTTGCGGTGCAGCGCATCAAGATCGACCGCAGCTTCGTCGCCGACCTGCCGCACGACGCGGAGGCCGAGGCGATCGTCGACCTGATCGTGATGCTGGCGCAGCGCCTCGGGTTGGAGACGCTGGCCGAGGGGGTCGAGCAGCCGCAGCAGGCGCAGGCGCTGCTGGCGCGCGGCTGCCGGCTGGCGCAGGGCTACGCGTTTGCGCGGCCGTTGCCCGCGGCGGAGTGCGCGCGCTGGCTGCGCGCCCAGGCCGGCGCCGGGGCTTGAAAGGCGCCGGCGCGCCCCCATCTGCCAGCGATGGCCAGGCGCACGCCCGGCCCGTCCGGTTTCGGTTTTTCCAACGCGACCCGCACCGCACCATGAGTTCCCATACGCATGCCTTTCAGGCCGAGGTGGCGCAGCTGCTGCACCTCGTGACGCATTCGCTGTACTCCAACCGCGACATCTTTCTGCGCGAGCTGGTCTCCAACGCCTCGGATGCCTGCGACAAGCTGCGCTTCGAGGCGCTGGCCGACGCCTCGCTTTACGAGGACCAGCCCAACCTCGAGATCCGCGTCACCTTCGACAAGGCGGCCAGGACGATCACCATCACCGACAACGGCATCGGCATGAGCGAGGCCGAGGCGATCGAGCACCTCGGCACCATCGCCAAGAGCGGCACGCGCGAGTTCCTGCAGCGCTTGAGCGGCGACCAGAAGAAGGACGCGCAGCTGATCGGGCAGTTCGGCGTCGGCTTCTACTCCGGCTTCATCGTCGCCGAGCGCATCGTGGTCGAGAGCCGCCGCGCCGGACTGCCGCCCGAGCAGGGCGTGCGCTGGACGAGCGACGGCAGCGGCCAGTTCACCACCGAGACGATCACGCGCGCCGCGCGCGGCACCAGCGTCATCCTGCACCTGCGCGACGACGCCAGCGAATACCTGAGCCGCTGGAAGCTCAAGTCGATCATCGGCAAGTATTCCGACCACATCAGCCTGCCGATCCTGATGCCCAAGGAGCAGTGGGACAAGGACAAGGGCGAGTACGTGCTGCTGCAGGAGTGGGAGCAGGTCAACGCCGCCAGCGCGCTGTGGACGCGAGCGAAGAAGGACATCACCGACGAGCAGTACGTCGAGTTCTACAAGAACCTCGCCTACGACGACGAGCCGCCGCTGGCCTGGGCGCACCACCGCGTGGAGGGCGCCACCGAGTACACGCAGCTGCTCTACATCCCGTCGAAGGCGCCGTACGACATCTGGAACCGCGACAAGCGCGGCGGCGTCAAGCTCTACGTCAAGCGCGTCTTCATCATGGACGACGCCGAGGCGCTGCTGCCGGTGTACCTGCGCTGGGTCAAGGGCGTGGTCGATTCGGCCGACCTGCCGCTCAACGTCAGCCGTGAGCTGCTGCAGGACAGCCGCGACGTGCGCGCGATCCGCGAGGGCAATACGCGTCGGGTGCTGTCGCTGCTGGAGGATCTCGCGGCCAGGGACCGCAAGCCCGAGGGCGAGGCGTGGGAGCGCCTGAGCGACGACGAGAAGCGGCAGGCCGAGGCCGACGCCGGCAAGTACAGCCGCTTCTGGGCCGAGTTCGGCATGGTGCTCAAGGAGGGGCTGGGCGAGGACTTCGCCAACCGCGAGCGGCTGGCGCGCCTGCTGCGCTTCGCCTCCACGCACAGCGAGGCCGCAACGGTGAGCCTGGCGGACTACAAGGCGCGCATGAAGGAAGGCCAGGAGGCGATCTACTACCTGACCGCCGAGTCGCTGGCCGCGGCCAGGAACAGCCCGCAGCTGGAGGTGTTCCGCAAGAAGGGCATCGAGGTGCTGTTCATGACCGACCGCGTCGACGAGTGGATGCTGCAGTACCTGCACGACTTCGACGGCACGCCGCTGCGCAGCGTCGCCAAGGGCGCGGTCGACCTCGGCAAGCTGCAGGACGAGGAGGAGAAGAAGAAGACCGAGCAGGCCGCCGAGACCTTGAAGCCGCTGCTGCAGCGCCTCAAGGACGTGCTGAAGGACAAGGCCAAGGATGTGCGCGTCTCGGCGCGGCTGGTGGATTCGCCGGCATGCCTGGTGGTGGAGGACGGCGAATATTCGATGCAGCTGGCGCGGCTGCTCAAGGCAGCCGGGCAGAAGGTGCCTGACGTCAAGCCGATCCTGGAGCTCAACCCCGAGCACGCGCTGGTGCGCAAGCTGGACGGCCATCCGCACTTCGACGACCTGGCGCACGTGCTGTTCGACCAGGCGCTGTTGGCCGAGGGGGGCATGCCGGAAGATCCGGCCGGCTACGTCAAGCGCGTCAGCGCCCTGCTGGCGTGAGGCGCCCGCGCCCCGCCGGCGCCGCCACGGGGGCGCAGCCCCCGTGGCGCCCGGGGCGGCCGGCGCGCCGCCGGCTCACGGCAGCGTGCCGGCCCACTCCAGGATCGCGCGATGGTCCGGCGGCAGCAGCGTGTACTTGATGCCCTCGCTGCTGTAGAAGGTGCGCATTTCGAGGTCGATCTCGCGCGCACGCTGCTCGTCCTGCAGCCGCCCCGCCTGCACGTAGGGCTTGTCGGTGTCGCGCTGGGCGAAGATGTTGATGTGCTCGAAGCGCTTGATCCAGGCGTGGATCTGCGCCTTCGTCTTGGCGACGTCGCAGATGTTGTCGGGGTATTTTTCGTTGTAGTAGAGCAGCTGGGGCAGCCCCCCCTCGGTGACCAGGTATTGCACCTGGCCGTCCAGGCAGACCAGCATCCGGTACTGCTGCTGCGCCAGCCCCCACTGGTTGCGCAGGCCCTCGGTATCGCCGGCCCACACGTGCGCCTTGGCGACCTCGGGCACCCACTCCACGGTCTTGCCCAGCAGGTGGAGCTTGAGCACGATCGCCGAGGCGTAGAGCGACTTGTCGCAGCCCGGCCCGCCCAGGATGTTGATCACCTTGGTGGCGTAGCGGCGCATGCGGGTTTCGCTCGGATCGACGTAGATGACGCGCGTGCTCATGGCGGGCGGGCGGTGGCCGACGATGGCCGCATCATGCACCGGTCCGCGCGGCCCCGCAAGCGCCTGCGGGGTCGGCCGGCGCCTGGGGTACGATGGCATCATGAAACGATCCCCCGCGGCGGCGCTGCCGCCGGACGTGCAGGCCGAGTTGCGGCCGGGCCAGTCGATCGAGCTGCTCAAGGAGCTGCACATCCTGACGCGCGACGGCCGGCTCAACCAGGACACGCGCCGCAAGCTCAAGCAGGTCAACCACCTGCTGCATTTCATCGAGCCGCTGCTGGAGACGGCGCTGGCCGCGCGTGGCGACGTCACGGTGGTGGACCATGGCGCCGGCAAGTCGTACCTCGGCTTCCTGCTGTACGACCGCGTGCTGGCCGCGCGGGCGGCCGGCTCGGTGTGGAGCGTGGAGGCGCGGCCGGAGCTGGTGGCGCGCGCCCAGGCGCTGGCGCAGCGGCTGGGCTTTGCGCGCATGCACTTCGTCGCCGCCACCGTGCGCGAGGCGATGGCGGCGCTGCCGGCGCAGGTGGACGTGGTCACCGCGCTGCACGCCTGCGACACCGCCACCGACGACGCGCTGGACTTCGCGCTGCAGCGCCAGGCCGGCGCGATCGTCGTCGTGCCGTGCTGCCAGGCCGAGGTGGCCGCGGCGCTGCGGCGCCACAAGGCGCTGCAGCTGGCGCGCACGCCGCTGGCGGAGCTGTGGCGTCACCCGCTGCACACGCGCGAGTTCGGCAGCCAGGTCACCAACGTGATGCGCTGCCTGCGGCTGGAGGCCGCCGGCTACGACGTCACCGTCACCGAGCTGGTGGGCTGGGAGCACTCGCTGAAGAACGAGCTGATCCTGGCGCGACGCACCGGCCGGCGCAAGCGCAGCGCGGCGCTGCGGCTGCAGCGCATCCTCGATGACCTGGGGCTGGCGGAACTCGGGGCCCGCTTTGCCATCCCACAGGGCATGGGAACCGAGGCTCCCGAGGAGTGAGCACATCGTGCAGGTGCTCGTGACATGGCCGGCCCTGCTGTGGCTGGCGTGGTGGCTGGGTGAACGCGCGCAGGCGTGGAGCCTGCCGCGCGTCAGCGTCTACGTGGCGGTGGGGCTGCTGGCCAGCGTGGTGGCGCCGGCGCCGCAGTGGGTGGACGCCTCGGCGCTGGCGCTGCTGGCGCAGCTGGCGCTGGCGCTGGCGCTGTTCGAGCTCGGACACCGCCTGCACTTGCCGTGGCTGCGCCACAACCCGTGGGTGGCGCTGGCGGCCGTGCTGCAGGGACTGGGCGTGTTCGCGCTCGTGGCCTGGGGCGGCGGCTGGCTGGGGCTGGCGCCGGAGGTGCGCTGGCTGCTGGCGGCGGTGGCGGTGGCGGCTTCGCCGGCGGCGCTGCTGCGCGTGGTCAACGACCTGCGCGCCGGCGGGCAGGTGACCGAGCGCGCGCTGCATCAGGCGGCGCTGCTGTCGGTGCTGGCGGTGCTGCTGGTCAAGGCGGTCAGCGCCTACTGGTTCGTCAGCCGTGCCGGCGACTGGACGGCCGCGCTGCTGGCCGGCGGCTACGCGCTGGTGGCCTCGGTGGGGCTGGGCATGGCGCTGGCAGTGGTGCTGGGGCTGCTGGTGCGCGGGCCGTTTGCGGCGCCGGTGGTGCCGACGGTGGGCTACGCGCTGGCGCTGGTGTGGCTGACGGTGGTGGCCGACGCCCTGAAGCTGTCGCCGCTGCTGGCGGCGCTGAGCTTCGGCGTGGTGCTGCGCCAACGCCAGACGATGGTGGCGGCGGTGCAGCGCGACTTCGGTGCGCTGGGCTGGCTGCTCGGCGTGTTCCTGTTCGTCTACGTCGGCTCGCGCATGACGTGGCCGGCGCTGGCCGAGCCGGGCGTGTGGTCGGTGGCGGCGCTGGTGCTGGGGGCGCGGCTGCTCGTGCCGGTCGGCGTCAACGCGGCGCTGGCCTGGCCTGGGGGTACCAGCGCGCGCAAGGGCGTGCTCACCGGTGTGGCGCTGCTGCCGATGTCGGCGCTGACGCTGCTGCTGCTGGAGCGCAGCGTGGCGCTGGGGGTGGCCCCGGCGGCGCAGGTGCTGTACCAGCTGACCGCGGCGCTGCTGTGGGCCGAGCTGCTCGGACCGCTGGTGACCGTGTGGGCGCTGCGCGCGGCGCGCGAGGCCGCCGCCGCGCCGGCGCCGCGACCGGATGGCGGGGGGTGAGGCGATGCCGCTGGAGCCGTTCAAGCAGTCCGATGCCCTCACGATGGGGGTGGAGCTCGAGCTGCAGATCGTCAATCCCTACGACCTCGACCTCACGCCCGGAGCCGACGACCTGCTCGCGCTGCTCAAGCGCGCGCCGTTTCCGGGCAGCGTCACGCCCGAGATGACGCAGAGCATGATCGAGATCGCCACCGGCGTGCACACGCGCCACGACGCGCTGCTGGCGCAGCTGCGCGCGATCCGCGACACCCTGCTCGAGGCGGCCGAGCGGCTCAACGTCGAGCTGGCCGGCGGCGGCACGCACCCCTTTCAGCGCTGGTTCGAGCAGCGCATCTTCGACAAGCCGCGCTTCCAGCAACTGTCGGGCCTGTACGGGTATCTGGCCAAGCAGTTCACGGTGTTCGGTCAGCACGTGCACATCGGCTGCCGCTCGGCCGACGAGGCGCTGTTCCTGCTGCACGCGCTGAACCGCTACGTGCCGCACTTCATCGCGCTGTCGGCCTCCTCGCCGTTCTTCCAGGGGGTGGACACGCTGTTCGACTCGGCGCGGCTGAACTCGGTGTTCGCGTTTCCGCTCAGCGGCCGCGCGCCGTTCGTGCTGCGCTGGGACGACTTCGAGCAGGGGTACTTCCGCAAGATGGAGTCCACCGGCGTCGTCAAGTCGATGAAGGACTTCTACTGGGACATCCGCCCCAAGCCCGAGTACGGCACGATCGAGCTGCGCGTCTGCGACACGCCGCTGACGGTGGAGCGCGCCGCGGCGCTGGCGTGCTACCTGCAGGCGCTGTGCCGCCACCTGCTGGAGGGCGGCGAGCCGCCGCCGGAAGAGGACGACTACCTCGTCTACACCTACAACCGCTTCCAGGCGTGCCGCTTCGGGCTGGAGGGCACGATGGTGCACCCGCGCACGCGCGAGCCGCTGTCGATCCGCGAGGACATCCTGGCCACGCTGCGCCGGCTGGAGCCGCACGCGCAGGCGCTGGACAGCACCGCGGCGCTGGCGGAGCTGGAAGCGGTGGCCGGCGCGGCCGGCAACCACGCGCGCCAGCTGCGCGCGGTGCACGCGCGCACCGGCAGCATCCAGGCGGTGGTGCGCGCCGCGGTCGACGCGCTGCGCGACGGCGTGCTAAGCTGACCGGCACGCGCCCCGGCCTGCCGCCCCGTGCCCCCGGGTCCCGCCGGTGCAGGGGGCGTCCGCTTCCCCGCATCCACCCCACCCAGGAGACGACACCGATGCCCGGCCTGCTGCCCCACATCGACCCGGACGGTCTGCTCGAATTCTCGGTCGTCTACACCGACCGCGCGCTCAACCACATGTCCAGGCGTTTCCAGCGCGTCATGACGGACATCGGCGGCATCCTGAAGGAGGTGTACGGCGCGCACTCGGTGGCGCTGGTGCCGGGCAGCGGCACCTTCGGCATGGAGGCGGTGGCGCGCCAGTTCGCCACCGACCGGCGCGTGCTGGTGATCCGCAACGGCTGGTTCAGCTACCGCTGGACGCAGATCTTCGACATGGGGCGCATCCCGGCCGAGGCGCACGTGCTCAAGGCCCGCCGCGTGGCCGAGGAGCCGCAGGCGCCGTGGGTGCCGGCGCCGCTGGACGAGGTGGTGCGCACGATCCACGCGCTGCGCCCGGCGGTGGTGTTCGCCCCGCACGTGGAGACCGCCGCCGGCATGATGCTGCCGGACGACTACCTGCGCGCGGTGGCCGAGGCCGCGCACGCGGTGGGCGGGCTGTTCGTGCTGGACTGCATCGCCTCCGGCGCGATGTGGGTGGACATGCGCGCATGCGGCGTGGACGTGCTGATCTCGGCGCCGCAGAAGGGCTGGAGCGGCTCGCCGTGCTGCGCGATGGTGATGCTGTCAGAGCGCGCGCGCCAGGCCATCGACGGCACCACCAGCTCGAGCTTTGCCTGCGACCTGAAGAAGTGGCTGCAGGTGATGGAGACCTACGAGCAGGGCGGGCACGTCTACCACACCACGATGCCGACCGACGCGCTGGCGCGCCTGCGCGACGTGATGCAGGAGACGCGCGAGCAGGGCTTTGCCGCGATGCAGGCGGCGCAGGCGGAGCTGGGCCGGCGCGTGCGCGCGCTGTTCGAGGCGCGCGGGCTGCGCAGCGTGGCCGCGCCGGGCTTCCAGGCCCCGGGCGTGGTGGTCAGCTACACCGACGACGCGGAGATCGCCAACGGCCGCAAGTTCGCCGCCGTCGGGCTGCAGACCGCCGCCGGCGTGCCGCTGATGTGCGACGAACCGGCGGACTTCCGCACCTTCCGCGTCGGGCTGTTCGGGCTGGAAAAGCTGCTGCACGTCGAGCGCACCGTCGGGCACCTGCGGCAGGCGCTGGACGCGCTCGGGCTGCACCAGCGCGCGCCGGCGGCCGTGGCCTGACGGGGCGGCGCGCCGGGGCCGGCGCGCTCCCGCTCAAAATGCTAAACTCGCCCTGGAATTCGCTAAAAACTCTGCGTCCATCGCCCCGTCGTGCCATGCTGACCGAACCCCTCGTCGCTTTCACCCCCGACCCCGCGCCGGGCGCCCTGCAGCGGCTGGCCGCGGAAGTGCTGGCACAGGGCGCGCGCGGCCTGATCCTGTGGGCGGCGGATGCCAACGGCGTCACGCCGGCCGATGTGGACGGGTGGCTGGCGGGCCTGCCGGTGCCGGTGGCCGGTGGGGTGTTTCCGCAGCTGATCCACGGCAGCGAGCACCACGAGCGCGGCTGGGTCGTCGTCGGCTGGCCCAGCGCCTTCGAGGTGGCGCACGTCGACGGCCTGTCGCGCGACGACACCGACGCCGCAGCGGCGCTGGCGCAGGTGCTGCCGGCGCCGGACGGCGTGGCCGCCGTGATGGTCTGGGTCGACGGCCTGGCGCCGCGCATCGCTGCCGCGCTGGATGCGGTGTACGACCAGTTCGGCAGCGACGTCTGCTACTTCGGCGGCGGGGCCGGCAGCCTCAGCTTCCAGCCGCGCCCGTGCCTGTTCAGCCGCGAGGGGCTGCGCGCCGACGCGCTGCAGCTGGTGCTGCTGCGCGAGCGACTGGCGCTGGGCGTGGACCACGGCTGGCAGCCGCTGGCCGGCCCGTTCGTCGTCACCGGCGGCCACGGCCCGGTGATCGAGTCGCTCGACCACCGCCCGGCCTACGAGGTCTACCGCGCCGCGGTGCAGGCCGATGCCGGGCGCGACCCGGCTCCGGAGGGCTTCTTCGACGTCGCCAAGGGCTACCCGTTCGGGCTCGACAAGCCCGACGGCCGGCTGGTCGTGCGCGACCCGATCACCATCGAGGGCGGCGGCCTGCGCTGCGTCGGCGACGTGCCGCCGTACAGCCTGGTGCACCTGCTGCGCGGCGACCCGCAGGCGCTGGTGCAGGCGGCGGCGCGCGGCGCGCAGGCGCTGGCCGGCACGCGCGGGCCGGTGCTGGTGGCCGACTGCATCAGCCGCGTGCTGTACCTGGAGCAGCGCTTCGGCGAAGAGCTGGCGGCCATCCGCGCCGTCATCGGCGCGCGTGCGCTGGCCGGCGTGCTGACGCTGGGCGAGGTGGCCAACGGCGGCGACGCCTGCCTGGAGTTCTACAACAAGACCATCGTGCTGGCCGCGCTGGCCGCCGACGCCGATGCCTGAGCAGCTGCTGCGCCGCAACCTGGCGATCGTCTCGCTGCAGTACGAGCTGGCGCTGTCGATCGGGCAGGACCTGCACCTGGAGCCGATGCTGCGCCGCTTCGTGCCGACGGCGCTCAAGCTCCTGGGGGCGCGCGCCGGCGCGGTGTGGGAGGGCGATGCGGCGCCGGTGCTGGTCTATCCGGCGCGCGTGCGCGAGCACCTGCCGCCGCCGCAGGACTGGCCGCCGCCGGCGCTGGGCGCGGCACTGCCGGCGCACGACGGCGGCGTGTGGCAGCGCGCGGCGCTGCCGGGCTTCGGCTGGATCGCGTGGCTGCGCTCGCAGCCGGTGCACGACGACGTCGAGCGCGCGCTGCTGCCGATCTGGCAGCGGCTGGCGCTGGCCTGCCGCGCCTGCCGCCAGCACGAGCAGACCGAGGAGCTGCGCGCCCGCGCCGAGGCCGCCAACGTCGCGCGCGGGCAGTTCCTCGCCAACATGAGCCACGAGATCCGCACGCCACTCAGCGGCGTGGTCGGCCTGCTGGAGCTGGCGCTGGACCAGAGCGCCGAGCCGGCGCTGCGCGAGACGCTGGCCACCGCGCTGGGCGCGGCGCGGCACCTGATCGACATCGTCAACGACATCCTGGACCTGTCCAAGATCGAGGCCGGCCGGCTGGAGCTGCGCGACGAGCCGTTCGACCCGCGCGCGCTGCTGCGCGACATCGAAGGCGCGATGCAGGCCTCGGCGCGCCTGAAGGGCCTGACCCTGACGGTGCAGGGCGGCGAGGCGCTGCCCGCGCGCGTGCGCGGTGACGCCACGCGGCTGCGCCAGGTGCTGTTCAACCTGGTCGGCAACGCCGTCAAGTTCACCGACCGCGGCAGCGTGACGCTGGCGGTGCGCGCCGAGCCGCTGCCGGACGGCCGCTGGCGCACCGAGTGGGCGGTGCACGACACCGGCATCGGCATCCCGCCGCAGCAGCTGGCGCGCATCTTCGACCCCTTCGTGCAGGGCGAAGGCGCGGCCAACCGCCGCTATGGGGGCACCGGGCTGGGGCTGGCGATCAGCCGTGAGCTGGTGCAGCGCATGGGCGGCACGCTCAGCGTGCACAGCGTCCCCGGGCACGGCAGCACCTTCACCGTGGCGCTGCCGCTGGCGCCGGCCGAGCCGGCGCCGGACGCCACCGATCCGCCCTCGGTTGCGCCGGCGCCCGCCGACGAAGACGCCGAGGCCGCGCTGCCGCTGGACATCCTGGTGGCCGAGGACCACCCCGTCAACCGCCGCGTGATCGAGGCGCTGCTGACGCGCGCCGGCCACCGCGTCACCTTCGCCGACGACGGTCGCGCCGCGGTGGCGCTGGCGCAGCGGCGGCCGTTTGACCTCGTGCTGATGGACATGCAGATGCCGGAGATGGACGGCCTGCAGGCCACCGAGGCGCTGCGCCGCTGGGAGGCTGCGCAGCCGGGGCGCGCCCCGCTGCGCATCGTCGCGCTGACCGCCAACGCCTTCGGCGAGGACCGCGAGCGCTGCCTTGCAGCCGGGATGGACGGCTTTCTGGCCAAGCCGATCGAACGCGCCGCGCTGCAGCAGGTGCTGGCCGACGCTCAGCGCGCGAAGCGCCGCCGCGTCAGTGCCAGCGCCACCCAGAACGCCGCGAGCGCATAGCCGGCCAGCACCGCCACGTGCCGCGCCGCCTCGGCCGGCCAGTGGTCCAGAAAGAGCGGGCGCACCAGCTGTACCGCGTGCGTCAGCGGCAGCGCCGCACCGACCGCCTGCACCCAGCCGGGCAGCTGCTCGCGCGGGAAGAACACGCCCGAGACGAACGTCATCGGCGTCAAGAACAGCGTGAAGTAGTAGGTGAAGAAGTCGTAGCCCTTGGCCAGCGCGTTGAAGATCAGCGCCAGGCTCGCGAACGTCACGCCGGTCAGTGCCAGCACCGCCCACGCCAGCACGAGCTTGGGGCTGTGGCCGATGCCCAGCAGCAGCATCACCAGCAGGATCGCGCTGGCGGCAAACAGCGCCTTGAACGCCGCCCACAGCATCTCGGCCAGCACGATGTCGTCCAGCGTCACCGGGGCGTTGAGGATGCCGTCCCAGGTGCGCTGCACGTGCATGCGCGAAAACGCCGAATACAGCGCCTCGAAGGTGGCGGCGTTCATCGTGCTCATGCAGACGCTGCCGCTCGCAAGGAACACCAGGTACGGCACCGGCTGCGCATCGCCGCCGGGCAGCAGCAACGTCACGCTGCCGACCAGCGCGCCGAGCCCATAGCCGAACGCCACCAGCCAGATCAGCGGCTCGGCGATGTTGCCGACCAGGCTCGGAATCGCCAGCTTGCGCCAGACCAGCAGGTTGCGCCGCCACACGGCGACGAAGCGCGCGCCGGGCCGCGGCGGCCCCCAATGGGCGGAGTTGAGCAGGTCACGCATGCGGTTCATCCTTCGGCGCGGATCTGCCGCCCGGTCAGGCGCAGGAACAGATCCTCCAGATTCGCCGGCCGGTGCAGCAGGCGCAGCCGCGGCCGGCCCGCCAGCTGCGCCAGCAGCGGGCGCGCGTCGCGCGTGTAGAGGAAGGTCGTCTCGCCGTGCGTCTCGATGCGGCCGGCCAGCGCGCGCGCCTCCTCGTCCAGCAGCGCGGCCACATCCGGCTGGCCCTGCTCGCCATAGAGCTCGATCACCTCCGGCTCCAGGTGCTGCGCGATCAGCGCGCGCGGGGCGCCTTCGGCGATGCGCCGGCCGTGGTCCACGATCACCAGCCGGTGGCACAGCCGCTCGGCCTCGTCCATGAAGTGCGTCGTCAGCAGGATGCTCTTGCCCTGCTGCAGCAGGCGCTGCAGCCGCTCCCACATCAGGTGGCGCGCCTGCGGGTCCAGCCCGGTGGTCGGCTCGTCCAGCAGCAGCAGCGCCGGGTCGTTGACGAGCGCGCGCGCCAGGCTCAGGCGCCGCCGCATGCCGCCCGACAGCTCCCCGGGGCGCGCATCGGCCTTGTGCGAAAGCGCCGCAAAGTCCAGCAGCGGCCCGATGCGCGCGCGCAGCGGCGCGTCCGGCAGGCCGAAGTAGCGCCCATAGACCAGCAGGTTTTCGGCGCAGGTGAAGTCCGGGTCCAGCGTGTCGAACTGCGCCACCACGCCCAGCCGCGCCTTGATCGCGCGCGCCTGCTGCGGCATCGGCAGGCCGAAGACGCGCACCGACCCGGCATCCGGCGCCACCTGCCCCAGCGCCATGCGCAGCGTGGTCGTCTTGCCCGCCCCGTTGGGCCCGAGCAGTCCCACGCACTCGCCCGCCGCTATCGAAAACGACAGACCGTCCACCACGGTGCGCCCGCCATAGCGCTTGGTCAGCCCGTCGATCTGCAGCAAAGCCTCGGTCATGGGGGGATTGTGCCGCGATGCCGCGGCCCGGGGCCGCCGCAGGGATGGGTGCCCGCCAACCGATAATCGCCGGATGACCTTGCAGGACCGCGCAGCCGTCTGGCTGCAACATGCGCTGCCCAAGCGCGCGCTGACCGAGCTGGCCGGGGCGCTGGCGCGCCGGCCGCTCGGGCCGGTGACGCAGGCGGCGATCCGCCGCTTCATCGCGCGTTACGGCGTGGACATGAGCGAGGCGGCGCAGCCCGACCCGGCCGCCTACGCGACGTTCAACGATTTCTTCACGCGCGCGCTGCGCCCGGGCGCGCGGCCGCTGGCCGCTGCGGATCTGGTGTGCCCGGTGGATGGCGCGATCAGCCAGTGCGGCGCGATCGAGCGCGACCGCATCCTGCAGGCCAAGGGGCACGGCTACACGGTGGCGGCGCTGCTGGGAGGCGATGCGGCGCTGGCGGCGGCGTTCACCGACGGGACATTCGCCACGCTCTACCTGAGCCCGCGCGACTACCACCGCATCCACATGCCGTGCGCGGGGCAGCTCGAGCGCATGGTGCACGTGCCGGGCTCGCTGTATTCGGTCAATCCGGTGACGGCGCGCGGGGTGCCGGGGCTGTTCGCGCGCAATGAGCGGGTGGTCTGCCTGTTCGAGGGGCGGCGCCCCGACGGCCGGCGTTTTCCGTTCGCGCTGGTGCTGGTGGGGGCCACCATCGTCGGCAGCATGGCCACCGCGTGGCACGGCGTGGTCAATCCGCCGCGCCCCGGCATCGTGCGTCGCTGGGATTACGACGGCCGCGAGATCGCCCTGGCGCAGGGGGCGGAGATGGGGCGGTTTCTGCTCGGCTCCACGGTCATCGTGCTGCTGCCGGCCGGGGTGGCGCGGCTGCAGCCGGACTGGGCGCCGGGCCGCCCGGTGCGCATGGGCGAGGCGATGGGGGCTTGGCAGCCCTGACGCGCCGGCCGCGGGCGGTCACTGGAACGCGACTTCGTCGAAGCTGCGCAGCTTGCGACTGTGCAGCTGGTCGATGCCGGCGGCGCGCAGCCGCTCGACGGCGCGCAGGCCGATGCGCAGGTGCTGGTCGACGCGCTCGCGGTAGAAGCGGTCGGCCATGCCGGGCAGTTTGATGGCGCCGTGCAGCGGCTTGTCGCTGACGCACAGCAGCGTGCCGTACGGCACGCGGAAGCGAAAGCCGTTGGCGGCGATGGTGGCCGACTCCATGTCCAGCGCGATGGCGCGCGACAGCGACAGGCGCCGCTGTGCCACCGCGCCGGGCAGCAGTTCCCAGTTGCGGTTGTCGGTGCTGGCCACCGTGCCGGTGCGCAGCACGCGCTTGAGCGCCGCGCCCTGCAGGCCCGTGACGTCGGCCACCGCGCCTTCCAGGGCCTGCTGCACCTCCGCCAGCGCCGGGATCGGCACCCACAGCGGCAGCTCCTCGTCCAGCACGTGGTCCTCGCGCACGTAGGCGTGCGCCAGCACGTAGTCGCCCAGCTGCTGGCTGTGGCGCAGGCCGGCGCAGTGCCCCAGCATCAGCCAGGCGTGCGGGCGCAGCACGGCGATGTGGTCGGTGGCGGTCTTGGCGTTGCTCGGGCCCACCCCGATGTTGACCAGCGTGATGCCGCTGCGGTCGGCGCGCACCAGGTGGTAGGCCGGCATCTGCGGCATGCGCGGCGGCGCGCTGCCTTCGGGGCCCGCGAGCCGCGCGCGTTCCCCGGCACCCAGCCCTGCGCGCCAGGTGACGACGTTGCCCGGCTCGACGAACGCCACGTACTCGCTGTCGGGCCGTTGCATCTGCGCCCGCCCCAGGCGCACGAACTCGTCGACGTAGAAGGCGTAGTTGGTGAACAGCACGAAGTTCTGGAACCACGCCGGCGAGGTGCCGCCGTAGTGGCGCAGGCGGGCGAGCGAATAGTCGATGCGCGCGGCGCGAAACAGCGCCAGCGGCTGCGGTGCGTCGTCGCGCGCCACGTGCAGGCCGTTGGCGATGGCGTCGTCCATGGCGCTCAGGTCCGGCAGGTCGAACACCTCGCCGAGCCGCGCACGCTGCACGGCGCTGAGCTCGCCTTCGAAGGCGCTGTCCTCGCCGAGCGCGAAGTGCAGCGGGATCGGCTCGTGGCTGATGGCGATCTCCAGCGGCTCGCCGTGGTGCTGCAGCAGCAGCGCGAACTGCTCGCGCCAGTAGTCGGCGAACAGATCCGGGCGCGTCAGCGTGGTCTCGTAGCGGCCGGTGCGGGTGACGAAGCCGTGGCTCTGGCGCGCGCGGGCGGCCAGCGGATCCAGCGGCCGCGGCACGTGCAGCCGCACCGCGGGGTAGCAGGCGCGCACGCGCGGGAGGGCCGTATCGGCCTGCAGCGGCTGGCGCAGATAGTCGTGCAGCGCCGCGCGCAGGTGCTGCACCGCGGCCTCATAGAGGCGCGCGGCGTGCGCCACCGCCGCGTCGGGGTCGGTGAAGCGCTGCGGCGCGACGAATGCGGGCGTGTGCACGGGTGTGGTCATGCGCCTCACCCCACCAAGGCCGGTTCGCGCAGCGTGACGAACTCCTCCGCCAGCGTCGGATGGATGCCCAGCGTCGCGTCGAACTGCGCCTTGGTGGCGCCGCAGCGCAGCGCCACCGCGAAGCCCTGCACGATCTCGCCGGCTTCCGGGCCGACCATGTGCGCGCCCAGCACCTGGTCGCTCGCGTCATCGACCACCAGCTTGACCAGCGCGCGCTCGTCGCGGCCCGACAGGGTGTGGCGCAGCGGACGGAAGGCGCTGCGGTAGATGCGCAGCCGCCGGCCCTGCTGGCGCGCCTGCGCTTCCGTCAGCCCGACGGTGCCGACGCTGGGCAGCGTGAAGACGGCGGTCGGGATCAGGTCGTAGCGCGCCTGCCGCGGTGCGGCGCCGGCGGGCGGCCCGAACAGGTGATCGACCACCGCCATCGCTTCCGCGAGCGCCACGGGCGTCAGCTGCGCGCGCGCCACCACGTCGCCCACCGCATAGACGCTGGGCACGTTGGTGCGGAAGTGCTCGTCGACGACGATGGCACCCTGCGCGCCCTGCGCCACGCCCAGCTGCTCCAGCCCCAGCCCGGCGACGTTGGGCACGCGCCCGGTGGCGTAGAGCACCGCGTCGGCCACCACGGTGGCGCCGTCTTCCAGCTGCACGTGCAGGCCGTCGTCGTGCCGCCGCACCGCCACCACGCCGGTCTGCAGCCGCAGGTCCAGCCCCTTCTTGCGCAGCTCATCGGCCAGGAAGTGGCGCACCTCGTCGTCGAAGCCGCGCAGGATCTGCTCGCCGCGGTAGAGCTGCGTCACGCGCACGCCCAGGCCGAGGAAGATCGAGGCGAACTCGCAGGCGATGTAGCCGCCGCCGACCACCACCAGGCGCGCGGGCAACGGCTCCAGATCGAACACCTCGTTGGAGGTGATCACGTGCTCGCGCCCCTGAAAGTGCGGCACGTAGGGCGTGCCGCCGGTGGCGATCAGGATGCGCTCGGCGCGCCAGGTCTGGTGCCCGGGGCTGCCGTCGGCGTTGAGCGTGGCCACCTGCACGGTGTGACCGTCCAGCAGCCGTGCCCACCCCTCCAGCAGCGTCACGCCGGCGTTGCGCAGCAGGGTCTCGTAGACGCCGTTGAGCCGTGCGATCTCGGCGGCGCGGCGGCGCTTGAGCTCGCCCCAGTCCAGCGCGGGCGCGGGGCCGTGCCACCCGTAGCCGCGCGCTTCCTCCGCCGCCTCGGCGTAGTGCGCGGCGTAGTGGTAGAGCTTCTTCGGGATGCAGCCGACGTTGACGCAGGTACCGCCGAGTCCGCTGCGTCCCTGCGCCTCGACGAGCGCCACGCGCGCGCCGCGCTGCGCGGCCATGCGCGCGGCGCGCACGCCGCCGCTGCCGCCGCCGATGACGAGAAGGTCGAAGTCGAATCCGCTCATGCCTTGCCCTGTCGCGTGTTGCATCCGGTTGCACCGGTTACGCCGCCGCGGGCTTGGCCCCCGCGGCCCGGCGGCCTATCATGCCAGCAAAGGAGTGCGACATGGCGAGCATCGACGCGGGCAGGACGTGGCGGGTGGCGTTGGCGCTGGCCGCCGGCATGGCGCTGGCCGGGCTGGCGGCGGCCGGCAAGCCGGACGACAAGGGGGGCGGGCACGGCCGTCCGGCTTGGGTCCAGCCGGGCGAGGACGCCCGCCATGACGCCGCCAAGCCCGGCCGCGACGAGCGGCTGGCGCCGCCGGCAGCGGGGGTGGCGCTCGGCGCCTACTTCGGTGAGCGCGAGCGCGAGGCGGTGCGCCTCGTCTTCGGCGCCCAGGTGCAGGCCGGTCGCTGCCCGCCGGGCCTGGCGAAGAAGGCCAACGGTTGCCGGCCGCCCGGGCTGACCAAGCCGTGGAAGCTCGGCCAGCCGCTGCCGGCCGGGGTCACGATCCACGCGCTGCCGCCGGAGCTCAAGCGCCGCCTCGGCGAACCGCCGCCGGGCTACCGCTTCGTGCGCATCGGTGCCGACATCCTGCTGATCGCGATCGGCACGGCGATCGTCGTCGACGCCATCGAGGATCTGGCCGGTCTGCTCTGAGTGCGGCTCAGCCCGCCGCGCGCAGCACGCGCGCCAGGTAGCGTCCGGTCAGGCTGTCGGGGTGGGTGGCGACCTCCTCCGGCGTGCCGCAGGCCACCACCGTGCCGCCGCCGGCGCCGCCCTCGGGGCCGAGGTCGATGACCCAGTCGGCGCACTTGATGACGTCGAGGTTGTGCTCGATGACGACGATGGTGTTGCCGGCGTCTCGCAGGCGCAGCAGTACCTGCAGCAGCAGCTCGATGTCGACGAAGTGCAGCCCGGTGGTCGGCTCGTCCAGCACGTACAGCGTGCGGCCGGTGTCACGCTTGGCCAGCTCCTGCGCGAGCTTGAGGCGCTGCGCCTCGCCGCCCGACAGCGTGGTGGCGCTCTGACCGAGGCGCAGGTAGCCCAGCCCGACGTCCAGCAGCGTCTGCAGCCGGCGCTGCAGCGCCGGCACGTTGGCGAAGAAGGCATGCGCCTGCGCCACCGTCAGGTCCAGGATCTCGGCGATGTTGAGCCCCTTGTAGCGCACCTCCAGCGTCTCGCGGTGGTAGCGCGCGCCGCCGCACAGCTCGCACGGCACGTAGACGTCGGGCAGGAAGTGCATCTCCACGCGCACCACGCCATCGCCTTGGCAGGCCTCGCAGCGTCCGCCCGGCACGTTGAACGAAAAGCGCCCCGGCTCCCAGCCGCGCTCGCGTGCCGCCGGGGTCTGCGCCATCAGCTCGCGGATCAGTGTGAAGACGCCGCTGTAGGTGGCCGGGTTGGAGCGCGGCGTGCGCCCGATCGGGCTCTGGTCCACCGCGATCACCTTGTCGAAGTGCTCCGCCCCCTCCAGCGCCTCGTGCGGCTCGGGCTCGGGGCCGCTGCCGTGCAGATGGCGCTGCACCGCGCGCAGCAGCGTGTCGTTGACCAGTGTCGACTTGCCCGATCCGCTCACCCCGGTGACGCACGTGAACAGGCCCACCGGTATGTCCACCGTGATGCCGCGCAGGTTGTGGCCGCGCGCGCCCACCAGCCGCAGCGCGGCGCCGCGCGCCGCCGATGCGCTCTTGCCGGATCCGCCGGCCGGGGTGCGTGGCCAGGCCCGCCGCTGGGCCGGTATCGCAATGCGGCGCCGCCCGCTCAGGTAGGCGCCGGTGGGCGAGTCCGGCTGCGCCGCCACCGCGGTCCAGTGGCCTTGCCCCATGATGCGCCCGCCCAGCTCGCCGGCGCCGGGGCCGAGGTCGATCAGGTGATCGGCCGCGCGCATCATGTCCTCGTCGTGCTCGACGACGACGACGGTGTTGCCGAGATCGCGCAGGCGCTTGAGCGTGGCGATCAGGCGGTCGTTGTCGCGCGGGTGCAGGCCGATGCTGGGTTCATCCAGCACGTACAGCACGCCGCTCAAGCCCGCGCCGATCTGGCTGGCCAGGCGGATGCGCTGCGCTTCGCCGCCGGAGAGGGTCTCGGCGCTGCGGTCCAGCGTCAGGTACGGCAGGCCGACGTCGTTGAGGAAGCGCAGGCGCGCGCGGATCTCGGCCAGCAGCCGCTGGCCGATGTCGGCGCGCGCCCCCTGCAGGCGCAGCGCGTCGAACCAGCCCAGCGCCTGCGCCAGCGTCATCGCCTCCACCTGCGGCAGCGTGCGCCGCTGCGCGCCCGTGCCGACGAAGACCGCGCGTGCCTCGGGGCGCAGACGCGCGCCACCGCAGGCCGGGCAGGGCTGGCGCGTGCGCAGGCGCGCCAGCTCCTCGCGCACCGCCGGGCTGTCGGTGCGCTGCCAGCGCCGCTGCAGGTTGGGCAGGATGCCCTCGAACGGGTGGTGCTGCACCACGCGGCGCCCGCGGTCGCCGACGTACTCGAAGGCGATCGCCTCCTGGCCGCTGCCGTGCAGCAGGACGTCACGTACGTGCGCGGGCAGCTCCTGCCACGGCGTCTCGGGGTCGAACCCGTAGTGCGCCGCCAGACACTTGACCAGCGCGAAAGCCTGCGCGTTGCGCCGGTCCCAGCCCTTGATCGCCCCACCGGCCAGGCTCAGTTCCGGGAAGGCGACGACACGCGCCGGGTCGAACACCTCCACGTGACCCAGGCCGTTGCAGGCCGGGCAGGCGCCCTGCGGCGCGTTGAACGAGAACAGGCGTGGCTCCAGCTCCGGTGCCGTGTACCCGCAGTGCGGGCAGGTGGCGCGCGCGTGCAGCGGCAGGGCCTGGTCGGCGTCCAGATCCAGCGCCAGCGCATGCCCTTCGCCCAACCCCAGGGCCATCTCCAGGCTGTCGTGCAGCCGCTGGCGCACGTCGGCGCGCACCTTGAGCCGGTCGACCACCACCTCCAGCCGCCGCGCGGCGCCGGCGCGCGCCAGCGCCGCCTCCGCCTCCAGCACCTCGCCGTCGAGGCGGAAGCGCACGAAGCCGCGCCCCTGCAGCGCGCGCAGCGCCGCGGCGGGGTCGGCGCCGCCGGCCAGCGGCGCCAGCAGCATCAGGCGCGTACCCTGCGGCCAGGCCAGCAGCGCGTCGACCATCTGCGGCACCGTCTGCGCCAGCAGCGGCACGTCGTGCTGCGGGCAGTACGGCACACCCACGCGCGCCCACAGCAGGCGCAGGTGGTCGTGCACCTCGGTGACCGTGCCGACCGTGGAGCGCGGGTTGTGGCTGGCGGCCTTCTGCTCGATGGCGATCGCGGGGCTGAGCCCCTCGATGAGGTCGACGTCGGGCTTGTCCAGCCGCTGCAGGAACTGGCGCGCGTAGGCCGACAGGCTCTCCACGTAGCGCCGCTGTCCTTCCGCGTACAGGGTGTCGAACGCCAGGCTCGACTTGCCCGAGCCGGACGGCCCGGTGATGACCACCAGCGCGTCCTTCGGGATGTCCAGGTCGAGGTTGCGCAGGTTGTGCGTGCGCGCCCCGCGCACGCGCAGCAGGCGCTCGGGCGCGGGGTGATCGGGGCGGGCGGAGGCGGAAGCGTCCATCGGGCTGGGGGCGGCAGGCAGGGCAAACCCGCAATCTTAGGGCGCGCCGGTGCGGCCGCGCCTTTGCTACACTGCGCGCATGATCACCGTGCGTCGCCGCACCTTCGACGAGCGCCTGGCAGCCGCCCTGAAGACCGGCCGCCGGGAGGCTTGGCCCTGGCGTCGCCGCGCCTGCCCCGCGTGATGCCGTCGCGCCTGTGATGGCCGGCCGGCAGCTCTGCCCGGTCCCGCCCGGGCGACCCCGTTTTCCTCCCCACGCCAGTCCGCCGCCTCCTTGCTCCCCGGGGGAGCGCGTCGCGGCGGACCCCGACGCCAGGAGCCCCCACGCCGTGATCACCGAACTCGAGTTCCAGCACCTTGCCTCCCAGGGCTATCACCGCATCCCGCTGATCGAGGAGGCCTTCGCCGATCTGGAGACGCCGCTGTCGCTGTACCTGAAGCTGGCGCACGCCGACGGCGGCGGGCGCAACAGCTTCCTGCTGGAGTCGGTGCTCGGCGGCGAGCGCTTCGGCCGCTACAGTTTCATCGGTCTGCCCGCGCGCACGTGGCTGCGCGCCAGCGGCTTCGGCGAGCAGGCGCGCACCGAGGTGGTGCGCGACGGCCGCGTGATCGAGACCCTGGCCGGCAATCCGCTGGATGCCATCGCCGCCTACCAGGCGCGTTTCCGCGTCGCGCTGCCGCCCGGGCTGCCGCGCTTCTGCGGCGGGCTGGCCGGCTACTTCGGTTACGACACGGTGCGCCACATCGAGCGCAAGCTGCAGGCCAGCTGCCCGCCCGACGACCTCGGCCTGCCCGACATCCTGCTGCTGCAGACCGAGGAGCTCGCGGTCATCGACAACCTCTCGGGCAAGCTGTACCTGATCGTCTATGCCGATCCGTCGCAACCCGAGGCCTATGCCCGCGCGCGGCGCCGCCTGCGCGAGCTGCGCGAACGGCTGCGCTACTCCGTCAGCGCGCCCAGCGTGCAGCCCGGCGCGGCCCACCCGGTCGAGCACGAGCGCACGCCGGCCGACTTCATGGCTGCGGTGGAGGAGGCCAAGCGCCTCATCCAGCAGGGCGACTTCATGCAGATCGTCATCGGCCAGCGGCTGCACAAGCGCTTCACCCACAGCCCGCTGGCGCTGTACCGCGCGCTGCGCTCGCTCAACCCCAGCCCCTACATGTACTACTACAACCTGGCCGGGGCCGATGCGCGTGGCAGCGACCTGCACGTGGTCGGCGCCTCGCCCGAGATCCTGGTGCGCCAGGAGCGCACCGACGAAGGGGTGAAGGTCACGATCCGGCCCCTGGCCGGCACGCGGCCGCGCGGCGCCACGCCCGAGCAGGACAAGGCCGCCGAGCGCGAGCTGCTGGCCGACCCGAAGGAGCGCGCCGAGCACGTGATGCTGATCGACCTGGCGCGCAACGACATCGGCCGCATCGCGCAGATCGGCAGCGTCAAGGTGACCGAGGCCTTCGCGGTGGAGCGCTACAGCCACGTCATGCACATCGTCAGCAATGTCGAGGGGCTGCTGCGTCCGGGCCTGACCAGCATGGACGTGCTGCGCGCCAGCTTCCCGGCCGGCACGCTCACCGGCGCGCCCAAGGTTCACGCGATGGAGCTGATCGACCGGCTGGAGCCGGTCAAGCGCGGCATCTACGGCGGCGCCGTCGGCTACCTGAGCTGGGCGGGTGACATGGACCTGGCCATCGCCATCCGCACGGGCGTCGTGCACGACGGCACGCTCTATGTACAGGCCGCCGCCGGCGTGGTGGCCGACTCCGTGCCGGAGCTGGAGTGGAAGGAAACCGAGCACAAGGCGCGCGCGCTGCTGCGCGCCAGCGAACTGGTGGAGGAGGGCCTGCAATGAGCCGTCCCAGGCTGCTGATGATCGACAACTACGACTCCTTCACCTACAACCTGGTGCAGTACTTCGGCGAGCTGGGCGCCGAGGTGGAGGTGTTCCGCAACGACGAGATCACGCTGGAGGGCATCGCCGCGCGCGCGCCGGACCGGCTGGTCATCTCGCCCGGGCCGTGCTCGCCGGCCGAGGCCGGCATCTCGGTGGCGGCGATCCGCCACTTCGCCGGCCGCGTGCCGATCCTGGGCGTGTGCCTGGGGCACCAGAGCATCGGCGCGGCGTTCGGGGCGCGCATCGTGCGCGCGCGCGAGCTGATGCACGGCAAGACCAGCCTCATCACCACCACGCAGGAAGGGGTGTTCGCCGGCCTGCCGCGGCAGTTCACCGTCAACCGCTACCACTCGCTGGCCATCGAGCGCGCCACGCTGCCGGAAGCGCTCGCCATCACCGCCTGGTGCGACGACGGCGAGATCATGGGCGTGCGCCACCGCGAGCTGCCGGTGCAGGGCGTGCAGTTCCACCCCGAGAGCATCCTGACCGAGCACGGCCACGCGCTGCTGCGCAATTTCCTGCAAGCCCCTTGAGCCGACCGCACCCCGGGGACCCGTACAGAGGAGAGCCACCATGCCCCACCGACACGTCATCACGCCGCAGGAGGCGCTGCAGCGCGTCATCGAGCACCGCGAGATCTTCCACGACGAGATGCTGCACCTGATGCGGCTGATCATGGGCGGGCAGATCTCGCCGCTGATGACCGCCGCCATCATCACCGGCCTGCGCGTCAAGAAGGAAACCATCGGCGAGATCACCGCCGCCGCGCAGGTGATGCGCGAGTTCGCCACCAAGGTGCCGGTGGACGACCCGACGCACCTGGTGGACATCGTCGGCACCGGTGGCGACGGCGCGCACACCTTCAACATCTCCACCTGCGCGATGTTCGTCGCGGCCGCGGCGGGCGCCAAGGTCAGCAAGCACGGCGGACGCAGCGTCAGCAGCAAGTCCGGCAGCGCCGACGTGCTGGAAAGCCTGGGCGTCAACATCAACCTGCCGCCCGCGGCCATCGCAAGGTGCATCCGCGAGGTCGGCATCGGCTTCATGTTCGCGCCCAACCACCACCCGGCGATGAAGAACGTCGCCCCGATCCGGCGCGAGATGGGCGTCAAGACCATCTTCAACATCCTGGGGCCGCTGACCAACCCGGCCGGCGCCTCCAACATCCTGATGGGCGTGTTCCACCCGGATCTGGTCGGCATCCAGGTGCGCGTGCTGCAGCGCCTGGGGGCGCGCCACGCGCTGGTGGTGTGGGGGCGCGACGGGCTGGACGAGGTCAGCCTCGGGGCGGCCACGATGGTCGGCGAGCTCAAGGACGGCCAGATCCTCGAGTACGACATCCATCCGGAGGACTACGGCCTGGCGATGGCGGGCCAGCGCAGCCTGCAGGTGGCCACGCCGGAGGCGTCACGCGCCAAGCTGCTGGCGGTGCTGGACGGCGAGCCGGGGCCGGCGGCTGACATCGTCGTCTTCAACGCCGGCGTGGCGCTCTACGCCGCCGACGTCGTCGACTCGATCGAGGCCGGCATCGCCGCCGCCCGCGCGGCGCTGGCCAGCGGCGCGGCCAAGGCCAAGCTGGAGCAGTTCGTCGCCGTCACGCACCGGCTCGCCGCGGAGGCCGCCGCATGAGCGACATCCTGCGGCGCATCTGCGCCACCAAGCGTGAGGAGGTGGCCGCCGCGTCCGCGCGCGCGCCGCTGGCGGCCGTGCGCGCGCAGGCCGAAGCCAGCCTGCGCGACGACGCGCCGCGCGACTTTGCCGGTGCGCTGCGCGCCGCGCAGGCCGCCGGACGTGCCGCCGTCATCGCCGAGGCCAAGAAAGCCAGCCCCTCCAAGGGCGTGCTGCGCGCCGACTTCGACCCGGCGGCGATCGCCGCCAGCTACGCGCGCCACGGCGCGGCCTGCCTGTCGGTGCTGACCGACGTGCCGTACTTCCAGGGGCACCCGGACTACCTGCGGCAGGCGCGCGCGGCCGCGCCGCTGCCGGCGCTGCGCAAGGACTTCCTCGTCGACCCGTACCAGGTCTGGGAGGCGCGCGCGCTCGGGGCGGATGCGATCCTGCTGATCGCGGCGTGTCTCGACGACGCGCAGATGGCCGACTTCGAGGCCATCGCGCAGGAACTCGGCATGGCGGTGCTGGTGGAGGTGCACGACGCCGCGGAGCTGGAGCGCGCGCAGCGCCTGCGCACGCCGCTCATCGGCGTCAACAACCGCGACCTGCGCACCTTCCAGGTCTCGCTGCAGACGACGCTGGACCTGCTGCCGCGGCTGGAGCCCGGGCGCCTGCTGGTGACCGAAAGCGGCATCGCCACGCGCGACGACGTGCGCCGGCTGCGCGACGCGGGCGTGCCGGCCTTCCTGGTCGGCGAGGCCCTCATGCGCGCCGACGACCCAGGCGCGGCGCTGGCCGCGCTGTTCGGCGCATGAGCGGGGGCGTGTCCGCGGCGGCGCGGATGACCGTGCCGGGCCTCGCCCCTCACCACCAGCCCTGCCCCGGCGCCGCCACCGGTTTCGTCTTCATCTGTCCGGGCCGCTTCGAGGCGCAGCGCGGCTACCCCTGCGCTGCGGGCACCGGGGCGAACCTGGCGCGCGTGCTCGTGGAGCTGCACCGCCGCGACCCACGGCGCTTTGCCTCGCCGCACCGGGCCGACTACGTCGTCACCAACGCCTGGGCGCGCGTGGAATACCCGGCGCTGACCGGACGGTCGGTGCCGACGGTGGAGGAGGTGCTGGCGCCGGACAACCTGGCGCGGCTGGCCGCCGAACTGGCCGGCCTGCGCTGGGTGGTGGCCTGCGGGGCCCAGGCCCATGCCGCCGTGCGCGCGCTGCGCGCCGCGGGGCGACTGGCCGCCGCCATCGCCTGCGAGCGCCACCTGAGCCAGCGATCCATCAACGGCATCCGCACCGGTGCCGACACCACCGGGCGGCTGGCGCGATGGTGTGAGGGGGTTCTGCAACAGCTCGACGCGGCCGACGCGAAAAGCGCCGAAAACGTGGCATAATGCGGGGCTCTCGCCGGAGGGGTGCCCGAGTGGCTAAAGGGGGCAGACTGTAAATCTGTTGGCTTACGCCTACGTTGGTTCGAATCCAACCCCCTCCACCAGCGAAACCGGTTGTGTTGGCAAGAGAGAAGGCTTGTGCCGGCCCGCGTCCGCGGTCGACGGGGTTCGACGCGGGAGTAGTTCAATGGTAGAACCTCAGCCTTCCAAGCTGATGACGCGGGTTCGATTCCCGTCTCCCGCTCCAGTGCAGCGCGCCGGGGGTTGGTTGTGCGGACCGTTTTCCGTGGTCGCCGCGAGGCGGCCGCAGGCCCATGTGGCTCAGTGGTAGAGCACTCCCTTGGTAAGGGAGAGGTCGGCAGTTCGATCCTGCCCATGGGCACCAATGCTGTTGTCCTGGCCCCACGTCGGGGCGTGTGAGTGAGTTCGGCAAACATCCATTCGGAGCTGCAAGCATGGCAAAGGAAAAATTCGAGCGGACCAAGCCGCACGTCAACGTGGGCACGATTGGTCACGTGGACCATGGCAAGACGACGCTGACGGCGGCCATCACGACGGTGCTGGCGGCCAAGTACGGTGG
>NZ_VJND01000016.1 GCF_007556605.1 Tepidimonas sediminis | reverse complement strand
GCCCCCAGCACGCGCCCAAGCAGCGCGCGCGTGACGGTGGCGGCAACTTCGGCGGGGGCGGCGCCTCCGGGCGGTGGTGACGATGGGCTGGGCCACGCACCTGCGGCGCTGGGCGCGCCACCTGTGGCTGGACGAGCGCGCCAGCCGCCGCTGGCTCGACGACGCCGCGGCCGAGCGGCTGCGCCGCCGCATCGAGGCCAGCGAGTCGCACCACCGCGGCGAGATTCGCGTCTGTGTCGAGGCCAGCCTGCCGCTGCGCTGGCTGTGGCCGCCGGCCGACGAGGCGGCGCTGGCCGCGCGCGTGCGCGAGCGCGCGCTGGCCTGGTTCGGCCGCCTGCGCGTCTGGGACACCGAGGACAACGCCGGCGTGCTGATCTACCTGCTGCTGGCCGAGCGCGCCATCGAGATCGTCGCTGACCGCGGGCTGGCGCGCCACGTGCCGCCGGCCGACTGGGACGCCGCGCTGCAGGCGCTGCGCGACGGCCTGCGCCAGGGGTCGGCCGAGGCGGCGCTGGCGCGCGCCATCGACACCGTGGACGGCTGGCTGCGCGCCGCCGTGCCGCTCGCGCCGGGGCAGCGCGCCGTCAACGAGCTGCCGGATGCGGTGGTGCGGGTGTAGCCAAGGCGGCCTCAAGCCGCCGGCGCCACCGAGGCGCCGGTGACGCCGTGGCGCGCCAGCAGCGCGGCCACCTGCCCGCTGCGCTTGGCCTCCTCGACGAAGGCGGCCAGCGCCGCGTGTGCCGCCTCGCCGTAGGCGGCGCGGCAGCCCATGGCCTGCTCGATCACCATGAAGCGGCCGGGCAGCAGCCGCAGGCCGCCCCGCCGTTCGGCGTCGGCCTGCAGCGCCTGGCGGATGCCGGCGGCCACGTCGGCGCCGCTGGCCAGAAACTGCGGCACCACCTCGGGCGTGGAAGGTGCGCGCTCGATGGTGGCGTGGCGCAGCGTGCGCGACAGAAACAGGTCGTAGGCGCTGCCGTGCCCGACCACCACCCGCGTGCCGGGGCGGTCGACCTCGTCGTTGTGTCGCAGCGGGCTGTCGGCGCGCACCAGGTAGCTGCCCTCGATCAGCAGGTACGGCGCGGTGAAGGCCAGCCCCTCGCTGCGCAGCGGGTCGATGGCGAAGAAGCCGACGTCGGCGCGGCCCTCGCGCACCGCCGCCACCGCCGCCGCGGCGGTCTCCACCACCACCAGCGCCAGCGGCACGCCCAGCCGTTGCGCCAGCGCCTGCGCCAGGTCCACCGACACGCCGGCGGGGCTGCCGTCGGCGCCGCGGCGTGCCAGCAGCGCGTTGCCGAGGTTGATGGTGGCGCGCAGGGTTCCGGTGGGAGCAAGCTCGTGCATGACGCCGATCATGCCACGCGCGCTTGGCGCGAAGCTGACGTGCCGCGTGCCGGTGCGATACTGCGGCCCCGCACCCATGGAGATCGTGTCATGGCCAACGACGCCCCCGCCACCCCCTCCGTCGCCGCGCCCGACGACGTGTTCACGTGGGATGAGTCGCTGCTGACCGGCATCGAGGTCGTCGACGCGCAGCACCACCGCCTGGTGGACCTGTTCAACGCCCTCAACCGCGCGATGTTCCATGGTCGCGCGCTCGGCGTCCACGAACAGCAGGCCATCCTCGAGGACCTCATCGCCTACGCGCGGCGGCACTTCGACGACGAGGAGCGCCTGATGGAGGAGGTCGGCGTGGATGCGCGCCACCGCGAGCTGCACCGCCGTCTGCACCAGGAGTTCGTCGACCAGGTGCGCTCGATGTGGGACGCGCGAGGCCACCTGCGCCAGCCAGGCGACACGCTGATGGGGTTTCTCACCTCCTGGCTGGGGCTGCACATCATGGGGGTGGACCAGGCGATGGCGCGCCAGATCGCGCGCATCCGTGCCGGCGCCGACCCGGCCGAGGCCTGGGCGCGGGAGGAGGATCCGATCGACCGCCGCGTGGCCAACCTGCTGCGCATGGTCGGCCAGCTCTACCACGTGCTGGCGCAGCAGAACCAGGATCTGCTGGAGGCCAACGCACGGCTGGAGCAGCGCGTGCGCGAGCGCACCGCGGCGCTGGAGGCGGCCAACCGGCGGCTGGAGGCGTTCTCGCGCATCGACGGGTTGCTGGGCATCGCCAACCGCGGCTACTTCGAGCAGCGCCTGCGCGAGGAGGTGGCGCGTCACGCGCGCCAGCAGCGCCCGCTGGCGCTGGTGATGGTCGACGTGGACCACTTCAAGCGCTACAACGACCGCTATGGTCACCAGGCCGGCGACGCCTGCCTGCGCGCGGTGGCGCGCGCGCTGCAGGGCGTGGTGCGGCGCGAGCCGGACCTGCTGGCGCGCTACGGCGGCGAGGAGCTGGTGGCGCTGCTGTCCGACACCGACCTGGCGGGCGCCTGCGTGGTGGCGCAGCGTGCGGTGGCGGCGGTGCGGGCGCTGGGCCTGCGGCACGAGGCGTCCGACACCGCGCCGGTGGTGACCATCAGCGCCGGGGCGGCGGCGCGGGTGCCGCAGGGGGCCGACGATGCGGCGCGGCTGGTGCAGCAGGCCGACGCCGCGCTGTACGAGGCCAAGCGCGCCGGCCGCAACCGCGCCGGCGGCTGCGAGGCGGCCGCCGCGGCGGGGGCATGAGCAGCGCCGGCGGCGCATCCCCTGGCGCAGTTCCTACAATGCCGCCATCGCGCCCGCCGCCGGGCGCCGCCGCCGGCCACCGGCCGGCCCGCACGATGGAGGTTCCGAGGTGACCGATCCCGCCGCCGATCCGCGCGCGCAGCTCAGGCGCGCCGCGCTCGACTACCACGAGCAGCCCCAGCCCGGCAAGCTGGCCGTCACGCCCACCAAGGCGCTTTCCAACCAGCGCGACCTGGCGCTGGCCTACTCCCCCGGCGTGGCCGCGCCGTGCGAGGCGATCGTCGCCGACCCGGCCAACGCCTTCCGCTACACCGGCCGCGGCAACCTGGTGGCCGTCATCTCCAACGGCACCGCGGTGCTGGGGCTGGGCGACATCGGTCCGCTGGCGGCCAAGCCGGTGATGGAAGGCAAGGCGGTGCTGTTCAAGAAGTTCGCCGGCATCGACGTCTTCGACCTCGAGATCGACGAGAAGGACCCGGACCGGCTGGTGGACATCATCGCCGCGCTGGAGCCGACCTTCGGCGGCGTCAACCTGGAGGACATCAAGGCGCCGGACTGCTTCTACATCGAGCGCAAGCTGCGCGAGCGCATGAGGATTCCGGTCTTCCACGACGACCAGCACGGCACCGCCATCGTCGTCGGCGCGGCCATCCTCAACGGCCTGAAGGTGGTCGGCAAGGACCTGCGCGAGGTCAAGCTGGTCACCAGCGGGGCCGGCGCGGCGGCGCTGGCATGCCTGAACCTGCTGGTCAAGCTCGGCCTGCCGCGCGAGCACATCTGGGTCACCGACCTGGCCGGCGTCGTCTACGAGGGGCGTACCGAGCTGATGGACCCGGACAAGGCGCGCTTCGCGCAGCGCACCGAGGCCCGCACGCTCGCGGAGGTGATCGAGGGGGCCGACGTGTTTCTCGGCCTGTCGGCCGGCGGCGTGCTCAAGCCCGAGATGGTGGCGCGCATGGCGCCGCGGCCGCTGATCCTGGCGCTGGCCAACCCGACGCCGGAGATCCTGCCCGAGGAGGTGCGCGCGGTGCGCGACGACGCGGTGATCGCCACCGGCCGCAGCGACTACCCCAACCAGGTCAACAACGTCCTGTGCTTTCCGTACATCTTCCGCGGTGCGCTGGACTGCGGCGCCACCACCATCAGCGACGAGATGGAGATCGCCGCGGTGCACGCCATCGCCGAGCTGGCGCAGGCCGAGCAGAGCGACGTGGTGGCGCAGGCCTATGCGGGCGAGAGGCTGGCCTTCGGGCCGGACTACCTGATTCCCAAGCCGTTCGACCCGCGGCTGATGATCCGCATCGCGCCGGCGGTGGCCGAGGCCGCCGCGCGCAGCGGCGTGGCCACGCGCCCGATCGCCGACCTCGACGCCTACCGCGAGCGGCTGCAGAACTTCGTGTTCGCCTCCGGCACGCTGATGAAGCCGGTGTACGCGATCGCCAAGCAGGCGCGCCACAAGCTGATCGCCTATGCCGAGGGCGAGGAGGAGCGCGTGCTGCGCGCCGCGCAGGTGGTGGTCGACGAAGGGCTGGCGCGGCCGGTGCTGATCGGACGTCCGGCGGTGATCGCGCAGCGCATCGAGCGCTTCGGCCTGCGCCTGCGCGAAGGCGCCGACTACGAGGTCGTCAACGTCGAGCACGACCACCGCTACAAGACCTTCTGGCAGGACTACCACCGCCTGATGGAGCGCCGCGGCGTCACCGAGCAGCTGGCCAAGATCGAGATGCGCCGGCGCCTGACGCTGATCGGCGCGATGCTGCTGCGCCACGGCGACGTGCACGGCCTCATCTGCGGCACCTGGGGCACGCCGGCGATGCACCTGAACTACCTCGACCAGGTCATCGGCCTGCGCCCCGGGGCGAGCTGCTACGCGGCCATGAACGCCATCCTGCTGCCTGGCCGGCAGGTGTTTCTCGTCGACACGCACATCAACGTCGACCCCAGCGCCGAGCAGCTGGCCGCCATCACGCAGATGGCGGCGCGCAAGATCATGCGCTTCGGCATCACGCCCAAGGCCGCGCTGCTGTCGCACTCCAACTTCGGCTCCTCCGACGCCCCCAGCGCGGTCAAGATGCGCCAGGCGCTGGCGCTGCTGCGCGAACAGGCACCGTGGCTGGAGGTGGACGGCGAGATGCACGGCGACGTGGCGCTGGATGCGGCGATGCGCCAGGCCATCATGCCGCGCAGCACGCTCACCGGCGAGGCCAACCTGCTGGTCTGCCCCAACATCGACGCCGCCAACATCGCCTACAACCTGCTCAAGACCGCCGCCGGCGGCGGCATCGCCATCGGGCCGATGCTGCTGGGCGTGGCCAAGCCGGTGCACATCCTGACGGCCAGCTCCACCGTGCGGCGCATCGTCAACATGACCGCGCTGACGGTGGCGGAGGCCAACGTCGGGCCGCGCGCGGTCAGCGCCGCCGCGGTCTGACGGCGGAGGTCGCAGGCGCCTTGGCGTGTCGTTGGGCTGGCGATACAGTTGGGACGGATGGTATTCCGGCGGAGTCAATAATCAAGTGCAACACTCCTGATCTGCCTTGCACCTGACCCTGCCGCCGACCCATGGGAACCCACGACCAGCACCTCAGCGCCGAAGAGCGCGCCACCATCATGATCATGCTGCAGCAGGGCTGCTCGGCACGCAGCATTGCCCGCACGCTGCAGCGCTCGCCCTCGACGGTGACGCGCGAGATCCGGCGAGCGCTGGACTGGCCGCAGCGCGCGGCCTTCGTGCCGGCGGGCAGCAGCACTTATGACGCGCGGGCAGCCGGGGCGCGTGCATGCGCCATGCGGCTCAAGCGCCGACGCAGCCGCAAGCTCTCCGAAGACGGTGTGCTCTTCGGCGTGGTGCATCACTTCCTGCTGGAGGGCTGGTCGCCAGGGCAGATTGCCGGCACACTCAAGCGCATGTGGCCCGACGATCCGCATCGCCGCGTCTCGCACGAGACCATCGACAACGGCATCGATGCGATGCCGCGCGGTGAGCTGCGCAAGGAGCTCATCGCCTGCCTGCGGCGTGCGATGCCCAAGCGCATGCCGCGCTCGCGTGGCCAAGACCGAAGGGGCCAGCTGCCCGAGGTGGTCAGCATCCACCTGCGTCCGCCCGAGGCCAACGACCGAGCCTTTCCTGGGCACTGGGAAGGCGACCTCCTCAAGGGGGCGGCCAACCGCTCGGCCGTTGGGGTGTTGGTGGAGCGCAGCTCGCGTCTGGTGCTGCTGGCCAAGCTCAAGGACGCCACCGCAGCCTCGGCTCTGGAGGGCTTCACCGCCAAGCTGCGCAAGATGCCCAAGCCGATGCGCAAGACCCTGACCTACGACCGCGGCAAGGAAATGGCGCGCCACCCCGAGCTGACCGAGGCCACCGGCATCCGGGTCTACTTCTGCGACCCGCGCAGTCCGTGGCAGCGGGGCAGTTGCGAAAATCGCCCGCGATTTCATCAAAACCGCAAGTGGTTTCATCAGAACATCAACGGTCTGCTGCGCCAGGTCCTGCCCAAGGGCACGGACCTGTCGGTCTACAGCCAGGAAGAGCTCGATGCGATCGCCGGCAGGCTCGGGCATCGGTCCGCGCGCCATCCACGGCTTCTGCCCCCCGATCGCCGGCTGCCAGGCCATGCTGGAAAAGGCCACCCAAGCCAGCCACTCCCTTCAGTGATTCCACTGTTGCACTTGGTGCTTGACACAGCCCCATGAAGCAAGCGCCCAATGATGCGGAGCTCCTGGCACTGCTCACTGACCTCGAATCCGACCGGGTCGAGCGCAAGCAGTCCTTCGCTGGCAAGGCGCCGGAAACCGTGCGCGAAGCCGTGTGCGCTTTCGCCAACGATCTGGCCGGACATGGGGCGCCGAGCGTGGTCTTCATCGGCGCCAAGGACGACGGCACGCCGATGGAAGGCTTTGCGGTCACCGACGAGCTGTTGCGCAGCCTTGCCGACATCAAGACCGACGGCAACATCGTGCCGCCGCCGACCTTGCTGGTGGAGAAGCGCCGCCTGGCCGGAGCCGATTACGCTGTGATTACGGTCTGGCCCTGCGATACACCGCCGGTGCGTTATAAGGGGCGCATCCATGTGCGCTGGGGGCCGCGGCGCGGGCTGGCCACGGCACAGGACGAGCGCATCCTCAACGAGCGGCGTCGCCATCGTGATCGGCCCTTCGATGTGCAGCCGGTGAGCGGTGCAACGCTGGAGGAGATCGACCGGCTGCGCTTCGAGCAGGAGTATCTGCCCTCGCTGGTGGCCCGCGACGTGCTGCTCGCCAACGATCGCACGCTGGAGCAGAAGCTGGCGGCTACCAAGCTGATCGTGGCCGAGACCGAACCCGTGCCGACGGTGCTGGGCTTGCTCGTGTGTGGCCGTGCTCCGTCCAACTGGATCGGCGGGGCTTACACCCAGTTCCTGCGCATCGCCGGTCAGGATTTGACCGATCCTGTGACGGATGAAGAGGTGATCCACGGCACCGTGGCCGATCAGATTCGCAGGCTGGAAGAGAAGCTGGAGGCTCACAACCGCCGGCGCATCGTCTTTGTGGCCAGCGAGCGTGAAACGATCGTCGAAGCGTATGCACTGGACGGGCTGCGGCAACTGGTGCGCAACGCCTACCTGCATCGCAGCTATGAAGCTACCCACGCGCCGGTGCGGGTGTACTGGTTCGATGACCGCATCGAGATCCACAACCCTGGCGGTCCATTTGGCAGCGTGACGGTGGAGAACTTCGGTCAGCCGGGTGTGACGGACTACCGCAATCCCAACCTGGCCGAGGCGCTGCGCGCGCTGGGCTTCGTGCAGCGCTTTGGCGCCGGTATCGCCATCGCCCGCAAGCACTTCGGCAGCCGCCTGCGCTTCGAGGTGCAGCCGGGCGTGGTCGCCGCCATCATCGCGGGGGAGGAGCCATGATCAGCATTGCCTTCTTCAACAACAAGGGCGGCGTGGGCAAGACGTCGCTCGTCTATCACACGGCGTGGATGTTTGCCGAGCTCGGCTACCGGGTGCTCGCCGTGGACTTGGATCCCCAGTCGAACCTGTCGATCATGGCTTTGGAAGTCGAAAGGCTGGAGCAGCTCTGGCCGGATGGCGCGCATCCCAAGACTCTGTTCGGCGCGGTCGAGCCCCTTTTTGGGGGAACCGGCGATGTGCGCCCGGCGCATGTCGAAACCCTGGGCGAGCGGCTGGGGCTCATCGTGGGTGATCTCGCGCTCTCGCGCATCGAAGACGACCTCTCGACCGAGTGGCCGCGCTGTCTGGAAGGGCGGGATCGTGCCTTCCGGGTCACCACGGCTTTTTGGCGCGTCATGAAGGCTGCGGCCGATGCACACGAGGCCGATGTCGTGCTTATTGATGTTGGCCCCAATCTGGGTGCCATCAACCGGGCCGCTCTGGTGGCAGCCAGCCATGTGGTCGTGCCCGTTGCTCCCGATCTCTTCTCCTTGCAGGGGCTCAAAAACCTGGGGCCTACCTTGCGGCGTTGGCGGGAAACGTGGGCACAAGCCCTCCCCAAGGCGGATGCGAGCCTCGGCCCGCAACCCTCGGGTGCTATGCAGCCGGTCGGCTATGTGCTGATGCAGCACGCCGAGCGGCTCGGCCGCCCCACTAAGGCGTATGCCAAGTGGCAGGCACGGCTTCCGTATGCCTATCGTGAAAGCATCCTAGGCGAGCAGACGCACACAACCGTCGTTGATCCCGACCCCCACCAGATTCACCGCATCAAGCATTACCGCAGCCTGATGCCGATGGCCATGGAGGCACGCAAGCCGATGTTCGCTTTGCGCGCCTCCGATGGCGCGATCGGAGCCCATCAGGACAGTGTGCAGCGGTGCTACGAAGATTTTCAGGCTTTGGTTCAGGCCATTGTCGCACGCACAGGCGTGCAGTCCGCGGTTGTGGCTCCGAGCCAGTCCGAAAGGGAGGCTGAAGCCGGCGCAGAGCATGGGTTGCCGTGAGTGCGCCACGGGGGTGTCGTGGCTGCCGAATCGGCTTGGACGCCACCACCGTCGCCGACAACTCGCTGCGGACCGCCGCCTGACGGCGCGCCGATCCCCAAGCTGGAACACAAAAATCCAGCGCTGTCAAGATCTTGTCATCCGGCGCCGGTTGCGGCACACTAGCGCGCTCGTTCTGAGGGTTTTCCCCAAGGCAGGAGCAGGTGCAGGGCATGCGTGGGCGCCGGTGGCTGGCCCGGCTGGCGCTGCTGTGGACGTGGCTGGCGGTGGCGGCGCTGGCGTTGGCGCGTGCGCCGCAGCCGGCCGACACCGTCGAGCTGGCCCAGCTGCCGCGCGAGGCGCAGCAGGTCATGCAGCTGATCCGCCAAGGCGGCCCCTTCCCCTACGAAAAGGACGGTACGGTGTTCTTCAACCGCGAGCGTCTGCTGCCGCCGGCCAAGCGTGGCTACTACCGCGAATACACGGTGCCCACCCCGGGGCTGAGCCACCGGGGCGCGCGGCGTCTGGTCTGCGGCGGCTGGACGCCGACGGCGCCGGATGCCTGCTACTACACGGCTGACCACTACGCGAGCTTCCGCCGCGTGGTGCCGTGAGGCGCAGCGCCCGGGCCGCGCCGTACCGCGTCACGTTGCCGACTCCGGATTCCTCCGCCCGTCTTCCGTCTTCCAACCGCAACGCCATCATGGAACAGCCGCTGCGCAACGTCCGACCCAACATCGTCCAGTCGATCCGCGCCTTCACGGTGCGCGATCTGCAGGCCGCCGCCGAGGCGCTGGGGCACCACTTCCTGTACGCCAACCTGGCCACGGCGCTGAACAAGCAGGACATCCTCGAGCTGATCTCGACGCAGTTCCAGCTGCCGCCGCACAACGGCAAGAACCTGGACGCGCTGTACGACTGCCTGACCGACACGGTCTACAAGTCCGGCCCGCAGACCGGCTTCGTCGTCGTGCTGGAGCACATCCCCACCAGCCCGAAGTTCGACAAGGAGGCGCGCGAGCAGCTGCTCGACGTCTTCCGCGACGTGGCCGACTTCTGGGCCGAGCGCAAGGTGCCGTTCCGTGCCTTCTACTCGTTCGCGGTGGCGCGCGCGCCCAAGCCCGCCGACCTCGAGCAGGTCGACGAGCCGCTGCTGACCGACAAGCTGGTCGACGTCAGTCCGCAGGCGCTGCGCATGAGCAGCCCGTTCAACGCCGGCTACTGGCTCAGCGCGGCGTGAGGCCGATGGCGGCCGTGCGCCGCCTGCGCGGCTGCGCTGCCATGCACGCATGAGCAGCATCGCGTTCGACGCGCACAAGTTCGTCAAGCGCCTTCAGTCCTCCGGCCTGCCGCCGGAGCAGGCCGAGGCGCTGGTCGACGCGCTGAAGGACGCGGTGGCCGACTCGCTGGTCGCCGCCAAGCACGATCTGGCTGAGCTGAAGTACGACCTGCTGAAGTGGATCGTCGGCTTGGCGCTGGCGCAGTTCGGCTTGCTGATCGGCATCCTGCTCAGGCTGGCGTGAGGCCGGCAAGCCGCTGCGCCAGCGCGACGTATTCGGCCACCGGCACCTCCTCGGCGCGGCGCTGCAGGTCGAAGTCGCCGTCGAAGCCGCGCGCCTGCAGCCAGCGCCCCAGCGTGTGGCGCAGCAGCTTGCGCCGCTGCGCGAACGCCGCCTGCACGAGTTCCTCCAGCAGCGCGGGATCGAGCGGCGCCGGCTGCGGCCACGGCTCCATGCGCACCACCGCGCTGTCGACGCGCGGCGGCGGCGTGAACGCCTGCGGCGGCACCTCGAGCACGCACTCCATCGCGTAGCGCCACTGCAGCATGACGCTCAGGCGCCCGTAGGCGGCGCTGCACGGTGCGGCCACCATGCGGTCGACCACCTCCTTCTGCAGCATGAAGTGCTGGTCCTGCACACGGTCGGCCCAGCGCAGCAGGTGGAACAGGATCGGCGTGGAGATGTTGTAGGGCAGGTTGCCGACCATGCGCAGCCGCCGCGGCGCGCAGGCGTCGGCGAGCTGGCCGAAGTCCACGGTGAGCACGTCGGCCTGCAGCACCGTCAGGCCGGGCTGCGCGCGCAGGCGCGCGGCCAGATCGCGGTCCAGCTCCACCACCGTGAGGTGCCGCAGCCGCTCCAGCAGCGGCTGCGTCAGCGCCCCCAGGCCCGGGCCGATCTCGACCACGCAGTCACCGGCCTCGGGGTCGACGGCGCGCACGATGGCGTCGATGACGGCCGGATCGCTCAGGAAGTGCTGGCCGAAGCGCTTGCGCGCGCGGTGGCCGTCCAGCGTGGCGGCGGCGGGTCTCACGGCGCGGTCTCGCGGATCTCGACGTAGGCGCGCGCGCGCGCCTCGCGCGCCAGCTCTTCCAGCGCCTCCTCGGCCTTGCGCTGGCGCAGCGCGCTGCGCGCGGCTTCGCGCAGCTCGCGCGCGCCGCGCGCCACCTCGCGCCGCTGCAGCACCTCGATCAGATGCACGCCGAAGCGTGTCATCACCGGCGCCGACACCTGGCCCGGCGCCAGCGCCTCCATCGCTTCCTCGAACTCGGGCACGAACAGGCCCGGTTCGGCCCAGCCCAGCCGGCCGCCGTCGCGGGCGCTGGCGTCCTGGCTGACCTCGCGCGCGGCGGCCTCGAAGGTGGTCTGTCCGCTGACGATGCGCGCGCGCAGCTCGGCCAGGCGGCGCTGCGCGGCCTGCCGCTCGGCGTCGGTGTCGGCGCGCAGCAGGATGTGGCGCACCTCGGTCTGCGTCACGGTCGGCGGCGGCAGGTCGACGTGGCGCTGCGTCAGCACCTGCAGCACGTGCCAGCCGGCGCCGCTGCGCAGCGGGCCGACGATGCTGCCGGCTGGCTGGCCGCGCACCGCCTCCCAGAACAGCGTCGGGTAGCGGTCGGCGCGGCGCAGTCCGAGACGGCCACCCTGCGCCGCCTCCGGCGCCTGCGACCACTGTCGCGCCAGCTGGGCGAAGTCCTCGCCGGCGCGCGCGCGCCGCGCCACCTCCTCGGCCTGCAGGCGCGCGCGCGCCTGCACGTCGGCGCCGGCGTTTTCCGGCACCGGGATGAACACCTGCGCCAGTTCCAGCGCCACCTGGGCCGGATCGGCGGGCTGCTCGCGCTCGCGCAGCCAGGCGTCCACCTCGGCCTCGCTGAGGCGCACGCGCGCGGCCTCGCGCTCGCGCAGGCGCTGCAGCGTCAGCTCGTCGCGCAGGTTGGCGCGGAAGGCGCGCACGCTCAGGCCGGCGGCGGGCAGCTGCTCGTGCAGCTGCGCCACCGTCAGCCCGTTGCGCCGCGCCACCTCCGCCTCGGCCGCCTCGACCTCGGTGTCGCTGATGCGCACGCCCTGCTCGCGCGCGCTCTGCAGCAGCGCGCGCTCGTCGATCAGCCGCTCCAGCACCTCGCGCGCGAGTTCGGCGCGCGCGGCCGCAGGGGTGCCCGGCGGCAGCTCGACGCGCGCCAGCCGCGCGCGCAGCTCGCTGGCGGTGATCGGCTCGCCGCCGACCAGCGCGACGATGTGGTCGGCGCTGGCGGCGGGGCCGCGGCCCTCGGGGGCCGCCGGCGCGGCCAGCGGCAGCAGGCTCAGCGCCGCCAGCGCGACGGCCAGCAGGCGCTTCGTCGGGAAGCGAAGGTCATTCATGGTCTCGGAAGCGGCTCGGCGGGTTGACGTCTTCGCGCAGGTACTGGTAGCGCGGGATGTGCTGGCGCAGCGCCTGCAACGGGTTGCTGCTGCCCAGGCGCGAGAACCCGGCGAATTCCAGCTGGAACAGGATGCGCTGGTTGGCGCTGGTGCGGCCCTGCTGCAGCCGCTCCAGCACCACGCGCGCGATCCAGCAGCCGGCATCGTATTCGAAGCCGGCCACCAGGTCGACGATGCGCCGCTCCAGCAGGCTGTAGTTGAGCCGGCCGACGCCGTACCACTGGCCAGGGCCCAGCGCCTGGCCGGGCAGCGCCGGCGGCACCGGCCCGCGCAGCGCCGCCAGCGGCCACTGCCACGCCACGTCCAGCAGCCGGCTGCGCGTCACCGTGGTCTCGTTGTTGCGGTAGGCGGCGCTGAGCACGCGGTACGGCCCGGGCTGGTAGCGCGCGGACAGCAGCGTGCGCACCGAGGTGCGCTGCGCCGGGTTGAACTGCCAGGTACCGGCCAGCGCCCAGTGGGGATCGGGGTTGACGCTGGCGCCGATGAGCAGGTCGCTGCGCCCGCTGGCCAGCGCCCCCTCGTTGGGCAGCGTGACGCGCTGCTCGCGCAGGCGCAGCCGCTGCGCCACCCCGAGGCTGGCCAGCTCGGCGCCATCGTCGGCGGCATACAGCCGCGTCGTCAGGCCATAGGTGAGCGTGCGCGCATCGGCGATGCGGTCGTGGCCCGCGTACGGGTTGGGCAGGAACAGGGTGGCGAGGTTGAAGTCGTACACCGCGCTGTCGTAGACCGGCAGCAGCCGCTGGTCGCGGTGCGGCGTGGCCGCCAGCAGCACGCGCGGCTCCAGCGTCTGCACCACCGCGCGGTCCCACCAGGTGGTCGGCCGCTCGAAAATCAACCCGCCGTCCAGCGCCGCGGTCGGCAGCGCGATGGCGGCGTCGCGGCGGCCGTCGCCCAGCGGCCGCTCGAAGCGGTAGTGGCGCGCGTGCAGCTGCAGGCTGGGCTGCAGGAACCAGCCCGGCGCCTCCCAGCGCCGCTGCAGCCGCGCCACCGCCAGCGTGCGCGTGCCGTCGAGGTCGGTGCGCTGGTCGCCGGCGGCCGCGCCGTCCCACACCGTCGGCGTACGGGCGGTGCGAAACTGCGTCAGCTCGGCATCCAGCGTCAGCCGCCAGCCGCCCCGCGCGCCGCCGTCGTCCCAGGCCGGCGGGCGCCAGCGCAGCGCCAGCGACGGCAGCCGGTCGTACGGCGCCACGATCTGCTCCGGGCCGATGGCCGTCAGGCTCGGCGCCGCGCCCAGCGTCTGCCAGCGCTGGGCCAGCAGGCTGTACGACCACGTCCCGGCGCCGCCGCTGACGGCCACCTCGTTGGCCAGCAGCCGCTGCGCCAGGTTGGTGATGACGCTGGTGCGCGGAAAGTCGCGCCAGTAGTCGTCGTCGCTGACGCGGTTGAGGTGCAGGCGCACGCTGGCACCCGGCAGCCAGTCCAGCCCGTCGAGCGCGTGCTGGTGCTGCACCGCATAGGCCCAGCGGTCGCGGTCGCGCAGGCGGTCGTTGCCCATCCACGCGGCGCGCAGCTGGCCGGCGTAGCCGGGCTCCAGGTAACGGAACTCGCCGCCCAGGTCCAGCCCGCGGCGCGTCATCAGCGTCGGGTACAGCGTTGCGTCGCGGTTCGGCGCCAGGTTGAAGTAGTACGGCACCGTGGTCTCGAAGCCACTCCTGTTGTCGAGGTTGAACGTCGGCGGCAGCAGCCCGGTCTTGCGCGCATCCGACAGGGGGAAGCTGATCCATGGGGCGGCCAGCAGCGGCACGCCCTGGAACTCCAGCCGCGCGCCGCGCGCCTCGCCGGTGTCGCTGGCGAGGTCGAAGCGCACCTCCTCGGCGGTGAGCGCCCAGTCGGGCCGCCACGGCGCGCCGGGCGGGCGCGGGCAGGTGCTGTAGCGCACCTGGTGCGCCACGGCGCGCTGCTCGTCGAGAAAGTCCACGCGCGCGGCCTCGCCGCGGCCGCCGGTGCGGCGCAGCGCGAAGCGCACGTCGTCGAAGCGGCCCTCGAAGGTATCCAGCCGCAGCTGCAGCCGCGTGCCCTCGTAGACGTCCCCCAGCCGGTTGACGCGCACCGCGTCTTCGGCCAGCACGGTGTCGTCGGCCGCGGTGTGCTGCAGCCGCTGCGCACGCAGCACCAGGTCGTGCCGGCGCAGCACGGCGCCGCCCTCCACCTCCACGCGCTCATCGGGGCGGCCGTGGATGCGCGCCCCCTCCAGCGTCACCGGCAGCTGACGGCGCAGCGCGGCGGGCAGCTCCTGCAGGGTCAAGGCCGGCTGCAGCGCCAGCGCCTCCTGTGCCGCCGCCGGCGCACCGGCCAGCAGCCCGGCGGCCAGCCAGGCCAGCGGGCGCAGCCGGTGGCGCAGCGCCGCGGGCAGGGCGGCGGCGGGGCAGGGGCGGGCGTCGGGTCGGCGCATGGCGGCGGTGGCCGCGGGGGCTCCGTAGAATCGCGACGATTATCCATGAGCACCGTGCCCCCGTCCCCTGTCGCGGCCGCGTCGGCCGCCATCACCTGGTCCGACCCGGCGCGCGCCGCCGCGTTCGAGCGCTGGCTGGCGCGCGTGGCCCCCGCGCACGGCCTGCGGTCCGAGACGCTGCGCCTGGCCAGCGCCGACGCGAGCTTTCGCCGCTACTTCCGCATCGACTGCGACGCTGCGCACGGCGGCGGCACGCGCATCGTCATGGACGCCCCGCCGGCGCTGGAGGACTGCCGCCCGTTCGTGCGCGTGGCCGGCCTGATGCGCGAAGCCGGCGTGCGCGTGCCCGAGGTGCTCGCCTGGGACGAGGCCGACGGCTTCCTGCTGCTGACGGACCTGGGCACGCAGACGCTGCTGCAGGCGCTGGATCCGCAGCAGCCCGACGCCGCCCTGCCCTACTTCAAGGATGCGATTGCCGCGCTGGTGGCGTGGCAGCGCGCCAGCCGCCCCGGCGTGCTGCCGCCGTACGACGAGGCCCTGCTGCGGCGCGAGCTGGCGCTGTTTCCCGACTGGTACCTGGCGCGCCACAAGGGCATCACCCTGTCGGACGCACAGCGCCGCACGCTCGAGGCCGCGTTCGACCTGATCGTGCGGCGGGTGCTGGCGCAGCCCACGGCGTGGGTGCACCGCGACTACATGCCGCGCAACCTGATGCTGCCCGCCGGCGGCTTCGACCCCGCGCGCCCCGAAGGGCGGCTCGGCGTGCTGGACTTCCAGGACGCGGTGCACGGTCCGGTGACGTACGACATCGCCAGCCTCATGCGCGACGCCTTCCTCAGCTGGGACGAGGAGGTGGTGCTCGACGTCACGATCCGCTATTGGGACGCCGCGCGCAAGGCCGGGCTGCTGGACGCCGAGGGCTGGGCGCAGGATTTCGGGGCGTTCTACCGCGCGGTGGAGTGGATGGGGCTGCAGCGCCACCTGAAGGTGGCCGGCATCTTCGCGCGCCTGACGCTGCGCGACGGCAAGCCGCAGTACCTGGCCGATGCGCCGCGCTTCATCGCCTACATCCGCCACACCGCGGCGCGCTACCGCGAACTCAAGCCCCTGCTGCAGCTGATCGACGCGGTGGAGGGCATCGAGACCCCGGTGGCCTGGTCGATCGGTCGGCCGGGCCTGAGCTGAGCCCGCACCCCCATCCCCGTGGCCGCCCCGCGCATTCACCTGCCGCAGCCGCTCGAAGCCGGCCAGACGCTGACGCTGCCGCCCGAAGCGGCCCGCCATGTGCAGGTGCTGCGGCTGCAGCCGGGTGACGACCTGACGCTGTTCGGCGACCCGGCGCGCGGCGGCGAGTGGCGCGCGCGCGTGCGCGCGATGGGCCGGCGCGACGTCACGGTGACGGTGGAGGCGCACGCGGCCGTGGAGCGCGAGCCGGCGCGCGCGGTGCACCTGGCGGTGGGCATGCCGGCCAACGAGCGCATGGACTGGCTGGTCGAGAAGGCCACCGAACTTGGCGTGGCCAGCATCCAGCCGCTGCGAACCGCGCGCACCGTGCTGCGGCTGGACGGCGAGCGCGCCGCGCGCAAGGTGGCGCACTGGCAGGCGGTGGCCGTGGCCGCCTGCGAGCAGTGCGGCGGCAACCGCGTCCCGCGGGTTCACCCGGTGCGGCTGCTCGCGGACTGGCTGGCCGATCCGGCACGCGCGGCGCTCGGCGCGGGCGTCTGGCTGTCGCTGGCCGCCGGCAGCGTGCCGCTGCCGGTCTGGGGTGCGGCGCACGGGGGCCCCTGTCACGTCGTGCTGGGGCCGGAGGGCGGGCTGACCGAGGCGGAGGAAGCGGCGCTGGCGCAGGCGGGCTTGGCGCCGCTGTCGCTGGGCGCGCGCACGCTGCGCAGCGAGACCGCGGCGCTGGCGGCGCTCGTGTTGCTGACGTCGCCGCCCCCTGTCCAGCCGGAGGCCGGCCCGCTACCATAGGCCGGTCGTCCAACCCCAAGGGATCCGACGTGATGGAACGCGCCAGCCCGCCGCCCTTCCGCGCCGCGCGGCGGCGCTGGCTGGCCGGTGCCGGCGGGCTGGCGCTGGCGGCGGCGCTGGGCGGCTGCCAGCCGCCGCTGCCGCCGCTGCGCATCGGCAGCCTGGTCTTCCCCGGCTACGAGCTGCTGTTTCTCGCGCGCGAGGCCGGCTGGCTCGACCCCGCGCAGGTGCGGCTCATCGAGCTGCGTTCCAACACCGACACGCTGCGCGCGCTGGCCAGCGGCCAGCTCGAAGGCGCGCAGCTGACGCTGGACGAGGTGCTGCTCGGCCGCGCGCGCGGCATCCGGCTGCGCATCGTGCATGTGCTGGACATCTCCGACGGTGCCGACGCGGTCATCGCGCGCCCGGGCCTGCGCCAGCCGGGTCAGTTGCGGGGGCGGCGCATCGGCGTGGAGGACAGCGCCGGCGGCGTCATCCTGCTCGATGCGCTGCTCAAGGCCCAGCGGTTGCGCGTGGAGGACGTCGTCAAGGTGCCGATGACGCTGGACCGCAGCGTGGAGATGCTGACCTCCGGGGCGGTGGACGCCGTCGTCACGGCCGAGCCCTGGGCGTCGCGGCTGGAGGCGCAGGGGGCGGTGCGCGTGTTCGACAGCCGCGCCATCCCGGGCCGCATCGTCGATGTGCTGGCGCTGCGCGCCGAGGTGCTGGCCGCCCGCGCGCCGGCCGTGCAGCATCTGGTGGATGCGCACACCCGGGCCTGGTGGTTGTGGGGCAGGGAGCCGGCGCCCGACCAGCTGCCGGCGCGCCTGATGGCGCCGCGGCTGCAGGTGCCTGCCGCGCAGGTGCCGGCGCTCTTTCGCGGCCTGCGGCTGCCCGCGCGCGACGAGGTGCGCGCGATGCTGGCTCCCGACGGCCAGATCAGCCGCACCGCCGGCGAGCTGCTGGCGCTGATGGCCGAGCGCGGCATGCCCACCTCGCCGTGGCAGTGGGACGACACCGTCGACGCGCGCTTCGTCAGCGCGCCGTGGGGGCCGCCGGCATGAGCGCCACGCGGCTGCGCCTGGGCCGTGTGCTGCCGGTGGCGGCGCTGCTGCTGGTGGCGGCCTACCTGGCCTTCAGCGGCCTGTGGGGCTGGCACGCCGGGCGCGCCGGGGTGCTGGAGCGCGCGCACACCGAGGGGCTGGCGCTGGCGCAGGCGCTGGCGCGTGCGGCCGAGCGGCGGCTGCAGGACCATGCCGACGAGGTGCGGGCCGAGGTGAGCCTGGCCTCGGCCGATCTGCGCGTGCGCCAGCTGGCGCTGGTCAACCCGTCCGGCATCATCGAGGCCGCGCACCGCGTCGCCTGGGAGGGCCGCCGCGCCGCCGAAGTCATCGAGGGCTTCGACGCCAACCAGTTCCAGGCGGTGGCGTTCGGCTACCTGCCGTTCGTGCTGCCGCACGAGGGCGGCCGGCGCCTGCGCATCCTGGTGCCCTATCTGCAGCGGGTGGACGAGCCGCTGCTGCGCAACCTGCGCCGCGGTGCGGTGTGGCTGGAGCTGGACCTGTCGCTGGAGCTGGACCGGCTGCGCCACGCGACGCTCGTGGGCCTGCTGCCCGGCGCGGCGGTGGCGCTGACGCTGATGGGGCTGCTGGCCTGGCTGCTGCGGCGCCACGTCGCGCTGCCGCTGGCGCGCCTGCGCGACGCCAGCGTCGCCTTCATGGAAGGGCGCGCGGTGCCGCATCTGCCCGAGCAGGGGCCGGAGGAGATCGGCACGCTGGCGCGCAGCTTCAACGCGATGGTGGACCGGCTGCAGGTGGCGCAGCAGCGCCTGCGCGACAGCGAGGCGCACTTCCGCACGCTGGCGGAGGCCGGCCGCATCCTCGTCTGGCGCAGCGACGCCGACGGCGCCTTCACCTACGTCAACGACGTGTGGTGCCGCTTCAGCGGCCGGCCGCTGCAGGCGCTCTTGGGCCACGGCTGGCGGCTGGACATGCACCCGCAGGATCGCGCCGTCTTCGCCGACGCCTTCGACGCCGCGCGCGCGCGCCGCGAGCACCTGGTGGCCGAGCTGCGCCTGCGCGACGCCGCCGGCCAGTGGCACTGGCTGCTGCTGGAGGGCAATCCGCTGCGGCGCGACGACGGCAGCCTGGGCGGCTACGTCGGCCATGCGATGGACATCACCGACCTGAAGACCGCGCAGCAGGCGCTGCAGCAGCTCAACGAGGAGCTGGAGCAGCGCGTGCAGGCGCGCACGCGCGAGCTGCAGCAGGCCAACGAGCAGCTGCGCGCGCAGGAGCTGCTGCTGCGCGACGCCACCGCGCGCGCCGAGGCGGCCTCGCGCGCCAAGTCCGACTTCCTGGCCAACGTCAGCCACGAGATCCGCACACCGATGAACGCCATCATCGGGCTGGCGCACCTGCTGGCGCGCTCCGGGCTGGACGACAGGCAGCGCGACTACCTCGACAAGCTGCAGCAGTCGGCGCAGCACCTGCTGGGCCTCATCAACGACATCCTGGACCTGTCCAAGATCGAGGCCGGCAAGCTGGAGCTGGAGCAGGTCGAGTTCCCGCTCGACAAGCTGATCGACAACTTCACCGCGCTCATCGCCGACAAGGCGCAGGCCAAGGGGCTGGAGCTGATCGTCGACGTCGCCCCGGACGTGCCGCCGCGCCTGATCGGCGATCCGGTGCGGCTGGGCCAGATCCTGGCCAACTACGGCAACAACGCCGTCAAGTTCACCGAGCGCGGCGAAGTCCGTCTGCGCATCCGCGTCGAGCGGCGCGACGGCGACGACCTCTGGCTGCGCCTGCAGGTGGAGGACACAGGCATCGGCCTCACCGAGGCGCAGCAGGCGCAGCTGTTCCAGGCCTTCCAGCAGGCCGACACCTCGATCACGCGCCGCTACGGCGGCACGGGCCTGGGGCTGGCCATCGTCAAGCGACTGGCGCAGCTGATGGGCGGCTCGGTGGGGGTCAGGAGCGAGCCCGGCCGGGGTTCGGCGTTCTGGGCCGTGGTGCGGGTGCGCGCCGGCGCGGCGGCGCCGCCGGCGGCCGCGCCGGTGGAGGTGCGCGGCCGGCGCGTGCTGGTGGTGGACGACCACCCGGCCGCGCGCGAGGTGCTGGGCGAGCAGCTGCGCAACCTCGGCTTCCAGGCCGAGGTGGTGGACTCGGGCGCCGCGGCGCTGCGCGCCGCGCAGGCGGCCGCTGCGGCGCAGCGCCCGTTCGACGTCGTGCTGCTGGACTGGCAGATGCCGGGCATGGACGGCTTCGAGACCGGCGCGCGGCTGCGCGCGCTCGGGTTGCAGCCGCCGCCGCGGCTGATCCTGATCACCGCCTTCGGCCGCGAGGAGGTGTTCGCGCGCGTGCAGGCCGAGGGCTTCGACGGCGTGCTGTTCAAGCCGGTGTCGCCGTCGATGCTGCTGGACCACCTGATGCAGGCGCTGGGGGCGCAGCCGTCCACGGCCGGCACGCCCGGCCCGGTCACGCCGCCGCAGACGCCGCCACCGGCGCTGCGCGGTCGCCGCGTGCTGCTGGTAGAGGACAACGCCATCAACCGCGAGGTCGCGCGCGAGCTGCTGCAGGAGGCGGGGCTGGAGGTCGAGGAAGCGGAAAACGGCCTGCAGGCGCTGCAGCGCGTGCGCGAGCGGCCGGCCTACGACGTCATCCTGATGGACATGCAGATGCCGCTGATGGACGGGCTGGAGGCCACGCGCCGCATCCGCGCGCTGCCCGGCTGGGGCACGGTGCCGATCGTGGCGATGACGGCCAACGTGCTGGCCGAGGACCGCCAGCGCTGCCTGGAGGCGGGCATGAACGACTTTCTGCCCAAGCCGATCGACCCGCCGCGCCTGTGGGCCACGCTGCAGCGCTGGCTGCCGGGCGATGCCGCGAGGGCGGCACCGGACGACGGCTCCGCGCCCGCCGCGGCCGACACGACTGCCCCGCCCCCGTCGGCGGCGACGGGGGCCACCGGGGCCCCGATCACCGCCGAGGTGCCGGCGGTCGACGGGCTGGACGCCGCCGACGGCCTGCGCCGCGCCGCCGGCCGCGTGACGCTGTACCGCTCGCTGCTGAAGCGCTTCGTCGCCGAGCAGGCGCAGGCCAGCGCCACCATCGCCGCGCTGTGGGCCGCCGGCGAGCACGACGCCGCCATCCGCGCCGCGCACACGCTCAAGGGCGTGGCCGCCACGCTGGGCGCGCACCGGCTGGCGCGCCACGCCGCCGAGCTGCAGCAGGCGCTGCAGGCCGCCGCGCGCCAGGATCCGCCACCGCCGACGCTGGACGGCGAGCCCGCCTGGGCCGCCACCGACGCCGCGCTGCGTGCGCTGGTGCAGGGGTTGCGCACGGCGCTGGGCACCGGGCAGGAGGCTGCCCCGGCGCCGGCCGCTGCGTCCCCCGGCGCCGGGGCCGACCTCGGCGAGCTGGCATGGCTGCTGGCCACCGGCGACGCCGCCGCGCTGGCCTGGGCCGGCGCGCACGAGGAGGCGCTGCGCACCGCGCTCGGCCCGGCCTATCCCGCGCTGCGCGACGCCCTGGCCGCCTTCGATTTCGAGGCGGCGCTGGCCACGCTGCGCGCCGCCGGCCACGCGCCGGCCACGACCGGGGAGTCCACGCCATGACGCCCGCCATCCTCGGCGCTCTGCTCCGCCTGCTCGCCGCCGTGCCGGCCGCGCTGGCGCTGCTGCTCGGCACCGCCGCGGCGGCGCAACCCGCCGCGGTACCGTCCTCTGCGCGCGAGATCCGCGTCGTCGGCGACCACAACTTTCCGCCGTTCCTGTTCCTCGACGCCGAGGGGCGCCCGCAGGGCTACACGGCGGACCTGTGGCGGCTGTGGGAGGTCAAGACCGGTGTGCGCGTGCGGCTCGATGCCCTGCCGTGGGAGGAGGCGCAGCGCCAGATGCGCGCCGGCGCCGCCGACGTCATCGACACCATCTACCGCACGCCGCAGCGCGAGGCCTGGCTGGACTTCCTCGAGCCCTACGCCACCCAGACCGGCGCCATCTTCCGCCATGTCACGCTGACGGCGGTGCGCGACCTGGGCGGTCTGCAGGGCTTCACCGTCGGCGTGCAGGCCGGCGACGCCTGCGTCGATCACCTGGAGCTGGCCGGCATCACCAACCGGCGCGCGTTCCCGACCTACCGCGCGCTGTTCGAGGCGGTGGCCGCCGGCCAGATCTGGCTGTTCTGCATCGACGACTACCCGGCCGCCTACTTCCTGGCCCAGTTCGGCCTGCAGCGGCAGTTCGTCAAGGCCTTCGACCTCTATCGCGGCGACGTGCGCCATGCCGTGCGCAAGGGCGATGCGGCGATGCGCGCGCGCGTGGCGCAGGGCATGCAGGCCATCACCACCGAGGAGCGCGAGACGCTGCGCCGGCGCTGGCTGGCGCCGCAGGAGGAAGGCGCCCGCCGCTGGGCCGTGCCGCACTGGCTGCCATGGGCGCTGGCGGGGCTGGCGGCGATGCTGCTGGCGCTGGCGGCGTGGATCGCGCTGCTGCGCCGGCAGGTGCGCCGCCGCACCGCCGAGCTGGCGCGCGACCGCGAGACGCTGGCCGGCATCCTGGACACCATCCCGGACCTGGTCTGGCTCAAGGACCCGGTCGGCCGCTACCTGGCGTGCAACCGCCGCTTCGAGCAACTCTACGGCGTGCCGCAGCAGGCGCTGCTGGGCCGCACCGACTACGACTTCGTCGACGTCGCCACCGCCGACGCCTTCCGCGCCCACGACCAGCGCGCCATCGAGGCCGGCGGCCCGCACGTCAACGAGGAGGTGCTGACCTTCGCCAGCGACGGCCACCGCGAGCACGTGCAGACCATCAAGACGCCGCTGCACGCGCCGGACGGCCGCCTGATCGGCGTGCTGGGCATCGCGCGCGACCTGACCGAGCTGCTGGCCACGCGCGACGCGCTGGCGTACGAGCGGCGGCTGCGCCGCTGGCTGCAGACGCTGTGCGCGGCCGCGCCGCTGCGCGTGGACCTGGCCACGCAGCGCTGGCAATGGGACGCCGATCTGGAGGCGCTGCTGCCGCGCCCGTCCGAGAGGGCCGCGGCGCCCGCGCTGGAGACGCTGCTGGCCTGCCTGCCGGCCGAGGACCGCGCCCACGTGCGCGCGGCGCTGCAGCAGGCCATGGCGGGCGACGCCCTGCCGCGGCTGCCGCTGCGCCTGCAGCGTCCCGACGGCACACTGGCCCAGGCCGAGCTGCTGCTGGAACTTGAGCTGGACGAGCACGGCCGCCCGGCGGTCCTGCACGGTCTGCTGCGGCTGCTCGCGGCCGCCGCCGATCCCCTCGAGGCTTCCGATCCTGCCGCGCGATGAACGCTGCCGCCCTCCACGACGAAACCCTGCGCCGCCCCACCGTGCTGGTGGTGGACGACACGCCGCAGAACCTGTTGCTGATGACCGAGCTGCTGCGCGAGCACTACCACGTGCGCGTGGCCAACGGCGGGGCGCGTGCGCTCAAGCTCGCCGCCACCGCGCCGCTTCCGGACCTGGTGCTGCTCGACATCATGATGCCGGATCTGGACGGCTACGAGGTGCTGCGCCGCCTCAAGGCCGACCCGGCCACGCGCGACATCCCGGTCATCTTCCTGACCGCCAAGAGCGAGGTCGAGGACGAGACGCGCGGCCTGGAGCTGGGCGCGGTGGACTACATCACTAAGCCGATCAGCCCGCCGATCGTGCTGGCGCGCGTGCGCAACCACCTGGCGCTCAAGGCCAGCGCCGACTTCCTGCGCGACCAGAGCGCCTTCCTGCGCGCCGAGGTCGAGCGCCGCACGCGCGAGGTGCGCGCCATCCAGGACGTCACCGTGCTGGCGCTGGCCTCGATGGCCGAGACGCGCGACAACGAGACCGGCAACCACATCCTGCGCACGCAGCGCTACGTGCGCGCGCTGGCCGAACACCTGCGCACCCACCCGCGCTTTGCCGCCACGCTCACCGACGACTACATCGAGCTGCTGTACAAGTCCGCGCCGCTGCACGACATCGGCAAGGTCGGCATCCCGGACCGCATCCTGCTCAAGCCCGGGCCGCTGACACCCGAGGAGTTCGAGATCATGAAGACGCACACGACGCTGGGCTACCAGGCGATCGTGCGCGCCGAGCGGGCGCTCGGCATGGAGCTGGACTTCCTGCGCCTGGCCAAGGAGATCGCGCTGTCGCACCAGGAAAAGTGGGATGGCTCCGGCTATCCGCAGGGCCTGCGCGGCGAGGCCATCCCGCTGTCGGCGCGCCTGATGGCGCTGGCCGACGTCTACGACGCCCTCATCAGCCAGCGCGTCTACAAGCCCCCGTTCACGCACGAGCAGGCGTGCCAGATCATCGCGCAGGGGCGCGGCCAGCACTTCGACCCCGACGTGGCCGACGCCTTCGCGCATATCCACGCGACGTTCCGCGCCATCGCGCAGCGGTATCAGGACGAGGAGGCGCCGGTCTACGAGCGGCTGGCCGGCGGCGCCAGCACCGACGGGTCGGTGTAGATCGCCTCCAGCGGCAGGCGCCGGCCGGCGGCGTGGTCCTCGATGCAGCGCAGCACCAGCGGGCTGCGGTGGCGCGCGCGGCTGGCGCGCACCTCCTCCAGCGTCAGCCACAGCGTGCGCACGATGCCGTCATCCAGCGCGCGCCCCGGCTCGGCCTCGCCCAGCGTGCCGGTGAAGGCCAGCCGCAGGTAGGTGATGTCCTCGCCGGTGGCCGGGCGCTGGAAGCGTGACAGGTACACCCCCAGCAGCGCGGTGGGCGTGAAGCGGTGCGCGGTCTCCTCCAGCACCTCGCGCACGCAGCCCTCCACCGGCCCCTCGCCCGGATCCAGGTGGCCGGCCGGGTTGTTCAGGCGCAGCCCCTCGGGCGTGTGCTCCTCCACCAGCAGGTAGCGGCCGTCGCGCTCGATGATGGCGGCCACCGTGACACTCGGTTTCCAGCGTTCGTCGCTCATGCGCGCATTATCGGCGGCGACGCAGGCTGAAGCGTGGCCCTGCCGTGCTGTGTCATCAGTCACGGCTTATATTGTCGGGGTGCCGTCACCGCCGCGGCTCGATGCCCCGTCCTGCGGGTCGTTGCCGATGGCGCCGCGCGGCCGATCACGCTACATTGACGGGGCCGAGGCGAGCCCCGGCAAAGCTCGAGGAGAACACACCATGCGCATAGGCGTGCCTGCCGAAACGGCAGCGCTCGAAACCCGGGTGGCCGTCACCCCGGAGACCGCCAGGAAGCTCGTGGCCCAGGGCCACACGGTGCTGGTGCAGGCCGGCGCCGGCGTGGCCTCCAGTGCCCCGGACGAGGCCTACCGCGCCGCCGGTGCCGAGATCGTCGATGCCGCCGCCGCCTTGGGCGCCGACCTGGTGCTGAAGGTGCGCGGCCCCTCGGCCGACGAGCTGGCGCAGATGAAGGCCGGCGCGACGCTGGTCGGCATGCTCAACCCGTTCGACGCCGAGGGCCTGCAGCGCCTGGCCGCCGCCGGCCTGACCGCGTTCGCGCTGGAGGCCGCGCCGCGCACCACGCGCGCGCAGAGCATGGACGTGCTGTCCAGCCAGGCCAACATCGCCGGCTACAAGGCCGTGATGCTGGCGGCCAACCACTACCAGCGGCTGTTTCCGATGCTGATGACGGCGGCCGGCACCATCAAGGCCGCGCGCGTCGTCGTGCTGGGCGTGGGCGTGGCGGGCCTGCAGGCGATCGCCACCGCCAAGCGGCTGGGGGCCGTGATCGAGGCCTCCGACGTGCGCCCGGCGGTCAAGGAACAGGTCGAGTCGCTCGGCGCCAAGTTCATCGACGTGCCGTACGAGACCGACGAGGAGCGCGAGTGCGCGCAGGGCGTGGGCGGCTACGCGCGCCCGATGCCGCAGAGCTGGCTGGACCGCCAGAAGGTCGAGGTGGCCAAGCGCGTGGCGCAGGCCGACGTCGTCATCTCCACCGCGCTGATCCCGGGCCGCCCGGCGCCGACCCTCGTCACCGAGGACATGGTGCGCAGCATGAAGCCCGGCTCGGTGATCGTCGACCTCGCCGCCGGCCGCGGCCCCATCGGCCCGCACGGCCAGCCCGGCGGCAACTGCCCGCTGACGGTGCCGGACCAGGTCGTCACCGTGCACGGCGTCACGATCGTCGGCCACACCAACCTGCCGGCGATGGTGGCGGCCGACGCCTCGGCGCTGTACGCGCGCAACATGCTGGACTTCCTCAAGCTCATCGTCACCAGGGAAGGCCAGCTGCAGCTCAACCTCGACGACGACATCGTCGCCGCCTGCCTGGTCGCGCACGGCGGCGAGGTGCGGCGCAAGCCCTGACCCGATCCCCCCACGGAGGCCCGCCATGGAAGCCGTCTCGCCGATCCTCTACAACGTCATCATCTTCGTGCTGGCCATCTACGTCGGCTACCACGTGGTCTGGAACGTCACGCCGGCGCTGCACACGCCGCTGATGGCCGTCACCAACGCCATCTCCGCCATCGTCATCGTCGGCGCGATGCTGGCGGCGGCGCTCACCGAGACGGGCCTGGGCAAGGCCATGGGGGTGCTGGCGGTGGCGCTGGCCGCGGTCAACGTCTTCGGCGGCTTCCTCGTCACGCGCCGCATGCTGGAGATGTTCAAGAAGAAGGAACGCAAGGCCCCCGCCACCGGGCAAGGAGAGCGCGCATGAGCATGAACCTGGTGGTGCTGCTGTACCTGGTGGCCAGCGTCTGCTTCATCCAGGCGCTCAAGGGCCTGAGCCACCCGACCACCTCGATCCGCGGCAACGTCTTCGGCATGACCGGGATGGCGATCGCCATCCTGACCACCGCCGCGCTGATCGTGGAGCTCTCCGGCGGTGGCGCGCAGGGCATGGTGTGGGTGCTGCTCGGGCTGCTCGTCGGCGGCACGGCCGGCGCCATCATGGCCAAGCGCGTCGAGATGACCAAGATGCCCGAGCTGGTGGCCTTCATGCACAGCATGGTGGGCCTGGCGGCGGTGTTCATCGCCATCGCCGCCGCGCACGAGCCGTATGCGTTCGGCATCGTGCAGCGCGGCGCCGACGGCGCGGTGCCGCCGATCCCGGTCGGCAACAAGGTCGAGCTGTTCCTCGGCGCGGCGATTGGCGCCATCACCTTCAGCGGCTCGGTGATCGCCTTCGGCAAGCTGTCGGGCAAGTACAAGTTCCGCCTGTTCCAGGGCGCACCGGTGGTGTTCGCGGGGCAGCACCTGCTCAACCTGGCGCTGGGCTTGGCCACGCTGGCGCTGGGCATCGCCTACGCCGTCACCGAAAGCCACGCGGCGTTCTACCTGATGCTGGCGTTGAGCTTCGTGCTGGGGGTGCTGATCATCATCCCGATCGGCGGCGCCGACATGCCGGTGGTGGTCTCGATGCTGAACAGCTACTCCGGCTGGGCGGCCGCCGGCATCGGCTTTTCGCTCAACAACCCGATGCTGATCATCGCCGGCTCGCTGGTGGGGTCGTCCGGCGCGATCCTGTCCTACATCATGTGCAAGGCGATGAACCGTTCGTTCATCAACGTGATCCTGGGCGGCTTCGGCGCCGACCCCGCCGCCGCCCAGGGCGCGCAGCAGCAGCGCACCGTCCGCAGCGGCAGCGCCGACGACGCCGCCTTCATCCTGTCCAACGCCGAAAGCGTCATCATCGTGCCGGGCTACGGTCTGGCGGTGGCGCGCGCGCAGCACGCCGTCAAGGAGCTGGCGCAGAAGCTCACCGAGAAGGGCATCAGCGTCAAGTACGCCATCCACCCGGTGGCCGGCCGCATGCCCGGGCACATGAACGTGCTGCTGGCGGAGGCCGAGGTGCCCTACGACCAGGTGTTCGAGATGGAGGACATCAACCCCGAGTTCGGCCAGACCGACGTGGCCATCATCCTCGGCGCCAACGACGTCGTCAACCCGGCCGCGCTGCAGAAGGGCAGCCCGATCTACGGCATGCCGATCCTGGAGGCCTACAAGGCGCGCACCGTCATCGTCAACAAGCGCTCGATGGCCACCGGCTACGCCGGCCTCGACAACGAACTCTTCTACATGGACAAGACCATGATGGTGTTCGGCGACGCCAAGAAGGTCGTCGAGGACATGGTCAAGGCGATCGAGTGACCCGGCGGCGATCCCGCCGCGCTGGCTGCGCCCGCTGGAGCTGCGCCACGTGCTGGAGGGAGTGGCGCACGACCTGCACGACTTCCCCGACTGGCCGATCGGCGGTTACCAGCCGCGCACGCCGCAGGCGTGCCTGGCTCCGGGCCGAGTATCCGGGCTGCTGAGGCGGCCCTCGGCGCGCCGGCGGGAGACGCGGGTGTCGGGGTCGTCGGATCCACGCGGCTGTTGACTCGCAAGCCGGCTTGTGCCATAATATAGAGCTTCGCCCGAAAAGGGTGAAGACCATCTGCCCAACCAGGCGGGGAAGCTCGCCGCGACGGGCCCAAGACTGATCGCCTCGGCCGTGGTGGCCTGAGGGTTCAAGTTGGGACGACACAATCATGATCCAAACGCAAACTCGACTCGATGTTGCGGACAACACGGGCGCCAAGTCCGTGATGTGCATCAAGGTGCTGGGTGGCTCCAAGCGCCGCTACGCCAGCGTGGGCGACATCATCAAGGTCAGCATCAAGGAAGCCGCTCCGCGTGGCCGCGTCAAGAAGGGCGAGGTCTACAACGCGGTGGTGGTGCGCACGGCCAAGGGCATCCGCCGCCCCGATGGCGCGCTCATCAAGTTCGACGGCAACGCCGCCGTGCTGCTCAACAACAAGCTGGAGCCGATCGGCACCCGCATCTTCGGCCCGGTCACGCGCGAGCTGCGCACCGAGCGCTTCATGAAGATCGTGTCCCTGGCGCCCGAGGTCCTGTGAAGGAGCTGTCATGAACAAGATCCGCAAGGGCGACGAGGTCATCGTCATCGCCGGCCGCGACAAGGGCAAGCGCGGCCGCGTGCTGCGTCGTGCCGACGAGCAGCGCATCGTGGTCGAGGGCGTCAACGTGGTCAAGAAGCACGTGCGGCCCAACCCGCTCAAGGGCGTGGCCGGCGGCATCGTCGAGAAGACCATGCCGATCCACCAGTCCAACGTGGCCATCTACAACCCGGCCACCGGCAAGGCCGACCGGGTCGGCATCAAGATCCTGGCCGACGGCACCAAGGTGCGCGTCTACAAGTCCAGCGGCGAAGAAATCAAGGTGGCTTGACCATGGCACGTTTCCAACAGCTCTACCGCGAAAAGATCGCGCCGGCGCTGCAGAAGCAGTTCGGCTACAAGTCCGTGATGGAGGTGCCGCGCATCACCAAGATCACGCTGAACATGGGCGTGGGCGAGGCCGTGGCCGACAAGAAGGTGCTGGAAAACGCGGTCGCGGACCTGGCCAAGATCGCCGGCCAGAAGCCGGTGGTCACGCGCGCCCGCAAGGCCATCGCCGGCTTCAAGATCCGCGAGGGCCAGCCGATCGGCTGCATGGTCACGCTGCGCGGTGCGCGCATGTATGAATTCCTCGACCGCCTGGTCACGATCGCGCTGCCGCGCGTGCGCGACTTCCGCGGCGTGTCGGCGCGCGCCTTCGACGGCCGTGGCAACTACAACATCGGGGTGCGCGAGCAGATCATCTTCCCCGAGATCGAGTACGACAAGGTCGATGCGGTGCGTGGGCTGAACATCAGCATCACGACGACGGCCAAGACCGACGAGGAGTGCAAGGCGCTGCTTGCCGGTTTCCGTTTCCCGTTCAAGAACTGAGGTGGTCCGTGGCCAAGCAAGCTCTGCTCCAGCGTGAACTCAAGCGCGACAAGCTGGTCGCCAAGTTCGCCAACAAGTACAACGAGTTGAAAGCGATCGCCAAGGACGCCAAGCGCACTCCGGAGGAGCGCGAGGCGGCGCGTCTGGCGCTGCAGAAGCTGCCGCGCAACGCCAACCCGACGCGCCAGCGCAACCGCTGCGGCATCACCGGCCGCCCGCGCGGCACGTTCCGCCAGTTCGGCCTGGCCCGCACCAAGATTCGCGAACTGGCCTTCGCCGGCGAGATCCCCGGCGTCATCAAGGCCAGCTGGTAAGGCGCGAAGGAGAACCCCAAATGAGCATGAGTGATCCGATCGCCGACATGCTGACCCGCATCCGCAATGCGCAGATGGTCGAGAAGGCCTCGGTGTCGATGCCGGCCTCCAAGCTGAAGACCGCCATCGCGCAGGTGCTGAAGGAGGAGGGTTACATCGACGGCTTCCAGATCAAGGAGCAAGGCGGCAAGAAAGAGCTCGAGATCGCGCTCAAGTACTACGCCGGCCGTCCGGTCATCGAGCGCATCGAGCGCGTCAGCCGCCCGGGGCTGCGCGTCTACCGTGGCGCCAAGGAGATCCCGCAGGTCATGAACGGCCTGGGGGTGGCCATCGTCACCACGCCCAAGGGCGTGATGACCGACCGCAAGGCGCGCGCCGTCGGCGTCGGTGGCGAAGTGCTGTGCTACGTCGCCTGATGCGGGGCAGGAAGGAGCAAGACCCATGTCTCGTGTAGCGAAGGCGGCCATCACCATCCCGCAGGGCGTCGAGGTGGCGATCGGCCAGGAACAGATCAACGTCAAGGGCGCGCTGGGCGCGCTGTCGCTGGCGCTGAACCCGCGCGTCAAGGTGGCGCAGGAGGGCGGCAAGCTGACGTTCGCCCCGGTGGATGCGTCGCGCGAGGCCGACGCGCTCAGCGGCACGGTGCGCCAGCTCGTCAACAACATGGTCGTCGGCGTCAGCAAGGGCTTCGAGCGCAAGCTGACGCTGGTGGGCGTGGGCTACAAGGCCGCGGCCCAGGGCAACAAGCTCAACCTCGCCATCGGCTTCTCGCACCCGGTGGAGATGGTCATGCCCGAGGGCATCAAGGTCGAGACCCCGACCCCGACCGAGATCGTGATCAAGGGCGCGGACCGGCAGCGCGTCGGTCAGGTCGCCGCCGAGGTCCGTGCGGTGCGTCCGCCCGAGCCCTACAAGGGCAAGGGCATCCGCTATGCGGATGAGACGGTGGTCATCAAAGAGACCAAGAAGAAGTAAGGAGCGCGCCCATGTTGAACAAGAAGGAACAGCGTCTGCGCCGCGCCCGCCAGACCCGTGTGCGCATCGCCCAGCAGGGCGCCGTGCGCCTGCAGGTGCACCGCACCAACCTGCACATCTACGCCAACATCATCTCGCCCGATGGCGGCCGCGTGCTGGCGTCGGCCTCCACGCTGGAACCCGAGGTGCGTGCGCAGCTCGGCGGCAAGGGCAAGGGCGGCAACGTCGCCGCGGCGGCGGTCATCGGCCGGCGCATCGCCGAGAAGGCCAAGGCCGTCGGCATCGAGAAGGTGGCGTTCGACCGCTCGGGCTTCAAGTACCACGGGCGCGTCAAGGCCTTGGCCGAGGCGGCGCGTGAAGGCGGCCTGCAGTTCTGACGCATCAGGTGACGCAAATGGCAAAAATGCAAGCAAACGTCAAGACCGAAGGCAACGACGACGGCCTGCGGGAGAAGATGATCGCGGTCAACCGCGTGACCAAGGTGGTCAAGGGCGGCCGCATCATGGCCTTTGCGGCGCTGACCGTGGTCGGTGACGGCGACGGGCGCATCGGCATGGGCAAGGGCAAGGCGCGCGAAGTGCCGTCGGCCGTGCAGAAGGCGATGGACGAGGCGCGCCGCTCGATGTTCAAGGTCTCGCTGAAGAACGGCACGCTGCACCACGAGGTGGTCGGCGAGCACGGCGCCTCGCGCGTCATCATGATGCCGGCGCCCAAGGGTACCGGCATCATCGCCGGCGGCCCGATGCGCGCCGTCTTCGAGGTCATGGGCATCACCGACGTGGTGGCCAAGAGCCACGGCTCGACCAACCCGTACAACCTGGTGCGCGCCACGCTGGATGCGCTGCGCAAGTCCACCACCCCGGCCGAGGTCGCCGCCAAGCGCGGCAAGACGGTCGAGGAGATCGTGGGCGCCTGATGACAGGGGACATGCGATGACGACGACCACCCAAACCGTCAAGGTCAAGCTGGTGCGCAGCCCGATCGGGTGCAAGCAGAGCCACCGCGCCACGGTGCGCGGCCTGGGTCTGCGCAAGCTGGGCAGCGTGCGCGAGCTGCAGGACACCCCTGCGGTGCGCGGCATGATCAACAAGGTGAGCTACCTGGTGCAGGTGCTCTGATCCGGAGTGTCGTGATGGAACTCAATACCCTCAAGCCCGCCGCCGGCTCCAAGAAGCCGCGCCGCCGCGTGGGTCGCGGCATCGGCTCCGGCCTGGGCAAGACCGCCGGTCGTGGCCACAAGGGCCAGAAGTCGCGTTCGGGCGGCTTCCACAAGGTCGGCTTCGAAGGCGGCCAGATGCCGCTGCAGCGGCGCCTGCCCAAGCGCGGCTTCAAGTCGCCGACGCTGAAGTACAACGCCGAGGTCACGCTGGCCGACCTGCACAAGCTCGGCAAGCCGGAGGTCGACCTGCTGGTGTTGAAGCAGGCGGGCCTGGTGCCGCTGCTGGCGCGCAAGGTCAAGGTCATCAAGACCGGCGAGATCGGCATCGCGGTCAAGCTCCAGGGCATCGCGGCCACCGCGGGTGCCAAGGCGGCCATCGAGGCCGCCGGCGGCAGCGTGGCCTGACGCGGTCAACCGCAGCGAGCAGGGCATCCATCCCGTGGCCACCAACGCTACCACCCTGGCCAAAACCGGCAAGTACGGGGATCTGGCGCGCCGGCTGTGGTTCCTGATCGGGGCCCTCGTGGTCTACCGCATCGGGGCCCACATCCCGGTGCCCGGCATCGACCCGGTGCAGCTCGAGCAGCTCTTCAAGGGGCAGCAGGGCGGCATCCTGAGCCTGTTCAACATGTTCTCGGGGGGCGCGCTGTCGCGCTTCACGGTCTTTGCGCTCGGCATCATGCCGTACATCTCGGCGTCGATCATCATGCAGTTGATGACCTACGTCGTGCCGGCGTTCGAGCAGCTGAAGAAGGAAGGTGAGGCCGGGCGGCGCAGGATCACCCAGTACACGCGCTACGGCACGGTGGCGCTGGCGATCTTCCAGGCGCTGGGCATCGCGCTGGCGCTGGAAGGCTCGCCGGGGCTGGTGATCGATCCGGGGCTGGGCTTCCGGTTCACCGCGGTGGTCAGCCTCGTGGCCGGCACGATGTTCCTGATGTGGCTGGGCGAGCAGATCACCGAGCGCGGGCTGGGCAACGGCATCTCGATCCTGATCTTCGCCGGCATCGTGGCCGGTCTGCCCAACGCCATCGGCGGCCTGCTGGAGCTGGTGCGCACCGGGGCGATGAGCATCCTGGCGGCGATCTTCATCGTCGCGCTGGTGATCGTGGTCACCTACGGCGTGGTGTTCGTCGAGCGCGGTCAGCGCAAGATCTTGGTCAACTACGCGCGGCGCCAGGTCGGCAACCGCGTCTACGGCGGCCAATCGTCGCACCTGCCGCTCAAGCTCAACATGGCCGGCGTGATCCCGCCGATCTTCGCCTCCTCGATCATCCTGCTGCCCTCCACGCTGGTGAGCTGGATGAGCACGGGCGAGGGCACGCGCTGGCTGCGTGACCTGGCCGCGGCGCTGTCGCCGGGTCAGCCGATCTACGTGGCGCTGTACGCCGCGGCGATCGTGTTCTTCTGCTTCTTCTACACGGCGCTCGTGTTCAACAGCCGCGAGACCGCCGACAACCTGAAGAAGAGCGGCGCGTTCGTGCCCGGCATCCGTCCGGGCGAGCAGACCGCGCGCTACATCGACCGGATCCTGCTGCGGCTGACGTTCATCGGTGCGATCTACATCACGCTGGTGTGCCTGCTGCCGGAGTTCCTGATCCTGAAATACAGCGTGCCGTTCTACTTCGGCGGCACCTCACTGCTGATCATCGTCGTGGTCACCATGGACTTCATGGCCCAGGTGCAGAACTACATGATGTCGCAGCAGTACGAATCGTTGTTGAAGAAGGCCTCGTTCAAGGCCACGGGTGCTTGAGAGTCATGGCGAAGGACGATGTCATCGAAATGCAGGGCGAGGTGATCGAGAACCTGCCGAACGCCACCTTCCGCGTGCGGCTGGAAAACGGTCACGTCGTGCTCGGGCACATCTCCGGCAAGATGCGCATGCACTACATCCGCATCCTGCCGGGCGACAAGGTCAAGGTGGAGCTGACGCCCTACGACCTGACCCGCGCCCGCATCGTCTTCCGCGCCAAGTGAGGCGGCCCCATCACGTCATCAGGAGAAACCCATGCGCGTTTCGGCTTCCGTCAAGAAAATGTGCCGCAACTGCAAGATCATCCGCCGCCACGGCGTGGTGCGCGTGATCTGCAGCGACCCGCGTCACAAGCAGCGTCAAGGCTGAGTTTTTGCGAGGATCACCATGGCACGTATCGCCGGCATCAACATCCCGCCGCACAAGCACACCGAGATCGGGCTGACCGCGATCTACGGCATCGGCCGCACCCGCGCGCGCCAGATCTGCGACGCCTGCGGCATTCCGTACTCGAAGAAGGTCAAGGACCTGACCGACGCCGAGCTCGAAAAGATCCGTGAGCAGGTCGGCCGCTTCACCATCGAGGGCGACCTGCGCCGCGAGGTGACGATGAACATCAAGCGGCTGATGGACATCGGCTGCTACCGCGGCTTCCGCCATCGCCGCGGCCTGCCGGTGCGCGGCCAGCGCACCAAGACCAACGCGCGCACGCGCAAGGGTCCGCGCCGCGCCGCCCAGCCCCTGAAGAAGTAATCCGCACGAAAGACCGACATGGCCAAAGCTCCGACCGCCAACGCCGCGGCGCGTGTGCGCAAGAAGGTCCGCAAGAACATCGCGGACGGTGTGGCGCACGTGCACGCCTCGTTCAACAACACCATCATCACCATCACCGACCGGCAGGGCAACGCCATCGCGTGGTCGTCGGCCGGTGGGCAGGGTTTCAAGGGCTCGCGCAAGTCCACGCCGTTCGCCGCCCAGGTGGCCGCCGAGGCCGCCGGCCGCGCCGCGATGGAGCAGGGCATCAAGAACCTGGACGTCGAGATCAAGGGCCCCGGGCCCGGCCGCGAATCGTCGGTGCGCGCGCTGGGGGCGCTGGGCATCCGCATCACGTCGATCTCCGACGTGACGCCGATTCCGCACAACGGCTGCCGCCCGCCGAAGCGCCGCCGCATCTGAGGCGCTGCGGCTCGCTGCGCAAGCAGCCGCGTTTCGCGCTACAATAGAAAGCTTTTCGAAAAAGCCGCGCAGACGCCACGCGTCCTGCGCGGACGCGACGATCGAGGACCACCGCCAGCGCTTACGCCGCGCGCCCCTTGCGGGCGGCGGCCGCCGGCGCTGGCTCCCGCGGCAGGATGGCCGCGGCAGACAGGAAAGGACGACCAGTGGCACGCTACCTCGGCCCCAAGGCCAAACTCTCCCGCCGTGAAGGCACCGACCTGTTCCTGAAGAGCGCGCGGCGCTCCATCAGCGACAAGGCCAAGTTCGACACCAAGCCAGGCCAGCACGGCCGCACCTCCGGCGCCCGCACCTCCGACTACGGGCTGCAGCTGCGCGAGAAGCAGAAGGTCAAGCGCATGTACGGCGTGCTGGAGCGCCAGTTCCGCCGCTATTTCGCCGAGGCCGACCGCCGCCGCGGCAACACCGGCACCAACCTGCTGGCGCTGCTGGAGTCGCGCCTGGACAACGTCGTCTACCGCATGGGCTTCGCCTCCACGCGTGCCGAGGCGCGTCAGCTGGTGTCGCACAAGGCCATCGCCGTCAACGGCCAGACGGTCAACATCCCCTCCTACCAGGTCAAGCCGGGTGACGTCGTGGCGGTGCGCGAGAAGGCGCGCAACCAGACCCGCGTCAAGGAGGCGCTGGAGCTGGCCAAGCAGATCGGTTTCCCGGCGTGGGTCGAGGTGGCCGCCGACAAGTGCGAGGGCGTGTTCAAGAAGGTGCCGGACCGCGACGAGTTCGGCGCCGACATCAACGAATCGCTGATCGTCGAGCTGTACTCGCGTTGATCGGGCGCGCGCCGCTTCAACCGACCCGGATCCTGCCGCCGGCGGGGTCCGGGATTTTGTGCTCCACCGGCCTCGACCGGCCCCTGAGCCGAGGGTAAGGAAGGAAGTCCGCATGCTGAATAACCTGCTCAAACCCAAGACCATCCACGTCGAGCGCATTTCGGCCAACCGCGCCGAGGTGACGCTGGAGCCCTTCGAGCGGGGCTTCGGGCACACGCTGGGCAACGCCCTGCGCCGGGTGCTGCTGTCGTCGATGGTCGGGCACGCGCCGACCGAGGTCACGATCGCCGGGGTGCTGCACGAGTTCTCCACCATCGAGGGGGTGCAGGAAGACGTCGTGCACATCCTGCTCAACCTCAAGGGGGTGGTGTTCAAGCTGCACAACCGCGACGAGGTGACGCTGAGCCTGCGCAAGGAAGGCGAGGGCGTCGTCACCGCGCGCGACATCCAGACGCCGCACGATGTCGAGATCCTCAACCCCGACCACGTGATCGCCACGCTGGCTCCGGGCGCCAAGCTCGACATGCAGATCAAGGTCGAGAAGGGCCGCGGCTACGTGCCCGGCAATGTGCGCAAGGGCGACGACCACCGCAACAGCATCGGCCGCATCGTGCTCGATGCCTCGTTCTCGCCGATCAAGCGCGTCAGCTACGCCGTGGAAAACGCCCGCGTGGAGCAGCGCACCGATCTGGACAAGCTGGTGCTGGACATCGAGACCAACGGCTCGATCGGCCCGGAGGAGGCCGTGCGCGCGGCGGCCAAGATCCTAGTGGAGCAGCTGTCGGTGTTTGCGCAGCTGGAGGGCGGCACCGCGTTCGACAGCGCGCCGGCCTCCAAGCCCGGTGCGCCGGCGTTCGACCCGATCCTGCTGCGTCCGGTCGACGAGCTGGAGCTGACGGTGCGCTCGGCCAACTGCCTCAAGGCCGAGAACATCTACTACATCGGCGACCTGATCCAGCGCACCGAAAACGAGCTGCTCAAGACCCCCAACCTCGGGCGCAAGTCGCTCAACGAAATCAAGGAAGTGCTGGCTTCGCGCGGCCTGACGCTGGGCATGAAGCTGGAGAACTGGCCGCCGGCCGGTCTCGAGAAGCACTGATCGACCGTTTTTCCCAACCCTGTGACCCCCGGCGGTACCTGATCCGGCCGCCGGCGATGACAACGAAAGGAGCCTTCCCATGCGTCACGGACACGGACTGCGCAAGCTCAATCGCACCAGCGCCCACCGCCAGGCGATGCTGCGCAACATGGCCAACTCGCTGCTCAAGCACGAGGCCATCAAGACCACGCTGCCCAAGGCCAAGGAGCTGCGCCGCGTGGTCGAGCCGCTGATCACGCTGGCCAAGAAGCCGACCCTGGCCAACCGCCGCCTGGCGTTCGACCGCCTGCGCGACCGCGAGACGGTGGTCAAGCTGTTCAACGAGCTGGGGCCGCGCTACCAGAACCGTCCGGGCGGCTACACCCGCATCCTGAAGATGGGCTTCCGCGTCGGCGACAACGCCCCCATGGCCTACATGGAGCTGGTCGATCGCCCCGAGCCGGCCGCCGCCGAAGGGGGTGAGACCGCCGCCCCGGCTGACAAGGCCGAATGAACCATGCTATAATTCCAGTCTCTGACGCGCGGTGGAGCAGTCTGGTAGCTCGTTGGGCTCATAACCCAAAGGTCGGTGGTTCAAATCCACCCCGCGCAACCAAGGCACCAACCCGCTGGTCCGCATGACCAGCGGGTTTTTTCGTTCCGGGGGCGCCCGTCACGCAGGCCGCCGCGCCCGGCGCGGCGGCCGGGCGGGGTGGGTCACGGGTTGGTCGGCATCACGAACGACGGGCCCTGCGGCGTGCTTTCGGGCCAGCGCTGCATGACGCTCTTCTGGCGCGTGTAGAAGCGCACGCCCTCCTCGCCGTAGACGTGCAGGTCGCCGAAGAGGCTGGCCTTCCAGCCGCCGAAGCCGTGCCAGGCCATCGGCACCGGGATCGGCACGTTGATGCCGACCATGCCGACCTGGACGCGGCGCGCGAACTCGCGCGCGGTGTGGCCGTCGCGCGTGAAGCAGGCCACCCCGTTGCCGTAGGCGTGGCGGTGGATCAGCTCCACCGCCTCCGACAGCGTGGCCACGCGCACGCACGACAGCACCGGGCCGAAGATTTCCTCGCGCCAGATGCGCATGTGCGGCTGCACGTGGTCGAACAGGGTGCCGCCGAGCCAGAAGCCGCCGGCGCAGCCCGGGCCGGCCTGCGCCGGATCGAACGCGCGGCCGTCCACCACGAGCCGCGCGCCTTCGGCCACGCCGCTGTCGATCAGCTCGACGATGCGCTGCCGCGCCGCGGCGCTGACGATCGGCCCCATCTCGGCCTGCGGATCGAGGCCGTCGCGCACCTTGAGCGCGCGCGTGCGCGCCTCCAGCGCCGGCAGGATGCGCTCGGCCACGTCGCCCACCAGCACGCCCACCGAGATCGCCATGCAACGCTCGCCGGCCGAGCCGAACGCGGCGCCGATCAGCGCATCGACCGCCTGTTCCAGGTCGGCATCGGGCATCACGACCATGTGATTCTTGGCGCCGCCCAGCGCCTGCACGCGCTTGCCGTGCGCCGCGCCCGTGGCGTAGAGCTGGCGCGCCACGGCGGTGGAGCCGACGAAGCTGAGCGCCGCCACCTGCGGGTGCACGAGCAGCGCCTCCACGGCTTCCCTGTCGCCCTGCACGACGTTGAAGACGCCGTCGGGCAGCCCGGCTTCGCGCAGCAGCTCGGCCAGCAGGATGGACGGGGTCGGATCCAGCGGGCTGGGCTTGAGCACGAAGGTGTTGCCGCATGCGAGCGCCAGCGGAAACATCCACATCGGCACCATCGCCGGAAAGTTGAACGGCGTCACGCCCGCCACCACGCCCAGCGGCTGGCGCAGCGTCCAGTTGTCGATGCCGCCGCCGACCTGCTCGGTGTAGGCGCCCTTGAGCAGCTGCGGGATGCCGCAGGCGAACTCGACGATTTCGATGCCGCGCTGCACCTCGCCGCGCGCATCCGCCAGCGTCTTGCCATGCTCGGCGGTGATGGCGCGTGCCAGCTCGTCGTGGTGGCGGTGCAGCAGCTCCAGAAACCGGAACAGCACGCGCGCGCGCCGCACCGGCGGCGTGTCGGCCCAGGCCGGCCAGGCCGCGGCGGCAGCCTGCACGGCGGCGTCGACGTCGGCGGCGCTGGCCAGCGCGACCCGCCCGGTGACCGCGCCGGTGGCCGGATTGGTGACGGGTTGCGTGCGGCCGCTCGCGCCGGGGCGGCGGCGGCCGTCGATCCAGTGGGGGATAGGGGTCGGGTGGCTCATGCGCGGGCAGTCTAGGCAGCGGGGCGCACGCCCACAAGACCGCTGACCTGAACGGATGGTTCAGTTTGGTGAACAATCGGGCCGATGGGACGCACCACCCGACCCGAGCTGTGGGGCCACGTGCACTGGCTGACCGTGCTGGCCGCGCAGGGCAGCTACACCGCCGCGGCGCGCCGGCTGGGGGTGAGCAAGGCGGCGGTGAGCCAGCGCATCGCCGAGCTGGAGCGGCTGGCCGGCGTGCCGCTGGTGCGGCGCACCACGCGCAGCGTGCGCCTGACCGAGGCCGGCCAGCGGCTGGTGGAGGAGGTGGCCGGCGCCTACGCGCAGATCGAGCAGGGCTGGGCGCGCGTGCGCGACCTGGCGGCGCAGCCCTCCGGGCGCGTGCGCCTTACCGCCCCGGTGGCGCTGGCGCGGCAGGTGCTGGTGCCGTTGCTGGCCGAGTTCGCGTGCGCGCACCCGCGCGTGCACGTCGAGCTGGACCTGTCGGACCGGCTGGTGCCGCTGGCGGCGGAGGGTTTCGACCTGGCGGTGCGGCACACGTTTGCGCCGCCGGACACGCACGTGGCGTGGCGGCTGTGCGGCTCGCGCTCGGTGCTGGTGGCCGCGCCCGCCTACCTGCACGCCGCCGGCGCGCCGGCGCACCCGTCCGAGCTGGCGCAGCGGCCTTGCCTGCATTACCCGCGCCCGGGCGCGCGGCCGCTGTGGACGCTGGAGCCGCGCGACGGCGGCGAGCGCGTCACGGTGCCGGTGGCCGGGCCGCTGGCGGCCAACAACAGCGAGGCGCTGCGGGATGCGGCGCTGCTGGGGCTGGGCATCGCGCTGGTGCCGGACTTCAGCGCGCGCGTCGCACTGGCCGAGGGGCGGCTGGTGGAGGTGCTGCCGTCCTGGCGCGCGGTGGACGTGTTCGCGCCGGCGATCTGGGCGATCCGTCCCTGGTCGCCGCACGTGCCGCTGGCGGTGGCGGCGCTGGTGGCGCACCTGCGCGCGCGGTTGGGCGGCGCGGCTCAGGCGTAGGCGCAGCGGTTGCGGCCCTGGTGCTTGGCCTCGTAGAGCGCGCGGTCGGCGCGCTCGAAGATCGACTCGGGGGTGTCCTGCGGCTGCGACAGCGTGCCCCCCACCGAGATGCTGACCCAGCCGGTGGCGGCGTCCGGGTGCGGCCAGGCCTGCTGCGACACCGCGCCGCGGATGCGCTCGGCCAGCCGCTGCAGCCCGGCCGCGTCGGTGCCGGGGGCCAGCACGAGAAATTCCTCGCCGCCGACGCGGAAGGCGCGGTCGGTGGCGCGCAGCAGCGGCGGCGCCAGCAGGGCGCCCACCTGGCGCAGCACGTGGTCGCCGTAAGGGTGGCCGCCGCGGTCGTTGAGCGCCTTGAAGTGGTCCAGATCCAGCATCAGCACCGCCAGCGGCTGGCCGCTGCGCTGCGCGCGCGCCAGCTCCTCCACCAGCCGCTCGTGCAGCTGGTGGCGGTTGAGCAGGCCGGTCAGCGCGTCGCGCGTGGCCAGCTCCTCCAGTCGGTGGTTGGCCTGGCGCAGTGCCTCGGTGCGCGCGGCCACCTCCCGTTCCAGCCGCTGCGCCGCGTCCTGCAGCGTGCGCACCAGCTCGGCCTGGGCGTGGTCGCGCTCGGCCTTGAGGCGGTTGATGCGGTAGGCCAGCGCGAAGCCCAGCAGCACGAACTCCGCCGCCGAGCCGAGGTTGAGCGCATGCAGCGACAGCGGCCCCGGCGTGATCAGTTCGAGCTTGGTGGCGTAGTAGACGCCGGCGCCGGCGAACAGCGCGCCGTGCGCGCCGAGGTAGATCCAGGCCACGCGCTCGCCGCGCCAGGCGATGCGGGCGGCGGCCAGCAGCAGCACGACGAACATCGCCAGCCCGACGAGGTCCAGCGTGGCGAAGGTGGCCGCCGTCGGGTCGGCGACGATCCAGACCGCGTGCGCCAGCGCCGCCAGCGCCAGCACCGCCTGCAGGCGGAACAGCCACGGCGCGCGCCGCGGCACCTCCAGCAGGCTCCAGCTGAAGGCGGCCATGCCGGCGTAGATCAGCGCCGAGAAGCTCACCAGCGCGATCTGGTTCCATGTCACCGCCCCCGGCCACAGGTACTGCAGCGCATAGCCACGGTAGGTCAGGTTCCACAGCAGGAAGCTGGCCAGGAACAGCGTGTACAGGCCGAAGGTGCGCTCGCGCGTGCCGGCGAACACCAGCAGGTTGTACAGCAGCAGCGCGCTCAGCGCCCCGTAGTAGGCGCCGTAGATCCAGTTATCCCACAGCGCGTGGTCGAAGAAGTCCGACGCGTTCCACAGGCGCAGCGGCAGCGGGTCGTGCTCGCCGTCGACCGCATGCACGCGCACCAGCACGTCGACGGTGTGGCCGGGCAGCAGCACGAACGGCAGCGCGGGGTGGCGGTAGTCGAGCGGTCGCACGGCCTCGGCGACGCGGTCGCCCAGTTGGGCATGCGCCACCAGCGCCCCGCTGGCGCGGTCCACCACCCACAGCCGCAGGTCGTCGATCAGCGGCTCGGCCGCCTCCAGCACCAGCCGTGCCGGCTCCGGCCCGTCATGCCGCAGCGCCACGTGCACCCAGTGGGCGCTGCGGTCGAAGCCGAAGGCGAACACCGGCTCCAGGCTGGTCACCGGCTCCCACGGCAGATCCTGCGTCAGCAACGCCGGGCCGAGGGTGGACGCCATCGCCTGCGTCTCGCGCAGCGTGCGCGCGTACGGGCGCAGCCACAGCGGCTCGCCCACCGGCACGGCGACCTCCACCGCGCCGGGCGTACGGCCGGCCACCAGCGCGTGGGCCGGGCCTCCCCACGTGCCCAGCAGCAGGAGCAGCCACAGCCAGCGGGCCAGCGCAAGCCACCCGCTCCCCCGCCGGCGCGAGGGCGGATCGCAGGCGGGCGCCATGTTGGCCTCCATGCTTCCATGGTACGCGATCGTGGCGGCGCGTGGTGAACGGCCCGGCCGTCAACCGAGTCCCCGCCGCAGTGCCCACGGCAACGCCAGCCACCGCACCGGCACCTCCCCCCGCCAGCTGCAGGCTTGGCTGCGCCGTCGGGGCCCCGGCATCGCCCCTGCTCAGACCGGCGCGGCGGCGCGCGCCAGCGCCTCGTCGACCAGTTCCACCCAGTGGCGCACCGGCGTGGCGGTGCCGGCCTGCAGGTGCGTGATGCAGCCGATGTTGGCCGACACGATCGCCTGCGGCTGGCCGGCGGCGTGCAGGTGCTCGAGCTTGCGCTGGCGCAGCTGGCTGGCCAGCCCCGCCTGCAGGATGCTGTAGGTGCCGGCCGAGCCGCAGCACAGGTGGCTCTCGGCCGGCAGCGCGACCTCGAAGCCGAGCGTGCGCAGCGCGGCCTCGACGCCGCCGCGCAGGCGCTGGCCGTGCTGCAGCGTGCACGGCGGGTGGTAGGCCAGCCGCGACGGCACGCCGTCGGGCAGCCTGCCGCCCAGCCGCGCCTGCCACGCCGGCAGCAGCTCGGGCAGAAGTTCGCTCAGATCGCGCGCCAGCGCGCTGATGCGCGCGGCCTTGGCGGCGTAGGCCGGGTCGTGGCGCAGCTGGTGGCCGTAGTCCTTCACCGTGACGCCGCAGCCGGAGGCGTTGATCACGATCGCCTCCACCCCGGGCGAGCCGTCGGCCGGCTCGACCCAGGGCCACCAGGCATCGATGTTGGCGCGCATCTCGGCCAGCGCGCCGAGCTGGTCGTCGAGGTGGAAGCGGATGGCGCCGCAGCAGCCGGCCTTCGGCGCCACCAGCGCCTGGATGCCGGCGGCGTCCAGCACGCGCGCGGTGGCGGCGTTGACCTGGGGCAGCATCGCCGGCTGCACGCAGCCGGCCAGCATCAGCACGCGGCGCGCGCGTGGCGTCTGCGGCCAGGCGCCCGGCGCGCGCCGCGGCGGCACCTTGGCGCGCAGCGCCGCCGGCAGCCACGGCCGCACAAGCTGGCCCAGCCGCATCGCCGGACCGAACAGCGGCGAGGTCAGCCCCGTGCGCAGCAGCCAGCGCAGCGCGCGCTGCAGCGGCGGGCGCGCCACGCGCTGCTCCACCACCTTGCGGCCGATGTCGAGCAGGTGGCCGTAGGCCACGCCGCTGGGGCAGGTGGTCTCGCAGTTGCGGCACGTCAGGCAGCGGTCCAGGTGCTGCTGCGTGGCGCGCGTCACCGGGGCGCCCTCCAGCACCTGCTTGATCAGGTAGATGCGCCCGCGCGGGCCGTCGAGCTCGTCGCCCAGCAGCTGGTAGGTCGGGCAGGTGGCGGTGCAGAAGCCGCAGTGCACGCAGCGGCGCAGGATGGCGTCAGCCTCCTGCCCTTCGGGCGTGCCGGCGAATTCGGGAGCCAGTTGAGTCTGCATCGTCGTCGGTCAGGCCAGGCGCAGCCGGTGCGCGAACACGTGATGGGGGTCGAAGGCGGCGATGACGCGCCGCTGCAGTGCCGCCACGGCCGGGGCCGGGACGTCGAAGCGTGGCGCGGCCCCGGGTGCCTCGGCCGGCGCGCGCCACAGCATGGCGTGCCCACCGGCCTGCCGCGCCCACGCCCGCAGTGCCTCGCCCTCGGCCAGCGGCGCCCAGCGCCAGCGCTGGGCGCCGAACCATTCGGCCAAGACCGGCGCGCCCGGGGGACCCCACGGCGTGGTCGGCGGCAGCGCCAGCCGCCACAGCCCGTGCGCGCCCGAGGGCGCGGTGCTGAAGAACGCATGGGTCTGCTCGCGCAGGCCTTGCCACAGCGCCGCGGCCGCGGCCGGTTCCTCCTGCGTCGCGCCGGCTTCGGCGCACAGCCGCGCGCAGGCGGACTGCACCGCGGCGGCCGCGCCGCGCAGGCGCAGCCACAGCGTCCCGCCCGCCTCGTCCGGGATCCATGCACTGGCGTTGAGCGGCAGCGGCTGGGCGCGCCACTGCGCCAGCCGCTGCAGCGCCGCCTCGGCCGTCAGGGGCAGGCGCAGCGTGGCCTCGCCGGCCGGCCGCGGCAGGACCTTGAGCGCCACCTCGGTCAGGATGCCCAGACTGCCGAGGCTGCCGGCCAGCAGGCGGCTGACGTCGTAGCCGGCCACGTTCTTCATCACTTCGCCGCCGAAGAACAGATCCTCGCCGCGGCCGTTGAGCAGCCGCACGCCCAGCACGTAATCGCGCACGCCGCCCGCCGCCATGCGCGCCGGGCCGGCCAGCCCCGCGGCCACCATGCCGCCGACGGTGGCGTCGGGCCCGAAGTGCGGCGGCTCGAACGGCAGGCACTGGCCGTGCCGTGCCAGCAGCGCCTCCAGTTCCGCCAGCGGTGTGCCGGCGCGCGCACGCACGACCAGCTCGGTCGGCTCGTAGCGCACGATGCCGCGCAGCGCGCGCGTGTCCAGCGGCTGCGCGTCTGCCGGCAGCGGCTCGCCGTGGAACGCCTTGCTGCCGCCGCCGCGCACGGCCAGCCGCCCACCGCGCGCTGCGGCCTCGCGGATCGTCTGCGCCCAGCCGGCCAGCAGGGGGCCGTCGTCCGGGCGGACCTCGGGAGTGTCGACCATGGGCCCGTATCGTAGCCCCGTCGTTGCGCGCCGGCGTGAAGAATTTGACGCCCGCCCTTGAGGGCGGTTGGGACGGCGGGCGCCCTCAGTCCCAGTACGTCGGCGCCGCCAGTCCGGGCACCGGCAGCGTGCGCGCAAACACCGCCCCGCTGCCCGGAAAGTGCGCCAGCTCCGCTGCGCTGCGGTGCTGGCGCGCCGTGGTCACGAACAGCGTGCGCAGGTCACGCCCGCCGAAGCACAGGCCGGTCGGGCACTGCGCCGGCACGGTCAGCTCGGCCACCACGTGGCCGCCCGGGCTCAGGCCCAGGATGCGGCCGCCCTCGTGCAGCGCCACCCAGCAGCGTCCGGCGCTGTCCAGCGCCAGCGCGCCGGGCCGGCCGATCCAGTCGCGCCCGAGCGCGTCCTCGAAGCGCCACGCCGCCGGCCGCGGCGGGCTGCGCCACAGCGGCTGCGCCATGCCCAGTTCCGCCGGCCAGCGCCCTGCCGACAGCAGCGGCAGCATCTGCACCAGCCCCTGCGCCAGGTCGGCGCGCAGCAGCTGGCGGCCGTCGGCGCTGAACGTCAGCGCCTGCGTGTCACCGACGCCGTCGCGCACCAGTGCCAGCTCGGGCCGCTGACGGTCGCGCGCGCGCAGGCAGTACAGCCCGGGCGAGCGGCCCAGACCGTCGGCCGCGGCGTGCGCGCCGACCCACAGCCGGCCCCACGGATCGCAGGCGCCGCCGCCGAAGCGCTGCAGCCGGGTGTCGAACGGCGCGGCGGCCAGCCGCGTCAGCGGCATCTGCCACTGGGTGGCGTGGTGGATGCCGTCGGGCAGCACCAGCAGCCAGCCGCCTTGCCGGCACGGCGCCAGCGCGCTGGGCGACTGCGGCAGCGCCCAGTGCTCGACGCGCCCGGTGGGCACGTGCAGCCGGCTGACCCGTTGCAGCGCCGGGTCGATCCAGTACAGCCGATCCTCGATGCCGCGCCACACCGGGCACGCCCCCCAGGCCGAGATCGGCTCGGTCAGGCGCGTCCAGCCGTCGGCATCGCTGACGGCGCCCGGCAGGGCGGAGGCGGCGGAGGAGAGGGTCATGACGCAATCTTAGGCCTTTGCGCCTGCGCGCGCGAGGGGGCTGGCCTACACTGTGGCGCCATGCTGTGGGTCAAAACCTTTCACATCGTCTTCGTCGCCAGCTGGTTCGCCGGGCTGTTCTACCTGCCGCGCATCTTCGTCAACCTGGCCATGGTGCCGGACGACAGCGCGGCCGAGCGCGAGCGGCTGCTGCTGATGGCGCGCAAGCTGCTGCGCTTCATGACGCTGCTGGCCGTGCCGGCGTTGGCGCTGGGCCTGTGGCTGTGGCTCGGTTACGGCATCGGCCGCGGCCCGGGCAACGGCTGGCTGCACGCCAAGCTGGCGGTGGTGCTGGTGCTGATCGCCTACCACCACGCCTGCGCGCGCCTGCTGCGCGCCTTCGAGGAGGGGCGCAACCGGCGCAGCCATGTGTGGTTCCGCTGGTTCAACGAGCTGCCGGTGCTGCTGATGGTGGCGGCGGTGGCGCTGGTGGTGGTCAAGCCCTTCTGAGCCGGTCGCCCGATGCCCGCGCGCCGTGCGCCGCCTCCGCCCGCCGCGCCGGCGGGGCCGTCGCTGGCCTGGCCGCTGCTGGCCGCCTATGCCGCGCTGGTGCTGTACGCCAGCCTGCACCCGTTCGAGGGCTGGCGCGACCAGGGCGTGGCGCCGTGGGCGTTCCTGCTGGCGCCGTGGCCGCGCCACCTGACGCGCTTCGACGTGCTGGCCAACCTGCTCGGCTACGTGCCGCTGGGGCTGCTGACGACGGTGGCGCTGGCGCGCGGCGGCGCCGGGCGCGCCGCGCCGTGGCTCGGCATGCTGCTGCCGGCGCTGCTGGCGCTGGGGCTGGAGGGGGCGCAGACGTACCTGCCGCGACGCGTGCCGTCGCAGGCCGATGCGCTGCTCAACGCCGCCGGCTCGGCCGTCGGGGCGCTGCTGGCGGCGGCGCTGCTGCGCGGCCGCCTGCCGGGCTCGTGGACGCAGTTCCGCCAGGCGTGGCAGCAGCCCGGTGCGCAACCGGCCTGGGCGCTGCTGCTGCTGTGGCCGGCGGCGGTGCTGGTGCCGGCGCCGGTGCCGCTGGGGGTGGGCCACGGCTGGCCGGCGCTGGAGGCCGCCCTGCGCGCCGCCCTGCAGGGCACGCCGTGGCAGGACTGGCTGCCGTCTGCGCCGCCGCTGCCGGCACCCGGCCCGCTCGGCGAGGCGCTGCTGGTGGCGCTGTCGCTGGCGCTGCCGCTGCTGCTCGGGCATGCCAGTCTGCGGCGGCCGTGGCAGCGGCTGCTGTGGACGCTGCTGCTGGGGGCGTTGGCGCTGGCGCTGGGCACCCTGACCAGCGCGCTGGCGCTGGGGCCGGTGCACGCCACGGCGTGGCTGACGCCGCCGGTGCGCGTCGGCCTGGTCGCCGCCGGCGTGCTGGCCCTGCTGGCGCTGCCTCTGGGGGCGCGCAGCGCGGCGCTGGCGGCGCTGCCAGCCGGCGCGGCGCTGCTGGCCCTGATCAACCACGTGCCCGAGCCGGCCTACCTCGCCGAATGGATGCGGCCCTGGCACGACCAGCGCTACCTGCACCTGCACGGCGTGCTGCGCTGGTGGAACGTGCTGTGGCCGCCGCTGGCGCTGGCGGCGGCGCTGCGGCTGGCGCGCGCGCCCACCTACAATGCGCGCCCATGAGCGAAGCGGCCGCGCCGTACTACCGGCACCACATCTTCTTCTGCCTCAACCAGCGCGACGGCGGCCAGGCGTGCTGCGCCGCGCACGGCGCCGAGCAGGCCTTCGCGCACTGCAAGGCGCGCGTCAAGGCGCTGGGCCTGGCGGGGCCGGGCGGGGTGCGCGTCAACCGCGCCGGCTGCCTGGACCGCTGCGCCGGCGGGCCGGTGGCGGTGGTCTACCCGCAGGGCGTCTGGTACACCTACGTGGACCTGGCCGACATCGACGAGATCGTCACCTCGCACCTGCGCGATGGCGTGGTCGTGGAGCGGCTGCGCCTGCCGCCCGACGTCGGCCGCTGACGCCCGCCGCTGCCTTGCCCGTGCGCCCGCTGCCCCGATGAACGCCCACACCGAGACGAGGCTGATCGCCGGTCCGGCCGGTGCGCTGGAGCTGGCGCTGGACCGTCCCGCCGGCGCGCCGCGCGGGGTGGCCGTCCTCGCCCATCCGCACCCGCTGCACGGCGGCACGATGCACAACAAGGTGGTGCAGACGCTGGCGCGCGCCTGCGTGCAGGAGGGCTGGCTGGCGGTGCGCTTCAACTTCCGCGGTGTCGGCGCCAGCGCCGGCGTGCACGACCACGGTGCCGGCGAGGTCGACGACCTGCTGGCGGTGGTGGCGGCCTGCGCGCCCGAGGGGCCACTGACGCTGGCCGGCTTTTCGTTCGGCGGCTACGTGGCCGCCTACGGGGCGCAGAGGCTGGCGGCGCAGCGGCCGCTGCAGGCGCTCATGCTGGTCGGTCCGGCGGCCAGCCGCTTCGCGCTGCCGGCGCTGGAAGCGGAACTTGCGGCGCGCACGCTCATCGTCCACGGGGAGCTGGACGACGTCGTGCCGCTGGCGGCCGTGCTCGACTGGGCGCGGCCGCAGGGGCTGCCGGTCACCGTGGTGCCCGGCGGCGAGCACTTCTTCCACGGCCGCCTGCCGCTGCTGCGGCGCCTGGCGGCGCAGCACCTGCGCGCCATGGCCTGAACAGGGGCGAGGCGCGGCGCGGCGTGCCGTCCCACCATCACCGTCTCCGAAGACCGACGCATGAACCTGCCTGCCTTCTCGTTCGACCCCGCCCGGCGCGCCGGCCTGCGCGCCCTGGCCGCGGCGGCGGCCGTGGCGCTGCTCGCGCTGGCCGCGCCGCAACCGGTGTGGGCGCAGTGGCCCGCCCCGCCCGAGATCGCCGCGCGCGCCTGGCTGCTCTACGACGCCACCGCCGAGCAGATCCTGGCGGCCAAGGACCCGGACGAGCCGGTGGAGCCGGCCTCGCTGACCAAGCTGATGACCGCCTACCTGGTGTTCGATGCGCTCAAGGCCGGGCGGCTGACGCTGCAGCAGACGCTGCCGGTCAGCGAGCGGGCGTGGAAGATGCCCGGCTCGCGCATGTTCATCGAGCCGCGCATGCAGGTGCCGGTGGAGGACCTGCTCAAGGGCATGATCGTGCAGTCCGGCAACGACGCCACGGTGGCGCTGGCCGAGGGCGTGGCCGGCTCGGTGGAGCGCTTCGTCGAGCTGATGAACCAGCAGGCGCGCGCGCTCGGCCTGACGCGCACCACCTACAAGAATCCGGAGGGGCTGACCGCGCCCGGCCACCTGACCACCGCGCGCGACCTGGCCACGCTGGCGGCGCGGCTGATGCGCGACTTTCCCGAGTACGTCGGCTACTACGCCATCCAGCGCTATCGCTACCCCGGCACGCCGGCGGCCAACGACACCAACCGCAACCTGCTGCTGTTCCGCGACCCCACCGTCGACGGCCTCAAGACCGGCCACACCGCGGCGGCCGGCTACTGCCTGGTGGCCACCGCGCGCCGGCCGGTGCCCGGCCTGGGCGAAGGCGCCGCCGGCCAGCGCCGCCTCATCAGCGTGGTGCTGGGCGCGGCCAGCGAGAACGCGCGCGCGGTGGAGAGCCAGAAGCTGCTCAACTGGGGCTACACCGCGTTCGAGGCGGTGCGCCTGGCCGGCCCCGGCCAGCCGGTGGCCACGCCGCCGGTGTGGAAGGGGCGCGCCGGCACGGTGCGGCTGGGCCGCCCGGGTGGCGTGGTGGTGGCCGTGCCGGCCGGACAGGCCAAGGGGCTGCGCACCGAGCTGGTGCGTCCGGATCCGCTGGTGGCGCCGCTGCAGGCCGGCCAGCCGCTGGGCACGCTGCGCGTGCTGTCGGCTGGCGGCGAGCCGCTGGCCGAGGTGCCGCTGCAGGTGCTGGAGACGGTGGAGGAGGCCGGGCTGCTGGGCCGCCTGTGGGGGGCGCTGCGGCTGTGGATCCGCTAGGTTCGCACGCCAGCCGAGTGTTTTCCAATTCAGGTATGAGCCTGAAACCTGTGGAGTGAGCGGGTCTATTCGGGTCTGCTTCAGGCGGCTGGTCTGGATCGTTTGGTGATTGTCGCAAACAGGAGCAGCCGCGCGGCGTTGAG
>NZ_VJND01000015.1 GCF_007556605.1 Tepidimonas sediminis | reverse complement strand
TGCGCGCCGTCGTCCACGGAGTCGCCGTCGGCCGGCGCCGGGCCCGCCGTCGGCGGGGTCGAGGCCGGTGCGGCCTGGGCGCTGCCGCCGCGGCGCTGGCGCAGCCGCTCCTGCAGCTCGCGCCGGGTGGCCTTGGCGGCGGCTCCCGTGGCGGCGCCCGCTGCGCCTGCCGTGGCCGCTGCGCCGCCTGCGCCACCGCCCAAGATTGAGCTGCCTTCGGCCAGTGCCGCCTACCTCAACAACCCTCCGCCCGCCTACCCAGCGCTGTCGCGGCGGCTGGGCGAGCAAGGCCGCGTCGTGCTGCGGGTGCGCATCGAGCCGGACGGCACCGCCTCCGCGGCTGAAATCCGCACCTCCAGCGGCTATGAGCGGCTCGACAAGGCTGCCTTGGAAGCGGTGCTGCGCTGGCGTTACGTGCCCGGCAAGCGCGACGGCGTGCCCGAGGCGATGTGGTTTTTGGTGCCGATCCAATTCGTGTTGGAGTGACGACGCCGCAACGCGCCGCGCCGCGGGGGCCGTCCCCCAAGCGAGCGAGTCTTTTCAATTTCAACCGGAGCTTTGAAGATGGAAACCGTCCAACCTCCTGCCGCATTCGGCTTGGCCCACCTTTGGGCCCAAGGCGACGGCGTCATCCGCACGATCGCCGTCTTGTTGCTGCTGATGTCGGTGCTGTCGTGGGTGCTGATCATCTTGAAGGCGCTGGATTTGCGCCGGCACCGAGCGCAGGCTCGACGCGTCGAGGCTTTTTGGCATGCCAGCGATTTCGCCGACGGGCTGGATCGGCTCGGGCGCGAACCCGACAACCCATTTCGCTTGCTGGCCCAACAGGGCCGAGACGCCGCCGCGCACCTGCAGGGCCGCGACGACGTGGCCGCGCGCCCTCCGCAGCTGCACGATCAGCTTGACCTCAGCGACTGGGTGCAGCGCGCGCTGCGGCAGGCCATCGACGACTGCGTGGCGCGACTGCAGGCCGGGCTTTGGCTGCTGGCCTCGGTGGGCTCCACTGCGCCGTTTGTGGGCCTGTTTGGCACGGTGTGGAGCATTTATCATGCGCTGGTGGGCATCGGTGCCTCTGGCAACGCCGGGCTCGATCAGGTCGCCGGGCCCATCGGCGAGGCGCTGATCATGACCGCGCTGGGATTGGCGGTGGCCATCCCGGCGGTGCTCGGCTACAACGCGCTGGTGCGAGGGCACAAAGCGCTGGTGCACCAGCTCAACCGCTTCGCGCACGAGCTGCATGCCTACTTCGTCACGGGAGCGCGGGTGGCGGCGCGCGCGCCAGCGCCGGCCGCTGACGCCCGTGTGCGGGCGCTGCGCGCCTGAAGCGCTGCACGCAAGCCCTGACCACAACTCCGTGGAGGCTCAACCATGGCGATGCAAGTCAGTGACCACGACCAGGACGAACCGATGAGCGAAATCAACATGATCCCGCTGATCGACGTCATGCTGGTGCTGCTGATCGTGTTCATGATCACCATCCCCGTGATGCAACATGCCGTGCAAGTCAAGTTGCCGCAAGCCAACGCCGAACCGCTGCAGCCGCCCCCGCAGGCGGTGCGGCTGACGGTGTTGGCCGATGGCGGCTACCGCTGGAACGATGAGGCGCTGGACGAGGAGGTGCTGCAGCAGCGCCTGCGCGAGCTCGGCGCGCAGCCGGCGCAGGGGCCGCTGCATTTGCTTGCCGACCGCGACGTGCGCTACGAGCGCGTGGCGCGCGTGCTGGCCGCGGCGCAGCGCGCCGGCGTGCAGGGCGTGGGCTTCGTCACCGAGCCGGGGCCGTGAACTTTGCACCGGCGTGGTACTCTTATTCGCCGTAACCCTGTTCCATCCCGTCGCTGGAGGCAACCAACCATGAGCTTTGACACCACCCTTCGCCACGACACCCTGGTGGCCCAGGGCGCGCGCCACCGTGTGCTGCGCAACACCTACTGGCTGCTGGCGCTGAGCATGGTGCCCACGGTGCTGGGAGCCTGGATCGGCGTGGCCACCGGCTTCACGGCCGCGCTGTCGGGCGTGGTCGGCCTGGTGGTGTTCCTGGCCGGCGCGTTCGGCTTCATGTTCGCCATCGAGCGCTTCAAGCACTCCGGCGTCGGCGTGGCGCTGCTGCTGGGCTTCACGTTCTTCATGGGCCTGATGCTGTCACGCCTGCTGGCGGTGGTGCTGGGGTTCGCCAACGGGGCGCAGCTGGTGATGACGGCGTTCGGCGGCACCGCGGCGGTCTTCCTCGTGATGGCCAACCTCTCCACCGTCATCAAGCGCGACCTGGATGGCTTGGCCAAGTGGCTGTTCTTCGGCACGATCGTGTTGCTGATCGGCGGCATCGTCAACGTCTTCGTCGGCAGCAGCGCGTTCATGGCGGCGCTGTCGGTGATGGCCATCGGCATCTTCAGCGCCTTCCTGCTGGTGGACCTGAAGCGCATCGTCGACGGGGGCGAGACCAATTACATCTCCGCGACGCTGGCGCTGTACCTGAGCCTGTTCAACATCTTCCAGAGCCTGCTGGCGCTGCTGGGCATCTTCGGCGGCGAGCGCGAGTGACGGCGTTCACGGCGACAGCCCGCTCGGACCGCGGTCGCCGCGCAGCACGGGCCTTCCGCATGGAAGGCCCGTTTTGCTTGAATGCGATGGCAGGACCGGCGGCTGCCCGATCCGCCGAAATGGCAAGCCCGGTCTGGGCTTTTCCGGCCCTGTGGGCGCTGGCGCGGCGGCGGCGGCGCGCGGCACAATCGGCGTCATGAAGCCCGCGCGTCCCCGCCGCCTCGCCCAGCCCGCCCCGTGGCTGGCGCTGGCGCTGGCCTTGCCACTGGGCGGCTGCGACATGCTCGGTATCGACACGCCGGCCAAGCAGGCGCAGCGGCGCGAGGCCGAGGGCAAGGCCATCGGCGCGGCCTGCCGCCACACGCAGCGCAGCCTGGAGGACTGCTACGCCAGCAACCCCAAGGCGTCCAAGGCCGCCATCTTCGCCGGCTGGCGCGAGATGGATGAGTACATGCGCGAAAACGACATCCCGCCGGCCACCCCCGCGCCGCGTCCGGCCGAGCGCGCCGAGCCGCACGAGGAAATCGTCGAAACCGCGCCAGCGCCGGCCCCGGCTGCGGCCGGCGGCGGCGGCGCGGCCAGCCCGGCGCGCCCCGCCGCACCGGCGACGGGCGCGGGCCCGACGGCCGCCCCCACCCCCGCAGGGGGCGCTGCGCGCCCGGCCCCGCCGACCGGCAGCATCGTGCCGAACCTCGCCCCGGCGGCCGAGCGCCCACCGGGGCGTTGACCGCGCGCTCGGCCGCCGCCGATTCAGCCCGCCGCGCGGTCGAACACCGCCACGCTTTCCACGTGCGCGGTGTGCGGAAACATGTTGACGACGCCGGCGGCACGGCAGACGTAGCCGGCCTGGTGCACCAGCAGGCCGGCGTCGCGCGCCAGCGTCGCCGGGTTGCAACTCACGTAGACGATGCGCCGCGGCGGCTGCCACGGCTGCCCGTGCGGCGTGTGCGGCGCCTCGCAGCCGGCCAGCGCCGCCTGGTGCAGGTCGGCCAGCGCCTTGGCGAGCGCGAACGCCCCTTCACGCGGCGGATCGACCAGCCAGCGCTGCGCCACGCCGTCGGCCACCAGCTGCGCCGGCGTCATCTCGAACAGGTTGCGCGCCACGAACTCGGTCGGCGCCAGCCCGCCGCGGCGCGCCTGGTTGGCGGCCCAGTTGGCCTGCGCACGCTGCACCAGCGCCGCGCTGCCCTCCACACCCAGCACCCTGCCGGCCTGCGTGGCGATCGGCAGCGTGAAATTGCCCAGCCCGCAGAACCAGTCGATCACGCGCTCGCCGCGCCGCGCTTCCAGCAGCCGCAGCGCGCGCGCCACCAGCACGCGGTTGATGTGCGGGTTGACCTGCGTGAAGTCGGTCGGGCGAAACGGCATCACGAGGTCGAACTCCGGCAGCCGGTACGCCAGCTCGGGCGTGCCGTCGTCCTCGTCGAGCCGGTGCACGCTGTCGGGGCCGGCCGGCTGCAGCCACCACTGCACGCCGGCGGCGGCGTGCTCGCGCGCGAAGGCGCGCAGGCGGTCGCAATCCGCCTCGGTCAGCGGCTCCAGGTGGCGCAGCACCAGCGCGGTCACACCCTCGCCGCAGGCCAGCTCGATCTGCGGGCAGCGGTCGCGCGCCTGCAGCGCCATCACCAGCGCCCGCAGCGGCTTGAGCAGCGCCGACACGTGCGGCGGCAGCACCGCGCAGCTGGCCATGTCGGCCACGTAGCGGCTCTTGCGCTCGTGAAAGCCGACCAGCACCTCACCCTTCTTGGGCACGTGCCGCACCGCCAGCCGCGCGCGCCAGCGGTAACCCCACGCCGGCCCGGCGATCGGCGGCAGGATCTGCTGCGGCCGCACCTTGCCGAGCCGCCACAGGCTGTCCTCCAGCGCGCGCTGCTTGATCGCCACCTGCGCCAGCGCGTCGATGTGCTGCATGCGGCAGCCACCGCAGGCGCCGGCGTGCAGGCCGAAGTGCGGGCAGCGCGGCGCCACGCGCAGCGGCGAGGGCCGGTGCACCTCGACCGCTTCGGCCGCTTCCCACTGCGGCTTGCGGCGCGTCACGCGCACCTGCACCCACTCGCCCGGCAGCGCGCCCTCGACGAACACCACCTTGCCGTCCGGGCGGCGCGCGATGCCGTGCGCCTCCAGGTCGACGCCGTGCACCGGCAACGCCTCCGCCGGTACGCCGGCCGGCCGTGGCGGGGTCGCGAGCGGGGAGACAGCGGCAGCGGTCAGGCCGGCCGCGCCGTCGGCGGCCACGTCGGGTTCGAAGTCGTCCATCAGCGGCTCGGCGGCAGCAGGCTCAGCGGATCGACCGGCTTGCCCTGGCGGCGCACCTCGAAATGCAGCTTGACGCGGTCGGCGTCGCTGCTGCCCATCTCGGCGATCTTCTGCCCCTGGCGCACGGTCTGATCCTCGCGCACCAGCAGGCTCTGGTTGTGCGCGTAGGCAGTGAGGTAGGTGTTGTTGTGCTTGATGATGATGAGGTTGCCGTAGCCGCGCAGGTCCGAACCGGCGTAGACCACGCGCCCGTCGGCGGCGGCCAGCACCGGGTCGCCGGCCTTGCCGCCGATGCCGATGCCCTTGTTGCGCGTCTCGTCGAAGCCGTACAGCAGCGGCCCGCGCGCCGGCCACGCCAGCGCGATCGCATCGGCCGGGGCGGCCGCCGCAGGCCGCGCCGGCGCGCCGGCCGGCGCGGCAGCGGCCGGCGGGGTGGAGCCCCCCCCCGCAGGAGCGGGAGCCGGAGCCGGGGCGGGCGCCGGGGCCGGATCGGCCGGCAGCGGGCGGGCCTGCACCGGGGCGGCGGTCACCGGCTGGGTCGTCACGCCGGCCGGTGCCGGCTCGGCGCCCGGCGGCACCACGCGCAGCACCTGCCCGACCTCGATGCGGTCCGGGTTGCTCAGGTTGTTCCACGCCGCCAGATCGCGCCAGCTCTGACCATGTTCCAGACCGATGCGGTAGAGCGTGTCACCCGGCCGCACGGTGTAGTAGCCCGGCTTGCCGGCGTTCTCGCTGCCTGGCGGTGCGGCGCCCGGCGCCGCGGCCACGCGCCGGTCTTCCACCGGCGCGGTGCGGGCGGGTTGGCGGGGGGCGGCGCAGCCGGCCAGCAGGGCCAGCAGCACGCCGCCGGTGATCCAGGCGCCGGCGAGGCGCGAAAGGTGCAGCGTCATCGCAGCGTCGATCCGTGGGCAAAGGTCACACCACGCCCGATTGTAGGGGGACGAAGTGCACGCTCTCGAGCTCCTGACGCCGCCAGCCGCCGGCGGTGCGCTCGATGACGATGAGACGCTGCCGCCCGGGTTGCACCTCGGCGGGCGCCACCAGCCGCCCCCCCACCTCCAGCTGCTCCAGCCAGGCGGGCGGAACGGCCTCGCCGCCGGCGGCGGCAATGATGCCGGCGTACGGCGCCCCGTCAGGGTAGCCCGGCATGCCGTCGCCAAAGATCAGGTGCAGGTTCGGGATGCGCAGCGGGCGCAGGTTCTCACGCGCCTTCTCGTGCAGGCCGCGGATGCGCTCGATCGAGTAGACCTCGCGGCACAGGCGCGCCAGCAGCGCGGCCTGATAGCCGCAGCCGGTGCCCACCTCCAGCACGCGGCCCAGCGGCAGCGGCCGGCCGGCGCACAGCAGCGCCAGCATGCGCGCCACCACGCTCGGCTTGGAGATCGTCTGTCCCCAGCCGATCGGCAGCGCCGTGTCCTCGTAGGCCTGCGCCACCAGCGCGCTGTCGACGAAGCGGTGCCGCTCCACCTCGGCCAGCACACGCAGCACCTCCGGGTGATCCAGGCCCTGCCGCGCCAGCCGCTGCACCATCGCCTGCCGCACCGACGCCGAGTCGAGACCGACGCCGCGGACGGGCGGCGCCGCGGTGGCGGCAGCGACGCCCGGGGCGCGGGACGGGGCCGGCGCCGCGGCTGGCCTCAGCCCCTCCAGCGCCGCCGGGAAGCGCCCGCCGCGCCCACCACCGCCGGGCCGCGGCGCTGCCGGCCTCACCACGGCCGTGCCTCCCCGGCCGGGGCTGCCGGCCCATCGGCCGCCGGCGCCGCCTCGCGCGCGTGCGCGCTCAGCGCCGCCGCCGTCTGCGCCCAGTACGCCAGCCGCGCGTGATCGGTCAAGTCGATCTGCAACGGCGTGATCGACACGTAGCCCTGGCGCGTGGCGTGAAAGTCGGTGCCCTCGGCGTCGTCCTTGGCCGGGCCGGCCGCGCCGATCCAGTACATGGTCTCACCACGCGGATTGACCTGCGTGATGACCGGCTCGGCCGCGTGGCGCCGCCCCAGCCGCGCCACCTTGAAGCCGCGAATCTGCGCCCGCGGCAGGCTCGGGATGTTGACGTTGAGCAGCCATGGGCCGGGGTGCGTCGCCTCGGCGCCGCCGCGGTGCGCCTCCACCGCCGGGCGCAGCGTGCGCACCAGCTCCACGGCCAGCGCCACCGCGTCGTCCAGGTGCGCCCAGCCCTTCTCGGTCAGCGAAAACGCGATGCCCGGCACCCCGAACAGGTAGCCTTCCATCGCCGCCCCCACCGTGCCGGAGTAGATCGTGTCGTCGCCCATGTTGGCGCCGTTGTTGATGCCGGAGACGACCAGGTCGGGGCGGTAGTCCAGCAGGCCGGTCAGCGCGATGTGCACGCAGTCGGCCGGCGTGCCGTTGACGTAGCGCACGCGCTCGCCGGCGCGGTGCACGTACAGCGGGGCGTTGAGGGTCAGCGCGTTGGATTTGGCACTGTTGTTGTGCTCCGGCGCGACGATCTCCACCTCGGCGAACGACGCCAGCGCCCGCCCCAGCGCCTGGATGCCCGGCGCCTGGTAGCCATCGTCGTTGCACAGCAGGATGCGCATGGCGGCCATTGTAGGCCGGACGCCGCGCCGCCTCGGCGACAGCCGCCGCGCGCCCCCGGCGCTAGCATGCCGCGGTCGTCATGCCTGAGGAAGCATCCCGATGCGAGCCTGGATCTGTGAACAGCCCACCGGCCTGGACGCCCTGCGCTGGGGCGAGCGTCCTGACCCCGTCCCCGGCGCCGGCGAGGTGCTGGTGGAGATCGCCGCCGCCAGCGTCAACTATCCCGACCTGCTGATCGTGCAGGGACGCTACCAGCACCGGCCCGAGCCCCCCTTCGTGCCCGGGGCGGAGTTCGCCGGCGTCGTGCGCGCCGTGGGCGCCGGCGTCACCACCCTGACCCCGGGTCAGCCGGTGGCGTGCCTGGCCGGCACCGGCGCCTTCGCCACGCACGCGGTGGTGCCGGCGCACCTGTGCCTGCCGCTGCCGCCGGGCTTTGCGCTGCAGGACGCGGCGGCCTTCATCATGACCTACGCCACCGCGCACCATGCGCTGCTGGATCGCGGCGCACTGCGCCCCGGCGAGACGGTGCTGGTGCTGGGCGCCGCCGGCGGCGTCGGCACCGCGGCGATCCAGGTCGCCAAGGCCGCCGGCGCGCGCGTCGTCGCCGCCGCCTCCAGCGCCGCCAAGTGCGCGCTGGCGCAGCGCCTGGGCGCCGACGCCGTGCTCGACTATTCGGTGCACACGCCGGACGGCACGCTGCGTGACGAACTGCGCCGCCTGACCGACGGCCGCGGGCCCGACGTCGTCTTCGACCCGGTGGGCGGGGCGCTGACCGAACCGGTGCTGCGCTCGATCGCCTGGCGCGGTCGCCTCCTGGTGATCGGCTTTGCCGGCGGCGCGATCCCGAGCCTGCCGCTGAACCTGCCGCTGCTCAAGGGAGCCTCAATCGTCGGCGTGTTCTGGGGCGAGTTCGCGCGCCGCGAGCCGGCCGCCAACGCCGCGCTGCTGCAGGCGCTGGTGCAGGGCTACCTGCAGGGTCACTACCGGCCGGTGATCGACACCGTGCTGCCGATGGCCGCGCTGCCCGAGGCGCTGCGGCGGCTCGAGGCCCGCCGCGTGCTGGGCAAGCTGGTGCTGCGCAACGACGACTAGAATCCCGGCATCTGCAGTCGCCAGGGGAGCCCGGCGCGTGTCCGCGGCAGCGGACGGCCCGGGCTGAGAGTGGACGGCAGGCCGCGGGGGCCGTGGTCCAGACCCTGGAACCTGATCCGGTTCGTACCGGCGGAGGAAGCGCGACATGACCTGGATGCCGATGGCCGCGGTGGGCGCGGCGCTGTTCGTCTTCGTGCTGGTGGGGCTGCGCGCCCGCACCGCGGGCGATTCGCTGGATGACTACCTGACGGCACGCGGCTCCCAGGGCGCCACGACGCTGGGCCTGTCGTTCGTCGCCTCCGGGTTGGGGGCGTGGATCCTGTTCGTGCCGCCGGAGATCGGCGCCTTCGTCGGCCCGCTGGCGCTGGCCGGCTACGCCGTCGGGGCGGCGCTGCCTTTCCTGGTGCTGGCGTGGTGCGCCCCGGCGCTGCGGCGCCGGCTGCCGGCCGGTCGCAGCCTGACCGACTACGCCGGCCAGCGCTTCGGGCCGGCGGTGCGCGGCTGGGTGCTGCTGCTGTCGCTGCTGTACATGCTGTGCTTCCTGGCCGCGGAGCTGACCGCGATCGGCTCGGTGGTGGCGCTGCTGACCGGCGGCGCTGGACGCTGGGCGGTGCTGGCGGTGGCGGTGACCACGCTGGCCTACACCGCCTGGGGTGGCCTGCGCGCCAGCCTCGCCACCGACCGCTGGCAGGCTTGGCTGCTGCTGGCGCTGCTGGCGCTGGTGGCCGCCTGGCTGCTCGGCCAGCCAGGCGCCCCCGCCGCGGCCCCGGGCGCGCCCGCCGGGGCCCCGCTGCCGGTGGCGCTGTCGGTGGCGGCCACGCTCGTCATCGCCGTGACCGTGGCCAACCTGTTCCATCAGGGCTACTGGCAGCGCATCTGGGCCGCCACCGACGAGCGCGCGCTGCACCGCGCGGCGTGGCTTGGGGCGCTCGGCAGCGCGGCCGCGGTCGCGCTGGTCGGGACGCTGGGGATCGTCGCGGCGCAGCGCGGCCTGCCGCTCGGGTCGCCGCCGGTGCCGCTGTTCGCGCTGGTGCAGCCGGCGCCGACGTTCATCGTGGCCGGGGTGCTGGTGCTGGCCGTCGCCTTGGTGGCTTCGTCGGTGGACACGCTGCAGAACGCCATCGCCTCGCTGCTGGTGACACAGCGCGCCGGCGCGACCCTTGCGGGCGCACGCTGGGCCACCGTGCTGCTGATGGTGCCGGTCGTCGCCATCGCGTGGCAGGGCCTGTCGGTGCTGCGGCTGTTCCTGGTGGCGGACCTGCTGTGCGCCACCGCGGCGGTGCCGCTGCTGCTGGGGCTGTGGCGGCGCACCCCGCGCCACGCGGCGCTGGTCGGCATGGCCGCCGGGCTGCTCGGCGCGGTGCTGCCGGACGCCTGGGCCGCCGGCTCCCTCTGGCAGGGCCTGGTGGCGGCGACCTTTCCGGCCAACGTGCCGACGCTGGCGCCGTTCGCCGGGGCGCTGGTCGGCTCCACTGCGGCGACGCTGACGCTGGCGTGGCTGGCGCCGCTGCACGCGGCCGACGCCGCACGCTGACGACCCGCAGCCTGCCCGCGAGCGCACCCGTCAAGCCGCCGCCCGGACGAGCGGCCGGAATCGGCTGCCGGTCCCGACGGCCCCGGCCTCAGGCGCGCGCGTCGCCCCAGCGCAGCGGGCAGCGGTCGTCGCCGACGTAGGTGGCGCGGCCGTGGCGGTCCACGCAGTAGCTCGGCGAGACGATCATGTCCTGGAACAGCATGCCGGCGCCGATGCGCGTGTACTCGAACAGCACGCTGCGCTCCACGCGCGAGCCGGCGCGCAGGTGGCTGCCGTGGCCGATCCACGCCGGCCCGACGACGGAGCAGCCCTCCTCCAGCCGCACGCTGGAGCCGATGTAGACCGGTCCGGTCACCTGCACGCGGTCGAAGTCGATGCGCGTGTTGAGCCCGACCCACACGCCCGGGCGCACCTCGGTGCCCGGCATGCGCAGGTCGGCGATCTCGCCGCTGAGCACGCGCTGCAGCACCGACCAGTAGTCGCTCACGCGCCCGATGTCGATCCAGTGAAACGGCCGGCTCTGCGCGTAGAACGGCAGGCCGCGCTCGACCAGCAGCGGAAACAGCTCCGCACCGATGTCGAACACCCGCCCCGACGGCACCAGGTCCAGCACCGCCGGCTCGAAGATGTAGATGCCGGTGCTGGCCAGATTCGAGCGCGCCTCCTCGGGCCGCGGCTTTTCCTGGAACGAGACCACGCGCCCGTCCTCGTCGGCCACCACGATGCCGTAGTTGCCGACCTGCTCGCGCGGCACCGGCAGCGTCACCACGCTGGCCAGCGCCCCCTTGGCGCGGTGCTCCGCCAGCGCCGCGGTGATGTCCAGGTCGACCAGCGCATCCCCGCACAGGACGATGGTGGTCTCGTCGAAGAAGCCGCTCATGTCCTGGATGCGCTTCATGCCGCCCGCCGAGCCCAGCGGCCGCGGCAGGATGTCGCCGTGCTCGTAGGTACCCTCGTACGAGTAGCCGATCTCCACCCCCCAGCGGCGACCGTCGCGGAAGTACTGCTCGATCTTGTGGTGGTTCCAGGCCACGTTGACCATGATCTGGCGCACGCCGTGCGCGGCCAGCCGCTCCACCAGGTACTCCATCACCGGCTTGTCCAGGATGGGGATCATCGGTTTGGGCAGGTCTTTGGTGAGCGGACGCACGCGGGTGCCCTGTCCCGCGGCGAGGATCATGCCTTTGGCCATGGTCGTCGCAACACTCCCTGAGGAGACGGTACCGCCGGCCCCGTGCCGCGCGGCGCTGGGCCGCTATGGTAGCAGCGGCCGCTGCCCCGCCTGCGCAGCCGTCAGCGGCCGAGCCGCTGGTGACGGCGCGCCTTGACCTCGTACATGCGCGCATCGGCCACGCGCAGCAGCTGCGCCGCTTCCTCTCCGTCCTGCGGGTGGCGCGCCACGCCGACGCTGGCGCCCAGCGGCAGCGGCACGTCGGGCTCGACGATCGGCTGCGCGGCGGCCTCCTCGATCGCCTGCGCCACGCGCTGCACCACCGCCTCGTCCCCGCCGTCCTCCAGCCAGAGCACCACGGCGAACTCGTCGCCGCCGAGGCGGGCCACCAGATCGCGGTCGCGCACGCAGCGCTCCAGCCGCCGGGCGACGATGCGCAGCACCTCGTCGCCGACCGCGTGCCCGAGCTGGTCATTGACCTGCTTGAAACCGTCCAGATCGACGAACAGCACGACCACCTGCCCCCGCCCCTGCCGAACCGCGGCCAGGCGGGCCCGAAGCTGGCGCATCAGCGCCTCGCGGTTGGCCAGACCGGTCAGCGGGTCGCGCAGCGCCCGCCATTCGGTCAGCTCCTTCTCCCGCACCGTGCGCTGCAGCTCGCCACGTAACCGCTGACGCAGCCAGAAGCCCTCGTGCAGCAGGCGCTGGCGCTGACGCGCCGCGATCACGCCGATGATGTTGGCGCTGACGAAGAAGAAGGCGTGCGCCAGCAGCGCCTCGGCATCGCCCGGGCCGGTCATGCGCTGCGCTCCCACCGCGATCAGCAGGTACAGCACCACCAGGCCGAAGCCCACGCCACCCAGGATCCACACCGGCAGGTAGGTGAAGGTGTACAGCGCCATCACCACCAGGATCAGCCCGGTGTAATAGAGCCAGCGCGCCAAGTCGTGCGGACCGGCGAGCAGCACCATCACCTCGATGCCCAGCCCGACGACCACGAAGCTGGTGACCATGATGGCCGGATAGTGCCCCAGAAAGCCGGGCCAGCGCGTCAGTGCCAGCAGCCCGAGCAGCCACGCGACGACCACCGCCCGCACCAGCCACACCGCGTGCAGCGCCGACGGGATGGCCCACCAGTCGAGGATGCCGAACAGCGCATACAGCGTCGCGCCCAGCACCGCGAACTCGCGCGCGGTGCGGATGCGCTGCGGGCCGAGCTCGCGCTCGTAGGCGTCGCGCGCGTCGGAACCGGCCGGGGTGACGTCCATCGCCCTCTCATCGTACAACGACGCCGCGACCGCCGCGGCCAGAGCCCGGCCGGCAGCCAAGAAAAAACCCGGCGCGGGATCAACCGGCCGGGTCGGGCAGTGTGGGGTGGCTGATGGGACTCGAACCCACGACAACCAGAATCACAATCTGGGACTCTACCAACTGAGCTACAGCCACCGTGGAAGCTGTCATTATAACCGGTTCGGCACCCCTTTCGGACGACAAGGATGCCTCACTTGACCAGCAGCTCGGCCTGGTAGCGCGCGCGCAGCGCCGCCAGCAGCGCACGCGCCTCGCCCTCGCCCCACAGACGTGCCAGCTCGCGCGCCTCGGCGCGCGCCTGCTCGGGCGCGGGCGCCGGCCGCGCCGCCGCGCGCCGCACGCGCAGCACCGCGGCCCCCTCCGCGCCGAGGTCCACCAGCGTCCATGCCGGCGCTTCCCCCTGCAGCGGCACCGCCAGCGCCGCGCGCACCAGGCGCGCGTCGAGCCCCTGCGCGGCCTGGCGCGACACCACCACCGGGCTGCCCAGTGCGCCGTCGGCCGGCGGCTGCGTGCGCCATTGCGCCAGCCGCTGACGCGCCTGCTCCAGCGCGGCCGCGCGGGCGCGCTCGGCCACCAGCGCCGCGCGCACCTGCTCGGCCACCGCCTCGAACGGCTGGGCCTGCGCCGGCCGGTGCTCGACGACGCGCACCGCCAGCAGGCGGTTGCCGCGCAGCTCGATGGCACGGCTGTTGAGCTTGCGCCGCAGCGCTTCCTCGTCAAAGATGGCGCGCAGCGCCGCCGGCTCGGCCAGCGCGGGGTCGGCGTCGCCGCCGACCGGCCCCTGCCGCTCGACGGTGGCGCGCCGCACCGTCAGCCCCAGCGCCTCGGCCGCCGGCTGCAGGCTGTCGGGCTGCTCGTAGACCAGGTTGCCGAAGCGCTCGGCCTGTTCGGCGAACTGGCGCGCGGCCTGCTGGGCGCGCCATTCCTCGACCAGGCGCGCACGCGCGCGCTCGTAGGGCTCCACCGGCTCCTGCCGCACGTCCAGCAGCTGGATGATGTGCAGGCCGAACTCGCTCTCGACGATGTCGGAGATCTGCCCCTTGGCCAGCGCGAACACCGCATCCTCGAACGGCTTGACCATCGCGCCGCGGCCGAACCAGCCCAGATCGCCGCCCTGGCTGGCCGAACCGGGGTCCTGCGAGTGCTGGCGCGCCAGCTCGGCGAAGCGTGCCGGCTGGGCGCGCACCTCGGCCAGCAGCTGCTCGGCCCGCGCCCGCACGCGCGCCTTGGCCTCGGCCGTGTCGGCCTGCAGCAGGATGTGCGCGGCGCGGCGTTGCTCGCGCTGGCCGGCGCGCGCCGCGTTCTGCTCGTAATAGTGACGCAGCTCGCCCTCGCTCGGCTGCAGGCGCCGCGCCACCGCGTCGCGGTCGAGCAGCAGGTACTCCACCACCGCCTGCTCCGGCGTGCGGAAGTCCTGGCCATGCGCGGCGTGGTGGGCGCGCAGCTCCTCGTCGGTGACGCGCACCCCGGCGGCGAAGTCGGCCGGACGAAACCTTGCCAGCGCCACCTCGCGCCGTTCGAACCAGGCCGCCGTGGCCAGCTCGACGCTGGCGAGCGGCAGGAAGGCGCTGGCCTGCACCAGCTCCGGCAGGCGGCGGCGCGCCAGGTCGGCGCGCACCAGCGCCTCGTACTGCGGCGCGGTCAGCCCCTGGCTGCGCAGCAGGTCCTGGTAGCGCTGGGTATCCAGTGTGCCGTCGGCCTTGCGCAGGCTGGCGATCGTCGGGTCACGCAGCAGCTCGGCGGCGAGCTGGCGGTCGGTCACGACCATGCGCAGATCCTGCGCGGCGCGCGCCAGCACGCGCTCGTCGACCATGCGCTGCAGCGTCGCGCGGCGGCTGTCCTCGCTTTCCAGCAGCGCGCGGTCCAGCCCCGGCATGCTGGCCGCCAGCCGCTCGACCTCGCGCCGGTGCGCGGCCTCCCATTCGGGGCGCGTGATGCGCTCGCCCGCCACGCGCGCCACCGGCTCGGCACGCTCGCGCAGACTGGTGTAGCCCTGCACGCCGAAGAAGACGAACGACGGGATGATCAGCAACATGAGCAGTGCCATCAGCACCTTCATGTTGTTGCGGAACAGGTCGAACATGGGGTGTCAGGGCACGTCGGCAGACTGGGGAAGGGGAAAGCGGGGCGATGCAGGGGGTGGTGGGTGCTGACGGGTTCGAACCGCCGACCTACGCCTTGTAAGGGCGCCGCTCTGCCAGCTGAGCTAAGCACCCGCCCGTGCGGCCGCGCCCCGGGGGATGGCCGCCTGGCGCCGGTCCCTGCCGGCTTCAGCCGTTGACGGCGTCGCGCAGGGCCTTGCCGGGCCGGAATTTCGGCATTCTAGCGGCTGGAATGTCGACCGGCTCGCCGGTCTTGGGGTTGCGACCCTTGCGCGCGGCGCGCTCGTCGACCGCGAACGTGCCGAAGCCCACCAGCGTGACCTCGCCGCCGCGCACCAGCGTCTGCGTCACTCCCTCCAGCACGGCCTCCAGCGCCCGGGCCGCCTCCTGCCGCGTCAGCTGCGCGCGTTCGGCAATGTGTTCGATCAGTTGTGCCTTGTTCATCGATATGGCTCTCCGCAGGTGCGGTGCGCCACCCAGGCGCACCGGCGAAAAGGCGCCGTATTCTAGCCGTCAGGCCCCCGCGCGCAGCGCCTCGGCGATCGCGCGGCCGAGGTCGGCGGTGCCGGCGCGCCCGCCCAGGTCCGGCGTGCGCGGCGCGCCGCTGCCGGGCGCCAGCGCCGCCTCGATGGCGCGCACGATGGCGTCGTGCGCCTCCCGGTGGCCGAGAAAGTCCAGCATCAGCGCGCCGGACCAGATCTGCCCGATCGGGTTGGCGATGCCGCGGCCGGCGATGTCCGGCGCCGAGCCGTGCACCGGCTCGAACAGCGACGGAAAGCGCCGCTCGGGGTTGAGGTTGGCCGACGGCGCGATGCCGATCGTGCCGGTGCAGGCCGGCGCCAGGTCGCTCAGGATGTCGCCGAACAGGTTGCTGGCCACGACGACGTCGAAGCGATCCGGCCGCTGCACGAAGTGCGCGGTCAGGATGTCGATGTGGTACTGGTCCACCGCCACGTCCGGGTAGGCCGCCGCCATCGCCCGCACGCGCTCGTCCCAGTACGGCATCGTGATGGCGATGCCGTTGGATTTGGTGGCGCTGGTCAGGCGGCCGCGGCGGCGGCGCGCCTGCTCGAACGCGAAGCGCAGCACGCGGTCCACCCCGTGGCGCGTCATCACCGTCTCCTGCACCACCAGCTCGCGCTCGGTGCCCTCGAACATGCGCCCGCCGATGCTGGAGTACTCGCCCTCGGTGTTCTCGCGCACGATCAGCATGTCGATCTCGCCGGGCGCGTACGGCGTGCCGTCGGCGCGCACCAGCGGCGCGCGCACCCCCGGCATCAGCCGCGCCGGGCGCAGGTTGACGTACTGGTCGAACGCGCGGCGAAACTGCAGCAGCGAGCCCCACAGCGAGACGTGGTCCGGGATCTTCTCGGGCCAGCCGACCGCGCCGAAGTAGATCGCGTCGAACCCGCCGAGGATGTCCTGCCAGTCGGGCGGCAGCATCGCGCCGTGGCGCTCGTAGTACGGCCAGCAGGCGAAGTCGAAGGTCTCGAAGCGCAGGTCGAGGCCGAAGCGGCTGGCTGCGGCTTCCAGCACGCGCAGGCCCTCGGGCATGACCTCGGTGCCGATGCCGTCGCCGGGGATGACGGCGATGCGGTGCCCCAGGGTGGGGGTGGACGAGGCGGTCATGAAGCGGTCTCCCGGGTCAACGTTCTGGGCGCGACGGGTCAGCGCGGCGCGCCGCCGCGCACCACCAGCGCCACGCCCACGGCGGTGAGCGCCGTGCCGGCCAGCGTCATGGCGGTGATCGGCTCGCCGAACAGCGCCCAGGCGATCAGCGCGGTGCACGGCGGCACCAGGTACATGAGGCTGGTCACCGACGCAGCCGCGCCGCGCTGGATCAGCAGATACAAGAGCGAGCTGCCGCCCAGCGTCAGGCCCAGCACCGACCACGCCATGGCGCCGGCCGACTCCATGTTCCAGCGCATCGGCTCGCTCTCCAGCCACGCCAGCGGCAGCGTCACCACGAGCGCCGCGGCCAGTTGCACCGTGTTGGCGGTGCGCACGTCGCAGGGGGCCAGAAAGCGCTTCTGGTACAGCGTGCCGGCGGTGATGGACAGCAGCGCCGCCACCGCGAACGCCAGATTCACCGGCGTGGCGCTGTCGCCGGGGCCGCCGTGGCCGAACTTGTGCCACACCACCAGCACCAGCCCGGCCAGGCCCAGCGTCAGACCCAGCCACTGGCGTGCGGTCACGCGCCCGCCGGTGGACGAGAGCCACACCGCCGTCAGCACCGGCTGCAGGCCGACGATCAGCGCCGACAGTCCCGCGCCCATGCCGGCCTTGACGGCCGCCCACACGCCGCCCAGGTAGCCGGCGTGCATCAGCACGCCGGTGACCGCCAGGTGCCCCCACTGCGCCGGCGTGCGCGGCCACGCCACGCGTGCCAGCGCGATCCACACGCCGAAGCAGGCGATCGACAGCGCGTAGCGCCACGCCAGGAAGGTCATCGGCGGCGCGTGCGGCATGCCGAAGCGCGCGACGATGAAGCCCGTGCTCCAGATCAGCACGAACACCGCGGGCATGGCGGCGAGCCACGCCGACCCGTTGCGTTGGCCGGACCCCACGCCCGTCACGGCCGCCGCGGCGCGCGCGCGCGGATTTCGGGAATCGCGCGGCGCAGGTAATAGACCATCGACCACACCGTCAGCACCACCGCCGCCCACAGCAGCAGCGTGCCCCACCAGCGCGTATCGACGCCCCACAGCACCCCGTCGTAGAGCAGGAACGGGATCGCCACCATCTGGGTCGCGGTCTTGAACTTGCCGACCATGTGCACCGCCACGCTGCGCGTGGCGCCGATCTGCGCCATCCACTCACGCAGCGCCGAGATCGCGATCTCGCGCCCGATGATGATCAGGCCGGCGAACACGTCGGCGCGCCCCAGGTGCACCAGCACCAGGATGCAGGCGCTGACCAGGAACTTGTCCGCCACCGGATCGAGGAAGGCGCCGAACGCCGACGTCTGGTTGAGCCGCCGCGCCAGGTAGCCGTCGGCCCAGTCGGTCAGCGCGAAGACGATGAACAGCCCGGTGGCCACCGCGTTGGCCCACGCCAGCGGCCAGCCCGGCACGTGAAACACCGCCACGATCAGGGGGATGGCCGCGATGCGCGTCCAGGTCAGCAGCGTCGGCAGCGTCAGGAACATGGTGGCTGCGATTATGCGGGCGCGGCGCCCACCGCCGCTGCCCCGGCGCGTCACCCGTGCAACGCGCGGTGGATCGCCTCGGCCAGCTCGCGCGAGATCCCCTCGACGCTGGCCAGTTCCTCGACGCTGGCCGCCGCCACCCCGCGCACGCCGCCGAAGCGCGCCAGCAGCCGGGCGCGCTTCTTGGGCCCGACGCCGGGGATCTCCTCCAGCCGGCTGCCGCCGGTGCGGGCGCGGGCGCGGCGCGCGCGCATGCCGGTGATGGCGAAGCGGTGCGCCTCGTCGCGGATCTGCGCCACCAGCAGCAGCGCCGCCGAATCCGGCGGCAGCGCCACCTTCGGCCGGCCGTCGGCGAACACCAGCTCCTCCAGCCCGACCTTGCGCCCCTCGCCCTTCTCGACGCCGACCAGCCGGCCGATGTCCAGCCCGAGCGAATCGAACACCGCGCGCGCCGCCGCCACCTGCGCCGCGCCGCCGTCGATCAGCACCACGTCCGGCAGCCGTGCGCCGCCGGCGTCGTCACCGCCCTGCTCGGCCAGCTGGCCGGCCAGCCGACCGTAGCGGCGCTGCAGCACCTGGCGCATCGCCGCCGGGTCGTCGCCGGGCGTGATGCCCTCGATCGCGTAGCGCCGATACTGGCGCGGCTGCATCTGGTGGTGCTCGTAGACGACGCAGGAGGCCATCGTGGCCTCGCCGGCGGTGTGCGAGATGTCGAACGCCTCGATGCGCAGCGCCGCCAGCGCCTCGGGGGTGGCCGCCTCCAGCCCCAGCGCCTCGGCCAGCGCGCGCGTGCGCGCCTGCTGCGAGCCCTCCTCGGCCAGCAGGCGCGCCAGCTGCAGCTCGGCGTTGGTCTGCGCCATCTCGAGCCAGACGCGGCGCCGCTCGCGCGGATGGAACACCGCGCGCACCCGCACGCCGCTCTGCTCGCTCAGCGCCTCCAGCAGCGCCTCGTCCACCGGCGCGCCCAGCACCAGCAGCGGCGGCGGCGGCACGTCGGTGTAGTGCTGGACCAGGAACGCCTCCAGCACGCGCTGCTCGGCACCGGCCGCGCCGTCCACGTCGGCCAGCGCCGCGCCATCCTCGACGTGGGCCGGGAAGGTTGACCGGTCGCCCAGGTGGCGCCCGCCGCGCACCATCGCCAGGTTGACGCAGGCGCGCCCGCCGCGCACCGCCACCGCGACGATGTCCACATCCTGGTCGTCGTGGCTCTCCATCGCCTGCTGCTGCAGCACGCGCGAAAGCGCCCCGATCTGGTCGCGCACCTCGGCGGCCTGCTCGAACGCCAGCTGCGCCGCCAGCGCCTCCATGCGTGCCTGCAGCGCCTGCAGCACCTCCTGGCTGCGGCCTTCCAGAAAGTCGCACGCGGCGCGCACGTCGGCGGCGTAGTCCGCCGGGCTGATCGCGCCGACGCAGGGCGCGCTGCAGCGCTTGATCTGGTGCAGCAGACACGGACGGGTGCGGTGCGCGAACACCGTGTCCTCGCAGGTGCGCAGCCGAAACACCTTCTGCAGCAGCTCGATGGTCTGCTTGACCGCCCAGGCGTTCGGATAGGGGCCGAAATAGCGCGCGCGCCGGTCGACCGCGCCGCGGTAGTAGGACACGCGCGGGTAATGGTCCGGGTTCGGCGTGCCGGGCATCGCGCCGGCGCCGGCTGCGTCGACCACCCGGCTGCCGGCCCCCACGCGCAGGTAGGGGTAGCTCTTGTCGTCGCGGAACAGGATGTTGTAGCGCGGCTGCTGGGTCTTGATGAGGTTGCTCTCCAGCAGCAGGGCCTCGGCCTCGGAGCGCACGACGGTGGTCTCCAGCCGCGCGATCTTGCCGACCATGTGGCCGATGCGCGTGCCGTCGTGGGTGCGCTGGAAGTAGCTGCTGACGCGCCGCTTCAGGTCGCGCGCCTTGCCGACGTAGAGCAGCTGCCCGTCGGCGTCGAAGAAGCGGTAGACCCCGGGCAGCGCCGGCAGCGCCGCCACCATGCGCAACAATGCGTCGTCGTGAACCGAGGAGACCATGACGCAGGATTGTCCCTCACCCCTTGCCGCCCCGGCGCTGCGCTGGGACGTGTTCTGCCACGTGATCGACAACTGGGGCGACGCCGGCGTGGCGTGGCGCCTGTGCCGCCAGCTCGCCGCCGCCGGCCAGCAGGTGCGGCTGTGGATCGACGACCCGGCGCCGCTGGACTGGATGGCGCCGGGTGCGGCGCACGGGGGCGTGCCGGGCGTGGCGGTGCACCGCTGGCCGCGCGCGGGCGAAGCGCCCCCGCCCAGCGGCCTGCCGCCCGCGCAGGTGCTGGTGGAAATGTTCGGCTGCCATGTCCCCGATGCATGGGTGCGGGCCCTGCTGCCGGCGCACGACGAGACCGGCTGCCCGACCGTCTGGCTCAACCTCGAATACCTGAGCGCCGAGCCGTGGGTCGAGCGCAGCCACGGCCTGCCCTCGCCGGTGCTCAGCGGCGCGCTGACCGGTCGCACGAAGTGGTTCTTCTTCCCCGGTTTCACACCCGCCACCGGCGGGCTGCTGCGCGAGGCCGATCTGGACGCACGCCAGGCCGCCTTCGACGCGGCGCGCTGGCGCGCCGCGCACGGCGGCCACGCCGGACCATGGGTCAGCGTCTTCACCTACGAGCCCGCGGCGCTGGCCGCGCTGCGCCGTCAGCCCGCGCTGGCCGCGGCGCACTGGCTGGTGGCGCCGGGGCGCAGCGCCGCGCACTGGAGCCGGCTCGACGCGGCCGCGCCGCTGTCCGCCGCGGCGCGCGTGACGCCCTGCGCGCCGGTGCCGCAGGACGCGTTCGACGAGCGACTGTGGGCCTGCGACCTCAACCTCGTGCGCGGCGAGGATTCGCTCGTGCGCGCGCTGTGGGCCGGCCGCGCCTTTCTCTGGCAGCTCTACCCGCAGGACGACGCCGCGCACCACGCCAAGCTGGAGGCGTTCCTGGCCTGGGCGGACGGACCACCCGGCTGGGCGGCGTGGATGCGCGCGCTCAACGACGCGCCCGGCGGCGCCGACCCGCCGCCGCTGACCGCAGCCGGGCTGGCCGACTGGACGGCCCTGGCCACCGCGCTGCGCGCGCGGCTCGCGGCCCAGCCGGATCTGCTGCGGCGGCTGCTGGCGTTCGTGCGCGAGCGCCGCGGCTGCCCCGCTTGAAAAGTCCGGCCCGCGGTAGAATATAGGGTTCGTTCCGAACCTGACTGGCGCGCGCGTGGCAACGCGCGCCGACCGTCTCCTCCTCCCGCACAGCACCATGAAACTCGCCCAAGAAATCCGCGCCGGCAACGTCATCATGCACGGCAAGGACCCGATGATCGTCCTCAAGACCGAATACCAGCGTGGCGGCCGCGGCGCCGCCACCGTGCGCATGAAGCTCAAGGCGCTGCTGAGCAACAGCGCCACCGAGGTCGTCTTCAAGGCCGACGACAAGCTCGACAACATCATCCTCGACAAGAAGGAGTGCACCTACTCGTACTTCGCCGACCCGATGTACGTGTGGATGGACGCCGAGTACAACCAGTACGAGGTCGAGGCCGAGAACATGGGCGATGCGCTCAACTACCTCGAGGACGGCATGACCGCCGAGGTGGTGTTCTACGAGGGCAAGGCGATCTCGATCGAGCTGCCCACCAGCGTCGTGCGCGAGGTCACCTGGACCGAGCCGGCGGTCAAGGGCGACACCTCCGGCAAGGTCATGAAGCCGGCCAAGATCGCCACCGGCTTCGAGGTGATGGTGCCGATCTTCGTCGAGCAGGGCGACAAGATCGAGATCGACACGCGCACCGGCGAATACCGCAAGCGCGTCTGAGCCGGGCCACCGGCGCCAGGCAGCGCCGCGCCGCCGCGGGCGGTCCGAGGAGGCCCCGGCACGGGGCCTTTTTCATGTCCGAACTTCGACCGACGATGACGCCTCCGTCTCACGACCCCGCGCACGACCTGCAGACCCGCCGTCTGGCCGACGCCGGTGTCGAGATGCACCTCTTGTCCGAGGACGGCACCCGTCCGCCGCCGGACGCCTACCGGCTGGCCTTCGCCGACCCCGAGTTCCTGCTGCGGCGCGAGACGCGCGGCATCCGCTTCCAGCTCGAGCTGCTCAAGCCCGACCTCGGCATGGCCGAGCTCGGCATCGAGAACACCATCGTCGTCTTCGGCAGCGCGCGCTTCCGCGAGCCGGCCGAGGCCGAGGCGATCTGGCAGGCGGCGCAGGCCAGCGGCGACGCGCAGGCGCTGCGCCGCGCCGAGGCGCTGCGGCGCAACGCGCGCTACTACGAGGAGGCGCGCCGCTTCGCGCAGCTGGTGGCGGCCTACAGCCAGTCGTGCCCGAAGGACAGCCAGCTCTACATCGTCACCGGCGGCGGCCCCGGCATCATGGAAGCGGCCAACCGCGGGGCGCACGACCTCGGGGCCCCCAGCGTCGGGCTCAACATCCTGCTGCCGCACGAGCAGGAGCCCAACCCCTACATCTCGCCGCAGCTGCGCTTCAAGTTCCACTACTTCGCGCTGCGCAAGATGCACTTCATGATGCGCGCCAAGGCGCTGGTGGCCTTCCCCGGCGGCTTCGGCACGCTGGACGAGCTGTTCGAGGTGCTGACGCTGGTGCAGACGCGCAAGGCGCGCCCGGTGCCGGTATTCCTCTACGGCAGCGCGTACTGGAAGCGCCTGATCGACTTCGACCTGATGGTCGAGGAAGGCGTGATCGCGCCCGAGGATCTGAATCTGTTCAGCTACGTCGACACGCCCGAGGACGCCTGGAACGGCATCCGCGCGTTCTACGACCTGCCCGAGGCCTGCCCGGTCGACCCGGGCGTCTGAGGCGTGGCCGGCGGCGTCACCGGCCGGCGGTGCCCTGCTCCGCGTCACGCATGCGCAGCGCCTCACGCGGCAGCGGCGCGCGCGACGGCACGCGCAGGTGCAGCGCCGCCTGCGCCATCAGGCTGGCCGACACCGGCGCCGTCACGAACACGAACAGCGTGATCAGCAGCTCGGCCACGCCGGGGCGCCCGTGCGCCAGCGTCACCAGCATCGAGGCGATCAGCACGCCGCCGACGCCCAGCGTCGAGGCCTTGGTCGGCGCGTGCAGCCGCATGTAGAAATCCGCAAAGCGCATCAGCCCGATGGCACCCACCAGCAGGAAGAACGACGCCGTCAGGATCAGCAGCGCGGCCAGGTTTTCCAGCAGAGCCGTCATCGCCCGTCCCCCCTCACTCGATCACGTCGCCGCGCGCGACGTAGCGCGCCAGCGCCACCGTCGAGACGAAGCCCAGCATCGCCACGATCAGCGCCGCCTCGAACAGCAGCTCGGTGTCGAAGCGGATGTCGAGCAGGATGATCAGCGCCACCAGCCCCATGTAGAGCGTGTCCAGCGCCAGGATGCGGTCGGGCAGCTCCGGGCCGCGCAGCAGCCGCCAGCTGCACAGCAGCACCGCCACCGCCACCACCGCGGTGCCGACGTCCAGGGCCAGCATCAGCAACGGGCTCATCGCTTCACTCCTTCCATGCGCGCCGCGCGCGCGGCGTCGAGATCGACGCGGAACACGCGCACCAGCGCCGCCTCGTAGCGCGTCTTCATGTCGGCCACCATGGCCGCGGCGTCGTCGCAGTTGAGCGCGTGCACCAGCAGCTCGCCGCGGCGCTCGTCGATCACCGCCGACACCGTGCCCGGCGTCATCGTGATGATGCTGGCCAGCAGCGCATTGACGCGCGGGTGGTCGGTGTCCAGCGGCAGGCGCAGCCAGGCCGGCCGCACGCGCCGCATCGGCCCCAGCGTCAGGCGGGCCACCGTCACGTTGGCCACCACGATGTCCCACAGCACCACCGCCGCCAGCCGCAGCACCGAGGGCCAGTGCAGGCGGCTGGCATCGCCGAGGAACGGCGCCAGCAGCCGCGGCACCGCCCACGCCAGCAGCAGCGCCGCCAGCCAGTGCACCAGCGCCAGGCTGTGCGCCAGCACCAGCCAGGTCAGCCCGAGCTGCAGCGACAGCACCGGGTGCGGAAACCAGCGCCGCCAGCCGGTCGGCGGCTGGCCGGGGCGCAGCGGTTCGTGGCGGGCGTCCGGGGTCATCGGCCTTCCTCCTGCGCGGCGGCGCCCGGCGCCGGCACGCGCCCATCGTACGGGCGGGTGGTCGGCACGGCAGGGCCGCCGTGACGCGCCAGCACCGCCGCCGCGTAGCCGGCCTTGTCGGTGAGCTGGTGCGCGGCGGCATCCGTGTAGGCCTTGACCGGAGCGGCGCCGGCTGCCAGCGCCACCGTCAACGCCATGAACGTCCACGGCGCAGCCAGCAGACGCGCACTGCTGCCAGCCGACGGGTCGGGGCGCGCCGGCTCGACGTGCCAGAACATCACCACGCCGGCGCGGGCCAGGCCGACCAGCGTCAGAAAGCCGACCCCCAGCACCACCGTCCACACCCAGAGCTGCGCCGGCAGCCCGGCCGAGCTCTGCAGCAGCATCACCTTGCCGAGAAAGCCCGGCAGCGGCGGCAGCCCGGCGGCGGAGGCCGCACCGAACAGCATCATCACGCCAAGCAGCACCGGCTCACGCACCGCCGGCGCCGGCTGCAGCCGGTCGCCGACCGCGCCGCGCTGCGCCGCCAACAGCTCGACGAACAGGAACAGCCCGGCGATCACCACCGTGCTGTGCAGCGTGTAGTACAGCGCCGCCGACAGCGCCTGCGGCGTGAACAGCGCCACGCCGGCGACGATGGTGCCGACCGAGGCCACCGTCAGGTACGCCACCAGCCGCGCCAGCGTGTGCGCCGCCAGCGCCCCCAGCACGCCGAGCACGCTGGTCACGAGCGCCGCCGGCAGCAGCCACGGTTGGGCGGTCAGCGTCGCCGCACCGGCGTCCAGCCCGAAGATCACCCAGTGCACGCGCACGATCGCGTAGACGCCGACCTTGGTCATCACCGCGAACAGCGCCGCCACCGGCGCGCTGGCCGCCGCGTAGGTGCCCGGCAGCCAGAAGTACAGCGGCACCAGCGCCGCCTTGACGCCGAACACCACCAGCAGGATCAGCGCCGCGGCCTGCGCCAGCCGCAGCTCGGCGCCCTGCAGCTGCGCCACCTTCAGCGCCACGTCGGCCATGTTGAGCGTGCCGGTGACCGAGTAGATCATCGCCAGCCCGATCAGGAACAGCGCCGAGGCGGTCAGATTCAGCACCACGTAGTGCACACCCATGCGCAGCCGCTCGCGTCCCTGCCCGTGCAGCAGCAGCACGTAGGAGGCGATCAGCAGCACCTCGAAGAAGACGAACAGGTTGAACAGGTCGCCGGTGAGGAAGGCGCCGTTGAGCCCCATCAGCTGGAAGTGGAAGATGGCATGGAAGTGGCGCCCGCGCGTGTCCCAGCCGCCGCAGGCATAGGCCAGCACCGGCAGCGCCACCGCCTGCGTCAGCAGCACCATCAGCGCCGAGAGGCGATCGACCACCATCACGATGCCGAACGGCGCCGGCCATTCGCCGAGCTCGTAGACCGTCAGCTCGCCGCCGGCGGCACGCGCCACCAGCGCCGACGCCAGCAGCAGGCCCAGCGTCGCCGAGACCAGGCTCAGCGCACGCCGGCGCGCCTGGCGCGCCGCGCCGCCGTGGCCACCACCCTGCGCCGACGGGCCGTCATGGTCGCCGAGCAGCAACAGCGCCACCGCCGTCAGCGACGGCAGCAGCACCGACAGCACCGGCGCGTGCGCCAGCCAGAACGCCTGCAGCCCCGCCATCAGCCCTCCTCCTGGCGCGCGGCGGCGCCCAGCGGCACCCCGGGCTCACGCCCGTCGACGTGGTCGCTGCCGTTCTCGTGCGCGCTGCGCAGCGCCAGCTCGACAATGAAGCCGGTGGTGGCAAAGCCGATCACGATCGCCGTCAGCACCAGCGCCTGCGGCAGCGGGTCGACCGCCGTCTCGCCGCTGCCCAGGATCGGGTGCGCGTCGGTCCACAGCCGCCCCATCACGAAGATGAAGACGTTGACCGCGTAGCTCAGCAGCGACAGCCCCAGCACCACCGGGAAGGTACGCCCGCGCAGCAGCAGGTAGATGCCGCACGCGGTCACCAGCCCCAGGCCCGAGGCAACCAGAAACTCCATGCTCATCGTGCCGGCCCTCCGGCCGCGGCCGCGTCGCGCTCGTGCCCCTCGACGCTGGCCGAGCCCAGCACCGAGATCGTCAGCAGCGTGGCGCCGACCACCGTGAAATACACCCCAAGGTCGAACAGCGCCGCGCTTGCGAGCGGCAGCTCACCCAGCAGCGGCAGGTGCGGATGGCCGTGCGCGCTGGTCAGGAACGGCCGCCCGAACAGGAAGGCACCGATGCCGGTGGCCCCGGCGGTGGCCAGCCCGGTGCCGATCCAGCGCACGTAACGCCGCCCGGCCCCCGCGCGCAGCGCGGCCTCGGCACGCCGCTGGCCCAGCGCCATGAACTGCAGCACCAGCGCCACCGCCGTCACCAGCCCGGCGATGAAGCCGCCGCCGGGCGCGTTGTGCCCGCGCATGAAGATGTAGACCGCCACCACCAGCGCCGCCGGCAGCACCACCGAGGCCGCCACGCGCAGCAGCAGCGGCGGCTCGGCAAAGGTCCAGCGCCGTCCGCCCTCGTCGACCGCCGGCCGGTGCACGCGCATGCCCTCCAGCAGCGCCAGCACGCCGATCGCCGCGATCGCCAGCACCGTGATCTCGCCGAACGTGTCGTAGCCACGGAAGTCCACCAGGATCACGTTGACGACGTTGGCGCCGCCACCCTTGGGCAGCGAGTGCTCGAGGAAATACCACGCGATCGAGCTGTAGTCGCGCGTCAGCATCACCCAGGCGATCCAGCCCAGCCCCGCCCCGCCGGCGATCGCCAGCAGCGCGTCGCGCAGGCGCCGGTCGGGGCTGGATTCGCGCGGCGAGCGCGCCGGCAGCAGCGCCAGCCCCATCAGCAGCAGCACGGTGGAGACCAGCTCCACCGACAGTTGGGTCAGCGCCAGATCCGGCGCCGAGAAGCTCACGAACACCAGCGACGTGACCAGCCCCACGACGCCGACCAGCACCACCGCCAGGAACCGCCAGTGGTGCAGCCACACCAGCGCCACGCAGGTGGCCGCCAGCAGCGCCCACACCACCCAGGCCAGCGCGTTGGCGGGCAGCCGCTCGCGCGCGCCGGCGCCGATGCCCTGCCCGGCCAGCACGGCCGCGGCCGCCACCACCGCCGCGCCGACCAGCCACGCCAGATAGCGCTGCAGCGAGCCGTTTTCCAGCGCCGCGGTGGCGCGCCCGGCCAAGCCCAGCAGGCCGTCGACCGCGCGCTCGAACACCACGCGCCCCTGCAGCGGACCGAACCAGCCCTCCACCGCCAGCCCGTGCAGCCGGCGGCCGCGCTGCAGCGCGGCGTACAGCGCCACTCCGCCGGCCAGCGCCAGCAGGCTCATCACCAACGGCAGGTTGACGCCGTGCCACAGCGCCAGGTGCAGCTCGGGCAACGGCTGCGGCGCCACCATCGCCGCCGCCGCCACCTCCACCAGCGGGCCGAACACCGCCGCCGGCGCCAGCCCCGCCGCCACCGCGATCAGCACCAGCAAGGTGGCCGGCAGCCACATGCCCAGTGGCGGCTCGTGCGGGTGCGGGTTCGGCACCTCTCCCGGCGGCCCGTGGAAGAAGGTGTCGTGCACCAGCCGCAGCGAATACGCCACGCTGCATGCGCCGGCCAGCGTCACCACCAGCGGCACGAACCACGTGCCGGTGCCCACCGCCTCGGCGAAGAACAGCTCCTTGGAGACGAAGCCGTTGGTCAGCGGCACGCCGGCCATCGAGGCCGCCGCGACGACCGCCAGCGTCGCGGTCCACGGCATCAGCACCGCCAGGCCGCCCAGCCGCCGCATGTCGCGCGAGCCGGTCTCGTGGTCGACAATGCCGGCCACCATGAACAGCGGCGCCTTGAAGCTGGCGTGGTTGAGCACGTGCAGCAGCGCCGCCGCCGCCGCCAGCGGCGAGCCCAGCCCGACGAGGAACATGATCAGCCCGAGGTGGCTGACCGTGGAGTAGGCCAGCAGGCCCTTGAGGTCGTGCTTGAAGATGGCCACGAAGGCCGCGAACGCTACCGTGACCAGCCCGGCGCCCGTCACCAGCAGCTCGAACGTGCCGCTGCCGGCCAGCACCGGATGCAGCCGCATCAGCAGGAACAGGCCGGCCTTGACCATGGTGGCCGAGTGCAGGTAGGCCGACACCGGCGTCGGCGCCGCCATCGCGTCCGGCAGCCAGAAGTGGAACGGCCACTGCGCGCTCTTGGTGAAGGCGCCCAGCAGGATCAGCAGCAGCGCCGGCACGAACCACGGGTCGGCCTGGATCTCGGCGGCGCGGCCGGCCATCTCGCTGATCTCGAACGTGCCGGCGACCCAGCCCAGCAGCACGAAGCCCGCCAGCATCGCCAGCCCGCCGCCGCCGGTCACCGCCAGCGCCTGCCGCGCCCCGGCGCGCGCGTCGGCGCGGTGGCTCCAGTAGCCCACCAGCAGGAACGACGACAGGCTGGTCAGCTCCCAGAACACCACCAGCAGCAGCAGGTTGTCCGACAGCACCACGCCCAGCATCGCCGCCATGAACAGCATCAGCACGGCGTAGAACTTGCCGGGCGGATCGTCCGGGCCGAGGTAGTAGGCCCCGTAGACGACGATCAGCACGCCGATGAAGGTGATCAGCGCGGCGAACAGCCACGCCAGGCCATCCAGGCGCAGCCCGACGTTGAGGCCGATGTCGGGCACCCACGGCAGGAAGCCCGCCACCGCCTGCCCGGCCCAGACCTGCGGCGCCTGCGCGACGATCAGCGCCAGGCTCGCCAGCGTCACGGCCAGCGCCGCCCCCACGGTGGCGGCGCGCGAACGCCGCGACAGTGCCCACGTCAGCGCGGTGCCGACGAGCAACGGCAGCAGGATGATGGCAAGCAGGACGGCCATGACGACGGAGCGGGATGAGGCGGGCGCGACCCGGCGGCCGCGCCGCCGCGGCGGATGCCGCCGCGACCCCGCGATTGTAGGCACGCGCGGCGGCGCTTTTCGCCGCGGCGCGGCTCAGCGCGGCGGGCCGCCGGCGGAGGCGGCGCGGCGCATGTCGTCGTCCAGCCCGGCCTCGCGCACCGCGGCGCGCGCCAGCAGGTTGGACGCCACCGGCAGCGTGGCCAGCAGAAAGCCGATCACCAGCAGCAGCCGCCACGTCCACGCCCACTGCCCGGCCACCAGCAGCGCGCCCAGCGCCACCAGCGCCACCGCCAGCGTGCCGGCCTTGGTGGCGGCGTGCTGGCGCGTCAGCGCGTCCGGCAGCATGACCACCCCCCAGGCCGCCACCACCAGCAGCGCCGCGCCGGCCAGCAGCAGCAGACTGCCCAGCGCGCTCACGACATGCCTCCCCGGTCCACCAGCCGCGCCCAGCCGATCGTGGCCACGAATCCCACCAGCGCCAGCCCGATGGCCACGTCGAGGAACACCGTGCGCTGCGTGGCCAGCGACGCCGCCACGCACAGCGCCACCGCCGCCGCCAGCAGGATGTCCAGCGCCACGATGCGGTCGGCGTGGCGCGGCCCGCGCAGCATCCGCACCACCGCCAGCGCCGTGGCCACCCCCGCCGCCAGCACCAGGATCGTCACCGTCACGCCCACCTCAGCCCTCCCGTCCGAACAGCGTCACCAGCCCCGGCTCGAAATCGCGCCGGATGCCGCGCAGCACCGCCTCGGTGTCGGAGGCGTCCAGCACGTGCAGCAGCAGCTCGCCGCGCTGCAGGTCGATGTCGATCGCGGTGGTGCCCGGCGTCAGCGTCACCATGCAGGCCAGCAGCGCCGCCCCCCGCTCGCTCATCGGCGCAAACGGCACGCGCACGAACGCCGCCGGCGGCGCGCGGCGCTTCAGCGTCGCGCGCACGATCACGCCCACGGTCTGCACGCCGGAGATCACCACCGCCACGAGGAAGCGCACCAGCAGCGCCAGCGCCGCGGCCGCCTTGCGCACCGGCCCGGCCCTCATCGCGCCCCTCCGCCCAGCGTGCCGGCCGCCGCCAGCGCGTAATCGAGCAGCCCCTGCGGCCACAGCCCAATGGCCAGCGTGATGAGCGCCAGCACGAGCGTCGCCGCCCACGCCGGGCCCAGGCGCGCGTCGCGCGGCGGCTGCCAGCCCGGCTGCGGGTGCGGCTTCCAGAACGCCTCCATCCAGATCTTCATCATCGAATACAGCGTCAGCACACTCACCAGCAGCGCCACCGCCGTCCAGACCAGGCGCCCCTGCGCCAGCGCCTCCTGCAGCACCCACAGCTTGGACCAGAAGCCCGACAGCGGCGGGATGCCGACCAGCGACAGCGCCGGCACCAGGAACAGCACGCCGAGCCACGGGCGCGCGCGCCACAGCCCGCCGATGGCGCGCAGATCGTAGCCACCGGTCAGGCGCCAGACGATGGCCGCGATCAGGAACAGGTTGGCCTTCACGACGATGTGGTGCAGCGTGTAGAACAGCGCCGCCGCGTCGCCGGCCGGGCTGGCCAGCGCCACCGCCAGCAGGATGTAGCCGATCTGGCTGACGATGTGAAACGCCAGGATGCGCCGCATGTCCCAGTGGTAGGCCGCGCCCAGCACCCCGACCAGCATCGTGGCCGCCGCGATCCAGCCCAGCGCCTCGGCCAGCCAGGCCGTGGCCGCCGCCGGCGCCAGATCGGCCAGCGTGCGCAGCACCGCATAGGCGCCGACCTTGGTCAGCAGCCCCGCGAACAGCGCCAGCAGCGGCGCCGGCAGCGTCGGGTACGCCGCCGGCAGCCAGGCGAACAGCGGAAACGCCCCGGCCTTGACCAGGAACGCCAGCAGCAGGCCCGCGAGCGCCAGCGCCGCCGGCCCCGCCGGCACCTGCGGCAGCGCCTGCGCCAGCGCGCCGTAGTTCAGGTGCCCGCTGACGGCGTAGACCATGCCGACCGCCAGCAACAGCAGCAGCGTGCCGACCAGGTTCAGCGTGTAGTACTTGAACGTGCCATCGAGCTGGTCGGTGCGCCCGCCCAGCGCCAGCAGGCCCACCGCGCAGATCAGCATCACCTCGAACCAGACGTAGAGGTTGAACAGGTCGGCGGTGGCGAACGCCCCGCCGACGCCGGCCAGCAGCCCGTGCACCAGCGGCAGCTGCAGCGGGTGCGCCGGCCCCGGATCGGCGTCGCTGGCCTGGAAGGTCAGGCACGCCACCGCCATCACCGCGGTGACGAGCACCAGGGCCGCCGACAGCCGGTCCACCGCGAACACGATGCCGAACGGTTCCCCCCAGTCGCCGAACACCATGCGCAGCGGCACGCCGGCGGCGGCCTGGGCCACCAGCGCCAGCGCCCCGGCCAGCAGGGCCCACGCGCCGAGGTGGCTGACCACGCGTTGCGCCGCCGCATGGCGCTGCAGCAGCGTGGTGGCCGCGGCGGTGGCCAGCGGCACCAGCACCGGCACGGTGACGAGCCAGCTCATCGGCCGCCCTCCATCGCCCCCCCGTCGCGCGGCGGCCAGACCGGCTCGAACGCCGGCGGTGTCACCGGCGGCTTGACCGGATCGGTGGCGGGCGGCTCGGCCTGGCGCAGCACCACCGCGTCGTCGCTGCCGACGCGCTGGATCAGCCGCAGCGCCAGCACCAGCGCAAAGCACACCAGCGCAAAGCCGATGACGATCGCGGTGAGCACCAGCGCCTGCGGCAGCGGGTTGGCCGCCTGCTCCAGCGCCAGCTGGCCGGCCGGCACCACCGCCGGCTGCGCCGGCCCCAGCCGCCCGGAAGCGAACAGCGCCAGATTCACCGCGCTGCCGGCGATCGCCAGCCCCAGCACGATGCGCAGCACGTCGCGCGACAGCGCCAGGTACACCCCGGCCCCGAGCGCCACCCCGACCGCCAGCGCCACCGTCCAGATCATCGCTCCTCTCCTGCAGTCTGGCCGTCCGTGGCCGGCGCCTCGTCCAGCGCCAGCAGCGCCAGCGCATACCCGGCCAGCGCCCCCCAGACGCAGAGGTAGACGCCCAGATCGAACACCAGCACCGTGGAAACCGCCACCCCTGCCGGCAGGCTGCCCCACAGGTGCGTGAGGTACGGCAGGCCGAACCACGCCGCCGGCAGCCCCGACAGCAGCGCCAGTGCCACGCCGGCCGCCGCCAGCGCCTGCGGCGAGCGCAGCGGCAGACGCCGCCGCGCCGCCTCGGTGCCGCGCGCCACCGCCCACAGCACCGAGGCGCTGGCCGCCACCAGCCCGCCGATGAAGCCGCCGCCCGGCTCGTTGTGCCCGCGCAACAGCACCCACAGCGACGCCGCCAGGATCAGCCCGTAGAGCGGCCCGGCCACCACCTCCAGCATCGGCGAGCGGCGGTTCATCGCGGCTCCTCCCGCGCCGGCGCCGCGCGGCGCGCACCCCAGTCGCGCTGGCGCGCCAGCGCCTGCAGCAGCGGCCACGCCGCCAGCAGCGACAGCATCACCACCGAGATCTCGCCCAGCGTGTCCAGCGCGCGGAAGTCCACCAGGATCACGTTGACGACGTTGCGCCCGTGCGCCTCGGGCACGCTGCGCGCGCCGAAGAAGTCCGCCAGCGCCGCATCGAACGGTGTGGCCACCGACAGCAGCAGCCACGCCGCCGCGCCCACCCCCGCGGCCAGCGCCAGCAGCGCGCGCCACGCGCGCGGCCCGTCGTCCACCAGCCCGGCACCGTAGCCGCGCAGGCGCAGCTTCATCAGCACCGAGGCCACCACGACGACGAACACCGACTCGACGACGAACTGCGTGAACGCCACGTCCGGCGCCCCGGCAAACAGGAACACGAGCGCGCTGCCGTAGCCGGTCAGTCCGGCGGCCAGCAGCAGCACCAGGCGGTCGCGCTGCGGCAGCGCCAAGAGCGCCCCGGCCACGACCAGCAGCGCGCCGGCCAGCACACCGACGCTCGGCAGCGACACCGGCGGCCACGTCCAGGCCGCGGCGACCGCTCCCCCCACCGACAGCAGCGCCAGCACCACCGCCGCCACCATCATCCCGACGTAGCCCGGCAGCGCCCCGTGCTGCAGCGCCCGGGTGCAGCCCGCCGCCAGGCGCGGGATCGCGCGCAGCGCGCGCTCGTAGTGCGCCGCCATCGCCAGCGGCGCCAGCCGCGCTCCCAGCCACTCCAGCGCCCGGTGCAGCGGATCCCAGAACGCGAACACCGCCAGACCCACCGCCAGCGTCACCGCCAGCGACGCCAGCGCCGGGCCGGCCTCCAGCGCCAGGGCCAGCGCCACCGCCTCGGTGCCCGGCGTCATCGCCACCGACGCCTCGGCGATCAGATCCTGCACGACGAACGGGAACACCCCGAGCACGATGCCCAGCAGCGCCAGCACCAGCGGCGGCAGCACCAGCGCCGGCCCGCCCTCGTGCGCGGGCGGCGTCTCGTTGGCGCCGGGGTGGCGCCAGAAGACGCGGATCGCCGCCACCGCCGCCACCGCTACCGCGATGGCGCCGAACACCGTGTTGGCCGCGCGGGCGAACAGCGCCGCCTCGCCGGCCTGCTTGGCCGCCAGGATCGCGTCCTTGGCGATGTAGCCGAACGACATCGGCATGCCGGCCATGGAGGCGCCGGCCAGCAGCGCCGCCGCCGCCGTCCATGGCATCGCGTGGCGCAGGTTGCCCAGGCGGTCGATCACGCGCGTGCCGGTGCCGTGGTCGACGTTGCCGGCGACGAAGAACAGCGGCGCCTTGTACAGCGCGTGCGCCAGCAGCAGCGCGCCCACCGCGATCGTCGCGCCCTCGCCGCGCAGCCCCACCAGCACCACCAGCGTGCCCAGCGTCGCCACGGTGGACCAGGCCAGGATGCGCTTGAGGTCGCGCTCGCGCAGCGCCAGCACCATGCCCCACGCGGCGGTCAGCGACCCCACGGCCTTCAACGTCCACTCCCACAGCTCCCAGTGGCCGAACGCCGGATCCAGCCGCGCCAGCAGGTAGACGCCGAGCTTGACCATCGTCGCCGAGTGCAGGTAGGCCGACACCGGCGTCGGCGCCGCCATGGCGTTGGGCAGCCAGAAGTGAAACGGCCACTGCGCGCTTTTGGTGAACGCACCGATGAAGACCAGCAGCAGCGCCGCCACCAGCGCGGGGCTGGCCGGCAGCTGCGGCACCACGCCGACGAGCGCGCTGATCGAACTGGTGCCCGCCGCCTGGGCCAGCAGGATGAAGCCGGCCAGCAGCGCCAGCCCGCCGGTGCCGGTGACCAGCAGCGCCTGCTGCGCCGAGCGGCGGCTGGCCGCCTGCTCATGGTCGAAGCCGACCAGCAGGAACGACACGAGGCTCGTGATCTCCCAGAACACGAACAGCGTGAACAGGTTGTCGGCGGTGACGCAGCCGATCATCGCCGCCATGAACACCGTCAGCAGCGCGTACAGGCGCGCCTGCTGCGGATGGCCGGCCAGGTAGCCGCCGGCGTAGACGAACACCGCGGTGCCGATGCCGGTGATCATCAGCAGCATCAGCGCCGCCAGCCCATCGATGAGGAACGCCAGCTCGATGCCGGCCGCCGGCACCCACGGCCAGCTCGCGCGCAGCGGCAGCTCGTGCGCCCACAGCAGCGCCAGCAGCGCGGCCAGGGCCGTCGCCGGCAGCGCGACGAAGGCGGCGCGGCCGGCGAGGCCGAGACCGGCGGCGCCGGCGGACGGGTCGGAGGCGTGGGCCATGCGGGACGGTTGCAGCGGGAGACGGGACGACCCCGCGCCGTCCTCCTCCGGCCGGCGCGGACCTGCCTGTTGCGATCGGGCCGGCCGGCCCGAGTTCCCGGCCTCAGGCACGCAGCCGCGGCGGCTGGTTCACCGGCGTCAGCGCCCGCCCCTGCGTCAGGAAGGCGATCAGGTTGTCCGCCGCCAGGTCGGCCATCGCGCGCCGCGTCGGCACGGTGGCGCTGGCGATGTGCGGCGTCAGCACCACGTTGGGCACCTCCAGCAGCCCGGGGTGGACGCGGGGCTCGCCCTCGAACACGTCCAGCCCGGCGGCGGCGATGCGCCGCTGCCGCAGCGCCTCGGCCAGCGCGGCGTCGTCGACGATGCCGCCGCGCGCGAGATTGACCAGCACCGCGGTCGGCTTCATGCGCGCCAGTTCCGCCGCGCCGATGATGTGATGGTTCTCGGGGGTGTACGGCAGCACCAGCACCAGGTGGTCGGACTCGCGCAGCAGCGTGTCCTTGTCGACCCAGGTGGCACGGCAGGCCGCCTCGGTGGCCGCATCCAGCCGGCGCCGGTTGTGATACAGCACGCGCATGCCGAAGCCGTGCGCGCCGCGGCGCGCGATCGCCTGCCCGATGCGGCCCATGCCGAGGATGCCCAGCGTCGTGCCGTGCACCTCGGCCCCGGCGAACAGGTCCACGCTCCAGCGCCGCCACTGGCCGGCGCGCAGGAAGCGCTCGCTCTCGGTCAGCCGCCGCGCCGCCGCCAGCAGCAGCGCAAAGCCGAAGTCCGCCGTCGTCTCGGTCAGCACGTCCGGCGCGTTGGTGCCGACGACGCCGGCGGCGTCCAGCGCCGCGACGTCGAAATTGTTGTAGCCCACCGTCATGTTGGCGACGATGCGCAGCCGCGGACAGGCCTCGAGCAGCGCCGCATCCACCCGCTGCGTGCCGGTCAGCAGCGCGCCGTCCTTGCCCTGCAGGCGGCGGATCAGCTCCTCCTGCGACCACTCCTCGTCGGCGTCGTTGGTCTCGACGTCGAAGTGCGCGCGCAGCCGCTCCACCGTTTCCGCAAAGATGCGCCGCGCCACCAGCACCGCCGGCCGCGGCCCTGCCGCCTGCTGCGTCATCGCCCGTCCCTCCTCGGTCCTGCCGCGTGCGCGACCCTCACTCGACCCAGCGCACGAAGCGCTCCAGCGGCTCGCGCGGCGTCACGAAACGGTTGACCGGCGCGTCCTCGTCGGCCCAGCCCAGCGCCATGCCGCACACCAGCAGCTCGTCGTCCGAGGCGCCGATGTGCGGCAGGATGATGCGCGCGTAGTGGTTCCATGCCGCCTGCGGGCAGGTGTGCAGCCCGTGCGCGCGCGCCACGATCATCAGGTTCTGCAGGAACATGCCGGTGTCCACCAGCGAGCCGCGCCCCATCACGCGGTCGATCGTCACCATCAGCCCCACCGGCGCGTCGAAGAAGCGGAAGTTGCGCTGGTGCTGCGCGTGCATCCTGTCCTTGTCGCCCTTGCCGATGCCGAGCAGCCCGTAGAGGCCCCAGCCATTTTCGCGCCGGCGGTCGAGGTAAGGGCTGACCCACCGGCTGGGATAGTAGTCGTACGGCTCCTGATACTCGGCGGCCAGCGCCGGATTGGCGCGGATGGCGTCGTGCGCGGCGCACACCTGCTCGCACAGCGCGTCGCGCGCGCGGCCCTGCAGCACGTAGACCTTCCACGGCTGGGTGTTGGTGCCCGAGGGCGCGCGCGCGGCCACCGCCAGCAGCCGCTCCAGCAGCGCGCGCGGCACCGGGTCGGGGCGGAACGCCCGCACCGAGCGGCGCGAGACGATCGCCGCCTCCACCTGCGTCGGGTCGAGCGCGCGCCGCTCGGCGCGCAGCGGGTCGAGCTCCAGCGGCGGCAGATCCAGATGTCTTTCGGGGGCATTCATCGCAAGGTCTCCAGCAAGTCGCGCAAGGGCGCGGGCAGCGCGGCCACCGGGCGGCGCGTGGCGCGGTCGACATAGACGTGCACGAAGCGGCCGTGCGCGGCGCTGCGCGCGGCGCCGGCGGCGAAGATGCCGACCTCGTAGCGCACGCTGGAGCGCCCGACGTGCGCCACGCGCACGCCCGCCTCCACCGCCTGCGGAAAGGCCAGCGGCTCGAAATAGTGGCACTCGGTGTGCACCACCAGCCCGATCACCGCCCCGCGCTCGATGTCGAGCGCGCCGCCTTCGATCAGCGTGGCGTTGACCGCGGTGTCAAACCAGCTGTAGTAGACGACGTTGTTGACGTGCCCGTAGACGTCGTTGTCCATCCAGCGCGTCGTGATCGGGCGGAAGCGGCGGAAGTGCGCGCGCGCCAGCGGCTGCGGTCGCGCGGGGGCGGGCTCGGGGGCGCTCATCGGTCTCCTCGCATCGGGCGGGCGGGGCCGGCCGCAGCCGGCGCGTCGCCGGCCATTGTGCCATCGGCGGTGCGCCACCGGCCGTCGCCGCCGCGCCAGCCTTCAGTGCCGCCCGCGGGCGGCCTGCCAGCGCCGCCAGGTCGCCAGCGCCACCTCGAAGCTGCGCCGCTGCACGCGCACCGTGGTGGCGATGTCGCGCCCGTAGCCGCCGGCCATCGCCATCGCCACCGGCACGCGCCGCTGCCACAGCCACTCGAACACGCGGCGGTCGCGCGCCTCCATGCCGTCGTCGCTCAGCTTCAGCCGGCCCAGCCGGTCGCCCTCGTGCGGATCGGCCCCGGCCAGGTAGATCGCCAGATCCGGCTCGAAGCGGCGCTCCAGTTCCTGCAGCGCCTGCTCCAGCGCCTCGAGGTAGGCCTCGTCGCCGCAGCCATCCGGCAGCCCGACGTCGAGGTCGCCGGCCTCCTTGCGGAACGGGTAGTTGCGCTGGGCGTGCAGCGACAGCGTGAACACCGTCGGGTCGTCGCGGAAGATGCGCGCCGTGCCGTTGCCCTGGTGCACGTCCAGGTCGATGATGGCCACGCGCAGCGGGCGCGCGCGCGCCGACGGGCCGCGCCGGGCCCACTCGGCCTGCAGCAGGCGCGCGGCCACCGCGGCATCGTTGAACACGCAGAAGCCCGCGCCCTGGTCGGCACTGGCGTGGTGCGTGCCGCCGGCGATGTTGGCCGCCACTCCCTCGCCCTGCAGCAGCGCGGCGCGCGCGGCCTGCACGGTGGCCCCCACCGAGCGGCGCGCCCGCTCCACCATCGCCGGGCTCCAGGGAAAGCCGATCTCGCGCTGCACCGCCGCCGGCAGGGTGCCCCGCGCGACGGCTTCCACGTACGCCGGGGTGTGCGCCAGGGCCAGCTCGCCGTCGCTGGCGGGCTCGGCCTGGCACAGCCGATAGGCCGCATCCGCCGCCAGCGCATCGCGCAGCAGCCGGTACTTTTCCATCGGAAAACGGTGGCCCGGCGGCAGCGGCAGCACGAATTCGGTGGCATAGAACACCTGCATGGCGCGCAGTGTGCCGCAAAGGGGCTTGCCAAACGGCGCCCGATCCCTATAATCCAGACCATGCTGCAGCGCAGCAAACCCGCTTCAAGGAGGATGCCATGCTGACCCCCGAACAACTGGCCGCCGCGCACAAGGCCAACATCGACATGCTCTTCGGCCTGACGCGCCAGGCGCTCGAAGGGGTCGAGAAGCTGGTCGAACTCAACCTCGAAGCCACGCGCGCCGCGCTGCGTGATGCCGCCGACAACACCCAGGCGCTGCTGTCGGCCAAGGACGCGCAGGAACTGCTGCAGCGGCAGGCCGCGCTGATCCAGCCGCTGGCCGAAAAGACCATCGCCTACAGCCGCCAGCTCGCCGAGATCGCCGCGCGCACCAGCGGCGCCTTCGCGCAGGCCGCCGAAGACCAGGCGGTGGAGGCCCAGCACAAGGTGCAGGCGGTGGTGGAAAACCTGTCGCGCAACGCTCCGGCCGGCACCGAGCCGGCGGTGCAGGTGCTGCGCAACGTCGTCAACGCCGCCACCACCGCGATGGAGACGGTGCAGCAGGCAGTCAAGCAGGCCGCCGAGCTGGCCGAGAAGAATTTCCAGGCCGCCGCCGACCAGGCCCAGCAGGCCGTGGGCGCCGCCGGCGCGGCCGCTGGTCAGGCCCCGCGCGCGCGCGGCGGCCGCCGCAGCGCCTGAAGCGGCACCTCACCGGTTGTCTCCTCGGGTCTCTTCGAGTCCTGAACTTCAGGGACCCTTGACCCCCGGCCCGCGAGGTCCGGGGGTTTTTTTTTCACCTGTGGTCCGGCGCCGCACGCACCGTCAGCCCAGCGGCCGGCGCAGCGCCTGCAGCTGCGCACGCAGCCGCGGCAGCGCCGCCTCCATCGCCGCGCGCCCGGCGGCGATGCTGCGCTGGCGCGCCGCGAAGTCGGCGCTGCCGATGCCCGCCAGCGACGGCCGCACCACCACGTCGGCGCGCGCCAGCACGTGGCGGTTGATGGTCTGCCCCATGATCGTGAAGGTCTGCAGCAGCACGCGCACCGGGTCGGTCTGCGCCAGCGGCTCGGCGGGGCTGGAGATGTCCACCGCCAGCACCAGCTCCGCGCCCATCTCGCGCGCCTGCTCCACCGGCACCGGCGCCACCAACCCGCCGTCGACGTAGGTGCGCCCGCCGATCGACACCGGCGAAAACACCCCCGGCACCGCGCTGGAGGCGCGCACCGCGGTGGCGGTGTCGCCGCGGCGGAACAGCACCCCCTGGCCAGTGGCCAAGTCCGTGGCCAGGATCCCCAACGGCAGCCGCGCCTGCTCGATCGGCCGGCCCTGGACCATGCGGTGCACGTAGCGGGCCAGCGCCTCGCCGCGCAGCAGTCCGCGGTTGAACAGCGGCACCGTCCAGTCGGCGATCGTGGCCTCCTCCATCTCCAGCGCCGCGCGCTGCAGCTGCGCGCCGTCCATGCCGTGCGCGTACAGCGCCGCCACCAGGCTGCCCGCCGAGGTGCCCGCCACCAGGTCCGGGCGGATGCCCTCGCGCTCCAGCACCTGGATCACGCCGACGTGGGCAAAGCCGCGCGCCGCGCCACCGCCCAGCGCCAGCCCCAGCCGCGGCGGACGCGTCGGCGGCGGTGACGGCGGCGCCGGCACGGGCTGCGGTGGCTCGGCAGCCGGCGGCGGCTGCTCGGGCGCGGACGGCTGCTGCGGCTCCACCCGCTGCGCCGGCGGCGGCGCGGTCGCGCAGCCGCCCAGCCCCGCCAACACCCAGGCCCCCGCCAGACCCAGCAGCCGGCGCCGCGTCGGATCGGCCGAGGTCATGACCTCGCATCGCCTCATAATGAAAATCATTCTCGTTTATGGTAGGATCCACCTCGACCCGGCGCCGCCCTCACCGCGGCGTCCTGCCCGATCCGACACACGGAGACCCACCGATGCGCCCCACCGCTTCCCTGCGACTGACCCGCCGCCTGGCCTGCGGCCTGCTGGCCGTGCTCACGCTGACCGCGCCGCTGGCGCAGGCCCAGGACCCCAAGGTGCTCAACGTCTACTCGGCCCGCCATTATCCCGGCGACGAGCAGCTCTACGCCGCCTTCACGCAGGCCACCGGCATCCGCATCCGCCGTGTCGACAGCGACGACGCCGGCATCGTCGCGCGCCTGCGCGCCGAGGGGGCCGCCTCGCCGGCCGACGTGGTGCTGCTGGTGGACGCCGCCCGCATGGCCGCCGCCGATGCGCAGGGGCTGTTCCGGCCGATCCGGTCGGCCAAGCTGGATGCCGCGATCCCGCCGGAGCTGCGCGCCGCCCCGACGCCGCAGGGCGTGACCTGGACCGGCTTTTCGACCCGCGCACGCGTCATCGTCTACGACCCGCTGCGCGTGCGGGCCGAGGACGTGGCCACCTACGAGCAGCTGGCCGACCCCCGGCTCAAAGGCCTGCTGTGCACGCGCAGCGGCTCACACCCCTACAACCTGTCGCTGTTTGCCAGCGTGATCGAGCGCCTGGGCGACGACAAGGGCCAGCAGTGGCTGGCCGGCCTGGTGGCCAACATGGCCCGCCCGCCCAAGGGCGGCGACACCGACCAGATCCGCGCGGTGGCCAGCGGCGAATGCGGCGTGGCGCTGACCAACAGCTACTACCTGGCGCGCCTGGTCAAGTCCGACAGGCCCGAGGACCGGCGCGTCGTCGAGCGGGTGCGCGTCGTCTTCCCGAACCAGGCCACCACCGGCACGCACGTCAACATCGCCGGCGCCGCGGTGGCGCGCCACGCGAAGAACGTCGAGGCCGCCATCGCCTTCCTGGAGTTCCTGGCCAGCCCGCAGGCGCAGGAATACTTTGCCAACGGCAACAACGAATTTCCGGCCGCGCGCGGCGTCAAGGTGGACAACCCGGCGCTGCGCGCCATCGGCGGCGACGGCTTCAAGGCCGACCCCATCCCGCTGGCGGTGGTGGCACGCAACCTGTCCAAGGTGCAGCAGATGCTGGACCGCGTCGGCTACCCCTGACGGCCCGTCCTACGCACCCCCTGGCTCCTGGCAGGGTGCCCGCGGGGCACCCGTTGCGCCCCGCGTTCCGGCGGGCGCCTTTTTGCGCCTATGATTGACGTTGACGTAAACGTCAATTCCTCCGTCAATCCCCGTCAATCCCCCCACGCAGCAGGAGCAGCTTCATGGACATCGCAGGCAAGGTCTTCATCGTCACCGGCGGCGCCTCGGGCCTGGGCGAAGGCACGGCCCGCATGCTGGCCGCCCAGGGCGGCCGCGTCGTCATCGCCGACATGCAGGAGGAGCGCGGCCGCGCGGTGGCCGCCGAGATCGGCGCCACCTTCGTGCGCTGCGACGTCAGCCAGGAGGCCGACGGCCAGGCGGTGGTGGACCATGCGCTGGAGCTGGGCAAGCTGGTGGGCCTCGTCAACTGCGCCGGCATCGCGCCGGCCGAGCGCACCGTCGGCAAGAACGGCCCGCACAGCCTGGCGCTGTTCAACAAGGTGATCCAGGTCAACCTCGTGGGCACCTTCAACATGATCCGGCTGGCCGCCACCGCCATGAGCGTCAACGAGCCCGAACCCACCGGCGAGCGCGGCGTCATCATCTCCACCGCCTCGGTGGCGGCGTTCGAGGGCCAGATCGGCCAGGCCGCCTACAGTGCCTCCAAGGGTGGCGTGGTCGGCATGACGCTGCCGATCGCGCGTGACCTGGCCAAGCTGGGCATCCGCAACATGACCATCGCGCCGGGCATCTTCGGCACGCCGATGCTGTTCGGCATGCCCAAGGAGGTGCAGGATGCGCTGGCCGCGATGGTGCCGTTCCCCTCGCGCCTGGGCCGGCCGGAGGATTACGCCAAGCTGGTGCGGCACATCATCGAGAACGACATGCTCAACGGCGAGGTGATCCGGCTGGACGGCGCGATCCGCATGCAGCCGCGCTGAGGAGGCGGCGCCGGCGCCGAGGTGACGCGGGACTGACCGGCGTCAAGCCGCCGCCCGCGGGATGGTGGGGCGCCCGCCCTATACTTCCACGCCATGGGCAGCCCCGCTTCCACCCCCCAGGAAATCGCGCGCGAGGCCGTCCGCCTGCTGGCGGCGCGGCGGCTGCCACCCACGCCGGAGAACTTCCAGGCCGCTTACCACGAGGTGGCCGGCACGCGGCCGCTGCAGCCGTTTCCCTTGGCGCAGCTGCGCCAGATCGCGCAGGCGCTGCCGGAGCGCACGCCGGCGCAGGTGCGCTTCAAGGCCCTGTTCAACAAGGCCGTGGCGCGCCACAGCTGGGACGACCTGGAAAAGCTGCTGGTGCAGCACCTGGGCACTGCCCCCGCCGCCACGGCGCCCGACGGCGGGGCCTCCCCAACCCCGGCGGCGGCCGTGCCGGCCTGCGCCGCCGCGCAACCGGCGTCGCCGTCCGACGCCGCCGGCGAGGCGCCGATCGCCCCCGAGATCGCCGAGCAGGCCGCGCGCGTGGTCGACGTCGCGCTGCCGCTGGTGGCCGCCGACGACGCGCGCCTGCGCGAGATGGGCGAGGAGCTGGTGCGCTACCTGCGGCTGCCGCAGCACCATGCCGCGACGCTCAAGCGCATGCTGGCCGACTACGCCTGGCGGCTCTCGTTCGGCGTCGATGAGCAGCTGGGCGTGCGGCAGGCCCTGCTGGGCCTGCTCAAGCAGGTGTTCGAGCACATCGACGCCATCAGCCCCGACAACCCGTGGCTGCGCCAGCAGATGCAGGCCTTGGTGCAGGCCGCCGAACCGCCGCTGTCGCAGCGACGGCTGGAAGACCTGCAGGCGCGCCTGAAGGACGTCATCGTCAAGCAGGCCGAGGCACGCGAACAGACGCTGCGCGCACAGGAGCTGATGCGCCAGACGCTGGCCACCTTCCTCGAGCGGCTGGCGCAGACCACCGTCAGCACCGGGCAGTACCACGCCAAGTTCGAGGCCTGCGCGCAGGCGCTGGAGCGTGCCGAGAGCCTGGCCGACATGGCCCCGGTGGTGCAGGAAGCGATCCAGACCGCACGCGCGTTCGCCGCCGACACGCAGCGCGTCGTCGACGAGCTCACCGACCTGCGCGACCGCGCCGACCGCGCCGAAGCCGAGGTGCAGCGCCTGCGCCGCGAGCTCGACCAGATGGCCGAGCTGGTCACCCACGACCTGCTCACCGGCGTGCTCAACCGCAAGGGCCTGCAAAGCGCCCTCGACCGCGAGACCCGCCGCGCCGAGCGCACCGGCACGCGCGTGTGCATCGCGCTGCTGGACGTGGACGATTTCAAGCGCCTCAACGACACGCTGGGCCACCTGGCCGGCGATGCGGCGCTCAAGCACCTGGCCGACGTCGCGCGCCGCAGCCTGCGCCCGCAGGACACCATCGGCCGCTACGGCGGCGAGGAATTCATCATCGTGCTGCCCGACACCACGCCCGAGGAGGCCTGCGGGGTGGTGCAGCGGCTGCAGCGCGACCTCAGTGCCCACCTGTTCCTGCAGGGCGAGCAGCAGGTGCTGATCACCTTCAGCGCCGGCGTCACCGAACTGCGGCGCGACGAGCCGGTCGAGGCCGCCATCGCGCGCGCCGATGCGGCGATGTACAAGGCCAAGCGCGCCGGCAAGAACCGCGTGATGCAGGGATGAACGCGATGCGCCGACGCGACTGGCTGCGCCGCGGCGCGGCACTGGCTGCCGCGGCGACGGTGGCTCCGTGGCTGGGCGGCTGTGGCGCCGAGCCGCCGCTGACGGTGGCCTGGCACCCCTGGCCGGGCTACGCGCCGCTGAAGCTGGCCGAAAGCCTGGGCTGGTGGGACGACGGGGTGCTGCACGGCCTGCCCACCGGCTCGGCCAGCGCCTCGCGCGCGGCGCTGCGCGAGGGCCGCGCGCACGCCGCCGCGCTGACCCTGGACGAGGTGCTGCAGGCGGTCGTGGTCGACCGCCTGCCGCTGCGCGTGGCGGCCCTCTTCAACCTGTCCCACGGCGCCGACGTGGTGCTGGCGCGCCCGACGCACGCCGAGCGCTCGCGCTGGCGCGGCGCGCGGCTCGGCCACGAGCAAGGCGCGGTCGGCGAGCTGATGGCGGCCTCGTGGCTGGAGTACGCGGGGCTGCAACCCGGCGACGTGACGATGGTGCACCTCGGCTTCGAGGAACACGAGCGGGCCTGGCGGGAGGGCGCAGTCGACCTGCTGATCACGTTCGAGCCGGTGACCTCGCGCCTGCGGGCGCTGGGGGCGGTGCGGCTGTTCGACAGCAGCCAGCTGCCCGAGGAGCGTCCGATCGTCGACGTGCTGGCCGTGCACCGCGAGGCCGCCGCCGGCCGGCAGCGTGCGTTGACCACCGTGCTGCAGCACCTGTTCGAGGCGCAGCGCCATCTGATGACGCTGCGCGAGGACAGCATCTACCGCCTGGCGCCGTGGCTGGACCTGCCGCGGCATCAGGTGATACCGGCCTTCGGCGGCCTGCACCTGACGGGCTGGTCGGACAACCGCGACTGGCTGATCGGCGCCCCCGCCCGGCTGCAGCGCGCCGCCGAGGGGCTGGCGCAGTTCATGCGCCAGCGCGGCCTGCTGCCCGAGGGCCGCCTGCCGGCCGACCTGGCCGCGCCCGACTGGCTGCCGGTGGAGGAGCCCGCATGAGGCGCGGCCACGACGTGCGTGCCGCCGCCGCGGCCCGCCTGGCGCGGGCGCTGGTGCTGCTGCTGGGACTGCTGGGCGCCTGGCTCGCCCCCGCGCACGCCGACCACGCCGAGCTGCGGCTGGGCATCCTGGCACCGCGCCCGCTGGAGGTGGAGGAGCGCGACTGGACCCCGCTGCTGCAGGCGCTGCAGCGGCAGATGCCCGGCATCGGGCTGCGCACCCGCCTGCTGGACTACGCCGCGCTGGACGCGGCGGTGCGCGCGCGCGAGCTCGACGTCATCGTCACCAACCCCGCCCACTACGTCGCGCTGCGTCACACGCACGGTCTCAGCACCGCGCTGGCCACGCTGGTACGGCGGCGCCACGGGGTGGAGTCCACGGCCTTCGGCGGCACGGTGCTGGTGCGCGCGGAAAGCCCGCTGCGGCGCTGGCAGGACCTGCGCGGACGGCGCGTCGGCGTGCCGCACGACGAATCGCTCGCCGGCTGGCACCTGCAACGGCACGAGCTGCGCCGCCGCGGCGTGCCCGAGGACGACATCACCTGGGAGCGCATCGGCCTGCCGCAGGACAACGTCGTGCTGGCGCTGCTGGAAGGCCGGGTGGAGGCGGCCTTCGTGCGTGACGGCGTGCTGGAGGCGATGGTGGCCGCCGGCCGCGTGCCGCCCGACCGGCTGCGCGTGCTGCAGCGGCAAGACCTGCCCGGCTATCCCGTCGCGGTGAGCACGCCGCTGGTGCCGGAATGGCCGGTGGCGGTGATGAGCAGCGTCGACGACGACACGCACCGCGCGCTGACGCTGGCGCTGCTGCACGCCCACGAGGATGCGGCGCTGCGCACCGGGCCGCTGGCCGGCTTCGTGCCGCCGCAGGGCTACACGGCGGTGGAGCGCATCCTGCGCGAGCTGCGCGTGCGCCCGTTCGGCGTGCCGCAGCTGACGTGGCGCGAGACGCTGCAGGTCAACGCCGGGCCGCTGGCGCTGGCCGGCGCGGGCGTGCTGGCGCTGCTGCTGTTCCTGCTGGGGCTGCTGCACCAGAAGCGGCGCCTGCGCCAGGCGCTGCGCGAGCAGTCCCGCCTGCTCGATGAGCTGGCCATCACGGCCAAGACCTTCGACAGTTACCAGGGTGTGCTCATCACCGACGCCCAGGGGCGCATCGTGCGCGTCAACCGTGCCTTCGAAACCATCACCGGCTACGGGCCCGACGAGGCCGTCGGGCGTACCCCGGGGGCGCTGCTGCGCTCGGGCCGCCACGACGCGGCGTTCTACCGCACCATGTGGCAGGCGCTCGCGGAGCACGGTCACTGGGAGGGCGAGATCTGGAACCGGCGCAAGGACGGCGCCGTCTACCCGGAGTGGCTGACCATCAGCGCCGTCACCGACGCGGTGGGCAAGGTGCGCCACTATGTGGCCATCTTCTCCGACATCAGCTGGCGCAAGCAGGCCGAGGCACAGATCGAAAACCTGGCCTTCTTCGACCCGCTGACGGGGCTCGCCAACCGGCGGCTGCTGCTCGATCGGCTGCAGCAGGCCCTCCGGCAGGCGCGGCGCAACGCGCGCTGGGGCGCGGTGCTGTTCCTGGACCTGGATTTTTTCAAGAGCATCAACGACACCTACGGTCACGATGCCGGCGACGCGGTGCTGCGCATCATCGGCGAGCGCATCCGCGCCGTGCTGCGCGAGCAGGACACCCCGGGGCGGCTGGGGGGCGACGAGTTCCTGGTACTGCTGCCGGCCACCTTCGAACGCCGCGACGACGCCGCGCTGGCGGCGCAGACGGTGGCCGACAAGCTCGGCACGGCACTGCGCCAGCCGATCACGCACAAGGACCAAACCATCACGCTGACGCTGAGCATCGGCATCGCGCTCTATGGCGACGGCGCCGCGGGCTCCGTGGCCGACGGCGACGCCACCCAGCTGCTGAAGGCCGCCGACCTGGCCATGTACAGCGTCAAGCAGGCCGGCCGCAACGGCGTGGCCTTCTTCGACCCGGAGATGGAGGCCGCGATCCGCCAGCGCCACCAGCTGCAGCGCGACCTGGCGCACGCCATCGAGGCGGGCGAGCTGCGTCTGTACCTGCAGCCGCAGGTGGACGTGCGCGGCCGCGTCGTCGGCGCCGAGGCGCTGGTGCGCTGGCAGCGCGCCGACGGCACGCTGGTGCCGCCGGGCGCCTTCATCCCGCTGGCGGAGGAAACCGGCCTGATCCTGCCGCTGGGCGACTGGGTGCTGCAGCAGGCGACCCAGCTGCTGCGCCAGTGGCAGGGCGACGCCGCCCTGGCGGCGCTGCGCCTGTCGGTCAACGTCAGCGCGCGCCAGTTCCGCGATCCGGGCTTTGGCGAGCGCGTGCAGCAGGCGCTGGCGCAGCAGGGCGTCGCTCCCGGCCGGCTGGAGCTGGAGATCACCGAATCGGTGTTCCTGGAAGATCTGGACCACGCGCGCGCCACGCTGCAGGCGCTGGATGCGCTGGGCGTGTCGCTGGCACTGGACGACTTCGGCACCGGCTACTCGTCGCTGGCCTACCTGGCCGAGCTGCCGTTCGACACCATCAAGATCGACCAGCGCTTCGTCGCCCGCCTGGGCCAGCACAGCCGGCAGGACGAGGCCATCATCACCACCATCATCGCGCTGGGGCGCAAGCTGCGCATGCAGGTGCTGGCCGAGGGCGTGGAGACCGAGCAGCAGGAAAATTACCTGCTCAGCCACGGCTGCCACCTGCTGCAGGGCTTCCGTTACGGCCGGCCGATGCCGCTGGAGCAGTTCGAGGCACTGGTGCACGCGCAGCCGCGTGATCCGGTCTGACGCCGCAGCGGACGGCCACCGGCAGCGGCATCGCCGCGGGCGCGGCCGATGCCCGACAATGCGGCCGTGAGCATCCCTTCGGCCTTCCTGCAGGAGCTGCTGGCGCGCACCGACCTCGTGGAGGTGGTCGGCCGCCACGTCGCGCTGCGCAAGAGCGGCGCCAACTACGTCGGGCTGTGCCCGTTCCACGCCGAGAAGAGCCCCTCCTTCACCGTCAGCCCGGCCAAGCAGTTCTACCACTGCTTCGGATGCGGCGCGCACGGCAACGCGATCGACTTCCTGATGGCGCACACCGGCGCGGGCTTCCGCGAGGCGGTGCACGACCTGGCCGCGCAGCTGGGCCTGACGGTGCCGGAGGAGGAACGCTCGCCCGAGCAGCGCGCGCGCGAGGCCGCGCAGCGCCGCGCGCAGCAGACGCTCACCGAGCTGTTGGCGCAGGCGGCGCGCGCCTACCGCGCGCAACTGAAGGCCAGCCCGCGCGCGATCGAGTACCTGAAGGGCCGGGGCCTCACCGGCCAGATCGCCAAGACCTACGGCCTGGGCTACGCGCCGGCGCAGCGGCGCTTCCTGTCCACGGTGTTCGGCGACTACCAGGACGCGCGGCTGGTGGAGTGCGGGCTGGTCGTCGAGGGCGACGGCGACGAGGCGCGCCGCCACGACCGCTTCCGCGACCGCATCATGTTCCCGATCCGCAACGTCAAGGGCGAGGTGATCGGCTTCGGCGGCCGCGTGCTCGACGGCGGCGAGCCCAAGTACCTCAACTCGCCGGAGACGCCGCTGTTCCACAAGGGCGAGGAGCTCTACGGCCTGTACGAGGCGCGCAGCGCCATCCGCCAGGCCGGCTGCGCGCTGGTGGTGGAGGGCTACATGGACGTGGTGGCGCTGGCGCAGCTGGGCTTCGGCCACGCGGTGGCGACGCTGGGCACCGCCTGCACGCCGGAGCACGTGCGCAAGCTGCTGCGCTTCACCGACGACGTGGTGTTCGCCTTCGACGGCGACGCGGCCGGGCGGCGCGCGGCGCAGCGGGCGCTGGCCGCCGCGCTGCCGTGGGCCGGCGACACGCGGCGCTTCCGCTTCCTGTTCCTGCCGCCGGAGCACGACCCGGACAGCTTCATCCGCACCCACGGCGCCGAGGCGTTCGCCGCCGCGCTGGCGCAGGCCACGCCGCTGAGCCGCTTCGTGCTGGAGGTGGCGGCCGACGGCTGCGACCTCGCCACCGCCGAGGGCCGCGCGCGCGCTGGCCGGGGCGGCCGGATGCGGCGACGCTGCAGGCGCGCCGCGCCGCGCGCGGGCTGCTGGGCCGCGGCGACCGCATCGCGCGCATCGTGCTGACCACGCCCGAGGCGTGGGAGTGGCTGACCGCCGATGACCACGCGCTGCTGGCGCAGGAGCCGCCGCCGCTTGGGTCCCTGTTCGCCTGGCTGGAGGCGCAGTGGCTGGAGCACGGTCCGCAGCCGTGGGCGGCGCTGCGCGAAGGGCTGCGCGGCCAGCCGTTCGAGGCGCTGGCCGTGGCGCTGCACGACAGCACGCTGGCGCTGCAGGAGGGCGCGCCGCCCGACGACGAGCAGGCGCGCGCGGATTTGCGCCGCGAGCTGCGTGAACTGCTGCGGCGGCTGCGCATCGAACACCTGAAGGCGCAGGAGACCGCCCTGCTGGCGCGCAGCGCCAGCGACCCGGCCGCGCTGGCGCAGTACCGACGCGTGCAGGCCGAGCGCCTTGCCTTGCAGGAGAAGGGCGAAATGATATAATTCGGGGTTTCGCAAGTGCGACAGCAGCACCTCCGGACAGAGCCCGCCGGGCCGCCCGGGAACTTCCCGGCACCGCCCGCCCGGTGCTGCGGCCACCGATGCCGCCGGCTGCAGGGGTACGCCGCCCCGATTCCGCAAGGACTGCACACCAAATGTTCGCCCGCCCGACTTGCGAAACGGCCCTCACGCCCCCATCTCGGCAGCGCGTGCGCGTCGGCCTGTCCCGGTCGGTGGCGCCCCGCGGCATGGGGCGGGCCCGTGCACCCACCGTCACCGTCATTGTCATTGCCTGACCGGCCGCGTGCCGGAGGAGAGCGTCTGCCGTGAGCACCCGCAGCAAGAAGACCGTCACCGCCGAGACCGAGACGACCGCCCCTGTCGCCGCCGCCCCCGCCCCGGCGCCGCGCAAGCGCAGCGCGCGTCGCCAGGAGGCCGCTGCCGAGACCGGCACCACGACGGCGGCCGCCGCGGCCGAGGATGCCGCGCCCGCTGCCGAGACCGCACCGGCCAAGCCGGCGCGCGGCAACCGCGCCAAGAGCACCGGCACGCGCAGCGGCGCCAAGGGCGGCGCCAAGCGCGGCCGCAAGGCCAAGGGCGGCGCCGGCGACGACGACGTGTTTGCCGGCGACGACCTGACCGACCTCGACGAGGATCTGGTCGAGGAGGACCTCGAGGCCGTGGCCGACGAGGTCGAGGCCGCCGAAGCCGAGCCGGCCGAGAAGGCCAAGCCGCTGCGCATGAAGCTGTCCAAGGCCAAGGAACGCGCCCTGATGAAGGAGTTCGGCCTGGACGACACGGTGCTGACCGAGGAGGAGGCCAAGCTGCGCCGCGAGAAGCTCAAGGCGCTGATCAAGCTGGGCAAGACGCGCGGCTACCTGACGCACGCCGAGATCAACGACCACCTGCCTGACAAGCTGGTCGAGCAGGAGACGCTGGAAGTGGTCGTCTCGCTGCTCAACGACATGGGCGTGGCCGTCTACGAGCAGGCGCCCGACGCCGAGACGCTGCTGCTGACCGGCGCGCCCACCGCCGTCACCACCGAGGAGGAGGCCGAGGAGGAAGCCGAGGCGGCCCTGTCGACCGTCGACAGCGAGTTCGGCCGCACCACCGACCCGGTGCGCATGTACATGCGCGAGATGGGCACCGTGGAGCTGCTGACGCGCGAGGGCGAGATCGAGATCGCCAAGCGCATCGAGCGCGGCCTGCACGAGATGATGGCCGCCATCTCGGAGTCGCCGGCCACCATCCAGGACATCCTGAAGATGGCCGACGACATCCGCGCCGGCACCACCATCATCTCCAGCGTCGTCGACGGCTTCACCGACCGCGACGAGGCCGACGACTACGTCGCCGAGGAGGATTTCGACGACTACGAGGACGACGACGACGGCAAGGGCGGCTCCAAGGCGCTGACGCGCAAGATGGAGGAGCTCAAGCAGGAGGCGCTGCGCCGCTTCGACGTCATCCGCGCGGACTTCGAGGAGCTGCGTCGCATCTGCGATGCCGAGGGCTGGGGCACGCCGCGCTACCGCGAGGTGCAGGCGCGCATCACCGAGACCCTGATGAGCATCCGCTTCACCGCCAAGGCCATCGAGACCCTGTGCGAGACGGTGCGCCAGCAGGTGGAGACGGTGCGCAAGGTCGAGCGCGAGCTGCGCAAGATCATCGTCGACAAGTGCGGCATGCCGCAGGACAAGTTCGCCGCCGAGTTCCCGCCGAACCTGCTCAACCTCGAGTGGGTCAAGCGCCAGGCCGCCGCCGGCAAGCCGTGGAGCGCCGTGCTGGGCCGCAACATCCCGGCCATCCACGAGCTGCAGCAGAAGCTCATCGATCTGCAGGCGCAGGTGGTGGTGCCGCTGGAGGAGCTCAAGGCGATCCACAAGCGCATGAACGACGGCGAGGCCATGTCGCGCGACGCCAAGCGCGAGATGATCGAGGCCAACCTGCGCCTGGTGATCTCGATCGCCAAGAAGTACACCAACCGCGGCCTGCAGTTCCTCGACCTGATCCAGGAGGGCAACATCGGCCTGATGAAGGCGGTGGACAAGTTCGAATACCGGCGCGGCTACAAGTTCTCCACCTACGCCACGTGGTGGATCCGGCAGGCCATCACCCGCTCGATCGCCGATCAGGCGCGCACCATCCGCATCCCGGTGCACATGATCGAGACGATCAACAAGATGAACCGCATCAGCCGCCAGCACCTGCAGGAGTTCGGCGTCGAGCCCGACGCCTCGATCCTGGCGGAAAAGATGGACATGCCGGAGGACAAGATCCGCAAGATCATGAAGATCGCCAAGGAGCCGATCTCGATGGAGACCCCCATCGGGGACGACGACGACAGCCACCTGGGCGACTTCATCGAGGACACCACCAACGTGGCGCCGGTGGACGCGGCGATGCAGGCCGGCCTGCGCGAGGTGGTCAAGGAAGTGCTCGATACGCTGACGCCGCGCGAGGCCAAGGTGCTGCGCATGCGCTACGGCATCGAGATGTCCACCGACCACACGCTGGAGGAGGTGGGCAAGCAGTTCGACGTCACGCGCGAGCGCATCCGCCAGATCGAGGCCAAGGCGATCCGCAAGCTCAAGCACCCGAGCCGCTCGGAGAAGCTGCGCAGCTTCCTCGACAACCTTTGACACTGATCACGGTGCCGTCAAGAAAATCGGCGACACTTGACAAGTCTGAAGACGCGCTCGTGGGGAGGGGGCAGTGCCGGTCCGCGGATCGGAGCCGCCCCCTTTCCTTTCGGCCCACCCGGAGTTGTCCCGTGACGACCGCCCCCGCCCTGCACGACCCGCTGCTGCCAATCTACCGCCGCGGCGATCTTGCGATGCTGATCGCGCTGGCGCTGTACGCCGCTGCCTCAGTACCGATCCTTCTGCTGATGCAGCGTCCGGGCCTGAGCCTGGGGGCGGAGCTGGCGTGGCTGGTCGGGCTGTCGCTGCCGGGGGTGATCGGCTTTGCGGCGCTGCGCGGCACGCTGGCCGGCCGGCTGCTGCTGGCCACGTCGCTGTCCACGCTCGTGATGCTGCACATCCAGGTCTCGGCGGGGATGATCGAGTTCCACTTCGGCGTGTTCGTGACGCTGGCGCTGCTGATGACCTACCTGGACTGGCGCCCGGTGGTGTGGTCGGCGGCGCTGTTCGCGGTGCACCATGTGGCGTTCGACCGCCTGCAGGCGGCCGGCTGGGGACTGTACTGCCTGAGCGAGCCGAACTTCCCGGTCATCCTCCTGCATGCGGCCTACGTCATCGTGCAGACCGGCTTCGAGGTGGTGTTGATCCTGTGGCTGGCGCGCCAGGTGCGCGACAACGCCGAAGTGGCCGCGCTGGCCGACAGCCTAGCGCGCGGCGAGCATGTGGTGCTGGACGTGGCGCACCTGCGCGCCACGACGCCGCTGGCGCAGCGGCTCAAGGACGTCATCGGCCGCATCGCCGGCGCCGTCAGCGGCATCCGCAGCGCCGTGCAGCAGATCGAAAACGCCGCCGGCGAGATCGCGGGTGGCACGCAGGACTTGAGCCGCCGCACCGAGGGCGCCGCCGCCAGCCTGCAGCAGACCGCCGCCAGCCTGCAGCACCTGACCGACACCGTGCAGCACAGCGCCAACGCCGCGCGCACTGCCAACGAGCTGGCCGCGCAGGCCGCCGACACCACGCGCCGCGGGGGCGAGACGGTGGCGCAGGTGGTCAGCACGATGGGCGAGATCCAGGCCAGCAGCCAGAAAATCGCCGACATCATCGGTGTCATCGACGGCATCGCCTTTCAGACCAACATCCTGGCCCTCAACGCCGCAGTGGAGGCCGCGCGCGCCGGCGAGGCCGGGCGCGGCTTTGCGGTGGTCGCCGGCGAGGTGCGCGCGCTGGCGCAGCGCAGCGCCCAGGCCGCACGCGAGATCAAGACCCTGATCGAGACCAGCGTCGCCAAGGTGCAGGCCGGCAGCGCCCAGGTGCAGCAGGCCGGTCAAACCATGGACGACATCGTGCAGGCGATCCAGCGCGTGGCCGACACGATCGGCGAGATCACCCACACCGCACGCGAGCAGAGCGAGGGCATCGGCCAGGTCAACGCCGCGATGGGTCAGCTCGACCAGAGCACGCAGCAGAACGCGGCACTGGTGGAGCAGTCGGCCGCGGCGGCCGAGGCGCTGCGCGAGCAGGCGCAGCGGCTGCTGCAGGCGGTGTCGGTGTTTCAGCTCGGCGCGGCCGAGGCTGCGGCACCCATGACCCGCGGCCCGGCGCTGGGCGCGCCGATGAGGGCACAACTGCCGGCGCGATGACGCCGGTGGCGGTGCGCCAGCCGCACGCCGCTGCCGGCCCTGGTGAGCGCGGCGCGCATGGTGAGCCGCATCCATGTCCCCTTGCGCGCCGGCGCCAAGGCGAACGGCGCCGTGCCGGTGGGGATGGGAACGCCGCGCATCGGCGGCGTGATGCGCCACCCCATCGGTCGCTGGTCTGCACGGATCGGGCCCCGATGCGGTGCACGGCATCCGCTCGGGGGGTGTCAGAAGCGCTCGGTATCCACCTCGTCCTCGCCCTGGGCGTTGTAGCGTGCGCCGCTGACGGCCTGCGGGGTGAAGGTGGCGTCCAGCTCGGCCAGCAGCGCCGCATCGGGCTGCACGCGCAGGGCCTGCAGATCCTCCTGCAGGTGGTCGATGCGCGTGGTGCCGGGCAGCGCGTGCACGTGCGGGCCGCGCGCCAGCACCCACGCCAGCGCCAGCTGCGCCGGGGTGCAGCCGGCCTGCCGCGCCAGCGCCGCCAGTCGCTGCTGCAGCCGCAGGTTGCGCGGCCAGTGCTCGGGGGCAAAGCGCGGCATGGCGCGGCGGATGTCCTTCGGGTGGAACGCCGCCGGATCGGGCGGGCTGGCCGTCAGCACGCCCCGCCCCAGCGGGCTGAAGGCGACGAAGGCCACCCCCAGCTCGCGGCAGGCGTCCAGCACCGCGATCTCGGGGTTGCGCGTCCACAGCGAATACTCCGACTGCACCGCGGCGATCGGGTGCACGGCGTGCGCGCGGCGCAGCGTCGCGGCCGAGACTTCGCTCAGGCCGATGGCCAGGATCTTGCCCTCGCGCACCAGGTCGGCCAGCGCGCCGACGCTGTCCTCGATCGGCACGCGCTTGTCCCACCGGTGCAGGTAGTACAGATCGATGACGTCGGTGCGCAGGCGCTGGAGCGCCTGCTCGCAGGTGGCCTTGAGCGTGGCGGGCCGGCCGTCGATGACGCGCACCTTGACGCCGCGCTCGTTGGGCTCACCGGTCATGCCGCACTTGCTGGCCAGCACGAAGCGCTGGCGGTGCGGCGCCAGATGGCGGCCGATCCACTCCTCCGACAGGCCGAAGCCGTACAGCGCCGCGGTGTCGAAGTGCGTCACGCCCGCGTCCAGCGCGGCGAGCAGCAGCCGCGCGGCGTCGGCCTCCGACAGCGGCTCGCCGTAGGCGTGGCAGACGTTCATGCAGCCCAGGCCGATCGCGCAGACCTCGAACGGCCCCAGGCGCCGCGTCGGCCACGGCGTCGGCGGCGCCTTCAGCAGCGGGGCGCAGGAGCCTTGCGCGACGTCAGCGGTCATGCGCGCCTCCCACGGCTCAGCGTGGCGCCGGGCCGTTGTCCGCCAGCAGCTGCTGCTCCAGCTGGTGCAGCACCTGGTAACACGGCAGCACCTGCGCGACGCTGGCGTTGGGCTCGCGCCCCTCACGGATGGCGGCGAAGAACTCGCGGTCCTGCAGCTCGATGCCGTTCATCGAGACGTCCACGCCGCTGACGTCCACCGGCGTCTCCGGCCCCTTGCTGTGGCTCTGCACCAGGTCGTCGTAGCGCGCGATGTAGGTGCCACTGTCGCCGATGTAGCGGAAGAACGTGCCCAGCGGCCCGTCGTTGTTGAACGACAGGCTCAGCGTGCAGATGGCGCCGCTGGCGGCCTTGAGCTGGATGCTCATGTCCATCGCGATCTTGAGCTCGGGGTGGTACGGCCCCTGGATCGCGTGCGCCTGCACGATCGGGCTGCGCGTCTGGTAGGCGAACAGGTCCACCGTGTGCGCCGCGTGGTGCCACAGCAGGTGGTCGGTCCAGCTGCGCGGCTGGCCCAGCGCGTTCATGTTGGTGCGGCGGAAGAAGTAGGTCTGCACGTCCATCTGCTGGATCGTGAACTCGCCGGCCAGGATGCGGCGCCGGATCCACTGGTGGCTGGGATTGAAGCGGCGCGTGTGCCCCACCATCGCCACGAGGCCCGTCTGGCGCTGCAGGGCCAGCACCTCCTCGCCTTCGCGCAGCACGTCGCACAAGGGGATTTCCACCTGCACGTGCTTGCCGGCCTCCAGGCACGCCTTGGCCTGCGCGGCGTGCAGCTGCGTCGGCGTGCACAGGATCACGGCGTCCACCTCCTTCATCGCCAGCGCCTCGGCCAGCTCGGTGGTGGTGTGCGGCACGCCGTACTTGGCCGCCACCTCGGCGGTCTTGGCCGGCTCGCGGCCGATCAGCGAGACGACCTTGACGTCGGGGATGTTGCGGATCGCGTCCAGATGTTTCTGGCCGAAGGCACCCGGCCCGGCCAGGGCGACGTGGATGGTCATGCGGCGTTCTCCAGGATCAGGTGGCCCACGGCGGTGTTGCTCGCGGGCACGTGGTAGAAGCGGTGCGCGACGCGCGGCTTGGGGCCGCCGGCCACGTCGGCCATCGCGCCGCGCGCGATCAGCCACATGACCAGCTCGATGCCCTCGCTGCCGGCTTCGCGCACGTATTCGACGTGCGGAACCTCGGCCAGGCCGGCCGGATCGTCGATCAGGCGGTCGAGGAAACGGTTGTCCCACTCGCGGTTGATGAGGCCGGCGCGCGGCCCCTGCAGCTGGTGGCTCATGCCGCCGGTGCCCCAGATCTGCACGTTCAGGTCCTCGTCGAAACGTTCGACGGCGCGGCGGATCGCCTGCCCGAGCGCGAAGCAGCGCCGCCCCGACGGCACCGGGTACTGCACCACGTTGACCGCAAACGGGATGACCTTGAACGGCCAGGCGGCCGGCTGGCCGCACATCAGCGACAGCGGCACCGTCAGGCCGTGGTCCAGTTCCATCCTGTTGACGATGGTCAGATCGAAGTCGTCCTGGATGACGCTCTGCGCGATGTGGCTGGCCAGTTCCGGGTGGCCGATCACCTCCGGCACCGGCCGCGGGCCCCAGCCCTCGTCGGCGATGGAGAAGCGCGCCGCGGTGCCGATGGCAAAGGTCGGGATCAGCTCCAGGCTGAACGCGGTGGCGTGGTCGTTATAGACGAGGAAGACCACGTCGGGCATGTGCTCGCGCAGCCACTGCTTGGAAAATTCGTAGCCGGCGAACACCGGCTGCCAGTACGGCTCGTGGGTCTTGCCGTGGTCGATGGCCGCGCCGATGGCCGGCACGTGGCTGGTGTAGACGGAGGCGGTGATGCGCGCCATGGGGGTCGTCTCCGGGGGGGTGG
>NZ_VJND01000014.1 GCF_007556605.1 Tepidimonas sediminis | reverse complement strand
GATCTCCACCGGCGACATGCTGCGTGCCGCCGTCAAGGCCGGCACCCCGCTGGGGCTGGCCGCCAAGCAGGTGATGGACGCCGGCGGGCTGGTCAGCGACGACATCATCATCGGCCTGGTCAAGGATCGCATCGCCCAGCCCGACTGCGCCAACGGCTTCCTGTTCGACGGCTTTCCGCGCACCATCCCGCAGGCCGAGGCGATGCGCGAGGCCGGCGTCAAGCTCGACGTCGTGCTGGAAATCGACGTACCGTTCGACGCCATCATCGAACGCATGAGCGGGCGGCGCGTGCATCCGGCCTCCGGACGCACCTACCACGTCAAGTACAACCCGCCCAAGGTACCGGGCAAGGACGACGTCACGGGTGAGGATCTGATCCAGCGCGACGACGACAAGGAGGAGACGGTGCGCAAGCGCCTCGAGGTCTACGCCGCGCAGACCCGACCGCTGGTCGACTATTACCGCGAGTGGGCCGAGCGCGACCCCGCCGGGGCGCCGCGCTACCGCCGCATCTCCGGCCTGGGCACCGTCGAGGAGATCACCCAGCGCGTGTTCGAGGCGCTGGAGAGCTGATCCACCAGGCTGCGGCCCGGGCCGGCGCGCGTGCCGGCCGTGACCGGGGCGCGGCCGCGGGGCCCTCAGCGCGGAACCGCCTGCCCCAGCAGCGCCAGCATCAGGCTGACGCGCGCCTTGGCCGGCGGCAGCGACGTCACCGTCCAGCCGCCAGCGCCTCGTCCATGGGGGGACGGCAGCACCTCCCCTTCGGCGCAGCGCGTCGTGATCCAAACCGCCACGCCCTCCTGCTGCGCCTGCCGCAGCGCGTCGGCCAGCTCGGCGTGCACCGAGCCGTTGCCGGTGCCGGCCACCACCAGCCCCGCCAGCGGCGCGTCGGCATCCTGCCCCGCCCGCGCCGCGCGCCGCTGCGCCAGCAGCGCGCGCACCAGGGCGCCATCGGCGCCGCCGTGGCTGGTGATCCACTCCACCCGCGGCCACGCCTCGACCTGCCACGGCGGCCGCGCCGGCGCCCCGGTGTGCGCCCGCGCGGCCAGCGCCGCCACCCGCGCCGCCGGGTCGAGCAGCCAGCGCACGCGCCCGCCCTCCACCCACGCCGCCGGCCCGGCGTCGCCGCCGCCGAAGGCGTCCACCCGCGCCGGGTGCACCTTGCGCACCGCGGCGGCGTCGAAGACGCGCCCGGCCAGCGTCACCCACACGCCGCCGGCGCCCTGCGTGCCCTGATCGGTGGCCAGCACCAACGCCTCGGCCAGGTTCTGCGGCCCGTCCGGCGCCAGCGCCGTGGCCGGTCGCATCGCGCCGGTCAGCACCACCGGCTTGGCCGGCGCCAGCGCCGCCTGCAGCAGCCAGGCGGTCTCTTCCAGCGTGTCGGTGCCGTGCGTCACCAGCACCGCGCCCACCGCCGGGTCGAGCAGCGCCGCGTGCACCGCCTGCAGCAGGGCGCGCCACACCGCCACCGTCATGTCCTTGCTGTCGACGTTGGCCACCTGCTGCGCCTGCAGCGTCCAGCCCGGCGGCTCCGGCAGGCCCTGCAGCAGGTCCTGCACCGCGACGACCCCGGCCTGGTAGCCGATCAGGTCGTCGGCGCGGGCGGCGCGGCCGGCGATGGTGCCGCCGGTGCCCAGCACCCGCAGCACGCGCGCCGCGCCGGGCGCGACGCCTGGAGCCTCAGCCGGCGGTGCGCTCACGCTCACGCAGCGTGCGCTTCAGCACGCCCCACAGGCTCCACAGGAACAGCAGCGCTGCGGCGCCAAGGAATGCCGCGCTGATCGGGCGCTCGACGAAGATCGCCGGGTCGCCGCGCGACAGCAGCATCGCGCGGCGCAGGTTCTCCTCCATCAGCGGCCCGAGCACGAAGCCCAGCATCAGCGGCGCGGCCTCGAAGCGCAGCACCGCCAGCAGATAGCCCACTGCGCCGATCGCCGCCACCATGTGGATGTCGAACACGTTGTTGTTGACGCTGTAGGTGCCCAGCGCGATGAAGATCAGGATCGCCGGGTACAGCACGTGGTACGGGATGCGCAGGATCGCCACCCACATGCCCACCAGGGGCAGGTTCAGGATCACCAGCAGGATGTTGCCGATCGCAAAGCTCACGATCAGGCCCCAGAACAGATCCGGCTGGTTGCTCATCAGCAGCGGCCCGGGCTGGATGCCGTGGATGATCAGCGCGCCCAGCATCAGCGCCATCACCGCATCACCCGGGATGCCCAGCGACAGCGTCGGCACGAAGGCGGTCTGCGCCGCGGCGTTGTTGGACGCCTCCGGCCCCACCACGCCCTCGATGGCGCCCTTGCCGAAGCGCGAGGGATCCTTGGCGACGCGCTTTTCCACCGCGTAGGACATGAAGGAGGCGATCGACGCGCCCGTGCCGGGCAGCGCGCCGAAGAACGAGCCGATGCCGGTGCCGCGCAGCATCGGCATCCACGAGCGGCGCCAGTCCTCGCGCGTCGGCAGCATGTCGCGCAGACGGATGGCGTGCGTCATGTGACCGTCGCGCGGCTGGTTGACCGAGCCGATCACCTCGGCGATGCCGAACAGCCCCATCGCCAGCGCGACGATGTTGAGGCCGTCCATCAGCTCCGGCACGTCGAAGTGGAAGCGCGCCACGCCGGAGTTGACGTCGGTGCCGACGGTGCCCAGCAGCAGCCCCAGCACCACCATCGCCAGCCCCTTGAGCGGCGAGCCGGAGGCCAGCGTCGAGGCCGCCAGCAACCCCAGCGCCATCATCGCGAAATACTCCGCCGGGCCGAACTTGAGGCCGACCTCGGCGATCGCAGGCGCGAAGCCGGCCAGGATCGCCACCCCGAGCATCGAGCCGACGAAGGAGGCGATCGTCGTCATGAACAGCGCCACGCCGGCGCGACCCCGCTTGGCCATCTGGTAGCCGTCCAGGCAGGTCACCGCCGATGAGGGGGTGCCGGGCAGGTTCAGCAGGATCGAGGCGGTGGAGCCACCGTACTGCGCGCCGTAGTAGACGCCGGCCAGCATGATGATGGCGGCGGTGGGCGGAATGTGGTAGGTGACCGGCAGCAGCAGCGAGATGGTGGCCATCGCGCCGATGCCGGGCAGCACGCCGATCAGCGTGCCGATGAAGACGCCGATGAAGCAGTACAGCAGCATCATCGGCTGCATGGCCTGCTGCAGGCCGAACAGCAATCCTTGCCAGACGTCCATCGTTTCAGGCACTCCAGGGCCAGCTCGGCAGCACCATGCCCAGGCCCGCGATGAAGATCAGCCACGCCAGCGCGGCGATCGCCGCCGCCGTCAGCAGCCGCGTGCGCCAGGTGAAGCGCGCGTCCGCTAGCGACGCCACCAGCACCGCCGCCACGGTGGCCGGCACCAGCCCGGCGGGCTTGAGCAGCAGCCCGAACACCACGATGGAACCGATCACGCACAGCGCGGCACGGCCCGCCAGCTGGATCGACTCGCCGGGGCGCAGCAGCGCCGGCAGCGCGATCAGCACACCCAGCACCGCCAGCACCCAGCCCAGCACCACCGGAAAAAACCCCGGCCCCATGTTGCGCAGCTCGCCCAGCTCGTAGTGCGCCTGCGCATACAGCGCCGCTGCCGCGCCCACGGCAGCCATCAGCAGGCCGCCGATCAGGTCTCGCACATCCCGTTGCATCACGCTCACCCCACCCGCAGCCCCAGCCGCTCGATGACGGCGCGCATGCGCGCGGTGTCGCTCTGGATGCGGCGCGCCAGCCCCTCCGGCGCGGTGCCGGCCACCTGCCAGCCTTGCTGGAAGAGCTTGTCACGCACGGCCGGCTCGCGCAGGATCGCCGCCAGCGCCGTGGCCACGCGCTCGATGTGCGCCGCCGGCATCGCGCGCGGCGCCGCCACCGCGTTCCAGATCTCCAGCTGCACGCCATCCAGCCCCAGCTCCCCCAGTGAGGGCACCTGGGGCGCCAGCGTGCTGCGCCCGGCGCTGGTCAGCGCCACCGCCTGCAGCTTGCCGGCCGAGGCCTGCTGCAGCGCCAGCCCCGGCGGCAGCAGCGCCAGCTGCACCTCGCCGCGCAGCATCGCCTGGATGACCTGCGGGTTGCCGGGGAAGGGCACGTGCACGGCGCGCCAGCCGGCGCGCGCCTGGATCATCTCCATGCCGATGTGCGCCACCGTGCCGACGCCCGGCGAGCCGTAGTTCCACTGCCCGCCGGCCTCGCGCGCAGCCTGCAGCACCGCCGCGCCGCGCGCCGCCACCGTGGGCGCCGCGCACAGCACCAGCGGCGCGGTGGCCAGCAGGCTCACCGGCGCCAGATCGGTGAGCGGATCGTACGGCGTGGCCGGGTTGAGGATCTTGGCGATCGTCAGGTTGCCGTTGATCATCAGGCCGAGCGTGTGCCCGTCGGTGGCGCGCGCCACCGCATCGGCGCCGATGGCGCCGCCGGCGCCGGGCCGGTTGTCCACCACCACCGGCTGGCCCAGATGCGCCGCCAGCGGTTCGGCGATCGTGCGCGCCATCGTGTCCGGCGACGAGCCGGGCGGAAAACCCACGATCAGCTTGACCGGCCGCTGCGGCCACGGCTGCGCCTCGCGCCCCTGCGCCCATGCCCACGGCCCCGCCGCTGCCAGCGCGGCGGCCAGCAGCCGCCGCCGCTGCCAGCCCTTGCTCCTGACATCCATGATGCCTTGCTCCTCGTTCGACGCCGCCGACGAGGCGACGGATGCGCGATGATAGCGCCGCCAAAACGAAACCCCGCGCGCGGACAAGGCGGGCGGGGTCAGTGGCGGAGTGAGAGGGATTCGAACCCTCGATACGGGTTTTAGCCCGTATACTCCCTTAGCAGGGGAGCACCTTCGGCCTCTCGGTCATCACTCCGTGAAGCCGCCATCATACCCGAAGATCGGGCCGATTGCGCGGCGCAACGGGACTTTTTCACGCCCCCTGCAGGGTGTCCTCCGGCTGGTCGAGGTCGAACTCGCGGTGCAGCGCGCGCACCGCGAGTTCCATGTACTTCTCGTCGATGACCACCGAGATCTTGATTTCGGAGGTGGAGATCATCTGGATGTTGATGCCTTCGGCGGCGAGGCAGCGGAACATGCGGCTGGCCACGCCGACGTGGCTGCGCATGCCGATGCCGACGACGCTGACCTTGCAGATGCGCGCGTCGCCCACCACGTCGCTGGCGCCGAGCGCCGGCACCACCTGGTTGCGCAGCACGTCCAGCGCGCGGTTGAGGTCGTTGCGGTGGACGGTGAAGCTGAAGTCGGTGCGGCCGTCCTTGCCGACGTTCTGGATGATGACGTCGACGTCGACGTTGGCGTCGGCCACCGCACCCAGGATCTGGGCGGCGATGCCGGGACGGTCGGGCACCCCGAGCACGGAGATCTTGGCCTCGTCGCGGTTGAAGGCGATGCCGGATACGACGGCTTGTTCCATGGATGCGTCTTCCTCGAACGTGATCAGGGTGCCGCTGCGGGCCTCCTCCTCGAGGGGGATGTCCCAGGGCGTGAAACTGGACAGCACACGGATCGGCACGCGGTACTTGCCGGCGAACTCCACCGAGCGGATCTGCAGCACCTTGCTGCCCATGCTGGCCATCTCCAGCATTTCCTCGAAGCTGATGCGCTGCAGGCGGCGCGCCTCGGGCACGACGCGCGGGTCGGTGGTGTAGACACCGTCGACGTCGGTGTAGATCAGGCACTCGTCGGCCTTGATCGCCGCGGCCACCGCCACCGCCGAGGTGTCCGAGCCGCCACGGCCCAGCGTCGTCACGTTGCCGCCGGCGTCGACGCCCTGGAAGCCGGTGATGATGACCACCTTGCCTGCCGCCAGATCGGCGCGGATGCGCGCGTCGTCGATCGACTCGATGCGCGCCTTGGTGTAGGCGCTGTTGGTGCGGATCGGCACCTGCCAGCCGCAGTACGAGACGGCCTGCAGCCCTTCGGCCTGCAGCGCGATGGCCAGCAGGCCCACCGAGACCTGCTCGCCGGTGGCGGCCAGCTGGTCGAGCTCGCGGTAGTAGGCCGCATCGGGGCGCTCCGGCGCCACCTCCTTGGCCAGCGCCAGCAGCCGGTTGGTCTCGCCACTCATCGCGCTGGGGACCACCACCAGCTGATGGCCGGCGCGCACCCACTTGGCCACGCGCTTGGCGACGTTGCGGATGCGCTCGGTCGAGCCCATCGAGGTGCCGCCGTATTTGTGAACGATCAGTGCCATGGAAGAATCAAAGCAGGCGCCCGCGCCAAGGGCGGGCAAACCCTGTGATTATAGGTGGCCATGCAACGCGTCCTGATCACGCTGGGGGTCGTGCTGGTGCTGGCCGGGCTGCTGTGGCCGTGGCTGGCGCGCCTGCCATGGGGCCGGCTGCCGGGCGACATCGCCATCGAGCGCGACGGCTTCAGCTTCTACTTTCCGCTCGGCACGAGTCTGCTGGTGTCGGCGCTGCTGTCGCTGCTGCTGTGGTGGTGGCGGCGCTAGCGTCGGGGGTCCACGCGATCGCGTCGCCGGCGCGGCGAATGCGCCCCGGCCCCAGGCGCAGCTCGATGCGCTGGCCGCGCGTGCGCGCCGCCTCGATCTGGGCATCGAGGGCCTGCCACTGGGCGTCGCTGGCCTGCGCGCCGTGACGCTGCCGCAGCCACAGGCGCAGCGCGTTGAGGCGCCGCGGCGAGGACAGCGCACGCAGCGCACTGAGCCGCGGCGGCTCTCCCAGCCGCGCCAGATCCTGCGCCGCCAGCGCCTCCAGCAGCGCCTGCGCGCTGGCGGCGTGGCGTGCGCTGCGCGCGAACGTCTGCGGCGCCTGCGGAAAGGCCTGCAGCAGCGTCGGCAGCACCAGCTGGCGCAGCCGGTTGCGCGTGCGCTGCGGGTCGGCGTTGGTGGGGTCGTCGATCCACGGCACGCCGGCGGCGGCCAGTTGCGCGCGCAGCGCACGCCCGTCGGCCTGCAGCAGCGGCCGGGCAAACGTCACGCCGTCGCGCTCGACGCGCTCCGGCATCGCCGCCAGCCCCGGCAGCCCCGCCCCGCGCGTCAGCGCCAGCAGCACGGTCTCGATCTGGTCCAGCGCGTGGTGCGCCAGCAGCACCGCCGCCGCCTGCGCCTGGCGCGCGGCGTCGGCCAGCGCCGCGTAGCGCGCGTGGCGCGCGGCCTCCTCCGGGCTGCGCCGCGCCACCCGCTCCACCCGCACGCGCCGCACCTGCAGCGCCACCCCCCATTGGGCGCAGACCCGCTGCGCATGCTCGGCGAAGGCCTCGGCGGCCGGCTGCAGCCCGTGGTGCACGTGCAGCGCCTGCACGCGCGCGCCCCAGCGCTGCGCCGCCGCCAACAGCAGCGCGGTGGAGTCGGCCCCGCCGCTGAAGGCCACCAGCAGCGGCATGGCGCCCCGGTCGAGGTCGGGATGGCGCCGCGCCCAGGCGGCCAGCGCCGCGACCGCCGCCTCAGGCGCGGCCGGCCTTGGTGTCGGTGAAGCGGCCGAAGGCCTGCAGGCGGGCATGACGGCGTTCGATCAGCGCGGCCGCATCCAGATCGGCCACCTGGCGCAGCGCCTCGGCCAGCGCGCGCTTGAGCAGCGCGGCCATCTGCTGCGGGTCGCGGTGCGCGCCGCCCACCGGCTCGCTGACGATCTTGTCCACCAGCCCCAGGGCCTTGAGCCGGTGCGCGGTGATGCCCAGCGCCTCGGCGGCCTCCGGCGCCTTGTCGGCGGTCTTCCACAGGATCGAGGCGCAGCCCTCCGGGCTGATCACCGAATAGACGGCGTACTGCAGCATCAGCACCTGGTCGGCCACGGCGATGGCCAGCGCACCGCCCGAGCCGCCCTCGCCGATGATGGTGCTGATGATCGGCACTTCCAGCTGCGCCATCTCGAAGATGTTGCGCCCGATCGCCTCGGACTGGTTGCGCTCCTCGGCGTCGATGCCGGGATAGGCGCCCGGCGTGTCGACGAAGGTGAACACCGGCAGGCGGAACTTCTCGGCCAGCTTCATGACGCGCAGCGCCTTGCGGTAGCCCTCCGGCTTGGTCATGCCGAAGTTGCGCAGCGCGCGCTCCTTGGTGTCGCGGCCCTTCTGGTGGCCGATGACGGCGCACGGCTGGCCGTTGAAGCGCGCCAGCCCCGCCACGATGCTGGCGTCGTCGGCGAAGTGGCGGTCGCCGTGCAGCTCGGTCCAGTGCGTGAAGATCTCCCGCACGTAGTCCAGCGTGTAGGGCCGGTCGCTGTGGCGCGCGATCTTGGTCACCTGCCACGGCGTCAGCTTGGCGTAGATGTCCTTGGTCAGCTGCAGGCTCTTCTGGCTCAGGCGCTCGATCTCCTCGGAGATGTCGACCGCCGACTCGTTCTGCACGTAGCGCAGCTCCTCGATCTTGGCCTCCAGCTCGGCGATCGGCTGCTCGAAATCCAGGAAATTGCGTTTGGCCACGGTCGTCACGCTCCATCGGGCCATCTGGCGCGGCCCGGCATGCGGCGGCACCGACGCGCCGCCGGGGATGTCGTCAATAGGCCACCGGGATCGGATCCAGCGACCGCCAAATATACCAAGTCGCCACGCTGCGGAACGGCGCCCAGGCCGCCGCCACCTCGCGCGCGTCGCTGCGGCTGACCGGCTCACCGGAAAAATAGCACTGGCTGATGCCGCGCAGCAGGCCGACGTCGTCCAGCGGCAGCACGTCCGGCCGCAGCAGGCAGAAGATCAGGAACATCTCCGCCGTCCAGCGCCCGATGCCGCGGATGGCCACCAGCTCGCGGATGATGGCCTCGTCCTCCATCGCATGCCAAGCCGCCGGGTCGATGCGTCCTTCATCGAAGTGCCGCGCCAGGTCGAACAGGTATTCGACCTTGCGCGCGCTCAGGCCCGCGGCACGCAGCGCCTCGGGACCGGCCGCCAGCAGCGCCGCCGGCGTCACGCCGTCGGCGGCGCCGAGTGCGGCCAGCAGCCGGTCCCACACCGCCTGCGCCGCCTTGACCGAGATCTGCTGGCCGACCACGCTGCGTGCCAGCGTCGTGAACGGGTCGCCGCGCGACTGCAGGCAGGCCTGGCCGTACTGCGGAATCAGACGCGCCAGCACCCGGTCGCGCGCGCACAGGTGGCGGCAGCCCTCGTCCCAGTACGCGGGCACGAAGCCGCCGGCGGACGGCACCGCCGCCGGCGGCGGCATCCAGGCACCGGCGGCAGCGCGGCGCGCCGCGCTCATGCGCGTTCCCACGTGGTGCCGCCGGGGCCGTCCTTCAGCACGATGCCCTGGGCGGCCAGTTCGGCGCGGATGCGGTCGGCGGTGGCCCAGTCGCGCGCCGCCTTGGCCGCGGCGCGCTCGGCGATGCGCGCCTCGATCGTGGCCTCGTCCAGCCCCGCGCCGGCACGCAAAAAGGCCTGGGGTTCCTGCTGCAGCAGGCCGAGCACGCCGCCCAGCGCACGCAGCAGGCCGCTCAGGCGCGCGTCGCGCGTGCGGTTGACCTCGGCGGCCAGCTCGAACAGCACCGCCACCGCCTCGGGGGTGCCGAAGTCCTCGTCCATCGCCGCCTTGAAGCGCGCCGCCCACGGGCCGTCCCAGTCGATCGCGCCGACGTCGGCCGGCGGCACCGCCGCCAGCGCCGTGTAGAGGCGCTTGAGCGCCGCGCGCGCGTCGTCCAGATGCTGGTCGCCGTAGTTCAGCGGGCTGCGGTAGTGCGCGCGCACGATGAAGAAGCGCACCGTCTCGGCGTCGTAGCGCGCCAGCACCTCGCGGATGGTGAAGAAGTTGCCCAGGCTCTTGGACATCTTCTCGCCGTCAACGCGCACGAAGCCGTTGTGCATCCAGATGCGCGCCAGCGGCTGGCCGGTGGCGGCCTCGCTCTGCGCGATCTCGTTCTCGTGGTGCGGGAACTGCAGGTCGGCGCCGCCGCCGTGGATGTCGAAGCTGTCGCCCAGCAGCGCGCAGCTCATCGCCGAGCATTCGATGTGCCAGCCGGGCCGGCCGCGGCCGAACGGGCTGTCCCACTGCGCCTCGGGCGGCTCGCCCGGCTTGGCGGCCTTCCACAGCACGAAGTCGAGGGGATCGCGCTTGGTGGCGTCCACCCCGACGCGCTCGCCGGCGCGCAGCTCCTCCAGGCTCTTGCCTGACAGCTTGCCGTAGCCGGGGAAGGAGCGCACCGCGTAGTTGACATCGCCGTCGGCGCTGCGGTAGGCGTGACCGCGCGCCTCCAGCCGGCCGATCAGGTCCAGCATCTGCGGCACGTAGTCGGTGGCGCGCGGCTCGTGCGTCGGCCGCTCGATGCCCAGCGCATCGGCGTCCTCGTGCATCGCGGCGATCATGCGGTCGGTCAGCGCGCGGATCGTCTCGCCGTTCTTCAGCGCGCGGGCGATGATCTTGTCGTCGATGTCGGTGATGTTGCGCACGTAGGTGACGCGCCAGCCGCTGGCCTTGAGCCAGCGCTGCACGACGTCGAACGCCACCATCGAGCGCGCATGGCCGAGGTGGCACAGGTCGTACACCGTCATGCCGCACACGTACATGCGCACGTGGCCGGGCTCCAGCGGCGCGAACGGCTCCAGGCGTCGGGTCAGGGTGTTGTGGATGCGCAGGGTCATGGAAAGGGGGCGCGGCGCACCAGGGCACCGGGCTCTACAATCGGTCCGCAAAGGCGCGTATTGTGCACCGCCCGTCCCGTCCCGATGTCCTGCCGTTTCGCCCCCGCTGCCACCCTGCCCTCGCCACGCGCCCAGGCGCGTCGCCGCGCACGTGCCGCGTGGCTGGCGCTGCTGCTGGCGCCGTGGCTGGCGTGGGCGCAGCCGGGGCAGGATGGCGAGGCGTTGCTCGCCCAGGCGCAGCGCCAGCTGGCCGCCGGGCAGGCCACGCTGGCGCTGCAGGCGCTGCAGGGCTGGCTGCAGGACCACCCCGCCGACGCGCGGGCGCGGCTGCTGCTGGGGGTGGCGCAGGCGCGCGCGGGGGATGCCGCCGCCGCGCAGGCCACCTACGAGCAGCTGACGCGCGAGTACCCCGAGCTGCCCGAGCCGTACAACAACCTGGCGGTGCTGCACGCGGCCGCCGGCCGGCTGGGCGAGGCGCGCATGGCGCTGGAAGCGGCGCTGCGCGCGCACCCCGATTACGCCACGGCGCACCGCAACCTGGGTGACGTCTACGCCCAGCTGGCGCTGGGGCACTGGCAGCGGGCGCTGGCGCTGCAGCCCGACCAGCCCGGTCTGCCCGAGCGCGCCGCCGCGCTGCGCCAGCTGCTGCAATCCACCGGGCGCTGAGGCGCTCACCCTCACTCGGATCGACCCTGGCCATGCCCGACCGTCGCCTCCTGCTGTCAGCCTTGCTGCTGGCCTGTGCCGCGCCGCTGGTGCGCGCGCAGGCCGGCACCACCCCGGCGCGCGCGGCCCCCAAGGCCGCCAGCGCCCCAACCGGAGCCCGAAGCGTGAACCCCCAAGTCGAACTGCACATCGCCGGCCGCGGCGTCATCACCCTGGAGCTGGACGCCACCAAGGCGCCCAAGACGGTGGAGAACTTCCTTGCCTACGTGCGCGACGGCCACTACGACGGCACGATCTTCCACCGCGTCATCGACGGCTTCATGATCCAGGGCGGCGGCTTCGAGCCCGGCATGAAGCAAAAGGCCACGCGCGCCCCGATCGAGAACGAGGCCGCCAACGGCCTCAAGAACGAGCGCTACACCATCGCGATGGCGCGCACGCAGGCCCCGCACTCGGCCACCGCGCAGTTCTTCATCAACGTCGCGGACAACGATTTCCTCAACCACACCGCACCGACCCTGCAGGGCTGGGGCTACGCGGTATTCGGCCGCGTCGTCAAGGGCACCGAGGTGGTCGACGCGATCCGCCAGGTGCGCACCGGCCGGCGCGGCTTCCACGACGACGTGCCGCTGGAGGACGTCGTCATCACCAAGGCGGTGATCGTGCAGCCGTGACCGGGGATGCCGTGCCGCCGGCCGCCGCAGCCGCCACGGTGACGCCACCGAGCGGGGCGCAGCGGCTGGACTGCATCGCCGACCTGCACCTGCAGCCCGGCGACGAGGCCACCGCGCGGGCGTTCCTGGACCACCTGCGACGCGCCCCGTTCGACGGCCTGCTGATCCTGGGCGACCTGTTCGAGGTCTGGGTCGGTGACGACCTGCTGGACGAGGCGAGCAGCCCGGAGGCGGCGCTGGCGCGCAGCGTCGCCGCCGCTCTGCGTGCAGCGGCGGCACAGCGGCCCCTGTGGCTGATGCACGGCAACCGCGACTTCCTGCTCGGCCCGCGGTTTGCCGCCGCCAGCGGCGCAGCCCTGCTGCCGGACACTGCGGTGCTGGACTGGGGCGGCTGGCGCTGGCTGCTGGCGCACGGCGACGCCTGGTGCACCGGCGACACGGACTACCAGCGCTTTCGCGCCGACGTGCGTTCACCGGCGTGGCAGGCGGCGTTCCTCGCGCTGCCGCTGCAGGAGCGGCTGCAGCGGGCGCGCGCGCTGCGCGCGCAGAGTCAGCGCCACCAGGCGCAGCGCCTGCGGCAGGGGCTCGGGCTGGCCGACGTCGAGCCGGCGGTGGTGGAGCAGGCGCGCCAGGCCGCGCGCGCCGACGGCGTCATCCACGGCCACACGCACCGCCCGGCCGTGCACCGGATGCCCGGCGGAGCGCCGCGGCTGGTGCTGAGCGACTGGGACGCCCGTGCGCAGCCGCCGCGGCTGCGGATCCTGCAGCTGCAGCCGGGCGGTGGCTGGCGGCTGGCCGCCCCGGGGGACTGAAGCCGCCATGGCGCTGGGCGAACGGCTGCGGCGTCTGTGGCGCACCGCATGGCGGCGCTGGCGCCTGCGCCGTGGCGATCCGGCCGCCATCCCGCAGGCGCTGTGGGAGCGCGTGGTGGCGGCGCTGCCGCTGCTGCAGGATCTGAGCGAGGCCGAGCGCCAGCGGCTGCGCGCACTGGCGGCCGCGTTCCTGGCGCGCAAGCGCTTCAGCGGCGCGCACGGACTGGTGATCGACGATTTCAAGGCGCTGCTGGTGGCGGCGCAGGCCTGCCTGCCGCTGCGGCATCGGGGGCTGCCGGCGCTGGCCTGGTACGACGGTTTCGTCGGCATCATCCTGCACCCGCACGAGGTACGCGCGCCGCGACGCGTCACCGACGAAGCCGGCATCGTGCACGAGTACGACGAGGAGCTGGCCGGCGAGGCGATGCAGGGGGGACCGATCGTGCTGGCTTGGCCGCGCGTGCTGGGCGCTCCGGATGGCCAGGGCGTCGGTCACAACCTGGTGATCCACGAATTCGCCCACGCCATCGACATGCACGGCAAGCCGCTGGGACAGCCGGCGGACGGCTGCCCGCGGCTGCCGGACGGCTGGCTCGGGCTGCAGGCGCGCGCGGCGCACGCCCTGTGGCGGCAGACGCTGCAGGCAGCCTACGAGACGCATCGCCGCCGTGTCGTCATGCACGAGCACTTCGGCGGCCCGGCGCCGTGGCTGGACGCCTACGCCGCGCAGTCTCCGGCGGAATTCTTCGCCGTCTCGTGCGAGGCCCATTGCGTGGACCGCGCGCGGCTGGCGGCCGAGCACCCGCGCTGGACGGCGCTGCTGGATGCGCTGTTCGCGCACCCGCAGGCGCCCGCCAGCGCCGCGGCGCTGCCGGCGGCGGTCAGCGACGCAGCAGCACCCTGAGCGCAGCCTGCAGCCGGCGCGCGCGCGCCTCGTCGTGCGCCGTGGCCAGCACGCGCGCCACGTCTTGCGCCCAGGTTTCCGCCGGCCCCGGCTCGTGGCGCCGCGTCAGCAGCTGCAGCTGCAGGCGCCGGCGCGCCTCCTGGTGCTCGGCCGGCGTCGGCAGGTCGGCGGCGATCTCCAGCCGCAGCAACGCCTCGTCGGCCGCCGCGGTGTCGGCACCGGGCGCCTCGGCCAGCGCGCGCGCCCACAGCGCGCGCGCAGCCGCCGCCGCGCGGCCCGGCTGGGCCGCCGCCGGCAGCGCCTGGGCGTCGCGCCCGGCCCACGCCTGCAGCAGCGCGGCCACCGCCTGCCCCTGGGCGCGCGCGGCCAGCTCGCGCAGCTTCGTCTCGGCCAGCTGCAGCGCCTGGCGCTGGGCGCGGAAGGCGGCATCCCCCAGCCGCGGCCGCGCCGACCCACGCTCGCCTCCTTCGCCCCGCCGCGCGGCGGGTGCACCGGCGCGCGGGCGTCCCGGCACCGGAGCCGCGGCCGGTGCCGCGCCCGGCCGGTCATCGCCGCGCCGCGCCACCAGTGGCCGCGCCGGCGACTCGGCTGCGGGGGCGGACGCCGCGGCCTGCGGCGCCGGCTCCGCCGCCTCGTTCGCCGGTGCGGGCGGCTGCTCGACGGCGCGGCGCAGCGCCTCCATCGCGGCGCGGATGGCCGACACATCCTCCTCGGCGCACGCCTGCTCCAGCGCCCGCGCTGCCTCGACGACGGCGGCGTCGTGCGCCGACAGCGCCGCCTGCTGCTGCGCGCGCTCGGCCTGCCGGCGCGCGAAGGCTTCGTCCAGCGGCGCACGGAACGCCTCCCAGAGCTTCTGTTCCTTGCGCCGCTCCAGCGGCACGCGCTGCGCCTCCTCCTGCCAGCGCTGCTGCAGCGCGCGCACCGCCTCCAGCCGCACGCGCGGCTCGGCCGCCAGCGCCTGCGCCTCGGCGATCAATGCCTGGCGACGCTGCACGCTGTCGGCCTGCGCGGCTTCCAGCCGTGCGTGCGCCGCCGCCATCGCCTCCTTCCACTGCGCCTGCAGCTCGGCGAACGCCTTCTCGCCGACGTGGCCGGCGTGGCGCCAGCGCTCGGCCAGCGCGTGCAGGTCGCGCAGCTGCGCCTTCCAGTCCTCGTCCTCGGCGTGCGCCGCCGTCCATGCGCGCACCTCCTCGATCAGCGCGCGACGCGCGGCCTGCGCGGCCTCGTGCTGCGCCTTGAGCTCCTCGCGCCAGGCCTGCAGCGCCTCGTGCGCACGGTTGCAGGCGGCATCGAAGCGCTTCCACAGCGACTGGTTGGGCGGCACCCCGCCCTGGTCGACGGCGCGCCACTGTTCGCGCAGCTGGCGAATCGCCTCCTGCAGCGCGCGGCCCTTGGGGCGCTGGGTTTCCTCGCCCTGGGTCAGCGCCTCGGCCTTGGCCAGCAGCTCCTCGCGCAGCTGGTCGGCGCGCCAGCGCGCCCAGTCCTCCAGCTCCTTGGCCTTGGCCAGCGCCGCCTGCGCGCGCGCCTCGATGTCGGGGCCGGCGTGGCGCCCGTGCTGCTTGACCAGGTGGCGCAGCTCGCCGGCCAGCCGCACCATCGCCTTGGTGTGCCCCTCGGCCAGCTCGCGCTCCAGGGCCTCGACCTTGGGCAGCAGCTCGGCTTGCGCCAGTGCCTGCACCGCCTTGGGCACGGCCGCCGGCGCGGCGGCCACGGCCTCGCCGCGCAGCGCACGCAGCTCGTCGTCCCACAGCGGCACCCCCGGCAGGGCGGCCTGCGCGTCGTCGCGCGCGCGGCGCGCCTGTGCCAGCGCGGCGTCGAACGCCTGCCACACCGCGCCGACCTGCTGGCGCGCGGCCTGCAGCTGGGCGGCGTGGCGCGGCTCCAGATCGGCGGCCGCCGGCGCCGCCGCCAGCGCCTCGGCGCGCGCCTGCCACTGCGCGACGTCGCGCGCCAGCGTCTCGTGCGCGGCCTCGGCCTCGGCGATCGGCCGCGTGGACAGCATGTCGATGCGTTGCACCAGCAGGCTGGCGGCCTCGCGCTCGACCTGCACGCGCGTGGTCAGCTCCTCCACCGCGCGCGCGCGCTCGGCCAGGCGCTGGCGCCACGTGGCCAGCGGCTCGCGCGACAGCGGGGCGCCGGCCTTGGCGGCGTCACGCTCCCAGGCCAGCGCATCGGCCAGCGGCAGCCGCGCCTGCGCCAGCAGCGCCTCGGCGCGCGCGGCCCACTCGGCGGCGGCCTCGTCCTGCGCCCGGGCGCGCTTGCACTCCTCCAGCCGCTCCTTGACCAGCTTGGCTGCGCCCTTGTCGCGCGGGGCCAGCTCGCGGTAGACGGCGCGCAGCAGCTCCAGCGGTGGCTCGCCGGCCAGCCAAGTGCGCAGGCGCGCGGCACGCTCGCCCGGCGTGGGGGCGCTGAACGCGCCGCCGGTGGCGGCATCGAGTTCGGCAACGGTGTTGGATGGGGACGTGTTCACGGCGCGATCGAAGCAGCGCCGCCGCTGACGGCGGCGCGGTGGACGGTATCGGGCCGCCCCGGCGGGGCGCCCGGATGGGCTATTGTCGCTCAGCCGGCCCACAGATCCAGCGGCGGATCGTGCACGATGGCCTTGAGCACGTCGGTGCGCGAGACGAAGCCGCCAAGCGCCCCATCCGCCCGCACCACCGGCACCCCGGGCAGCCCGGTCTCCAGCAGCAGCAGCGCCAGCCGCCGCAGGGGCATGTCCGGCTCCACGGCCGGTACCGGCGAGACCATCACCGCCGCGACCGGCTGCGCCAGAAACGCGCGCCACACCAGCGGATGCTCGTCCGGCCGCGGCAGGCGGTCGGCGCGCAGCAGCTCGGCACGGGTCAGCAACCCCACCAGCGCCCCCCCTGCCGCCACCACCGGCGCCTGGCCAAGCCCGCGCGCCTCCAACGTCTGCCACGCCTGCTGCAGCGTCTCGTCCTGGCCGACGCTGACGACCGTCGGGGTCATGACGTCGCTCACGCGCTCCAGCGGGTGACGCGTCGGCGCCGGGTGCTGGACCTCGCCGTAGGCCTGCACCGCCACCGCCGCCGGACGCGGCAGCGTCGGGCCGCCGCCGGCGTGGCGGCCGACGCGATCCGGCTGCCAGCCGCTGTCGGCGAAGTCGGGCCGGTCGACTTCCACCGCCAGCGCGCGCGTGCGGGCGCTGCGAAGGGTCGGCAGCACGCGCCGCAGATCCTCGATGGCGCCGCGGTAGATCAGGCCGGAGGTGCCGTAGATGGCCAGCATGGTGCACCCTCCACGCGTGGGCGCCCCGGCCCCCGCCGACGCGGCTAGTCTGGCAGAAACAGGGCCTGCAGGTCGCTCAACCAGTCGAAGCCGCGCGCCGTCGGGGCGATGCGGCCGTCCTCACCGACGACGAGCCAGCCGCGCGCGCGCGCGGCCTCGATCGTCGCCGATACCGCCGATATCGGCAAGCCGGTGCGTTCACTGAACAGCCGCGCATCGAACCCCTCGCGCAGCCGCAGGGCGTTCAACATGAACTCGAACGGCAGGTCGCGCGCGGCTACCTCGTGCTCCTGGGCCACCGGCTGGCCGGCGCGTGCCTGCTCCATGTAGCGCCGCGGCTCGCGCCAGCGCACCTGGCGCACGATGCGCTGCGCAAAGCTGAGTTTGCCGTGCGCGCCGGCGCCGATGCCGAGGTAGTCGCCGAACGTCCAGTAGTTCAGGTTGTGCACGCAGCGGTGGCCGCGCCGCGCGCAGGCCGAGACCTCGTAGCGCGCCAGACCGGCGGCTTCGGTGCGCTCGGTGATGAGGTCCAGCATGGCGGCGGCGGTGTCGTCGTCCGGCAGCGGCGGCGGCCGGTGCGCGAACGCCGTGTTGGGCTCGATGGTCAGGTGGTAGACCGACAGGTGCGGCGGCTTGAGCGCCAGCGCCTGCTGCAGGTCGCGCGCCAGATCCGGCAGCGTCTGCCCGGGCAGCGCGTACATCAGGTCGAGGTTGAAGGTGTCGAAGTGGCGCGCGGCCTCCTCGGCCGCCGCCCGGGCCTGCGCCGCGTCGTGCACGCGGCCCAGCGCCGCGAGCATGCGGTCGTCGAAGCTCTGCACGCCCAGGCTCAGGCGCGTGACGCCGGCGGCGCGAAAGGCCGCGAAGCGCTGCCGCTCGAACGTGCCGGGGTTGGCCTCCAGCGTGATCTCCGCGTCGGGCACGAGCGGCAGGCGCGCGCGCACGGCGCTGATCAGCTCGGCGATCACGTCCGGCTCGAACAGGCTCGGCGTGCCGCCGCCCAGGAAGACGCTGACCACCGGGCGGCCCCACACCAGCGGCAGGCTCGCTTCCAGGTCCGCCAGCAACGCCTGCACGTACTCGCGCTGCGGCAGCGGACCCTCCTGCCCACGCGCCCCTCCCCAGGCATGGGAGTTGAAGTCGCAGTAGGGACACTTCTTCAGGCACCACGGCAGGTGCACGTAGAGCGCCAGCGGCGGCAGGCGCGCGAGGTGCACCTGCCCGGGGCGCTGCCAGTGCAGCGCCACCTCGCCCGCAGCCGGCGTGCCCGCCGTGCTCATGCGGCCGGCCACCAGCGCTCCCGCATCAGCGCCAGCATCGCGCGCGCGGCACGGCCGCGGTGGCTGTGCGCGTTCTTCACGTCGGCGGGCAGCTGCGCGAACGTGCAGCCGAATTCCGGCAGGAACATCACCGGGTCGAAGCCGAAGCCGCCGTCACCGGCCGGCGCGCGCGCGATCAGGCCCTCGACGCGGCCGCTGGCGATGAGCGGCTCGGGGTCGTCGGGTGCGCGCACCGCCACCAGCGTGCTGACCATCGCGGCGCGGCGGTCCTCGACGTCGCGCATCTGCTCCAGCAGCGCGCGCACGTTGTTGGCGTCGCTCTTCGGATATCCGAAGCGCGTGCAGTAGTGCGCCGTGTCCACCCCGGGTTCGCCGCCGAAGGCCGCCACGCACAGCCCGGCATCGTCGGCCAGCGCCGGCAGGCCGCTGGCGGCGGCGGCGTGGCGCGCCTTGGCCAAGGCGTTCTCGACGAAGGTGCGGTGCGGCTCCTCGGCCTCGGGGATGCCGAGGCTGCCCTGCGTGACCAGCTCCACCGCCAGCGGCGCCAGCAGCGCCTGCAGCTCGGCCAGCTTGCCGGCGTTGTTGGAGGCCAGCACCAGCCGGCGCGGCGGCACGGCCCGGCTCATGCGCCGCCTCCCACCTCGGCGCCGGCCAGCGCCGCGCGCTGCAGCGCGATCAGCCGCTGGATGCCATGCTCCGCCAGGCCCAGCAGCGCGTCCAGCTCGGCGCGCGTGAACGGCGCCCCCTCGGCGGTGCCCTGCACCTCGACGAAGTGGCCGGCGCCGGTCATGACGACGTTCATGTCGGTGGCGCAGGCGGCATCCTCCACGTAGTCGAGGTCCAGCACCGGCCGGCCGTCGACGATGCCCACCGACACCGCCGCCACCGGGTGCAGGATCGGGTCGCGCACCAGTCGCCCCTCGGCCAGCAGCTGGTGCACCGCGTCGCGCGCCGCCACCCAGGCGCCGGTGATGGCCGCGGTGCGCGTGCCGCCGTCGGCCTGCAGCACGTCGCAGTCCAGCGTGATCGTGCGCTCACCCAGCGCCGAAAGATCGAACACCGCGCGCAAGGCGCGGCCGATCAGGCGCTGGATCTCCTGCGTGCGGCCGCTCTGCTTGCCGCGCGCGGCCTCGCGCTCGCTGCGCGTGTGCGTGGCGCGCGGCAGCATGCCGTATTCGGCCGTCACCCAGCCCTCGCCGCTGCCCTTCTTGTGCGGCGGCACCTTGTCCTCGACGCTGGCGGTGCAGAGCACGCGCGTGCGGCCGAACTCGATCAGCACCGAGCCCTCGGCGTGCACGGTGTAGCCGCGCGTGATGCGCACCGGGCGCAATTCGTCGGCGGCGCGGCCGTCGTGGCGCCGCGCGGTTGGGGTCGCAACGTCGTGGTTCAGGGTCATCGTGGCTCCGTGGTGGTCGGGGAAGACAGCGCGCCGCCCCAGAGGCGGCGCAGCCGCGCGCGCCAGCGCCGCCACGCCCGCGGCGGCGGTGCGGGCGGAGCCGCCTCGGCCGGCTCGTCGGCGCGGGCCAGCTCGCGCTGCAGCGCGTAGACCGACCGCGGCCGCGCCGTCGGAACCAGCATCATGCACCAGCGCACCGCCTCGCACAGCCCGTCGGAGTAAATGCCGCGCAACCGCGCCAGCGACGCCGGCAGGCGGTCCTGCTGCTGCCGCTGCGGCGCATCGTGCGGAGGATAGCCGACCATGCACGAGTACAGACAGGCGCCGATGGCGTACAGGTCGGTCCAGGGGCCGAGCTGCGCCACCGGCCCGCGGCGGTACATCTCCGGCGCGGCAAAACCCGGCGTGTACATCGGGCGCACGAAGCCGGCGTCGTCCTGCAGCGCCTGCCGAGCGGCGCCGAAGTCGATCAGCACCGCGCGGTTGTCATCGGTGATGAAGATGTTGGCCGGCTTGATGTCGAGGTGCAGCAGGCCGTGCTGGTGCACGATGCGCAGCCCGCGCAGCACCTCGTCGAACAGCGCACGGATGGTGCCTTCGCGCAGCACATGGGGCTGCTGGCGCTCGCGCGCCACCACGATGTAGTCCTGCAGCGAGGCGCCCTGCAGGTAGTCCATCACCAGGTAGACGGTGTCGTTGGCGCGGATGAAGTTCTGCACCCCGACCACCGCCGGATGCGCGATCTGCGCCAGCGCCTTGCCCTCCTCGAAGAAACTGCGCAGGCCGAGGCGGTACAGCGCCTGCTTGTCCGGCGCCACCTGCGGCAGGCGCTCGCCGGGGGCGCGCGTGCACAGCGTCGTGGGCAGGTACTCCTTGATGGCCACCGGCCGGTCGTGCGCGTCGCGCGCCAGGTACACCAGCCCGAACCCCCCGGCCGCCAACAGCCGCACGATGCGGTAGCCGCCGATCAGCGTGTCCGGGGGCAGGGGTGCGGGCCGGGTCTTTGCCATAATCGCTCGGATGCACCCGAAGCGGGCGTGGCCGGCTGCCGCGCCGCCGGGCGCCCTCCTGACAGCCAAGCCGATGCCAGTGTACAGCATGACCGGCTACGCGGCCCTCAGCGGGCCGCTGGCCTTGCCTGCCGACGCCACCCCCGAGGCAGCCGGCGCACCCGCGCTGCGCGTGGAGCTGCGCGCCGTCAACGGACGCTTCCTCGACCTGACGCTGCGCCTGCCCGACGAGCTGCGCGCCGCCGAGCCGGCGCTGCGCGAACGCATCGCCGCGCACGTGCGCCGCGGCAAGCTGGAGCTGCGCGTCAGCCTGGATCAACCCGGCGACGGCGGCCTGCCGGCGCCCGGCGCGGCCCAGCTGCAGCGGCTGCTGGCGCTGCAGGAGCAGGTGCGTGCCTGGCTGCCGCAGGCCGCGCCGCTGTCGGTGGCCGAGGCGCTGCAGTGGGCGCAGCGCGGCGCCGCCCTGCCCGCCCAGGCACACGAGGCGCTGCTGGCGCTGACGGCGCGCGTGGTGCAGGCGCTGCAGGAGGCGCGCGCGCGCGAGGGCCAGCGGCTGGCGATGATGCTGCTGGACCGGGTGCAGCAGCTGCGCGCCCTGGCCGCGCAGGCCGAGCCTCTGGTGCCTCAGGTGGTGGCGCAGCAGCGCGAGCGCTACCTGCAGCGCCTGCGCGAGGCGCTGGGCGCCGCCGGCGCGGCCGACACCCCGACGCTGCAGGAGCGCGCGCTGGCCGAGGCGGCGGCGTTTGCGCTGCGCATCGACGTGGCCGAGGAGCTCACGCGCCTGCGCTCGCACCTCGACGAGATCGAGCGCCTGCTGCACCAGGGCGGCGAGATCGGCAAGCGGCTCGACTTCCTGATACAGGAACTGCACCGCGAGGCCAACACGCTCGGGTCCAAGGCCGGCAGCCTGGAGCTGACGCGCCTGTCGGTCGACATGAAGGTGCTCGTCGAACAGATGCGCGAGCAGGTCCAGAACCTCGAATGAATCCCCCGATGCAGCATCCCGGCAACCTGTTCGTCATCGCCGCGCCGAGCGGCGCCGGCAAGTCCAGCCTCGTCAAGGCGCTGCTGGAGGTCGACGCGCAGCTGCGGCTGTCGATCTCGCACACCACGCGCGCGCCGCGCGGGCAGGAGGTGCACGGCCGGGAGTACTACTTCGTCAGCGACGCCGAATTCGACCGCATGATCGCCGAAGGGGCGTTCCTCGAGTGGGCGCAGGTGCACGGACGGCGCTATGGCACCTCGCGCCAGGCCATCGAGGCGCGCATCGCCGCCGGCGAGGACGTGCTGCTGGAGATCGACTACCAGGGCGCGCTGCAGATCCGGCGCCAGTTCCCCGGCGCGGTGCTGATCTTCATCCTGCCGCCCAGCTGGGAGGAGCTGCGCGCACGCCTGCAGCGCCGCGGCGAGGACAGCCCCGAGACCATCGAACTGCGGCTGCGCAACGCGGCGCAGGAAATGGCCCACGTGGATCAGTTCGACTTCGTTATAATCAACGAGGTATTCGAGCGCGCGCTCTTCGATCTGAAGACCATCACCCACTCGCAGCGCCTGCGGGTGGCGGCGCAGCGCCGCAGCCGCGCCGACGTGTTCGCCGCGCTCGGCTTGACCTGATCCGATTCCATCATCCCTTTCCGGAGGCTTCCATGGCGCGCATCACCGTTGAAGATTGCCTGGAGAAGATCCCCAACCGCTTCCAGCTCGTGCTGGCCGCCACCTACCGCGCGCGCATGCTCAGCCAGGGCCACGCGCCCAAGATCGAGACGCGCAACAAGCCCGCCGTCACCGCGTTGCGCGAGATCGCCGCGGGCCTGGTCGGCCTGGAGATGCTGAAGAAGGTGCCGGTCTGACGATCGGCGCGACATCCGTCGAGGGCGCCCGCGTCGGGCGCCTTTTTTGTTTACATTAGGGGGGTGAGTGTCGCCGTCGCTTCCGCCCCCGACCCCGCAGCCGCTTCGCCGGGCGTCGCTGCGGCGCAGGCCGTCGCCAGCGCCGCGGCGGCGAGCTTTGCCGCGCTGGAAGCCAGCCTGGACTACCTCAGCAGCAGCGAAATCGAGCAGGTGCGCCAGGCGTACCGTTTCGCCGACCAGGCGCACCTGGGCCAGCTGCGCAAGAATGGCGACCCGTACATCACCCACCCGATCGCGGTGGCGCAGATCTGCACGCAGTGGAAGCTGGACGCGCAGGCGCTCATGGCCGCGCTGCTGCACGACGTGCTGGAGGACTGCGGCGTCACCAAGGCGGAGCTGACCGAGCGCTTCGGCCCCGCGGTGGCCGAGCTCGTCGACGGTCTGACCAAGCTGGACAAGCTCGAGTTCGACAGCCGCGAGCAGGGCCAGGCCGAGTCGTTCCGCAAGATGCTGCTGGCGATGGCGCGCGACGTGCGCGTCATGCTCATCAAGCTGGCGGACCGGCTGCACAACATGCGCACGATGGGCGACATGCCGCGCCAAAAGTGGGCGCGCATCTCGCGCGAGACGCTGGAGATCTACGCCCCGATCGCCCACCGCCTCGGCCTCAACAACCTCTACCGCGAGCTGCAGGACCTGGCCTTCCGGCACCTGCACCCGTGGCGCTATCAGGCGCTGTCCAAGGCGCTGGCGCGCTCGCGCGCGCGCCGCAAGGACCTCATCGCGCGCGTGCAGGGCGAGGTGGAGGCGGCGTTCGCCGGCAGCGGGCTGCAGGTGCGCATCGCCGGGCGCGAAAAGACGCTCTACTCCATCTACCACAAGATGGACACCAAGCACCTGTCGTTCGCGCAGGTGACCGACATCTACGGCTTTCGCATCATCGTGCCGCAGGTGCTGGACTGCTACACGGCACTGGGCGTGCTGCACCAGCTCTACAAGCCCATGCCGGGCAAGTTCCGCGACTACATCGCCATCCCCAAGATCAACGGCTACCAGTCGCTGCACACGACGCTGATCGGCCCGTTCGGCACCCCGATCGAGTTCCAGTTGCGCACCCCCGGCATGGACGTGGTGGCCGAATCCGGCATCGCCGCGCACTGGCTCTACAAGACCGGCGATGCGGCGCAGGCCTCCGCGCAGGCGCTCAACGCCCAGTGGCTGCAGTCGCTGCTGGACATCCAGCAGGAGACCAAGGATTCCGGCGAGTTCTGGGACCACGTGCGCATCGACCTGTTTCCGGACTCGGTCTACGTCTTCACGCCCAAGAGCAAGATCCTGGCGCTGCCGCGCGGCGCCACCGCGGTGGACTTCGCCTACGCCATCCACAGCGACATCGGCCACCGCGCCATCGGCGCCACCATCAACGGCGAGCAGGTGCCGCTGCGCACCGAGCTGCGCAACGGCGACGTGGTCGAGATCACCACCTCGCCGCACGCCCACCCCAACCCGGCATGGCTCGGCTTCGTGCGCACCGGCCGCGCGCGCTCCAAGATCCGCCATTACCTCAAGACCCTGGCGCAGGAGGAGTCGCGCGCGCTGGGCGAGCGGCTGCTGCGCCAGGCGCTGCGCGCCGAAGGCTACGCCCACCTGCCCGGCGACGACGCGGCCGACCAGGCCGTCTGGGACAAGCTGCTGCGCTTCACCGGCACGCGCAGCCGCGACGAGCTGCTCACCGACATCGGCCAGGGCCGGCGCATCGCCGGCATGGTCGGCAAGAAGCTGGCGGCGCTGCTGGCCGAAAGCGGCCAGCGCCCCGACGCCCTGCTCATCAGCCAGGAGCGTTTCGGCGCCCCGTCGGAGGATCGGCCGAGCCAGGGCGTCGTGGTGCTGGACGGCAGCGAAGGCGGCTCCATCGTCTATGCCAGCTGCTGCCGCCCGATCCCGGGCGACCGCATCGTCGGCTACCTCGGCAAGGGCGAGGGCCTGGCCGTGCACACCGAGGACTGCCCCGTGGTGCGCCGCCTGCTGCAGCGCGACCGCGAGCGCTTCCTCGAGGTCGAGTGGGCCGAGGAGCCGATGCGCCCCTTCGAGTCCACGATCCTGGTGACGGTCAGCAACGGCAAGGGGGTGCTGGCGCGCGTGGCGGCGGCCATCGCCGCCGCCGAGGCCGACATCACCCACCTGCACATGGGCGACGAGGCGGCGCAGCGCACCACCGAGCTGCGCTTCACCGTCGCCGTGCGCGACCGGGTGCACCTGGCGCAGGTGCTGCGCCAGCTGCGCCGCACCCCTTCGGTGCTGCGCGCGCAGCGCGTGCGCCCGCCGCGCGCGCCGGACGGCAACTGACCCTTCCGCGCCCGCGCTTACGCCCCGGGCACCGGGTACTGCACGCGCACGATCTCCAGCGTCTGCACCCCCGTGGGCGTGCGCAGCCGCACCTCGTCGCCCTCGCGCGCCCTCAGCAGCGCCTGCGCCACCGGCGAGATCCAGCTCACCTGTCCCTGCGCGCTGTCGGCCTCGTCGATGCCGAGGATGGTCACCGTCTCCTCGCTGCCGTCCTCGCGCGCGTAGGTCACCGTGGCGCCGAAGAACACCTGATCCTTGCCGTGGTGGACGCTCGGGTCCACCACCTCGGCGATCTGCAGGCGCTTGGTCAAGAAGCGGATGCGGCGGTCGATCTCGCGCAGCCGCTTCTTGCCGTAGAGGTAGTCGCCGTTCTCGGAGCGGTCGCCGTTGCTGGCCGCCCACGCCACCGTCTCCACCACCCGCGGCCGCTCCTCGTCCAGCAGCCACTTCAGCTCCTGCTGCAGCCGCGCGTAGCCCTGCGGCGTGATGTAGTTCTTGCCGCCCGCGGGGATGCGCTGGCCGGCCGGCAGCGCCTCGTCGTCCTCGTCGTGATCCTGCTCGCGCACGAAAGCCTTGCTCATGGGCGCCGATGGTAGCGCAGGGGTGGCGGCAACCACGTCCCGGCCGCACGGATCGGCGCGCGGCAATCCTCTACGATTGGCGCCCGTGACGGCCTTTTCCTTCCCTGAGACCGCCGGACTGCGCATCGTCCAGGCCGACCGCATCGAGACGCTGCTGCAGCGCGCCGCGGCCGAGGCCGCCGACGCGCAGGCGGCGCAGCCGCTCCAGCCGCAGCGCTGGCTGGTGGCCAGCCACGGCATGGCGCAGTGGGTGCAGCAGGCGCTGGCGCAGCGCGACGGCGTCTGCGCGGGGCTGGAGTTCCTGTTGCCGGCGCAGTGGCTGTGGCAGACCTACCGCGCCGTGCTGGGCGAGGCGGCGGTGCCGGATGAGGCGCCGCTGGACCGCGGCCCGCTGCGCTGGCGCCTGTGGCGGCTGCTGCCGACGCTGGCGCAGGCGGCGGACGCGGCGGTCTTCGCCCCGCTGATCCACTACCTGGGCGATGGCGACCCGCTGCGGCGCGCGCAGCTGGCGCGGCGCGTGGCGGACCTCTTCGACCAATACCAGATCTACCGGCCCGACTGGCTGGCCGACTGGGCCACCGGGCACGACCGCCTGCGCGACGCCGAGGGCCGCGTGCGCGAAGTGCCCGACGACGAGCGCTGGCAGCCGGCGCTGTGGCGGCTGCTGCGCGCGGATGCCGAAGCGCAAGGGCACCGCTGGGCCAGCCGTGGCGACATCCACGCCGCGTGGCTGGATCGGATGCGCGCCGCGCAGGTCTGCCCGCTGCCGGCGCGCGAGCCGCCGCGCCTGACGGTGTTCGGCGTCAGCGCCCTGACGCCCGACGTGCTGCAGGCGCTGCAGGCGGTGGCGCGCTGGCGCGACGTGGCGGTCCATGTGCTGAACCCGGCGCGCACCGACTGGTTCGACCGCGACGGTGCGCGCACCGGCCACCCCCTGCTGGCGGCCTGGGGCCGGCAGGGGCGCGAGTTCATCGCCGGGCTGCAGGCGCTGGCCGCCGAGGAACCGCCCGCCGGTCTGGCCCCGGTGACGCTGGACGACGCCTGGGACGACGAGCCCGCCGACGACGCCGCCCCGCCGCACCTGCTGGCGCAGCTGCAGGACGACCTGCGGCACGGCCGCGCGCCGGGCGAGCGCGCATGGCCGCCGCTGGATCCGGCGCGCGACGGCTCGCTGCGGCTGCACGTCTGCCACACCCTGCTGCGCGAGGTGGAGGTGCTGCACGACCAGGTGCTGGCCGCGCTGCAGCGCGACCCGACGCTGCAGCCGCGCGACATCGCCGTCTTCGCGCCCGACATCGCCGCCTACGCGCCGCTGGTGCATGCGGTCTGGGGCAGCCTGCCGCCTGACGACCCGCGCCGCATTCCCTACCAGATCGCCGACGTCGAGGACGACACCGCCGCGCGCCTGCGCGAGCTGCTGCGCGCCCTGCTGCACCCCGAGGCGCTGCGCCTGAGCGGCAGCGAGGTGCTCGACTGGCTCGACATCCCGGCGGTGGCGCGCGCCTTCGGCCTGGCGGCGGACGACCTCGACACGCTGCGCACGTGGCGGCGCGAGGCCGCCATCCGCTGGGGCCTGGACGGCGCGCACCGCCAGCGCCTGGGTCTTGCAGCAGAAGGCGGCGCGCTGGCCGAACGCTACACCTGGCGCGAGGGGCTGCAGCGCCTGTGGCTGGGCGCGCTGCTCGGCGCCGAGGACGAGCCGTGGCAGGACCGCCTGCTGCCGGCGCGCGGCGTGGCGGTGCTGCAGGGCGAGCTGCTGCACCGGCTGCAGACCTTCATCGACGCCGTGGCGACGTGGACCGCGCGCCTGGCCGAACCCACGGACGCCGCCGGGTGGGGACAGCGGCTGCACGCGCTGCTGGCGCAGTTCCTGCAGCCGGCGGCGGACGACGTGGAGGGGACGCTGGCGGTGGCGCGGCTGCGCGCCGCAGCGGATCGCTGGGCGCGGCAGGCGACGGAAGCCGGCACGGAGCCGATCCCGGCCGCCGTCGTCGCCGACACGTGGCTCGCGCTGGCCGGCGGCGGCGGCGCGCCAGCCCGCTTCCTCGCCGGCGGGGTGACGTTCGCGACGCTGCTGCCGATGCGCGCGGTGCCGTTCCGCCACCTCTACCTGCTCGGCCTGCACGACGGCAACTTCCCGCGCCGGCCGCAGGGCGACACGCACGACCTGATGGCCGCCGTGCCGCGCCCCGGCGACCGCCTGCGCCGGCATGAGGACCTCTACCTGCTGCTGGAGGCGGTGCTGTCGGCGCGCGACCACCTTGGCATCTCGTGGCTGGGCCGTCACCCGGTGGACGACACCGAGCGCCAGCCGGCGCTGCCGGTGGCCCAGCTGCGGCACCACCTGAACCGCCAGTGGCGGCTGGCGCCGCGCCTGCAGGGTGACGTGGCCGCGGCGCTGACGCGCGCGCACCCGCTGCACCCGTTCGACCCCGCCAACTTCAGCCCGGCGCCGGCGGCCGACGGTGCCGCCCCTCTGCTTGCGGGCGCGTTCAGCTACGCGCGGGAGTGGCTGGCCACTTGCGGGGCCGCCCCGGAACCCGCCACCCTGCGCGCTGCGCCAACCATCCTGCCGCGCCCGGACGAGCCGATCCCGGTGACGGTGGCGGCGCTGGCCGAGCTGCTGCACGACCCCGCGCGCGCCTACGCGCGCCAGCGCCTGGGGCTGGCGCTGCCACGCGACGACGAGGCCGACGACGACACCGAACCGTTCGAACCCGACCGCCTGCAGCAGTGGCGCACGCGGCTGGCGTGGGTGAACGCGGTGGTGGACGCAGCCTTGGCCGGCGCCGACGACGTCGCCGCGCAGGCCGCCGCCCGGCGCGCGCGCCGCCGCGCCGAGCTGGCCGGCGACTGGCCGGACGGTGCCGCCGGGTCATGGCGCGCACGCGACTGGGAAGAGGCGATCCAGCGGGTCTGGCAGCACGCCCGGGAACTGGCCGTGCGCCGCCCCCACCCGGTGGCCGAGCGGGCGCGGCTGGAGACGACGCTCGTGCTGCCGGATGGCCCGACGCTTGCGATCCGCGACGTGCTGCCGGCGCTGCGGCGCGGCGACGACGGCGCGCTGGCGCGGCTGGTGACGCTCGGCAGCGCCCTCGTCGAAGGCAAGAAGGCCGACTCCGGACATTACGTGCTGCACCGGCTGCTGCGCGCCTGGGTCGAGCACGTCGCGCTCAACGTCGCGCTTGGCCCCGTGACGAGCTGGATCGCCACCCCCCTGGGCGTCGGGCGGATGCGGCCGCTGGCGCCGCAGACCGCCAACGCCGTCTGGACGACGCTGGGGCAGGCGTGGCACGCTGGCCTGCACGGCCCCGCCCCGCTGCCGCTGCCGCGCCACGCCGCCGCGGCCTACTGGGGCAAGCTGCGCGGCAAGGACGCCGACCCCGCCGCGGCGTGGGAAGACGCCCGCAAGGCCTACGAAAGCGACCATGGGCAGGCCAAGGAGCCGCTGTGGCGGCGCCACTACCCGACGTTCGAGGCGCTGGCCGGCCCGCGCGACGCGCACGCGCAAGGGGCCTTCGCGCGCTGGACGCAGGCGCTGCTGGCGCCGCTGCACGCGCACTTGGCCAGCGGCCACGGCGACGGCGCCCCCTCCGCCGAGGAGACCGCCGCATGAGCGCTGACCTGCCCGAACTGGACGTGCTGACCCTGCCGCTCAAGGGCAGCCAGCTGATCGAGGCCAGCGCCGGCAGCGGCAAGACCTGGACGATGGCGCTGCTGGCGGTGCGGCTGGTGCTGGGCGCGCCGCCTGATGAGGCCGGGCTGCCGCCGCTGTCGCCGCGGCAGATCCTGGTCGTGACCTTCACCGACGCCGCCACGCAGGAACTGCGCAGCCGCATCCAGGCGCGCCTGCTGCAGGCGGCCGCGGTCTTCGGCGGCGAGGCGCTCGACCCGGACGATGCGGCGGTCGAACGGCTGCTCGAGCTGCGCGCGCGTTACCCGGCAACCGCATGGCCGGCGCTGGCCCGCCACCTGACCGAGGCCGCCGACGCGCTGGACGAGGCGCCGATCAGCACCCTGCACGGCTGGTGCCAGCGCATCCTGCGCGAGCAGGCGCTGCTCAGCGGCGAGCCGTTTGCGCCGCGCATCCTGCAGGACACCGCCGTGCTGCGCCGCGAGGTGGTGCGCGACTGGTGGCGGCTGCACGTGCTGCCGCTCGATGAAACCGCCGCCGCGGCGGTGCTGGAGGTCTGGGACTCGCCGGACGAGCTGGACCAGTCGATCAAGGGTCTGCTCGAGCACGCCGAGCTGTGGGCGGCGCAGGATCCGGGCCTGCCCACGCGCAGCCTGCCCGAGGTGCTGCGGCGGGCCGAGGCCACGCGCGCGCAGGCGCTGGCGGCGCTGAAGGCCCCGTGGCCGGCGTGGGTCGACGAGGCCGAGAAGGTGCTGGCGCAGCACGACCTGATCAGGCATGTGAGCCGTCAACAGGCCACGGTACGGCGCTGGTTCGAGAAGCTGCGTCAATGGGCGCTCGATCCGGAATCAAGCGATCCAGGACTGAAAACCACCGATGCCTACAAGCGCCTGACCCTGGAACACTTGCGCGGCAATGCCGGCCCCCTGCCTCGTGAGGTCGAGACGCTGCCACTGCTGCGCGAGCTGCCCGAACTGAAAGCGCGGCTGGCCGCCCTGCCCGGCATGCGCGGGGCGCTGACGCGCCACGCCGCGGTGTGGGTGGCGCAGCGCCTGCGCGCGCAGCTGCGCGCCGCCGAGCAGCTCACCTTCGACGAGATGCTGCGCCGCGTGGACGAGGCGCTCGCCGGTCCGCAGGGCGCGGCGCTCGCCCAGCGCCTGCGCCAGCAGCAGCCGGTGGCGCTGGTCGACGAGTTCCAGGACACCGACCCGCGCCAGTGGCGCATCCTGCAGGCCATCTACCGGCCCGAGCGGCCGCCCCCCGGCACCGCGCTGCTGCTGATCGGCGATCCCAAGCAGGCCATCTACGCCTTCCGCCACGCCGACATCCACAGCTACCTGCAGGCGCGCGCCGCCTGCGCCGGGCGCATCTGGTCGCTGGCGGTCAACCACCGCAGCAGCACGGCGATGGTGCAGGCCGTCAATGCCCTGTTCGGCCACGCCGAGCGCACGCTGCCGGACGGGGCGTTCGGCTTTGCGCGCGCTGGCGTGCAGCCGGTGCCGTTCCTGCCGGCGCAGCCGCACGGCCAGCCCGAGCGCTGGCGCGACGACGAGGCCGAAAGCGCCGCGGCGCTGACCTTCGCGCTGTGGCAGCCCGAATCCGACAAGCCCTCGCGCGGCGACGTGCTGGAGCGCCTCGCGGCCGCCTGCGCGGCCACGGTGGCGCGGTGGCTCGAGGGCTCGGCGGCGGGGCGTTGCGGCTTCGAGCGCGACGGGCGGCTGCGCCCGCTGCAGCCGCAGGATCTGGCCATCCTCGTCAACGACGGCAAGGAGGCGCAGGCGGTGGCGCGCGCGCTGCGCCGGCATGGACTCGCCAGCGCCTACCGGTCCGAGAAGACCTCGGTGTGGGACGGCCCCGAGGCCGACGACCTGCAGGCGTGGCTGCACGCCTGCGCCCATCCGCACGACCGCGACGCCATCGCCCACGCGCTGCTGACGCCGGCCCTGGGGCTGGATGCGGCCGCGCTGGCCGCCCTGCTGCGCGACGAGGACGCCTGGGACGCGACGCTGGAGCGCTTCGCGCGCTACCACGCGCTGTGGCAGCGCCACGGCGTGCTGGCGGCGGTGCGCGCGCTGATGCACGACTTCGGCGTCGCCGCGCGGCTGCTGGCCCGCCCCGCCGACCACCCGAGCCCCGGCGCACGCGCGCTGGCGGATCTGCTGCACATGGCCGAATGGCTGCAGCAGGCCGCGCGCCAGCGCGGCCGCGGCGGGGTGGAGACGACGCTGGCCCTGCTGCGCTTGGCGCGGCAGGAAGGCGCCGCCCCCTCCTCCGCCGGCGACGACCCGACGCTGACCGGCGCGGAGCGCCGCCTCGACGGCACGCCGCAGGCCATCCCCGTCATCACCGTGCACAAGGCCAAGGGGCTGCAGTTTCCGCTCGTGCTGCTGCCGTTTGCCGGGCGCGCCCGCCCGCTGACCGACAAGTGGAACCGCCCCGACGTGCTGCGCTGGCACGACGACGCGGGCCGCGCGCACGTGAGGCTGCCGGACGACGGCGAGCCATGGCTGCAGGCGCTCGAGCGCGCCGAGCGCGAACGCCTGCTGGAGGACACGCGCAAGCTCTACGTCGCGCTGACACGCGCGGTGCACCTGACCTGGGTCGGCGTGGCGCTGGAGCCGGGCCTGGCGTCCAGCGCGCTGGCGCGCCTGCTCGGGCTGCAGGGAGTGGATGCCGCCACGCTGGCCGAGCGGATGCCAGAGCGGCTGCAGACGCTGGCGCAGGCAAGCGGCGGCACGGTCGCCTGCACCCGGCTGCCCGACGACGAGGCGGCCCCAGCCGTGCCTGACCACACGGCAGCGCCAACGCGCCCCGCCGTCCGGGCGCACGTCGCGCGCCCGCGCGGCGGCCCGCCGTGGTGGATCGCCAGCTACAGCGCCCTGGCGCGCGCCGCGCACGACGCCCCGGCCGGCGCCGACGCCGCCACCGAGGCGCACGTCGGCGACGACGATCCCGGCGCTTCCGACCCCGACGCCATTGGTCTGCGCGACCAGGCTGCCGCCACCGCACCCTGGCACCGCTGGCCGCGCGGCGCGCAGCCCGGCGTGGCGCTGCACGCGCTGCTGGAAGCCTGCCAGCGCCACGGCTGGCCCGCGGGCGCCCCGGATGCCCTGCAGCCGCTGGCGCAGCGCACGCTGCAGGGGCTTGGCTGGGCGGCGGAGCGCCTGCCGGCCGACGCCGAGGATCTGGCGCGCTGGGCGCACGCCATCGGCGAGGCCGCGCTGCCCTTGCCCGGCAGCCCGGGCGTGCGGCTGCGCGACCTCACGCACGCCGAGCCGGAGGTGCCGTTCTGGCTGCGCATCGACGCCGCCGCCGAGGCGCGCGCGCTCGACCGTCTGCTGCTCGCCCACGTCGCGCCGGGCCAGCCGCGCCCGGCGCTGGCCGCCGTCACGCTGCACGGGATGCTGAAAGGCTTCATGGACCTGGTCTTCGAACACGATGGGCGCTACTGGGTGCTGGACCACAAGTCCAATGCGCTCGGGCCCGACGACGCCGCCTACCCCACCGCGGCGGTGCAGGCCGAGGTGCTGCGCCAGCGCTACGACGCGCAGGCGGCGCTGTACCTGCTGGCGCTGCACCGCTGGCTGGCGCAGCGGCTGGGACGGCGCTACGAGCCGGCGCGGCATCTGGGCGGGGCGCTGTGCGTGTTCTGGCGCGGCGTGGCCGCCCCCGGCGCCGGCGTCTGGCATCTGACCGAACCGTGGCCGCTGGTGCGGCGGCTCGAGGCCCTGTTCACGGGCGCGGAGGTGACGGCATGACCACGCCGCGCCCCGAGCTCGAAGCCTGGCTGCAGCTCGGCCTGCAGGCCGGCGAGCTGCGCCCGGCGGAGGCGACGCTGGCACGCCAGGCCGCCGCGCTGTGCCCGCAGGCAAGCCTGGAGGCGCTGCTGGCCACCGCGCTGCTGATGCGCCGCGCCGCCGACGGCCACGTCGCCTGGCGCTGGGCCGAGGCCCGCCCCGACGACGCCACCGGCCCGTGCGCGCGCTGGCTGCTGCAGCGCCTGCACGCCGACGGGCCCGCGGCGCTGCACGGCCCCGGCTGGGTCGGCGCGGGCGCGCCGCTGACCCCGGTCGTGGCCAGCGGCGGCGTGCTCTACCTGGGCCGCCACTACCGGCGCGAGCGTGAGGTGGCGCAGGCGCTGGCGCGGCGGCTGACCGCAGCCGACGCACCCGCCGCCGACGCCGTGCGGCCGTGGATCGAGGCGCTGTTCGGCCCGCCGCCCACCGAGCCGGACGCGCAGCGGCTGGCCTGCGCGCTGGCGCTGCGGCAGCGGCTGGCGGTCATCACCGGCGGCCCCGGCACCGGCAAGACCACCACCGTCGCGCGGCTGCTGGCGCTGCTGCAGGGGCTGGCGCTGCAAGGCGGCGGCGCGCCGCTGGCCGTGGGCCTGGCGGCCCCCACCGGCAAGGCCGCCGCACGCCTCAGCGCCGCCCTCGGCGATGCCTGGCAACGGCTCGCCACCCGGTCGCTGCCGCTGCCATGGGCAAAGCTGCAGCCGCACCTGCCGCGCAGCGCCGTCACCGTGCACGCGCTGCTGGGCCAGCGGCCCGACGGCACGGGCGCGCGCCACGACGAGCGCCAGCCGCTGCCGCTGGACGCGCTGGTGGTCGACGAGGCGTCGATGGTCGATCTGGAGCTGCTGCACGCGCTGCTGCGCGCGCTGCCGCCGCAGGCGCGGCTGATCCTGCTTGGCGACCGCGACCAGCTCGCCTCGGTGCAGGCCGGCGCGGTGCTGGCGGAGCTGTGCGCGCACGCGCGCGAGGGCCGCTGGCACCCCGAAACGGGCGCTTGGCTCACCGCCGCCACCGGGCAGGCCCCGCCGACCGAATGGATCGACGCCGGTGGCGACGCGCTGGACCAGGCGGTGGCGATGCTGCGGCGCAGCCACCGCTTCGACGCCGGCGGCGCCATCGGCCGCTGGGCCGCCGCCGTGCGCGACGGGGACGAGGACGCCGTGCGGGCGCTGCTGCACGATCCCGGCGAGGGCGTCGGCGTCCACCTCGGCGCGCAGGCCGCCGACGGCTGGATGGAAGCCTGGCGCGCGGCGGTGACGCCATGGCTGCAGGCGGCGGCGCAGCCGCCGGCCGACGCCGACCCCGACGCCTGGGCCGCTGGCCTGCTGCGGCAGCAGGCGCGGCTGCAGGTGCTGGCGGCGCTGCGGCGCGGGCCGTGGGGCGTGGAGGGGCTGGATGCGCGCCTGCAGGCCGAGGCCGCGCGCCTGGCCCCGCACGCGCCCACCGGCCCGCACGGCCGCAGCGGCCAGCCGTGGCTGGTCACGCGCAACCAGCCGCGCCTGGGCGTCATGAACGGCGACCTGGGCCTGCTGCTGGCGCGGCCGCATGCCGACGGCACGCGGCGCTGGCGCCTGGCGCTGCCGGCGCCGCAGCGGCCGGGCGGCGTGCAGTGGGTCAGCGCCGGGCAACTGGCCGACACCGCGAGCGCTTGGGCGCTGACGGTGCACAAGTCGCAGGGCAGCGAATTCGACCACGTGGTGCTGGTGCTGCCGCCCGACGCCGACAGCCCCATCCTGACGCGGGAGCTGCTCTACACCGGCCTGACGCGCGCGCGCCGGCGGCTCACGCTCGTGCTGCCGGGCGGCGAGGCGACGCTGCGCGCGGCGCTGCGTCGCCGCACCGAACGCGACAGCGCCCTGCGCGCCGCGCTGCGGCAGGCGCTACCATAGGCAACGTCGACCGAACGATCGTTCGTGCGCGCCGACGGGCCGCCGCAGCCTGCGCGACCAAGCCGGCGCTTCCTCCGCCATGACCGCCCATCCACCCCTCATCGTCTTCTCGCACGCCAACAGCTTCCCCGCCGGGACCTACCGCATCCTGTTCGAGGCGCTGCGCGCGCGCGGCTGGCGCGTCGAGGCACTGGACAAGTTCGGCCACGACCCGCGCTACCCCGTCACCAGCAACTGGCCGCACCTGGTGCGCCAGCTGGCCGACTTCGTGGCACAGCAGGTGCGGCCCCAGGGCGAGCCGCTGTTCCTCGTCGGGCATTCGCTCGGCGGGTTCCTGAGCCTGATGGCCGCCGCGCTGCACCCGCAGCTGGGCGGCACGCCGGTGCGCGGCGTGGTGATGCTGGACTCGCCGGTGCTGGGCGGCTGGAAGGCGCGCGCGCTGGCCGCCGCCAAGCACACGCGGCTGATCGGCGCCGTCTCGCCCGGGCGCATCAGCCGCAAGCGGCGCAACCGCTGGGCCAGCGCCGCCGAGGCGCTGGAGCACTTCCGCCACAAGCGGGCGTTCGCGCGCTGGGATCCGCGCGTGCTGCAGGACTATGTCGCGCACGGCACCCACGACGAAGTCGGCCCGGACGGCAGCGTGCAGCGCGTGCTCAGCTTCGACCGCGACATCGAGACCGCGATCTACGACACCCTGCCGCACCACCTCGACCGCCTGCTGCGCCGTCACCCGCTGCGCTGCCCGGTGGCCTTCGTCGGCGGCACCGAGTCGGAGGAGATGCGCCGCGTGGGCCTGACGCTGACGCACAAGCTGTGCGGCCGCACGCCGTCGCCGCGGCTGCAGTTCCTGCCCGGCACGCACCTGTTTCCGATGGAGCTGCCGCAGGCCACCGCCGAGGCGATCGACCGCGCGCTGCGCGACTTCATGGCGTCCAGTCCACCCAGCCCAGCCAGCCGCTGAGCGCGATCAGCGCGCCAAAGCCGATGCGGTACCACGCGAACGGCACGAACGTGTGGCTGGCCACGTAGCGCAGCAGCCACTTCACGCACGCCCACGCCGAGGCGAACGACACCACCAGCCCCACCGCGAAGAACGGCACGTCGGCGGCGCTCAACAACGCACGGTGCTTGTAGAGATCGTAGGCCGCCGCACCGAACAGCATCGGGATCGCGAGAAAGAAGCTGAACTCGGTGGCGGCGCGGCGCGAGAAGCCCAGCGCCATCGCGCCGATGATGGTGGCACCGGAGCGGCTGACCCCCGGGATCAGCGCCAGGCACTGGATCAGCCCGACGCCCAGCGCATCGCGCCAGCCGATGGCGTCGACGTCGTCCAGCCGCGGCGGGCGGCGGCGCTGCCACGCCTCCACGACCAGCATCACCACGCCGCCGGCGACGAAGCCCGCCGCCACCACCCAGGCGTTGAAGAGATGCGCCTTGATCGGCCCGATGAACAGGAAGCCGGCCAGCGCCGCCGGAAGGAAGCCGATCAGCACGTTGGCCGTGAAGCGCTGCGCACGCCGCTGGCTGCCCAGCCCGGTCAGCGTGGCCAGCAGCCGCTGCCAGTACAGCCCGACGATGGCCAGGATCGCGCCGGTCTGGATCACCACCTCGAACACCTTGGTGCGCTCGTCCGGCAGGCCCAGCAGCGCCGCCGCCAGGATCAGGTGCCCGGTGGAGGACACCGGCAGAAATTCGGTCAGACCTTCGACCACCCCCATCAGGGCGGCCTTCAGCAGGAGCACGGGATCCATCGCGGGTCGGGCTGGACTGGACAGAGACCGCGCGAGTGTAGCGGCCCGCCGACGGCCGGCCGCCGGGCGGCTCCCTTGCCGCCGCGGTCAGTCGCGGTGGCGCCAGCCGCGCACCGGCCCCAGCCCGTACGGGTGGCCCCAGACGCCGGGGGCTGCCCATTCGCCATGGCGGTGGCCGCCGCCGTGGCCGTGGTGGTGACGGTGGTGCGGCCGCCGCGGCGTCTCCACCAGCACCACCGGCGGCGGGGCCATCCACGTCACCGTCGGGGCGACCCACGTCACCGGCGCCGGCACCACGACGGCCGGCGGCGACACCACCACCGGCGAGGCGACGATCACCGGTCGCGCGTTGCCCACCTGCACGCTCACGCCGGGTTGATGGATGCCCACCGACCAGACCAGATCGCCCGCCTGCGCCATCCCGGCGGCCGCCAGACCGACCGCGGCCAGCCAGGCCCGAGGCGCAAGCGCGCGGCCACGCCACCACGAGATCAGGATTCGCTTGCTCATGTCCCGCATTTCAGCACCGGATGGGGCTGCTGGGTACTGCCCCGCTGTATCGGCTGTAACGAGGTGTAAGCGCGCCGCCGCCCCTCCCGCCCGGCGGGCCGGGAGCGGCGCCACGCCCGACCCCGTAGAATCGCCTGAGGAGCCCCGCCAATGACAACCCCCTCGCGCCGCCCCGCCGACCCCGTCCAGGAATGGGCCGCGATTCTCGAGGCCACGCCGCCGGACGTGCGCCAGCGCGTCGCCGAGCTGGTCCAGCGCCACCGCGCCGCGCTGGCCGAGGCGTTCTACGCCGAGATGCTGGCGCACCCGCAGGCGCACGTGTTCCTGGACGCCCAGGTGGTGCACCAGCGGCTGCACGCCTCGATGCAGCGCTGGCTCGGCGAGCTGTTCGCGCCGCGCCAGCATGACGAGCTGGCCGCCATCGTCGCCCACCAGCGCCACGTCGGCGAGGTGCACGCGCGCATCCAGCTGCCGATGCACCTGGTGGCGCGCGGGGCGCGCTTCCTGAAGGGGCGGCTGCTGACCACGCTGCTGCAGGAGGGAGCCGACGCCAAACAGGCCGAGCGTGCGCTGCTCTACATCGGCGACCTGCTGGACCTGGCGCTGGAGCTGATGGCCGAGTCCTACGTGCGCGACACCCAGCGCGAGGCGCGCAGCGAGGAGGCGTTCCGCCTGCACGCGCTGACGCAGAACCTGCAGGTCGAGCGCGAGCGCCAGCGCTTCCTGCTGGCCAACTGGGGGCAGGAGGTGCTGTTCGCGCTGCACCGCGGCGGTGAGCCGCTGGTGCTGCCCACGCTGCGCGGCTCCGAGTTCGGGCTGTGGTTCATGCACAAGGGCAGCAACGTCTTCGAGGGGGCGCCCGAAGTCGACCTGGTGCTGCGTGGCATGGAGCGGGTGGACGGCACGCTGCTGCCGCAGCTGGCCGCCAGCACGGCCGGCGACCCCGCCCACCACCAGGCGCTGCTGCTGCAGCTGCAAAGCGAGCTGGACAACCTGCAGTACCTGGTGCAGATGCTGTTCGAGCGCCACGTGGAGCTGGAAAGCGGCCGCGACGCGCTGACGCGGCTGCTCAACCGGCGCTTCCTGGCGCCGATCCTGGCGCGCGAGATCCACCTGGCGCAGCAGCGCCGCATCCCCTTTGCGCTGCTGATGCTGGACATCGACCACTTCAAGCAGGTCAACGACCGCCACGGGCACGACGCCGGTGACGTCGTGCTGCAGCAGACTGCCGCGCTGCTGCTCAACCACGTGCGCTCCAGCGACTTCGTGTTCCGCTTCGGCGGCGAGGAGTTTCTCGTCGTGCTGGTGGACGTGCCGCCGGCGCAGGCCGCCGCGCAGGCCGACAAGCTGCGCCGGCGCATCGCCGCGCACCGCTTCGACCTGCCCAACGGCGTGACGCTGCAGCTGACCGCCAGCATCGGCGTGGCAGCCTGGAACGGCCATCCCGACTATCAGTACCTGATCCAGCAGGCCGATGCGGCCCTCTACGCCGCCAAGCGCGGCGGCCGCGACCGCGTCTGCGTCGCCGACGACGGGCCGGTGGCACAGGCCGCCGCTCCTACAATCGGGGCATGAGCGAGCACGCCCCGCACCCCCATTCCCACCACGCCGCCGCCAGCAGCAACTTCCTGCGCCAGATCATCGAGCGCGATCTGGCCGCCGGCCGTCACCAGGGCCGGCCATGGGGCGGCAGCCCGGGCGACGCCGACCACCACGCACGCGGCCTGCCCGACCCGGCGCGCATCCGCACGCGCTTTCCGCCGGAGCCCAACGGCTACCCGCACATCGGCCACGCCAAGAGCATCTGGATCAACTTCAGCCTGGCGCAGGAGTACGGCGGCGTGTGCCACATGCGCTTCGACGACACCAACCCCGAGAAGGAGGAGCAGGAGTACGTCGAGGCGATCCTGGACGCGGTGCGCTGGCTCGGCTGGAGCTGGCACGCCCATGGCACCGAGCACCTCTATTACGCCAGCGACTACTTCGACACCATGGCGCGCGCGGCGCGCTACCTGATCGAGACCGGCCACGCCTACGTCGACGAGCAGACACCGGAGCAGCTGCGCGCCACGCGCGGCACGCTGACCGAGCCCGGCACCGAAAGCCCCTGGCGCCACCGCCCGGTGGAGGAAAGCCTGCGCCGCTGGGAGGAGATGCTAGCCGGCCGGCACCCGGACGGCGCGATGGTGGTGCGCGCCAGGATCGACATGGCCAGCCCCAACCTCAACCTGCGCGACCCGGCCATCTACCGCATCAAGCACGCCGCCCATCACAACACCGGCACGCGCTGGTGCGTCTACCCGATGTACACCTTCGCGCACCCGATCGAGGACGCGCTGGAAAACATCACGCACAGCATCTGCACGCTGGAGTTCGAGGACCAGCGCCCGTTCTACGACTGGCTGCTGGCGCGGCTGGTGCCGCTGCTGCGCGCGCCGCAGTTCGCCCGTGCGCGCACGCGCATCGAGGGGCTGCGCGCGCAGGGCGTGGAGGCGGCCAAGGAATTCGCGCTGCGCTGCCACAACGCCGCCGCGCGGGTTGGCGCCAACACCGAGGCCGAGCGCAGCATGGCCGCGCTGTTCGCGCGCTGGGAACACGACCGCGACGCCGTCCTGCGCGACCTCGACGCCTTCTTCGAGCTGCTGCTGGCCGAGCTGCACCAGTTCACGCCGCTGCTGGCCGAGGCGCTCACCGCCTACGAGCCCGAGCCGTTCGACCTGCCGCACCAGTACGAATTCGCGCGCCTGAACCTGACCTACGTCGTCACCAGCAAGCGCAAGCTCAAGGCGCTGGTGGACGAGGGCGTGGTGGCCGGCTGGGACGACCCGCGCCTGCCGACCCTCGCCGGCCTGCGCCGCCGTGGCTACACGCCCTCGGCGATCCGCCTGTTCTGCGAGCGCACCGGCGTCAGCAAGGCCAACGGCTGGATCGACTACGGCACGCTGGAGGTGGCGCTGCGCGACGACCTGGAGGAGCAGGCCCCGCGCGCGATGGCGGTGCTCGACCCGCTGGAGCTGCGCCTGACCAACTGGGCCGAGGTGTTCGGCGACGAGCGGCACCGCGAGCCGTGCCGCGCCCCCGTGCACCCGCATCACCCCGGCTGGGGCGAGCGGGCGTTTCACCTCGGCCCGCGCGTCTGGATCGAGCGCGATGATTTCATGGAGCAGCCGCCCAAGGGCTACCACCGCCTCTATCCCGGCAACCGCGTGCGCCTGAAGTACGGCTACGTCGTCGAGTGCACCGGCTGCGAGAAGGATGCCGACGGCCGCGTCACCGCCGTGCTGGCGCGGCTGGTGCCCGACACCAAGAGCGGCACCCCCGGGGCCGATGCGGTCAAGGTCAAGGGCGTGATCACCTGGGTCGGCGCGGACGAGGCGGTGGCCGCCGAGATCCGGCTTTACGACCGCCTGTTCACCGACCCGCAACCCGACGCCGGCGGCAAGGACTTCAAGGCACTGCTCAACCCCGACAGCCTGCGCGTCGTGCGCGGCTGGGTCGAGCCGGGCCTGGGCGACGCCGCGCCGGAGCAGCGCTTCCAGTTCGAACGCCACGGCTACTTCGTCGCCGACCGCCTCGACCACCAGCCGGGCCGGCCGGTGTTCAACCGCATCGCCACGCTGAAGGACGGCTGGGGCGGGCGCTGACCGCCCGGGCGGGCCGCCCCACACAGGAGCGAAGCCCGCGGCCCGTCCCTTCGACGTCACCCCCCGCGCGGGTGGTGGCGCGCGTGCAGGACCTTGAGCCGCTCGCGCGCCACGTGGGTGTAGATGGTCGTGGTGCCGATGTCGGCATGCCCCAGCAGCAGCTGCACCGCGCGCAGGTCGGCGCCGTGGTTGAGCAGGTGCGTGGCGAACGCGTGCCGCAGCGTGTGCGGCGACAGCGGCGCGCGGATGCCGGCCCGGGCGGCGTAGCGCTTGACGAGCATCCAGAACATCACGCGCGTCATCGCCGCGCCGTGCCGTTCGGTGACGAAGAGGTCGTCGCTGCTACGGCCCGCCAGCAGCGCCGGGCGCGCCTGCGCCAGGTAGCGGCGCAGCCAGTCGGCGGCCACGTCGCCGAACGGCACCAGCCGCTCCTTGGCGCCCTTGCCGGTGACGCGCAGCACCTGGTCCGGCAGGCTCAGCTCGAACAGCCGCAGGCCCACGAGTTCGCTGACGCGCAGACCGCTGGCGTACATCAGCTCCAGCATCGCACGGTCACGCAGGCCCAGCGGCGTGCCGACGTCCGGCGCGGCCAGCAGCGCCTCCACCTGCGCCTCGGTCAGGGTCTTGGGCACGCGCAGCGGCGTGCGCGCCGTCACCAGCGGCAGCGTGGGGTCACGCTCGATCAACCCCTCGCGCAGCGCCCAGCGGTAGAAGCGCTTGAAGGCACTCAGGCGCCGGTTGCTGCTGGTGGCGCGACTGCCCGGCAGGCGCGCGGCCATGTAGCCCTGCAGGTCGTCGGCCCCGGCCGCCAGCAGCCCGCCGCGCCCCTGCCCCGCCAGCCAGGCGGCCAAGGCCTCAAGGTCGCTGCGGTAGGCCGCCAGCGTCCGCGGCGCCAGCCCCTCCTCCAGCCACAGCGCGTCGGCGAAGCGGTCCACCAGCGCCTCGTCCCCCGGTATCATCGCCATATGACGATGGTAGCGTGCGCGCAGGCGCTGCAGGTCGAGCCGCTGCCGGCCCTGGCCGACAACTACATCTGGCTGCTGCACGACGGCACGTGCGCCTGGGTGGTCGACCCGGGCGAGGCGGCGGTGGTGCAGGAGGCGCTGGCGCGGCGCGGCTTGGCGCTGCAGGGCATCCTGATCACCCACCACCACGGCGACCACACCGGCGGCGTGGCGACGCTGCAGGCCGCCAGCGGTTGCCGCGTCATCGGGCCGGCCGCCGAACCGCTGCCGGTGGCGGCCGAGCCGGTGGGCGACGGCGACGAGCTGGAGCTGCTCGGGCGGCGCTGGCGCGTGCTGGCGGTGCCCGGGCACACGCGCGGTCACGTGGCCTACGTCAACGACCCCGTGCCGGGCGATGCGCGGCGCTGGCTGTTCTGCGGCGACACGCTGTTTGCCGCCGGCTGCGGTCGCCTGTTCGAGGGCACGCCGGCGCAGATGCTGGCCTCGCTCGAGCGGCTGGCGGTGCTGCCGGCCGATACGCTGGTGTGCTGCGCGCACGAATACACGCTGGCCAACCTGCGTTTTGCCGCGGCGGTGGAGCCGGACAACCCGCACCTCCCCGCCGTGCGCGCCGAGGCCGAGGCGCGGCGCGCGCGCGGCGAGCCGACGCTGCCGTCCACCATGGCGAGCGAGCGCGCCGTCAACCCGTTCCTGCGCACGCGGGAACCCGGCGTGCGCGCCGCGCTCCGACGTCAGGGGCTGCAGCCCTTGGAAACCGACGCCGACCACTTCGCCGCGCTGCGGCGCTGGAAGGACGGCTTTCGCTGACCCTCGCCCGCGGCGACGCCGTGGCCGACCGCTCAACCCTCGACCGCGCCCTTTGACGATGCACCGAATCCTGACCTGGGCGCCGCTGGCCGCCCTGCTGGCGCTGGCCGGCTGCGCCAGCCTCCCAGCCTCGCCCGCCGCCGACGCCGCCTCCGCGCCAGCCGCCGCCGCCACGCACGATGTGGCCGGCGGCACGGAACCCGCGCCGGTGGTCGCGCCCGGCGCCGAGCGGCTGGCGCCCCCGCCGGCCGCCGAGCCGCTGCCCGCCCCCGCCCCGGTGGTGACCGTGCAGGCGCCGCGCGACCTGTGGGAGCGCATCGGCCGCGGCTTCGCGATGCCGGACCTGCAGGACGAGCGCGTCGCGCAATGGGAGCGCTGGTACGCCAGCCGCCCGGACTATCTGCAGCGCATGGTGGACCGCGGCAGCAAATACCTGTTCCACATCGTCGAGGAACTGGAACGCCGCGGCCTGCCGCAGGAGCTGGCGCTGCTGCCCTTCATCGAGAGCGCCTTCAACCCCCAGGCGGTCTCGCACGCCAAGGCCGCCGGCATGTGGCAGTTCATGCCGGCCACCGGGCGCCACTTCGATCTCAAGCAGAACGCCTTCCGCGACGACCGGCGCGACGTGCTGGCCTCCACGCGCGCGGCGCTCGATTACCTGGAGCGGCTGCATCGCATGTTCGGTGACTGGCACCTGGCGCTGGCCGCCTACAACTGGGGGGAAGGCAACGTGCAGCGCGCCATCCGGCGCAACCAGGCCGCCGGGCTGCCCACCGGGTACCTCGACCTGCGCATGCCCGAGGAGACGCGGCACTACGTGCCCAAGCTGCAGGCGGTCAAGAACCTGGTGCGCGCGCCCCAGGCCCACGGGGTGGCCCTGCCGGTGGTCGGCAACCACCCGTTCTTCGACACCGTGCGCATCGAGCGCGACATCGACGTGGCGCTGATCGCCCGGCTGGCCGACGTCTCCGAGGCCGACTTCCGCACCCTCAACCCGGCGCACAACAAGCCGGTCATCATGGCCGCCGGAACCCCGGAGATCCTGCTGCCGTGGGACAACGCGCTGCTGTTTGCCGAGCGGCTCAAGGCCTGGCGCGGCCCGACCGCGAGCTGGACCGCCTGGCGGGTGCCGCGCGACATGACGGTGGCGCAGGCCGCGCGCGAGCTCGACTGGAGCGAAGCCGAGCTGCGCCAGGCCAACCGCATCCCGCCACGCATGCGGCTGAGGGCGGGCTCCACGATCCTGGTGCCGCGCGAGGGGCGGCTGGACCGCGACGTACCCGAGCACCTGGCCGATCACGGCCAGATCCTGCTGGCCCCGGAGGCCCCGCCGGTGCGCACCGTGCGCGTCAAGGCGCGCAAGGGTGACACGCTGGCCAGCGTCGCACGCCGCCACGGCGTGCGCGTGGCCGACCTGGCCGCTTGGAACGGCCTGGCGCCGTCCAGCGCCCTGCGCCCCGGCCAGGTGCTGACGGTGCAGACGCGCGCCAAGGCACAGCCGGCCCCCGTCCGCATGGCGCGCGCCAAGACGGCACGCCGCCCGGCGGCGCCGGGTGCGCAGGCGACCCGTGCCGGCGCCGCCACGCCCCCCAAGGCGCGCGTGGCGCAGCGCTGAGGCCGCCCGCCGGGGCGCGCCGCTGCGCGACAATCGGAGGCTTCGTGCCCGTCGCTGCGCCATGATCCGTCGCCTGCAAACCCTGCTGCCCAGCCGTGACCGCCTGCACCAGATGCGCTGGCTGCGCTGGCTCGGACCGCGCCTGCATCATCCGCGCCTGTGGCACTTCAGCCGCCGCGGCCTGGCGCTGGGACTGGCGCTGGGCGTGTTCTTCGGGTTGCTGATCCCGGTGGCGCAGATTCCATTTGCGGCGACGCTGGCGGTGCTGCTGCGTGCCCACCTGCCGGCGGCGGTGGCCAGCACCCTGGTCACCAACCCGGTCACCTTCGGGCCGGTGTACTACGGTGCCTACAAACTCGGCCGGGTCATCCTCGGCCAGCCGGCGCCTGCGGGTGACGAGCAGCCGCCGGTGTTTCCGGACGGCGCCGGCCAGGCGGCGCAGGCGGGCGGTTCCTGGCTCGACGGGTTGGTCATGGCGTGGGACTGGCTGACCGACGTCGGCAAGCCGCTGGTGGTGGGGCTGGCGATCGTGGCCAGCGTCAGCGGCGTGATGGTGTATGCGCTGGTGCAATGGGCATGGGCGCTGCGCGTGCGACTGGCGCGGCGCCAGCGCCAGCGCGGCCGCAGGCGTGCGCTCTGATGCGCCGTGGGCGCGCGCCGTCTGGCGTCCTCACGGCTCGGCGCGTGCGGCCTGCTGCCAGGCGTGCACGGCGGCGGCCTCGTCGCCGCGCTGCTGCGCCAGTTCGGCCAAGGCCACCCAGGTGCGGCGCTGCAGCCGCCCGGGCGGCAGCGAGCGCGCGGCCTGCTGCAGCAGCGCCTGCGCCTTGCCCCACAGCGCGCGCGCGCGAAACGCCTGGCCGCACAGGTACTGCAGCGTCGGCTCCTGGGGCGCGCGGCGCTGCGCCTCCTCCAGCCGCGCCAACCAGCCGGCGTCGAGCCGCGGCAGCCACGCCTCCAGGCGCAGCGCCAGTTCCTGCCGTTCCTCCTCGGCCAGCGTCTCGTATCCCGCCCAGGCCACCCGGATGGCCTCGTCGACCACGCGCGGCAGCGCCGCCCCCTCGGCCGCCGCGGTCGGCAGCCCAAGCAGCTCGGCACGCTGCAACACCGCCAGCGCGCGGCGCGGATCGTGCCGCTCGGGCCCCTGCAGTCCGCGCCACACCGCCAACAGGGCCTCGGCATCGACGGCCTCGCGCACGGCCTGGCGCCACAGACCGCGCAGCAGCGTCTGCGCCGCCTCGTCCGAGAGGGCGCGGTGCTTGGCCAGCAGGCGCGCCATCTCCAGCGCCGCCTGCGTGTCACGGCGCAGCTGCGCCAGCCGCAGACGCAGGCGCACGGCCTGGATGCGCCGCGCCGCCCCCTGCGGCAGCTCGGCCAGCGTGGCCGCCGCGGCAGCGGCATCCCCGGCCTCCAGCGCCCACTCCGCGGCCCGCAGCAGCAGGCCCTCGCGCGCTTCCGGCACCGCTGCGGGCTGCGGCACCGCCAGCCCGGCGCGCAGCCAGGCGTCGCGCCGGGCGCGCTGACCCAGCGCGTGGGCGCTCTCGGCGGCGACCAGGTGCGCCAGCATCCACAGCTCGCCCTGGAACGGCGGCACCGGCGCCTGCGGCTGCCGCAGACGCTCGATGGCCTCGCGCGCGGCGGTTTGCGCGCGCACGAAGCGGCCGGCCAGCTGATGGGCCTGCGCCTGCAGCACCAGGCCGACGGTGGCGCGCTCGTGCTGCAGCGCGCGCCAGCGCCGCGCGCGCCGCGGCAGGTCGCGCAGCACGGCCACGCCGCGCAAGGCGCCATACAGCAGTGCGAACCCCGCCACCAGCGCCACGACGACGAGGTTGAACGACAGATCGACCCGCCACGGCGGCCAGAACAGCGACACCATCGCCGGGTTGTCGCCCATCAGCAGCGCCGCCGCCACCGCCAGCGCCGCCAGCAGCAACCAGCCGAAGACGCGCTTCACGCCCGCCTCCCCTTGCCGCGCCCGGTCGTGGTCACCTCAGCGCCCTCCGGCCGCGGCGGCCAGCGCGGCCAGCGTCTCCTCCGGCCGCGGCAGGCGGTCGTGGCGCAGGTCGCGCAGCAGCTCCTCCAGCGTCCGCGCCACCGGGTGCAGCACCGCCGCTTCGGTGTCGAAGTAACGCTGCAGGTGGCGCTGCAGCGCCCGCACGTCGGCACGGGCCGCGTCGAACTGGCGTGCCAGCACCGCCAGCCGGGCGTTGAGCAACAGCAGCCGCGCGTTCTCGCGCAGGAAATACGCCTGCTCCGGCGCCAGCAGGACCGCCTCGGCCGGCTCGATGCGGCGCAGGCGTACCAGATCGCGCATGGCCTGCTGCAGCCGCTGCAGCGCCGCGCCGGTGTGCTCGCCCAGCCACGCGGGCAACTGCCGCCACGACCAGGCGGCCGCTTGCGGCGGGGCAGAGGATGGTGACGGGGCAGGCGCCGGCTTCGGCGGCGGCACGGGCGTCGGCGGGCCGCTGCGCAGCGGCCACTCGTCGACGGTGCGCGCCAGCTCGTCCAGCCGCGCCACCAGCGCCGGCACGTCCACCAGCGTCGCCGCGCGGATGCGTTCCAGGTCACGCGCGAGGGCGCGCTGCACCGGATTGAGGCGCGGCTGTGCCGCCCGCTCGATGCGCTGCTGCGCCCCCTGCAGCGCCGAGACCATCGGCTGCGCGCTGCCGGTCAGTTCGCTCTGCTGGATCGCCAACCGCAGGGCCGCCTCCAGATCCTGCACCAGCGCGTCGTCGCGCGAGCGCGACACCGCCAGCATCAGCTCCTCCAGCTGACTGCGCTGCAGGCTGACCTCGGCGACGCGCAACTCCAGCACGCCAAGCTTGGCCTGCAGCTCGCCGGACTGCGCCTGCGCCAGCTCGGCCTGCGCGCGCACGGCGGCCAGTTCGGTCTGCAGCTGCAGGGTGCGGCGCGCCAGCTCCTCCTGCGTGCGGCCCAGGCGCTGCCACAGCGCCACGGTCACCGCCAGCGCCCCCACCGCCACGCCCAGCGCCAGCCACGGCAGCCAGCGCACCGGCGCAGCGGCCGTGGCGGCCGCCGCGGGCGCAGCGGAATCGGCAGGGGCGGGGGCGTTCACGCCACCGATTCTAGGGCTTGCAGCACGTCGGTTATGGTCGGTCGCGTCGTCAGCACGCGGCCGAAGCCGGCCGCCCGCGCCGCCGCCGCGATGCGCGGATGCGTGGCCAGCGCCACCGCCTGTGCCCAGTCGGCTCCGGACGCGAGGGCGGCCAGGTTGGCGACCGCCTCACCGCTGCTGAACAGCCACACCCCGCCGGCCGCGGCCTGACGCGCCGCCGCCTGCTGCGCCGCATCCCAAGCCGGCACCGCGCGCCGGTAAGCCAGCAGCGTCTCGACCCGTCCGCCGGCAGCCTGCACGTGCCGCAGCAGCCCGTCCCGCCCCTGGCCACCGTCGGAGGAAAGGCCGCGCACCACCAGCAGCCGCCAGCCCGGGCGCACCTGCGCCGCCACCTGCGGCCACAGCGCCTCGGCCTCCACCCGGGGGGCGTCCGCGGGCACGGCGTCCAGCCGCTCGGGTGGCACCCCCCAGGTGCGCAGTGCCCCCGCCGTGCCCTGCCCCGGCGCCCAGCAGCGCAGCGGCGCCGGAGGCGGCGGCCAGCCGGCCGCGCGCATCACCTCCACCGCCGCGGGGCTGACCACCATCACCGCGTCGCAGCGCGCCTGCGCCGCCCAGGGCGCCGGCTGGTTCGGGGGCAACAGCGACTCGATCGCCAGCAGCGGCAGCGCCTGCGCCGGCCAGCCTGCCGCCCGCAGCGCCCGCACCCAGGCGGCGGCCTGGGACGGCGGGCGCGTGACGACGACGGTGGGGCGCTCCATGCCTGCGGCCGCGCCTCACGCCACCGTCACGCGCGCCCCCTGGGCCAGCAGCGCGTGCGCGGCGCGTTCGCCCAGCGCGCGCGCCTGCTCCAGCGTCGCCACCTCGGCCCGCACGACGGCCTCGCACAACGCCCCCGGACGCTCGGCATCGCCCCAGGCGGCGCGCAGCACCAGCTCGGCCGACTCGCCGGCGCCGCCGGGCGCGCGGCCAGCCCACGTGGCGTACGCCGCCAGCGGCACCGAGCAGCTGCCACCCAGCGCGCGCGAGACGGCGCGCTCGGCTTCCACCGCACACCACGTGGCCCAGTGCGCCAGCGGTGCCAGCGCCGCGGCCACGTCGGTGCGCACGGCCACGATCTCGATGCCGAGCGCGCCTTGGCCGGCCGCCGGCAGCATCACCTCCGGCTCGAAGAGGCGCCGGATGCGCGCCTGAAGCCCGAGCCGCCTGAGGCCCGCTGCCGCCAGCACGATGGCGTGGTACTGCCCCTCGTCGAGCTTGCGCAGGCGTGTGTCGAGGTTGCCGCGCAGCGGCTCGACGCGCACGTCGTCGCGCCCCAGCCGCCGCAGCAGCGCGCGCAGCAGCACCTGCCGGCGCAGGCTCGAGGTGCCCACCACCGCGCCGGCCGGCAGCGTCTCGGGGCCGTCGCCGTGCGGCGACACCCAGGCATCGCGCGGATCCTCGCGCGCCATCACGCAGGCCAGCGCAAAGCCCGGCGGCAGCTCCATCGGCACGTCCTTGAGCGAGTGCACCGCCAGGTCGGCGCGTCCCTGCTCCAGCGCCACCTCCAGCTCCTTGACGAACAGACCCTTGCCGCCGACCTTCGAGAGGGTGCGGTCCAGGATCTGGTCGCCGCGCGTGGTCATGCCGAGCAGCCGCACGCGGTGGCCGCTTGCCTGCAGCCGCGCCTGCACGTGCTCGGCCTGCCACAGGGCCAGGCGGCTTTCGCGCGTGGCGATCGTCAGGTCGAGTGCGGGGGAGGCGGTGGCGGGGGGCGCGGAGGCGACGGTCATGCGTCCGATGCTAGCACGGCGCCTTCACCGCGCAGCGCCTCGCGCACAGTGGCGAGCTGGCGGCGCGAGACCTGCAGCCGCTCCGGCACGCCGTCGAGCCGCACCACCCAACCGTCGAACGGCTCGCCGGAAGGATCACCGGTGCGCTCGTGCACGCGCTCCAGCGCGCGCAGGCGCTGGCGCGCCACCAGCGCATTGCGGTGCACGCGCACCCAGCGCTGCGGCTGGACGCGCTCGAACTCGTGCAACGAGCCGTCGTAGATGTAGCTGCGCTGCGGCGTGCGCACCGTCAGGTATTTCAGCTCGGCCTTCAGGTAGACCACCTCGTCCAGCGGCACGCGCTCGGTGCGCCCGCGCTCGTGGATCACCAGCGCATCGGACACGGCGCCGCCGGCAGCCTGCGCACCCGGCGGCGCCGGCGCGCGGGCGAGCCAGCGCCGCGCTTTCTCCAGCGCCTGCTGCAGCCGCTCGCGCCGCACCGGTTTGGTCAGGTAATCGACGGCGTCGAGCTCGAAGGCGCGCAGGGCGTGCTCGGCATGGGCGGTGACGAACACCAGCGCCGGCGCGCCGGGCCGGTTGCGCAGCAAGGCGGCCAGCCCCAGCCCGTCCAGCCCTGGCATCTGCACGTCCAGCAGCACGACGTCCCACGGCTCGCTGCTCAGGCGCGCCAGCGCCGTGCGGCCATCGGCGGCCTCGCCGACCACGATGCCGGGCTCGAGCGCGGCCAGCTGATCGGCCAGGCGCTGACGGGCCAGCGCCTCGTCATCCACCACCAGCACCCGCATCACCATCGCCGCCATCTCCTGTGTCCCGGGGCAGCGCGATCGGGCCCGCCGCCAGCACCCCCGGTACAATCCCGCCGCCTTTATACCGTCGCTCCCCAACCGACGTCCAGCCCGAACTTTCCCATGTCATCGCATCAGCTCGAAGCCAAGTCCCACGCCTGGTCGGCGCTGTTTTCCGAACCGATGAGCGAGCTGGTGCAGCGCTACACCGCCAGCGTGTTCTTCGACAAGCGCCTCTGGAAGGCCGACATCCAGGGCAGCCTGGCCCACGCCGAGATGCTCGCGGCGCAGGGCATCCTCAGCGCGCAGGACTGGGCCGACATCCAGCGCGGCATGGCGCAGATCGCCGCCGAGATCGAGGCCGGCACCTTCCCTTGGCGGCTGGAGCTGGAGGACGTGCACCTCAACATCGAGGCGCGGCTGACGCAGCTGGTGGGCGACGCCGGCAAGCGGCTGCACACCGGCCGCAGCCGCAACGACCAGGTGGCCACCGACGTGCGCCTGTGGCTGCGCGACGAGATCGACGCCATCGCCGCGCTGCTGCGCGAGCTGCAGGCCGCGCTGGTGGAGGTGGCCGCGCGGCACGTGGACGTGATCCTGCCGGGCTTCACGCACCTGCAGGTGGCGCAGCCGGTCAGTTTTGCGCACCATCTGCTGGCGTACGTGGAGATGTTCGCGCGCGACGAGGAGCGGCTGGCCGACGTGCGCCGGCGCACCAACCGGCTGCCGCTGGGCAGCGCGGCGCTGGCCGGCACCACCTACCCGCTGGATCGCGCGCGCGTGGCGCGCACGCTGGGCATGGTCGATGAGCACGGCGAGCCGCAGCTGTGCATGAACAGCCTGGATGCGGTCAGCGACCGCGACTTCGCCATCGAGTTCAGCGCCGCCGCCGCGCTGATCATGGTGCACATCAGCCGCCTGAGCGAGGAGCTGATCCTGTGGATGAGCCAGAACTTCGGCTTCATCCGCATCGCCGACCGCTTCACCACCGGCAGCTCCATCATGCCGCAGAAGAAGAACCCCGACGTGCCGGAGCTGGCGCGCGGCAAGACCGGCCGCGTCGTCGGCCACCTGATGGGGCTGCTGACGCTGATGAAGGGCCAGCCGCTGGCCTACAACAAGGACAACCAGGAAGACAAGGAGCCGCTGTTCGACACGGTGGACACGCTCAAGGACACGCTGCGCATCTTCACCGACATGATCGGCGGCGAGCGCGACCCGGCCACCGGTCAGCGCTCGCGCGGCCTGACGGTCAACCGCGAGGCGATGGAGGCCGCGGCGCGGCGCGGCTACGCCACCGCCACCGACCTGGCCGACTACCTGGTCAAGAAGGGCGTGCCGTTCCGCGACGCGCACGAGACGGTGGCCGCCGCGGTGCGGCTGGCCAGCGAGCGCGGCGTGGACTTAAGCGAGCTGCCGCTGGAGGAGCTGCGCCGCTTCCACCCCGGCATCGAGGCCGACGTCTATGACGTGCTGAGCCTGGCCGGCAGCCTGGCGGCGCGCAACACGGTGGGCGGCACCGCGCCGCAGCAGGTGCGGCGGCAGATCGAGCGCCACCGCGTGCGGCTGGGGCTCGCCGGCACCTGATCCGCACGGCGGCGGGTCAAGACCGCCCGGGGACCGCGCCCACCGAAGCGGCCACCAGGCCCTGGAGGCGCCGCCTGGGCCGCCCCCAGGCAGTCCGCCAAAGCCGGCGGGCGCCGGATCAGGCCAGCGCCGCCTCGGCGCAGCAGCCCTTGGGCGCCGCGGTCGCGTCCCCCTCCTGCGGCTGCACCAGCTTGCGGTAGCAGGTCGGCAACGCAAACAGCGCCGGGTGCACCTCGGCGTTGTAGTACTGCAGGTCCGGCAGTGCCGCCACGCGCGCCTGCAGCGTCGCCTCGTCCAGCGCACGCGGCTGCAGCCGGTCGGAGGCGATGGCAAAGCCCCAGTACGCCCCGTAGAGCGGGATGTAGAGCCCGAACGGATGCACCTGCTCGAACACCGCGCGCAGCTCGGCGTTGATGCGGCGCACCTGCTGCGGCTCGAACACGGGCGTGCCGGTGTGCAGCACCACCGCGCCGCCGGGGTTGAGGATGCGCTTCAGCGAGCGGAAGAACGGCTCCTGATAAAGCGAGCCGGCCGGCGTCTCTGGGTCGGTCAGATCCAGCAGGATCAGGTCGAAGCGCTCCGTGGTCTCGGCGACGAACGCCAGGCCGTCGCCGATGCGCACCTCCAGCCGCGGGTCGTCGAAGACGCCGCGGTGCACGGCGCGCAGATGCTCCTTGGCGATGGCCACCACGTCGCCGTCCAGCTCGGCCATCACGACGCGCTCGACGCTGCGGTGCTTGAGCACTTCCTCCGCCGCACCGCCGTCGCCGCCGCCGATGATCAGCACGCGCCGCGGCGCGCCGTGCGCCACCGCCGCCGGGTGCACCAGGCACTCGTGGTAGTAGAACTCCTCGCCTTCGGATGTCATGAAGTGCCCGTCGATGCGCATCGCCAGACCGAAGCGCGGCGTGCGCATCAGCTCGATCGTCTGGTACGGGCTGCGGCGGCTCAGCACCCGCTCGCTGCTGGTGTAGCCGTAGACCGCATCGCCCTCGTCGTTGAGCGCCTCCAGGATCGTCTCCGCCGGCGGACGCTGCTCGCTGCCGCGCTGCAGGCGGTGGATCTCGCTGCGGCCGGGCTCGAAGGCTGCCACGATCTCGCGCAACAGCGCCTCGGCCTTGGCGGAATTGTCCGTGGTGAAGTTGCAGACGTAGACGTCCAGCGTCACCGCGCGGCGCTCGGGCCACGTGTGCACCGCCAGATGCGACTCGGCCAGCAGCAGCATGCCGGTCACGCCGCCGGGCTGGCCGTTGTACGGCGGAAACGGGTACCACTTCTCGTCGACCAGGGTCAACCCCACCCCGATCGTGTGGCGCCGGCACAGCTCGGCCAGCGCCGCCGCGTCGGTCATCAGACCGTCGGCCCCTCGGCAGTCGTACAGATCAGCCGTCAGATGAAGCCCTTGCATGGCTCGATCCCCCATCCAATCGTGTTGCACCACCAGACCGATGCGGCCTGGACGAAATTGCAAATTCTAACCTACGCGAGCGACGGGCAACGGAAGCGGCGACCGCCGCCGGCAGCCCCTGGATCCGGGCCGCCGCAAACGACGACCGGCCCCGCACGGGGGCCGGTCAGACACGGGCACGCCGCGGGCGCGCCGGGCGGGGCATCAGCGGAAGCGCGGCTGCGGCTTGGTGGCCAGCTCGCCGGGCAGGCTGGCCAGGTAGTTGGCGATCTGCTTGAGCTCGGCGTTGCTGAACTGCTGCGCGATGCCACCCATGATCGGGTTGGCGCGGCCGATGTGGGGGTTGCCCTGCACGTTGTACGACTTCAGCGCCACGTACAGGTAATCGGCGTGCTGGCCTGCGATCTTCGGATAGCTCGGATCGATCGGGGAGCTGAAGTTGGCGCCGTGGCACGACACGCACGCGCCCTTCTCGATCAGCTGCGCCACCACACCGCCGGGCGCCTTGACCTGCTCGGGCGCCTTGGCCTGATGATGCGTGCTGTAATAGGCGGCCAGATCGGCGATGTCCTGGTCCGACAGCGAGCCGGCGATGCCGCGCATCGTCGGGTGCTTGCGGTCACCCTTGCGGTAGGCCTGCAGCGCTGCGGCGATGTACGGCGCCGACTGGCCGGAGATCATCGGCACGCGATGGATCTCGGGAAAGCTGTTCTGGTACCCCGGGATGCCGTGGCAGCCGACGCACATCGCCGCCTTGCCCTCCCCTGCCTTGGCGTCTCCCGCCGCCTGGGCCCAGGCGCCCATGGCGCCGAAAAACGTCGCAGCGGCGACAGCGGTCTGGAGCAGGAGGGTCGGCGTTCGCTTCATGTTGCAAGCACAATCGCAAGAAGGTTTGACAAAAATCAACAACCGATTATATAGACTGCCTACCCCGGCTCCGTCTCCGCCCGCGTCCGCGGCGGGACAGGATTTTCCCTAGGCCCATCCGACCCCTCATCCAGGAAAACCCCCACCATGCGCTTCGAAGGCTCGGCCACCTACGTCGCCACCCCCGATCTGCTGCTGGCCGTCAACGCCGCCATCCGGCTGCAGCGGCCGCTGCTGCTCAAGGGCGAACCCGGCACCGGCAAGACCATGCTGGCCGAGGAGGTGGCGCGGGCGCTGGACATGCCGCTGCTGCAGTGGCACATCAAGTCCACCACCAAGGCGCAGCAGGGCCTCTACGAGTACGACGCGGTCAGCCGCCTGCGTGACAGCCAGCTCGGCGATGACCGCGTCAAGGACATCCGCAACTACATCGTCAAGGGCGTGCTGTGGGAGGCGTTTGCCGCCGAGCGCCCGGTGGCGCTGCTGATCGACGAGATCGACAAGGCCGACATCGAGTTTCCCAACGACCTGCTGCGCGAGCTCGACCGCATGGAGTTCCACTGCTACGAGACGCGCGAGACCATCCGCGCGCGCCACCGGCCGCTGGTGTTCATCACTTCCAACAACGAGAAGGAGCTGCCCGATGCCTTCCTGCGCCGCTGCTTCTTCCACTACATCCGGTTTCCCGACCCGCCGACGATGCGCCGCATCGTCGAGGTGCACTTCCCCGGCCTGCGCGAGGAGCTGGTGGCCGCGGCGCTGAAGGTGTTCTTCGACATCCGCCAGCTTCCCGGGCTGAAGAAGCGGCCCTCGACCTCGGAGCTGCTGGACTGGCTCAAGCTGCTGGCCGCGGAGGACATCGCGCCGCAGCAGCTGGCCGGCGCCGAGGGCCAGATCGCCGTGCCGCCGCTGGTGGGCGCGCTGCTGAAGAACGAGCAGGACCTGGTGCTGTTCGAAAAGCTCGTCTTCATGAACCAGCGCAACCGCTGATTCGGGCGCGCCGGTGCGATCCGCCACTCTCATATACACTCCGCGTATATCCGACGAGGAGCCAGCCATGCCCGAAGCCGCGGTGTTCATGTCCGGCAACAGCCAGGCGGTCCGGCTGCCCAAGGCGTTCCGCTTCCGGGGCAAGACGGTGGAAATCCTGCGCCGGGGCGACGAGGTGGTGCTGCGCGAGAAGCGCCGCACGCTGGCCGAGGCGCTGGGCGACTGGCCACCGCTGCCACCCGAGGAAGCGCAGGCGTGGGACGCCGCGCTGGCCGACGTGCGCGTTGAAGCGCCGCAGGACCGCGACTGGGACGCGCTGCTCGGCACCCTGGCCCCACGATGACCTGGCTGCTGGACACCAACACGGTGAGCTACTTTCTGCGCGATCATGACCGCGGGCTCACCGAGCGTCTGATGGCGTGCGCGCCGGATGCGCTCGCCGTTTCGGTGATCACCGTCGGGGAACTGCGCTTCGGCCTGCAGCGTCTGGGCGAAAGCCGGCGCGCGAGCGTGCTGGCGCTGCGGCTTGACAAGCTGCTGCAAGCCATCCCGATCCTGCCGCTGCCGGAACAGGCTGCCACGCACTACGGCCGCATCCGCCACCACCTGCAGGCGCAGGGCACGCCGATCGGCGGCAACGACCTGTGGCTGGCAGCGCATGCGTTGGCCCAGGATCTGACGCTGGTCAGCCACAACCTGGGCGAGTTCCGGCGCGTGCCCGGCCTGCGGGTCGAAAGCTGGCTCGGTCCTGCCGCGACCGAGGAGCCAGCGCCATGCTGACCGGCTTCTTCTACACGCTGCGCGCGGCGGGCCTGCCGGTGTCGGTGCGCGAGTACCTGACGTTGCTGGAGGCGCTGCAGGCCGGCGTGGTGGGACCGCTGAGCGAGGACGCCTGCTCGATCGAGGACTTCTACCATCTCGCCCGCACCACGCTGGTCAAGGACGAGCGGCATTACGACAAGTTCGACCGCGCCTTCGCCGCCTACTTCCGCGGGGTGGAGACGCTGGCCGACTTCACCCGGGAGATCCCCGCCGACTGGCTGCGCCAGACGCTGCAGCGGCTGCTGAGCGACGAGCAGAAGGCCAACGCCCCGCGCCATGACTACGACGAGCTGTTCGAGGAGCTGAGAAAGCGCCTGGAGGAACAGAAGGAGCGCCACGCCGGCGGCAGCAAGTGGATCGGCACCGGCGGCACCAGCCCGTTCGGGCACGGCGGCCACAACCCGCAGGGCATCCGCATCGGCGGCAAGGGCGGGGGCAGGAGCGCCGTCAAGGTGTGGGAGCAGCGCAGCTACCGCGACTACGACGATACGCAGGAGCTGGGCACGCGCAACATCAAGATGGCGCTGCGACGGCTGCGGCGCTTCGCACGCGAGGGCGCCGAGCTGGAGCTGGATCTGCCCGACACCATCCGCGCCACCGCAGCCAACGCCGGCTGGCTCGACCTCAGGATGGTGCCGCAGCGCCACAACCGCGTGAAGGTGCTGCTGCTGATGGATGTCGGCGGCACGATGGACGAGCACATCCCGCGCGTGGAGGAACTCTTCTCGGCGGCGCGGGCCGAATTCAAGCACCTGGAGTTCTATTACTTCCACAACTGCGTCTACGACTACGTGTGGAGGAACAACCGGCGCCGCTACGCCGAGAAGCTGCCGACGTGGGACCTCATCCGCACCTACAACAAGGACTACAAGCTCATCCTCGTGGGCGACGCGACGATGAGCCCGTACGAGATCCTGCAGCCGGGCGGCAGCGTCGAGCACCACAACGAGGAGCCGGGCGCCGAATGGCTGCAGCGCCTCACGCACGCCTTTCCGTACCACGTCTGGCTCAACCCCGAGCCGCAGGCCCTGTGGGAATACCGCCAGAGCATCGGCATCATCCGCCAGCTCGTCGGGGGCCGCATGTTTCCGATGACGCTCAAGGGGCTGGAGGAGGCGATGCGGCTGCTGTCGAAATGAGCCCGCCGGCCGGCGGCCGCCGCGCCGCGCTGGCGGCGCTGCTGCTGGCCGTGGCGTTGGGCGGCTGCGCCCAGCTTGCCCGCGCTCCCGCTCCCGCCCCCGCGCCGCGCCCGGCCCTGGCGCTGACCCTGGAGGCGCCGGCGGAGATCGAGGCGCTGCTGCGCCAGCATCTGGAGGTGCAGCGTTACCGCGACGTCGAAGGTCTGACGGCCGCGGAATGGCAGCGGCTGGCCAGCGCCGTCCCCGAGGACGCGCGCCGCCTGCTGGCCACCGCGGGCCACTTCAGCCCGGAGGTGGCCGTGACATTCGACGCGCAGGCGCAGCCACCGCGGCTGGCGGTGCGCGTGGAGCCGGGGCCGCGCACGCACGTCGCGTCGGTGCAGCTGCGGCTGCATGGGCCGGCGGGAGCCGACCCCGAGCGCCACCGCGCGCTGCAGGCCGTCTGGCCCCTGCCGCCGGGACACGCCTTCACGCAAGGCGCCTGGGACGACGCCAAGCGCGCCGTGCTGGCGGCGCTGCGCCGGCACGGCTACCCGCACGCCGCCATCACCCACAGCCTGGCCGACATCGACCCGGTCAGCGCCACGGCGCACCTGCATGTCGAGCTGGACAGCGGGCCGCTGGTGCGGCTCGGTCCGGTGATCGTGGAGGGCGCCCAGCGCTATCCTGCCACCCAGGCCGAGCGGCTGGCACGGCTGGCCGGCCTGCGCGTGGGGGTGGTGCACGACGAGCAGGTGCTGCAGGACGTGCAGCGGCATCTGGCGACCACGCCTCACTACGACGCCGCCTTCGCACGCCTGGAGGAGGACGGGCCGCCGGAGGCGCACCCGGTGCGGCTGCAGGTGCGCGAGGCACCGCGCCAGCAGCTCAGCGCAGCCCTGGGCGCCACCACGGATCGGGGCGCGCGCCTGACGCTGCAGCACACCCACCTGCGCGTGCCGGCGCTGGATGCGATGGCGCGCACCACGCTGCTGTGGTCGGGCGGGCAGCGCGCGCTGGGCAGCGACTGGACCGGGCTGCTCGACGCCGGCGGCTGGCACTGGCGCGGCGGCGCCGAGCTGGGCTGGCGGGCGGACGGACCGGTGCGCACCCTCACCCGGCAGCTGCGCCTGCAGCGCGAGCAGCCCGGCCTGCGTCTGCAGCGCGGCCTGTTCGTGCAGTGGGACGGCTCGCGCGAGCAGGAATCCGGCGGCCCGGCGACGCGGGCGCGCAGCCTCAGCGCCGGCCTGGCCTGGACGCGGCGCGACTTCCATCCGCTGGACGACCCGGAGGCCGGCCATGGCCTGGCCGCCGAGGTGTCACTGGGCACGACGCTGGGCGCCGAACGCCACCCCTACCTGCGCGCGCGCCTGCGCACCGCCCAGGTGTGGGCGCTGCCGCCGCGTCAGGGCCGCCTGGTCGGCGCGGCGGAAGCGGGGGCGGTGTGGGCCAGCGCGGGCACCACCGTGCCGGCCGGCCAGCGCTTCCTGGCCGGCGGCGAGGGCAGCGTGCGCGGCTACGCCCCGGCCAGCCTCGGCGTGGTGCAGACGGGAGGAGGCGTGCAACCCGGGCGGATGCTGCTGCGCGCCAGCCTGGAATGGCAGCGTCCCCTGGACGGCGGCGCCCCGGGGCCGTGGGAGCTGGCGCTGTTTGCCGACACCGCGGCGGTGGCCGACCGCTGGGCGGCGCTGCGGCCGGCGTGGGGTGTGGGGGCCGGCGTGCGCCACCGCTCGCCGGTGGGGCCGCTGCGCGCCGACCTCGCCTACGGCGTGCAGGAGCGCCGCTGGCGGCTGCACGTCTCGGTGGGTTTCGCGTTCTGACGGACAGGGGGTGTCGACATGGAGACGGCCGGCGACGTCCACGGCACCCGCACGGCGGTGCCGGCGTCGCACCGCCGGCGCGCGCTGCGCGGGCGGGTGCTGCCGCTGCTGGCCTTGCTGCCCGGGCTGCTCGCCGCCGCGCTGCTGGCCCTGTTGCTGTGGGGCCTGCGCGAGGGTTCGCTGGCACAGGTGCTGCGCTGGGGGCAGCCGTGGTTGAACCGCACCGCCGACGTGCAATGGCATGGGGTGCGCGGCGCCCTGCTGCGCGACGGCCGCATCGAGCGGCTGCAGTGGCAGCAGGACGGCCTCACCGTCACGCTGGAGGGCCTGTCGTGGCGCTGGGCCGACGACCTGTGGGCACGGCTGTGGCGCCAGCGCCGGCTGGCGCTGGCCGAGCTGCGCGCGGAGCGCGTGACGGTGGACGACCGGCGCCCGCCGGCGCCGCGCACACCGCCGCCGGCCGACCTGCGCCTGCCGTGGCTGCACGCGCTGGAGACGCCGCTGCACGCCGGTGAAGTGCACATCGCGCCCGGCTGGTGGCTCGGCGACGTGGCCGCCGACTTCCGCTACGGCCCGACGGCGGACGAGAACCCGTCGGCACCGCCGGCCCACCGGCTGATCCTGCATGCGGCCACGCTGCGGGCCGTGGGCCCGCAGGGGCACTTGACCGCGCATCTGCAAGGCACGCTGGCGCTGCAGGCGGCCGGCGCGCAGACGCTCGAGCTGCGGGCCGAGGCACACGCCGAGGTCACCCCGCGCGACGCCCCGCGCCAGCGATGGACGCTGCAGGCGCGGCTGGACGGGCCGCTGGCTGGCCAGACCGCCACGCTGCAGCTGCATGGCGAAGTACAGCAAGCCGACCGGGGGCCGGGCCACGCCACCGTGCACGCCAGCCTGCGGCCGTGGGCGCCGCAGCCGGTGCGCGCGGCCACGGCGCAGGTGCGCACGCTGGATCTGGCGTTGCTGTGGCCGCATGCGCCGCGCACGCGGCTGCACGGTGAACTGCGCTGGACCCCGGAAGGCGAGGATGGCTGGACGGTCAGCGCGCAGCTGCGCAACGACCGACCCGCCGCCTGGGACCGCGGCGGGCTGCCGCTGACGACGCTGCGGGCGCAGGCACGGCTGCAGGGACAGCGGCTCGAGGTCGAGGAGCTGAGCGCCGGCATCGGGCCGGGCCGGCTGCAGGCGCGCGGGGCGCTGCAGCTGGCGCCGCAACCCTCGCCTTGGGGCCGGCTGCCGGTGCAGCCGCTGACACTCGTGCTGACGGTGCGCGATCTCGCCCCCCGCCAGCTCTGGAGCACCGCCCCGGCCACGCCCGTGCAGGCCGACCTCACGCTGGCGGCCGGCGCCGTGGCGGCGCAGCGCACGGTCACGCTGCGCGTGGACGACGGCGTGATGCGGCTGCAGGCCGCGGCGCACTGGGCCGGCGCGCAGCTGAGCGTGACGGCGTTGCGACTGCTGGGAGACGGTCTGCAGGCCGAGCTGGACGGCGAGCTGCCGCTGGGCGCCGGCCAGGCGAACCGCAGCGCCGGCGGCACGCTGCGGCTGGAGCTGGAGGACGTGGCGCGCGCGCAAGCCAGCGCACGGCGCTGGCTCGCGCTGTGGCCGCAGGCGGACGCGGGCGGCAGCGGCACCGCGGCACTGCGCATCGCCGAGGGCTGGCGCGGACGGGCCAGCCTGCGCCTGCAGTGGGGGCCGCGGCTGCCCGGCCGCGATCCGCAGGCCAGCCCCTGGCAACTCCATCTCGCCCTGGCGTCGCTGCGACCGCCGGCCGGCCCGGACCCCGGCTGGGCGGTTCACGACGCCTGGCTGACGCTGACCGGCGAGGCGCGCCGGGCCCACGCCGAGGTCGACGCCATCGTCGAATTCGGCGGCCGCCGCGCGCGCCTGACGCTGGAGCCGACCCCCCTGGCCTGGAGCGCCGAGGCGCTGCAGGTGGCGCCGTCGGCGCTGCGCCTGCAGCCGGTGCACCCGGCAGCGCCGCCGCCGGCGCGCCTGGCGTGGCACGCCCTGCAGCGCCACGGCGACGGCCGCTGGCTGGCCGAGGGTGAGGCGGCCCTGGCGGCACTGCCGGCGTGGCTTGCCTGGTGGGGGCGGCCGGTGCCGGCCGATGCGCCGCTGCAGCCCTCCGCCGAACTGGCGCTGCGGCTGGCGTGGCGGCTGGACGTCGATGAGCGCGCGCCGCTGGCGCCGCACGCGCTGCGCGCCGGGCTGCGGCGCACCGCCGGCGACGTGCTGCTGCAGCCGGACGGTCCGCAGGGCCCACGCCTGGCCGCCGGCCTGCGCGCGGCCGACCTGAGCCTGGATTGGGACGGCCGGCGCTGGCAGGCGCAGCTGGCCTGGGACAGCGAGCGGGCCGGCCGTTTCGACGGCGCGCTGCAGGTGCAGCCGCCGCAGGCCTGGCCGCTGCCCCCCACAACGCCGCTGCTGGGCCACTGGGCGCTGCACGCCCCGCCGCTGAGCCTGTTCGGGCCGTGGCTGCCTCCCGGCTGGCGCGTCGAGGGTCGGTTGCAGGGTCGCGGACGCCTGCACGGCACATGGGCGCAGCCCGCCGTGGACGGCGAACTGGAGGGTGACGGCCTGCGTCTGGCGAGTCTGGCCGACGGCATCGACTGGCGCGACGGCACCCTGCACGCCCGCTTCGACGGCACGGCTCTGGAGCTGCTCGCGCTGCGCCTGCCCAACACCGGCGGCCCGCCCGATGGGGGTCTGGAGATCCGTGGCCGGATCGGCTGGCAGGACGGCGTCGGGCGCGCGCGGGCCGACCTGACGCTGCAGGCGCGGCGCTGGGTGGCCCTGGCGCGCGCCGACCGCCAGCTGCAGCTGTCCGGACAGCTGGGCGTGCAGGCGGCCGAGCGCCGGCTGGCGCTGAGCGGGCGCCTGGTGGCGGACCGTGCGCGCCTGCGTCTGCCCCCCGCGGATGCGCCGCGGCTGGATGACGATGTCGTCGTGCGCGGCCAGCCCGCTCCGAAGGAGGCGGTGCGCAGCCCGTGGCCGGCCGGATGGGACGGCCGTGCGGACATCGCGCTCGACCTCGGCGAGGACACCCGGCTGGAGGGGCGCGGACTGGACGCCGGCCTGCGCGGCACGCTGCAATGGCGCCAGGAGGGCCGCCAGCCGGCGCGGCTGGACGGCGAGGTCCAGACGGTGCGCGGGCGCTACCAGGCCTGGGGCCAGACGCTGGAGATCGAGCACGGTCGCTTGCGCTTCGGCGGCGCGCTGGACGATCCGGCGCTCGACGTGCGGGCGGTGCGCCGCTTCAGCGGCCAGACGGTGGGGGTGCAGGTGGACGGCAGTGCGCAGGCGCCCCGCGTGCGCCTGGTGGCCGAGCCCGCCCTGCCCGACACCGACATCCTGGCCTGGCTGGTGCTGGGCCGGCCGCTGGCCGGCGCCGGGGCGGAGGCCGCCATCCTGCAGCGCGCGGCGCTGGCCCTGCTGGAGCAGAGCCGCGGCGGCCGGCCGGCGCTGCCGGCGACGCTGGGGCTGGACGAGCTCGGCGTCGACGCCGGCGGCACCCAGCCCGACGGCAGCGTGCGCGCCGCCAGCATCAGCCTGGGCAAGCGCCTGTCCAACCGGCTCTACCTCGGCTACGAGCGCAGCCTCAGCGGCCTGGTGGGCACCGTGTCCGTGCTGTACGACGTCTCGCGCTTCCTGACGCTGCGCGGCCGCGCCGGCGACGACCGTGCGCTGGAGCTGCTGTACCGGCGCCGCTACGACTGACGACGGCGCTGGGTACAATCGGCGCCCGCTGCCCGCCGTAGTTCAATGGATAGAACGGCCGCCTCCTAAGCGGCAAATCCAGGTTCGATTCCTGGCGGGGGGACCAGCCAGCGGCCCGGAACGCGCCTCAGCAGGCGTGGGGGTCGCCGCGGCGCATCGCGCGGCTGAGCAGCAGCACCGGCACCAGCCCCACCAGCACCAGCGCCAGCGCCGGCAGCGCCGCCTCGCCCAGGCGCTCGTCGCGGGCCATCTGGTGCGCCATCACCGCCAGCGTGTCCATGTCGAACGGGCGCAGCACCAGCGTGGCCGGCAGCTCCTTCATGACGTCGACGAACACCAGCAACCCGGCGGCCAGCGTCGAGCGCCTCAGCAGCGGCCAGTGCACCCGGCGCCACAGCGACCATGCCCCGTGACCGAGCGTGCGGGCGGCCTCGTCGAAGCTGCGCGGCAGGCGGCTGTAGCCGCTTTCCACCGACTGCAGCGCCACCGCCGTGAAGCGCACCAGGTAGGCCCAGAGCAGGCCGAGCACGGTGGCGGTGACCCAGCCGGCCAGCGGCGCCTCGGGGGCGCGGGCCTGCAGCCAGCCCACCGGCAGCAGCAGCCCGACCACCACCACCGCCCCCGGCACCGCGTAGCCCAGCCCCACCGTGCGCACCGCCAGGCGGACCGCCGGCGTGGGCAGCCGCCGCGCGGCATGGCCGAGCAGCAGCGCGGCCAGCGTGGCCAACAGCGCCGCCGCCGCCGCCAGCGCCAGGCTGTTGCGCGCCCAGGCGCCAAAGGCCCGCCACGGCAGCACGTCCCAGCCGTCCAGCAGCGGCCGCAGCATGAACAGCACCGGCAGCACGAAGCCCAGCAGCACCGGCAACCCGCACACCGCCCACGCCGCGGCCACCGCCGCACCGCGCAGGCGCACCGGCCGCGCCTCCACCCCGCCGCGGCCCGGCCGCTGCGTGGCGAAACGCAGCCGCCGCTGCGCACGCCGCTCCAGCGCCAGCAGCAACGCCACGAAACCGAGCAGCAGCCCGGCCAGCTGGGCCGCGGCCACGCGGTCGTCCAGCACCAGCCATGCCTTGAAGACGCCGGCGGTGAAGGTCGGCACGCCGAAGTAGCTGACCACGCCGTAGTCGGCCAGCGTCTCCATCAGCGCCAGCGCCACCCCGGCGGCGATGGCCGGCCGCGCCATCGGCAGCGCCACGCGGCGCAGCCGCCGCCCCAGCGGCGCTCCGAGCAGCCGCGCCGCCTCCAGCAGCGCCGCCGCGCGCTCGCTCAACGCGGTGCGCGCCAGCAGGTAGACGTACGGATACAGCGTGAACGTGAACACCCACGCCGCCCCCCAGGCGGAGCGGATCTCGGGCAGCACGCGCCCCTGCAGCCCGAAGGTATCGCGCAGCCACGTCTGCGCCGGCCCGGAAAACTGCAGGAAGTCGGTGTAGGCATAAGCCGTGACGTAAGCCGGCATCGCCAGCGGCAGCAGCAGCAGCCACTCGGCGCTGCGCCGCCCCGGAAAGTCGAACACCGTCACCGCCAGCGCCGTGGCCGTGCCGACCAGCGCCACCGCCACCCCCACCCCCAGGCACAGCGCCACGCTGGTCAGCGCGTAGCCCGGCAGCGTGGTGGCGGCCATCGCGCGCAGTGCCTCCCACGACGCCGCGTTCCAGCCCAGCGCCGCGGCCAGCAGCGCCAGCACCGGCAGCGCCAGCACCCCGGCCAGGCCCAGCAGCCCCGCCTGCGCCAGCCAGCGCCGCCACGGGGCGGCGGTTCGCGGCGCCGCCGGCGCCGTGGGAGATGCGTTTGCAAGGGCCATGGTCAGCGCCGTGAGAATGAGAATGCTCATTATCTACAATGACGCCATGTTCCTCACGCTCGACCAGGCACGCCTGCGCTACCCCGGCGCCGCGCGGCCGGCGCTGGATGGCGTCACGCTGGCGCTGGCGGCCGGTGCCATCGGCGTGCTGATCGGCCCCTCCGGCTGCGGCAAAACGACGCTGCTGCGCGCCATCGCGGGACTGGAGCGACTCGACGAAGGCCGGCTGACCCTGGACGGTCAGACCGTGGCCGCCCCCGGCGTGCACGTGGCGCCGGAGCGGCGCCGCATCGGCATGGTGTTCCAGGACTACGCGCTGTTTCCGCACCTGAGCGTGGCGGACAACGTCGCCTTCGGCCTGCACGGGCTGCCGCGGCCGCAGCGCCTGGCGCGCGTGGCCGAGGTGCTGGCGCTGGTGGGCCTGGAGGGCTACGAGCGGCGCTATCCGCACGAGCTGTCGGGCGGCCAGCAGCAGCGCGTGGCGCTGGCGCGCGCGCTGGCGCCGCAGCCGCGCCTGCTGCTGCTGGACGAGCCGTTCTCCAACCTCGACGTCGACCTGCGCGAGCGGCTGGCGCAGGAGCTGCGCACGATCCTGAAGGCGGCCGGCATCACCGCGCTGTTCGTCACGCACGACCAGCTGGAGGCGTTCGCGCTGGGCGACGTCATCGGCGTCATGCACGACGGGCACCTGCACCAGTGGGACGACGCCTACACGCTCTACCACCGGCCGGCCACCCGCTTCGTCGCCGAGTTCATCGGCCACGGGGTGTTCGCGCCGGCGCGCATCGTCGCGCGCGCCGGACGGGTGGTGGTGCAGACGCCGTTGGGCGAGCTGGAGGACATGGCCGAGTGCCCGCTGCCCAGTGCCTTCCCCGACGGCCTGTGCGAGGTGCTGCTGCGCGCCGACGACGTGGTGCACGACGACGCCTCGCCGTTTCGCGCCGAGATCGTGCGCAAGGCCTTCCGCGGCGCGGCTTTCCTCTACACCGTGCGGCTCGCCGACGGGCAGCTGCTGCAGGTCCACGTGCCGTCGCACCACGACCACGCGATCGGGGAATGGATCGGCATCCGCGCCGCGGTGGACCACGTGGTCACGTTCGCGCGCGGCGCCGGGGCGGCCTCGCCGCCGGCGCCGGCGGTGGCGCTGCAGCACGCCACCGTCTGAGCCGGTTGGCAGTGCCTAGGCCGCCGCGGCCTGCAAGCCCATCCCGCGTGGCAGGGTGGTCGGGCGCGGCAGCAGCTCGGCCAGCACCCGGCACACCGTCTCATGCTTGGCGTCGACCAGCTCGGCCAGCACGCGCAGCGGCGGCAGCCGGCGGCGCAGTTCCACGGGGTCGTCAGCCTCGCCGAGCACGTCCGGCCGCGCCAGCAGGCGCAGCAGCATCGCCAGCCGCTGGCGCACCGAGCCGGTGCGCAGCAGCGCCATCGCATGCGCGCGCTCGGGCAGCTGCAGCAGCGCCTCGGTCAGCCAGGCGGCGCGCTGCGTCGCATCGGCCGGCGGCAGGGGGCCCTGCAGCACCACCGGGGTGATGGCGCTGGCGCGCCAGCCGTGCGGCTGCCCGGCCAGCGCGTCGATCCCGACCCAGTCGCCCGGCTCGGCCAGCATCACCAGCAGCGGCCCATCACGGCCGATGCGGTCCAGCCGCATCAACCCGCGCAGCAGGCGCCATGGCCCACCACCGCCGCCGGCGTCGAACAGGCGCTGCTGCGGCGCCAGCGTGATCGCGTCCCCGTGCCGCGGCAACCCGTCCACCCCGGCGAATGGGGCAGCCTGGCGGGCCGGCTCAGTGCTTGTGGGCGCCATGATGGCCATGCCCTCCCATGGCGCCGCCGCCCTGCGCGCCCAGCGCCATCACCTTGGCCTGCACCTCCTGGCGCACGCGCTGGCCGGCGGCGTTCTCGAACACCAGCGTGAGCGGCACGGTCTCGCCGCCGGCCAGCGGGCGCTTGAGGTCCATCAGCATCACGTGGTAACCGCCGGGCTTGAGCTCCACCGGTCGGCCGGCGGGCAGCGCCAGGCCCGGGATGGCGCGCATGCGCATCACGTCGCCGTCCATCGCCATCTCGTGGATCTCGACGACACCGGCCACGGGCGATTCGCCGGCCACCAGGCGCATGTTTTCCGGGGCGGTCAGGCGCATGAAAGCGCCGGTGGCCTTCTGCTGCGCGACGGTGCCGCGCACCCAGGGCTCGTCGATCGTGACGGTCTGCGCCCAGGCGGCGGCGGTGAGGGCCAACAGGGCGCCGGCGGCGGCGCTGCGGATCAGATTGCGGGTCATGGTCGGATCTCCTTTCGGGGGTTGAAAACGGAACGGGCGGCCGTCAGGCGCCCTCGCGCAGCAGCCACGCGATGTCGTGCGCGTAGTCGTCGGCGCTCTGCTCGTGCTTGAGCACGATGCGCAGACGGCCGTGCGCGTCGATCAGGTAGGTCTGCGCCGAATGGTCCATGGTGTAGCCGCTGCCGGTGGGCACCTTGGCGTAGTACACCTTGAACTCGCGCGCGGCGGCGGCGATCTCCTCCGGCGTGCCGGTCAGCCCGAGGAAGGACGGGTGAAACGCCGCCAGGTAGTCGCGCAGCAGCGCGGGCGTGTCGCGCTCCGGGTCGACGGTGACGAACAGCAGCTGCACGCGCCCGGCATCGGGCCCCAGGCGCTGCATCACCTCCACCGCACGCGCCAGCGCCGTCGGACAGACGTCCGGGCACTGCACGAAGCCGAAGTACAGCATCACCACCTTGCCGCGGAAGTCCTCGAGCGTGCGGCGCAGGCCATGCTGGTCGGTCAGCGCGAGCGTGCGGCCGTACGGCGCGCCGGTGACGTCGATGCCGCGCAGCGCGGGGCGCTCAGCGCTGCGCTCGCAGCCGGCCAGCCACGGGGTGGCCGCGGCCGCCAGCGCGGCGGCGGCCAGCGCCAGCCAGCGGCGCCGGGGCGCCGCGGCGAGGCGATCGGGGTTCATGGAAACGAGCCTCCTGCGTCGTGCCACGGGAGTGGCGCACCCGTCAACGGGCGGCCACGGCGACTGCGCCGCCTCGGACCCAGGGGGTCCGCAAACGGCGCGATGTCAGGCGAACGGCAGCGGAGGCGCGTGCGGCTGCGGCCGCCACCATGCCTGGGGCGGAGCGACCGCGCGGGTCGTGTGGGCGACGCAAGCCGACGGATCCGCGGCAGGCGGCAGACCGACAAGGGGTTCGGCGGGGGGCAGCCCCGGCCCGCCGTGCAGCAGGCACCAGTCGCACGCCATCGCGGCGGCGCCAGCATCGTCCGAGGCGGCGTCGCCGGCCGCTTCCAGCGTCACCCACGCCATGCCGGTGCTGGTGCAGATCTGCACGCGCTCGCCGGCGCGCACGCCGACAGCCCACGCTTGGGCAAGCGTGGGCGCCAGCGCAGCCCACAGCAGCGCCAGCAGGGCCAGCGCAAGCGGCCAACGGCGGTGACGGACGATGGCGTTCACTGTTGACATTGTAGTCAGCACGGCCGCGGCGTGCGCTCGCTACACTAGTCGCATCGGCCTGCCGCCATGCGGCAGGCCCGGTGTCACTTCATTCGTTTCCTGCACGCCCACCTCCATGACCCCCGCCGAACAAGCCCTGCGCGACGCCGCGCTCGAATACCACCGCAGCCCCACCCGCGGCAAGGTGTCCGTCACGCCAACCAAGGCGCTGTCCAACCAGCGCGACCTCAGCCTGGCCTACTCGCCCGGCGTGGCCTACCCGTGCCTGGAGATCGCCGCCGACCCGCGCAAGGCCGCCGAGTACACCAGCCGCGGCAACCTGGTCGGGGTCATCACCAACGGCACCGCGGTGCTGGGCCTGGGCGACATCGGCCCGCTGGCCGGCAAGCCGGTGATGGAGGGCAAGGGCTGCCTGTTCAAGAAGTTCGCCGGCATCGACGTCTTCGACATCGAGCTCAACGAGAAGGATCCGGACAAGCTGGTCGAGATCATCGCCGCGCTGGAGCCGACGCTGGGCGGCATCAACCTGGAGGACATCAAGGCGCCGGAGTGCTTCATCGTCGAGCGCAAGCTGCGCGAGCGGCTCCACATCCCGGTGTTCCACGACGACCAGCACGGCACCGCGATCATCGCCTCGGCGGCGCTGATCAACGCGCTGGAGCTGGTCGGCAAGCAGATCGGCGAGGTGCGCATCGCCGTCAGCGGCGCCGGCGCCGCCGCCATCGCCGTGCTGGATCTGTTCGTCGCGCTGGGCGCGCGGCCCGAGCTCATCACCGTCTGCGATTCCAGGGGCGTCATCCACACGCAGCGCGAGGACGCCCTGGCCGGGCGGCTGGACGAATCGAAGCAACGCTACTGCCGCGCCACCGACGCGCGCACGCTGGCGGACGCGGTGCGCAGCGCCGACGTGTTCCTTGGCTGCTCCACCGCCGGGGTGCTGAGCGCCGAGATGGTCAAGACGATGGCCGAGCGCCCGATCATCCTGGCGCTGGCCAACCCCGAGCCGGAGATCCGCCCGGAGGTGGCCAAGGCCGCGCGCCCCGACTGCATCATCGCCACCGGACGCAGCGACTACCCCAACCAGGTCAACAACGTCCTGTGTTTCCCCTACATCTTCCGCGGCGCGCTCGATTGCGGCGCCACCCGCATCACCGAGGCGATGAAGCTGGCCTGCGTGCGCGAGATCGCGCAGCTGGCCAAGGCCGAGATCAGCGACGAGGTGGCCGCCGCCTACGCCGGGCAGGAGCTGCAGTTCGGCCCCGATTA
>NZ_VJND01000013.1 GCF_007556605.1 Tepidimonas sediminis | reverse complement strand
CCGCCGCCCCCCCACCTCCCACCCCCGCACGAGGAGCCTCCCTTCATGGATACCCTTGGAACCCTGGACGAACTGCCCGCCGACTACCGGGCCGCGCTGCAGGCGCGCCACCTGGTGCCGTTGTGGCCCAGCCTGCGCGCGCTGCTGCCGCCGCAGCGGCCGGCGCAGCGCACCCGGCCCGCGCACTGGGCCTGGCGCGACCTCGAGCCGCTGCTGCGGCGCGCCGGCGATCTGACGCCGATCGAGAAGGCCGAGCGCCGCGTGCTGGTGCTGGCCAACCCCGGCCACGGGCCGCAGGCGCTGCAGGCCAGCCCGGCGATCTACCTCGGCATGCAGCTGCTGCTGCCGGGCGAATGGGCGCCGAGCCACCGCCACACCCCCAACGCGGTGCGCATGGTGGTGCGCGGCGAGGGCGCCTGGACCGCGGTGGACGGCGAGCGCTGCCCGATGCAGCGCGGCGACCTGATCCTGACGCCCACCGGCCTGTGGCACGAGCACGGCCACGACGGCACCGAGCCGGTGGTGTGGCTGGACGTGCTGGACCTGCCGCTGGTGGTGGCGCTGGAGGCCAGCTACCACGAGGCCGGCGCGCGCCAGGCCACCCATCCCCACCACGGCGAGCGCGCGCACGTGCGCGCCGGTGTGGCGCCGCAGCCGCTGTTCACCCCCCCGCGCGGGCGTGCCGCGCGCCACCCGCTGCTGCGCTACCCGTGGCAGGAGGTGCGCGCCGCGCTGCGCAGCCTCGCGGCCGACCAGCCCGCGCTGGAGGCGGTGCAGGTCACCTACGTCAACCCGGTCACCGGCGCGGACGCGCAGGCCATCCTCGGCTTTCACGCGCTGATGCTGCGCCCGGGGCAGACGCTGGCGCTGCCGGCGCGCTCGCCGGCGCAGGTGCTGCACGTCATCGAGGGCGGCGCCACCGTGCAGGTGGAGCCGCCCGCCGGCGCCGCCTTCGCCGCCGCGGCGTTCGAGCTGGAGGAAGCCGACACCTGCGTCGTGCCCGGCTACACGCCGGCCGTGCTGCACAACCGCTCGGCCCACGAGCCGGCGTTCCTGTTCATCGCCGACGAGGGCCCGCTGCACCGCAAGCTCGGCCTGTACGAGGTGCGCCCCGACCCCGCACGGCCCGAGCTCGACGCCCTGGCCGACGGCTCGGCCTGACGCCGCGCCCCCGCCGGGGCTTCCTTCACTCCCTGTTATCCTGCCCGCCATGACCACCTTCCTCTGGACCCCGCCCGAACCCGCCTCGCTGCCCCAGCGCGGCAGCCCCTTGCGCCTGCCGGTGTACCGGCTGTTCTTCGTCGGCCGCAACTACCACGCCCACGCGCGCGAGATGGGCGTCACCGTCGACAAGGCCAGCGCGCGGCCGTTCTACTTCACCAAGTCACCGGTGCACCTGCTGCCCGGCGGCGCCACGCTGCCGTACCCGCCCGGCACCGCCGACTTCCACCACGAGATGGAGCTGGTCGTCGTGCTGGGCCGGGAGGGCTTTCAGGTGCCGCTGGAGCGCGCGCACGAGCTCGTTTACGGCTACGCCGCGGGGCTGGACATGACGCGGCGCGACGTGCAGCTGCGCCTGCGCGACAAGGGCCACCCGTGGTGCCTGGGCAAGGACGTCGAAGGCTCCGCGGTGTGCGGCGAGGTGACGCCGATGCCGGGCGTGGCGCTGAATCGCGGCGCCATCACGCTGGAGGTCAACGGCGCGCTGCGCCAGCGCGCGGACCTTGCGGACCTGATCTGGAGCGTGCCCGAGCTGATCGCCGATCTGTCGCAGTTCTACCATCTGCAGCCGGGCGACGTCATCTACACCGGCACGCCGGAGGGCGTCGGCCCGGTGGTGCCGGGTGACCAGCTGCACGGCCGCATCGACGGCGTCGGCGAGGTGCACCTCACCATCGGCCCGGCTGCCTGACGGCACGGCCGGGCCGGGGCGGGGAGCGGCTACGATAGCGGGATGCCGTCGCCGCTGCTCGCCGCCGCCTGGGTCGCCAGCGTCCTGCTCGCGCTGGCGGCGGGCGCTTGGGCGGGCGTGCGCTGGGCGCGGCGGCGCTGGCCGCCCGACTGGCCGCTGCGCCGCGGCGACACGGGCCTGCCCAACCGCGCCGCGGCGCTGGACTACCTGGTGCGCGTGGCCTCGGTGGCCGAGCGGCGCCGCTGTGGCGTGGCGGTGCTGGTGATCCAGGCCGACCCCCCGCACGCCCATGCCGCGCCCGTGCTGGAGCGCGCGTTGGCGCTGCGCCTGGTGCCGCGGCTGCGCGCGCACGAGATGCTGGCGCACTGGGGGCCGGCGGAGTTCGTGGTCGTGCTGCCGGACGCCGACGTGCCCGGTGCCCTGGTGCTGGCGGAGGACCTGCGCCAGCTGGCCGCCGCCGGGCGCGACGACGGCGTGGTGCCGGTGTCGATCAGCATCGGCGTGCACGGCCGCGCCCCGCGCGCCGATCAGGACCTGCGTGAGCTGGCCGCCGAGATGGTGATCGCCGCGCAGCGCGCGCTGGAGGCCACGCACGCCAACGGCCCCGGTCGCATCGAGATCGAGCCGTGATCACCCGCGCGGGCCGCGCCACCGCGCTCACGGCGCCTGCGCGGCCCAGGCCGTCAGCGCCAGCAGCGCCTCGCGCGCCTGCGCGGCCCGCGGGTGGTTGACCACCGCCACCACCACCCGCCGCCTGCCATCGGGCTGGTGCACGTAGCCCGCGAGCGCCTGCACGTCCGCCAGGCTGCCGGACTTCAGGTGCGCCGCCGCGCCGCCGGCGGGCCAGCGCGCCAGCGTCCCGTCCACCCCCAGCCGTGGCAGCGTCGCGGCGAATTCCGGCCCCCACGGCTGTGTCCACGCCCACTGCAGCAGCCGCGCCAGCGCCCCGGCGGTGACGCGCTCGTCGCGGCTCAGGCCCGCGCCGTTGATCACCTGCGGTGCCGGCACCTCCGGCCCCAGGCGCTGCCGCCACCAGCCGTGCAGCGCCGCGCGCGCCGCCTCCCATGTGGCCGGCGCCTCGTCCGGGTCGCGCCCGGCCCACGCCAGCGCCAGCAGCACGTGCTGCGCCATCGCGTTGTGGCTCAGCTTGTTGACGTCGCGCACCACCTCCACGAGCGGCGGCGACGGCCACGTCAGCCGCAGCCGCGCCTCGGCGGGCGTGGCGCCGTCGCGCACCCGCCCGGCCAGCGTGCCGCCCACCGCGGCCCAGGTGCCGGCGATGGCCCGGCCGGCGAAGGCCGCCTGTTCGGGGTGCGCCAGCGGCCAGACGCGCTCGCCGCAGGCGGCCGGGTAGCGCCCCGCGAGCCGCGGCCGGCGCGCCTCCGCCCAGTCGGCGCGCAGCGCCGCGCGCCAGTCCTCGCACGGCCCCTGCGCCAGCGGCACCGCCTCCGGCACGGCGACCTCCGCCAGCGGCGGCTCCACCTGCACGCGCGCCACGCCGGCTGCCGCATCCGGCGTGAACGTCAGCACCTGCGCGCCGAAGTTGATGAGCAGCGCATCGGGCCCCACGTTGTACGGCCGCAGCGGCTCGCCGTCGAAGGCGGCCGGATCGTGCGGCGGCAGCGCAAACGCCGTGCGATCCAGCACCAGATCGCCGGCCACGTGCCGGATGCCGAGCCCCCGCACGCGCCGCAGCAGCAGCCACAGCCGCTCGGCGACCAGTTTCGGGTCGCCGCCGCCGCGCACGATCAGGTCGCCGCGCAGCGTGCCGTCCGGCTCCAGCGCGCCGGTCGTGTAAATGCGCGTGCGCCACGTCCACGCCGGCCCCAGCAGGTCCAGCGCCGCGGCGGTGGTCACGAGCTTCATCACCGAGGCCGGATTGACCGCCGCCCCGGCCCGGTGCGCCAGCCGCAGCGCCCCGCCCGGCGCGGCGTCGGCCACCGCCGCCGCCAGCGCCTGCGCGGGCACGCCGGCGCGGGCCAGCGCCGCGGTGACCGTGGGGGGCAGATCCGCAGGTGGCTGCGCGCGCACCCAAGCCGTCCCCGCGGCGGCCAGGGTGGCCAGCCCGGTGCGAGCGAAGTCCCGGCGGTTCATGGCATTCCCTTCCCTGCGCCGCCCCATGGATCGGTGTTCCAACGGCATCGGGCGCCAGCCGGCTTCGCCTCGTCGAAGCGGCCGCGTGGCCGTCTGAAGGCGGGCCCGGATCCCCCGGCACGCACATCATCGCGCAGTCCCGCGCCGCCTCGGGTGGGGTGTTGCATGGGCGCAACGCAAAGACCCGGGATCAGGGGGAACCCTAAGCCATCCGTCAGGCACTTCTGGTGCAATACGGGCCAGCTTCCCCATGGAGGCCGCGCCGCCGCGGCGGCGCTCTTCCCACCTCTCGGACAACTTCTTGGAGAGTTTCCTATGAAAAAGACCCTGATCGCCCTGGCGGCCGTGGCGGCCACCGGCGCGGCGATGGCGCAGTCGAGCGTGACGCTGAGCGGCGTCATCGATGTCGGTTTCGAAAAGCGTTTCTCGGGCGATCCGTTCAAGATGACGCCCAACCGCAACGGCACCAGCAACTGGACCCTGAGCGGCTCGGAAGACCTCGGCGGCGGCCTGAAGGCCAACTTCCAAATTTCCACGTCATTCAATGCGGATGATGGGTCGATCGCCGCTCATACCATCAATGATGGTTTGCCGTCCCCGGCGGTCACCTGTCCGAGCACGACGAGCCGCTGTAACAACACGTCGTCCTTGGGCAACAATGGCATGTTCGTCGGCCTGTCCGGCGGCTTCGGCACGGTGCGGATGGGGCGCCCCGTCAACACGCTGTACGGCAACGCCCTGTTTGCCAACGGCACCAAGGGCGTGTCAAATTACGACGCCAACACGCTGCTGGCGAGGGATATCGCCGGTGCCGCCAATACGGTCTACGTCAACAATGCGATTCAGTACCACTCGCCGCGCTTCAGCGGTGTCCAGGTTCAGCTGGAGTACGCGCCGAAGGAGTCGACGAGCGGAAAGAACGGCCGCGGTCTGGCGATCCGCTATGACGAAGGTCCGATCAGCGTGACCTTCACCAACTACTTGGGTGCAACGTCCAGCACGACCCAGAAGTCGGTCAACCAGCTGGCTGCGGCTTACGACTTTGGCGTGGCCCGCGTCCTGTTCACCTGGCGTGACCAAGGCGGCGCCGCGAGCAACGCGGACAACTCCTACGCCCTCGGCATGACGGCTCCGGTTGGTCCTGGCTTGGTCTATGTTTCCTATAACGTCCGCGAACTCGCGGCCACGGATGCTCGCAGCGTGATCGCCGGTTACAAGTACAACCTGAGCAAGCGCACTCAGATGTATGTCAACGTCGCCAATGGCAACAGCGCCTTGAACGTTCCCGGTACTACCCCGGCCAAGTCGTCGACCGGTTACGGCTTCGGTCTGCAGCACAACTTCTGACGCCGGCAGGCGAGAGGTGGCCTCCGGCTGCCTCCTTCCTCTGCCAGCCACCGCCGCGGCGGTGGCTTTTTGTTGCCTGTACGCAACACCGTGGCCTGCGGAGAGGGTTCCGCCATGACTTTGATAAGGGTTACCCCTAGGCTTCGGCCCCTCGTCGGCTACACTAGGGTCATGCCCCGATGGGCGGGCATCAACCCTTGGAGGTATCCATGAAGAAGTCTTTGATCGCTCTGGCGGTGCTGGCCGCCTCCGGCGCCGCGATGGCGCAGTCCAGTGTGCAGGTTTACGGTCTGGTGGATCTCGTGCTCCACAAGGACAAGGGCGCTGCCGCGGCCCTGACCTCCGGTGGCGTCAACACCAGCCGTTGGGGCCTGAAGGGCACCGAGGATCTGGGTGGCGGCCTCAAGGCCAACTTCTTGATCGAGCAAGGCTTCAAGGCTGATACCGGTGTTGCTAACGACGTCAAAGATCGGACTGGTACGGCCATCGGTCGCGGCTTCGACCGGCAAGCCTATATCGGCTTGGCCGGCGGCTTCGGCGAAGTCAAGCTGGGCAAGGTCTGGACGGCGTTTGACGACATCGCCGGCGCCACCGACGCTGTCTTCAACGCCAACGTCCTCGGCCCGCTGAACTTGGTCTTCGTCAGCCAAGGCTACCAGGGCAACCCCGGCAACACGATCTACTACGCTACCCCCTCGTTCGGCGGCTTCAGCGGCGCGTTCAGCTATTCTCTGGACGAAGTCAAGAATGTCTCGAACGACATCTACGATTTCCATGTCAAGTACGAGCAGGGTCCTGTTTTTGTCGGCTTCGCTTGGCAGAACGACAAGACCAACAGCACGAAGTACACCCGCCTCAACGGCTCGTACGACCTCGGTGCGGTCAAGCTGCTGGCCAGCTACGGCTACGTGAACCCGACCGGCGCCAACAATGAGACCAAGGAGTGGTCGATCGGCGCCGACATCCCGCTGGGCTCGAACCTGATCGCCTCGGTGGGCTATGGCTCGAGCAAGACCGATGGTGAAGCCAAGCGCTCCACCGTTCTGTCGGCCGGCGTGGCCTACCTGATGTCCAAGCGGACCATGGTCTACGCGGGCTTTGCGGATGCCAACTCGACGGCTGAGGCCAACCGTGGTGCTCCGGGCAGCCGCTTTGGCGTCGGCCTGCAGCACAAATTCTGATACCTGCCCACGGAGACGCATTCTCACGACCGCCGGCCGCAAGCCGGCGGTTTTTTTCTTGTCCGGGTCCTTCTCTCTGCAGGCTGGCTCAAGGCCCTGCTACACTGACCGGGCTGGGCATGTGGCTGCCCAGTCTTCTTCGTGCCCTCTCGTTACAGGCCGCTGGTGCGCCATGACCGCGATCCCTCCCCGCCGCCGCAAGCTGCCCATCGGCATCCAGACCCTGCGCGACATCCGCGAGGGCGGCTACTACTACGTCGACAAGACGCCGCTGATCGCGCGCCTGGTCGACAGCGGCAAGCACTACTTCCTCTCGCGCCCGCGCCGCTTCGGCAAGAGCCTGCTGCTGGACACCATCGCCTGCGCCTTCGAGTGCCGCCGCGAACTGTTCGACGCGCACGATGGATCCGACGGCACCGCCCCGCGCGAGAAACTGTTCCTCGCCGACCACTGGGACTGGGCCAGGCCGCACCCGGTGATTCGCCTGAGCTTTGCCGAAGGCCGGCTGGAGAAGCGCGAGGAACTCGAGCGCCACATCCGCCGCCAGCTGCGCGAGCAGGCGCAGCGCCTGGGCGTGGCGTTGGAAGACCCCGAGGACATCCCCGGCAGCTTTGCCGACCTCATCACCCGCGCCGCCGAAGCCCACGGCCGCCAGGCCGTGGTGCTGGTCGATGAATACGACAAGCCCATCCTCGACAACCTCGAAGCCCCCGACATCGCCCGCGCGATGCGCGAGGGCCTGCGCAACCTCTACAGCGTCATCAAGGGCAGAGACGCCGACCTGCGCTTCGTGCTGCTGACCGGCGTGTCCAAGTTCAGCAAGGTCTCGATCTTCTCGGGTCTGAACAACCTCTACGACCTGACGCTCGACCCCGAGTACGGGACGGTGTGTGGCTACACCGATGAGGACATCGACACGGTGTTTGCGCCGGAGCTCGAGGCTGCCGCAGCCGAGGGCCAGCCGCTGGACCGCGAGGAGATCCGCCGCTGGTACAACGGCTACCGCTGGGGGCCCACCAGCGTCTACAACCCGTTCGATGTCCTGCTGCTGCTGCGCAGCCGCCAGTTCCGCGCGCACTGGTTCGAGACCGGCACGCCCACCTTCCTGGTGGAGTGGCTGAAGAGCCGCGGCTTCTACACGCCCACGCTTGAGCGGCTGATCGCGGATGACGAGCTGCTCTCCGCCTTCGATGTGGACGACATCGCCGTGGAGGCGATGCTGTGGCAGACCGGCTACCTGACGATCCAGCGCACCGAGGTCTGCGACGGCGTGCGCGAGTACGAGCTGGGGGTGCCGAACCTGGAGGTGCGCGCGGCGCTCAACCGCGCGCTGCTGCGCGCCTGGCTGCCGCAGCGGCCCGAAGGCCGCATGACCGACGTGGTGCGCATGCTGCGCGCGGCCGACACCGACGCGCTGCGCGCGCACTTCCAGCGCCTCTACGCCAGCATCCCGCACGACTGGGTGCGCGCCAACCCCATCGCCCGGTACGAGGGCTACTACGCCAGCGTGTTCTACAGCCATCTGGCCAGCCTCGGCCTAGACATCGTGCCGGAGGAGGTCTCCAACCCGGGGCAATGCGACCTCGTCATCCGCCACGCCGGTCGCGCCTGGGTGATCGAGTTCAAGGTCATCGACGGCGAGGAACCCACCGGCGAGGCCATGCGGCAGCTCAAGGCCAAGGACTACGCCGCCAAGCACCGCGGCGCGCCGGGCATCACGGAAGTGATCGAGCTGGGCGTCGAATTCAGCCGCGCCAAGCGCCAGATCGTGGGGTGGGAGGTGAGCAGGTTCCCTTGCCGGCCCTCCGGCGGGTGACAAGGGGCTTGGCCGGACGCCATCCCGTTGGCGGGGTGCCGCGCCCGCGTTGGCCGGAGGGGCGTGCCGGTGGCCCACCGAGCGTCCCCCTTGGCGCCGGCGGGCCGGAGGGGCACGGTCAGGCTGCGGCCGCGGGCGCGCGCGCCGGCAGCGGCTGCCGCCACGCCACCAGCAGCCACAGCGCCGCGAGTGCCGTTCCGGCCACGAACACCGCCGTCGCGCCGCCCTGCCGCAGCAGCCAGCCGCCCAGCGCCCCGCCGGCGAACAGGCCGAGCGACTGCAGCGTGTTGTAGACGCCCAGCGCGGCGCCGCGCGCGGCCGGTGGCGCCAGGCGCGAGACGAGGCTCGGCTGGCTGGCTTCCAGCGTGTTGAAGCCGGTGAAGAACACCATCAGCGCCAGCGCCAGCAGCCCGAGGCCGGCGCCGTGCGCCTGCGCCCACGCCAGCAGCCCCTGCGCCAGCAGCAGCAGCCCGATGGCGGCGCGCAGCACGGCGCCGAGGTGGCCGCGCCGCTCCAGCCGGAACAGCACCCCGCCCATCAGCGCAAACGACACCGCCAGCGCCGCCAGGTACACCTGCCAGTGCTGACCCTTGGGCAGCCCGGCGGCCACCAGCAGGCCCGGCACCGCCACCCACACGGCCATCTGCAGCGTGTGCAGCGCGAAGACGCCGACGTCCAGCCGCAGCAGCGCGCCGTCCGTGAGCACGGCGCGCAGCGGGGTGGCCCCCTCCGTCGCGCCGCTGGCAGGCCGGGGTGGCTCGGCCGGGACGACCCACGCCACCGCCGCCATGCCGAGCAGCGTCAGCGCCGCCGTCAGCAGGAACAGCCCCGGTAGCCCGACCCACGCCGCCAGCGGCGGCGCGATCACCAGCGACAGCGCAAAGCTCAGGCCGATGCTGGCGCCGACCACGGCCATCGCCTTGGTGCGCACCGCGTCGCGCGTCAGGTCGGCCAGCAGCGCGGTCACCGCCGCCGAGATGGCGCCGGCCCCCTGCACGGCGCGCGCCACCGTCAGCCAGGTCAGCGTCGGCGCCCACGCGGCCAGCACGCTGCCGAAGGCGAACAGCGCCAGCCCCGCCAGGATGACGCGCTTGCGCCCGAAGCGGTCGGATGCCCAGCCCAGCGGTATCTGCAGCGCCGCCTGCACCAGCCCGTAGATGCCCAGCGCCAGCCCGACGCGCGCCGGATCATCGCCGCCGGGCAGGCGCGCGGCTTCCAGCGCGAACACCGGCAGCACCAGGAACAGCCCCAGCATGCGCAGCGCGAACACGCCGGCCAGCGCCGCGCTGGCGCGGCGCTCGGCAGGCAGCATGCGATGGGATGCGTCGGCGGAGGTCACAGCAGCTTGACCAGCGCCGCAATCAACGCCGCCTGGGCGAGCAGGAGGCCCGCGAACCATTTCACGGGCTCGATTGGCCCGCTGTGCACGTCCCTCTTGCGCTCGGACAACCGGGCGTCGAGGCAGGAGCGAGTCACCGGCTCTTCGCCGGTCGCCTCGCGGAAAGCCCCGGCGATGGCGGCTGGCTGCTCACGGCTGAAGCTGGCCTTCTCGAGCCGCTCGACGAACTTCAGGGTGTCGAAGGTCACCACGCTCATGGCGCGCAACTATACCCCGCGCCGTTTCATCCCTGGCGGGCCGTGCCCAGCTCGGTGCGGTTCTTGATCGCGCTGCGGTAGGCGCCGCAGCCCAGCACCAGCCCGTTGTCCAGCGGCACGACGTAGGAGGACTTGGCGCGCACCTGGCCGGTGACCGGGTTGATGATGTTGTATTCGACCCAGCCGCCGCCCTGCGCGACGCGGTGGCGCACGTCGGCGAGGAAGGCCTCGGCGTCGATGCCGGGGGCGTCGTGCACGCGCGTGCCGACCTTGGTGCGGTCCAGGCCCATGACGCGGTAGGTGCCGGCCTCGTCGAGCACGAAGATGTAGAGGTCGCGGTCGACGAAGGGGCCGTTCTTGTCGTGGAAGTCCTCGGCGGCGCGCTCGTAGCCGACCGCGCGCACGTGCGCCAGCGCCTTCTGCACCAGTTCGTAGGCCTCGTCGGCGGTGCCCTGGCGCAGCTTCATGTGGTGCACGGCCTCGTCCAGGTCGCGCGTGCGCTCCATCAGGCGGTTGGCGCGGTGCGTGGTGCGCTCCACCATGGCGGAGTTCTCGTAGGTGACCTTGTCGAGGTCGCCCACCGCGGCCACCACCTCCGCCAGCGCCGTGCTCTGCTGGCGGCTGGCGTCGGCCATCTCGCCGATGCGCGCGGCGATGTCGCGGATGCCGCGCACCAGCACCTCCATCGCGTCGTTGACGGAGCGGATCTCCTGCACCGTGCCCTGCACGCGCTCCGCGGATTCGGCGATCAGCTGGCGCACCTCGTTGGCGGCCTCCTGGCTGCGCTGCGCCAGCCGGCGCACCTCGGCGGCCACCACCGCAAAGCCCCGGCCGGCCTCGCCGGCGCGCGCGGCTTCCACCGCGGCGTTGAGCGCGAGGATGTTGGTCTGGAACGCGATGCCGTCGATGGTGCCGATGATCTCGGTCATGCGCTGCGAGGTGGCCTGCAGCGAGCCCAGCCCGCCCACCGTGTGCTGCATCAGCTCGCTGGCGCGCTCGGTCTCGCGGTTGAGCTCGCCGGTCAGGCGCCGGATGTCCTGCGCGCTGTCGGCGTTGGCCTGCACGGTCTCGGCGACGGCGCGCACGTTGCTGGTGGCCTGCTCGAGGCTGGCGGCCTGGGTCTGCGTGCGGTCGGCGAGTTCCTGGCTGTCCTGCACCAGCTGCAGCCCCACGTGGCCCAGCACCGCCGCGGCGCTGCGCACGTCGGCCACCAGCTCCGACAGTGCCTGCAGCATGTGGCGCAGGCGCTGGCTCATGTCGGCCATCTCGTCGCTGCCGGGCAGCACGGCGTCGCCGGTCAGGTCGCCCTCGGCGGCGCGGTCGATGGCGTCGTTGAGGTGATGCAGGCCGCCCACGGTGGCGCGGTAGAACGCCACCATGCCGTAGGCCAGCAGCAGCAGCACCACCGTGCAGCCGGTGGCCACGGCCACCATCTCGCGCTGCAGCGCGGTGCCGCGGCGCGCCCAGTCGGCCGCGACGGCCTCGCCGAGCTCGCCCTCCAGCGCGGCCATGCCCTCGATGGCGCGCGTGGCCTGGGCGTAGAACTCCTTGCTCTCCACCGTCATCGCCGCGGTCTTCAGGTGCGCGGCGGTGGTGCGCACCAGCTCGTCGGTGGCGCTGCGGAAGGTGCTCCAGCCGGCCGGCACCGCCACGCCGCGGCGCTGCAGGGCTTCCACGCGCTCCTGCAGCGCCGGCAGCAGCGCCTCGATCTGATCGGCGGCGGTGGCCTGCCGCACCATGTTGGAGATGATGATCGAGTCGGTCATCGCGTCCGGGTGCGCCAGCATCGCGGTGGCGCGACCGCGCAGCTGGCTGGCCAGCTCGCGCACCGGAGGCAGCCCCTCGAAGGCCAGCGCGGCACGGTGCGCCACCACGGCGTCGGCGTCGCGCAGCACGCCGCTGGCGTCGCCGATCCAGCCGCTCAGCCGCTGCAGGCGCGCCAGCGCCTGCGTGGCGTCGGCATGGCGGGCTGCCGGGGCGCGCTTGTCGTCCTTCAGCAGGGCGTCCAGCTGCTCGCGCAGCGGGTTCCACATGCCGCCGGTGTTCCACTCCGGGCGTTGCCGCAGCCGCTCATCCAGCGCGCGCGCCGCCTCGGCCACGCGCTGGGCGGCGCCACGGGCCGGTTCCTGCATCGCGGTGACGCCGGCGGCGGCGACGTCGGCGGCGTCGCGCCAGTCCTGCAGCGCGTGGGTCAGCCGCTGGGCGGTCCGCATGGCCTGCAGGCCCTGCTCGGCGGCCCGGGTGGCCTGCAGCGCGCGCCAGTTGTCGGCCACCAGCAGCCAGGCGACGATCAGCAGCGGCACCGCCACCACCGCCGCCATGCCCAGCATCTTGGCCGGCATCGACAGACGCTGCAGCAGCGCCACCGCAGGGTAGAAGACATCCTTGCGCATAGCCGCAAGTATCGGTCATGCCGACCCCGCTTCGAACGCGAGAAAACCCCCACGCGCCGACGTGGCGGTGACGGCGCGATGGCGAGGCCGCTGCGGCTGCCGCCTCCTCCCGCCAGGCATGACGGTGATGTAAAGTGGAAGGCCGCTGCGACGACGATCCTGAACCGCAAGGAAGAGGTGCCGATGCGAACCCAGCTCGTTCTGGACGACCGCCTGTTCGAAGAGGCGATGCGCCTGGCCGAGGCGAGATCCAAGCGCGACCTCATCGAGCAGGCGCTGCGCGAGTTCGTCGCGCGCCGCCGTGAGCGCAGGATCCTCGGTCTCGTCGGCGAGCCTCTGATCGACCCGGAGTACGACGTGCGGGCCGTGCGCGCCGCCATGCAGGATGGTGCTGGTCGATAGCTCGGTCTGGATCGCCCTGCTGCGGGCGCAGGCCGGCCCGGCCGTGGACTGCCTGCGCCGTCTGCTGTGGGACGGCGAGGCGGTTCTGGCGCCCGTGATCGTGCAGGAAATCCTGCAGGGTGCGGCGTCACCGCCGCAACTGGAGCGCCTGCGAGAGCACTTCACCGGCCTGCCGGTGCTGCGTTCGCGTGATCCGCTGGTTACGCACACGGCGGCCGGTGCCCTGTACGCCCGCTGCCGCTGGGCCGGTGTCACGCCGCGCAGTCCGCATGATTGCCTGATCGCCCAGACGGCGGTGGAACACGATGTCGCGCTGTTGCACGACGACGTGGATTTCGAGCGCATCGCCGCGGTCGAGCCGCGGCTGCGCTTGCTGCGCGGTTGAGTGGCCCGCCGTGCGCCTCAGGCCAGCGCCGCGCGCATCTGGTCGATGACGGCCTTGTAGTCGGGCTTGCCGAAGATGGCGCTGCCGGCGACGAAGGTGTCGGCGCCGGCGTCGGCCACGCGGCGGATGTTGTCGGCCTTGATGCCGCCGTCGACTTCCAGCCGGATGTCCTTGCCGCAGGCGTCGATGCGGCGGCGCGCCTGCTCCACCTTGCGCAGCGCGCCGTCGATGAACGACTGGCCGCCGAAGCCCGGGTTGACGCTCATGATCAGGATGAGGTCGAGGTCGTCGATGACCCAGTCCAGCACGTCCAGCGGCGTGGCGGGGTTGAACACCAGCCCGACCTGGCAGCCGCGCGCCTTGATGGCCTGGATGCTGCGGTGCACGTGGGTGCTGGCGTCGGGGTGGAAGCTGATCAGGTCGGCGCCGGCGTCGGCGAACATCTGCGCCAGCGCATCGACCGGCTGCACCATCAGGTGCACGTCCAGCGGCACCGGGCGCCCGTCGGGCGTCACGCAATGGGGTTTGAGCGCCTGCGCCACCGCCGGGCCGATCGTCAGGTTCGGCACGTAGTGGTTGTCCATCACGTCGAAGTGGATCCAGTCGGCGCCGGCGGCGATGACGGTGCGCACTTCCTCGCCGAGGCGGGCGAAGTCGGCCGAGAGGATCGAGGGAGCGATGCGGTACTGCGGCATGGCGGTGCGGGGTGGGCGTGAAACACGGCGCGCGGGCCGCGCCGTAACCGGGTTACAGGGTGGCGCTATTGTCGGGCAAAACGCGCCCGGCGTGGGCCGGCGGCGCGCCGCGCGACAATGCGCCGCATGGGTGAGTTCGACCTGATCCGCCGCGTCTTCTTCCGCACCACGCCCGCGGCGCCGGGGGTGCTGCTCGGCAACGGCGACGACGCGGCGCTGCTGGCGCCGGCGCCGGGCCGGGCGCTGGCGGTCAGCAGCGACATGCTGGTGGCGGGGCGGCACTTCCTGCCGGACGTGGCGCCGCAGGCGCTGGGCCACAAGGCGCTGGCGGTGAACCTGAGCGACCTGGCGGCGATGGGGGCCAGGCCGCTGGCCTTCACGTTGGCGCTGGCGCTGCCGCGCGTCGACGAGGCGTGGCTGCGCGCGCTGGCCGAGGGGATGCTGACGCTGGCCGATGCGCACGGCTGCGCGCTGGTGGGGGGCGACACCACCGCCGGGCCGCTGACGCTGGCGCTGACGGTGTTCGGCGAGGTGGAGCCGCCGCGGGCGCTGCGCCGCGACGCCGCGCGGGTGGGCGACGACGTCTGGGTCAGCGGCGTGCTGGGGCGGGCGCGGCTGGGGCTGGCGCTGCTGTGCGGGGAGCTGGCGCTGTCGGGGCCGGCGGCGGAGACGGCGCGCACGCAGCTGCTGCGCCCGCTGCCGCGCCTGGCGCTGGGGCAGGCGCTGGCGGGGCTGGCGCACGCCGCCGCCGACGTCAGCGACGGCCTGCTGGCCGACCTCGGGCACATCCTGGCTGCCAGTGGCGTGGCCGCCGAGCTGGACGTGGACGCCCTGCTGCGCGAGGCGGCGGCACCCGAGGTGCGCGCGCTGCCCCCGGCCACCGCGCTGTCGTATGCGCTGGCCGGCGGCGACGATTACGAGCTCGTTTTCACCGCCCCGGCGGCGCGGCGGGATGCGGTGCAGGCCGCCGCGGTGCGCGCGGCCACGCCGGTGGCGCGCATCGGCCGCATCGTGGCGGGCGCGCCGGCGCAGCATCCGCTGGCCGACGGCGCCGGCCGCGTGCGCCTGCTCGACGCGCACGGGCGGCCCTATCCGCTGCCGGACGGCGTGCGGCTGGCAGGGTTCGACCACTTCGCTACCATCGCGGCATGACCGATCCGCGCCGCGCCGCCCCCGCCGACGAGCCGCCCCCGCGCGACGCCGCCAGCGTCGTGCTGCTGCGCGACGGCGCGGCGGGGCTGGAGGTGCTGCTGCTGCAGCGCCCCTCGGCCAGCGCCGACCTCGGCGGGGTGTACGTCTTTCCCGGCGGCAAGGTCGACGCCGGCGACGCCGACCCGGCGTGGCAGGGGTGGCTCGGCGCTCCGGCGGAGCGGCTGCCGGCGCGGCTCGGCGAGCCGGCCCTGACGCCGGCGCAGGCGCGCGCTTTGTGGGTGGCCGCGGCGCGCGAGCTGCGCGAGGAGGCCGGCGTCGTGCTGGCCAGCGGGGCGGCGCTGGTGCCGTGGTCGCGCTGGATCACGCCGCGCAACCCGCCGGTGGGCACGCAGCGCTTCGACACGCGCTTCTTCCTCGCGCGGCTGCCCGACGGGGCCGAGGTGCGTCCGGATCCGCGCGAGATCGGCGCGGCGCTGTGGCTGACGCCGCGCGAGGCGCTGCGCCGCGCGTGGGAGGGCGGCATGGCGCTGATCCCGCCGCAGCTGATGGGGCTGGCGCAGCTGGCGCGCCACGCCACCGTGGCGGCGGCGATGCAAGAGGCGGCGGCGCGGGTGCCGCCATGCATCCTGCCGCACCTGTTCGAGGCCGACGGGGCGCGCGCGATGTGCTACCCCGGCGATCCGCTGCACCCGGTGCGTGCGCGTGCGCTGCCCGGGCCGACGCGGCTGCGCCTGGTGCGCGGGCGCTTCGAGCCGTTCGGCGGCTTCGAGGAGTGGTTCGCATGAGCGGCAGGCCATCAGCGGACGCCGCGCTGCCGTGGCCGGTGCCGTCGGCGCGCTTCATGGTCGCGCGGCTGTCGCACCTGGTGGCGCTGGGCTTCGGGGCGGGGCTGGCGCGCGTGGCGCCGGGCACGGTGGGCACGCTGTGGGGCTGGGCGGCGTTCCTGCTGGTCGACCGGCTGGCCGCGCCGGGCGATCTCGGCTGGGCGGTCATCGTCGCGGCGGGGCTGCTGGCTGGCTGGTGGGCCGCCACCGCCACCGCGCGCCGCACCGGCATCGACGACCCGGGCTTCGTCGTCATCGACGAGATCGTGGCGATCTGGCTGGTGCTGTGGATCGCCGCCCCGGCCACGCTGCTCGGGCAGGCGCTGTGCTTTGCGCTGTTCCGGCTGTTCGACGCCGCCAAGCCTGGCCCGGTGGCGTGGGCCGACCGCGTCTTCAAGGGCCCGGGCTGGCGCGGCGGCTGGGGCATCATGTTCGACGACCTGGTGGCGGCGTTCTGCACGCTGCTGGTGGTGGCGCTGGCGCGCTTCCTGTGGGGAGGGGTGGCGTGAGCGCGGACGCGCCGCTGTGGCTGCCGCCGGCCGTCTGGGCCGAGGTGGAGGCGCTGGCCACGCGGCTGACGGCGCGCGGCTGGCGCCTGGCCACGGCGGAGAGCTGCACCGGCGGGCTGGTGGCGGCGGCCTGCACCGCGCGCGCCGGCAGCAGCGACTGGTTCGAGCGCGGCTGGGTGACCTATGCCAACACCGCCAAGGTGGCCGAGCTCGGCGTGCCCGCGGCGCTGATCGAGGCGCACGGTGCGGTCAGCGAGCCGGTGGCGCGCGCGATGGCCGCCGGTGCGGCGGCGCGCGCCGGGGTGGCGGCGGCGCTGGCCGTCACCGGCATCGCCGGCCCCGGCGGCGGCTCGGCGGCCAAGCCGGTCGGCACGGTGTGGTTCGCCTGGTGCGTGGGCGGCCAGGTGCAGGCCGAGCGCGTTCGCTTCGACGGGGAGCGCGCCGCGGTGCGCGCGCAGGCGGTGCTGCACGCGCTGGCCGGGCTGCGCCGGCGGCTGCCGGGCTAGCGCGGCGCCTTCAAGCGGCGGCGCCGCAGCACTTCTTGTACTTCTTGCCGCTGCCGCACGGGCAGGGGTCGTTGCGGCCCGGCTCGGGGGCCTTGCGCACGGTGGCCACCGGCGCGCCCAGTTCGCGCGCCATGTCGTGCAGCGCGTAGGCGGCCCAGATCGCCTCGCCCATGACCTCCAGCCGTCGTTCGGAGTAGCCGACCGGCTGGCCGTCGTCGTCCGGCGGCAAGGGCGCTTCGGTGTCATCGTCCAGCAACGCCGCGATGTCGGCCAGCGCACCTTTCCACGCCTCGGCCAGCTCGCGCTCGCGCGGCGGCTTCCAGTCGTCCTGCCACGCCGCCACCACGTCGAGGAAGCCCAGGGCCCACAGCTGCCCGATCGGCGGCAGCTCATCCAGCGGGTGCCCGAGCGCGTCCTGCAGCTGCTGCCGCTCGTCGGCGCCGAGGCCCATGGCCCAGCCGCGCAGGTCGTGCCAGCACGGCTGCAGCGTGCGCGGGTCGTCCAGCATCTCCACCGGCTGCTGCAGGGCCTGCGCGATCTCGTTCCAGCGCCGCATCCACAGCTGCAGGAAGGTCTGCAGCTGCGCCTCGTCGCGGAACGCCGCCGCGCCAAACCCCGGACCCGAGCCCGGTCCGGCGCCGAACAGGACGGGGAAGTATTCGCTTGGCATCACGAGCCGGCGCGAACACAGCAGCGCGGTCAGAAAGCCGTCGCAATATTCCCAATCGTCCGGCACCTGCGCCTCGTCGCCGGCGCGCGTGGCCAGGTCGTGCAGGATGTCGTTGAGGGTGTCGTAATCGTCGTCCGTCAGCGCGGCGGTGGGGGGCGGGGGCGTGTCCATCGCCGCAGTGTAAGCCCGGTTCGGGCTCACGCCACCAGGTCGATTTGCTGCAGTGCCCGCGCCGCGCCGGTTTCGGCCAGATACAGCCCGCTGGCGCGCAGCAGGCCCGCCGCCGCGCCGTCGGCGGCGCGCAGTGTCCAGGGGCTTGCCACGCGGCCGGTGTGCAGCGCACCGACACCGGCCTCGCGCAGCGTCAGCAGCCGGCCCGGGTCCGCGGCCTCGGCGCGCACCCACACGCGCAGCGCCTCGAACGCCGTGTCGGCCTCGTCGATCCAGCCGTTGCCGTCCTCGTCCAGCGCCGCCAGGTCGGCAAAGCCGTCGCCGCTCAAGGCGCCCAGCACCTCGCGGCCGTCGTCGATGCGGCCGTTGCCGTCGCGATCCAGCACCAGCCAGCCGGCGCCGGGCGCGGCGAACGGCACCGCCTCGGCCTGCCCGTCGGCGTCGAGGTCGAACGCGAAGCGCCAGCTGCTCAGGCCGATGGCGCCGCCATCCAGCGCGATCATCAGCGGGTCCTTGGCGGCCTGCTGCACGCGCGCGGCCACCGCTTCGACCTGCAGCCGCTCGCTGCGCAGCTCCAGCGCGAAGTCGAACGCCAGCGTGCGGCCGTCGGCCAGCGTCACCTGGCCCTGGGCACGCACCCGCAGCGTGGCCAGCTCGTGACGCACGCTCACGCGCTGCACCTCCAGCGTCCACGCCGGGCCCGGCGCGCTGGCGGCCGGGGCAGGGGCGGGCTGCGCCGACGCCGATGCGCCGTCGCCCTGCAGCGCCTCGGCGCGGAAGACGCGCACCCGCAGCCCCGTCATCGCCTCCACCAGCCGCACCAGCACCGCCAGGCGCGGCTCGCGCGTCGTCGCCTCGTCGCGCAGCGCCGGCTGGCTGGCCGCACGGCCCGGCGCGCCGGCGCGCAGCGTCGTGACGGCGTGCTGGCGCACCCGCTCCTCGTGCCGGGCGGCCAGGTGAACGTGGCTGTGCTCGATGCGCATGCCGGGGATATCGGCCGAGGCCGGCGGCGGCGCAGGCCGCGGCGACGAACGGCGCTAGACTGCCGTGCATGAGCGACGATCGGTCCGACGATGCCGTCCCCGCCGCGCCGGGCGGCGACCTGCCGGCGCGGCTGCCGGCTTCGGCCCTGAGGCTGCGCATCGACCCGGCGCAGCTCGGCTTTGCCGACACCGACGAGCTGGCGCACGAGCCGCTGCCGTGGATCGGGCAGGCGCGCGCGCAGACGGCGGCGCGCTTCGGCCTGCAGCTGGACCAGCCGCGCCATCACCTGTTCGTGCTGGGCGCGGTCGGCACCGGCCGCGCCACGCTGCTGCAGCAGGAGATGCGCGCGGTGGCCGCCGGCCGCCCGGTGCCGCCGGATCTGTGCTACCTGCACAACTTCGAAAACCCCCAGCAGCCGCGCGCGCTGCGCCTGCCGGCCGGACAGGGGCGCGTGCTGCGCCAGCGCATGCAGGAGTTCGTGCGCACGCTGCAGGCCGACATCCCCAAGCGCCTGAGCGAGCCCGGCTTCAAGGCGGCGCTGTCGGCGCTGGAGAAGAACTACGCCGACCGCGAGGCGCAGGCGTACGCGGAGCTGGCGGCGTTCGCGCGCCAGCGCCACTTCGCGCTGCGGCGCGAGGGCGGGCAGCTGATCTTCACGCTGCTGGACGAGGACGGCGAGCCGCTGTCGGCGGAGGCGCTGGCGGCGCTGGACGAGGCGCGCCGGCGCGCCTACGACGATGGCGAGCGCGAGCTGCGCGCCGAGATCCTGCGCTTCCTGGAGGTGACCGCGCCGCTGGAGCGCGCGCTGCGCGAGGGCGTGGAGGCGCTGCGGCGGCAGGCCGTCAAGCCGCTGCTGGAGCGCGAGCTCGGCGCCGTGCGCCAGGCGCTGCGCAAGCAGTTCAAGGACGCGCGCAAGCTCAACCAGTGGCTCGACGGCATCGCCGCCGACGTGCTCGATCACCTGGACCTGTTCGAGCCGGGCGACGCCGAGGACGAACCCGAGCGGCGCGAGGCGCTGGAGCGGCGGCTGCAGCGCTACCGCGTCAACCTCGTCGTGGACAACGCCGACACCCAGGGCGCGCCGGTCATCGTCGAGAACAACCCGCTGTACCGCCCGCTGTTCGGCAGCATCGAGTACCAGACCGACAACGACGTGCTGGTGACCGACTTCAGCCGCATCCGCGCCGGCAGCCTGCTGCGCGCGCACGGCGGCTTTCTGATGCTGCACCTGCGCGATCTGGTGGCCGACGAACTGGTGTGGGAAAAGCTGCGCCGCGTGCTGCGCAGCGGCCGGCTGCAGATCGAGGAGCCGGGCACGATGTTCTCGGCGCTGGCCACCACCTCGCTGGAGCCGGAGGCGGTCGACGTCGACGTCAAGATCGTGCTGATCGGCACGCACGAGCAGTACTACGCGCTGCAGGAAGGCGACCCCGAATTCGCGCGCCACTTCCGCGTCAAGGTGGATTTCGACGACAGCTTCCTGGCCGGCCCCGACACCTGGCGCGCCACCGGCGTGTTCGTCGCCCACACCGCCGCGCGCCGCGGCCTGCCGCCGTTCACGGCCGCGGCGGTGGCGCGCCTGATCGAGGACAGCCACCGCCAGGCCGAGGACCGCACGCGCCAGAGCGCCGTCTTCGCCCGCACCGAGACGCTGGCGATCGAGGCCGCGCAGCACGCCCGCGCGCGCGGCGCGCGCCGCGTGGAGCGCGCCGACGTCGAGCAGGCCATCGCCGCGCGCAACCGCCGCCACGACGGCCCCGAGCAGCGGCTGCGCGCCGCCATCGCCGAGGGCGACCGCGTCGTGCACCTGAGCGGCGCGCGCATCGGTCAGCTCAACGGCCTGTCGGTGCTCGACCTGGGCGACTACGCCTTCGGCCTGCCGATGCGCGTGGCGGCGCGCACCGTGCCGGGCCACGACGGCCTGCTCAACATCGAGCGCGAGGTCGAGCTCTCCGGCCCGATCCACGACAAGGCGGTGCTGATCCTGCACAGCTACCTGTCGGCGCTGTTCGCCCCGCTGGCGCCGCTGGCGCTGACCGCCTCCATCGTCTTCGAGCAGGAATACGCCGGCGTGGAGGGCGACTCGGCCTCCTGCGCCGAGCTCTTCGCGCTGCTGTCGGCGCTGGCCGGCGTGCCGCTGAGGCAGTCGATCGCCGTCACCGGCGCCCTCAACCCGTTCGGCGAGGTGCTGCCGATCGGCGGCGTCAACGAGAAGATCGAGGGGTTCTTCCGCGTCTGCGCCGCCGCCGGGCTGGACGGCACGCACGGCGTCATCATCCCGGCGCGCAACCGCCGCCACCTGGTGCTGGCCGACGAGGTCGTCGAGGCGGTCGAACGCGGCCTGTTCCACGTCTGGGCCATCGACCACGTCGCCGAGGGCATGACGCTGCTGAGCGGCGTGCCGTTCGGCCTGGCCGACCCGCGCGCGGCCACCGCGCCGCTTGGCGCCGCCGGCCAGCCGGCCTACGCCCCCGGCTCGGTGCTGGCGCGCGCCGCCGAGACGCTGCGCGCCTACCGCCGCGCCTGCCTGCGCGCCGGCAGCCCGCGCGCCTGGCGCGCGCGGGGGTGAGGACACCCCGGTCGGCTCACCCCCGCATCAGCGCCTCGATCGCGTCGGGCTGCACCGGCACCTCGCGCGTGATCAGCTCGCAGCCGTCCTCGGTGACCACCGCGTCGTCCTCGATGCGGATGCCGATGTTCCAGAATGCCGGGGGCACGTCCTCGGCCGGGCGCACGTAGAGGCCCGGCTCGATCGTCAGCACCATGCCGGGGCGCAGGATGCGCGCCGGGCGGTCGAGGATGGTCTCGCCGCTGAGCGGGTCGCGCCGCGGGCTGGCCTGCCCGATCTCGGTCGGCTCGACGTAGCTGCCGACGTCGTGCACGTCCAGGCCCAGCCAGTGGCCGGTGCGGTGCATGTAGAAACGGAAGTAGGCGCGCTGCTCGATCGCGTCGTCGAGCGTGCCGACTTGCTTGCGCTTGAGCAGCCCCTCGTCGAGCAGCCCCTGCGTGAGCACGCGCACCGCGGCCTCGTGCGCGTCGGTGAAGCGCGCGCCGGGGCGGGTGGCCGCCACCGCGGCCTGCTGCGCCGCCAGCACCATCTCGTAGAGCGCGCGCTGCGGGCCGCGGAAGCGCCCGTCGGCCGGGAAGGTGCGCGTGATGTCGCTGGCGTAGCCCTCGAACTCGCAGCCGGCGTCGATCAGCACCAGTTCCCCCGGGCGCACCGGCGCGGTGTCGGCCCGGTAGTGCAGCACGCAGGCGTTGGCCCCGGCGGCCACGATGCTGCCGTAGGCCGGGCCGCTGGCGCCGTGGCGGCGGAATTCGTGCAGCAGCTCGGCCTCGAGGTGGTATTCGCGCACCTCCCGCCCCGCGCGCAGCCAGGCGGCGCAGCGCTGCATCGCGCGCACGTGGGCGCCGGCGCTGATGCGGGCGGCGCGGCGCATCACGTCGAGCTCGTGGGCGTCCTTGATGAGGCGCATCTCGTCCAGCAGGCTGCACAGGTCGCGCTGCGTGTGCGGGCACAGCACGCCGTGGCGCACGCGGGCGCGCACGCGCTGCAGCCAGCCGTCGAGGCGCGCCTGCAGCCCTTCGTGGGTGGCGAACGGCCACCAGACGCTGCGACGGTTTTCCAGCAGGGCGGGCAGGCGGGCGTCGAGCTCGGTCACGGGGTGGGCTTCGTCCACGCCGAGCGAGGCGGGGGCGGCCTCCGGTCCGAGGCGGTAGCCGTCCCAGATCTCGCGCTCCGGATCCTTGGGCTGGCAGAACAGGATGCTGCGCCCCTCGGCGGTGAGCACCAGCCACGCCTCGGGTTCGGCAAAGCCGGTCAGGTAGTGGAAATGGCTGTCGAAGCGGTAGGGATGGTCGTTGTCGCGGTTGCGCGGCCGCACCGGTGCGGTGGGCACGATGGCGATGCCGCCCTCGCCGAGCTGCGCGGCCAGGCGGGCGCGGCGCTGCGCGTACAGCGCCTGGTGGGGGATGGGCGTGGTCATGCGCCAATGATAGGCGGGCCCCGCGGGCGCCGCCCGGCCGGCGCGGGTGACCTCCGCCGGTCTCAGTCCGGGGCGGCCTGCAACGCCGCCAGGCGCTCCGGCGTGCCGACGTCGGTCCAGGTGCCCGGCCAGCGCTCGGCGCCGACGCGGCCGGCGGCCATCGCGCGGCGCAGCAGCGGTGCCAGCGGCGCCACCACGCCGTGGGGGTTGCCAGGCGGGATGTCGCACCAGGGGGGGTGGAACAGCGCATGGCGCAGCAGCGCGATCGTGCTGTAGGTCCAGCGCGGCCGCCCATCGTCCTCGGGCAGGTCCAGGGCCCGTCCGCCGTCGAGCCCGAAGTCGCCGCCCGGGTGGTGCGGGGGGTTGGCCACCAGCCACAGGTGCGCCAGATCGTCGCCGCGCGCGAAGGCGGCGCGCCGGGCCTCGTCGAACGGGAAGTCGGGCGCGTGCACGTCGCCCGCCACCAGCCAGAACGGATCCTCCAGCCGCGGCAACGCGCGCGCGATGCCGCCGGCGGTCTCCAGCGCGTGGCCGAAGTCCTCGCCCTCCATCGAGTAGGCCAGCGCCACCTCGCCCCACGGCGTGGCGTGCGCGCAGCCGAGTGCGGCCGGGATCTGCTCGCCCAGCCAGGCGGTGTTGACGAGCACCCGCCGCACGCCGCCGCGCGCCAGCGCGTGCAGGTGCCACACGAGCAGCGGGCGGCCGCGCACCGTCAGCAGCGGCTTGGGCGTGCGGTCGGTCAGCGGCCGCATGCGCTGCCCGCGTCCGGCGGCCAGCACCAGCGCCTGCGCGGGCAGGGTTTGCGCGCATGCCGCGCGCGCAGGCTTTTGACTAAAATCAACCGGGTTGGACAACGACACAGGAGCCCCCGCACCATGGCACACGCCCACGCGCCCGCGCCGCAACACGAGCCCGACGTGGCCGAGTCGATCGTACACGTGATCCCTTGGCTGATCCCGCTGGCGGGGGCGATCCTGATGTTCCTGCTGGCCTTCATCGCCGTGATGATGGGCTGAGGCCGGCGCCGTCTCCTTGCTTCGGAATGCCACCCCGGCGTGCCGTCCGGCCGCCGGGGTGGTGTCGTTTTGGGGGCACGTCGTGGTCGGGGCGGCGCGCGGCGCCGTGCCGCGGTTCCGTCGCGTCGGCGTCATCGGATCGTCATGCCTTCATGCACGTTTTGCATGAGACGGCCGCGATCCGGCTGATGTTCGTGCCGGGTCCGTGCCTACAATGGACGCGCCGCCGTCCGGTGCCGGGGTTGCCGAGCGCCGACGCCATTCGTGTCCGTGTCGAGGTACCCGCGCCGATGAACGCTCCGATGATGCCGGGGGTCAAGCTCCATCCCCCGTCCTGCGTCCAGCATGCCCGCCTGATCGCCTGGGTGGCCGAGATGGCCGCGCTGTGCAAGCCCGACCGCATCGTGTGGTGCGACGGCAGCCAGGCCGAGTACGACCGCCTGTGCGAGCAGATGGTGGCCGCCGGCACGCTCAGGCGGCTCGACCCGGCCAAGCGCCCCAACGCCTACCTGGCGTGGACCGATCCCTCCGACGTCGCGCGCGTGGAGGATCGCACCTTCATCTGCAGCGCGCGGCGCGAGGACGCCGGGCCGACCAACAACTGGGTCGATCCGGCCGAAATGCGCGCCATCCTGCAGCACGGGCGCGACGGTCAGCCGGGCCTGTTCGACGGCTGCATGCGCGGCCGCACCATGTACGTGGTGCCCTTCAGCATGGGGCCGCTGGGTTCGCGGATCGCGCAGATCGGCGTGGAGCTGACCGACAGCCCGTACGTCGTCGTGAGCATGAGGCTCATGACCCGCATGGGGCGCGCCGTCTACGACGTGCTGGGCAGCGACGGCCATTTCGTGCCGTGCGTGCACAGCGTGGGCGCCCCGCTGGCGCCGGGGCAGGCCGACGTGCCGTGGCCGTGCAACCCGACCACCAAGTACATCGTCCACTATCCCGAGACGCGCGAGATCTGGTCTTACGGCTCGGGCTATGGCGGCAACGCGCTGCTGGGCAAGAAGTGCCTGGCGCTGCGCATCGCCTCGGTCATGGGGCGCGACGAGGGCTGGCTGGCCGAGCACATGCTGATTCTGGCCGTCACCAGCCCCGAGGGGCGCAAGTACCACATCGCCGCGGCGTTTCCGAGCGCCTGCGGCAAGACCAACTTCGCGATGCTGGTGCCGCCCAAGGGCTTCGAGGGCTGGAAGGTCACCACCATCGGCGACGACATCGCCTGGATCAAGCCGCATGCGGACGGGCGGCTCTACGCCATCAACCCCGAGGCCGGCTACTTTGGCGTCGCGCCCGGCACCAACGACGCCACCAACCCGAACTGCATGGCCAGCCTGCGGCGCGACGTCATCTTCACCAACGTGGCGCTGACCGACGACGGCGACGTCTGGTGGGAAGGCATGGGTCCGGCGCCCGCGCACTGCCTGGACTGGCAGGGCAAGGACTGGACGCCGGCCGACGGGGCCGCCGGGCGCAAGGCCGCGCACCCCAACGCCCGCTTCACTGTCGCGGCCACCAACAACCCGGCGCTGGACGCCCAGTGGGACGATCCGGAGGGTGTGCCGATCGATGCCTTCGTCTTCGGCGGGCGGCGCAGCGACACCGTGCCGCTGGTCACCGAGGCGCGCACCTGGATGGAGGGCGTCTACATGGCCGCCACGATGGGCTCGGAGACCACCGCGGCGGCGTTCGGCGCGCAGGGGGTGGTGCGGCGCGATCCTTTCGCCATGCTGCCGTTCTGCGGCTACCACATGGGCGACTACTTCCGCCACTGGCTCGACGTCGAGCACCGGCTGGAGGAGTCGGGCCGCACGCTGCCGCGCATCTTCTGCGTCAACTGGTTCCGCAAGGATGCCGAAGGGCGTTTCATCTGGCCGGGCTACGGCGAGAACATGCGGGTGCTGAAGTGGATCATCGACCGCCTGGAGGGGCGCGTCGCCGGCGAGGATCACGCCTTCGGTCTCAGCCCCGTCTACGACGAGATGCACTGGGAGGGGCTGGACTTCGGGCGCGAGCGCTTCGCCGCCGTCACCGACATGGTGCCGGCGCACTGGGCGCGCGAGCTGGCCCAGCACGCGGAGCTGTTCGAGCGCCTGGCCCCGCGCCTGCCAGCCGAGCTGGAGGAAGTGCGCGCCCGCATGGCGCGCCGCATCCTGGGTTGATGCTGGCGCCGCCGCAGCGGTGCCGACCGGCTGCGGCGGCGCCGGTTTCAGACGTAGTACAGGCTGTAGCGGCGGCCGTCGGGCATCGCCACCAGCTCGGCGTCGCTGAGCGCCCAGCGTGCCGCCGCGGCGGTGGCCTCGACATCCAGCGACGGGCCCAGCGGCGCCAGCGCCTCGTGCCACGCCTGCGGTGCCGATTCGGCGCGCGTGCGCAGCGCCTCCAGCTCGGCCTGCAGGCGGGCGTCGCGCCGCGCCAGCGCGGCGGTGCGCGCCTCGGCGCGGGCCAGCGCACGCTGGCGGGCCCAGGCGTCCGCCCACTGGCCGACGCGCTGCGCCGCGTGGCGCGCCGGCGAGGCCAGCAGCACGCTGCCGAGGAACACCACGGCCCACATCAGCACCCAGGCGGCCAGCAGGTGCCCGTCGGCCCATGTGTCGACCAGACGGTCGGTGACGACGGCCAGTGCCGCCACGCCGGCGGCCAGCAGCAGCGTGGCCAGCGCGCGCGGGGCCACCGCGTGGCGCGCGGCGTCGACGTGCGAGCCGCGGCCATCCTCCCGGGTGGGGAGGGGGGCGGCGGCGGAGGTCAGGATCGTGCTCATGGCGATCTCCTGCTTGATGCGATGCAACATGGGGATGGCCGTAGGTTAGGGTTTTCCCGTATGTTTTTCAACTTTTGATTGGGAATGCCTTACATTCATCCTGGTGATACAAAAGGTCAACTTCCGCACGCTGGACCTCAACCTGCTGCGCGTCTTCGACGAAGTGATGGCCGAGCGCAGCCTGACGCGGGCGGCGCACAACCTGGCGCTGTCGCAGCCGGCGGTCAGCAACGCGTTGCGGCGCCTGCGCGTGCTGCTGGACGACGAGCTGGTGCGCCGCAGTGGCTACGGGGTGGAGCCGACGCCGTATGCGCTGCAGCTGTGGCCGGCGGTGCGCGAGGCGCTGCAGCGGCTGCGTGAATCGCTGGCGCCGGGGCCGTTCGAGCCGGCGCGCGCCCAGGACGCCTTCGTGCTGGCGATGGCCGATGCCACGGCGTCGAAGGTGATCCCGGGGCTGGTGGCGATCCTGGACGCCGAAGCCCCAGGGGTGACGCTGCGCGTGCTGCCGCTGACCACGCGCGACCCGCGGCCGTTGCTGGACGGCGGCGGCGTGGACCTGGCGATCGGTTACTTTCCCGGCGTGCTGGCCGAGCTCGGCGCCACGCATCTGCAGGAGCAGGTGCCGCGCTTCCTGTGGCGGCGTCTCTACCACGGTCGCTACGTGGTGGCGATGCGCCGCGGGCATCCGCTGGCGCAGGCGCCGCTGACGCTGGACGCCTACTGCGCCGCGCGCCACCTGCTGGTGAGCTTTTCCGGGCGGCCGTTTGGCTTCGTCGACGAGGCGCTGGCGGCGCTGTCGCGCCGGCGCCGCATCGTGCTGACGGTCAACCAGTTCTTCACCGCCGGACAGGTGGTGGCCAGCTCCGATCTGCTGACGGTGCTGCCGCAGCATTTCCTGAGCGCCACCGGCCACGCCGAGGCGCTGGCCACGCAGCCGCTGCCGCTGCCGGTCCCGCCGGTGCACGTGGACATGCTGTGGCACCGCGGCACCGAGGGCAGCGCGGCGCAGCGCTGGCTGCGCGCGGCGGTGCAGCGCGCGGTGGCCGCCGCCGGGCTGGAGGCGCGTGATGCCTGAGCTGCGCATTCAGCTGCTGTCGGATCTGCACCTGGAGGCCCACCCGGACTGGCAGCCGCGCCCGGCCGCCGGCGCCGACGTGCTGGTGCTGGCCGGCGACATCGGCTCCTACCAGCGCGACCGCACGGGGCAGGTGAAGATGACCGAGCCGGACTGGGGGCTGGCGCGCTTTGCCGGCTGGCCGGTGCCGGTGCTGTTCGTGCCCGGCAACCATGAGTACGACGCGCTCGACTGGGACGAGGCCCACGCCGGGCTGCGCGCGGCGTGCGCGCGTCACGGTCTGGTGTGGCTGGAGTGCGCCACGCACGTGCTGCGCGGCGTGCGCTTCGTCGGCACGACGCTGTGGGCCGACTACGACGCGCTGGCCGAGGTGCCCGAGCGGCGCAAGGGCAAGGCGCGGCCGATCGCCGATCCGCTGCGCCACCGCGAGCGCCAGCGCGAACGCGCCTTCCGCGCCGCCAACCACTACCTGGCGCAGGCGGCCACGCAGCGCCACGGCGCGCTGTTCGACGCCGCGGCGATGCGCGAGCAGGCGCTGGCATGCCAGCGCTGGCTGGCCGCGGCGCTGGCCGAACCGTTCGCCGGCCCCACGGTGGTGGTGACGCACTTCGCCCCCAGCCTGCGCAGCGCCGATCCGCGCTACGGCGTGCAACCGGGCACGGCGGGCTTCTGCAACGCGCTGGACGACCTGCTGGAGCAGGCCGACCTGTGGCTGCACGGCCACGTGCACTGCCGCCACGACTACCGCGCCGGCCGCTGCCGTGTGGTGGCCAACCCGCTCGGCTACGCCGACAAGGGCGAGCAGGCCGGCCATGATCCGCTGGGCGTGGTGACGCTGGCCTGGACGGCCTGACGTGCGCAGCCCCCCCGGGGTATCATCGACCCATGCTCAAGCGCATCCGCGTCGAGGACGTCCGCCTCGGCATGTACATCCACGGCTTCGTCGGCTCGTGGCTGGATCACCCGTTCTGGCGCAACCGCTTTTTGCTGGAAGACCCGGAGGACTTGGCGCGCATCCGCGCCAGCGCCGTGCGCGAGGTCTGGATCGACGTCAGCCGGGGCGCCGACGTGCCGCCCGAGGCACCGGTGGCCGAGGCGGTGGAGGCCGCCGACGAGGCCGAGCCGCTGCGCGCCTACGACGAGCGCGTGCAGCGGCTGCTGCAGCCGGTGAGCCAGTCCGAGGAGCTGCAGCGCGCCGCGCGGCTGCTGGCCAGCGCGCGCGGCGCGGTCAAGGACATGTTCCAGGACGCGCGCATGGGCCGCGCCATCGACCGCCAGGTCATGCGCGCGGTGGCCGAGGACATCGCCGACAGCGTCACGCGCAACGCCGGCGCGCTGATCAGCCTGGCGCGCGTCAAGACCGCCGACGAGTACACCTACATGCACTCGGTGGCGGTGTGCGCGCTGATGGTGGCGCTGGCACGCCAGCTCGGCCTGCCGGACGAGGAGGTGCGCGCGGCGGGCTTTGCCGGGCTGCTGCACGACGTCGGCAAGGCCGACATCCCGCTGGAGATCCTCAACAAGCCCGGCCGGCTCACCGAGGGGGAGTTCGCCATCGTGCGCGAGCACCCGCGCAAGGGCTGGCAGCGCCTGCGCGCCGCCGGCATCGAGGACGAGGCGGCGCTGGAGGTGTGCCTGCACCACCACGAGCGCATGGACGGCGGCGGCTATCCGGACGGTCTCAAGGGCGAGGCGCTGACGCTGCTGGCGCGCATGGGCGCCGTGTGCGACGTCTACGACGCCATCACCTCCAACCGCCCGTACAAGGCCGGCTGGGATCCGGCCGAATCGCTCAAGCGCATGGCGAGCTGGAAGGGCCATTTCGACGAGCGCATCTTCCAGGCCTTCGTGCGCAGCCTGGGCATCTACCCGGTGGGCTCGCTGGTGCGCCTGTCCAACCAGCGGCTGGCGGTGGTGGTGGAGCAGAATCCCGGCAACCTGCTCAAGCCGGTGGTCAAGACGGTGCTGTCGCTGCGCAGCGGCGAGCGTCTGGTGCCCGAGCGCATCGACCTGGCCGCGCCGTCCTGCCGCGTCGGCATCGAGCAGCGCGAGGACCCGGCGCAGTGGAAGATTCCGGATCTGGACGAGATCTGGTCCGGCATCCCGGGCCTGGGGCGCCAGTCGGCCCCCGCCTGAGGGTCAGGCCGCCGCCTGCATCGGTTCCAGCCGCGTCCGCGCGGCCTCGCGCAGCGCCGCGCTGATGCGCGCCAGTGCCTCGGAGGCCAGGCTCCAGCAGTGCCAGTGCAGCGGCACGCCATAGCGCACGCCCGGGGCCACGTCGACCAGCGAGCCTTCGGCCAGCGCCGGCTCGGCCAGCGTCCGCGGCACCACCGTCACACCCCAGCCCGCCTGCGCCGCGCGCACCTGCCCCTCGGAGGAGGGCACGTAAGTCTGCTGCAGGCCCACCTGCGTCAGGCCGAAGGCGTGGCAGACGAAGTCGCGCTGCAGGTCGTCCTTGCGGTTGAAGGCGACGAACGGCACGCGGTGGAAATTGTGCGCCGTCAGCCGCCCGCCCAGCACCCGCTGCGCCAGCGCCGGGCTGGCCACCGCGACGTAGGGCATGCGGCCCAGCGGCTCCAGCCGGCAGCCGCGCAGGGGCTGCGCCAGCGTGGTCACGCAGCCCATCACCTGGCCCTCGCGCAGCCACTCGTGCGTGAAATCCTGGTCGTCGTGGATGATTTCCAGCGCCACGCCATCGCGCACCAGCGGCGTCAGCGCTGCCAGTGCCCAGGTGGCGATGCTGTCGGCGTTGATCGCGATCGAGATGCGTCCCTCGTCGCGCGCGCGCCGCGCCAGCGTCGGGTCGAGCTCGCGCAGCTCGCGCTCCAGATCCGCGCGCAGCAGCCGCATCATCTTGGCGTGCTTGAGCAGGCGCTGACCAGCCGGCGTCGGACGCACCGGCCGGCTGCGCACCAGCAGCACGGTGCCCACCTGCGCCTCCAGCGCGCGCAGCCGCTGCGACACCGCCGACTGCGTGATCGACAGGCGCTGCGCGGCGCGCTCGAAGCCGCCTTCCTCGACGATGGCGGCCAGGCACTCGAGGGCGTCGGGGTCGAAGGTGGCGCTGGCCATGGTCGTCGCGATCGAAGGGCTTGCATTAGAGTTTCTGATGAACGCCGGTTTTCGTCAATGAGGCTTCACACGGGGATGGCGTGCGCGCACACTCGCCCTTCGAGCAAGGGCCGCGCCGGTGGCCCCGCAGGGGTTGCGGGGCGCGCGGCCGCAAGGAGTGCGACATGCGCGTGGTCGTCCTGGGTGCCGGCATCATCGGCACGTCGACGGCATGGCACCTGCTGCAGCGCGGGCACGAGGTGGTGCTGGTGGACCGCCAGCCCGACGCGGCGCTGGAGACGAGCTTTGCCAACGCGGCGCAGATCTCGGTGAGCTACTGCGAGCCGTGGGCCAACCGGCAGGCGCCGTGGAAGGCGCTGAAGTGGATGGCCGACCGCACCGCGCCGCTGCTGTGGCGGCCGCAGCTGGATCCGGCGCAGTGGCGCTGGCTGCTGCGGTTCCTCGGCCAGTGCACCGACCGGGCGTTCGCGCGCAACGTGGCGCAGCTGGTGGCGCTGGGGCGCTACAGCCACGCCACGCTGCACGAGATGGTGGCCGCCACCGGCATCGACTTCCACCGCAGCCAGCGCGGCATCGCGCACGTCTACAGCGACACGCGTGCGTTCGAGGAAGCCGCCGCCGCCGCCGAGCTGATGCGCCGCCACGGCGTGCAGCGGCAGGTGGTCGGGCGCGACGAGCTGCTGCGCCTCGAGCCGGCGCTGACCGCCTGCGCCGAACGCATCGTCGGCGGCACCTACACCCCCACCGACGAGCACGGGGATGCGCGTGTGTTCACGCAGGCGCTGGCGCGCGACTGCGCGCGCCGCGGCGCCCAGCTGCTGTTCAGCCACGACGTCGAGCGGCTGGAGGTGGCCGGCGGCGCGGTGCAGCGCGTGCACCTGCGCTGCCGCACGACCGGCCAGACGCGCGCGCTGCAGGCCGACGCCTACGTGGTGGCGTGCGGCTCCTACACGGCCCCTCTGCTGGCCACGGTCGGCATCCGCGTGCCGATCTACCCCGGCAAGGGCTACAGCGCGACGCTGCCGCTGCGCGAACCGGCGCGCGCGCCGCAGGTCAGCCTGATCGACGACGCGCGCAAGATCGCGATCTCGCGTCTCGGCGAGCGCCTGCGCGTGGCCGGCACGATCGAGCTGGCCGGCTTCGACCTGCGGCTGGATACCCCGGTGGCGCAGGCGCGCTGCCGCATGCTGCTGCAGCGCATCGAGGAGCTCTTCCCCGGCGTGGCCGACACGCGCGCGCCCGAGCAGGGCGGCGAGCCGAACTTCTGGTGCGGGCTGCGGCCCGCGACGCCGACCAACGTGCCGCTGATCGGCCGGCTGCCCGTGCGGCGTCTGTGGATCAACGCCGGCCACGGCACGCTGGGCTGGACGCATGGCGCCGGCTCGGGCCGGGCGCTGGCCGAGCTGATGAGCGGCCAGCGCCCGGCGCTGGCGCTGCGCTTCGTCGGCTTCGACGAACCGGCGCACCGGCCGGGCAGCGGCGCGGCCGCCTCGGCCGCGGCATGACGCCGGTTGCGGCGGACCGCGCGGCGGCGGGCTGCGCCGCCGATGGGGCCTTGGCCGGCCGCGGTGCCGTGGGTCCGCGCGGCGCGGCACAATGCCCGCCCATGGATGCCCCCACCTCCGCCGCGCTGCGGGCCGCCCTCGGCCGTTTCGCCACCGGCGTGACCATCGTCACCACGCGCGCGCCGGACGGCGCCCCGGTGGGCCTGACGGTGAACTCGTTCAACTCGGTGTCGCTGCAGCCGCCGCTGGTGCTGTGGAGCCTGGCGCGGGCCTCGCGCGCACGGGTGGTGTTCGAGGCCGGTAGCCACTGGGCGGTGCACGTGCTGCGCGCCGACCAGCGCGCGCTGGCGCAGCGCTTCGCGCGCCGTGACGCCGACCGCTGGGCCGGCGTGGCGTGGACCGAGGGCGCCGGCGGCGTGCCGCTGCTGCCGCAGGCGCTGGCCTGGTTCGAGTGCCGGGCGGTGCAGATCCTGCCGGGCGGTGACCATCTGATCCTGCTCGGCGAGGTGCTGCGCTGCCGCAGCGCCGAGGGCGAACCGCTGCTCTACCACCGCGGCGCGTTTGCGGCGCTGGCGCCGGGTCAGTCGACCTGCACCGCCTCGAACGCCGGGTGCAGCGCGTCGAGCCAGTAGTCCAGCTCGGCCTCGCCGACCTGCAGGTGGCGCAGGCACGCCGCGCCGTGCGCGGCCCAGTCCTGCGGCTCGGCCACGCCTTCGTGCAGCAGCACCAGCCGGTCGGCGATCAGCGCCATCGCCACCAGGTGGCGCACCGTCTCGGAAAAGCGCGTGTCCTCCAGGCAGGTGAAGTCGTGGTGCAGGCGGATCGCCACCGCCACCGGGGGCGGCAGCCGCCAGGCGCGTGCCACGATGCCGCCGACCACGGCGTGGTCGGTGCGGTGGTTGGCGTTCTCGGTCTGGGTGAAGGTGCGGTCCTTGCGCGCCAGCGCCTCGGTGATCGTGGCGGCGTAGCCGCGCACGCCACGCAGCAGCACCGGCAGGCCGACGTGGCAGAACAGCCCGAAGGTGTAGGCCAGCCCGGTGTCCATGCCGTAGAGCTGCAGCCCGATGTGCTCGCAGGCGATGGCGCGGCGTGTCGAGGTCTCCCAGAAGTGCGCCAGCGCCGGCGAGTGCACCTGCAGCGCCTGCCGCGTCAGAAAACCGGTCAGCAGCCGCACCGCCGGCCGCACCCCCATCACGGTGAGCGCCTGTCCGACCGTCGTCACCGGCGTGCGCAGGCCGTACAGCGGCCCGTTGGCCTGCCGGATCAGCGCCGCGGCCATGGCGACGTCGGCGCTGGCGATGGCTTCCAGCGTGGCCGGCTCCGGGTCGCCGTGCGCGGTGGCCTCCTGCAGCCGGCGCAGCAGCTCCGGGCACGGCGGAATGACGATGTCGCGCACCGGGCCGCGCGTGCGCGCCCGGTCCAGCTCGGTTTCGACGGAGGCATCGCTCATGGTGCGGTTATGGTAGCGCGCCGCCGCGACCGTCTCCGCCCACGGCGGCGGCTGCGGCCCCGAGCCGCGCGGCGTAGTCGACGTACCACGCCAGGCTTTCGGGGTTGGCCATCGCGTCGCGGTTGACCACGCGCGCCAGCGGCTGGCCCTGCAGCAGCCGCTTGACCGGCAGCTCCTGCTTCTTGCCGCTGAGCGTGCGCGGGATGGCCGGTGCCTGCTCGATGGCGTCGGGCACGAAGCGCGGCGACAGGCGCGTGCGGATCGCCTCGCGGATGCGCGCGCGCAAGTCCTCGTCCAGCACGAGCCCTTCGCGCAGCACGACGAACAGCGGCATGAAGTCGCCGCGCCCGGGCAGCGGCACGTCCACCACCAGGCTGTCGAGCACCTCCGGCAGCGCCTCCACCGCGGCGTAGACTTCGCCGGTGCCCATGCGCAGGCCGTGGCGGTTCAGCGTCGCGTCGCTGCGGCCGTGGATCACGCAGCCGCCGTCGGCGCGGATCTCCAGCCAGTCGCCGTGGCGCCATACCCCGGGGTAGGTGTCGAAGTAGCTGGCCAGGTAGCGCGCATCGCCCGGGTCGTTCCAGAAGCACAGCGGCATCGAGGGCAGCGGGCGCGTGCACACCAGCTCGCCGACCTGGCCCACCACGCTGCGGCCGTGCTCGTCCCAGGCCTGCACCGCGCAGCCCAGCTGGCGGCACTGCATCTGCCCCGGCACCTGCGGCAGGCGCCGGTTGCCGCCGATGAAGGCGCCGCAGAAGTCGGTGCCGCCGGAGATGTTGCACCACCACGGCGGCCCGTCCGGCCCGCCGGGCAGTGCCCCGGGCTGGATGGGCCGGCCCGCACGCGCGCGCACGCGCTCGAACTGCTCGCTGCCCCAGCGCTGCACGTCTGGTGGCAGCGGCGAGCCGGTCGAGCCCAGCGCCCGGATCGAGCTCAGATCGCAGCCGGCCGCCTGCAGCGCCTCCAGGTCCACGCCCGCCTTCATCATGCTGGCGTACAGCGCCGCGCCGGCGCCGAAGAAGGTCACGCGGTGACGCGACGCGAAGCGCCACAGCACGCTCCAGTCCGGCTCGTCGCGCCGCCCGCCGGGGCTGCCGTCGTAGAGCACGATCGTCGTGCCGCCCAGCAGCCCGCCGACCTGCGCGTTCCACATCACCCAGCCGGTGGAGCTGTACCAGTGGAAGCGCTCGCCGAGGCTGTTGGCGTCGTAGCTGGCACCGAGGTCGTTGTGCAGCACGCCCAGCACCAGACCCATCAGCACGATGCCGCCGTGGCCGTGCACGATCGGCTTGGGCAACCCGGTGGTGCCGCTGGAGTAGACGATCCACAGCGGGTGGTCGAACGGCAGCCAGGCCGGCTCGAACGCGCGCACCGCGGCGTCGTCGCGGTCCAGCAGCGCCGCCAGGTCCAGCGTGTCCTCGACGCGCTCGGCCGCGTACGGCGTGCGCAGCGTGATGACGTGCTGCAGCGTCGGCAGCCCGGCGCGCAGCGCGCGCACCGTGGCGCTGCGGTCCAGCGGGCGGCCGCCGTAGTGCACGCCGTCGGCGGCGATCAACACCTTCGGCTCGATCTGGCCGAAGCGGTCCAGCACCGCCGGCGTGCCCATGTCCGGCGCGCACACGCTCCAGACCGCGCCCAGGCTGGCGCAGGCGAGGAAAGCCACCACGGTCTCGGCGCGGTTGGGCAGGCAGGCCACGACGCGGTCGCCGGCGCGCACGCCCAGCGCCTGCAGGCCCACCGCCAGCGCGGCCACCTGGCGCCGCAGCTCGCGCCAGCCCAGCGTGCGCACGCGCCCGAGCTCGTCCTCGGCGATCAGCGCCGGCTGGCCGGCGGCCTCGGCGGCCTCGACGTGGCGCCAGACTTGGTGCACGTAGTTGAGCTGCGCCCCCGGGAACCAGCGCACGTGCGGCATCGGGCCGCCCTCCAGCACCGCGCGGTGCGGCGTGGGCGAGTGCAGACCGAAATAGTCCCACACGCTCTGCCAGAACGCGGGCAGGTCCGTCACCGACCAGCGCCACAGTGCATCGTAGTCGTCGAAGCGCAGGCCATGGTGCTGCCGCAGCCAGCGCTGGTAGCGGTCGAGCTGCGGTTCGTGGGGCGGAAGGGCGCAAGCGGGCATCGCGGTTCGACCCAGACGGGGACGCCGCCGATTATGGAAGGCCGGGACGTCGGCGCCGTCACCTGGGTGTCAGCGGCGGCGGTGCGGACGCCGCTGCGCCGCTGACGCCAGGCTTGCGGTGCCGGCGCCCGCGCAGGCACAATCGCGCCCATTTGCATCGACGCCAGGAGTGAGAACCGCCATGTTCCAGTGGACCGAGAAGTCCGACGCCGTGCTGCGCGACGGCGGCGTCATCGCACCCGATGAGCGGCTGCCGTGGCCGCAGACCGCGCTGCTGGGCGTGCAGCACCTGATCGCGATGTTCGGCGCGACGGTGCTGGCGCCGATCCTGATGGGCTTCGACCCCAACGTGGCGGTGCTGATGAGCGGCATCGGCACGCTGATCTTCTTCCTGATGACCGGGGGGCAGGTGCCGAGCTACCTCGGCTCGAGCTTCGCCTTCATCGGCGTGGTGATCGCCGCCACCGGCTACGCCGGCCAGGGGCCCAACGCCAACCTCGGCGTGGCGCTGGGCGGCATCGTCGCCTGCGGGCTGCTGTACTTCCTGATCGGCGCCGTCGTGCACGCGGTCGGTACCGGCTGGATCGAGCGCCTGATGCCGCCGGTGGTGACCGGCTCGGTGGTGGCCGTCATTGGCCTGCACCTGGCGCACATCCCGGTCAAGAACATGGCGCCGACGCCGTTCGACGCCTGGATGCAGGCCGTCACGTTCGTCTGCGTCGGGCTGGTGGCGGTGCTGACGCGCGGCATGGTGCAGCGGCTGCTGATCCTGATGGGGCTGATCGTGGCCAGCATCGTCTACGCGGTGCTGGCCAACGGGCTGGGGCTGGGCAAGCCGCTGGACCTGTCCGGCGTGGCGGCGGCGCCGTGGTTCGGGCTGCCGCAGTTCAGCGCGCCGGTGTTCAGCGCGCCGGCCATCGTGCTGATCGCGCCGGTGGCCATCATCCTGGTGGCGGAAAACCTCGGCCACATCAAGGCGGTGACGGCGATGACCGGACGCGACCTCGACCGCTTCATGGGGCGCGCCTTCATGGGCGACGGGCTGGCGACGATGGTGGCCGGCAGCGCCGGCGGCACCGGCGTGACCACCTACGCCGAGAACATCGGCGTGATGGCCGCCACCAAGATCTATTCCACCGCGATCTTCGTCGTCGCCGGGCTGATGGCGATCCTGCTCGGCTTCAGCCCGAAGTTCGGCGCGCTGATCCAGGCCATTCCGCTGGCGGTGATGGGGGGCGTCTCGATCGTCGTCTTCGGCCTGATCGCGGTGGCCGGCGCCAAGATCTGGGTCGACAACCAGGTGGACTTTTCGGACAACCGCAACCTGCTGGTGGCGGCGATCACGCTGGTGCTGGGCACCGGCGACTTCACGCTGAAGTTCGGCGACTTCGCGCTCGGCGGCATCGGCACCGCGACGTTCGGCGCCATCCTGCTGCACGCGCTGCTGCAGCGCGGCCGCCGGGCCTGACGCGCGCCGCCGTCCGTCGGCGGCCACTGATCCGGTGGCGGCCGCGGGGCTACACTGCGGCCATGATCGGCAACGTCAGCTCCATCGCCACGTCCGGCATGGCTGCCGCGCAGACGCGGCTGCAGGCGGCGGCTTCCAACGTCGCCAACCTGCCGACGGAGGGCTACCGGCGCGTCGAGGCGCGTGCCGAGGCGCAGCCGCAGGGTGGCGTGCGCGCTCAGGCCGAGCGTATGCCCGTGCCGGGTGCCGATCTGCCGGCCGACCTCATCGAGCAGAAGATGGCCGCCACGGCATTCGCCGCCAACCTGCAGGTGTTCAAGGCCGCCGACCGCATGGCCGGCAGCCTGCTCGACACCCGCGCCTGAAGCCGCCTTGGCGATCCACGAAAAACGACGCCGGCACGTGGCCGGCGTCCGCGCATCGTGTGTGTCGTCTCCTCGAGCCCCCGCGAGTCCCGGTGGCGCTGGCCGCCAGCGCTCGCGTTGCGGCCATTCTAGACAGCGCGGCCGGCCGCGCGCTTCCGGACTAACCCCTAGGGCAGGGGAGGCGGGCGGCCTCATCCGGGCGGGTCGTCAGTCGCCGGCCAGGATCCAGCGCGCCGCCTTTTCGGCGATCATCAGCGTCGGGCTGTTGGTGTTGCCGCTGGTGATGGTGGGCATGATGCCGGCGTCGACCACGCGCAGGCCGCCGATGCGGCCGCCGCGGCCGTCGCGCACGCGCAGGCGACTGTCGGTGACGGCCATCGGGTCGCCGTCCGGCCCCATCGCGGTGGTGCCGACCGGGTGGAAGATGGTGGTGCCGATGTCGCCAGCGAGCCGCGCCAGCTCCTCGTCGGTCTGGTATTGCGGGCCGGGACGGATTTCCTCCGGCCGGTAGCGTGCCAGCGCCGGCTGGGTGACGATGCGCCGCGCCAGCCGCAGGCTGTCGGCGGCGACCTGCCGGTCTTCGGCGGTGGAGAGGTAGTTCGGTGCGATGGCCGGCGCATCTTCCCAGCGCGGGCTGCGGATGCGCACGGTGCCGCGGCTGCCCGGGTTGAGGTTGCAGACGCTGGCGGTGATGGCGTCGAAGGGGTGCAGCGGTTCGCCGAAGGCGTCGAGGCTGAGCGGCTGCACATGGAACTCGACGTCGGGCCAGGGGCGGTCCGGCCGGCTGCGCGTGAAGGCGCCGAGCTGGCTCGGCGCCATGCTCATCGGGCCGCGCCGCCACAAAAGGTACTCCAGCCCGATGCGCAGCCGGCCCCAGGCGCTGTGGGCCAGCGTGTTGAGCGTGCGTGCGCCATGGACGCGGTAGACCGCGCGGATCTGCAGGTGGTCCTGCAGGTTGGCGCCGACGCCGGGCAGGTCCGCGCGCACCGGGATGCCCAGGGGCCGCAGCCACGCCGCCGGCCCGATGCCCGACAGCTGCAGGATCTGCGGGCTGCCGATCGCGCCGGCGGCCAGCGTCACCTCGCGTGCCGCGTGCACCGTCAGGCGCTGGCCGTCGCGCACCACCTCCACGCCGGTGCAGCGCAGCGGCGCGCCCTCGCCTCCCTCCAGCCGCAGGCCGGCCACGTGGGCGCCGGTCCACACCGTCAGGTTGGGTCGCCGCGCCACCGGATGCAGAAAGGCCTTGGCCGCGTTCCAGCGCCACCCGGCGCGCTGGTTGACCTCGAAGTAGCCGACGCCCTCGTTGTCGCCGCGGTTGAAGTCGTCGGTGGCGGGAATGCCGGCCTGCTGCGCCGCCTGCGCGAAGGCGTCGAGGATCGCCCAGCGCAGGCGCTGGCGCTCGACGCGCCATTCGCCGGTGCTGCCGGTACGCCGGTGGCCGTGCAGCGCGGCGAAGGCCTCGTCCGTGCCGACGTCGAGCCGCCAGTGCTGCTCGTGCGCCTTGAAGTCGGGCAGGCAGTTCGCCCACGACCACGCCGCGTCGCCGGTGTGCGCGGCCCAGCCGTCGTAGTCGCGCGCCTGGCCGCGCATGTAGATCATGCCGTTGATGCTGGAGCAGCCGCCCAGCACCTTGCCGCGCGGGTAGCGCAGCCGCCGGCCGTTGAGGCCGGCGTCGGGTTCGGTCTGGTACAGCCAGTCGGTGCGCGGGTTGCCGATGCAGTACAGGTAGCCGACCGGGATGTGGATCCAGAGGTAGTCGTCGCGTCCGCCGGCTTCCAGCAGCAGCACGCGCCGCGCCGGGTCGGCGCTCAGGCGGTTGGCCAGCAGGCAGCCGGCCGTGCCGGCGCCGACGATGACGTGGTCGAAGACCGGTCCGTCCACGCGCCCGTCCCTCGGCTCACCAGTTCTTCGGCAGCTTCACCGGCGGCTGGTAGGGCCGCCCGGGCGAGGCGACGCGGAATTCCTGCTCCCACGGCAGGACATGGCGCTTCAAGCGCGTGTACTCGTCCAATTGCAGCATCAGGTCGTGCTTGATTTCCATCAGCGTCGAAGCGGTGGTGAAATCGAAGCCGCGCCGCTGCCCGTCGCGGGTGTCGAGGAACAGGTGATTGACATACTCCAGCATGGCCGGCAGGTCGTGGCGCAGCGCCTGCAGCCGCTCGCGGATGTGGGGATAGGCGATCTTGTCGAGCCGTCCTTCGAGGACGTCGGGGTGCCGTTGCATGATGGGAGCGTAAAAAGCGTGCGTCCTGAAACGTCAATCAAATAACCATACCATCTCATCGTGATCAATGTCATGGGAGTGACCCTGACGAGTGTCCAGGGTTCTCCCTGCCTCAGCCGCGCCACGCGAACGCCGCCGTCATCGCCAGCCCGGTGACGATGACGACCGCGCGCACCGCGCGCGCGGGCAGGCGCCGCGCCCCGCGCGCGCCCAGGTAGCCGCCGGCCGTGGCGGCGGCGGCCATCAGCAGCGCCGGCCCCCAGGCGATCGCCCCGGCCAGCGCGAAGGTGGCCACCGACAGCAGCGACAGCACCAGCGAGTTCAGGTTCTTCAGCGCATTGGCGCGGTGGACGTCGGTCTCCCCGGTGGCGGCGTACAGCGCCATCAGCAGGATGCCCAGGCCGCCGTTGAAGTAGCCCCCGTAGACCGCCACCGCCAGCAGGCCCCAGGCGCGCGCGCGCGGATGGTCGCGGGCGTCGCCGCGGGTGAGCCGCCGCACCAGGTGCGGGCCGGCGACGAAGACCGCGGTGGCCAGCGCCAGCAGCCATGGCACCAGCGCGCGAAACGCCGCCGGCGGCGTGACGAGCAGCAGCAGCGCGCCGAGCACGCCCCCGCCGGCGGCCAGCAGCGCTTCCCGGCGCAGCCGCGCGGCCGGCAGCGCGCCCAGCTCGCGCCGCAGGCCCAGCGTGCTGCCGAGGTAGCCGGGGCTGACCGCCAGCGCGCTGGTGGCGTTGGCCACGATCGGCGGCACGCCGGTGAAGACGAGCGCCGGAAAGGTCAGGAAGCTGCCGCCGCCGGCGATGGCGTTGAGCGCGCCGGCGGCCAAGGCGGCCGCCGTCAGCAGCGCGGCGTGAGGCAGGTCCATCGTGCGATGCTAGCCGCGCGGCGCGGGCGCACGCCGCGTCCGCGTCGCACGGGTGACGGCCGGAGCGGCCGTCTCACGGCGCCGCCACCACCGGCGCCACCGGCTCCGGTGCCAGCAGGGTGCCCTCGCGCAGCCCCTTGACGGTGGCCAGGGCCAGCGCCGCGATCACCACCGACGCCAGCGCCAGCAGCGCCAACGCCGCCCCCTGCAGCGCGGGCAGCGCCAGCGCCGCGGCCAGCTTGAAGCTCAGGCTGGTGAAGGCCGCCAGCGGGAACGACACCGCCCAGAACGGCAGCGCGAACGGCTGGGCGAAGAAGCGCCGCGCCTGCGTGCCGACCCACAGCAGCATGAACAGGCCCACGCCCCACACGGCGGCGGCTACCCCCGGCGGCCAGCCGAAGCGCAGCGCGCCCAGCCCCACCACCGCCGCCGGCGCCAGCGAGATGAACCAGGTCGGGTGCAGCCGCGGCGGGATCGGCCCGTGCGCCAGGCGCCGCGCCACCAGCAGCGCAAACACCACCGGCCAGAAGAACACCCCGATGCCGAAGTGCACCGCCGACCACATCGCGTGCTCGAAGCCGACGCCGGCCAGCGGCGCCACGACGTTGCCGACCACCGGGATGTAGAGCACCGGCGTGATGCCGTTCCACAGCGACTGCGCATCCGGCGCGTGCGCCACGGTGGGCGCCAGCCACCGCCCCAGCGCCCAGACGGTGACGCCGAGCTGGCCGATCGAGCCGATCCACCACAGCGCGTGCGCCAGCGGCAGCGCCAGCCCCACGGCCTGCAGCCAAGTGGCCAGCAGCAGCAGGCCCACCGGGGCGGCGGCGACGAAGGCGTGCCGCACCGGGTGGCGCAGGTCCTCGGCGACGGCCTCGGGGTGGCGCCGCCAGCGCAGCAGCGAGCCGGCCAGCACCGCGACGAACACCGCCGCGGCCAGCGCGCCGATGACCAGCGCCGCGCCCTCGGCCCAGGGGCCCAGCACGGGGCCGGCGGCGTGCCACGCCAGCGCCAGGCCGCTCAGGCCCATCACCGGCGTGAACCAGCCCGGGTGCAGGAATTTCAGCGGGGTGGGATGGGCACCGTTCATCGTGCGCTCCGTCTCGGGCCTCAGCAGGCCTTGCACGGGATGGCGGCCTCGGGCACGCCCAGCTTCTTCAGGATGATGGCCAGCGGGCAGAAGTTGGTGAAGCCGAACTGGAACAGGTTCAGCCCGACGAAGGCCGTGAAGGCCAGGAACCACTCGCTGACGAACAGCGGGCTGGCCGGCGCGCCCAGCGCCACCGACAGGAACACGAACAGGCCCGCGATCACACGGATCCAGCGCTCGACGGTCATGATGCTCTCCTCACTTGCAAGGGTTGGGACAGGGTTGCGGGAATACGGGACTCAGGCGGCGCGCGGTGCGCCCGGCGCCTCGTGGCGGCGCCGGTACACGGCGTAGTACAGCACCGGGATCACCACCAGCGTCAGCAAGGTGGAGACGGCAATCCCGAAGATCAAGGACACCGCCAGGCCGTTGAAGATCGGGTCGTCGAGGATGAAGAACGCCCCCAGCATCGCCGCCAGGGCGGTCAGCGCGATCGGCTGCGCGCGCACCGCGGCGGACTGGATCACGGCCTGCTTGAACGGCATGCCGCGGGCGGTCTCCAGCTCGATGAAGTCCACCAGCAGGATCGAGTTGCGCACGATGATGCCGGCCAGCGCGATCATGCCGATCATGCTGGTGGCGGTGAACTGCGCGCCCAGCAGCGCATGGCCCGGCATGATGCCGATCATCGTCAGCGGGATCGGCGCCATGATGATCAGCGGCGTCAGGTAGCTGCGGAACTGCGCCACCACCAGCAGGTAGATCAGCACCAACCCCACCGCATAGGCCGCGCCCATGTCGCGGAAGGTCTCGTAGGTGACCTGCCACTCGCCGTCCCACTTGATGGCGTACTCGCGCCACGGATCGGCCGGCTGGCGGATCCAGTACTCACCCAGGCCCCCGGTGTCGGGCAGCGCGGCCTCGGCCAGCCGGCTGCGGATCGCGAACATGCCGTACAGCGGCGAGTCGGTCTTGCCGGCCATGTCGCCGAGCACGTAGACCACCGGCAGCAGGTCCTTGGTGAAGCGCGGCGGGTCGATGACGCCGCGCTCGACGCGCACCAGCTCCGACAGCGGCACCATGCGGCCGTCGGCGGCCTTCAGCGGCAGCGCCAGCAGCGCCTCCAGCCCGACCTGGCGCTCGCGCGGCAGCTGCAGCCGCACCGGCACCGCGAACTTGGCGTGGCCGTCGTGCAGGTAGGCCGCGTCGCTGCCCGACAGCGCCGTGTACACCGTCTGCGCGATCACCTGCGCGGGGATGCCGAGAGCCTCGGCGCGCGCGCGCTCGATGCGCAGGAACACGCGCGGCGCCTCCTCCTTCAGCGTGGTGTCGATGCCGACGATGTCGGGCGTGTCGGCGAACGCCTTGGCCACGCGGCGGGCGAGTTCGGCGCGACCGGCCTCGTCCGGGCCGTAGACCTCGGCGACGATCGGCGACAGCACCGGCGGCCCCGGCGGCACTTCCACCACCTTGATGCGCCCGCCGTGCGCGCGCGCGATCGCCTCCAGCCCCGGGCGCAGGCGCTGCGCGATGGCGTGGCTCTGCTCCTTGCGGTGCTTGGCGTCGACCAGGTTGACCTGCAGGTCGCCCTGCTCGGCGTCCGCGCGCAGGTAGTACTGCCGCACCAGCCCGTTGAAGGTGATGGGGCTTGAGGTGCCGGCGTAGCCCTGCACGTGCGTGACCTCCGGCTGCTGCGCCAGGAACGCCGTCATGTCCTGCAGCGCGGCGGCGGTGTCCTCCAGCGCCGTGCCGGCGGGCATTTCCAGCACCACCTGGAACTCGCTCTTGTTGTCGAACGGCAGCATCTTCAGGATCACCGCCTGCACCACCGCCAACCCCACCGACAGGAACAGGCCCGCGGCCACGCCCAGCGCCAGCAGCCAGCGGTGGCGGGCGCTTTCGAGGAACGGTGTCAGCACGCGCATGAAGAAGGTCTGCAGCGCGCGCGTCAGCTTCGACGGCCCGTGCGCCGCGTGGCCGGCGCCGCCGTGCGCGCCCATCAGCTTCCACGCCAGCCACGGCGTCACCGTGAAGGCGATGGCCAGCGAGATCGCCATGCCCATGCTGGCGTTGATCGGGATCGGGCTCATGTAGGGGCCCATCAGGCCGGTGACGAAGGCCATCGGCAGCAGCGCCGCGATCACCGTCAGCGTCGCCAGGATGGTCGGCCCGCCGACCTCGTCGACCGCGCGCGGGATGATCTGCAGCAGCGACGCCTCGGGCGTGAGCTGGCGGTGGCGGTGGATGTTTTCCACCACCACGATGGCGTCGTCGACCAGGATGCCGATCGAGAAGATCAGCGCGAACAGCGACACGCGGTTGAGCGTGAAGCCCCACGCCCACGAGGCGAACAGCGTGGCCGTCAGCGTCAGGATCACCGCCACGCCGACGATGACCGCCTCGCGCCGGCCCAGCGCCAGCCCCACCAGCACGATCACACTGCCGGTGGCGAAGATCAGCTTGCTGATCAGCTTGTTGGCCTTGTCGGCGGCGGTGGCACCGTAGTCGCGGCTGATCGTCACCTCCACGCCGTAGGGGATCAGCGTGTTGTGCAGGCGCTCGAGCTGCTGCGTGGCCGCGCGCGCCACGTCCACGGCGTTCTCGCCCGGCTTCTTGGTCACGATGACCGTGACGGCGGGGTAGGCTTGGCCTGGTTGCGCGCCCTCCGGCAGCGTCGCCGCCGGGCCGGGCGTGTGCCAGACGTAGCGGCGCGGCAGCTGCGCGCCTTCCTCGATGCGCGCCACCTCGCGCAGGTAGACCGGACGGCCCTGGTGCACGCCGACGACGATGTCACCGACGTCCTGCACGCTCTTGAGGAACTCGCCGGTCTCCACCGTCAGCAGGCCCGGCTCGCCGGGCTGCTGGCGCGGCTGCGCCACGGTGCCGGACGGCATGGCCTGGTTGGCGGCGGCGATCGCCTGATGGATGGCCTGCAGCGGCACGCCGCGCGCGCGCAGCCGCTCCGGCTCGATCCAGACGTGGATCGCGCGCCCCGGCCCGCCGATGGTCTGCACCTCGCGCGTGCCGGGCACGCGCTTGAGCTCGGTCTCGATCGCGTGCGCGACGCGCTCGATCTCCCACGCGCTCTTGCCCGCGGGGCTCCACAGCGTGGCGGCCAGCACCGGCACGTCGTCGATGCCCTTGGGCTTGACGATCGGCGGCAGCACGCCCAGGCCCTGCGGCAGCCAGTCCTGGTTGGCGTTGAGCACGTCATAGAGGCGCACCAGCGCCTCGGTGCGCGGCACGCCGACCTTGAACTGCACCGTCAGCACCGCCACGCCGGGGCGCGAGACGCTGTAGGTGTGCTCGATGCCGTGGATCTGCGACAGCACGTGCTCGGCGGGCTGCGCCACCATCTTTTCCACGTCCGCGGCGGAGGCGCCGGGGAACGGGATCAGCACGTTGGCCATCGTGACGTTGATCTGCGGCTCCTCCTCGCGCGGCGTGACCAGCACCGCGAAGAGACCCAGCAGCAGCGCCACCAGCGCCAGCAGCGGCGTGATGGCGTTGGCCTGGAAGGTGCGCGCGATCACGCCCGAGATGCCCAGCCGTTCGGCCTTGGTACCGGTGGGGGTAGTTTGGGGTTCGGCATTCATCGGCCGTTCTCCTGCATGCGGGGAAAGGGACGATGGCCGATCACTGCGCCGGCTGCGCACCGCGCAGCCCCGCGCGCACCGGATCGAGCGCCACGCGCTCGCCCGGCTGCAGGCCCGACAGGATCTCGATCCCGGCCTCGCCGTGGTCGGCGCCGACGCGCACCGCGCGCAGCACGAAGCCCGCCGGCGCCCCGGCCGGTGCCGCCACGTACACCGCGGTCAGCTCGCCGCGACGCAGCAGGGCGCTGGCCGGCACCACCAGCCGCTCGTCGCTGCCGGCGGCAAAGCGCACCTTGACCGCCTGCCCCGGCAGCACGCCCTGCGCATCGGCGGCCACGAGCGGCAGGCGCCACTCCACCGTCTGCGCCACCGGATCGGCCGCCGGCAGGCGGCTGCGACCGGCCGGCTGCACCCAGCGGCCATCGGGCAGGCGTACCTCGACGCGCTGCGCGCGCTCCGCCAGCGCCGACTGCGACGCCGGCACGTGCACGGTGGCGCGCAGCGGCTGCGGCGCGTACACCGTCAGCACCGGACGGCCCGGCGCCGCCAGGTCGCCCGCCTCGGCGTGCGTGGCCAGCACGAAGCCGTCGAACGGCGCGGTCAGGCGCGTGAAGCCCTGCGCCAGCGCGGCCTGCGACTGCGCGGCCTTGGCCTGCTGCAGCGCGGCGCGCGCGGCGGCGGCCTGCGCCTCGGCGGCATCGAGCGCCGCCTGCGAGACGAAACCCTGCGCGCGCAGCTCGCGCGTGCGCCTGGCGTGCGCCTCGGCGTTGCGCAGCTCGGCCTCGGCCTGCGCCACCGCGCCGCCGGCGCGCTGCACGCCGGCGGTGGTCTCGCGGTCGTCGATCACCGCCAGCACCTGCCCGGCGCGCACGCGGTCACCGGCCTTGACGTGCAGCTGCACGATGCGGCCGCTGGCCTGGGCCGCCAGCGTGGCCTGCTGCTGCGCTTCGATCGTGGCGTCCAGCAGCAGCGCCTGGCCGACCGGGCGGCGGGCGGCCTCGGCCACCGGCACGCGCGGGCCGGCGGCCTCGCCCTGCGCCCAGGCGGGGGCGAGCAGCGCGCCGCCGAGCAGCGCGGTGGCTGCGGCCGCGCCGAGCCAGCGCCGGCGGGCCAGCGGGGGGAAGGGCGTCGTGCGTCGATCCATGGCTTGATCCTCCATTGGACGCGAGTATAGCGTCATACCCCCCGGAGTACAAGGGCTAGGGGGTGTCGGCGCCATCCACGGCGAACGGCACGCGCGCGGCCACCGCGCACAGCAGCTCGTAGGCGATGGTGCCGGCAGCCTGCGCCACCTCGTCCACCGGCAGCACCGCACCGCTGGCGCTGCGGCCCCACAGCACCACCTCGTCGCCGGGGCGGCACGGGCCGCCGGCGGCCTCCACGGGGGTCAGGTCCACCGCCAGCATGTCCATGCTGACGCGGCCGACCAGCCGCGTGCGCACGCCGCGCACCAGCACCGGCGCGCCGTGGTCCTGCGACAGGCTGGCGTGGCGCGGGTAGCCGTCGGCGTAGCCGCAGGCGACGATGCCCACGCGCATGGCGCGCGGCGCGGTGTAGATCGAGCCGTAGCCGACCGTCTCGCCGGCGGCCACCGGCTGGATGGCGATCAGCCGGCTGGCCAGCGTCATCGTCGGCCGCAGGCCCCAGTCGGCGGCGGCGTGCGCCGGGTGGTCGGGCGCGCTGCCATACAGCGCAATGCCGGCGCGCACCCAGTCGGCGGCCAGCGTCCCGCCGTCGTCGCCCAGGCGCAGCCGAAGGGCGTGGCGCAGCGTGGCGGCGCTGTTGCACAGGCTGCGCTCGCCCGGCAGGTCGCGCGTGGCGCGCACGAACGCCTCCACCTGGTGCAGCACGCCCTCGCGCCCGCGGCGCAGCCCGTCGGCGTCGGAAAAGTGCGTCATCAGCCCGATCTCGCCCACCTGCGGCAGCGCCTGCAGCCGCGCCCAGGCGGCGCGGTAGGCCTCCGGCCGAAAGCCGAGCCGGTTCATGCCCGAGTTCATCTTCAGGAACACGTGGTGCGGCTGGTGGGTCTTGTGCGCCGCCAGCCAGTCGATCTGCTCCTCGGTGTGGACGACGTGCCACAGATCGAGGCGCGAGCAGGTCTCCAGGTCGCGCGGCTCGAAGCACCCCTCCAGCAGCAGGATCGGGCCGCGCCAGCCCAGCGCGCGCAGCCGCTCGGCCTCGGCCAGGTCCAGCAGCGCGAAGCCGTCGGCGCCGCGCAGCGCCGGCCAGACGCGCTCGAGGCCGTGGCCGTAGGCGTTGGCCTTGACGACCGCCCACACGCGTGCCTCGCCGGCGGCGGCGCGGCAGCGCTGCAGGTTGTGGCGCAGGGCGTCGAGGTGCACGGTGGCCAGGATCGGGCGCGGCATGGTCGGCGGGCGTGATGGCGTGACGGAGGGCAGGTGGAGCGCGTGCTATAAACCGCGCACCCTGCGCCAGCCGCGACTTTCGCACAGAGCCGCGCCACGTGCGCAGCCCCCGATCCTGCCAGCTGGATTTTTCGCTCCGATGAAGCGCGGCTTCTACACGATCATGACGGCGCAGTTCTGCAGCTCGCTGGCCGACAACGCGCTGTTCGTGGTGGCGGTGGAGCTGCTGCGCGGCCGCGGCGCGCCGGAGTGGCAGGCCGCCGCGCTGGTGCCGATGTTCGCGCTGTTCTACGTGCTGCTGGCGCCATGGGTCGGGGCGTTCGCGGACTCGCGGCCCAAGGGACAGGTCATGTTCATCAGCAACGCCATCAAGGTGGTGGGCTGCGTGCTGATGCTGACCCCCGTGCACCCGCTGCTGGCCTACAGCCTGGTGGGGCTGGGCGCGGCGGCGTATTCGCCGGCCAAGTACGGCATCCTCACCGAGCTGCTGCCGCCGTCGCAGCTGGTCAAGGCCAACGGCTGGATCGAGGGGCTGACGATCGCCTCCATCATCCTCGGCGTCGTGCTGGGCGGCCAGCTCGTCTCGCCCGCGGTGGCGGCGTGGCTGGCGGCGCACGAGGCGGCGTGGCTGCGCGCCTGGCTGCCGACGGCGGCGGAGCTGGCCATCGTCGGCCTGGTGGCGGTGTACGGGCTGGCGGCGGCGTTCAACCTGCGCATCCCGCGCACCACCGCGCCGCTGCGCCACCTGCCGCCCAATCCGCTGGCGCTGCTGCCGGATTTCTGGCGCTGCAACCTGCGCCTGTGGCGCGACCATCTGGGCCAGATCTCGCTGGCCACCACCACCCTGTTCTGGGGCGTCAGCGGCAACCTGCGCTACATCGTGCTGGCCTGGGCCGCCGCGGCGCTGGGCTACAACACCACGCAGGCCTCCAGCCTGGTCGGCGTGGTGGCGGTGGGCACGGCGGTGGGCGCGGTGGTGGCCTCGGTGCGCATGCGCATCGACCAGGCCCCGCGCGTGATGCCGCTGGGGGTGGCGATGGGGCTGCTGGTGGTGCTGATGGTGCTCATCCGCGACGTCTGGGTGGCCGCGCCGTTCCTGGTGCTGCTGGGGGCGCTGGGCGGCTTTCTGGTGGTGCCGATGAACGCGCTGCTGCAGCACCGCGGCCACAACCTGATGGGCGCGGGCCGCTCGATCGCGGTGCAGAACTTCAACGAGCAGGCCTGCATCCTGGGCCTGGGCTTCCTCTACAGCGCCGCCACCGGCGCGGGGCTGTCGGCGTTCGGCGCCATCACCGCCTTCGGGCTGCTGGTGGCCGCGGTGATGGTGCTGATCACCCTGTGGCACCGGCGCAACCTGCGCCGCCACCCGCACGAGCTGGCGCGCCTGTTCGAGATCGCGCGCCGCGACGACCTGCACGGCTGAGCGGTGGCGCGGCGACTCAGCCGGCCGGCGCGCCGGCGTCGCGCCCGATGCCCGGCCCCGTGGCGCCGTCAAAGCCCAGCTGCGCCAGCAGCGGCAGGTCGTCGCGGCTCTCCACGCCGAGCGCGATCACCGTGATGCCCAGCGCGTGCGCCATGCTGCACAGACCGCGCAGAAATTCCTGGTTGCCGGGGTTGTCGCGGATGCCGCGCACGTAGCTTGGGTGCACCTTGATGTAATCCAGCCCCAGGCTGGCCAGCTGGTCGCTGCCGGCGAAGCGCTGGCCGAAGTGCTCGATGCCGACGCGGCAGCCCAGCGCCTTGAGGCTGCGCACCAGGTCGCGGAAGGCGTCGAACTGCCGGTAGACGCCGTACTCCGGCACCTCGAACAGCAGACGCCGGCACAGGTCGGGATACTGCTGCAGCAGCTGCACCAGCTGGTTGCGGAAACCGAAATCGGCAATCGTCTCGGCCGACAGGTTCACCGCCACGTCGCCCTGCACCTGGCGCAGGTGCTCGATGGCCAGCCGCACCACGCCGAGATCCAGCGGCGCCGTCAGGTTCAGGTTCGCGGCCATCGGCATGAAGTCACCGGCGGTCAGCAGCCGGCCCCCGGCATCCACCTGCAGCCGGATCACGCCCTCCTCGTGCAGCGGCCGCTTCGGGTCGTTCTTCACCACCGGGTAGAACGCCAGGCTCAGCCGGCCGCCGCTGACGGCCTCGGTCAGCAGCGTGCGCCAGCGCTCGGCCGGCAGCGTCAGGCCGGGCGCGGCGGCGTCCTCCACCGCGTGCCAGCCGTTGGGACCGCGCGCCTGCGCCTGCGCCAGCGCCTGGTCGGCACGCGCCAGTACTTCGCCCACCGGCTCGCCGCGCGCGTAGTCCACCGCCGCCAGGTGAAACAGGTCAGGTACATCGGGCAGCCAGCGTGGCGCCCAGTCGTGCATCAGCCGCTCGTGCACGCGCCGCGCCGCCTCGGCCGGCTGCGCCAGGCTCGGGCAGACCAGCGCGAATTCTCCCCCCTTGAGGCGGCCGACGCGCTGGCCGGGAGGGCCGTCGCCGCATGCGGTCAGGGTGTGCGCCAGACTCTGCAGCAGCTCGTCGGCGCGCTGCCGGCCTAGACGGGCGTTGAGCTCGTTCAGGTAGGCCAGCCGCACCACCACCAACGAGCCACGCGAGCCCCATTCCTCGCCCTGCAGGATGTCGCGCAGCTGCGCCAGGAAGTGCTCGCGGTTGGCCACGCCCGTGACCGGATCGTGGTTGACGCGCTCGCGCAGCGACTCCAGCCGCGCCGCCTCCTCGGCGAACATCGCCTTGAGCCGGCGCACCATGTCGTTCATCGCGCGCGTCACCGCACGCAGCTCCGGCGTGCGCGGCTCCTCCACCGTGACGAAGCGGCGCTCGGCGATCGCCTGCGCCTGGTCGACCACGTCGTGCAGCGGGCGCAGGATGAGGCGCAGCGCCAGCGTGCCCAGCGTGCCGACGACCAGCGCCCCGACGGCGAACCAGGCCAGCAGCTGCTGCGTGGCCTGCCACAGCGACTGGTAGGCGTACTGGTCGTGGCTGGCCAGCGTGACGGTGGCGAACTGCCGCCAGCCGTCCTGCACCACCGCCGTGCCGGGCTGGGTGCGAATCGGGATCAGGTCGGCGAACCACTGCGGCGCCCCCTCCAGGCGGCCTTCATAGACGCGCTCGGCCAGCACCTCGCCGGTGGGGCGGCTGACGCGGATGAACTTGTAGTGGCCGACGTCGAACTGCGCGGAAACCTGCAGCTCGATCGTGACCGGATCCTTGTCCAGCTGCGTCAGCGCCAGCGCCAGCGCGGTGGCGTTGTCGAAGTTCTTGACCTGCAGCTGCTGCTGCAGGTAGTGCCGCGCCGACAGCACGCTCAGCACCAGACTGCCGCCGAACGCCACGGCCATGACGACCAGCACGGCCAGCCACAGTTGTTTGACGAGTGACATGGTCCTACCCCTCGGGTGGTGTGGCGGAGCCGTGCCTCACAGCCCCTCCTGCCGCATGCGCTCCAGCACCTCGCGCCAGCGCGACAGCCGCGCCGTCGGATCGGCGGCGGACTGGGCCTGGCCCGCGACCCAGAGCCCCTGGCGGTTGAAGCTGAACACCGGCGTCAGGTCGGGCCGGCGTGACGCCGGGCGCACGCTGGTGATCAGGTTGTCCAGGATCAGCGGCTCCTCGGCCGGATCCTCATAGTAGCCCAACACCATGTGCGCCTCGGTCTTGGCGCCGGCGGTGCGGGCCCGCACGTAGATCAGGCGCAGCCGCTCGTCCGGCACGCCCAGTTCCAGCAGCGTCACGTACTTGGCGATGGCGAAGTCCTCGCAGTCGCCGGCGCCGCGGCCGATGAACTCCAGCGGGGTGGCCCAGTGGTCGGCCTGGCCCCACACCACCGGGTCCAGCTCGTAGAGCAGACGGCGGTTGAAAAAGGTGTTGACCGCGGCCAGCTGCTCCTCCACCGGACGCCCGCGCTGCTCGGCCACCAGGCGCCGCCAAGCCTGCACGGTCTCCTCGGCGACGCTGCCGTAGCGCTCGCGCGCCAGGCGCTGCAGGCGGTCGAAGTCGGCCGCCGCCAGCGCCGCGCCGAGCAGCAGCACGAGCGCCAGCGCCAGCAGACGCCACGAGGGCGCCAGGCGCGAGGCGGCGGCGGGGCGGGACATGTGTTCGGCGAGCAACGCGGCGCGACGGGGCTGGCGACCGATCATCGCAGAAAACACGCCGTCGGTGCGATCCTGCGCGCCGTGCTTGACGCCGACCCGGGCCCGTGCCGACAATGGATGGGCAAAGTGATCCGGATGATACCGATCGCGGTTGCGTGCGTAAGACCCGTGGGGGCGGAGGCCGCTCCCACCCAACCGACGAGGACCACCATGAGAACCATCCCCATGCTGACAGCCGTCGCGGCCGCCGCCCTGGCTTTGGCAGCGGCGCCGGCCGCGGCCCAGGCGCCGGCCACGCCTGCCGTTGCCGCCGTCGCCAACCCCGCGGCCTCGGGCCTGCCGGCGCCGCTGATCGAGGCGGTGCGCAACGCCATCGTGCAGAACCCCGAGGTGCAGGCGCGCTGGCATGCCTTCACTGCCGCCGACGCGCAGAAGGACGTGGCCGCTGCCGGTTGGCGCCCGACGGTCGACCTGAGCGTCGGCATCGGTCGTCAGCACCTGGTCGATCCGCCCGGCACGCCGGAGCGTCGCTTCAACCGCTCGGCCACCACGCTGACGCTCAACCAGGTGCTGTTCGACGGCTTCTTCACCCGCAGCGAGGTGCAGCGTCTCAGCTACGCCAAGCTGACGCGCTACTACGAGCTGCTGGAGGCGGCCGAGACCATTGCGCTGGAGGCGGTGCGCGCCTGGGTCGACGTGGCGCGCTACTCGGCGCTGGTGCAGGAGGCCAAGGCCAACTACGTCGAGCACAAGCTGACCGCGCAGCAGATCGAGGAGCGCGCCAAGGCTGGCGTGAGCCGGCGCGTCGACATGGACCAGGCTGCCGGCCGTCTGGCGCTGGCCGAGTCCAACCTGCTGACCGAGATCGCCAACCTGCACGACGTCAGCGCGCGCTACCAGCGCATCATGGGCGTCAAGCCGCCGGCCACGCTGCCGCCGCTGCGCGAGGGGCTGCGGCTGGCCGGCCTGCCGGGCTCGATGGCCGAGGCGATGCGTCAGGGCCTGCCCAACAGCCCGACCATCAACGCCGCGTACGAGAACGTGCGCGCCCAGCGCCAGGAGATCGAAACCCGCAAGGCCGCCTACTGGCCGCGCGTGGACTTCCGCATCCGCCAGACCTGGGGCAACGACATCAACGGCGTCAACGGCCGCACGCGCGACCTCACGGCCGAGGTCATCATGAACTACAACCTGTACCGCGGCGGCGCCGATCAGGCGCGCGAGCGGCAGGCGGTGGAGCTGCACAAGCAGGCGCGCGACCTGCAGGAAAAGGCCTGCCGCGACGTGCGCCAGACGCTGGCGATCGCCTACAACGACGTCGTGCGGCTGCGCGAGCAGCTGGGCTACCTCGACCAGCACCGTCTGTCCACCGAAGTGGCGCGCGAGGCCTACCGGCAGCAGTTCGACATCGGCCAGCGCACGCTGCTGGACCTGCTGGACACGCAGAACGAATACTTCGAGGCCAGCCGTGCCTACATCAACGCGCAGTACAACGAGCTGCTGGCGCAGGCGCGCACGCTGGCCAGCATGGGTCGGCTGACGGCGGCTCTGGGCGTGGCGCGACCGGACCAGCCCAGCGCCGCCGAGGCCGGGCAGGATCGGGGCGAGCTGCCACCGGAGGAGCTGTGCCCGTTCGACACGCCTGAACTGTTCGAGATCGACAAGGCCAAGGCGGTGGCCGAGGCACCGGTGCGTGCCCGGCCGACGCCCCCGGCCGCTCCGCCGCCCGCCCCGGCAGCGGCGCCGAAGCCGGCGGCTGCGCCGCAGACGTACACGTTCCAGTCGGACGCGCTGTTCGATTTCGACAAGGCGGAGCTGCGCGCCGACGGCAAGGCGCGGCTGGACGAGCTGGTGGCCAAGATCAAGGCCACCGACCTGGAGCTGGCGATCGCCGTCGGTCACACCGACAGCGTCGGCCCCGAGGCTTACAACGAGCGTCTGTCGCTGCGCCGCGCCGAGGCGGTCAAGGCGTATCTGGTCAGCAAGGGCATCCCGGCTGACAAGATCCGCACCGAGGGCCGCGGCGAGCGCGAGCCGATCGCTGACAACGCCACCCGCGAGGGACGCGCGAAGAACCGCCGCGTGGAGGTCACGATCATCGAGACGCGCCGCCCGGCGCGCTGAGGCGGCGGCCGGGGGCTGTTCTGCCGGCCGCCGGCGGGGTCAGGCCGAGCCGTCGACCACGCCGGCGGCGTGCGCCTGCCGGTCGGCGTGGTAGCTGCTGCGCACCAGCGGGCCGACGGCGGCGTGCGTGAAGCCCATCGCGTAGGCCTCGCGCTCGAACATCGCGAAGGTGGCCGGCTCGACGTAACGCCGCACCGGCAGGTGGTGCGTGCTCGGCGCCAGGTACTGGCCGATGGTCAGCATGTCCACGCCGTGCGCGCGCAGGTCGCGCATCACCTGCAGGATCTCCTCATCGGTCTCGCCGAGGCCGACCATCAGCCCGCTCTTGGTGGGGATGTGGGGAAAGCGCTCCTTGAACTTGCGCAGCAGGTTCAGGCTGAAGGCGTAGTCCGAGCCGGGGCGTGCCTGCCTGTACAGACGCGGCACCGTCTCCAGGTTGTGGTTCATGACGTCCGGCGGCGCCTCCGCCAGGATCGCCAGCGCGCGATCGTCGCGGCCGCGGAAGTCCGGTGTCAGGATCTCGATGCGCGTCCCGGGCGAGCGCTCGCGCACGCGCCGGATGCAGGCCACGAAGTGCGCCGCGCCGCCGTCGCGCAGGTCGTCGCGGTCGACGCTGGTGATGACGACGTACTTCAGCTTCAGCGCCGCGATCGTGCGCGCCAGGTTCTCGGGCTCGTCGGGGTCGAGCGGGTCCGGCCGGCCGTGGCCGACGTCGCAGAACGGGCAGCGCCGCGTGCACTTGTCGCCCATGATCATGAAGGTGGCCGTACCCTTGCCGAAGCACTCGCCGATGTTGGGGCAGGAGGCCTCCTCGCACACGGTGACCAGTCGGTTGGCGCGCAGGATGTCCTTGATCTCGTAGAAGCGCGAACTGGGGCTGCCGGCCTTGACGCGGATCCATTCGGGCTTGCGCAGCAGCGGCGCCGGCTCGACCTTGATCGGGATGCGCGCGGTCTTGGCGGCGCTCTTCTGCTTGGCGGTGGGGTCGTAGGGGGTGTCGGTGGCGGGAGTCATGGCATCGGATCCGGTTGGGGCGGTGGTTCGGGCGCTCAGGCGCGCGGCGCCAGCAGCCGCCGCAGGTGGTCGGCCAGCGCGTCGCCGACCTCGGCCGGGTCGGCCGTCACGCCGATCGTAGCAAGGTCGACGGTGCGCAAGCCGGCGTAGCCGCAGGGGTTGATACGCAGGAAGGGGCTCAGGTCCATCGCGACGTTGAGCGCCAGTCCGTGGTAGGTGCAGTGGCGGTGCACCTTGATGCCCAGCGCGGCGATCTTGGCCAGCCCCGCCCATGGGTCGTTCCCGGGGCGCGGGCCGTGCAGCGCGGCGTGGCCGTGCGGATCGTCCGGCCGCACGTACACGCCCGGGGCGCCGGCGACGCGGTGGCCGGTCACGCCCCAGTCCGCCAGCGTGCGCAGCACCGCCTCCTCCAGCCGGTGCACGTACTCCTTGACGAAGAAGCCGGCGCGGCGCAGATCCAGCAGCGGGTAGGCCACCACCTGGCCCGGGCCGTGGTACGTGACCTGGCCGCCCCGGTTGGTGGCCACCACGGGGATGTCGCCGGGATCCAGCACGTGTTCCGGCCGGCCCGCCTGGCCCTGCGTGAACACCGGCGGGTGCTCGCACAGCCACAGCTCATCGGCCGTCCCGGGCCCGCGCGCCTCGGTCCAGGCGCGCATCGCCTCCACGGTGGGCTCGTAGGGCACGCGGCCCAGGTGGCGCAGTTCCATCACAGGACCACGCTGACCATCGGATGCGTGGTCAGGGTGCGGTACAGCTCGTCGAGCTGTTCGCGCGAGGTCACGTGCACGTTCAGCGTCAGGCCCAGGTAGCGGCCGTTGCGGCTGGTGCGCACCTCGATGGTGGTCTCGTCGAAGCCGGGATCGAAGCCGCGCGCCACGTGCGCGACGGCGGCGACGAAGCCATCGGCGTGCGCGCCCATCACCTTGATCGGGAAGCGGCACGGAAAGGTCAGGGGCGAGGCGGGGGCGGGATCGGCCATCGGCGGTCCTCGATGCGTGGTGGGCTGGGGTTTGTCCGTATAATAAAGAGCTTTTTGTCAACGTGGCCTGGGGCGCCAAGCGCCGCGTCAGGCGTGCGTCAAGGGGGCACGAGACAATGGCGAACCCTCAGCCGTCCGTCGAGCGGGCCGAGGATCAGGCAGCCGGTGCGCGACGCTGGCGTGTCTGGGCCGACGACGAGCCAGATGAGGGCGCTGCGGCCGGATGCAAGCCCCTCAGCCGCGAGGAGGCACAGGCGTGGCGCCGGCGCCAGCGGATGCCGGGGATGCGGCATGTGCTGGCGGCCCAGGTCCTGGTCTGGGTGCTGGCGATCGTCGGGGCGTGGCTGGCGTGGCGGTTCGTCTGGCCGCAGCGGGCGGGGTTGGTCGCCTCGGTGGCGTGGGGTGGCGCCTGTGCCTTCGTGCCTGCCTTGGTGATGGCCTGGGGCATGGGTGGCGGTCTGCGCGGTCGCTGGCGGCGGGCCGCCGCGGTGCAGCCGGCGCGCTCGGCGCTCGCCCGCTGGCTGGTGTGGGAGGGGATCAAGGTGCTGCTCGCGCTGACCATGCTGGTCGCCGCGCCGCGCCTGGTGCCGGATCTGAGCTGGCCCGGCCTGCTGGTCGGGCTGGCGGTGGTGCTCAAGGGATACGTGCTGGCCTGGTGGCTGGCACGCATCCGCTGACGGAAGACTCGTTTCGATCAACGAACGTGGGAATGACGAATGGCTGCTGAGGGACACGCTCCGACCGCCGGCGAATACATCCGGCATCACCTGGTCCATCTGACCAACAAGAAGCAGGAATTCATCGTCGACTTCTCGGTGATCAACATCGACTCGGTGGTGTTCTCGGTGCTGACCGGGCTGATCGGCGTGTTCCTGCTGTGGCTCGGGGCGCGGCGCGCCACCGCCGGCGTGCCGGGGCGCTTCCAGGCCGCGGTGGAGATCCTGGTCGAGCTGGTCGAGACGCAGGCCAAGGGCGTGATCCACAACGCCGCCAGCCGCAAGCTGATCGCGCCGATGGCGCTGACGGTGTTCGTCTGGATCTTCTTCATGAACTTCATGGACCTGCTGCCGGTGGACCTGCTGCCGGCCATCTGGCACGCGGTCGGCCCGGCGCTGGGCTACCCCGACTACCTGCGCGTCGTGCCCACCGCCGACCTGTCGACGACGCTGGGCCTGTCGGTGTCGGTGCTGCTGCTGTGCCTGTTCTACAACATCAAGATCAAGGGCTTGGGCGGCTGGGCGCACGAGCTGGTCACGGCGCCGTTCGGCACCAGCAGGAATCCGCTGTGGGCGCTGCTGCTGGGCGTGGTCAACTTCCTGATGCAAATGATCGAGTTCGTGGCGAAGACCGTTTCCCACGGCATGCGGTTGTTTGGCAACATGTTCGCGGGCGAGCTGGTCTTCATGCTGATCGCGCTGCTCGGTGGCTTTGCCGCGCTGTCGTTCACGGGCGGCCTGCTGTTCGTCGGACACCTGATCGCGGGTACGGTGTGGGCCATCTTCCACATCCTCGTGATCACCCTGCAGGCGTTCATCTTCATGATGCTGGCGCTGATCTACCTGGGTCAGGCGCACGACGCACACTGACAGAGGCGCGCCTCGCAACCGTTTCCCCCAACCTTCCTCTGTAACCTAAGGAAATCTCACCATGGAAAACATCCTCGGTCTCGTTGCTCTGGCTTGCGGCATCATCGTCGGTCTGGGTGCGATCGGCGCCTCGATCGGCATCGCCCTGATGGGGGGCAAGTTCCTCGAGTCGTCCGCCCGTCAGCCCGAGCTGATGAACGACCTGCAGACCAAGATGTTCATTCTGGCCGGTCTGATCGATGCGGCGTTCCTGATCGGCGTGGCCATCGCGCTGCTGTTCGCGTTCGCCAACCCGTTCGCGCTCTGATCGCCCCGACGTGAGGAAGGGTGCGCCCGGCGGCCGGCAGGCCGCGGGCGCACGCCGCACCACCCGGCCCCCCGACGCAGCCCCATCCGCATACCCCGTCCGAAAGGCGTTGCGATGAACATCAATGCAACCCTCTTTGCGCAGGCCATCGTCTTCGCGATCCTGGTGTGGTTCACGATGAAGTTCGTGTGGCCGCCGATCGCCAAGGCGCTGGACGAGCGTGCGCAGAAGATTTCCGAAGGTCTGGCCGCCGCCGAGAAGGCCAAGACCGAGCTGGCCGTGGCCAACAAGCGCATCGAAGACACGCTGGCGCAGTCGCGCAACGAGGCCGCCGCGCGCCTGGCCGATGCCGAGCGCCGCGCCCACGCCATCATCGAGGAGGCCAAGGCCCGCGCCTCCGAGGAAGCCGCCAAGATCGTCGCCGCGGCCAAGGCCGAGGCCGAGCAGCAGGCCGTGCAGGCGCGCGAGGCGCTGCGCGAGCAGGTGGCGATGCTGGCCGTCAAGGGCGCCGAGCAGATCCTGCGCCGCGAGGTCGACGCGCGCACCCACGCCGAGCTGCTCGAGCGGCTGAAGGCCGAGCTGTGACGCGGCGCCGCGCGCCGTCCCCGCGCCCCCGAGGTTGAACCATGGCAGAACTCGCCACCATTGCCCGTCCGTACGCCGAGGCGCTGTTCAAGGCCGCCGGTGCGCACGGCCCCGAGACCGCCGAGTGGCTCGAGGCGCTGGCCACCGTGGCCGCGCATGAGCAGCTGCTGGCCTTCGCCGCCGACCCGAAGGTCACGGCGCAGCAGGTCTACGACGTCGTCACCGGCGTGCTCAAGACGCCGCTGCCGCCGCTGGGCCAGAACTTCCTGCGCACCGTCATCGACAACGACCGCCTGCGCGCGCTGCCCGAGATCGCGCGCCAGTTCCGCGCCCTGCTCAACGCGCAGCACGGCGTGGCCGACGCGCGCGTCGAGAGCGCCTTCCCGATCGAGGGCGCGCAGCTGCAGGAGCTCAAGGCCGTGCTGGAGAAGCGCTTCGGCCGCCAGCTGCGGCTGCAGGTGGAGCTGCGCCCCGAGCTGATCGGCGGCGTGCGCGTGGTGGTCGGCGACGAGGTGCTGGACACCTCCGTCAAGGCCCGTCTGGAACAAATGCGCGTGGCGCTGACGGCCTGAACGGCCGCCGCCCCCCAACGCCCGCGAGAACATTGCGCAAAGGAAACGCGTCATGCAACTGAATCCCGCCGAAATCTCCGAACTGATCAAGTCGCGCATCGAGGGTCTGGCCCCGACCGCCGACGTGCGCAACCAGGGCACCGTGGTGTCGGTGACCGACGGCATCGTGCGCATCCACGGCCTGTCGGACGCGATGCAGGGTGAGATGCTGGAATTCCCGGCCGGCAAGGATGGCCAGCCGACCTACGGCCTGGCGCTCAACCTGGAGCGCGACTCGGTCGGCGCCGTGATCCTGGGCGAATACGAGCACATCTCCGAAGGCGACACGGTCAAGTGCACCGGCCGCATCCTGGAGGTGCCGGTCGGCCCCGAGCTGATCGGCCGCGTCGTCGACGCGCTGGGTCGCCCGATCGACGGCAAGGGCCCGATCAATGCCAAGCTCACCGACGTGGTCGAGAAGGTCGCCCCGGGCGTGATCGCGCGCAAGAGCGTGGACCAGCCGGTGCAGACCGGCATCAAGGCCATCGACGCGATGGTGCCGATCGGCCGCGGCCAGCGCGAGCTCATCATCGGTGACCGCCAGACCGGCAAGACCGCGGTGGCCATCGACACCATCATCAACCAGAAGGGCCAGAACATGGTCTGCATCTACGTCGCCATCGGTCAGAAGGCGTCGTCGATCAAGAGCGTGGTGCGGGCCCTGGAGCAGCATGGCGCGATGGACTACACGATCGTCGTGGCGGCCTCGGCCTCCGAGTCGGCGGCGATGCAGTTCCTGGCGCCGTACTCCGGCTGCACGATGGGCGAGTACTTCCGCGACCGCGGCCAGGACGCGCTCATCATCTACGACGACCTGTCCAAGCAGGCCGTGGCGTATCGCCAGGTGTCGCTGCTGCTGCGCCGTCCGCCGGGACGCGAGGCCTTCCCGGGCGACATCTTCTACCTGCACAGCCGCCTGCTGGAGCGCGCCGCGCGCGTCAACGCCGACTACGTCGAGAAGTTCACCAACGGTGCCGTCAAGGGCAAGACCGGGTCGCTGACGGCGCTGCCGATCATCGAGACGCAGGCCGGCGACGTCTCCGCGTTCGTGCCGACCAACGTGATCTCGATCACCGACGGTCAGATCTTCCTCGAGACCAACCTGTTCAACGCCGGCATCCGCCCCGCCATCAACGCGGGCATCTCGGTGTCGCGCGTCGGCGGTGCGGCGCAGACCAAGCTGATCAAGAGCCTGTCGGGCGGCATCCGCACCGACCTGGCGCAGTACCGGGAACTCGCGGCGTTCGCGCAGTTCGCCTCCGACCTCGACGAGGCGACCCGCAAGCAGCTCGACCGCGGCGCGCGCGTGACCGAGCTGCTCAAGCAGCCGCAATACAGCCCGCTGCCGATCAGCCTGATGGCGGCGTCGCTCTACGCCGCCAACAAGGGCTATCTGGACGACATCGAGGTCAAGAAGGTGCTGCCGTTCGAGGCCGCGCTGCACGCCTATCTGAAGGACAAGCACGCCGCGCTGCTGGAAAAGCTCGAGACGCAGAAGGCCATGGACAAGGACGCCGAGGCCGAGCTCGACGCCGCCATCCGCACCTTCAAGCAGACCGGCACGTGGTGAGCGGCCGCTTGCAGCCCTGACCCTGATTCCGAGGAGTTGCGATGGCAGCAGGCAAGGAAATACGCGGCAAGATCAAGTCGGTGGAAAACACCAAGAAGATCACCAAGGCCATGGAGATGGTCGCCGCCTCCAAGATGCGCAAGGCGCAGGAGCGCATGCGCATGGCGCGGCCGTACGCGGAGAAGGTGCGCCAGATCGCGGCCAACCTCAGCCGCGCCAACCCGGAGTACGTGCATCCGTTCATGGTCGAGCACGCCGATGCCCCGGTGGCCGGCATGATCGTGGTGACCACCGACAAGGGCCTGTGCGGCGGCTTGAACACCAACCTGCTGCGCGCGGTGACCAACCATCTGCGCGAGCTGCAGGGCCAAGGCAAGAGCGCGCAGGTGGTGGCCATCGGCAACAAGGGCCTGGGGTTCCTCAACCGCATCGGCGCCAAGGTGGTCTCGCACGTCACCGGCCTGGGTGACACGCCGCACCTGGAGCGCCTGATCGGGCCGGTGAAGGTGCTGCTGGATGCCTACGCCGAGGGCAAGCTCAGCGCCGTGTACCTGTGCTACACGCGCTTCATCAACACGATGAAGCAGGAGCCGGTGGTGCAGCAGCTGCTGCCACTGTCGGCGCGCGACCTGGAGACCGGCGCGCCGGGCTACGACTGGGACTACATCTACGAGCCCGACGCGCCAAGCGTCATCGACGAGCTGCTGGTGCGCTACGTGGAGGCGCTGATCTACCAGGCCGTGGCCGAGAACATGGCTTCGGAGCAGTCGGCCCGCATGGTGGCCATGAAGGCCGCCACCGACAACGCCGGCAACCTCATCAACGAGCTCAAGCTGGTCTACAACAAGACGCGTCAGGCCGGCATCACCAAGGAGCTGTCGGAAATCGTCGCCGGCGCCGCGGCGGTGTGACGCCAACCGGGTTCCCGTCATTCTCGCAATCGAACAAGGTTTGAATCATGGCTCAAGTTCAAGGCAAGATCGTTCAGTGCATCGGCGCCGTGGTGGACGTGGAGTTCCCGCGCGACCAGATGCCCAAGGTCTATGACGCGCTGAAGATGGAGGGCTCGCCGCTGACGCTGGAGGTGCAGCAGCAGCTGGGCGACGGCGTGGTGCGCACCATCGCGCTGGGTTCCTCCGACGGCCTGCGCCGCGGCATGACGGTCTACAACACCGGCGCGCCGATCACCGTGCCGGTGGGCAAGGCGACGCTGGGCCGCATCATGGACGTGCTGGGCAACCCGATCGACGAGCGCGGCCCGATCGACCAGTCGCTGACCAGCTCGATCCACCGCAAGGCACCGGCCTACGACGAGCTGTCGCCCTCCACCGAACTGCTGGAGACCGGCATCAAGGTGATCGACCTGATCTGCCCGTTCGCCAAGGGCGGCAAGGTCGGCCTGTTCGGCGGTGCGGGTGTGGGCAAGACCGTCAACATGATGGAGCTGATCAACAACATCGCCAAGGCGCACTCGGGCCTGTCGGTGTTCGCCGGCGTGGGTGAGCGCACCCGCGAGGGCAACGACTTCTATCACGAGATGATGGAGTCCAAGGTCGTCGTCGCCGACAACCTGAGCGAGTCGAAGGTGGCGATGGTGTACGGCCAGATGAACGAGCCGCCGGGCAACCGTCTGCGCGTGGCGCTGACCGGCCTGACGATCGCCGAGTCGTTCCGCGACGAGGGCCGCGACGTGCTGTTCTTCGTCGACAACATCTACCGCTACACGCTGGCCGGTACCGAGGTGTCGGCGCTGCTGGGCCGCATGCCCTCGGCGGTGGGTTACCAGCCGACGCTGGCCGAGGAGATGGGCAAGCTGCAGGAGCGCATCACCTCGACCAAGGTCGGCTCGATCACCTCGATCCAGGCCGTCTACGTGCCCGCGGACGACCTGACCGACCCGTCGCCGGCGACGACCTTCGCGCACCTGGACGCCACCGTGGTGCTGTCGCGCGACATCGCCGCGCTGGGCATCTACCCCGCCGTTGACCCGCTGGACTCCACCAGCCGCCAGGTCGACCCCAACATCGTCGGCGAGGAGCACTACAACACCACCCGCGCGGTGCAGGCCGTGCTGCAGCGCTACAAGGAGCTGCGCGACATCATCGCGATCCTGGGCATGGACGAGCTGTCGCCGGAGGACAAGCTGATCGTGGCGCGCGCGCGCAAGATCCAGCGTTTCCTGTCGCAGCCGTTCCACGTCGCCGAGGTGTTCACCGGTCAGCCCGGCAAGTACGTGCCGCTGAAGGAGACCATCCGCGGCTTCAAGATGATCGTCAACGGCGAGTGCGACCATCTGCCCGAACAGGCCTTCTACATGGTCGGCACGATCGACGACGCGTTCGAGAAGGCCAAGAAGCTGGCCAGCTGATCCCCGCAACCGCGGCCGACGCGGGCGCGCGCAGCGCGTGCGCCCCGCGCCGCAGTCCCCAGGAGACGAGATGAACACCATCCAGGTCGAGGTGGTCAGCGCCGAGGAGTCGATCTACAGCGGCCCGGCGACCTTCGTGGCGCTGCCGGGCGAGGCCGGCGAGCTGGGCATCCTGCCCGGGCACGTGCCGCTGATCACGCGCATCAAGCCGGGTGCGGTGCGCATCGAGAAGCCCGACGGTGAGGAAGAGTTCGTCTTCGTGGCCGGCGGCATTCTGGAGGTCCAGCCGAAGGTGGTGACGGTGCTGTCCGACACCGCCATCCGCGGCAAGGATCTCGACGAAGCCAAGGCCATGGAGGCGCGCAAGGCGGCCGAGGAGGCGCTGAAGAACGCCAAGAGCGAGATCGATCTGGCCAAGGCGCAGTCGGAGCTGGCGATCATGGCCGCGCAGATCGCGGCGCTGCGCAAGTACCGGCAGAAGCGCTGAACCGCACCGATCGGCTTTCCCTGCCCGCCGCTCCGGCGCCGCCGGATGCGTGGCCGCGACCTCCGGCCTGGCAGCGCGGCGGGCACCGGCAGACCGTGGCCGCCGCGCTGCTGGCCTGCCGCACTCCCGAGCCGCTGCCTCCGCCACGGCGGCTGCGCTGGGATACCCCCGACGACGATTTCATCGACGCCGACCTCTGGCTGCCGCGCGCCGCGGCCCCGCGTGCGGCCGTGGTGCTGTTCCACGGGCTGGAGGGCTCCTCGCGCAGCCATTACGCGCAGGCGCTGGCGTGGGTGGCCCTGCGGCGCGGCTGGGCGCTGATCGTGCCGCACTTCCGCGGCTGCTCCGGCGAGCCGAACCGCGCGCCGCGCGCCTACCACAGCGGCGACCACGCCGAGATCGACGGGATGCTGCGGCAGGCGGCCCGCGCGCTGGCCGGGGTGCCGCTGCGCGCGGTGGGGGTGTCGCTGGGCGGCAACGCGCTGCTGCGCTGGCTGCAGGAGCACGGTGACCACGCGGGCGCGGTGGTGCAGGCCGCCGCGGCGGTGTCGGCACCGCTGGATCTGGCCGCCGCCGGCGCCGCGATCGACCGCGGCCTCAACCGCTGGCTGTACGCGCGGCACTTCCTGCGCACGATGCGCGCCAAGGCGGCGGCGTTCGCCCGCGCCCACCCGGGACGCATCGACGCCGCGCGCGCCATGCGGGCGCGCACGCTGCGCGCCTTCGACGACGCCTTCACCGCGCCGCTGCACGGCTTTGCGGGGGTGGACGATTACTGGCAGCGGGCATCGAGCCGGCCGCACCTGGCGCGCATCGCCGTGCCGACGCTGGTGCTCAACGCGCGCAACGACCCGTTCGTGCCGGCCGCCAGCCTGCCGACGCCGGAGGAGGTCGGCCCCTGGGTACGCCTGTGGCAGCCGGCGCAGGGCGGCCACGTCGGCTTTGCCGAGCCGCGTTTTCGCGGCGATCCGCGCGGCCAGGTATGGGGCGTCTGGGAACACGTGTCGGACTGGCTGCAGGCCGCCGCGGCGCTACGATAGCGCCGTGACGTCGAGGCTTCGAGGGAGTCGCAGCGCATGGACGCGATCGTCAAGGCCGCTCTGGCCAAATGGCCCAACGTGCCGCACTGTTACGGCTGGCTGGGGCTGGACGAGCGCGGCCGCTGGTGGATGCGCGATGCCGCCGCGCAGGCCGCGGGGCCGTTCGCCGGGCCGGGTGCCAGCGCGGCCAGCCGCGGCGCCGAGCTGCGGCACGAGGGGCTGATCGCCTTCATCGGCCGCAATTACGAGGCCGACGCCGAGGGACAGTGGTTCTTTCAGAACGGACCGCAGCGGGTATACGTGGAGCTGGCGGCCACGCCGTGGATCTGGCGCGTGCAGCCCGACGCCACCGTGCGCGCGCACACCGGCGCGCCGGCCGGCGTGCCGACGGCGGCGTTGCTGGACGAGGAGGGGCGGCTGTACCTGGTCACGCCGCTCGGGGTCGGTCTGGTGCACAGCCAGGACGTGGCCCTGGCGGCCGAGGCGCTCGAGCAGGGGCGCTGGGGGCTGGCCGAGCCCGCCGGGGTGCGCGCCGACGAGCTGCCGCAGCGTTATGGGTTCGAACGCAGTCCGGCACGCCGCGCCAGCGCCTCCAGCGCCAGCAGGTAGCCGTCGGGGCCCAGCCCGATGATGGAGCCCGCCGCCACCGGCGCGATCCAGGAGTGGTGGCGGAACGCCTCGCGCGCGTGGACGTTGGACAGGTGGACCTCGATCACCGGCAGCGGCTCGACCCCCTTGATGGCGTCGTGCAGCGCGATCGAGGTGTGGGTGTAGGCGCCGGGGTTGAAGACCACGCCGAGGGCCTGCCCGCTGCGGTGCGCCAAGCCCCACGCGTGAATCTGCTCGATCAGGGTGCCTTCGTGGTTGCTCTGGAAGCACTCGACCTGCAGACCCAGCGCCGCCCCGTGGGCGCGGCAGCGCGCCTCGAGCTCCGCCAGGGTGAGCGCCCCGTAGACCCCCGGCTCCCGCGTGCCCAGCAGGTTGAGGTTCGGTCCGTTGAGCACGAGCACGCGGGCTGCCCGCTCCGTCGCGGCGGAGCCGGCAGCCGCGGGGGCGGGGTTCGGGCTCACTTGCCTTCGGCCGGCGCCTCGGGCTCGGGGAAGCTGGCGCCGACGGCATTGGCCATGTAGGCCACCGCACGCGCGATCTCGAGGTCGCGGAACGCGCCGCCACCCTGCGCGCCCATCGCACCCTTGCCCTTCAGCGCCGACTGCACCAGCGCGTCGAAGCCTTGGCCGAGGCGCGGCGCCCACGCCGCCTTGTCGCCGAACTTCGGCGCCCCCACCAGGCCCGCCCCGTGGCAGGCCGCGCACTGCGCCTTGTAGACGTCGGCGCCGGCGGCCAGCGGGCGGTTGGCGTCGCGCAGCTCGACCGTGCCGACCTTCTGGATGCGCTGGGCGGTGGCCAGCTCAGGGTTGGCCACCCCGGCCTGCGGCTTGACGTCGCGGCTCACGTAGGCCACCAGCGCCATGATCAGCGCCACCGGCACGACGAAGGAGGCCAGGGCGGTCCACCACAGCTGTCTGGGGGTCTTGATGGGGCCGGTGTGCGCGTCGTGGGCGTGCTCGCTCATGATGTCCCTTCGGAGATCGACAGTGCTGGCCTGCGCCGGCGCGCGGGCCGCTCGCCGGCTTCCAGATTCGGGCGATTATACGAGCCGCTCCGAGCCGCTTGCGGCCGCCGCTGCTAGAATGCGGCCCTCGAGCGGCTGTAGCTCAGTGGATAGAGTGTCGGCCTCCGAAGCCGAAGGTCGTGGGTTCGATCCCCGCCAGCCGCGCCATCTTCGCTCGCCCCTCGGCCGCCGCGGCGGCCCGGCTTGGCGCCGAAACCAGGCCGGCAGCGGGCGCCCCCTCCCGTTCAGACCATCACGTTGAGGCGCGTGCCCAGCGTGCCTTCGCGCGCCAGCGGCTGCGGCCCGGTGGCGGGCGTGGAGGTGGGAGCCGGCAGCGCCTGCAGCAGGGCCAGCGCGCCTTGCTGCTGCAGCTGCAGCGCCTTGCGCAGCGTCAGGATCTGCGCCGCCATCGGTCCCTGCGCGGCGGAGGTGGCGGCCTGGGTGACCAGCGAGGAAGAAGTGACGTCCATGGCTTGCGCGGCCCCGAAAAGCACGACGGGCGGCCGGCCGCGGCCGGCCCACCTGGCATAGCGTAGTCGGTGGCGCGTGCCTCGGCAAGCGCCGCCCGTCGACTGCTCGCCGCGGCTCGACAGTGGCGGCGATGCGCTAGATTGGCGACCCAGACGGGCCGGCGCCAGCGGGGCGGCGGCGATGCCGGGTCGGCGCCGCGGCGCGCGGCCGAGGAGAGCATGCGCGTGAGCATCCGGTTCGACGCCGAGCAGCTGCAGGCGCTGCTGCGCAGCCTGCCGGATCCGGCGTTCGTGCTGAGCGCCTCCGGGCGCTACGTGGCGGTGTTCGGCGGCGCCGACACGCGTTATTACCACGACGGCAGTCCGCTGGTGGGGCGCACGCTGCACGAGGTGCTGGTGCCGGCGCGCGCCGAGGCGTTCCTGGCCGACATCCGGGCCGCGCTGCGCGACGGCGGGCTGCGCATCGTCGAATACGAGCTGAGCAACCGCGACGTGCGCGGCCTGTCGGACGTCGGGCCGGCCGAGCCGATCTGGTTCGAGGGGCGCGTCATGCCGCTGCCGTTCACCGTCGAGGGCGAGGCGGTGGTGCTGTGGGTGGCCAGCAACATCACGCACCGGCGCCAGCTGCAGGAGCGGCTGCGCGCGCTCAGCGAGACCGACGAGCTGACCGGGCTGGCCAACCGGCGCCGCTTCCGCGCCGAGCTGCAGGCATGCTACGAGGCGTGGGCGCGCTACGGCCAGCCGGTGGCGCTGCTGTACCTGGACCTGGACCGCTTCAAGGCGATCAACGACCAGCTGGGGCACGAGCGCGGCGACGAGGCGCTGCGGGCGGTGGCGGCGGTGCTGGAAGGGGCGCGGCGCCGCACCGATCTGGCCGCCCGCCTGGGCGGCGACGAATTCGCGCTGCTGTGTCCGCACACCGGGCTGGGGGAGGCCGCCGCGCTGGCACGGCGGCTGGTCGCGCCGGTGCGTCGGGCGCTGGCGGCGTTCGCGCTCGGCGATGGGGAGCCGGCGTCGGTGAGCATCGGCTGGGCCGAGTGCGAGCCCGGCGACCGCGGCGGCGGCGACCTGGTGCGCCGCGCCGATGCGGCGCTGTACCGCGCCAAGGGCGCGCGCGGCCGCACCGCGCCGGCGTGAAGCCGCGCGGCGGTGGGGGTTGGGGCAAACGCGGAGTGCGGCGCGCCGCCTCGCCGCGGACAATGCGGTGCAGGCGGTCGCGCCAGCGGGTGCGGCGCGGCTGCCGCGCCGGGGGACGGGCCATGGAACGCGACGACGGGACGCTGCAGGGTGACGACGGGCCGCGGCACCTGCGCTCGCTGGCCGACGTGCAGCGGGTGGCGCGCCAGCTGCTGCAGGATCACGATGCCGGGCTGCGCGCCGAGGGCCGCTCGCTGGCGCTGCTGCTGGAGCACGCGCTGGCCGATCTGCAGCGCGTGCTGCAGCACGCGCGCGAAGGCGCGCTGGTCGGGGTGCCGGCCAACCTCGGTGCGTGGCCGCCTGCGCAGGCCGCGCTGTACGTCGAACACCACCTGGAGCTGCTGGTGCGGCTCAATCCCGATGACGTCCACCTGGTGGCGCTGCAGCGGCGCCGCCCGGAGCTGTTCGCGCGCGCGGCGGTGTGGCTGGAAGTGGCGCGCTGGCACTGGGAGCGCGATCACCCCGACGGGGCGGCCGCCGGCGATGGCGCCCCGCCGGTGGCGCGCACCTGAAAGCGCTGCCCTGTCTCAGACATTGAGCAGCAGGTAACGCCGCTCCCACGGGCTGATGACGTCGAAGTATTCGGCGTACTCGGCGGCCTTGATGGCGCCGTAGGTGCGGATGAAGTGCGCGCCGAACAGCTCGGCCAGCGGCTCGCAGCGCATCAGGCGCTCCACCGCATCGTCGAGGTGACGCGGCAGCTGGTGCGGCTGCTCGTAGGCGCTGCCGGCCAGCGGTTCGCTGGGCTGCAGGCGCTGGCGCATGCCCAGCAGCCCGCACGCCAGGCTGGCCGCGATCACCAGGTAGGGGTTGGCGTCCACGCCGGCCAGGCGGTTTTCGACGCGGCGCGCCTGCGGCGCGGCATTGGGCACGCGCAGGCCGCAGGTGCGGTTGTCGTAGCCCCAGCTGAGGTTGATCGGCGCGGCGGTGTAGCGGCTCAGGCGCCGGTAGCTGTTGATGTAGGGGGCGAAGAACGGCATCGCCTCCGGCAGGTAGGTCTGCAGCCCGCCGATGAAGTGGAAGAACGCGTCCGAGGGACTGCCGTCGGGGTTGGAGAAGGCGTTGCGGCCGCTGGCCAGGTCCAGCACGCTCTGGTGGATGTGCATCGCGCTGCCGGGCTGGCCCTGCATCGGCTTGGCCATGAAGGTGGCGTACATGCCGTGGCGGATGGCGGCTTCGCGCACGGTGCGCTTGAACAGGAACACCTGGTCGGCCAGCGCCAGCGGCTCGCCGTGGTCGAGGTTGACCTCCATCTGCGCCGTGCCCATCTCGTGGATCAGGGTGTCGAGCTGCAGGCCCTGCGCCTCGCACCAGTCGTAGATGACGTCGAAGATGTCGTCGTATTCGTTGACGGCGTCGATCGAGAAGCTCTGCATGCCGGCCTCGGTGCGCTGCGTGCGCCCCACCGGGGGTTTGAGCGGGATGTCCTCGTCCGGCTCGATCTGCACGAGGTAGAACTCGATTTCCGGCGCGACGATGGGCTTGAAGCCGTCGCGCTCGTATTCGGCCACGATGCGGCGCAGCACGTTGCGCGGCGACAGCTCCACCGGCGTGCCGTCGAAGCGCACGCAGTCGTGGATGATCTGCGCCGTGGGCTCCTTGGCCCACGGCACCAGGCGCAGCGCGGCCGGGTCGGGCAGCAGCCGCATGTCGGGGTCGGCCACCGGGGTGAAGTCTTCCTCCGGGTAGGCGCCGGTGACGGTCATCTCCAGCACCGCCATCGGCAGCCGCAACCCTTCGGCGGGGCGGTACTTGTGGCGCGGCACGATCTTGCCGCGCGCCTGCCCGGCCATGTCCGGGATCAGGCACTCGACCTCGGTGATGCGGTGCTGGTCGAGCCAGCGCTCGATGGTGGAGGCGTCGTCGCTTTGCATGGCCGTCGTGTCGGGATGGGATGGAGCGCACAGTATGCGCACGGGTGGCGCCGCCGCAAGGGCCACGCCGGCGCGCGCGGGCAGCGCCACTGCCGCCGGCGCGCCGGCACAATGGCGGCCGAGGGGCGGCGCGGGGCCGCCGATCGGAGGAGACAGGGCGATGGTGGAATTGGCGGATGTGCAGGCGGCGGCGCGTCGCCTCGAGGGGCAGGTGCTGGAGACGCCGTGCCTGGAATCGCGCACGCTGTCGCAGATCACCGGGGCGCAGCTGTTCCTGAAGTTCGAGAACCTGCAGTACACCGCCTCGTTCAAGGAGCGCGGTGCGTGCAACAAGCTGGCGCAGCTCGGCCCGCAGGAGCGTGCGCGCGGCGTGGTGGCGATGTCGGCCGGCAACCATGCGCAGGGGGTGGCCTACCATGCGCAGCGGCTCGGGATGCGGGCGGTGATCGTGATGCCGCGCTTCACGCCGGGCGTCAAGGTCGAGCGCACGCGCGCGCTGGGCGCCGAGGTGGTGCTGCACGGCGAGACGCTGGAGCAGGCGCGCGAGCACGCCGACCGGCTGGCCGCCGAGCAGGGGCTGACCTTCGTGCACCCGTACGACGACGAGGCGGTGATCGCGGGCCAGGGCACGGTGGCGCTGGAGATGCTGCGCGCGCAGCCGCAGCTGGAGGTGCTGGTGGTGGCCGCCGGCGGCGGCGGGCTGATCGGCGGCATGGCGCTGGTGGCCAAGGCGCTCAAGCCCGACATCGAGGTGGTGGGGGTGCAGACGCGGCGCTTCGCGGCGATGGTCAACGCGCTGACCGGCAGCCACTGGCCGGTGGGCGGCAACACCATCGCCGAGGGCATCGCGGTGGCCGCCCCGGGGCAGCGCACGCTGGCGCTGGCGCGCCGCCACGTGGACGACTGGCTGGTGGTGGACGAGGAGGACCTGGAGCAGGCCATCGTGCTGCTGCTGGACATCGAGAAGACGCTGGTCGAGGGGGCCGGCGCCGCCGGGCTGGCGGCGGTGCTGAAGCACCCGCAGCGCTTTGCCGGGCGGCGCGTCGGGCTGGTGCTGTGCGGCGGCAACCTCGACCCGTTGCTGCTGGCCTCGATCATCGAGCGCGGCATGGTGCGCGCCGGGCGGCTGGCGCGGCTGGTGGTCAGCACGCGCGACCTGCCCGGGCAGCTGGCGCGCATCGCCGCGGTGGTGGCCGAGGCCGGCGCCAACATCGACCAGGTGCACCACCAGCGCGCCTTCACGCTGCTGGCGGCGCAGAACGTCGAGATCGAGCTGGTGCTGCAGACGCGCGGGTCCCGGCATGTGCAGGAGGTGCTGGCGGCGCTGCGCGCCGCGGGCTTCGAGGTGGCGCCGCGCTAGCGCCCCGCGCGGCGGGGCGGCCGCCTCACTCGTCGTCGCCGCCCAGCAACCCGCCGGCCAGACCGCCGGCGGCAAAGCCGCCCAGCAGCGAGCCTTCCTCGCGCCGGCCCCCGAGCTGCGGCGCGGCGGCGAACACGCGCGAGGCCAGGCGCGAGAACGGCAGGCTCTGCAGCCACACGGTGCCGGGGCCGCGCAGCGTGGCCAGGAACAGCCCCTCGCCGCCGAACAGCGCGGTCTTGATCTTGCCGACATATTCGATGCCGAAGTCGACCTGCGGCGTGTAGGCCACCACGCAGCCGGTGTCGACGCGCAGCACCTGCCCGGCGGCCAGTTCGCGCCGCACGACGGTGCCGCCGGCGTGCACGAACGCCAGTCCGTCGCCGTCCAGACGCTGCATGATGAAGCCCTCGCCGCCGAAGAAACCCACCGACAGCTTGCGCTGCAGCGCCACCCCCAGGCTGACCCCGCGCGCGGCGCACAGGAAGGCGTCCTTCTGGCAGATCAGCGTGCCGCCGAGCGCCTTCAGATCCATCGGCAGGATCTTGCCGGGGTACGGGGCGGCAAACGCCACGCGGCGCTTGCCTGCGCCCTGGTTGACGTAGACGGTCGTGAACAGCGACTCGCCGGTGATGAGGCGCTTGCCGGCGCCCAGCAGTTTGCCGAAGAAGCCGCCCTGTTGCGCGCTGCCGTCGCCGAAGACGGTGTCCATGACGATGCCGTCGTCCATCATCATCAGGCTGCCGGCCTCGCCGATGGCGGCCTCGCCGGGGTCGAGCTCGATCTCGACGAACTGCATCTCCGCGCCGCGGATCTCGTAGTCGATGACGTCCATGCCCATGGGAATGCAACCTCGTTGGGGTGTCGGGATGAAATCCGGTTACGCCGATGTCGGCGGCGCGATGGTACCGGTTGCCGGCGGCGCGTAGCGCTGCAGGATGCGGTAGCGCCGCGCCGGCTCGCCGGTGGACTGCACGAGGGCGTAGGCGGTCACCGGCCACGCCAGCGGGGCGACGGCCGGCGGCGGCTCGGCCTCCTCGGCGCGGCGCGCCAGCGTGACGTGCGGGCGCAGCGGCCGGCGCTCCACCGGCAGCGCCAGCGCCGTCAGGGCCTGTCCGAGCCGGCGGTGCAGCGCCGCCAGCGGCGCCGGCACCGCCGCGGCGGTCAGCACCGCCAGCCCGCGCGGCCAGCGCTGCGCCTTGGTCAGCGTCAGCGTGAACGGCGTCCACGGCACCGCCAGCGCGGCGCGCAGCGCCGCAAGCCGCGCCGCCGGCACCGCGCCGAGGAAGTGCAGCGTGACATGCCAGTCCGCCGGCGCGCAGCGGCGCACGCCCGGCGGCCAGTGCCAGGCGTCGGCCAGCGCCTGCAGCCGCGCGCGCGTGGCTTCGTCCGGCCACAGGGCGACGAACAGGCGCAGCGTGGCGTCGGCGGCGGGAATCATGGCGACGGGCGGATGCGGCACGGGCGGGATGCGGGGCTACTGTAGCGCGCGGCGCACGCCCGTGCCGCGTCTGGCTACACTGCGCGCCGATGGCGCAGCGGCAGGCGTTGGTGACGGTGCGTCCCGAGGGGCTTTATTGCCCAGCGGGAGACTTCTACATCGATCCTTGGCGGCCCGTGGCGCGCGCCGTCATCACGCACGCGCATGCGGACCACGCGCGCCGCGGCCATGCGGCCTACCTGGCGCACGAGCACTGCGCGCCGCTGCTGCGCGCCCGGCTCGGCGAGGACCTCGCCGTGCAGCCGCTGCGCTACGGCGAGGCGCTGACGATCGGCGCGGTGCGCGTGTCGCTGCATCCGGCCGGGCACGTGCTCGGCTCGGCGCAGGTGCGGCTGGCGCACCGCGGCGAGGTCTGGGTCGTCTCCGGCGACTACAAGCTCGACGCCGACGGCGTCAGCGCCCCGTTCGAGCCGGTGCGCTGCCACACCTTCATCACCGAATCGACCTTCGGGCTGCCGATCTACCGCTGGCCCGACCCGAATGAGGAGCTGGCGCGGCTGCTCAGCTGGTGGCGGGGCCACGCCGAGGCCGGGCGCGTCAGCGTCGTCTACGCCTACGGCCTGGGCAAGGCGCAGCGGCTGCTGGCGGCGCTGGCCCGCGCCGGCTCGGCCCTGCCGGGGCCGATCCTGGTGCATCCGGCGGTGGAGCCCCTCAACGCCGTGCACCGGGCGCTGGGCGTGGCGCTGGCGCCGACGCAGCCGCTGACCGCCGCGACGGGCCGGGCGCAGGCCGCCGGGGCTCTGGTGCTGGCGCCGCCGGCGGCGCAGGGCGGGCGCGCACTGCGGCGCCTGGGCGAGCAGGCCGACGCGCACGTCAGCGGCTGGATGCTGGTGCGCGGCCAGCGCCGCCGCCGCGGGGTGGACGCGGGCTTCGTGCTGTCGGATCACGCCGACTGGCCGGCGCTGCTGCGCGCGATTGAGGCCAGCGGCGCCGGGTGCGTGCGGGTGACGCACGGCCACGTGATGCCGCTGGTGCGCCACCTGCAGGAGCAGGGCCTGGAGGCGCAGCCGCTGGCCACCGCGTTCGGCGGCGACGAGGCCGGAGACGACGCAGCGCTGCCGGCCGCGGCGCCGGCCCCCGGGGCGGCGCCGGCGCAGGCGGTCGAGGGCGAGCCCGAGGAGGCGGCGGCATGAACGACTTCGCCGCCCTCTGCGCGGCGCTGGACGCCACCACCTCGACGCAGGCGCGGCTGCAGGCGCTGCAGACCTACTTCGCGCAGGCGGACGCGGCGGACGCCGCCTGGGCGGTGTACCTGCTGGCCGGGGGCAAGCCGCGCCAGGCGGTGCCGACGCGCGAGTTCAAGGCGCTGGCGCGCGAAGTCGCCGGGTTGCCCGAGTGGCTGTTCGACGAGTGTCACCAGGCGGTGGGCGACCTGGCCGAGACGGTGGCGCTGCTGCTGCCGCCGCCGGCGCAGCCGCTGCAGCAGCCGCTGGCGGCGTGGATGGCGCAGGTGCGCGCGCTGCGCGGGCTGCCGCCCGACGAGCGCGCAGCCCGGCTCAAGGCGCAGTGGGCGCGCCTGCCGCAGGAGCAGCGGCTGCTGCACGGCAAGCTGATCACCGGCGCGCTGCGCGTCGGCGTCTCGCGCCTGCTGGTGACGCAGGCGCTGGCGGCGCTGGCCGGCGTGCCGCCGGCGCTGGTGGCGCAGCGGCTGATCGGCTACACGCACGCCGACGCCAGCCCCGGCCCCGACGACTGGCGCGCGCTGGTGGCCCCGGCCGCGCCGGCGCCGGTCGGCCCCGCCGCCGGCGTGCCGGACGCGCACCCGTATCCGTTCTTCCTCGCGCACGCCCTGCCGGCGGATGCGCAGGCCGCCGCGGCGCAGCTCGGCGCCGTGCCGGACTGGCTGGTCGAATGGAAGTGGGACGGCATCCGCGCGCAGCTGGTGCGCCGCGGCGGCGTGGCGCTGTGGTCGCGCGGCGAGGAACTGATCACCGAGCGCTTTCCCGAGCTGGCCGAGCTCGGCGCGCGGCTGCCGCCCGGCACCGTGCTGGACGGCGAGATCGTCGTCTGGCGCGACGGCGCGCCGCAGCCGTTTGCGGCGCTGCAGCGGCGGCTGGGGCGGCAGCGCGTCGGCGCGGCGCTGCGGCGCGCGCTGCCGGTGGCGTTGCTGGCCTACGACCTGCTGGAGCAGGACGGCGCCGACCTGCGCACACGCCCGCAGCACGAACGCCGCGCGCGCCTGCAGGCGCTGGTGCAGGCCGTGGCCGATGCGCGCCTTTTGCTCAGCCCCGAGCTCATCGCCCCGCCGGGGGCGGACTGGGCGTGGTTCGACGGCGAGCGTCGCCGCGCCCGCACGGTCGGCGCCGAGGGGCTGATGCTGAAGCGCCGCGACGGCGTCTACGGGGTGGGCCGCACGCGCCGCGACGGCCTGTGGTGGAAGTGGAAGGCCGACCCGTGGACGGTGGATGCGGTGCTGGTCTATGCGCAGCGCGGCCACGGGCGGCGCGCCGGGCTGTTCTCGGACTACACGTTCGCGCTGTGGAGCCACCCGCCCGGCGACGCGCGCCGCCAGCTGGTGCCGTTCGCCAAGGCGTATTCGGGCCTGAGCGACGCGGAGCTGGCGCGGGTGGACGCCATCATCCGCCGCACCACGCGCGACAGCTTCGGCCCGGTGCGCGCGGTGGAGCCGACGCTGGTGTTCGAGCTCGGCTTCGAAGGGCTGGCGCGCAGCGCGCGCCACAAGAGCGGCGTGGCGGTGCGCTTTCCACGCATCCTGCGCTGGCGCACCGACAAGCCGGTGGAGGAGGCCGACACGCTGGCGGCGCTGCACGCGCTGCTGGACGGTGCCGCAGGCGGCGGCGCAGGGGAGGCGGGGTGAGCGCGCTCGCCGTCGACGCCGGGGGGCAGGACGCGGTGGCGCGCGCCGAGGCGTGGCTGCGCGCGCAGGGCTGGGCGCCGTTCGATTTCCAGCGCGCGGCCTGGCGCGCCATCGCCGCCGGGCACAGCGGCCTGCTGCACGCCAGCACCGGCGCCGGCAAGACGTACGCGGTGTGGCTCGGCCTGCTGGCGCGCCACGGCACGGCGCCGCCGCCGGTGGCCAGCGGCCCGCGGCTGCTGTGGGTGACGCCGCTGCGGGCGCTGGCGGCCGACACCGCGCAGGCGCTGCGGGCGCCGCTGGGCATGCTGGCGCCGGGCTGGCGCCTGGCCGTGCGCACCGGCGATACGCCCACCGCCGAGCGCGCGCGCCAGCAGCGCCGCTTCCCCGAGGCGCTGGTGACGACGCCGGAGAGCCTGTCGCTGCTGCTGGCGCGCGCCGACGCGCGGCAGCGGCTGGCCGGTGTGCAGGCGGTGGTGGTGGACGAGTGGCACGAGCTGCTCGGCGGCAAGCGCGGCGTGCAGGTGCAGCTGGCGCTGGCGCGGCTGCGGCGCTGGCAGCCGGGGCTGCAGGTCTGGGGCCTGTCGGCGACGCTGGCCAACCTGGAGGAAGCCCTGGCGGCCCTCGTCGGTCCGGCGCGGGCCGCCGAGGCGGCGCTGATGCGCGCCGCGCTGCCCAAGACCCTCGTCGTCGAGGCGTTGCTGCCGCCGGTGGTGGAGCGCTTCGCCTGGGCCGGACACCTCGGCGCGGCGATGGCACCGCTCGTGGCCGCGGAGCTGGACGGCTGCGGCAGCGCGCTCGTCTTCACGAACACCCGCGCGCAGACCGAATGGTGGTACCAGGCGCTGCTGGCGCTGCGCCCGCACTGGGCCGGCAGCCTGGCGCTGCACCACGGCTCGCTGGATGCCGGCGTGCGCCGCTGGGTCGAGGAGGGGCTGAAGCGCGGCGCGGTGCGCGTCGTGGTGTGCACCTCCAGCCTCGACTTGGGCGTCGATTTCGCGCCGGTGCAGCGCGTGCTGCAGATCGGCTCGCCCAAGGGCGTGGCGCGGCTGCTGCAGCGCGCCGGGCGCAGCGGCCACGCCCCGGGGCGGCCGTCGCGGCTGACGCTGGTGCCGACGCACGGGCTGGAGCTGGTGGAGGCCGCCGCCGCGCGGCACGCCGTGGCCGCCGGGCTGGTGGAGCCGCGCCGCCCCCCGCAGGCGCCGCTGGACGTGCTGGTGCAGCATCTGGTGACGGTGGCGCTGGGCGGCGGTTTCCTGCCCGACGACCTGCTGGCCGAGGTGCGCTCGACGCACGCCTACGCCCGGCTCTCGGACGACGACTGGCGCTGGTCCCTGGACTTCGTGCGCCGCGGCGGGCCGTCGCTGCAGGCGTATCCGCAGTATCGCCGCGTGGAGCCGGACGCCAGCGGCGTCTGGCGCGTGCCGGATGCGCGGCTGGCGCGGCGGCACCGGCTCTCCATCGGCACCATCGTCGGCGACGCGCAGCTGGAGGTGCGCTTCCTCAACGGCCGCCGCCTCGGCCTCGTCGAAGAGGGGTTCGTCGCGCGGCTGCGCCCCGGCGACGTGTTCACGCTGGCCGGGCGCACGCTGGAGCTGGTGCGGCTGCGCGACCTGGTGGCCTGGGTGCGTCCGGCCGCGGCGGCAGCGCGCGCGGCGATCCCGCGCTGGCAGGGCGGGCGCCTGCCGCTGTCCACGCTGCTGGCCGATGCGGTGCTCGAGCGTCTGCACGCCTGCGCGCAGGGCCGCGCCGGCGACGACCCCGAGCTGCGCGTCGCGCAGCCGCTGCTGGCGCTGCAGGCGCGCTGGTCGGCGCTGCCGCAGCCGGGCCTGCTCGTGGCCGAAACGCTGCGCGACCGCGACGGCCACCACCTGTTCCTCTACCCGTTGGCGGGGCGCGACGTGCACCTGGCCTTGGGCGGCTGGCTGGCCTGGCAGCTCACGCAGTGCCAGCCGTGCACGGTGGCGCTGGCGGCCAACGACTGGGGGCTGGAGCTGCTGGTCAGCCAGGCCGTGGACTGGGCTGCCTGGCTGCCGCAGGCGCTCGAGCCCCCGGAGCCGGCGGCGCTGGCGGCACAGCTGCTGGCCAGCCTCAACGCCGCCGAGCTGGCGCAGCGGCGCTTCCGCGAGATCGCGCGCGTGGCCGGGCTGCTGGAGCCGGATGCGCCGGGCCGGCACCGCCGCGCGCGCGACCTGCAGGTCGGCGCCAGCCTGCTGTGGCAGGTGTTCGAACGCCACGACCCGGACAACCGCCTGCTGCGCCAGGCGCGCGACGAGGTGCTGGCGCACGAGCTGGCCTTCGAGCCCCTGCACGCCTGCCTGCAGCGCCTGCGCGGCTGGCGGCTGCAGCTGCGCGCGATCGCGCGTCCGACGCCGCTGGCCTTTCCGCTGATGGTGGAGCGGCTGCGCGAGCGGCTCTCCAGCGAGACGCTGGCGGTGCGCCTGCAGCGCCTGGTGGCGCAGCTGGAGCGCGCCGCCGACGCCGAGGCGCGTCCGCGCCGCCGCGTCCGGGCGACGCCGGAGGGCGACCATGGCTGAGCCGGCGCAAGCCGACGCGCTGGCCGGCGCGCTGCGCGTGCGGGCGGCGCCCGACCCGGCGGCGGAACTGTGGCTGCTGCCGCAGCGCGCCGCCTGGTGGCCGCGGGAGGCCACGCTGTTCGTCGCCGACGTGCACCTCGGCAAGGGGGCGGCGCTGCGCGCGGCGGGGGTGGCGGTGCCGGCGGGCAGCTCCGCCGCCGACCTCGAGCGGCTCGGCGCGCTGCTGCGCGCCCTGGGCGCGCGCCGGCTGGTGGTGCTGGGCGACTGGCTGCACGCGCGCACCGGCCGCACCGCGGCGCTGCGGGCGGCCCTGCACGCCTGGCGCCACGCGCATGCCGACGTGCGGATGGTGCTGGTGCGCGGCAACCACGACGACCGCGCCGGCGACCCGCCCCCGGAGCTGGGCTTCGACGTGGTGGACGAGCCGTGGCCGCTGGGCCCGTGGCGCGCCTGCCACGCGCCGCCGCGGGCGCTCGCGCCGCAGGCCGCGCCGGTGCTGTGCGGCCACGTGCACCCGGTGGCGGTGCTGCGCGGGCCGGGGCACGAGCGGCTGCGCCTGCCGTGCTTCGTGCTGCGGCGCGGCGCGCTGGTGCTGCCGGCGTTCGGCGCCTTCACCGGCGGCTGGGCCGTGCCGGCGGGCGCGGAGGCGGCGCGCGCCGTGCTGGCCGACGGGCGCGTGTGGCCGCTGCCGCAGCAATGGCCGGCGCCGTGGCAGCCGGTGGCGGCCGCCGACGAGCCTCAGGGGCAGGCCACCAGTTGACGCGCCGCCGGGCCGAGCGCCTCGCGCAGCGCCGCGGTCTCGGCCGCGGTCAGGTCCGGCCAGCGCAGCGTCAGCAGCTCGCTGGGCGGCCGCTCGCGCACCACGCGCGCGTCGCGCACGCCGCGCTGCTGCGCCTCGGCCAGCGCCTTGCGCGCCGCCTCCTCGGTGGAGTAGGTGCCCAGCGCCAGCCCGGGGCCGACGTCGGGTACGTCCACGCTGCGCTGGTCCAGGCCCGCCTGGCGCAGGGCCGCACGGCGCGCCGCCAGCGCCGCGGCATCGGTCAGCGGCCCGACGTAGACCAGCCAGCGCGGCGGCAGGCGGCTCAACCCCTCCGTGTGACGGCCGCGCAGGCCGGCTTGCGCCTCCGCCGCGCGCCGCCAGGCCTGCGCCTGCGCCGGCGGCGCAGCCGGCAGCTGCCAGCAGCGCCGCGGTTCACGGCTGGCGGTGGCCATGGTGGCCGGCGGCGTGGGTGGCGGGGGGGCCTCGGTCGGCGCGGCGGGGGCCTCGCCGGCGGCGCCGGTGCCGTCGGCGGCTGGCCGCGGGGCCGCGGCAGCGGGCGACGGGTCGGCCGCCGCCGCCCCCGGAGGGTTCAGCAGCCGCAGCCGCTGCGGCTCCAGCTGCTGCGCCAGCCGTTCGGGTTCGCGCGCGGCTTCCTCCAGTCCGCCGGGCGCGGGGCCGAGCCACCCCGCCTGCCACGCCGCCAGCCCGGCGTTGGCCAGCAGCAGCGCCAGCACCAGTCCCCTCAGCATGGCCGCACGCTCACCTCACCGGCCTGTACGCGCCGCAGCCCCTGCGCGGTGCGCAGCCGCAGCGCGCCGTCGGCATCCACGCCATCGGCCACGCCCTCCACGCCATCGCTGGTGCGCACCGGCCGGCCAGCCAGGGCGTCCAGCGCACCGTAGCGTGCCTGCCATGGCGCAAAGCCGTCCTGCTCGAAGCGGCGCACCGCCTGCACCACCGCCGGCGCCAGCACGGCCAGCCAGGCGCCGGGATCGACGGCCGTGCCGGGCAGCTCGTGCAGGCCCGCCGGCGGCAGCGCGTCGAGCGCCGCGTCGGGGGGCAGCGCCGGCGTGGCGAGGTTGACGCCCACGCCGATCACCGCATAGCGCGACCCGGAGCCGGCCGCCCCCGCGGTCTCGATCAGGATGCCGCCCAGCTTGCGGCCCTGCCACCACAGGTCGTTGGGCCACTTGAGCCGTACCCCCGTCGGCAGCGCCTGCGCCACGGCCACGCCCACCACCAGCGACAGGCCGGACCAGTCCGCCGGCGCCAGCGGCAGCCCGACCGAGAACGCCAGCGATTGCCCGGGCAGCGTGACCCACGGCCGGCCGCGCCGGCCGCGCCCGGCGGTCTGCGCCGCCGCCGCCAGCACCGTCGGCCGCGTCACGCCGGCGCGCGCCCGGCGCAGCAGCTCGGCGTTGGTGGAGTCGAGGGTTGCGGCCACCTCCACCTCCCAGCCCGAGGCTGGCGCCCCCAGCGCGTGCGCCAGCCGGCGCGCGCCCTGCTGCAGCGCGGCCAGTGCCGCCGGGGCGGTGCGGGCTGCGGGATCGACCTCGGCCATCGTCGTCGTCCGAAAGTTTGCTAACGTAGCTGTGTGTGTGCAGGCGCGCGCGTGCGCGCGAGCGGGGAGGTGGCGGGCCGGCATCGGCGGCCGGCATCGGCCCGCGTCACGAGCATTGTAGGAACAATGGATCAGCCAACCCTCAAGACCCTGGTCATCGCCGAGAAGCCCTCGGTGGCGCTGGACATCGTGCGCGCGCTCACGCCCGTGTCGGGCAAGTTCGACAAGCACGACGAGTACCACGAGAACGCGCGCTACATCGTCACCTCCGCCGTCGGCCACCTGCTGGAGATCGCCGCACCGGAGGCCTACGAGGTCAAGCGCGGCAAGTGGAGCTTCGCGCACCTGCCGGTGATTCCGCCGCACTTCGACCTGAAGCCGCTGGACAAGACCAAGGCGCGCCTCAACGCCATCGTCCGGCTGGCGCGGCGCAAGGACGTCGGCGAGATCGTCAACGCCTGCGACGCCGGGCGCGAGGGCGAGCTGATCTTCCGCCTGATCGAGCAGTACGCCGGCGGCACCGACCGCCACGGCAACCCCAAGCCGCTGGGCAAGCCCGTCAAGCGGCTGTGGCTGCAGTCGATGACGCCGCAGGCGATCCGCGAGGGCTTCGAGCACCTGCGCAGCGACGAGCAGATGCGTCCGCTCGCGGATGCGGCGCGCAGCCGCTCGGAGGCCGACTGGCTGGTCGGCATCAACGGCACGCGCGCGATGACGGCCTTCAACAGCCGCGACGGCGGCTTCTTCCTCACCACCGTCGGGCGCGTGCAGACGCCGACGCTGGCCATCGTCGTCGAGCGCGAGGAGCAGATCCGGCGTTTCCGCGCGCGCCCCTACTGGGAGGTGCACGCCACCTTTGCGGCGCAGGCCGGCCTCTATCCCGGGCGCTGGTTCGACCCCGACTTCCGCAAGCCGCAGGGCGAAGGGGCGGACGCGGAGCTGCGCGCCGAGCGGTTGTGGGACGAGGCGCGCGCGCAGGCCATCGTCGCCGCGGTGCGGGGCCGCCCTGGCGAGGTCAGCGAGGAAAGCAAGCCCGCCACGCAGTCGTGCGGGCTGCTCTACGACCTGACGACGCTGCAGCGCGAGGCCAACGCGCGCTACGGCTTTTCGGCCAAGACGACGCTGGCGCTGGCGCAGGCGCTGTATGAGAAGCACAAGGTGCTGACCTACCCGCGCACGGATGCGCGCGCGCTGCCGGGCGACTACCTCGGGCCGGTGCGGCAGGCGATGGAGGCGCTGGCCGGCAGTGACCTCGGCCACCTGGCGCCGTTTGCGCGCCAGGCGCTGCAGGAAGGCTGGGTGCGGCCGACGCGGCGCGTGTTCGACGACGCCAAGGTCAGCGACCACTTCGCCATCATCCCCACCGGCCAGCTGCCCAGGGGCCTCAGCGAGGCCGAGCAGAAGCTCTACGACCTGGTGGTGCGCCGCTTCATCGCGGTGTTCTTCCCGCCGGCGGAGTTCCTCGTCACCACGCGCATCACGCGCGTGCGCGCCGACAGCGCGGTGCACCACTTCAAGACCGAGGGCCGCGTGCTGGTCAAGCCGGGGTGGCTGGCGGTCTACGGCCGCGAGGCCGCCGCCGACGTCGAGGGCGCGCAGGCCGGCGACAAGGGCCAGCCGCTGGTGGCGGTGCAGCCGGGCGAGACCGTGCGCACCGAGGAGGCGCGGCTGGAGGCGCGCCAGACGCGCCCGCCGGCGCGCTACACCGAAGCCACGCTGCTGGCGGCGATGGAGGCCGCCGGCAAGCTGGTGGAGGACGAGGAGCTGCGCCTGGCGATGGCCGACAAGGGGCTGGGCACGCCGGCCACGCGCGCGGCCATCATCGAGGGCCTGCTGGAGGAAAAATACCTGGTGCGCGAGGGGCGTGAACTCGTGCCGACGCCCAAGGCCTTCCAGCTGATGACGCTGCTGCGCGGGCTGGGCGTGGAGGAGCTCTCGCGCCCGGAGCTGACCGGCGAGTGGGAGCACAAGCTGGCGCAGATCGAGCGCGGCCAGCTGTCGCGGCAGGATTTCATGCGCGAGATCGCGGCGATGACCGAGCGCATCGTCGCCAAGGCCAAGGCGTTCGACCGCGACAGCGTGCCGGGCGACTACGCGACGCTGCAGGCGCCGTGCCCGCAGTGCGGCGGTGTGGTGAAGGAAAACTACCGGCGCTACGCCTGCACCGGCGCCGACGGGCAGGGGGCGGGGTGCGGCTTTTCGCTGCCGAAGGCACCGGGTGGGCGCATCCTGGCGCCCGAGGAGGCCGAGCGGCTGCTGCGCGAGCACCGCCTCGGGCCGCTGGAGGGCTTCCGCTCCAAGATGGGGCGGCCGTTCGCCGCCGAGCTGCGTCTCAAGCCCGAGGACGGCCAGTGGCGGCTGGCGTTCGACTTTGGCGACGAGCCGGCGCAGGAGGAAGGCGGCGCGCCGGTGGACGTGGCCGCGCTGCCGGCGCTGGGCCCGTGCCCGAAGTGCGGCAGCCCGGTGGTGCAGCTGGGCAACCAGTATGTCTGCAGCCGCGCCGCGCCGGGTGCGCAGCCGGCCACGTGCGACTTTCGCAGCGCCACCACCATCCTGCAGCAGCCGGTGGCGCCCGAGCAGATGGAAAAGCTGCTGCGCGAGGGCCGCACCGACTGGCTGGACGGGTTCGTCTCCAACCGTACGCGCCGCCGCTTCAAGGCGCGCCTGGTGTGGGACGCGCAGGCCGGCAAGGTCGGCTTCGAGTTCGAGCCGCGCGCGGCCGCCCCGGCGCGCGGGCGGGCACGGCGCAGCGCCGGCTGACGGCTGTCAGACCGCCGTCGGGAGCCTCCGGTAACATCGTTACCTCGTCACATCCGGGACAGCGTTTGCGGGAGAACGGTTCGTGGACCTCGCCACCCTCGTCGGCCTGATCGGCGGCTTCCTCATCGTGCTGGCGGCCATCCTGGTCGGCGGCTCGGCCGGCATGTTCATCGACGTGCCGTCGATCCTGATCGTCGTCGTCGGCTCGCTGTTCGTCGTGCTGATGAAGTTCTCGCTCAAGCAGTTCCTGTCGGCCGTGGGGGTGGCGGCCAAGGCGTTCAAGTTCAAGCTGCTCGAAAGCCAGGCGCTGATCGACGAGGTCACCGAGATCGCCCGCATCGCGCGCAAGGAGGGGTTCCTGGCGCTGGACGGGCGCGAGTATTCCACGCCGTTCCTCAAGCTCGGCATCCAGATGATGGTCGACGGCCACCCGCCCGAGGTCGTGCGCACGGTGCTGGAGCGCGAGCGCCTGCTGACGCTGGAGCGCCACAAGTGGGGCGCCAAGGTGTTCACCGCGCTGGGGGATGTGGCCCCGGCGATGGGCATGGTCGGCACGCTGGTGGGCCTGGTGCAGATGCTGTCCAACATGGACGACCCCAAGGCCATCGGCCCGGCGATGGCGGTGGCGCTGCTGACGACGCTGTACGGCGCGATCCTGGCCAACATGGTGGCCATCCCGATCGCCGACAAGCTCAACCTGCGCATGACCGAGGAGGCGCGCCAGCAGGCCATGCTGCTGGACGCCATCACCAGCATCCAGAACGGCGTCAATCCGCGCGTGGTGGAGACGCTGCTCAACAGCTACCTGCCGCCCAAGCTGCGCAAGGCCGAGGCCTGACGCCGCGCGATCCCGCGAACCTTCGAATCCCGAGCCACGGCGATGGACGACGAAGCCGACGAGTGCAAACCGGGCCTGCCGGCCTACATGGGCACGTTCGCCGACCTGATGTCGCTGCTGATGTGCTTCTTCGTGCTGCTGCTGTCGTTCGCGGAGATGGACGCGACGAAGTTCAAGCAGATCGCCCAGTCGCTGGAAAAGGCCTTCGGCGTGCAGCGGCAGGTGGCGGCCGACCAGATCCCGATGGGCACGAGCCCCGTGTTCGACAAGTTCTCCCCCGGCAAGCCGGAGCCGACCGTGCTGGACGAGGTGCGCCAGCAGACGAGCCAGCAGGACCCGCGCCTGGCCACGCACAGCGCCGAGGCGCTCCACCAGGTGCAGCAGGCGCTGCAGCAGCAGATCGAGCGCAGCGCGCAGCAGCTGGCGCAGGCGCTGCAGCAGGAGCTCGGCAAGGGCCTGCTGCAGCTGGAGCAGGGCAACAAGCGGCTGGTGATCCGCATCGAGGAGCGGGGGTCGTTTCCTTCCGGCTCGGCCGACGTCACGCCGGCGTTTCGCGACATGCTGCGCCGCATCGGCGAGGCGCTGACGACGATCCCGGGTCAGGTGGCGGTGGAGGGGCACACCGACGACGTGCCGATCCACACCGCGCGCTTCCAGTCCAACTGGGACCTGTCGGCGGCGCGCGCCGCCGCGGTGGCCAACGTGCTGCTGGAGCAGAAGGCCGTGGAGCCGCAGCGCCTGCGCGTGGCGGGCTACGCCGAGACGCAGCCGCTGGTGCCCAACGACAGCGCCGAGCACCGCGCGCGCAACCGGCGCGTCGAGATCGTGATCGACCTGGCCGGTCCGGCGGCGGAGTTCGAGGCCGAGGCGCTCAAGCTGCTGGAGGCCGGCGGCGACCTGACTCGCCTGGGCTGGCGGCGCTAGCCGGCGGCCGCCTCGTCGGCGCGGCGCTGCTGCAGCACCAGCAGCCGCGTCAGCTCGCGCGCGAAGTGCAGCGTGACGCGCTTGATGCCCTGGTACTGCGCATCGTCCAGCCCTTGCCCCCAGGCGCCGGCGTCGGCCCACAGGATGCCGGCGGCGCGGCCGCGCACCGTCAGCGTGGCCAGCGCCACGCCACCGGCGGGCAGCTCGCCGTCCAGCGGCGCCGGCAGCTGCGCGCGCGCGGTGGGCACCTGCCCCGGCGCCACGCGCAGAAAGGCGCCGGGCTGCTCCATCAGCCGCGCCAGCAGCGGCGCCTGCGCCAGCGGCACCTGCAGCCGGCGCGGCTGCACCGCGGCGCCGAAGCCGTGCGCGGCGATGCAGACCAGCCGTCCGGGGTCGGTGGTGCGCATCAGCAGCGCGAAGCGCGCCAGCCCGAGCGACTGCCGCAGCGTCAGCGCGAACGCCTGCAGGAACCCGGTGAGCGTGCCGAAGCGCTGCGCCTGGCAGGCCTCGACGAAGTCGTCCAGCGACAGCGGCGCCGCCGGGGCCGATGCCGGCGCCGCGCCGGCGGGAGCGGACGCCGTCGGCGCGGACGGGGCGGGGGTCTGCGGGGCCGCCGTCTGCATTGGTGCCGCGGTGGCCGGTGCGGCGACCTCCTCGGCCGCCGCGACGGCCAGCCGGCGCGCCGGCGGGCGCGCCCAGAACAGCCGCGCCGCCGGCGCGCCGTCCCACACCGCCCATGTCAGGCCGCGGCTGGCCTCGGCGGCGTGGCGGTGCGCGAACGCGATCGTGTCGTCCAGCCGCCAGCCGCGCAGCGTGGCCAGCGCGCGCAGCAGCAGCGCGGTGCGGGGGCCGTGCCAGTCGGCCATCGCCTCGCGCGCCAGCAGGAACCACAGCAGCGGCGCCAGCGCCGGCTGGTGCAGCCAGCGGCCCAGCTCGCCCTCCACCGTGGCCGGGTTGGCGCCGGTCCACGCCAGCCGGGCGGCGCGCTTCAGGTGGCGCCGGTCCAGCACCGGCGCCAGCGGCAGGTCGTCGGCGTCCGCGAGCCCCAGGTGGCAGGCCAGCGCGCGGTCCCAGTCGGCCAGCGCGCGGCCGAGCCAGGCGCGCTCCAGCGTCTCGCCGCGCTCGCCGGCGGCCACGCGCGCCCGCCACGCCTCGGCGCGCGCCGGCTGCGCCAGCGCCCAGTGCCAGTGCGTGATGCCATGCAGCACGGTGGTCCAGAACACCGTGGCGTGGTCGCCGCGGCCGTCGATGCGCGCGCACGCCTGGGCCCAGTGCGCCGCCAGCAGGCTGGTGGCCACGGCGTTGGCGTAGGCCAGGTGGCCCGGCGCGCGCGGGTCGAAGCGCCGCGCCGCCGCCTGCCGCACCAGCGCCTGCGCACGCCCCAGCCCGAGCAACCCCAGCGCGTGCTCCAGGTGCGTGATGCGCAGCCCGCCGCGCACGTGGCGCTGCGCGGCGGCGATCAGCCGCAACCCAAGCGGCGGATCGGCGCGCAGCCGCGCGGCCAGCGCATGGCCGGTGGCCTCCTCGTCCAGCACGGCCTGCAGCGCTGCATCGTCCAGCAGCACCGGCAGCGGCGCCGCGGCCACCGGCGCCAGCCACGGTGGCGGCTCGGTCGGGCACGGCGGGGGCGGGGCGCCGCTGCCGGTGC
>NZ_VJND01000012.1 GCF_007556605.1 Tepidimonas sediminis | reverse complement strand
GTCAAAGCGCACGATGTCGCTGTCGCCGCGGCGGTGCGCGAAGTCGGCCAGCACGCGCTCGATGGTGGCGCGCACCTCCGGCTCGACCGCCTGGTCCATCAGCCCCTGCCCGCGCTGGCCCTGTCGCTGCAGTTCGCCCGCTTCGACGGCGTGGAGGCGCACCGCGCCGCGCTGCCGCGCCACGCGGTGGCGCGCTGGCTGCGCCACGCGCTGCAGCGCCCGGCCGAACTCACCGTGCGCATCGTCGATGCCGAAGAAGGCCGCAGCCTCAACCGCACCTGGCGGCAGAAGGATTACGCCACCAACGTGCTGACCTTCGACTACCAGGCCGAGCCGGTGGTGCTGGCCGACCTGGTGCTGTGCGCGCCGGTGGTGGCGCGCGAGGCCGCCGAGCAGGGCAAGACGCTGCAGGCGCACTACGCGCACCTGCTGGTGCACGGGGCGCTGCACGCGCAGGGCTGGGACCACGAACGCGGCGAGGCCGAGGCCGAGGCGATGGAGGCGCGCGAGGTCGCGATCCTGGCCCGGCTGGGCTTTGCCAACCCCTACGCGGCGCGCCCCTGAAAGGCGAGGCGCGGCGGCGCTCACCACAGGTCGCGCGGATCGTCGAAGTGGGCCTCGACGTCGCGCGGCAGCAGCTGGATGGTGGCGCGCAGCCCGGGCACGGCGCTCATCAGCGCCTGCTCGACGCTGGTGCGCAGCGCCGCGGCGCGGCGCAGGCTCCAGTCCGGCGGCAGGTGCATGTGCACGTCGACGTAGCAGCGCTGCCCGGCCTTGCGCGTGTGCAGATGGTCAAAGCGCACGATGTCGCTGTCGCCGCGGCGGTGCGCGAAGTCGGCCAGCACGCGCTCGATGGTGGCGCGCACCTCCGGCTCGACCGCCTGGTCCATCAGCCCCTGCCCGGCGCGCCAGACCAGCCGCACCCCCTCGCGCACGATGTTGGCCGCCACCGCCAGCGCCACCACCGGATCGAGCCACCACCAGCCGGTCCACGCCACCAGCGCCAGGCCGACGATGACCCCGGCCGACGTCCAGACATCGGTGAACAGATGCCGCGCGTCACCCTCCAGCGCCTGCGAGCGGTGCACGCGCGCGGCGCGCAGCATCACCGCGGCCAGCGCGCCGTTGAGCGCCGAGCTCAGCACCGACAGCAGCAGACCCCAGTCGAGCTGCTCGAGCTCGCGCGGCTCCAGCAGCCGCTGCACCGCCGTCCAGCCGATGCCCAGCGCCGCCACGACGATCAGGATGCCCTCGAAGCCGGCGGAGAAGTACTCCGCCTTGTGGTGGCCGTACGGATGGTCGTCGTCGGCCGGGCGCGCCGCGATCGTCACCATCCACAGGCCGAAGGTGGCCCCGGCCAGGTTGACGATCGACTCCAGGGCATCGGACAGCAGACCCACCGAACCGGTGATCCACCACGCCGCGGTCTTCAGCAGGATGGTGGCCAGCGCCACCGCCACCGAGGCGGCCAGCAGCCGCTGCGGCGTCAGGCGCGACCAAAGCCCCACGGCCCCGTCTCCGTCGTCAGGCGAGCGTGACGCGCGCGAACTTGCGCTTGCCGACCTGCACCACGTAGGTGCCGGCGGCCAGCTTCAGGCCCCGGTCGGTCACGACGCCGCCGTCGACGCGCACGCCGCCGCCGTCGATCAGCCGGTTGGCCTCGCTGGTGGAGGGCGCCAGCCCGGCCTGCTTCAACAGCACGCCGATGCCCAGCGGCGCGCCGCTCAGGCGTACCTCAGGGATGTCGTCCGGCACGCCGCCGCGCGCGCGCAGATGGAAGTCTTCTTCCGCGCGCGCCGCCGCCGCCGCGCCATGGAAGCGCGCGGTGAGCTCGCGCGCCAGCTCCAGCTTGACCTCCTTGGGGTTGCGGCCCTGCTGCACCTGGGCGCGCAGCGCGGCGATCTCGGCCTCGGACCGGAAGGACAGCAGCGTGTACCAGCGCCACATCAGCTCGTCGCTGATCGACAGCACCTTGGCGAACATCGTGTTGGCGTCCTCGGTGATGCCGATGTAATTGCCCTTGGACTTGGACATCTTCTCGACGCCGTCCAGGCCCTCCAGCAGCGGCATCGTCAGGATGCACTGCGGCTCCTGCCCGTATTCGACCTGCAGGTGGCGCCCCATCAGCAGGTTGAACTTCTGGTCGGTGCCGCCCAGCTCCAGATCGCTTCTCAGCGCCACCGAGTCGTAGCCCTGCATCAGGGGATAGAGGAATTCGTGGATCGAGATCGGCGTGCCGGCGCGGAAGCGCTTGGTGAAGTCCTCGCGCTCCATCATGCGCGCCACCGTGTAGCGCGCCGCCAGCTGGATCATGCCGCGCGCGCCCAGCGCATCGCTCCACTCGCTGTTGTAGCGGATCTCGGTGCGCGCCGGATCCAGCACCAGGCTGGCCTGCTGGTAGTAGGTCTCGGCGTTGGCCTTGATCTGCTCCGGCGTCAGCGGCGGGCGGGTGGTGTTGCGCCCCGACGGATCGCCGATCAGGCTGGTGAAGTCGCCGATCAGGAAGATCACCGTGTGGCCGAGATCCTGCAGCTGGCGCAGCTTGTTGAGCACCACGGTGTGGCCGAGGTGGATGTCCGGCGCGGTGGGGTCCAGCCCCAGCTTGATGCGCAAGGGCTGGCCCGTGGCCTCGCTGCGGCGCAGCTTGCGCACCCACTCGGCCACCGGCAGCAGCTCCTCGCAGCCGCGCAGGGTCACCGCCAGTGCGTGGCGCACGGCATCCGAGGCGCCCTGCAGCGCCTCGGCGGCGGCCGCATCGGCGGCCAGGACTGTGGACATATCCATGAGGGTTTACCCAGATGACGCGCCGACACCCCCGGCTATACTTGCCGGATCGCCGCCGGATGCGCCGTCCCGACCGGGAAGCGGCGCAACCGAGATTGTAGTCGGCGCCTCCCGCGCCCCCGGTCGGCATGTCGGTTGCCGGCCGAGCGCCGCCGCCGCCCTGCCCGGGCGCCGCGCGGCCCTGGAGATGCCTTGCGCATGAAGGATTTGATCGAACACGCACACCGCTGGCTGCAGCGCCATCCCCGCAGCGCGATGGCGGCGCTGGTGATGCTGCTGATGGGCACCGGCGTGACCGCCTTCGGCACCGGCCCGCTGGACGCCGCCATCGACCGCCTGCCGCAGCAGCAGGTCATCGAGCCGCTGAACCTCGCCCCGGCCGCGCCCGAGACCGGCGGCGCGCCGTTCGTCCTCTACCGCACCGACGTCACGCGTCGCGACGACACGCTGGCCGCGCTGCTGCAGCGGCTCGGCGTGCGCGACCGCGAGGCCGAAGCCTTCCTGCGTCAGGAGGCGCGCGCCGCGGCACTGTGGCGCGGCCAGCCCGGCAAGCGGGTCAGCGTCGAGGTCGACGACGACGGCCGCCTGCTGCGCCTGCACGCGCGCTGGCTGCCGAAGGCCGACGCCACCCGCGTCGAGCAGCTGGTGGTGGAGCGGCGAGGCGAACGCTTCAGCGCGCGGCAGGAAAGCCTGGCGCCGCAGGTCACCGTGCGGCTGGCCAGCGGCGTCATCCGCAGCTCGCTGTTCGCCGCCACCGACGCCGCCGGCCTGCCCGACGGGGTTGCCTCGCAACTCGCGGACCTGCTGGCCGGCGAGATCGACTTCCGCCGCGACCTGCGCGCCGGCGACCGTTTCGAGGTCGTCTACGAGGCGCTGGAGGCCGACGGTGAGGTGCTGCGCTACGGCCGGCTGCTGGCGGCGCGCTTCGTCAACGCCGGACGCGAGCACGGACTGGTGTGGTTCGAGCCGCCCGGAGGCGGCCGCGGCGCCTACTACGACTTCCGCGGCGAGAGCCTGGCGCGCGCGTTCCTCGCCTCGCCGCTGGCGTTCACGCGCGTCAGCTCCGGCTACGGCATGCGCTTCCATCCGGTCTACGGCGACCGCCGCGCGCACCTGGGCGTGGACTACTCCGCCCCCACCGGCACGCCGGTGCGCAGCGTCGCCGACGCGGTGGTGGAGTTCGCCGGCTGGCAGCGCGGCTACGGCAACGTCGTCATCCTGCAGCACAAGAACCAGCGCAAGACCCTCTACGCCCACCTCAGCCGCATCGACGTTCGCAAGGGCCAGCGCGTCGAGCAGGGCCAGACGGTGGGCGCGGTGGGCGCCACCGGCACCGCCACCGGCCCCCACCTGCACTTCGAGTACCTCGTCGGCGGCCAGCACCGTGATCCGTTGACCATCGCGCGCGACAACCCGGGCGGCGAGCCGCTGGAGGCGCGCTGGCGGCCGGCGTTCACGCAGCTCACCGCCACCATGCAGGGCAAGCTGGAGGCCGCGCGCTGGGTCGTGCAGGCCAGCGCACAGTGACCCCGGCGTCGCCACGCGCATGCTGTGCATCGGCCTGATGTCGGGCACGTCGCTCGACGGCGTCGACGGGGTGCTCGCGGCGTTCGACGACGAAGGCGACGCCGGCTGCGTGCGGGCGCACGCGCACCGGCCGCTGCCCCCGGCGCTGCGGGCCGCGCTGCTGGCGCTGCAGGCCCCCGGCCCCGACGAGCTGCACCGCAGCCGTCAGGCGGCGGCAGCGCTGGCCGACGTCTATGCCGAGGTGGTGGCCGACCTGCTGCGCGCCGCCGGCGTGGCCGCGCACGAGGTCGCCGCCCTCGGCGCGCACGGCCAGACGGTGCGTCACTGCCCGCCGGGCCACCCCGCGCTGCACGACGGCGACGTCCCCTACACCGTGCAGCTGCTCGATGCGGCGCGACTGGCGGAGCGCACCGGCATCGCCGTGGTGGCCGACCTGCGCAGCCGCGACGTCGCCGCCGGCGGCCAGGGCGCGCCGCTGGTGCCCGCCTTCCATCGCGCCGCCTTCGGCGTGCCGGGTCAGGCGGTGGCGGTGGTCAACCTCGGCGGCATCGCCAACGCCACGCTGCTGCGCGCCGACGGCCAGGTGCGTGGCTTCGACACCGGCCCCGGCAACGTGCTGCTGGACGGCTGGTGCCAGCGCCACACCGGCCAGCCGTTCGACGCCGGCGGCGCCTGGGGCCGGCAGGGCACGGTGGACGAGGCGCTGCTGCGCGCGCTGCTGGCCGACCCGTGGCTGCGGGAGCGCGGGGCGCGCAGCACCGGACGCGACCGTTACCACCTCGGCTGGCTGGACGAGGTGCTGGCCGGGCACCCGGCGGCGCCGGCACCGGTGGACGTGCAGGCGACGCTGGCGGCGTTCACGGTGGAGACGATCGCGCGCGCGCTGATGGAGGGCGACTGGGGCGAGGCCGGCGCAGGCAGCCTGCAGCGCGTGCTGGTGTGCGGCGGCGGCGCGCGCAACCGCCAGCTGATGAATGGCCTGAGCGAGCGGCTGTGGCCGGTGCCGGTGGAGCCGACCGACCTGCGCGGCTGGCCGGCCGAGCAGGTGGAGGCGGCCGCGTTCGCGTGGCTGGCCGCGCAGCATCTGCGTGGCCGTCCCGGCAACGTGCCGGAGGTCACCGCAGCGGCGGGGCCGCGGGTGCTGGGGGCGCTCTACCCCGCCTGACCGGCGCCTCCGGGACAGCGCCGCGTCGGCCGCCGCGGCGCGCGCCGGAGGCAGGGCCGGCGTCAGCCGACGCTGAAGCTGGAGCCGCAGCCGCAGGTCGTCACCGCGTTCGGGTTGCGGATGACGAACTGCGCCCCCTGCAGGTCTTCCTTGTAGTCGATCTCGGCGCCGACCAGGTACTGCAGGCTCATCGCGTCGATCAGCAGCGTCACGCCGTTCTTGACCATCTGCGTGTCGTCCTCGTTGACGGTCTCGTCGAACGTGAAGCCGTACTGGAAGCCCGAGCAGCCGCCACCCTGCACGAACACGCGCAACTTGAGATCGGGATTGCCCTCCTCGGCGATCAACTCGGCCACCTTGGCTGCGGCGGCGTCGGTGAACACCAGCGGGTCGGGCATCGCGGCGACGGTCTCGGCCGCGGAGGTTTCGGCGACGGCACTCATGGCAGCGCTCCTCGTGATGGTTGGTCGATGGGCGGGAGCTTAGCGCAACGGGACGGCCAGCGTCGCTCCCCCTGGCCGGCATGCCAACACCGGCGGCAGGGACTTGCCCGGCATGCCCCGCCCCGCAATGGCCAACCGCCCGCGCATCGGTGGACGCGACGGGCGGTTGACGTCGTGAAGGCCCCGCCTGCCGATGGCGGCGGCAGCCGTGCGCAGGCGCGGTCTTCAGCGCTTGCTGAACTGCTTGGCGCGGCGGGCCTTGCGCAGACCCACCTTCTTGCGCTCGACCTCACGCGCATCGCGCGTGACGTAGCCGGCAGCGCTCAGCTGGGGCTTCAGGCTCGGGTCGTAGTCGATCAGCGCACGCGTGATGCCGTGGCGCACCGCACCGGCCTGGCCGGATTCACCGCCGCCGTGCACGTTGACCATGATGTCGAACGTCTCCTCATGGCCGGTCAGCACCAGCGGCTGGCGCGCGATCATGATGGAGGTCTCGCGACCGAAATACTCGCGGATGTCACGACCGTTGATCGTGATCTTGCCCGAGCCCTTCTTCAGGAACACGCGGGCGACGCTGGTCTTGCGCCGGCCGGTGCCGTTGTTCCATTCACCGATCATGCTGCCGCTCCTTTAGATCTCCAGCACCTTGGGCTGCTGGGCGCCGTGCGGATGGTCGGGGCCCGCGTAGACCTTGAGCTTCTTGATCATCGCGTAGCCCAGCGGTCCCTTGGGCAGCATGCCCTTGACGGCCTTCTCCAGCGCGCGGCCGGGGTGCTTGGCCTGCATGTCGCGGAAGTTGATCGAGCGGATGCCACCCGGATAGCCGGTGTGGCGGTAGTAGATCTTGTCCAGGGCCTTGTTGCCCGTGACGCGGATCTTGTCGGCGTTGACGACGATGATGAAGTCGCCCGTGTCGACGTGAGGGGTGTAGATGGCCTTGTGCTTGCCGCGCAGCCGGCGTGCCACTTCGCTGGCGACACGTCCGAGCACCTTGTCGGTGGCGTCAATCACAAACCACTCGTGCACCACCTCAGCGGGCTTGGCGCTGAAGGTCTTGGTCATGATGCGTGAGCTTTCAGTGGTTTGGCCGGCTCTTTTCCACGGTCGGTGCCGCTTCTGCTGGCGGCCTCTGAGGTGGGCTCGAAGGTTTCGCCGCGGAGCCAGGCAAGCGCTGCGAAACAGGGCATTCTAACAGAAAGCGCCGATCCCTCGGTCAGAACCGACCGGGTGTCGCGCCCGCGCGCCGACGTGGGCTACGATCGGCCCATGTTCAGCTATCGACACGCGTTCCACGCCGGCAACCATGCCGACGTGCTCAAGCACGTCGCGCTGCTGGCGGCGCTGGAACACCTGCAGCGCAAGGACGGCGGCCTGCTGCTGGTGGACACGCACGCCGGCGCCGGGCAGTACCGGCTCGACCACGAAGCCGCGCGCACCTCCGGCGAGGCGCAGGCCGGCATCGGCGCGCTGTGGGCGCACGCCACCGCCCACCGCGACGCCCCGGCCGCGGTGCGCGCCTACCTGGACGCGGTGGCCGCGGCCAACCCGGACGGTGCGCTGCGCCACTACCCCGGCTCGCCGGCGCTGCTGGCCGCGCGCCTGCGGCCGCAGGACCGGCTGGTGCTGTTCGAGTGGCACCCGACCGACGGCCGGCTGCTGGATCGCGCGGTGCGCGACTGGCGCGCGCGCGAGCCCCGCCCGGCCATCGAGCTGCGCCGCAGCGACGGCTTCACCGGCCTGCGCGCCCTGCTGCCGCCCCCATCGCGGCGCGGCCTGGTGCTGATCGACCCCAGCTACGAGCTCAAGCGCGACTACGCCACCGTGGTGGCGACGCTGGGCGAGGCGCTGCACCGCTTCGCCGTCGGCTGCTACGTCGTCTGGTACCCGCTGATCGCGCGCGAGCAGGCGCACGCGCTGCCCAGGCGCCTGCGCGCGCTGGCGCAGCACCACGGCCGCGCGTGGCTGCAGGCCGAACTCAACGTCGGCACGCCGGCCGACCCGGCGGCCAAGGCCGCCGCCGCGCGCGGCCGCCCCGCCGGCAGCCTGCGCGCCAGCGGCCTCTTCGTCATCAACCCGCCCTACACCCTGGCCGACCAGCTGCGCACGGCGCTGCCGTGGCTGCTGGCCGCCCTGCGCCAGGGGCCGGCTGCGGCGTGGAAGGTGGACGCGGGCGAGGCCCAAGGCTGAACCGCGCCGCCACCGGATGTGGCGCCGGCCTCCCCGCCAACACACCGCGCCGGGACACGTCACCAGCTCAGGCGGCCGCCAGCGCCTGCGCCAGGTCGGCCTTCAGGTCCTCGATGTGCTCGATGCCGACGCACAGGCGCACCGTGTCCTCGGTGACGCCGGCCTTGGCCAGCTCCTCGGGCGACAGTTGCCGGTGCGTGGTGCTGGCCGGGTGCGTGGCCAGCGAGCGCACGTCGCCGATGTTGACCAGCCGCGTGAAGAGCTGCAGCGCATCCAGGAAGCGCTCGCCGGCGGCGCGCCCGCCCTCGATGCCGAAGGTCAGCAGGCCCGAAGCGCGCCCGCCCAGGTAGCGCTGCGCCAGCGCGTGGTACGGATCGTCCGGCAGCCCGGCGTAGCGCACCCAGCGCACCTTGGGGTGCTGGCGCAGGAACTGCGCCACCGCCAGCGTGTTGTCGCAGATGCGGTCCATGCGCAGCGGCAGCGTCTCGATGCCCTGCAGGATCAGGAAGGCATTGAACGGCGAGATCGCCGCGCCCATGTTGCGCAGCGGCACCACGCGTGCCCGCGCGATGTAGGCCGCCGGCCCCAGCGCCTCGGTGTAGACGACACCGTGATAGCTGACGTCGGGCTCGTTCAGGCGGCGGAAGCGCGCCTTGTGCTCGGCCCACGGGAACTTGCCCGAATCGACGATCGCCCCGCCGACGCTGGTGCCGTGGCCGCCGAGGTACTTGGTCAGCGAGTGCACGACGATGTCGGCGCCGTGCTCGAACGGGCGGCACAGGTAGGGGCTCGGCACCGTGTTGTCGACGATCAGCGGCACGCCGTGGCGGTGCGCGATGGCCGCCAGCGCCGCGATGTCGGTGACGTTGCCGCGCGGGTTGCCCATCGATTCGCAGTAGATCGCCTTGGTGCGCGCGTCGATCAGCGGCTCGAAGGTCTCGGGCCGGTCGCTGTCGGCGAAGCGCACCTCGATGCCGAACTGCGGCAGCGTGTGCGCGAACAGGTTGTAGGTGCCGCCGTAGAGCGTGCTGGCCGAGACGATGTTGTCGCCGGCCTCGGCGATCGTCTGGATCGCATAGGTGATGGCCGCCTGCCCGGAGGCCAGCGCCAGCGCGCCGATGCCGCCTTCCAGCGCCGCCAGCCGCTCCTCCAGCACCGCCTGCGTCGGGTTCATGATGCGCGTGTAGATGTTGCCCGGCACCTTCAGGTCGAACAGGTCGGCGCCGTGCTGCGCGCTGTCGAACGCATAGGCCACCGTCTGGTAGATCGGCGGCACCACGGCCTTGGTGGTCGGGTCGGGGCGGTAGCCGGCGTGCACGGCCTGGGTCTCGAATCGCATCGGCAAGTTCTCCTCGAAAAACGCAACGCCGGCAACGATAGCGCACCGGCCGCGGCGGCGTCCACGACTTTTGCGTCATGACGACATGACCGTGCGCCATGACGTCGCACCATGCCAAGCCCCCTGCCCGAGCCCCTGGCAGGATCCGGGCCACTGGCTCGACCTGGAGCGCGACCTGCTGGCCGACATGCGGCTCGCGTCTGGCGAGACGCCGACGGCGCTACGCCCCTGCACCATCGACGAACCGTTGCGCCCAGGCCAGCCACCAGTCGACCTGCCGGCGCAGGGCGCCGCGGTCAAGGCGGGGTTCATCCTCGTCGAGGGCGTCGTAGCGCAGCGCCACACCATACGGTACCAGTGTGGCCAGCGCATCCGGCGACTGCGGCAAAAGCAGCCCTGCGTCCTCCAGCACCTGCGCCAGCAGCACGAGGTTGTGCGTGCGGGGATAGACCTGCCCGCGCAGCGTCAACACGGCCTTGAGCGTCTTCTCCACCGCCTGTTGGGCGTGAAAACCCAGTACCCAGGCCGGTGCGCCCGGCTCGTCGGCCAAGCGGGCGATCACGTAGGCGTCGTCGTGCGCCCGCGCCAGCAGCTGCCGCGCGTGGGTGAGCGCATCGCTCACAGCGCCCGTCCCTCGCGCTGGGCTCGCCACGCCAGCGTGTTGACCACGCCCGCCTGCCGCTCGAAGGCCGCCGTGCTCATCACCACCACGTCGGCCGGGATATGCGCACGCCCGAGCAGGGCCGCCAGCCGCGCCATCTCGGCGTGACGATCGGTCACTTCGGGCTCGACGACCAGCAGATCGAGGTCGCTGTCAGGCCGGGCCTGCCCGCGCGCGTGCGAGCCGAACAGGATCACGCGGCTGCCTTCCGGCAGCGCGCCGTCCAGTTGCCGGCGGGCCTGTTCGATCCAGTCCATGGCGCCTCTTCCAAGGGGAGCTGACCCTTGCGCCGCCGTGCGGCGCTTTGCCTCATTACCCTGCCTCGATCATACCCAGCCGCTGCAAAATCGCCAGCGTCGGCTCGGCCTGGTTCATCGTGTAAAAGTGCAGGCCCGGCACGCCGGCGGTGCGCAGCTGGTCGCACAGGTCGGTGACGACATCCAGCCCGAAGGCGCGGATCGAGGCCACGTCGTCGCCATAGCCCTGCAGCCGCAGGCGGATCCAGCGCGGGATCTCGGCGCCGCAGGCATCCGAGAAGCGCATCAGCTGCGAGGCGTTGGTGATCGGCATGATGCCCGGCACGATCGGCACGTCCACGCCCAGCACATGCGCGTCGTCGACGAAGCGAAAGTAGGCGTCGGTGTTGAAGAAGTACTGCGTGATGGCGCCGTCCGCTCCGGCGCGCACCTTCTCGGCGAACGCCTGCAGGTCGGCCTGCGGTGAGCGCGCCTGCGGGTGCATCTCCGGATAGGCCGCAACCTCGATGTGGAAGGCGGCGCCGAACTCCGCGCGGATGAAGGCCACGAGGTCGCGCGCGTAGGTGAACTCGCCACCCAGCCCGTAGCCGCTCGGCAGGTCGCCGCGCAGCGCCACCAGGCGCTTCACACCCATGCGCTGCAGCTCGGCCAGCTGCGCGCGCACGCGCTCGCGCGTGGCGCCGATGCACGAGAAGTGCGCCGCGGCGTCCATGCCTTCGGCCTGGATCTCCGCCACGGTGGCCAACGTCCCCTCCTGCGTGGAGCCGCCGGCGCCGTAGGTGACGGAGCAGAACTGCGGCCGCGCCGCGTACAGCCGCTGCCGCGCCGCGCGCAGCTTGGCGGCGCCTTCCGGCGTCTTGGGCGGAAAGAATTCGAAACTCAACGGCAAAGCCATGCCAGAAACTCCCGGTTGCCGTCGCCCCCGGCGATCGGACTGTCGAAGTAGTCGCGCAGCACGAGGCCCTGCGCGGCTGCGGCGCGCTCGATGCGCTGGCGCACGCGCACGAGCGCCCCCCCGTCGCGCACCACGCCGCCCTTGCCGATGTCGGCGGGCTGCAGCTCGAACTGCGGCTTGACCAGCATCAGCATCGAGCCGCCCGGCGCCAGCAGCGGCACCAGCGCCGGCCACACCAGCGTCTGCGAGATGAACGAAAGGTCGCCGACGATCAGGTCGAACGGCGGCGCGGCGGCGGGGCCGCCGGCGGCCACGAGCCGCTCGGCGCTGAGCTCGCGCGCGTTGCAGCCCTCGATCGCCAGCACGCGCGCGTCCGCGCGCAGGCGCGGGTGCAGCTGACCGTGGCCGACGTCCACCCCGACCACCTGGGCGGCCCCCGCCTGCAGCAGGCAGTCGGTGAAGCCGCCGGTGCTCTGCCCCACGTCGAGGCAGCGCCGCCCGGCCACCGGCACGCCGGTGCGCTGCAGCGCCGCGGCGAGCTTGAGCCCGCCGCGCGAGACGTAGCGCACCTCGGCGTCATCCGCCAGCTGCCACTGCGCCTGCGGCGGCACGGTGTCGCCCGCCTTGCGCAGCGGCTGCCACGGCGCGCCCTCAGCCGCGCGCCAGCGCACCGCGCCGGCGCAGATCAGCCGCTGCGCCGCCGAACGCGACACGGCAAGGCCCGCCTGCACCAGCGCCTGATCGGCCCGCATGCCTCGCACGCGCCGCCGTCAGTAGCGGTAGGTGTCGGGCTTGTAGGGCCCCTCCTTCGGCACGCCGATGTAGGCGGCCTGCTCGTCGGTCAGCTCGGTCAGCATCGCGCCCAGTTTCTTGAGCTGCAGCCGCGCCACCTTCTCGTCCAGGTGCTTGGGCAGCACGTAGACCTTGCCCTTCTCGTAGAAGTCGCGGTGCGTGAAGAGCTCGATCTGCGCGATCGTCTGGTTGGCGAACGAGCTGCTCATCACGTAGCTCGGGTGCCCCGTGGCGCAGCCCAGGTTGACCAGCCGCCCCTTGGCCAGCAGGATGATGCGCTTGCCGTCCTCGAAGATCACGTGGTCGACCTGCGGCTTGATCTCCTCCCAGCGGCAGCGCGCCTCCAGCGCCGCCACGTCGATCTCGTTGTCGAAGTGGCCGATGTTGCACACGATGGCCTGGTCCTTCATCTTGGCCATGTGCTCGTAGGTGATGACGTGCTTGTTGCCGGTGGCGGTGACGAAGATGTCGGCCTTGTCGCACGCCCAGTCCATCGTGACGACCTTGTAGCCCTCCATGGCCGCCTGCAGCGCGCAGATCGGGTCGATCTCGGTCACCCACACCTGGGCGGAGAGTGCCCGCAGCGCCTGCGCGCTGCCCTTGCCGACGTCGCCGTAGCCGCAAACGACGGCGATCTTGCCGGCGATCATCACGTCGGTGGCGCGCTTGATGCCGTCCACCAGCGACTCGCGGCAGCCGTAGAGGTTGTCGAACTTGCTCTTGGTGACGCTGTCGTTGACGTTGATGGCGCGAAACATCAGCTCGCCGCGCGCGGCCATCTGCTTGAGGCGATTGACGCCGGTGGTGGTCTCCTCGGTCACGCCGATGATCTGCGCGGCCTTGCGGCTGTACCAGGTCGGATCCTGCGCCAGGCGCGCGCGGATCGCGGCGAACAGCACGCGCTCCTCCTCGCTCTTGGGGTGATCCAGCACGGATGGATCCCGCTCGGCCTTGCAGCCCAGGTGCATCAGCAGCGTGGCATCCCCGCCGTCGTCCAGGATCATGTTCGGGCCCTCCTCGGGGCTGCCGGCCGGGCCGAACTCGAAGATGCGGTGCGTGTAGTCCCAGTACTGCTCCAGCGTCTCGCCCTTGAAGGCGAACACCGGCGTGCCGGCGGCGGCGATCGCCGCGGCGGCGTGGTCCTGCGTCGAGAAGATGTTGCACGAGGCCCAGCGCACCTGCGCGCCCAGCGCCTGCAGCGTCTCGATCAGCACGGCGGTCTGGATCGTCATGTGCAGGCTGCCGGCGATGCGCGCGCCCTTGAGCGGCTGGCTCGGCGCGTATTCCTCGCGGATCGCCATCAGGCCGGGCATCTCGGTCTCGGCGATGCGGATTTCCTTGCGGCCCCATTCGGCCAGGCCGAGGTCGGCCACGACGCAGTCGGTCGGCAGGGGGTGGTGCAGCGGTGCGTTCATGCGGTGACTCCTACGCTTTGAGGGGGCCACCGGCGGGGGGCTTGCAAGCTCACGCCACGCGCCGGTGGGTGAGCGTCGTTGCCAGCATCGCCGCGGCGCGCCGGGGCTGGCGCGGGCGGCGGTTCCGTCGAGCCTCGCGCCGGGCTCGAACCAGCCTGCGGCACTGCAACGCTCCTCGCGGAACCGTTGACATTATAGGAGGCCGCGCCGCGATCGGTTTCTATAATCCGGCCGCAACCCCACGACCGGCATGGTGCGCCGCGCACCGGCCGGCCTCCGGACAACCTTGCCTTGGACACCACCGCCCCCGCCCCCACCGCCACCCAGGCGCTGCAGCTGGTGGCCGCCGACATGCAGGCGGTCGATGCCGTGATCCGCCAGCGCTTGACCAGCGACGTGCCGCTGGTCGGGCAGGTGGCGCACTACATCATCGGCGCCGGCGGCAAGCGCGTGCGCCCCGCCCTGCTGCTGCTGATGTGCGGGGCGCTGGGCTGCACCGACGCACGGCGCCACACGCTGGCGGCGGTGGTGGAGTTCATCCACACCGCCACGCTGCTGCACGACGACGTGGTCGACGAATCGACCCTGCGCCGCGGGCGCGACACCGCCAACCAGGTGTTCGGCAACGCCGCCAGCGTCCTGGTCGGCGACTTCCTCTACTCGCGCGCGTTCCAGATGATGGTGGACTGCGGCGACATGCGCATCATGCGCGTGCTGGCCGACGCCACCAACGTCATCGCCGAGGGCGAGGTGCTGCAGCTGATGAACATGCACGACGCCGCGCTGGACGAAGCGGCCTACCTGCGCGTCATCCGCGCCAAGACCGCCAAGCTGTTCGAGGCCAGCGCCCGGCTGGCCGCGCTGCTGGCCGGCGCGGACGAGGCCACGGAGGCGCTGTGCGCCACCTATGGCCAGGCGCTGGGCGCAGCCTTCCAGATCGTCGACGACGTGCTCGACTACGAGGGCGACGCCGCGCAGCTCGGCAAGAACCTCGGCGACGACCTGCGTGAGGGCAAGGTGACGCTGCCCATCATCTGCGCGCTGCGCCGCTGCGCGCCACAGCAGGCGGCGCTGATCCGCGCCGCCATCGAGCAGGGCGGCAGCGATCGGCTGAACGAGATCCTGGCGATCGTGCGCGACAGCGGCGGCCTGGCCGAAGCACGTGCCTGCGCCGCCGCCGAGGCGCAGCGCGCCCTCGACGCCGCGCGCGCCCTGCCGACCGGCGACGACGTTGTACGCGAGCAACACCGCGAAGCTCTGCTACAATTAGCGACTCAGCTGTTGACGCGCCGCTCCTGACGCGGACAACGGCAGGCCTCGGGGTGTAGCTTAGCCTGGTAGAGCGCTACGTTCGGGACGTAGAGGCCGGAGGTTCGAATCCTCTCACCCCGACCAACGGACTTTTTCTGGCGTCGCCGGCATGGCTCAGCCTCGCAGGCTGAGGTCAAATTCGAACGGTTGCCAAGCCGCCGCCACGCGGCGACAGCGGACGCGAAGATGGCGTCCGCTCTCTTCACGGCTTAGGGCATGGCCGGCTCCGCCGCCAGCGCGGAGCCCCTGGGTCTTCCAGCAGCAGCCGAAGCGGGTTTCCGGAAACCGTTCAGTACTGTTTGTACGGCAGGAACTTGCCGGACATGACCACGCGGACGCGATCCCCCTTCGGATCCGGCTCGCGTGTGATGTCGAGGCTGAAGTCGATCGCGCTCATGATGCCGTCGCCAAACTCCTCGTGGATGAGCTCCTTGATCGTCGTGCCGTACACGTTGACGATCTCGTACCAGCGGTAGATCAGCGGATCGGTCGGCACCGCGGTCGGCAGCGACCCCTTGTAGGGCACCACCTGCAGCCACCGTTTCTCCTCGTCGGTCAGGTCGAAGATCTCGGCCAGCACCTGTGCCTGCTCGGCCGTGGCCGTCATCTGCCCGAGGCACAGCGCGGTGGTCCACTCCTTGGACTGGCCCACGCGCTTGGCCACGTCGGCCCACTTGATGCCCTTGGCGACCTTGGTCGCGATGATCTTTTCGGTCACGTCGTTGCGGTTCATGTTGACTCCTGACGGCAGGTTCGGGATTCAGTGCGCCTTGGCGCGGGTGACGAGAAAGTCGACGATGTGGTTGCGCAGCTCGTAATAGCCGGGCAGGTGGTGCAGGGTGGCGCGGCTGCGGTCACGCGGCAGCGGGTTGGAGACCACCTCGGCGATGCCGCCCGGCCGGAAGCCGGCGGGCGTGTCGGCAGCGTTGTGCATCAGCAGGATGCGGTCGGCCAGCAGGATGGCCTCGTCCACGTCGTGCGTGATCATGAAGACCGTCTGCCGGGTCTGGCGCACGATGGCCATCAGCTCGTCCTGGATCGAGCCGCGGGTCAGCGCGTCCAGCGCGCCGAACGGCTCGTCGAGCAGCAGCATCTTCGGCTGAATGGCGAACGCCCGCGCGATGCCAACCCGCTGCTTCATGCCTCCTGAAAGTTGGCTCGGCTTCCTGTCGATGGCGTGGCTCAGCCCCACCATCGCCACGTAGCGCTCGACGTGCTCACGCACCTGCGCAGCCTTCCACTGCGGCCAGCGCGACTCGACCGCAAACGCGATGTTGTGCCGCACGGTTAGCCATGGCATCAGGGCGTGGTTCTGGAAGACGACTCCGCGTTCCAGCCCGGGGCCCCGTACCTCCCGGCCGTCCATGAAGACGTAGCCGGACGTCGCCGTGTCCAGCCCCGCGAGGATGTTGAGGATCGTGGTCTTGCCGCATCCGGAGTGACCGATGATGCAGACGAACTCGCCGCGCTCCAGCGTGAACGAGACGTCGGCGAAAACCGGGCGTGCCGGGTGGTAGGCCTTGGACAACTGCTGCACCTGCAGGAACGGCGCCGAGACCGCCTTCGCAGACTCGGGAGCTGGACTGGTCGAGGCCGTCATCGGCGTGTCCTCCGGATGTCGTTCACTCCACATAGGTCACCGCCCTCTGCAAAAGGCCGAACAGCTGGTCGAGCAGCATGCCGACCACCCCGATCGTCAGGATGGCGAAGATCACGTTGGGCAGACTGAGGTTGTTCCACTCGTTCCAGACGAAGTAGCCGATGCCCGTGCCGCCGACCAGCATCTCGGCTGCGACGATGACCAGCCATGCGATGCCCATGCTGATGCGCATGCCGGTCAGGATCGTGGGAGCGGCCGCCGGCAGGATGACGCGCAACGCCCTGCGCAGCGGCGAGACCTCCAGCGTGGCCGCCACATTGAGCCAGTCGCGCTTGACCGAGGCGACGCCGAAGGCGGTGTTGATTAGCATCGGCCACACCGAGCAGATGAAGATCACGAACACCCCGCTGACGTTGGAGTCCTTCAGCGTGTAGAGCGCCAGCGGCATCCATGCCAGCGGACTGATGGGCTTGAGCACCTGGACGAACGGATCCAGGGCCTTGCGCATCAGCGGCGACATGCCGATCACGAAGCCCAGCGGCAGCGCCACCAGCACAGCCAGGCCGAACCCCATGGCGACGCGCGCCAGCGAATGCAGCAACTGCAGCCCGATGCCCTTGTCGTTCGGGCCGCGGTCGTAGAACGGATCCGACAGGTGCTTCCAGGCCGCCTCCGCCACGGCCAACGGCGCCGGGAAGCCCCCCGTCTTGGCAGCGGCACCCTCCGGATCCTTGCCCATCATGCGCAGGTATTCGATTTCCTCAGCCGTCAGCGAGGTCGAGACGGAAGCGGGCGCCGATGCGCCGCCAGTGGCCGCGTGCCACGCCGCGACCACCACGAACAGCAGCAGCAGCGACACCAACGCCGCGCGCAGGTGCAGCGGAGCCGACCGCATCGCTCACGCCCTCCGCATCGCGAAGCTGTTGAGGTACTCCTCGGGCTTGGCCGGATCGAACTCCTTGCCCATGATGGTGTGCTTGCGGTAGCCCGAACCTTCGGCGACCGGCATGCGCAGCTCCTTCATGTGCTTGCGGGCGTCGGTCAGCAGGAAGACACGCTCGGCGATCTGCCGGTAGTTGACGTCACCCTTGATGTAGCCCCAACGCTTCATCTGGGTCAGCATCCACACCGCCATGCTCTGCCACGGTATCGGGTCGAAGTCAGCCCGATCGGGCACGTTGTGTACCTTGCCGAGGCCGTCGGCGAAGCGGCCGGTCAGCACCTGCTGCAACACGACCTCGGGTTGGTTGAGGTACTGGGCAGGTGCGATCACCTTGGCGATCAGCTCGCGGTTGCGGGCTTCACGCGCCATGGCGGCGGCGGTCAGCACGGCCCGGAACAACGCCGCAAACGTGTTGGGGTTCTGCTGGATGAATTCCGAGCTGGTGCCGAAGGCGCAGCAGGGATGCCCGTTCCAGAGGTCCTTGGTCAGCAGGTGGATGAAGCCGACCTCCTCGAACACCGCACGCTGGTTGAACGGATCGGGGCCAAGGAAGCCATCGATGTTGCCGGCGCGCAGGTTGGCCACCATCTCCGGCGGCGGCACCACGCGGATCTGGATGTCCTTGTCCGGATCGAGACCGGCCTCCGCCACGTAGTAACGCAGCAGGAAGTTGTGCATCGAATACTCGAACGGCACCGCGAACTTGAAGCCCTTCCAGTCCTTCGGGTCGCGCTTGTCCTTGTGCTTGAGCGCCAGCGTGATGGCCTGCCCGTTGGTGTTCTGGATCGTGGCCACGTTCATCGGCGTGGCGTTGGAGCCCAGTCCCAGGCTGATGGCCAACGGCATCGGCGACAGGAAGTGAGTCGCGTCGTACTCCTTGTTGAGCATCTTGTCGCGAATCAGAGCCCAGCCGGCGGTCTTGACGATCTCGACGTTGAGGCCCTGCTTCTGATAGAAGCCCAACGGGTGCGCCATGATCAGCGGCGTGGCACAGGTGATCGGGATGAAGCCGATCTTGAGATCCTTCTTCTCCAGCGCGGCCTTTTCCTGCGCCATCGCCTGCAGGCTGGCGATCGGCACCACGCTGGCAATGGCCGCCATCGCCGTGGTCTTGCCGACGGCACGCAGGAAGCGGCGCCGCACCGCGTCCTGCGGAAAAAGCGCCTTGACCAGTGCCGCCTCGATGAACTGATTGGCGTACTCGACGAAGTCGGGCGATTCGCTGCGCTGGCGCAGGGTGGTGAGGGCCTGATGGCGCGCTTGCGCCTCTTCCCGCCGGTGCTCGGCCTCGGTGTGGTGGCGGCCGCAGCTGCACCTGAGCATCAGGGGACGGTCCGCGTCGTAGGGATCGAAGTACTGGGTCATGGGGACGCTCCTGTGGACGATGGCCACGTAGGAGAAGCAAGCCCCATGCCAATCATGGCCGGCGAGGCGACGCGCCTGTCCAAGACATCGTTGGCCGCACCCGACCTTCACCCGCACCGGGGAAAATCCCTGATGTGGTTCAAGCCGCCCCCAGGCTGGCATGCACTGCACCATCCGGGTGCCATGCGCTGCCGCCAACGTCCGCGCGGCAACCACCGCGCAGCGCCGTGACGCCACGGGCACGTCAAACCCGCGCCAGCAGCCGGCCCGGATCCAGGCGCACCTTGATCTCGTGGGGCGCGACGCTGCGGCGCACCTCGTGGGCGGGATCGGCGGTGTCGCGCAACAGCGGCTCACCGCGCGGCAGGCCGTCGCGGCCGGTCAGCGCGAACGCCAGCGGCGTCGTGGCCCGCCGGCCGCGGCGCACCACCACCGCCAGCTCACCGCCGGCCAGTTCCACGTAGCTGCCCGGCACGTACAGACCCAGCGTGCGCACCAGCGCCGCGCCCAGCGGCGTGGGCATGCCGCTGGCGTCCAGGCAGACGTCGCGCGCGGCGCGCTGCGCCGGCAGACCGGGGCGGTGCAGGCGCGGGCTCAACCGCGCGACGTAGACGTCGGCCAGGCGCAGCAGCTGCGCGGGCTCGCTCACCTCGGCCAGCCCGCGCGGGTAGCCGCCCCCGCCGGCGACCTCGTGGTGATCGCGCACGAGGCCCAACCAGAGCGGATCGCTGACGCCGACGCGGCGCAGGATCTCCTCGCCGCGCAGCGGATGGGCGTGCACCGCCGAGCGCTGCTGCGGGTTGAGTGGCGCGTCCTGCCGCGCCAGGTCGTCGTGCAGCCGCGCCATGCCGACGTTCATCGACAGCGCGGCGCGGCGCACCGCCTCACGCGTCGGCGTCGGCCACTGCAGGGTCTGCGCCACCAGCTCGGCCACCGCGGCACAGGTGAGCGCATGGCTGGCACTGTAGCCCAGGCCGCGATCGAACAGCATCTGCACCAGCACGAACAGCACGTCGTCCGGCCGCTGGTGCAGCAGGCGCTGCAGCCGCTGATCCACGCGCACGAAGCGGCCGCCGAAGTCCTGCGCCTGCTCGCCATGGTGCAGCAGCAGCGTCAGGGTCGCGTGCAGGTCCGCCAGCGTCTCGGTCAGCGGACGCGCGTCCTCGTCCACCTCGGCCGGCGCCTCGAACTGCATCGGGCGGCCGACATGGGCGATATCCTCCAGCGACCGGTTGCTGCGCAGCGCGCGGTCCAGCGCCGCGGTGTAGTGGAAGTGCCAGGTCTCGTGATCCTCGCGCCGGATCATCGGCGCGTGCAGGCGCAGCCACTCGCGGTGGTGCTCGTCGCGGATCACCGCGCCCTTGCGCAGCAGCAGCCGGCCGCGCGCGTCCCAGACGTTGACGGGCAGCGGCTCCCCCAGCGTGATGTCGTCGATCGGCAGCGGAACGAGCATGGCCTTGCAGCGGTGGCGGCCCCGCACTGTAGCGCAACACGGCCGCACCGACGCCGTCGAAGGTGGCGATAATGGCGCCCATGCCTGTCTTGCATGGGAGCGCCCGATGACCGAACCGCCTCTGCCCGTGATTCCGGTGACGGAGCTGCGGGTCGGTCATTTCGTGCTGCTGGATCTGGGGTGGATGGACCATCCGTTCCCGCGCAACAACTTCCGCATCACCACGGCACGGCAGATCGAGACCATCCGCGCACTGGGCCTGACGCGGGTGCGCATCGATCCGGCGCGCAGCGACCCCGAATCCGAGGAGGACGGCACGGCCGCCGCGGCGTCTTCCGCTACGCAGGAAGCGTCGCCGTCGGCCGACCCGGCGCAGGCCGCGCGCCTGGCGGCGCTGGCGGCCCAGCGGCGCAGCCTGCAGCGCTGCGAGCGGCGCTACCACGAGGGAGCGCGGCGCTGCAAGGCGCTGCTGGACGGCGCGGAGCACGAGCCGGCACGCGCGGCCGGGGAAGCACAGGCGCTGGCCGGCGAGCTGGTGGCCGAGATCTGCGGTCAGGGCGAGTCGGCCATCCGGCTGCTCGGTGATGTGCAGGGCGACCGCGGCGCACAGCACGCGATGAACGTGGCGGTGCTGAGCCTGCTGCTCGGGCGCGCGCTGGGACTGGAGGCGGCGGCGCTGCAGACGCTCGGAACCGCGGCACTGCTGCACGACGTCGGCAAGCTGCGGCTGCCGGAGCTGGTGCGCCACAAGGACGACGCCTTCACACCCGCGCAGCTGAAGGCCTACCAGGAGCACGCCGAGCTGGGCGCACGCCTGGTGCGTGCGATGGGGCTGCCCGAGGAGGTGGCGCAGGCGGTGGCGCAGCACCACGAGCACGCCGACGGCAGCGGCTTTCCGACTGGCTGCCTGGCCGAGGCGATGACGCCGGCGGCGCGGGTGCTGGCGCTGGTCAACCGCTACGACCGGCTGTGCAACCCGCACCACCCCGCCAAGGCGCTCACCCCTCACGAGGCGCTGGCGCTGCTGTTCGCGCGCCACCGCGCGCAGTTCGAGGCGCGCACGCTGGCGGCCTTCATCCGCATGCTGGGGGTCTACCCGCCCGGCTCGATCGTGCAGCTGAGCGACGGCCGCTACGCGCAGGTGCAGGCGGTCAACGCCGCGCGCCCGCTCAAGCCGCGCGTGCTGGTGCACGACCCCACCGTGCCGCGCAGCGAGGCGCTGCTGCTGGACCTGCAGACCCAGCCGCAGCTGTCGATCCAGCGCAGCCTGCGGCCCGACCAGCTGCCACGCGCGGCGCTGGACTATCTGGAGCCGCGCGCCCGCTACTGCTACTTCTTCGAGCGGGCCCTCAGCGCCGGTGACGGCGAAGGAGGCGTGCCGTGAGCCACCTGCACTGGGCCGCCATCACCGAGGGCCTGCTGGAGGCGGTTTGGGTGGTCGACCCGACCACGCTGCGCATCCTGGCGGTCAACCAGGCCGCGCTGCGGCTGGTTGGCGCCACGCGCGAGGCGATGGTGGGCAGCCCGGTGCACGCATGGGCCAGCGATCTGCAGGACCACGTCTACTGGGACGAATGGCGACGCGGCATCCAGCAGACGCTGGAGTCGGAGGCGCTGCTCAGGCGCGCCGACGGCGAGCTGCTGCGGGTGCAGCGCCGCATCGGCCCCGTGCGGCCCCAGGAGGGTGCGCCGGTGGTGCTGGTGGCCATGCAGGATCTGACCGAGTGGCAGCGCACGCACCAGCGGCTGGAGGAGCTGCTGGCCGAGCTGCGCGCGGTGCTGGAGTCCTCCGCCGACGGCATCCTGGTGTGCGACCTGGACGGCGGCGTGCGCGCTTTCAACCGCGCCTTCGCGCACATCTGGGAGCTGCCGGAGACGCTGCTGACCGAGCCCGACGAACGCGCGCTGCAGCGCCACCTGGCCGCTGCGGTGCAGGATGCCAGCGCCTTCCAGGCGCGCCTGGGCGAGCTGCAGCGCGCACCGCTGATGGAGGCGCACGACATCGTGCTGCTGCGCAGCGGCCGCATCCTGGAGCGCGCCTCGCGACCACAGCTGGCGCGCGGGCGGCCGATCGGGCGCATCCACGTCTACCGCGACGTCACCGAGCGCGTGGCCATCGACGCCAAGCTGCGCCTGGCGGCCAAGGTGTTCGAGTCGAGCCTCGACGCCATCGTCGTCACCGATCCGCAGCTGCGCATCGTGGCGTGCAACCCGGCGGCGCTGCGGCTGGCGCAGCTCGGGCACGACGACCCGGCCGGCCGCGCGGTACAGGAACTGCTGGATGCGCCCAACCGCCCGCGCTGGCGCGAGGAGGTGCAGGTGGCGCTGGACGGGCGCGGCGTGTGGGAGGGCGAGCTGTGGCTGCGTCGCCCGCAGGGTCCGGGGGTGGCGCTGCTGGTCTCGTGGGTGCTGCTGCGCGACGCGCACGGCCAGCCGCTCAACACCGTGCTGTTCGCCAAGGACCTGTCGGAAAGGCTCGAGGCGCAGCGCCGCATCGAGCAGCTGGCCTACAGCGATCCGCTGACCGGCCTGCCGAACCGGCTGATGCTGGGCGAGCGCGTCGGCCACGCGATCCGGCTGGCGCAGCGCAGCGGACAGGGCTTCGCGGTGCTGTTCCTCGACCTGGACCGCTTCAAGGGCATCAACGACTCGCTCGGCCACGCCTTCGGCGACCGCGTGCTGGTGGAGATCGCCGCGCGGCTGCGCGGCTGCCTGCGCCAGACCGACACGCTGGCGCGGCTGGGCGGCGACGAGTTCGTCGTCCATCTGCACGACGCCGACCGCGACGCGGCCGAGTGCGCCGCGCGGCGCATCATCGACGCGGTGACGCGGCCGGTGACGATCGACGAGATGCAGTTCACGCTGTCGTGCAGCATCGGCATCGCGATGTACCCGCAGGACGGCGCCACGCTGGACGAGCTGATCCAGTGCGCCGACACCGCGATGTACCAGGTCAAGGAGCGCGGCAAGGGACACTGGCGGTTCTACCAGCCGGCGATGAACGCCGACCTGCTGGCGCGCATCCAGACCGACCACGCGATGCGCCAGGGCCTGCAGCGCGGCGAGTTCGAGCTGCACTTCCAGCCGCGCGTCGACCTGCGCGCCGGCCGCGTCACCGCCTGCGAGGCGCTGCTGCGCTGGCACCGCCCCGGCGCCGGGCTGGTGATGCCGGGGGCGTTCATCGGCGTGGCCGAGGAGACCGGCCTGATCGGCGCGCTGGGCCAGTGGGTGCTGGAACAGGCGGTGGCGCAGGCACGCCGCTGGCTGGACGAGGGCGTGGCGGGGCAGGTGGCGATCAACGTCTCGGCGCTGCAGTTCGAGCAACCAGGCTTCGTGCAGGACGTGGCCGCGGCGCTGCAGCGCCACGGGTTGCCGCCCGCGCTGCTCGAGCTGGAGCTGACCGAATCGATCCTGATCCGCGACGCCGAGGAGGCGCTGGCCAAGCTGCAGGCGCTGGCGGCGCTGGGGGTGGAGCTGTCGCTGGACGACTTCGGCACCGGCTATTCGAGCCTGACCTACCTGAAGCGTTTCCCGCTGCACCGGCTCAAGATCGACCGCAGCTTCGTGATGGCGCTCGGCGAGGAGGCGGCAGCGGAGGCGGCCATCGTCGCCGCGATCGTGCAGATGGGCCACGCGCTGGGCATGGAGGTGGTGGCCGAGGGGGTGGAGCAGCCGGCCCAGCTGCGGCAGCTGAGCCGGCTCGGCTGCGACCACTACCAGGGCTTCCTGTATGCGCGGCCGCTGCCGGCGTCCGAGGTGCGCGCGCACCTCGGACGCGCCGTCGAGGAGGCCGCGCCGCCGTCAGCTTGAGGCGGCGGCCCAGGCCTGCAGGTCGGCCGGCTCGACCTTGCCGAGCTTGCGCTGCGCCAGTCGGCCCTGGGCATCGAACACCACGCTGAACGGCAGCGCGCCGGTAGGGTTGCCGAGCTGGCGTGCCAGCTCGGTGCCGCCAAAGCCGGCGAGCCCGACCGGAAACGACAGCGGCTGCCGCTGCAGGAAGGCGCGCACGGCGCTGGGCTGGTCGATCGCCAGTCCCACGACGCGCCAGCCCTGCGCCTGCCGCTCACGGTAGAAGCGGTCCAGCAGCGGCAGCTCCTCCACGCACGGCGGGCACCAGGTGGCCCAGAAGTTGAGCAGCAGCGGCCCGCCGCGCAGCTCAGCGGCGATCAGCTCCCCGCCTTCGGGACGCTCCCATCGGGCGCTCCAGAACGCCGCCTCGGCGCCTTCGGCCACCGGCTGCGGCCGCAGCCGCCAGGCCGCCACGCCGGCGCCGAGCGCCGCCGCCGCCGTGCCGACGCCGATCATCCACGCCCGGCGCGCGTTCATGCCGCGCCCTCCGCAGCCAGCAGCGCGCGCACCTCGTCGGCGGTGCCGCGCGGCGTGCGCCCCAGCGCATCGGGCAGGCGCGCGCCGCGGCGCGCCGCCCCGTCGTTGACCCACAGGTGCAGGCCGACCGACTCCCCCAGCCCCTCGCAGCGCACCGCCACGTGCAGCACCGGCACCTCGCGGCCGTGCAGGCCGCGCGCCTGCGCCGCGTCGTAGGCCACGCCGGCGTTGATCAACGTGATCTCCACCGCCTTGGGGTCATCGCTGAACAGCTGCAGGTGGATGTCCGAGCGCCGCGTGGCGGTGCCGTGCCACACCGCGCCGCCCAGCAGCGGCTCGAACGCCGCCAGCCGCTGCATCCACGCCAAGGCCGTCGCGCGCAGGGCGGCCAGCTCGCGTGGCTGGGTGTCGGCGTGGAACAGGGCCAGGTGCTCGCGCACCGCGGCGTCGAGCGCGGCGGGATCGGGCGGCGGCACCCGCGCCGGCAGGCCGAGCCGCTGACGCGCGCGCGCCAGCGCGGCCCGCGCCTCGAGGCCCTCGTCGACCATCAGCGCCGCAGCCACGGCGGCCAGTTCGCGTCGGGACGTGTCGTCGTGCATGGCGCCATTGTCGGGCACGGCGGGCGCGGGCGCAGCGCACCGCGATAATGCGCCCCCATGCACATCCATATTCTCGGCATCTGCGGCACCTTCATGGGGGGACTGGCGGCACTGGCGCGCGAGGCCGGCCACCGCGTCACCGGCTGCGACGCCGGCGTCTATCCGCCGATGAGCGAGCAGCTGCGCGCGCTGGGCATCGAGCTGATCGAGGGCTGGGATGCCGACCAGCTGGCCCTGCGCCCGGACGTGTTCGTGGTCGGCAACGTCGTCAGCCGCGCGCGGCTGCCGGACGGCAGCCCGAAGTTCCCGCTGATGGAGGCGATCCTGGAGGCCGGCGCGCGCTACACCAGCGGCCCGCAGTGGCTGGCCGAGCACGTGCTGCACGGGCGCCACGTGCTGGCGGTGGCCGGCACGCACGGCAAGACCACCACCACCGCGATGCTGGCCTGGATCCTGCAGCATGCGCAGCGCTCGCCTGGCTTTCTGGTCGGCGGCGTGCCGCTGGACTTCGGTGTGTCGGCGCGTCTGGGCGGGGCGGCGGGCCCCGGGCGGCCCCTGTTCGTGATCGAGGCCGACGAATACGACACCGCGTTCTTCGACAAGCGCAGCAAGTTCGTGCACTACCGGCCGCGCACCGCGGTGCTGAACAACCTGGAATTCGACCACGCCGACATCTTCGACGATCTGGCCGCGATCGAGCGCCAGTTCCATCACCTGCTGCGCACCGTGCCGGCCAGCGGCCGCGTCATCGCCAACGGGCTGGAAGAGGCGATCGCGCGCGTGCTGCACCAGGGGCTCTACAGCGAGCTGCGCACCTTCGGCGCCGCCAACAGCGACTACGTGGCCGACGGCGAGCCGCACGATTTTGCGGTGCTGCGCCATGGGCGCGAGGTGGCGCGCGTGCGCTGGGGCCTGACGGGCGTGCACAACCAGCTCAACGCGTTGGCGGCCATCGCCGCGGCCGAGCACGTGGGCGTCAGCCCCGCGCTGGCGGCCGAGGCCCTGGCGGACTTTCAGGGGGTGCGTCGGCGGCTGGAAGTGCGCGCCCGCGTCACCCGCGCCGACGGCACCATCACGATCTACGATGACTTCGCGCACCATCCCACGGCGATGCGCACGACCATCGACGGGCTGCGCCGGCGGCTCGACGCCCAGGGCCGCGCGCACGAGCGCATCCTGGCGATCTTCGAGCCGCGCTCCAACACGATGAAGCTCGGCACGATGAAGGCGCAGCTGCCGTGGGCGCTCGAGCAGGCGGCGCTGGCGTTCTGCCACGCCGGCGGGCTCGGCTGGGATGCCGCCGCCGCGCTGGCGCCGCTGGGCGCGCGCGCGCACGTCGCTGCCGACCTCGAGGCGCTGGTGGCGCAGGTGGTGGCCGCGGCAAGGCCAGGCGACCACCTCCTGTGCATGAGCAACGGCAGCTTCGGCGGCATTCATGAGCGTCTGGCCGCCGCGCTGCGCGCGCCGGCGGCAGCTCAGTAGCCCACCGTCAGGCCGGGCACGTCGACCTTGACGATGGGCTTGGCCAGCAGGCTGGCGACCGCGCGCGCGTAGACCATCGCCCAGGCGCGGTGCGCCGGGTCGGCGAAGCGCTCCTCGCCCACCGCCTGCGCGATGGCCAGCGCCTTGTCGGCGGTGAGCACCTTGCCACTGAGGCGCAGCGGCTCGCAGCCCAGCGTGGTGAACTGCTCGTCCATCCACTGCCGCGCCAGGTCGTGCGGCATCGGCTGCACCTCGTCGAGGTCGAAGGTGTACTCGCGGTCGGGCCCGAAGGAGACGATGACGTGGTTGCGCATGGTGGGATCCGCTGGCGGGTGAGAGGACGGGCGGCGCCGTGCACCGCCTGCCGCGATCGTACACGGCCCGCGGCCCTCGGTGAAATCAGCCGCGCCGGGTGCGCCGCGCCGCCACCGCCTCGGCCAGCATCTGCAGCACCTGCACCGAGGTATCCCAGTCGATGCAGGCATCGGTGATGCTCTGGCCGTAGGCGAGCTTGGCCGGATCGTCCTTGCCGGGGGTGAACTTCTGCGCCCCGGCGCGCAGGTGGCTCTCCACCATCACGCCGAAGATGCGGTCCGATCCCGAGCCGACCTGCGCCGCGATGTCACGCGCCACGTCCACCTGGCGCTCGTGCTGCTTCTGGCTGTTGCCGTGGCTGCAGTCGACCATCACGCGCGCAGGCAGCTTGGCGTCGGCGAGCTGCTGGCAGGCGATGGCCACGCTGTCGGCGTCGTAGTTGGGCAGCTTGCCGCCGCGCAGGATGACGTGGCAGTCGGGGTTGCCCTTGGTGCGCACGATGGCCACCTGCCCGTTCTTGTGCACCGAAAGGAAGTGGTGCGGGCGGCTGGCGGCCAGGATGGCGTCGGTGGCGATGCGGATGTTGCCGTCGGTGCCGTTCTTGAAGCCGATCGGCGCCGACAGGCCCGAGGCCAGCTCGCGGTGCACCTGGCTTTCGGTGGTGCGCGCACCGATCGCCCCCCACGAGATCAGGTCGGCGATGTACTGCGGGCTGATGACGTCGAGGAATTCGCTGGCCGCCGGCAGCCCCAGGCGGTTGATCTCGATGAGCAGCTGGCGCGCGATGCGCAGGCCCTCGTCGATGCGGAAGCTCTCGTCCAGGTAGGGGTCGTTGATCAGGCCCTTCCAGCCCACCGTGGTGCGGGGCTTCTCGAAGTAGACGCGCATGACGATCTCGAGCCGGTCGGCGAAGCGGTCGCGCTGCTCCTTCAGGCGCCGCGCGTACTCCATCGCCGCGGCCGGATCGTGGATCGAGCACGGCCCGATGATGACCAGCAGCCGGTCGTCCTTGCCGTGCAGGATCTGGTGGATCGTGCGGCGGGTGTGGGTGATGAGCTTTTCGATCGCGGTGCCGCGGATCGGGAAGAAGCGGATCAGGTGCTCGGGCGGCGGCAGCACGGTGATGTCCTCGATGCGCTGGTCGTCGGTCTGACTGGTGCGGTCGGCCGGGTGGGCGTACCACGCATCGGTGAGGCTGGCTTTGCTGGGGCTGGGGCTCATCGCGGCAATCTCCTCGGCATGGGGGGGCAAAAAAAAACCGCCGGTTGGGAAACCGACGGTTGCGAGATTCGGGAGGCTTGCTTTGGGCGACTTCACTCCTCTCGGCCGTCGGTGACGCCAGAGAACCAGAAGTAGCCAAAGTAAAAGCCGTGCTTGCGCATGGCGCACACTTTAGCACAGCCTGCTTGACGCCTGGCTGACGGCAGGCCCCGCCGGCGTGGCGCCGCCGCAACGACGGCGTGCCGTGCCACGCGGGGCAGCGGCTCAGGCCGTGCCGCCCACCGTCAGGCCGTCCAGGCGAAGCGTCGGCTGGCCCACGCCCACCGGCACGCTCTGGCCGTCCTTGCCGCAGGTGCCCACCCCCGCGTCGAGCTGCAGATCACGGCCGATCATGCGCACGCGCTTGAGCGCATCGGGGCCGTTGCCGATCAGCGTGGCGCCCTTGACCGGGTAGGCCAGTTTGCCGTCCTCGATCCACCACGCGCTGCTGGCGGAAAAGACGAATTTGCCGCTGGTGATGTCGACCTGGCCGCCGCCGAAATGCGTCGCGTAGAGGCCGCGCCGGACGCTGGCGATGATTTCCTGCGGATCGTGCTCGCCGGCCAGCATGTAGGTGTTGGTCATGCGCGGCAACGGCAGGTGCGCATAGCTCTCGCGCCGGCCGTTGCCGGTGCACGGCACGCCCATCAGGCGCGCGTTGAGACGGTCCTGCAGGTAGCCGCGCAGGATGCCGTCCTCGATCAGGACGTTGCGCTGCGTCGGGTGGCCCTCGTCGTCGATGTTGAGCGAGCCGCGCCGGCCCTCCAGCGTGCCGTCGTCCAGCACCGTCACGCCCTTGGCGGCGACGCGCTGGCCGATGCGGCCGGCGAAGGCGCTGGAGCCCTTGCGGTTGAAGTCGCCCTCCAGCCCGTGGCCGACCGCCTCGTGCAGCAGTACGCCGGGCCAGCCGGGGCCCAGCACCACCGTCATCTCGCCGGCCGGTGCCGGGCGCGACTCCAGGTTGGTCAACGCCGCCTGCACGGCCTCATCGACGTAGTGTTCGAGCAGCGCGTCGTCGAAGCGCGCCAGCCCCCAGCGCCCGCCGCCGCCGGAGGAGCCGACCTCGCGGCGCTGCCCCTGCTGCGCGATCACCGTCAGCGAAAGCCGCACCAGCGGCCGCACGTCGGCGGCCAGCACGCCGTCGGCGCGCGCCACCAGCACCACGTCGTACTCGGCCGCGAGCCCCGCCATCACCTGCACGATGCGCGGGTCGCGCGCGCGCGCCAGCCGTTCCACCTTTTCCAGCAGCGCCACCTTGGCCGCGCTGTCCAGCGTGCCGATCGGGTCGTGCGGTTCGTACAGCGCGCGCGACGGCGCCACGCGCCGGCGGCCGCGGCGCAGGTCGGCCCGCTGCGCCCCGCCCTGGCGGCCGATGGCGCGCACGCTGTCGGCGGCCTCGCGCAGCGCCGCCCAGCTCAGGTCGTCCGAGTACGCGAACGCGGTCTTGTCGCCGCTGACCGCGCGCACGCCCACCCCCTGGTCGATGCTGAAGCTGCCGGTCTTGACGATGCCCTCCTCCAGGCTCCAGCCTTCGCTGCGGGTGTACTGGAAATAGAGGTCGGCGTCATCGACGCCGGGGCCCATGATGCGCGCCAGCGCCCTGCGCAGGTGGCTTTCGTCCAGTCCATAGGGATCGAGCAGCAGCGAGCGCGCCGTGGCCAGGCGCTGCAGGGTCGGTTCGACGGCGATCATGGCGGCATTGTAGGCAGCGCGCCCCGAGCGTGCAGCCCCCGCCGGCATGGCGCCCGCGCGCTTCAGCTCGGCACCAGGCGCTTGTGCCGCCCCACCGACAGCATCAAGCCCAGGCTGGCGCCCAGCGCCACCATCGCCGTGCCGCCGTAGCTGACGAACGGCAGCGGCACGCCCACCACCGGCAGGATGCCGCTGACCATGCCGATGTTGACGAAGGCGTAGACGAACTGCACCAGGATCAGCGCGCCGGCCAGCAGCCGGCCGAACAGCGTCGAGGCCTCCATCGCCAGCACCAGCCCGCGCCAGACGAACAGGCCGTAGGCGGTCAGCAGCCCCAGCACGCCGACGAAGCCGAACTCCTCGGCGAACGCCGCGAAGATGAAATCGGTGCTGCGCTCCGGCACGAAGTCCAGGTGCGTCTGCGTGCCCTGGCCGAAGCCCTTGCCCCACAAGCCGCCGGAACCGATCGCGATCATGCCCTGCAGGATGTGGAAGCCCTTGCCGAGCGGATCGCGCGTCGGGTCGAGCAGCGTGCAGACGCGCTGGCGCTGGTACTCGTGCAGCACCACCCAGTCCACCCCGGGCGCGCACCACTGCGGCTCCATGACGATCAGCGTGACCACGCCCACCGCGCCCAGCACCAGCGGCGGCACGATGATGCGCCAGCTCAGCCCGGCAAAATAGATGACGAACAGCCCCGAGGCCAGCACCAGCAGCGCCGTGCCCAGATCCGGCTGCAGCACGATCAGCCCGACCGGCAGCGCCAGCAACGCGGCGGCCACCGCGAAGTCCAACACGCGCAGCCGACCCTCGCGCTGCTGGAACCACCACGCCAGCATCAGCGGCATGGCGATCTTCATCAGCTCGCTGGGCTGGATCGTCACCACGCCGAGGTCGAGCCAGCGCTGCGCCCCCTTCCTCGTGACGCCCACCAGCTCCACCGCCACCAGCAGCAGCACGCCGATGACGTAGGTCGGCACGGCCAGCGCCTGCAGCCGCTGCGGCGGCACCTGCGCCACCAGCACCATCACCACCGTGGCGATCAGCAGGTTGCGCGCATGGTCCCAGACGCGGCCCTCGATGTCCCACGCCACCGACACCATCACCGCCTGCCCGATCAGCGCCAGCAGCGCCACCGTGAGCAAGAACGCCCCGTCGAACCCCTGCACCAGCGGGGCCAGGCGCGCGCGCAGCGGCGGCTTTTCGATGACGACGGCCATATGGGGCCTCGATTATCCTGCGCCCCATGGACCAGCCCGCCGCGCCTCCGATCACGCACCTGCTGTACCTGCACGGCTTTCGCTCCAGCCCGCGCTCGTTCAAGGCGCAGCGGCTGGCGGCGCACCTGGCCGCGCACCACCCGCAGGTGCGCTGGGCCTGCCCGCAGCTGCCGGCCAGCCCCGCCGCGGCCTGGGCGCTGATCGAGGCCACCGTGGCCGGCTGGCCGGACGAGACCGCCGCCGTGGTCGGCTCCTCGCTCGGCGGCTTCTACGCCACGCGGCTGGCGGCGCAGCGGGGCTTTCGCGCCGTGCTGATCAACCCTGCCGTCGACCCGGCGCGGGATCTGGCGCGCCACATCGGCGAACACCCCGCCTGGCACGACCCGGCCGAGCGCATCTTCTTCCGCCCCGAATACGTGGACGAGCTGCGCCAGCTCGCCGCCGGCGCGCTGCCGCACCCCGGGCGTGTGCTGCTGATCGCCGCCACCGGCGACGAGGTGCTGGACTGGCGCGAGATGGTGGCGCGCTACCCCGGCAGCCGCCACCACGTCGTGCCGGGCAGCGATCACGCGCTGAGCGACTTCGACGCCCACCTGCCGGTGCTGCTGGCGCATCTGGGGCTGGCGCCCGATGGCCTTGCCAAAGTTTGCCAAGCCGGCTAGCCTTGCGACCATGGGCACGATGAACGTCTCCCTGCCGGGCAGTCTGCGCGACTTCGTCGAGCAGCAGGTGCGCACGCGCGGCTACGGCTCCGCCAGCGAATACGTGCGCGCGCTGATCCGCGCCGACCTCGAACGCCAGCGGCTGCGCGAGCGGCTGCTGGAAGGCGCCACCTCGGCCCCCGGCGCGCGCGCCGACGCGGATTACTTCGCCCGGCTGCGCGCGCGTGCCACGGCCACGCCGGCCGCCGACGCGTGAGCCGCAAGCCTGCCGTCCTGCGCCAGCGCGCCGAGCAGGAAATCGACGAGGCGCTGGCGCACTGGCTCGACCAGGGCGGTCCGGCGCTGGCCGGCCGCTTCATCGACGCGCTGCAGCAGGCGCTGGAACACCTTTCGGCGCACCCGGGCAGCGCCTCGCCGCGCTGGGGCCATGAACTGGGGCTGCCGGGCCTGCGCGCCTGGCCACTGACGCGCTTTCCGTACCTGATCTTCTTCGTCGAACGACCCGGGCATCTGGACGTCTGGCGCGTGCTGCACCAGCGGCGCGACCTGCCTCAGGGTCTGCTGGACGACGAGCCGAACTTACCCGACACCGACTGAATGGCCAAGGACCGCACGCTCTACCTCTGCCGCGCCTGCGGCGGCGGCACCCCGCGCTGGCACGGGCGCTGCCCGCACTGCGGGGCCTGGAACACGCTGGAGGAGACCGTCCCGGCGCCGGAGCCGTCGGCGAACGCGCGTGGGCGCTTCAGCGCCCTGCGGCAGGGGCTGGCCGCCGAGGGGACGCTGGCGCGGCTGGCCGACATCGAGGCCGCCGACGTCGCGCGCACGCCAACCGGCTTGGCGGAACTGGACCGCGTGCTCGGCGGCGGCGTGGTGCCGGGCGCGGTGGTGCTGATCGGCGGCGACCCGGGCATCGGCAAGTCCACGCTGCTGCTGCAGGCGGTGGATGCGCTGCAGCGCACGGGGCTGCCGACGCTGTACGTCACCGGCGAGGAAAGCGGCGCGCAGGTGGCGCTGCGCGCGCGCCGGCTGGGCTTGGGCGACAGCCAGGTGCCGGTGCTGGCCGAGATCCGGCTGGAGGCGATCCTGGCCACGCTGCGGCAGCAGCGCCCCGCGGTGGCGGTGATCGACTCGATCCAGACCGTCTACACCGAGCAGCTGACCTCCGCCCCCGGATCGGTGGCCCAGGTGCGCGAGTGCGCCGCGCTGCTGACGCGCGCCGCCAAGGACAGCGGGGCCACCCTCGTGCTGGTCGGCCACGTCACCAAGGACGGCGCGCTCGCGGGCCCGCGCGTGCTGGAGCACATGGTCGACACCGTGCTCTATTTCGAGGGCGACGCGCACAGCAGCTTTCGCCTCGTGCGCGCGATCAAGAACCGCTTCGGCGCCGTCAGTGAGCTGGGCGTCTTTGCGATGACCGAGCGCGGCCTCAAAGGGGTGGGCAACCCGAGCGCCCTGTTCCTGAGCCAGCACCGCGAGCCGGTGCCGGGCAGCTGCGTGCTGGCGACGCTGGAAGGCACGCGCCCGCTGCTGGTGGAGGTGCAGGCGCTGGTGGACGCCGGCGGCCCCGCCCCGCGGCGCCTGAGCGTCGGGCTGGAGCGCGACCGACTCGCGATGCTGCTGGCGGTGCTGCACCGCCACGCCGGCATCGCCACCGGCGACCAGGACGTGTTCGTCAACGCGGTGGGCGGGGTGCGTATCGCCGAGCCGGCGGCGGACCTGGCGGTGCTGCTGGCGGTCGCGAGCAGCCTGCGCGGGCGGGCGCTGCCGCGCGGCTTCGTCGCCTTCGGCGAGGTGGGCCTGGCCGGCGAGGTGCGCCCGGCGCAGCGCGGGCAGGAGCGGCTGAAAGAGGCCGCCAAGCTCGGCATGGCCGTGGCGGTGGTGCCCAAGGCCAACCTGCCGCGCAAGCCCGACGCGACGTTCGTGCGCGCCACCGAGGGGCTGACGCTGCACGGCGTGGAGCGCGTCGAGGAGGCGCTGGAGGTGGTGCGGGGGTTGGGGTGACGACCCATCGGCCGTGGGGCCGGCACCATTGACAGCCGGGGCCGCGGCGTGAACACTTGGACGCACGCGCAAGGGGCACGTGAGGAGGTCTTGCCATGCGGTCATCCGGATCCCGCTCTCGACGCTTTCTGGGCACGCTCGCCGGCTTGGTGCTGACCGCGCCGGTGATGGCGCAGGTTCTGCCGGTGGAGCCGCCGACGCTGCAGCGCGGTGACCGCTGGGTCTACCGCAATGTCGACGAACTCACCGGGCGCGAGACCGCCCGCTTCGAGTCGATCTTCGCCCGCGTCGAGGGCGAGCGGCTGATGTTCCGCAACCGCAACCTGACCGGGCCCGAGAACCCGAGCACCGTCTACCAGACGCTGGATCAACGCTCCTGCCGCCGGATGCAGGACAGCGAGCAGGAGGTCTGCGGCGGGCCGATGCGCATGCCGATCACCGCGCTGGGCGAGCGCTGGAGCTTCAGCAGGCTTCCATGGCGCAACGGCAAGGGGTACTTCGACGCCGACTGCGAGGCCAAGGCGGTGGAAGACCTGAAGACCGAGGCCGGCACCTTCCCGACCGTGCGCATCGAGTGCAAGGGCTTCTGGACGCGGGTGTTCGACGGCTCCAACACCGGGCGGTACGAGGAGAAGCTCTGGTACGCCCCCGCGGCCAAGCGCTTCGTCAAACTGGAGTTCAAGACGTGGCTCCGCGACGGCCGCCCCGACGCGCACACGATGACCGAGCTCGTGGAGATGCAGCTGAAATGACCGTCGACGTCACCCCAGACTCCCCCGCCCGTATGGTCGGCCTGGCTCGTGCGCGTCAGCACCCCGGCGCGCTGCGCAAGACGGCCGTCGGCTGGATCGCCGCCGCGTTGCTGGCCGTCGCCCCGGCCGCCCGCGCCAGCGACGCCGAGGCGCTGTGGCAGGCGCTGGCCACGCGGCCGAACATGGTCGTCGTGATGCGGCACACCGACGCCAGCGGCCGCGACGGCTCGGCGTTCGACGCGAGCGGTCAGTGCCGCGGCGAGAACATGCTGACCGGCAAGGGACGGCGCGACGCCGAGGCGATCGGCAAGGCGTTCGCCGCGCACGGGCTGCCGCCCGAGCGGCTGCACGTCGTGGCCTCGGCGATGTGCCGCACGCGCGACACGGCGCGGCTGGCGTTCGGCAAGGCCGAGCTGGATGCGCGGCTGCGCGAGTTCCTCTCCGGTCGCGGCGGCTCGCTCAACGAGGCGATGGACGCCGCCGAGGAATGGATCCGGCGCCTGCGCGGGCCCAACCCGGTGGTGCTGGTGACGCACCTGCCCAACATCGACGCGCTGACCGGCGAGCAGATCGATTTCAACGAGGCCGTCGTCACCGAAAGCGACGCGCAGGGCCAGCTCAAGGTGCTGGGCGTGCTGCGGCTGCTGCCTTGAACGGCGCGCACCGCGCCTGCGGGAAATCCCTGCTTGCGCCGGGGTCTTCTGCCTCTACGATGCCGGTACCGGTTGGGGCTTGCGTCCTGTCAAGCCATCGCCGTTCGTCCCATCCGAGGAGGAGGAAACCCATGGCATCGACCCCGCTCACCCTGCCCCCCGATGTGTCCGAGGCGCGCGGTGCCGCCGCCCCGTGGCCGCGCCGGCGCGTGCTGCAGGCGGGCCTGGCCGTCGGCCCGGCGGCATGGCTGGCCGGCTGCGCCAGCATCACCGGACAGGCGCGGCCGCAGGTGGTGGTGGTCGGCGCCGGCTGGGGCGGGCTCGGCGCGGTGCGCGCACTGGCGGCCGAGAAGGCCGCCGACATCGTGCTGGTGGAGCCCAACGACCGCTTCATGTCCTGCCCGATGAGCGGGCACTACGTCGCCACGACGGGCAAGCTGGAAGACCTGCTGCATGGCTACGAGCGCGTCGATGCGCTGCCGGGCGTGCGGCGCGTGCGCGACCGCGTGCAGGCGATCGAGCGCGACCGGCGCGAGGTCGTGCTGGCCGGCGGTCAGCGGCTGCGCTACGACCACCTGGTGCTGTCGCCCGGCATCGAGTACATGGAGGAGAGCCTGCCCGGCTTTGCCGCCGCGCGCGAGGCGCTGCCGGTGGGCTTTCGCGCCTTCGAGCACCAGGCGGTGCGCGCGCAGGTGGAGCGCTTCCTCGCGCAGGGCGGCACCTTCGTGATGAGCGCGCCCAAGCCCCCGTACCGCTGCCCGCCGGCGCCGTACGAGCGCGCGATGCTGGTCGCCGAGCAGATCAAGAAGCGCGGCGTGCGCGGCAAGATCGTGTTTCTGGATGCCAATGCGGCGCCGACGCCGGCGCCGATCGCGCAGCCGATCCTGGGGGCGCTCAAGGCCTATGCGGACGTGATCGATTACCGTCCCGGCGTCGAGCTGCAGGCGGTGGACGCCGGCCGGCGCACGCTGCGGACCAGCGCCGGCGAGCTGCGCTTCGACCACGCCAACCTGATCCTGCCGATGCGGGCCAACGGGCTGGTGCGGCAGGCGGGGCTGGGCCAGCGCTGGGCCGAGGTGGAGCTGCCGACCTTCCAGGCCAAGGCGGATGCGCGCATCTTCGTGATCGGCGACGCCCAGGGCAGCCCGCAGCCCAAGAGCGGGCAGGTGGCGTTCGGCCAAGGCCGCGCGGTCGGCGAAGAGATCGCGCGCCGCCTGCGTGGCGAGGCCGCCCCCGCGCCGAAGGGCGAGATCGAGCTGCCGCTGGGCATCTGCTGGGCCGCCACCTCGCACGAGGAGGCGATCAACGTCAACGTGGTGACGACGATGATGACGGGCGAGGCGCCCAAGCTGCGCTTCACCGTCGACCCCCAGCCCAGCGCGCGCTCCGGCGCGGCGTCATGGAGCTGGGCGCGCGGCGTCTGGCGCGCGATGCTGGGTTGACGCCCACGGCAGCGGCCGCGTGCACGGCGGCACGCGGCGCGCTACACTTGCGCCCCTTGCCTCCAAGCCGGCCATCGGGGCCGGCGTGGGTTCCCTCACCCCACTCATCAAAAAGGATCGTCCATGGCCTTCATCGCCGCGGCGTCGTCGCCGCATCCGTCGCATTCCCTGCCCCCGCATCTGCTGCCGCGCGCGCTGGCGCTGCTGGCGCTGCTGCACGTGCTCGTCATCATCGCCAGCAACGTGCTGGTGCAGCTGCCGTTTCAGATCGGCGGCGTGCACACCACCTGGGGCGCGTTCACCTTTCCGCTCGTGTTCGTGCTGACCGACCTGACGGTGCGGCTGCTCGGCCCCGAGCCGGCACGGCGCGTCGTCGCCCGCGTGATGCTGCCGGCGCTGGCGGCCTCCTACGTCGTGTCGGTGCTGTTCGTCGACGGGCGCTTCGCCGGCTGGGCGGGGCTGGCCACGCTCAACGAGTTCGTCCTGCGCATCGCGCTGGCCAGTTTTGCCGCCTACGTGGTCGGTCAGCTCACCGACATCGCGGTGTTCGCCCGGCTGCGCCGGCTGCGCGCGTGGTGGGTGGCACCGGCCGCCTCGACGATCGTCGGCAGCCTGATCGACACCTTCGTCTTCTTCGCCGCGGCGTTCTGGCGCAGCCCCGACGCCTTCATGGCCGAGCACTGGGTCGAGATCGCCGCGGTGGACTACGCCACCAAGCTCGCCTTCAGCCTGCTGGCGCTGCTGCCGCTGTACGGGGCGGCGCTGCGCGCGCTGCTGCGCCGGCTGCCGGCGGCGCCGCTGGCGCAGGCGGCCTGACGGGGCGGGCGGACACGGTGGCCGGCGGCGGCCCCGGCTCGCTACACTAGGCGCCACCCCTGCAACCTCCGGCGGGCGCCCCGCGCCCGCCTGTCAAGCGCGCGAGACCGTCCACCTTGTTCGCCCTGTTCGACGACGCCGGCAAGCTGCACGCCGGCCGCATCCTGTCCCGCACCGACGCCTCGGTGCAGATCGAGCTCGACTCGGGTCGCCGGCTCAAGGTCAAGGCCGCCCATGTGCTGCTGACCTTCGAGCAGCCGGCACCGGCCGATCTGCTGACGCAGGCCGCGGCGCTGGCAGCCGACATCGACCTCGACCTGGCGTGGGAATTCGCGCCACAGGAGGAGTTCGGCTTCGCGGAGCTGGCAGCCCTGTACTTCGACGATCCGCCCAGCGTCGTGCAGCAGGCGGCCACCCTCCTGAGGCTGCACGAGGCGCCGCACTACTTCCGCCGTGCCGGCAAGGGCGGGCGCTTTCGCAAGGCGCCCGCCGACGTGCTGCGGCAGGCGCTGGCCGCCATCGAGCGCAAGAAGGCCGTGCAGGCGCAGATCGACGCCTGGACCGCCGAGCTGGTGGCCGGCCGCTGCCCGGAGGCCGTGCGCGCGCAGCTCTACCGCATCCTGTTCCGCCCGGACAAGAACGCGCCGGAATACAAGGCCGTGGTGCACGCCGCGCGCGAGGCGCACCTGGCGCCGCTGGCGCTGCTGCAGCGCGCCGGGGCCATCACCAGCGCCTACCAGTTCCACTGGCAGCGCTTTCTGTTCGAGCATTTCCCGCGCGGCACCGGCTTTCCGGAGCTGCCGGCGCCGCCGCTGCCGGACGACCTGCCGCTGGCCGACGGGGTGGCGGCGTTCTCGATCGACGACTCCAGCACCACCGAGATCGACGATGCGCTGAGCGTGCAGGGCCTGGGCAGCGGCGCGGTGACGCTGGGCATCCACATCGCCGCGCCGGGCCTGGCGATCGCGCCGGACAGCGCGCTGGACGAGGTGGCGCGCCAGCGCCTGTCCACCGTCTACATGCCGGGGCACAAGATCACCATGCTGCCCGATGCCGTGTTGCAGGCCTGTACGCTGCTGGAGGGCGCGCCGCGGCCGGCCGTGTCGCTGTACCTGACGATCGACGAGGCGACGCTGGAGATCCGCGGCGCGACGACGCGGCTGGAGCGCGTGCCGATCGCGCACAACCTGCGCCACGACCGGCTCGACACGGTGGTGACGGCGGCGTGGCTGGAGGACCCCGCGCGCGCGGCCGAGGCGCCGCCCGAGGTGGCGGCGCTGCAGCCGCAACTGGCCTTCCTGTGGCGGCTGGCACAGGCGTGCAAGGCGCGGCGCGAGGCGGTGCGCGGCCGCCCCGAGACCTTCACCCGCCCGGACTACACCTTCAAGCTGGAAGGCTTGACCGGCCCGGAGCCGACCGGCGAGGAGACCGTGATCATCGGCACGCGCGCGCGCGGCGCGCCGCTGGACCTGATGGTGGCCGAGGCGATGATCCTGGCCAACAGCCACTGGGGCCAGTGGCTGGCGGAACTGGGCGTGCCGGCCATCTACCGCAGCCAGGCGAGCCTGGCCCCCGGCGTCAAGGTGCGCATGGGCACCAAGGCGCTGCCGCACGCCGGCATCGGCGTGCCGTGCTATGCGTGGAGCACGTCACCGCTGCGGCGCTACACGGACCTGGTCAACCAGTGGCAGATCATCGCCTGCGCGCGGCATGGCACGGCCGCGGCGCTGGCCGCGCCGTTCAAGCCCAAGGACGCGGCGCTGCTGGCCATCATCAGCGCGTTCGACGCCGCCTACACCGCCTACGGCCAGTTCCAGGGCACGATGGAGCGCTACTGGACGCTGCGCTACCTGCGCCAGCAGGGCATCACCGAGCTGGAGGCCGCCTATCTGAAGGACAACCTGCTGCGCGCCGAGACGCTGCCGCTGGTGCTGGCGGCGCTGGGCACCGAGGGGCTGCAGCGCGGCGAGCGCGTGCGCGTGCGGCTGGGCACCATCGACGAGGTGAGCCTGGAGGTCAGCGGCACGGTGATCGAGCGGCTGGGCGCCACGGAAGCCGTGGAAGGCGACACGCTGGAGGGCGAGCCGGAGGAGGTGCTGGCCGCACCGCTGGCGGTGGCGGTGGCGGTGGACGAGGCCGACGACGGCGAGTCCGCCGCCGCGGGCGGCGACGCCACGGCCGCCACGGGTTGAAACGGGAGCCGCACGCGCGATGACGATCGCCGTCCGCCCCGCTGCGCTGGCGCCGACGAGGCGCACCGACCCGCTGCCGTGGGCGCTGGCGCTGTCGCTGCTGGCGCACGCGGCGCTGCTGGCGCTGCGCTTCGTGCCGCCGGCGCCGCCGCAGCGGGTGCTGCAGGACACGCCGCTGGAGGTGATCCTCGTCAACGCGCGCGACGAGCGCGCCCCGGCGCGCGCCCAGGCCATCGCACAGGCCAATCTGGCCGGTGGCGGCGATGCCGAGCGCGGGCGCGCCAGCTCGCCACTGCCGCCGGCACCGGTGCTGCGCGCTGGCGAGGCACTGGAGGACGAGGAACGCCGGCTGGAGACGCTGAAGGAGCGCCAGATGCAGCTGCTGGCGCAGCTGCGCCGCGACCTGGCGCGTCTGGAGCAGCAGGCACCGCAGGAGGACGGCACCGAGGCGCAGGCGCGCGAACGCCGCCGCCAGGCGCTGGTGCAGGCGCTGGCCGAGATCGAGCGCCGCATCAACGAGGAAAACGCCCGCCCGCGCCGGCGCTACATCAGCCCCGCGACGCGCGAGGCCGTCTACGCCCTCTACTACGACGAACTGCGCCGCCGCATCGAGGAGCGCGGCACGGCGCACTTCCCCGAGCAGGGGGGGCGCAAGGTGTACGGCGAGCTGACCATGGTCATCACCGTCAACCACGACGGCCGCGTGCTGGCCACCGAGGTGGTGCAGGGGTCGGGCAACCCGTTTCTCGATGCGCACGCGCGCGCCATCGTGCACGGACTGACGTTTGCGCGCTTCAGCCAAGCGATGCGCGCGCGCGCCGACCAGATCGTGGTGGTATCGCGCTTTCGCTTCACCCGCGAGGGCGGGCTGCAGACGCAGCTGAGCGCCAACCCGTCGTGACCGCCATGGCGCCGCGCCCCCCTGCCGCCCCACGACGCGCCGGCACGGCCGGCCGCGGCGCACTGCGCTGGCTGGCCGCCTGGGCCGGCTGGACGCTGCTGGCGCTGCTGGCCCTGCAGGCGGGCTTCGCGCTGCGCGTGGCCATGCTGGCGTGGAGCGAGGCGCCCAGCACCGCCTTCCAGCGCAGCGAGGCGTGGCGACTGCTGCGCGCTGGGGCGCTGGGGCGCTGGCGCCACGAGGGCGTGCCGGCGGCGGCGCAGGGTGCGCAGCTGCCGCGCGCCGTCATCGCTTCGGAGGACGCCGGCTTCGTCGAGCACTTCGGTGTCGAGTGGAACGCCGTGCGCCAGGCCTGGGCGCGCCGCCAGCGGCTGCAGCAGCCGGGCCAGCGCGGCGATGCCAGCGGCCACGTGCGCCCGGCGCGACTGGCCGGCGGCTCCACGATCACGCAGCAGCTGGCCAAGAATCTGTTGCTTTCGGGCGAGCGCACGCTGGCGCGCAAGGGGCAGGAGCTGCTGATCACGTGGATGCTGGAGACGCTGCTGGACAAGCGCCGCATCCTCACCGTCTACCTCAACAGCGTCGAGTGGGGCGACGGCATCTTCGGCGCCGAAGCCGCCGCGCAGCACTACCTGCGCAAGCCGGCCGCGCGCCTGACGGCGGCGGAGGCCGCGCGGCTGGCGGTGCTGCTGCCGGCGCCGAAGCGCTACGGCCGGCGGCCCGACTCGGCCTGGGTGCAGGCGCGCGCGCAGACCATCCTGGCGCGCATGCCCGCCGTGCGCGTGCCCTGAGGCACGGGGTACGATAGCCGCCATGCGCATCCTCGGCATCGACCCGGGCCTGACGGCCACCGGCTTCGGCGTGGTGGACGTGGAGGGCACGCAGCTGCGCTACGTGGCCAGCGGCACCATCCGCACCAGCCCCGAGGACGGCGCGCTGCTGCCGCAGCGGCTCAAGGTCCTGTTCGACGGCATCGGCGAGGTGGTGCGGCGCTGGCGGCCCGACGTGGCGGCGCTGGAGCTGGTGTTCGTCAACGTCAACCCGCAGGCCACGCTGATGCTGGGCCAGGCGCGCGGCTGCTGCCTGACGGCGCTGGTGGCCAACGGCCTGGAGGTGGCCGAATACACCCCGCTGCAGCTCAAGAAGGCCGTGGTCGGCTACGGCAAGGCGCAGAAGAGCCAGGTGCAGGAGATGGTGCGCCGGCTGCTGAATCTGCCCGGGCTGCCGGGCAAGGACGCCGCCGACGCGCTGGGCCTGTGCATCACGCACGCGCAGGTGGCGCGCACCACCGCCGCGATCGCGCGCGTGGCGCCGCTGCGCGCGCGCGCGCACGGCGCCTACCGCGACGGCCGCACCTACTGAGCAGCCGGCGCGTGCCGCCCTAGCCGATCCGGCTCAGGATCAGCACGCCGAAGAACGCCAGCGCCGCGATCACCGTCCACTTCAGGATCACGATGCCCCAGCGCAGGAAGTGCCGGCGCCCGGTGCCGAGGTAGAACGCGAAGCACAAGGCGCTCGTGCCCAGCAGCGCGAACATCAGGAAGCGGAAGAGGAACACCGCGCCGCTCCCGTCATCCGCCTCACCAGGCCGGCACCAGCCGGGCGAAGCCCTGCGGCGCGGCGCGCTCGTCGTCGAACGTGACGATCTCCCACGCGTCGGGCTGCGCCAGCAGCGCGCGCAGCAGCCGGTTGTTGAGCGCGTGGCCCGAACGATAGGCGCTGTAGGCGGCCAGCAGCGGGTGGCCCACCAGATACAGGTCGCCGATGGCGTCGAGGATCTTGTGCTTGGCGAACTCGTCGTCGTAGCGCAGCCCGTCGGCGTTGAGCACCTTGACGTCGTCGAGCACGATGGCGTTGTCCAGCCCGCCGCCCAGCGCCAGCCCCTGGGCGCGCATGGCCTCGACATCACGCGCGAAACCGAAGGTGCGCGCACGGGCGATGTCGCGCACATAGCTGTCGCGGCCGAGCTCGAACGACACGCGCTGGCCGGTGGCGGCCACCGCCGGGTGGTCGAAGGCGATCTCGAAGCTGAGGCGAAAGCCGTGGTACGGCTCCAGCCGCGCCCACTTGGCGTGACGACCCTCGCCTTCGCGCACCTCCACCGTGCGCTTGACGCGCAGGAAACGCCGCGGCGCGTTCTGGCGCTGCAGCCCGGCACTCTGCAACAGGTAGACGAAGGCGGCGGCCGACCCGTCCAGGATCGGCACCTCCTCGGCGGTGATGTCGATGCAGAGGTTGTCGATGCCCAGCCCCGCGCAGGCGCTCATCAGGTGCTCGACCGTGTGCACGCGCACCCCGTCGCGCGCCAGCGTCGAGGCCAGCCGCGTGTCGCTGACGGCGTCGGCGCGCACCGGGATGTCGACCGGCTCGGCCAGGTCGACGCGGCGGAACACGATGCCGGTGTCGGGGGCGGCCGGCCGCAGCGTCAACTCCACGCGTTCGCCGCCGTGCAGCCCGACGCCGACGGCGCGCGTGAGGGTCTTGAGCGTGGTCTGGGCAATCATCGCCGCCATTGTAGGCGCGGGGGCGGATCCGCGCTGGCGGCTGACCGCGGCAGGCGCGCCGCGGCGCGGTCGGCGGGGGCGCCGGGTCGGCGGCCGGCGCCCCCTCGGGGATCGTGAAGGAGACGTCGCGGCGGCGGGCGGCCGCCGCCCGTGCCGTCAGTCGGCCTGCTTGCGCAGGAAGGCCGGGATCTCGTAGTCGTCCATGCCGCTGGAGGCCAGCGCCTCCACGCGCGAGGCGGCGCTGCCGCGGCCGTTGAGCCAGACGCGCGGCACGTTGGGGTGCAGCCCGGCGCTGGCGGCCGCGGCGGGGGAGGCAGCGCCGGCGCCGCCGACGGCCTGGTTCAGCGTCGGGATGAACGGCACGTTGTCGGTGCCGGTGCGCAGGCCCTGCTGCGGCTGCGACTGCACCACCGTGAACGGCTGGCGCTGGCCGGCGCGGCTCAGGCCCGTGGCCACCACGGTGACGCGCAGCGCATCGCCCAGCGACTCGTCGTAGGCGGTGCCGTAGATGACGTGGGCATCCGGCGCGGCAAACGCCCGGATGGTGTTCATCGCGAGCTTGGATTCCGCCAGCTTCAGCGACCCCCGCGCGGCGCTGATCAGCACCAGCACGCCCTTGGCACCGCGCATGTCCACGCCCTCCAGCAGCGGGCAGGCCACGGCCTGCTCGGCGGCGATGCGCGCGCGATCCGGACCGCTGGCCACCGCGGTGCCCATCATCGCCTTGCCCGGCTCGCCCATCACGGTGCGCACGTCCTCGAAGTCGACATTGACCAGCGCCTCGACGTTGATGATCTCGGCGATGCCGCCCACGGCGTTCTTCAGCACGTCGTTGGCGGCGGCAAACGCCTCGTCCTGCGTGACGTCCTCGCCCAGCTCCTCGTGCAGCTTGTCGTTGAGCACGACGATGAGCGAGTCGACGTTCTGCTCCAGCTCCGCCAGCCCCTCCTCGGCATTGGCCATGCGGCGCGCGCCTTCCCAGTCGAACGGCTTGGTGACCACGCCCACCGTCAGAATGCCCATCTCCTTGGCCATGCGCGCGATCACCGGTGCCGCGCCGGTGCCGGTGCCGCCGCCCATGCCGGCGGTGATGAACAGCATGTGCGCGCCCTCGATGGCCTCGCGGATCTGGCTTTCGGCCATCAGCGCCGCCTCGCGGCCCTTGTCGGGCTTGCTGCCGGCGCCCAGGCCGGTGCGGCCGAGCTGGATCAGCCGGTGCGCCGAGGAGCGCGCCAGCGCCTGCGCGTCGGTGTTGGCGCAGATGAATTCCACGCCCTGCACGCGGCTCTGGATCATGTGCTCCACCGCGTTGCTGCCGCCGCCGCCGACGCCGATCACCTTGATCTGCGTGCCGCGGTTGAATTCTTCGACCTCGATCAGTTCGATGCTCATGGAACGCTCCTTCACCTGGAATCAGAAATTGCCGACGAACCACTCCTTGACGCGCGCCAGCAGGCCCCCGACCGAACCCGCCTTCTGCGCCACCTTCTGCCCGCGCAGGCGCGCCAGGCGCGCCTCCTCGAGCAAACCCATCACCGTGGCCGCGCGCGGCTGCGCGACCATGTCCGCAAGGGCTCCGGCGTAGCGCGGCACGCCGCGCCGCACGGGCTTGAGGAAGATGTCCTCGCCCAGCTCCACCATGCCGGGCATGACGGCGCTGCCGCCGGTCAGCACGATGCCGCTGGACAGCAGCTCCTCGCAGCCGGACTCGCGGATGACCTGCTGCACCAGCGCGAAGATCTCCTCCACGCGCGGCTCGATGACGCCGGCGAGCGCCTGGCGGCTGAGAAGCCGCGGGCCGCGGTCGCCGATGCCCGGCACCTCGACCTGCTGGTCGGGATCGGCCAGCAGCTGCTTGGCGCAGCCGGCCTCGACCTTGATGTCCTCGGCGTCCTTGGTCGGCGTGCGCAGCGCCATCGCGATGTCGTTGGTGATCAGGTCACCGGCGATCGGGATCGCCGCGGTGTGGCGGATCGCCCCGCCGGCGAAGATCGCCACGTCGGTGGTGCCGGCGCCGACATCCACCAGGGCCACGCCCAGCTCTTTTTCGTCGTCGGTCAGCACCGCCTGCGCCGCCGCCAGCGGGTTGAGCATCAGCTGCTCGACCTCCAGCCCGCAGCGGCGCACGCACTTCAGGATGTTCTCCGCCGCGCTCTGGGCGCCGGTGACGATGTGCACCTTGGCCTCCAGGCGCACGCCGCTCATGCCGATCGGCTCCTTGACCTCCTGGCCGTCGATGATGAATTCCTGCGGCTCCACCAGCAGCAGGCGCTGATCGGTGGGAATGTTGATCGCCTTGGCGGTGTCGATGACGCGCGCCACGTCCGCCGGCGTGACCTCGCGTTCCTTGATCGCCACCATGCCCTGCGAATTGATGCCGCGGATGTGGCTGCCGGTGATGCCGGTGTAGACGCGCGCGATGCGGCAGCCGGCCATCTGCTCGGCTTCCTTGAGCGCCTGCTGGATGCTGGCCACGGTGGCGTCGATGTTGACGACGGCACCGCGCTTCAAGCCCGTGCTGGGCCCCACGCCCAGGCCGACCAGCTTGAGGTCACCCCCGGGCAGCACCTCGGCCACCACCACCATGATCTTGGCGGTGCCGATGTCGAGTCCGACGACGAGATCGCTGTATTCCTTGGCCATGGCGGTTCGGGGTCAACGGTGGGAAGGGGGTGGGGTCGGGGCGGCGCGGCGCGCCGGCGGCGGCAGCTCCGGCCGCGTGCTGACGCCGCGCAACTGCACCGCGTAGCCGTTGGGGTAGCGCAGGTCGGCGGCGACGATGTCGCGCGCGCCGTAGCGCGCGCGCAGCGCCGCGTGCGTGGTCACGAAGCCGGCCAGCCGTTGCAGCGCCTCGTCGTCGCCGCGGCCCAGCTCCAGCGGCGCCTCGCCATCGAGCACCAGGCGCCAGCTGCCGCGGGGGTTGAGCTCCAGGCGCTCGACGTCGCGGCCGAGCCGCTGCACGAGCGGCGCCACGCGGCGCAGCATGGCCACCAGCGCCTCGGCCTCTTCCGGCGGGCCGGCCAGCACCGGCCAACCGTCGGCCGCCGGCTCGTCCGGGTCGGCGTCGAAGATCGCGCCCTGCACGCTGACCAGGCGCCCGCCGCCGCGCTCGCCCCACCAGGCCAGCGGCTCGTGCTCGCGCAGCGTCACGCGCAGCGTGTGCGGAAACTGCCGCTGCACGCGCGCCTCGCGCACCCAGGGCAGCGCCTCGAAGCGCTCGCGCACCGCCTGCAGATCCAGCGTCAGGAACGTGCCGCGCAGGTGCGGCAGCACCAGTGCGCGGATCGTGACGGCGTTCTGGTGCGCCACATCGCCCTCGATGATGAGCTTGCGCAGCGTCCACATCGGGTGGCGCGCCCACAGCACCGCCGCCACCGCCAGCGCCGCCAGCAACACCCCGGCCACCAGCAGCGCGGCGGTGGCGTCGAGCAGCCGCACCTGCAGCGGCGGCACCGGGGCGGCCACGGGGCGGCGGTTCATGCGTGGACCTCCGCGGCAGGATCCAGGTCCAGCGCCGCCTGCGCCAGCACCTGCAGGCACAGCGTCTCGTAATCCAGCCCGGCGGCGCGCGCGGCCATCGGCACCAGCGAGTGGCCGGTCATGCCGGGCGCGGTGTTGAGCTCGAGCAGGTACGGCTGGCCGCTGGCCTCGTCGATCATCACGTCGGCGCGCGCCCAGCCGCGGCAGCCCAGCGTCCGGTAGGCGCGCAGCACCAGCTCCTGGATCGCCGCCTCCTGCGCCGGTGGCAGGCCGCTGGGCACGAGGTAGCGCGTCGCGTCGCTGAAGTACTTGGCGTGATAGTCGTACTGTCCGCCGGGGGCGACGATGCGGATCAGCGGCAGCGCCCGCGCGGCCGCCCCCTGCCCGAGCACGGCGCAGGTCACCTCCGGCCCGGCGATGAACTGCTCGCACAGCACCTCGGGGTCATGGCGCGCCGCCAGCCGGTACGCCTCGGCGCACTGGCCGCGCGCCTGCACCTTGGTCAGCCCGATCGTGGATCCCTCGCGCGCGGGCTTGACGATCATCGGCGCGCCCAGTGCCTCCAGCGCCGCCTCAGCCTCGGCGACGCTCGTCACGCGGCGCCACGCCGGCGTCGGCAGCCCCTCGGCCTGCCACAGGCGCTTGGTCAGCGTCTTGTCGATCGCCACCGCGCACGCCTGCACGCCCGATCCGGTGTAGGGAATGCCCAGCAGCTCCAGCATCCCCTGCACGGTGCCGTCCTCGCCCCAGCGCCCGTGCAGCACGATGAAGGCGCGCGCAAAGCCCTTGCGCTTGAGCTCGCACAGGTCTCGCTCGGCCGGATCGAACGGGTGCGCGTCCACGCCGCAGCGGCGCAGCGCCGCCAGCACCCCCTGGCCGGACATCAGCGAGACCTCGCGCTCGGCCGAGCGGCCGCCCATCAGCACCGCCACCTTGCCCAGCGCGCGTACGTCGATCGACCCGCTCATGCCCACGCCTCCTGCGCCGCAGCCGTGCCCGCCAGCGCCACCACCTGCGCCGCCACCTGGCCGATCGAGCCCGCGCCCATGCACAGCACGACGTCGCCGTCGCGCGCGTTGGCCAGGATCGCCGCCGGCAGCGCCTCCACCTCCGGCACGAACAGCGGCTCCACGCGCCCGGCCACGCGCAGCGCGCGCGCCAGCGCACGCCCGTCGGCGGCCACGATCGGGGCCTCGCCGGCCGGGTAGACCTCGGTCAGCAGCACCGCGTCGGCCTGCCCCAGCACGCGCACGAAGTCCTCGAAGCAGTCGCGCGTGCGCGTGTAGCGGTGCGGCTGGAACGCCAGCACCAGCCGGCGCCCCGGGTACGCCCCGCGCGCCGCCGCCATGGTCGCGGCCATCTCCGCCGGGTGGTGGCCATAGTCGTCGATGACGAGCGCCGTGCCGCCGCCGGGCAGCGCCACCTCGCCATGGCGCTGGAAGCGCCGGCCCACGCCCTTGAACTCCGCCAGCGCCTGCAGCACCGCCTCGTCCGGCACGCCGAGCTCGGCGGCCACCGCGATGGCCGCCAGCGCGTTGCGCACGTTGTGCTCGCCGGGCAGGTTCAGCACCACCTCCAGCTCCGGCAGCGCCACGCCGTTGCGCCGCTGCACGCGGAAGTGCATCCGCGTGCCCGCCGCGCGCACGTCCAGCGCGCGCACCTGCGCGTCCTCGCTGAAACCGTACGGCGTGACCGGCCGCTGCACCTGCGGCAGCAGCGCGCGCACGTGCGCATCGTCCACGCACAGCACCGCCGCGCCGTAGAACGGCATGCGGTGCAGGAAGTCCACGAACGCCTGCTGCAGCCGGCCGAAGTCGTGGCCGTAGGTGTCCATGTGGTCGGCGTCGATGTTGGTCACGACCGCCATCACCGGCAGCAGGTTCAGGAACGAGGCGTCGGACTCGTCGGCCTCGACGACGATGTAGTCGCCCTGACCCAGGCGCGCGTGCGCACCGGCGCTGTTGAGCCGCCCGCCGATGACGAAGGTCGGATCCAGGCCCGCGGCGGCCAGCACGCTGGCCACCAGGCTGGTGGTGGTGGTCTTGCCGTGCGTGCCGGCAATCGCGATGCCCTTCTTGAAGCGCATCAGCTCGGCCAGCATCACCGCGCGCGGCACCACCGGCAGGTGGCGCGCGCGCGCCGCCTGCACCTCGGGGTTGTCGTCGCGCACGGCGCTGGAGACGACGACGCAGTCGGCCCCCTGCACGTGCGCGGCGTCGTGCCCGAGGTGCACGCGCGCGCCGAGCTGGCGCAGCCGGCGCGTGGCGGCGCCGTCGGCCAGATCGCTGCCGGAGACGGTGTAGCCGAGGTTGAGCAGCACTTCGGCGATGCCGCTCATGCCGGCGCCGCCGATGCCCACGAAGTGGATGTGTCGGATCGCGTGCTTCATCGCGTACTCCCGCCGATGAGCGCCGTGCAGGCGCGCACCATGACATCGACGGCGTCGGTCTTGCGCCGCGCCCAGGCCAGCTCGGCGCGGCGCTGCAGCTGCGCGCGCGTCAGCCCCGACAGCCAGTCGGCCAGCCAGGCCGGCGTGAGGTCGGACTGCGCGCGCAGCCAGGCCGCGCCGTGGTCGGCCAGGAAGCGCGCGTTGGTGGTCTGGTGGTCGTCGACCGCGTGGGGGAACGGCACGAACAGGGCGGCGGCGCCGACCGCGGCGATCTCGGTGACGGTGCTGGCGCCGGCGCGCGCGATGATCACATCCGCCTCGGCGAAGGCCGTGGCGGTGTCGTCGATGAAGGCGACGCACTCGGCCTGCACCCCGGCGCGCGCGTAGGCCGCGCGCAGCGCCTCCAGATGACGCTCGCCGCTCTGATGCAGCACCTGCGGGCGGCGCTCTTCGGGCAGGCGCGCCAGCGCCTGCGGCACGAGGTCGTTGAGCGCCGCGGCGCCCAGACTGCCGCCGACCACCAGGAGCTTGAGCGGCCCGGTGCGGTGCGCGAAGCGCTGCCCTGGCGGCGGCTGGCGCAGGAACGCCGCGCGCAGCGGGTTGCCGATCCACTCGGCTTGGGGGAGCGCGCCGGGGAAGGCCACGAAAACACGGTCGGCCACCTGCGCCAGCACGCGGTTGGCCAGCCCGGCCACGGCGTTTTGCTCGTGCAGGATCAGCGGACGGCCGGCCAGCACCGCCATCATCCCGCCGGGGAAGGTGATGTAGCCGCCGAGGCCGACCACCACGTCCGGGCGCACGCGGCGCACCACGCGCCAGGCGTGCCCGAACGCGCGCAGCAGCCGCAGCGGCAGCAGCGCCAGCGTCAGCGGCCCCTTGCCGCGCACGCCGCCGAACGGCACCGGCTCGAACGCGAAACCGCGCGGCGGCACCAGCCGCGCCTCCATCCCGCCGGGCGCGCCGAGCCAGTGCACGCGCCAGCCGGCCTGGCGCAGCGCTTCGGCCAGCGCCAGGCCGGGAAAGATGTGCCCGCCGGTGCCGCCGGCCATGATCAGCGCGCAGGGGGCCGCGCTCATGTCCGCCCTCCGTGCATCAGCGCCTTGTTCTCCCAATCCACGCGCAGCACGAACGCGATGGCCACCAGATTGAGCAGCACGGCCGAGCCGCCGTAGCTCATGAACGGCAGCGTCAGTCCCTTGGTCGGCAGCGCCCCCAGGTTGACGCCGATGTTGATGAAGGCCTGAAAACCGATCCACAGCCCCACGCCCTGTGCCGCCAGACCGGCGAACACCTGGTCGAGCGCGATGGCCTGACGGCCGATCTGCATGATGCGCCGCGTCAGCCACATGAACAGCGCGATCACCATCAGCACGCCGGCAAAGCCGAACTCCTCGCCGATGACCGCCAGCAGGAAGTCGGTGTGCGCCTCCGGCAGCCAGTGCAGCTTCTCGACGCTGGCGCCCAGGCCGACACCCCACCACTCGCCGCGGCCGAGCGCGATCAGCGCGTGCGTCAGCTGGTAGCCCTTGCCGAGCGCGTGCTGCTCGCTCCAAGGGTCGAGGTAGGCGAAGATGCGCTCGCGGCGCCATTCGTTGGTCAGCACCACCGCCGCGAACGCCGCCGCCACCACCAGCGCGATCAGGAAGAACATGCGCGCGTTGACGCCGCCGAGGAACAGGATGCCCATGGCGATGACCGCGATCACCATGAAGGCGCCCATGTCCGGTTCGGCCAGCAGCAGCACCCCGACCACGCCCACCGCCACCGCCATCGGCCAGACGGCGCGGAAGAAGCGCTCCTTGACCTCCATGCGCCGCACCATGTAGTCGGCGGCGTAGAGCACCACCGCCAGCTTGGCCAGCTCGGAGGGCTGGAAGTTGAGCACCCCGAGCGGAATCCAGCGCCGCGCCCCGTTGACACCCTTGCCGATGAACGGCACCAGCACCAGCGCGAGCAGCACCAGCGCCGCCAGGAACAGCGGCACCGCCGCGCGCTGCCACTGCTCGGTGGAGAACTGGAACGCCAGCAGCCCGGCCACCGTGCCCATCAGCGCCGCCAGCGCGTGGCGCAGCACGAAGTGATAGGGCGGATAGGAGGCAAAGCGCGGGTTGTCCGGCAGAGCGATCGAGGCCGAATAGACCATCACCAGCCCCCAGCACACCAGCGCCACCACCACCCACAGCAGCGGCTGGTCCAGGCTCTGCGCGCCCACCGCCACGCGCGGCCGGCGCGCTGGATCCTGACGCAGCACGCGCACCGGCAGCTCGTCACCCCCTCCGGCCGGACGCAGGCGCGGCCACGGCCGGCCGGCGCGCTGCCACAGGTGCCGCCACACGCTCATGCCGGGGTGCCCTCCTCGTCCTGCAGCGCCCGCACTGCCTGGGCGAACACCTCGGCACGGTGCGCATAGTCGCGGAACATGTCCAGGCTCGCGCACGCCGGCGACAGCAGCACCGCATCGCCCGGGCGCGCCTGCTGCGCGCACCAACGCACCGCCGCGGGCAGGTCGGCGCAGCGCTGCAGCGGCACGCCGCAGTAGGCCAGCGCGGCTTCGATCGCCGCGGCGTCACGGCCGATCAGCGCCGCCGCACGCGCATGGCGCGCCACCGCCGGCGCCAGCGGCGTGAAGTCCTGCCCTTTGCCATCGCCACCGAGGATCACCACCAGGCGCCGCTGCACGCCCAGTCCCTCCAGCGCCGCCAGCGTCGCACCGACGTTGGTACCCTTGCTGTCGTCGATGTACTCGACCTCGCGCACGATGGCCACCGGCTGCACCCGGTGCGGCTCGCCGCGGTAGTCGCGCAGCGCGTGCAGCAGCGGCGCCAGCGGGGCGCCCGCCGCGGTGGCCAGCGCCAGCGCCGCCAGCGCGTTGGCGGCGTTGTGGCGGCCCTGGATGCGCAGCGCCTCGGCCGGCAGCAGCCGCTGCAGCGGCAACGGCTCGCCCGCCACCGGCTCGGCTTCGGGCAGCGCGCGCACCAGCCAGGTCACGCCACCGGCCGTCTCCAGGCCCCAGTCGCCCGGGCGCGTCGGCAAGCCCAGCCCGAAGCTCGTCCACGGCCGTGCGGCCACCGCACGGCGGCGCCCCCCGGCGCGCGCGGCGGATGCCGGCTCCGCCGGCCGCCACGCCCGCACGGTGGGGTCGTCGCGGTTGAGCACCATCAGCCCCTGGGTGCCGAAGATACGCGCCTTGGCCGCGGCGTACGCCTCCAGGCTGCCGTGCCAGTCGAGGTGGTCCTGCGTGACGTTGAGCACCGTGGCCGCCGCAGGCTCGAAGCCCTCCACGCCGTCGAGCTGGAAGCTTGAGAGCTCCAGCACCCAAGCGCGCGGCAGCCGGCCCTGCTGCAGCCGCTCGGCCAGCGTGTCGAGCAAGGTCGGGCCGATGTTGCCGGCCACCTCCACGTCCCAGCCGAGCGCGCGCAGCAGGTGGCCGGTCAGCGCGGTGGTGGTGGTCTTGCCGTTGGTGCCGGTGATGGCCAGCACGACGGCGCGTTCGCCGCCGCGCGCCTCGAGCTCGCGCAGCGCCGCGGCGAACAGCGCCAGCTCGCCGACGCACGGCACGCCGGCGGCCTGCGCGGCGGCGCGCAGGGCCGCCCACTGCGCCGGCGCCAGCCCGGGGCTGCGCGCCACCAGCGCCCACGGCTGCTGCGTCGCCAGCGCCTCGTCCAGCGGCGCGCTGACGAGCAGCCGCGCGCCGGGCGCGACCCGTTGCAGCGCGGCGGCCTGCGGCGGCTGCGCGCGCGTGTCGGCCACCGTCACCGCGGCGCCAGCGGCGTGCAGCCAGCGCGCCAGCGCCAGCCCGCTGGCGCCCAGGCCCAGCACCAGCGCGGGCCGCCCGGCCAACGTCGGCAGCAGGTCGTGGCGCCACGCGGTCATCTTGTCAAGGTCCTCCATGTCAGCGCAGCTTCAGCGTGGACAGCCCCACCAGGCACAGCAGCATGGTGACGATCCAGAAGCGCACCACCACCTGCGTCTCGCGCCAGCCGGACTTTTCGAAGTGGTGGTGCAGCGGTGCCATCTTCAGCAGGCGCCGTCCCTCGCCGTAGCGGCGCCGCGTGTACTTGAACCAGGCCACCTGCGCCATCACCGACAGCGCCTCGGCCACGAAGATGCCCCCCATCACCGCCAGCACGATCTCCTGGCGCACGATGACGGCAATCGTGCCCAGCGCCCCACCCAGCGCCAGGGCCCCCACGTCGCCCATGAACACCTGCGCCGGGTAGGCGTTGAACCACAGGAACGCCAGCCCCGCCCCGGCCATCGCGGCGCAGAAGATCAGCACCTCGCCGGTGCCGGGGATGTGCGGCAGCAGCAGGTAACGCGCGAACACCGCGTTGCCGGTGACGTAGGCGAACACCCCGAGCGCCGAGCCGACCATCACCACCGGCATGATGGCCAGCCCGTCCAGCCCGTCGGTGAGGTTGACCGCGTTGGAGCTGCCGACGATGACCAGGTAGGTCAGGATCACGAAGCCGCCGACGCCCAGCGGGTAGCTGACCTCCTTGAAGAACGGCACCATCAGGCCGGCCTGCTGCGGCAGGTCGATCGTGAAGCCCGAGCGCACCCATTCGGTGAACAGCGCCCACACGCGCGCGTTGGAGCCCTCCGAGATCGCGAACACCAGGTAGAACGCCGCCAGCAGCCCGACCACCGACTGCCAGAAATATTTCTCGCGCGAGCGCATGCCTTCCGGGTCCTTGCGCACCACCTTGCGCCAGTCGTCGACCCAGCCGATCGCGCCCATGGCCAGCGTGACGGCCAGCACCACCCAGACGAAGCGATTGGTCCAGTCGAACCACAGCAGCGTCGAGACCGTGATCGCAAACAGGATCAGCACCCCGCCCATGGTCGGCGTGCCGCTCTTGCTCAGGTGCGCCTGCACGCCGTAGCTGCGGATCGGCTGGCCGATCTTGAGCTCGGTCAGGCGCCGGATGAACCAGGGGCCCGCGGCCACGCCGACCACCAGCGCCGTCATCGCCGCCATCACGGCACGGAACGTCAGGTACTGGAACACGCGCAGAAAGCCCCATTCGGGCATGCGCGCCATCAGCCACTCGGCCAGCTCAGGCAGCATCGCGCCCCTCCTCCGCGGCGGCCGCCGCGCCCTGCAGCGCCTGCACCACCCGCTCCATGCGCATGAAGCGCGATCCCTTGACCAGCACGCTGCCGCCGCCGGCGCGCAGCGCGGGCAGCAGCCCCTGCGCCAGCGCCGCCACCTCGTCGAAGTGGCGCACGTCGGCGTCCCCGGCCTGCCCGAGCGCCGCCGCGGCGCGGCCGAACCAGTCGCCGGCCAGCCACACGTGCCCGATGCCGCGCGCCCGCGCGTGGCGCAGCACCTCGTCGTGGAACGCCAGCGCCTGCGCGCCGACCTCCCCCATGTCGCCCAGCACCAGCCAGTGCGGCGCGGGCAGCCCGGCCAGCAGGTCGATGGCGGCGCGCACCGAGTCCGGGTTGGCGTTGTAGCTGTCGTCCACCAGCGTGACGGCCCCGGCCCCGAGCCGCAGCCGCTGCACGCGGCAGCGCCCGGCCACCGGCTCGAACGCGGCCAGTCCGGCCGCGATCGCCGCCGGGCCGACGCCCGCGGCCAGCGCGCAGGCGGCCGCCGCCAGCGCATTGCGCACGTGGTGCGCGCCGGCGATGCGCAGTCGCGTCGCCACCGGCCCGGCCGGGGTGGCCAGCTCCAGCGCCCAGGCGTCACCGTCCCAGGCGGCCCGCGCGGCGCGCACGTCGGCCTCGGCGCTGCCGAACGTCAGCACGCGGCGCGTGCCGGCCTGTTGGCGCCAGAAGGGGGCGTAGGCGTCGTCGGCCGGCAGCACCGCCACGCCGTCGGCCGGCAGGGCCGCCAGCACCGCCGCGTGCTCGCGCGCCACCGCCTCCACGCCGGCCATGAATTCCTGATGCTCGCGCTGCGCGTTGTTGATCAGCGCCACCGTCGGCTGCGCCAGGGCGGCCAGCCGCACCGTTTCGCCCGGGTGGTTCATGCCGAGCTCCACCACCGCCAGCCGGTGCGCCGGGCGCAGCCGCAGCAGCGTCAGCGGCACGCCGATGTCGTTGTTCAGGTTGCCCTCGGTGGCCAGCGCCGCCTCGCCGGCCGCGGCGCGCAGGATCGCGGCGGTCATCTGCGTCACGGTGGTCTTGCCGTTGCTGCCGGTGACGGCGATCAGCGACCCCCGCAGCACGCGTGCGCGCCACACGGCGGCCAGCTGCGCCAGCGCCGCGCGGCTGTCGGGCACCTCCACGCCCGGCAGCCCGGCGGCCTGCAGCCCCCGCTCGGCCAGCGCGCCCGCGGCGCCGGCCGCCGCGGCCTGCGGCAGGAAGTCGTGCGCGTCGAAGCGCTGGCCACGCAGCGCGACGAACAGGTCGCCCGGCTGCAGCGTACGGGTGTCGCTGTGCACGCGCATCGGAGCCAGCCGCGCCGCCTCCCCGACGACACGCGCGCCCGGCAGCGCCGCCAGCAGCGCCCCCAGCCCGGTCATTGGCGCCGCGCTCATGCTTCACCCTCCCGGCGGCGGCGCAGCGCCGCGCGCGCCTGCTGCACGTCGCAGAACGGGTGACGCACGCCGGCGATCTCCTGATACTGCTCGTGGCCCTTGCCGGCCAGCAGCACGACGTCGGCCGGCTCGGCCTGCCGCACCACCCAGTCGATGGCGGCGGCGCGGTCGGGCTCCAGCACCGCGCGCGCCGGGTTGACGAGCCCCTCCACCATCTGCGCGATGATGCGGTGCGGGTCCTCGCTGCGCGGGTTGTCACTGGTCAGCACGACGCGGTCGGCCCACGCCTCGGCGGCGGCGGCCATCGGGGCGCGCTTGGACGGATCGCGGTCGCCGCCGCAGCCGAGCACGCACCACAGCCGCCCGCCGCGCGCCTGCGCCAGCGGCCGCAGCGCGCGCAGCGCCTGCTCCACCGCGTCCGGCGTATGCGCGTAGTCCACCAGCACCTGCGGCAGGTCGTCGGCGGCGCCGTCGGCCGGGCTCCACGCCGGCTGCATGCGCCCGGGCACCGGGGTCAGGGCAGCCACGCCGGCCTGCACCGCCGGCCACTCCAGCCCCTGCGCGCGCAGCACCGCCGCCACCGCCAGCACGTTGGCGGCGTTGTAGGCCCCCACCAGCGGCAGGGTCCAGACGGCGGCCGGCCGGCCCTCCTCGTGCAGCGCGAGGTGCATGCCCTGCGGCCGCCACGCCAGCGCCCCCGCCGTGAGGCGCGCCGGCGGCGACGGCTGCAGCGCGTACGTCCACAGCGCCAGCGCACCCGCCTGCGCGCGCGGCTGCAGCTCCGCGGCCAGGCGCTGCCCCCACGGATCGTCGACGTTGACCACCGCGGCGCGCACGCCAGGCCAGTCGAACAGCCGCCGCTTGGCCGCGCCGTACGCCTCCATCGAGCCGTGGTAGTCCAGATGATCCTGCGTCAGGTTGGTGAAGACGGCGGTGTGCACGTCGCAGCCGTCGAGCCGCCCCTCCTCGATCCCGATCGAGGAGGCCTCCAGCACCACCGCCGCGGCCCCCTCGGCGGCGAAGGCGGCCAGCGCGCCCTGCAGCGTCACCGGATCGGGCGTCGTCAGCCCGGTGGGCTGCAGCGCCGCGCCCGGCCGGCCGATGCCCAGCGTGCCGATCAGGCCGGCGTCGCGGCCGGCGGCCGCCAGGGCCTGCGCGCTCCACCACGCGGTGGAGGTCTTGCCGTTGGTGCCGGTGACCGCCACCAGCGGCACGCGCCGGCTCGGCTGCCCCCAGAACGCGGCGGCCAGCGGACCGGCGGCGGCCTTCAGCCCCGCCAGCGCCGCCACCGGCGCGCCGGCCGGCCAGGCGGCGCCCTCCAGCCAGGGCTGCAGCCCCTCGGCCTCCACCAGGGCCGCCACCGCGCCGGCCGCAAGTGCCGCACCGACGTACGCGCGGGCGTCGGTGGCCGCGCCGGGCCAGGCCACGAAGGCATCGCCCGGACGCACGCGGCGGCTGTCGGCCACCAGCCCGCGCACGCCCTGCGCGCGCAGCCAGGCCAGCGCGGCCTGCGGATCGGGCAGCAGCGGCAGCGCGCTCACACCGGATCCTCCTCGATGGCGTTGGCCACGATCTGCGGCTGCACGCGCACGTCCGGTGGCACGCCCAGCAGCCGCAGCGTCTGCTGCGCCACGTCGGCGAACACCGGCGCGGCCACCACGCCTCCGTAGATCGCGCCCGCGCTGGGCTCGTCCACCATCACCGCGATGACCACGCGCGGCGCATCGATCGGCGCCAGGCCGACGAAGAACGCGCGGTACTTGCGCGCCGCGTAGCCGCGGCCTTCCTGCTTGCGCGCGGTGCCGGTCTTGCCGCCGACCGAATAGCCCACGGTCTGCGCCTGCTGCGCGGTGCCGCCCGGCCCGGCGGCCAGCTGCAGCATGTGGCGCACCGCCAGCGCGTTGCGCTCGCTGTAGACCCGCACCCCGTGCGCCGGCTCATCGGTGCGCAGCAGCGTCAGCGGCAGCAGTTCGCCGTCGCGCGCGAACACCGTGTAGGCCTGCGCCAGCTGCACCAGCGACACCGACAGCCCGTAACCGTAGGCCATCGTCGCCTGCTCGATCGGCCGCCACGTCTGGTAGGCGCGCAGCCGCCCGCCGGTGGCCCCGGGAAACGGCAGCTGCGGCCGGCGTCCCAGCCCCAGCCGCGCGTAGGTCTCCCACATGTCGCGCGCCGGCATCTGCATCGCCATCTTGACCGTGCCGACGTTGCTCGACTTCTGGATCACCTCCGCCACCGTCAGCACGCCGTAGGGGTGCACGTCCGAGATCGTGAAGCCGCCCATCTGCAGCCGCCCGGGCGCGGTCTGGATCGGCGTGTCGGGCCGCACCAGCCCCTTGTCCAGCGCCAGCGCGGCCACGAACGGCTTCATCGTCGATCCCGGCTCGAAGCTGTCGGTCAACGCACGGTTGCGCAGCTGCTCGCCGGTCAGGTTGCGGCGGTCGTTGGGGTCGTAGCTCGGGTAGTTGGCCAGCGCCAGCACCTCGCCCGTGTGCGCGTCCAGCACCACCGCGCTGCCGCCGCGCGCCTTGTGCTGCTGCACCGCTTCCTTCAGGCGCTGGTAGGCGAAATACTGCACGCGCGCGTCGATCGACAGCTGCAGATCGCGCCCGGCCACCGGCGGCACGATGTCGCGCACGTCCTCGACGATGCGGCCGAGGCGGTCCTTGATCACGCGACGCGAGCCGGGTCGGCCCACCAGCTCCTTCTCGAACGCCAGCTCCACGCCCTCCTGGCCGCGGTCTTCCACGTTGGTGAAGCCGACCACGTGCGCCAGCGCCTCGCCCTGCGGGTACTGGCGCTTGTACTCCTTGCGCAGGTAGATGCCGGGGATGGCCAGCGCCTTGACGCGCTGCGCCAGCGGCTCGTCGACCTGCCGGCGCAGCCAGACGAAGTTGCGCGCCTCCACGTCCAGCCGGCGGCGCAGCTCCGCCAGCGGCAACCCCAGCAGGCGTGCCAGCTCCGGCAGGCGCGGGTGGTCCAGCGCCACGTCCTCCGGGTCGGCCCAGACGCTGTGCGCCTCCACGCTCTGCGCCAGGATCATGCCGTTGCGGTCGAGGATGCGGCCGCGGCTGGCCGGCAGCTCGATCGTGCGCGCGTAGCGCACCTCGCCCTGGCGCTGGAAGAAGTCGTTGCCGATCACCTGCACGTAGGCGGCACGCGCCGCCAGCGCGACGAAGGCCAGCGCCAGCACCGCCACGACGAAGCGGCTGCGCCACACTGGGGTGGCGCTGGTCAGCAGCGGGCTGCTGCCGTAGGGAATGCTGCGGCCGCCGCGCCTCATCGCATCCCTCCGGCGCCGTCGGCCGGCAGCGTGACGTACTCGGTGATGCCCGGATGCGCAGGGTGCATGCGCAGCCGCTCGCGCGCCAGCTGCTGCACGCGCGCCGGCGCGGCCAGCGCGCGCTGCTCCACCACCAGCCGTTCGTGCTCGGCCTGCAGGCGCGCCCCTTCGGCGCGCGCGCGCTCCTTGGCCACGTAGAGACGACGCGACTGGTACTGCTGCTCCACCAGATGGAAGGCGCTGGCCAGCAGCAGCGCCAGCAGCACGAGGTTGAGCCGCATCACCGCCCCCCCTGCGGCCGCGGTGCCGGCGCGGCGGTGCGCGTGGCGCTGCGCATGACGGCGCTGCGCGCACGCGGGTTGGCGGCCACTTCGGCCGCCGTGGGCAGGGTGCGCGCCACCTCGGCAAAGCACGGCGGCGGCGGCTCCACCATCGGCGCGCGGCGATCCACCGCCGCCCGCGCATGGCGCTGCAGGAAGCGCTTGACGAGGCGGTCCTCCAGCGAATGAAAGCTGATCACCACCAGCCGCCCGCGCGGGCGCAGCACGCTCAGGCTGGCGTCGAGCGCCTGTTGCAGCTCCTCAAGCTCGGCGTTGACGTGAATCCGAACAGCCTGAAATGTGCGCGTCGCAGGGTCCTTGCCCGGCTCTCGGGTTTTGACCGCACCAGCCACGATTTCGGCCAGCTCGGCGGTGGTTCGAACAGGCCCCCGTGCCTGTCGGCGACGATCAATCGCCTTTGCAATCTGTGCAGCAAACCGCTCTTCGCCGTAGTCACGAATCACCTCCGTCATCTCGGCCACCGTGGCCGTGGCGAGCCATTCGGCGGCGCTGATGCCGCGCGTGGGGTCCATGCGCATGTCCAGCGGGCCGTCGTGGCGGAAGGAAAAGCCGCGCGCCGCATCGTCCAGCTGCGGCGAACTGACGCCCAGGTCCAGCAGGATGCCGTCGAGGCTGGCCGGCGGCAGCCCGGCCAGCGCGGCGAAGCCCTCGTGCCGCACCGTCACGCGCGCGTCCTGCGCCGCCAGCGCCTGCGCCACCTCGATGGCCTGCGGATCCTTGTCGAACACGGTCAGCCGGCCGGCCGGCCCCAGGCGCGCCAGGATGGCGCGGCTGTGACCGCCGCGGCCGAAGGTGCCGTCGACGTAGTGACCGTCCGGTTGGATGCGAAGGGCCTGGACCGCTTCGTTCAACAGGACGGTGCGATGTTGCAGCGCCATCGTCACCGTCGGCCCCTTCAGAACGAAAAGTCCTTGAAGGCCTCGGGCATCTCGCCGCGCATCGCCTCGGCCTCCTGGGCCGCGTAGGTGGCGGCGTCCCACAGCTCGAAGTGGTTGCCCATGCCCAGCAGCATCGCCTCCTTGGTGATGCCGGCGGCGGCGCGCAGCTCCGGAGCGACCAGCACCCGCCCCTGGGCATCCATCTCCACGTCCTGCGCGTTGCCGAGAAAGATGCGCTTCCACCACTGCGCCGACATCGGCAGCTGCGCGATGCGCTGGCGAAACGCCTCCCACTCCGGGCGCGGAAAGACCATCAGGCAGCCGTGCGGATGCTTGGTGATGGTCAGCTGCCCGCCCGCCGTGGCCAGCAGCACGTCGCGGTGCCGGGTCGGCACCGACAGCCGGCCCTTGGCATCGAGCACGAGGGAAGACGCGCCTTGGAACACGGTTCAGACCCGTTGCGGGCTCCACTTTCCACCACTTTTTTGCACTTCCTCCCACTGTAGCACCAAAACGGCCCGCGCGACAAGGTTCGGTGCCGATTTTTTCCCTGAAATCAAAGACTTAGGGGCCGATCCGCAGACCGGATCGACCCCTGGAAAGGCACCCAACTTCAAGGACTTGGACGCCGGATGCGAAGCGTTGCTTGAGGTTTGGCGGCCACGCCTGCCCTGCCGGACGTCACAGGATGAAGCGCGACAGGTCCTCGTCGCGCGCCAGCCCGCCCAGGCGCGCCTCGACGTAGGCGGCGTCGACGGTGACGGTCTGGCCGCTCAGACGCGGCGCATCGAAGCTGACCTCGTCGAGCAGCCGCTCCATCACCGTGGCCAGCCGGCGCGCGCCGATGTTCTCGGTGCGCTCGTTGACCTCCCAGGCGATGGCGGCGATGCGGCGGATGCCGTCGTCGGTGAAGACGAGCGTCACCCCCTCGGTGGCCAGCAGCGCCTGGTACTGGCGCACGAGGCTGGCGTGCGTCTGCGTCAGGATCGCCTCGAAGTCCTGCACCGACAGCGGCTGCAGCTCGACCCGGATCGGAAAGCGCCCCTGCAGCTCCGGGATCAGGTCGCTGGGCTTGCTCAGGTGAAACGCCCCGCTGGCGATGAACAGGATGTGGTCGGTCTTGACCGGGCCGTACTTGGTCGAGACGGTGGTGCCCTCCACCAGCGGCAGCAGGTCGCGCTGCACGCCCTGGCGCGACACGTCGGCGCCGGCCACGTCGCTGCGCGAGGCCACCTTGTCGATCTCGTCGATGAAGACGATGCCGTTCTGCTCCAGGTTCTGGATCGCCTCGGCGCGGATCTCCTCCTCGTTGACGAGCTTGGCCGCCTCCTCCTCGATGAGCAGGCGGCGCGCCTCGGCGATGCGCAGCTTGCGCGTCTTGCGCCGGCCGAGGTTGAGCTGGCCAAAGAGGCCGCGCAGCTGCTCGGCCATCTCCTCCATGCCGGGCGGCGTCATCACCTCCAGCTGCGGCTGCGGCGCGGCCACGTCGATCTCGATCTCCTTATCGTCGAGCTGGCCCTCGCGCAGCTTCTTGCGGAACACCTGGCGCGCGTGTCCGTCGCGCTCGACGTCGCCGTCACGCGGCGGCGGCAGCAGCGCGTCCAGGATGCGCTCCTCGGCCACGTCCTCGGCGCGCGTGCGCACGCGCGCCATCGCCGCCTCGCGCGTCTGCTTGACGGCCACGTCGGCCAGATCGCGGATGATGCTGTCCACGTCCTTGCCGACGTAGCCGACCTCGGTGAACTTGGTCGCCTCGACCTTGATGAAGGGGGCGTTGGCCAGCCTGGCCAGCCGGCGCGCGATCTCGGTCTTGCCGACCCCGGTCGGGCCGATCATCAGGATGTTCTTCGGCGTGATCTCGGGCCGCAGCCTGGCGTCCACCTGCTGGCGGCGCCAGCGGTTGCGCAGCGCGATGGCCACCGCGCGCTTGGCGGCCTGCTGGCCGATGATGTGGGCATCCAGCTCGGAGACGATCTCCTGCGGCGTCATCGCGGCGCTCATGCCAGCACCTCCACGGTGTGGTGTTGGTTGGTGTAGATGCACAGCTCGCCGGCGATGCGCAGCGCCTCGCGCACCACCGCCTCGGCCGGCAGCGCGGTGTGCGCCAGCAGCGCGCGCGCGGCGGCCTGGGCGTAGGCGCCGCCGGAGCCGATCGCCACGATGCCGTGCTCGGGCTCCAGCACGTCGCCGTTGCCGGTGATGACGAGGCTGGTGTCGCGGTCGGCCACCGCCAGCATCGCCTCCAGCCGGCGCAGCACGCGGTCGGTGCGCCAGTCCTTGGTCAGCTCCACCGCCGCCCGCACCAGGTGACCCTGGTGCTTTTCCAGCTTGGCCTCGAAGCGCTCGAACAGCGTGAAGGCATCGGCCGTGGCGCCGGCAAAGCCGGCCAGCACCTGGTCGCGGTGCAGGCGGCGGATCTTGCGCGCGCTGGCCTTGACGACGATGTGGCCGAGCGTGACCTGGCCGTCGCCGCCCATGGCGACCTGCGTGCGGGCCGGGTCGGCCGGATCGGGGCGACGCACGCAGACGATCGTGGTGCCGTGAAAGACGGCTGAAGAGGAAACGTCACGGTCCATGGCCGCTATTGTCGCAGCCGCACCTCGGCCACCTCGTCGATGCCCACGGCGTGCAGCAGCAGACCGATGAGCGGCGCCACCCCGTGCCACTGCACGCGCAGGCCGCGCGCGCGCGCCGCCAGCAGCCACTGCAGCAGCGCGCCGGCGGCGGCGAAATCCAGCCGCTGCAGCCCCTGCGCGTCGATCACCAGCAGCGGCATGCCGCCGCCGTCGGCGTCCTGCAGCCGCAGCCAGGCCTCCTCCAGGCGCGCCAGCGTCGAGCCGACGTCGCCGGCCAGCACCCCTTCGACGATGACGCTGGCGCTGGCCCCGCGGGCGGCGGGCGCCTCGGCCGGCCAGTCCGCCAGTGCGGTCGGCATGGCGGGAAACTGGCTCTCGCCGGCCAGCACGGTGCCCTGGGGCGCGGCCGGCGACGGCGCTTCGGCCGGCAACTCGTCCACCTCCACGACGCGGGCGCGCGGCACGCTCCACGGCACCGGCGCCAGCCCCACCGACGCCAGCGCATCCAGCGCCGCGAGTTCGTAGGCGGCGCGCCGCTCCAGCAGGCGCAGCGCCGCCAGACGCAGGCGCCACCAGCCGACCGCCACGTCGCGCCGCCCCGAGGGCGTGGCCGCCTTCAGCACCCGCAGCAGCACCTCCACCCCGGCCATGCTGAGCACGCGCGGCTGCGCCGCCCAGCGCTCCAGCGCCTCGGTCAGCGGCGCCAGCGCGTCGTCCTCCACGGCCTCCAGGCCGCGCCAGTCCAGGGCGTCGGGCTCGGACGCCCCATCCCAGCCCGTCAGCGCGGAGGCGCTCAGGCGCGCCGGCGCGCGCCAGATGCGCTGCGGCACCGGCCGCGCCGGCGCGGCCGTCTCGGCGTGCTGCACCGGCCAGACCGGCGGCGGCCGGCCGAAGCGCTCGGCCCAGTCCGCCGCCGCAGCCTCGAAGCCGGGCAGATCACCCAGCGCCCACAGCAGATCCAGCCGCAGCCGGCCCGCCACGCAGGCCAGCGCCGGCTGCCGGGCGTCGGCCTCCAGGGCCTCCAGCGAGCGGCGCGCGGCGTCGAAGCGGCCGTTGGCGTAGGCCACCGCCGCCTCGGTCAGGGCCGGATGACCCAGCCAGCCCTGCGGCTCGACCGCGGCGTGCGGCTCGGCGTGCACCAGGTCGATGGCGAGCCGCGGCCGCCCGCGCCGCGGCGCCCCGCCGTCGGCCGCCGCATCCGGCGGCGCCGGCGCGGTGAGCTGCTCGGCCATCTGGGCCGCGATGCGCTCGATCTGCTCGGCCGTGCGCGCGCGCGGTGCCGCCGGCACCGCCCAAGCCTCGTCACCGCCCTGGCCGCTGGGCGCCGCGCCGCGCTGCTCGCCTGCGCGCTGGCCCTGCTGGCGCAGGCGCAGCGCACGCAGCTCGTCCAGTTCGGCGTGCCGTTCCTCGTCGTGGCGGCGCTTCAGGCGCAGCGCGGCTTCCAGCGCCGCGCGCTCCTCGGGCAGCCCGCGCACGTCCTCGGCGGGATCCACGCCACCGCGCCAGCGCCTCCACAGCGCGGCCCACCAGCGCACCGGCGCGGTGGACGCGGGCCTGGCTTCCATCGGGCTCGGGCCGCTGCGGCGCCCTCCGGCTCAGTCGCCGAAGAGCTTCTGCTTCAGCTCACGGCGCTGCTGCGCCTCGATCGAGAGGCTGGCGGTCGGACGGGCCAGCAGGCGCCCGACGCCGATCGGCTCGCCGGTCTCCTCGCAGTAGCCGTAGTCGCCGCTGTCGATGCGCGCCAGCGCCTGGTCGATCTTCTTGAGCAGCTTGCGCTCGCGGTCGCGCGTGCGCAGCTCCAGCGCGTGCTCCTCCTCGATCGTGGCGCGGTCGGCCGGATCGGGCACGACGACCGTGTCCTCGCGCAGGTGCTCGGTGGTCTCGCCGGCGTTGTGCAGGATGCCCTGCTTGAGCTCCAGCAGCTTGCGGCGGAAATAGGCCAGCTGCACCTCGTTCATGTACTCCTCGTCCGGCATCGCCAGGATGTCGGCGTCGGTGAGCTGCTCGACCGGCAGCTTCTTCCAGTTGTCGGCGCGGGTGGGATCCTTGGCCAGCACGGCGGCCGGCGCGGCGGTGGTGGTGGTCATGACGGTTTCGGGAGCGTAGCTGGCCTTGGCGGCACGCGGATCGTGCGTCGGCGCCACGGCCTCGGTGGTCTGGGCGTGCATCGCGGCCTGCTGGGCCCGCCGCGCGGCGGCGGCCGACGGCTTGCGCGGCGCCGGCGGCGCCGCGTGGGCCGCAGCCGGCGCGGGTGCGGCCGCGGTGGGCGACGAGCGTTTCTTCACCACGATGCCTCTCCTCTGCTTGGGGCGGTGGCGCGACGGCGGCACCCCGACCGCGACAGCGGCCCGCCCGTTGGAATGGGGGCCGATTGTAAGGGCTGCGCGCCGCCAGCCCAGCGCTTCAGGCCAGCGCCTGCTGCAGCCCTTGCTCCAGGATGTCGCGCGGCAGGTCGATGCCGATGAAGACCATGCGGCTCTCGCGCGCCTCGCCGGGTTTCCACACCGGCCCCAGGTCGCTGCCCATCAGCTGGTGCACGCCCTGGAAGATCACCTTGCGGTCGGTGCCCTGCATGTGCAGCACGCCCTTGTAGCGCAGCAGCTTCGGCCCCCAGACCTGCACCACGGCGCCGAGGAAGTCCTCCAGCTTGTGCGGATCGAACGGGCGCTGGCTGCGCCACACGAAGCTCTGGACGTCGTCGTGGTGGTGGTGATGCCGGGCGTGGCCGTGGTCGTGCGCATGCGCGCAGTGGCCGTGCTCATGGTCGCAGTGGCTGTGGTCGTGGTGCGCGTGCTCGTGCTCCCCGGCCTGCAGGAAATCCGGATCGAGGTCGAGCTTGGCGTTCAGGTTGAAGCCGCGCAGATCCAGCACCTTGTCCAGCGCCACCTGGCCGAAGTGCACGGTGTCGATCGGCGCGCGCGGGTTCATGTGCTTGAGCCGGTGGATCAGCGCGTCGAGCTCCTCGGCCGACACCAGGTCGGCCTTGCTGACGAAGATCTGGTCCGCAAAGCCCACCTGGCGCCGCGCCTCCTGCCGCTCGTCGAGCTGCTGCGGCGCGTGCCTGGCGTCGACCAGCGTCACGATGGCATCCAGCAGGTAGGTCTCGGCGACCTCGTCGTCCATGAAGAAGGTCTGCGCCACCGGCCCCGGATCGGCCAGGCCCGTGGTCTCGATGATCACGCGGTCGAACGCCAGCAGACCCTTGCGGCGCTTGGCCGCCAGCAGCGACAGCGTGCTGCGCAGGTCCTCGCGGATCGTGCAGCAGACGCAGCCGTTGCTCATCTGCACGATCTGCTCCTCGGTGTCGGCCACCAGGATGTCGTTGTCGATGTTCTCGGCGCCGAACTCGTTTTCGATCACGGCGATGCGCTGGCCGTGCGCCTCGGTCAGGATGCGCTTGAGCAGCGTGGTCTTGCCCGCGCCGAGAAAGCCGGTCAGGATGGTGGCAGGGATCATGCTCATGGCTCCAGTGTAGGACAGCCGTCAAGCCCCCGCGCCGCCCGGGCCGCTCAGGGCGCCCAGTCGTAGTCGATCGTCAGCGGCGCGTGGTCCGAGAAGCGCTGCGCCTTGTAGACGCTGGCGGCGCGCGCCGCCGCCGCCACCGCCGGCGTGGCCCAGTGCACATCGATGCGCCAGCCGACGTTCTTCGCCCACGCCTGGCCGCGGTTGCTCCACCACGTGTAGCCCTCGCCTTCGGCGTCGGGATACAGGCGGCGGTAGACATCCACCCAGCGCCCGTCGGCCAGCAGGCGGCTCACCCACGCGCGCTCCTCCGGCAAGAAGCCGCTGTTCTTCTGGTTGCCGCGCCAGTTCTTCAGATCCTTCTCGGTGTGGGCGATGTTGACGTCGCCGCACACCAGCGCCTCGCGCTGCTGCGCCAGCCGCGCCAGCACCGGCTCGACGAGCTCGAGGAAGCGGAACTTGGCCTGCTGGCGCTCCTCGCCGGAGGAGCCGCTCGGAAAATAGACGCTGACGATGCTGAAGCGCCGCGCGGGCGTGTCGAAGCGCAGCTCGATCCAGCGCCCCTCGTCGTCGAATTCCGGCACGCCGATGCCCTCGACGACGTCGCTGGGCTGCAGCGCGGTGTAGATGCCGACACCGGCATAGCCCTTGCGCGCGGCGAAGTGGAAGTGGCCGCGCCGTCCGGCCAGCGTCTCGAAGCGCCCGGCGACGTCGGCCGCCTGCGCCTTGAGCTCCTGCACGCACAGCACGTCGGGCGCGGCGGCGGCGACCCAGTCCTCCAGCCCCTTGGCCGCGGCGGAGCGGATACCGTTGAGGTTGAGCGTGGTGACGCGCAGCATCGGCAGCGGCGGCCCGGCAGCCGCCAAGACAAACGCCCGGCGTACGGGCCGGGCGTCGGGATCTGGTGGCCAAGGGCGGAATCGAACCACCGACACGCGGATTTTCAGTCCGCTGCTCTACCAACTGAGCTACTTGGCCGTGAAAGCTCGCAGTATAGCACGCAGAGCAAGGCGCCCCGCCGTCACGCCAGCCGCTTGGCGCGCGACAGGTCGACGCCGAGCTGCTTGAGCTTGCGGTACAGGTGCGTGCGCTCCAGCCCGCTCTTCTCGGCCACGCGGGTCATCGACCCCTGCTCCTTGGCCAGGTGGAACTCGAAATAGGCCTTCTCGAAGGCATCGCGCGCCTCGCGCAGCGGCGCGTCGAGATCGAGCGTGAACGTGCCGCGGCCCGGCATCGGCAGCGTGATCGTGCCGGGCTGCGCCGGGGGCGCCTCGGGCGCGGGCCCGGTCGCGCCCGCCGCCGGGCCGCTCGTGGCCTCGGGTGCCGCCGGACGCGCGGGCTGCGCCGCGGCCGAGGCGACCACGCGCAGCGGCGCGCGCGTCAGCGCCTTGTCCACCGCCTGCAGCAGTTTCTGCAGCGTGATCGGCTTTTCCAGGAAGGCCATCGCCCCGATACGCGTGGCTTCCACCGCGGTGTCGATGGTGGCGTGGCCGCTCATCATGATCACCGGCATCGTCAGCTGCCCGGTGGCGGCCCACTCCTTCAGCAGCGTCACGCCGTCGGTGTCGGGCATCCAGATGTCGAGCAGCACGAGGTCGGGCCGGTAGCGCTGGCGCAGCTGCCGCGCCTGGGCGGCGTTCTCGGCCAGCTCGACGCTGTGCCCTTCGTCGTTGAGGATCTCGAACAGCAGCTCGCGGATGCCGAGCTCGTCGTCGACCACCAGAATGTTTGCCATCGTCTCCTGTCACCCGCGGGCGAGGGCCCCCTGTTGCATATTTGCAACCCTGAATGATAGCGACACTTGGGCGCCGGCGATGCGCTCGCCCTCGCGCCGGTTGGCCAGCTCGATGCGGCCGCCATGCTCGTCCATGATCTTCTTGACCACCGCCAGCCCCAGTCCGGTGCCCTTGGGCTTGGTGGTGACGTAGGGCTCGAAGGCGCGCTGCAGGATCGCCTCGGCAAAGCCCGGCCCGTCGTCCAGCACGTGCAGCCGCACCCACTGTCCGCTGCGCGAGGTCTGCGTGCGCAGCGTCACGGCGCCGCGGACCCCCGCCGCGCTCATCGCGTCCTGCGCGTTGAGCACGAGGTTGTGCACCACCTGGCGCACCTGCTGCGCATCGGCCAGCACCGGCGGGCAGTCCTCCTGCAGCTCCAGCCGCAGCGGCAGCGGACCGGCCTCGTACATCGCCGCGATCTCGCGCAGCAGCGCATTGAGATCCAGCGGCACCAGCTGCGCCGCCGGCAGCCGCGCGTAATCGCGGAACTCGTTGACCAGGCGCTTCATCGCCTCGACCTGGTCGACGATGGTGCGCACCGCCTTGTCCAGCATCGCCGCATCCGGCCCCTGCAGCCGCGCGCCCAGCTTGTGCGCCAGCCGCTCGGCCGACAGCTGGATCGGCGTCAGCGGGTTCTTGATCTCGTGCGCCAGCCGCCGCGCCACCTCGCCCCAGGCCTGGGCGCGCTGCGCCGAAACGAGGTCGCTGACATCGTCCAGCACCAGCAGCCACTCGCCCCCGGGCAGCGCCGCGCCGCGCGCCACCAGCGTGCGCGCAGCCGCCTGGGCAGCCGTGCCGGGCGGGCGGTGCTCCACCGGCTGCTGCCAGTGCGCGCCCTCGGCGGGCTGGTCATGCTCGCCGGCAAAGCGCGCGAACTGCTCCATCACCCACGCCCCCAGCGCCTCCAGGCCCGGCACCGCCTGCAGCGGCTGGCCCAGGTGCGCCGCCAACGGCACGCCGAGGATACGCTCGGCCCCTGGGTTGACGCGCCGCAGCCGCCCGTCCGGCGCCAGCACGATGACCCCGGCGGTCAGGTTGTCCAGCAGCGTCTGCAACCCGGCGCGCGCCGCGTCGACCTGCTGCATCGAGGCCTGCACCGCCTGGCGCGCCTCGGCCAGCTCGCGCGTCATGTCGGCAAACGTGCGCGTCAGGCCGGCGAGCTCATCGCGCGCCGGCAGCGCCACCTTCGGCCCGAGGTCGCCGCGCGCCACGTCGCGCATGCCCTCGGCCAGCAGGATCAGCGGGCGCGCCAGCTGGTTGCCCAGCAGCACCGCCAGCAGCACCGCACCGAACACCGACAGGAACAGCGCCAGCGTCAGCGTGCCGATGTACATGCTGCGCAGGCCCTCGCGCGCCAGGCGCCGCTCCTGGTACTCGCGGTTGGCCACCTGCACCGCCAGCGCGTTGGCCACCAGCGCCGCCGGCATCGGGGCGGTGACCTGCAGGAAGCGCGGTTCGGCGGCGAAGCCCAGCCCGGCCTCGGCCGGCACCAGCGCCAGCACGCGCACGCGCGGCAGCCGCTGCGGCGGCAGGCTGGTCACCTCGGCCGGATCGCCCAGCCCCTCCAGATCGTCCAGCCCCTCGACCCAGGTGACGACGCGCTCGCTGCGCGCGCGGCGCAGCTGCGCCGCCGGCGGGCGCTGCGGGGCCAGGCTGAAACGCGACTCGCCGGCGCTGGCCAGCGCGCGCCCCTGCACGCTCCACAGCACCAGGTCAGCCGCGCCCAGCTGCTCGCGCCACGTCTCCAGCATCACCGCCGCCGCCGCGTCCCCGACGCCCGCCAGCGCCGCCGCCACCCCGCGCGCCTTGGCCGTCCAGTCGGCGCTGACCGTGTCCACCGCGGTGCGCCCCAGCGCCAGCCCGGCCTGCAGCGCCGTCTCCACCCGCTGGTCGAACCAGGCCTCGATGGCCCGGTTGACGAACTGGTAGGAGACGAGATAGATCAGCCCACCCGGCGCCACCCCCACCAGCGCGAAGATGGCCGCGAGCTTCAGCAGCAGCCGACTGCCGAAGCGGCCCCGGCGCAGGCGCACCAGCAGCCGCAGCCCCAGCCACAGCAGCACGGCCAGCAGCACCGCGGCCACCGCCAGGTTGAGCAGCAGCAGCCGTCCGTAGGTCTGCGGCGCCACGGCGCGATGGTCGGTGGCCAGCGCCAGCAGCACGAACAGCACCAGCCCGACGCCGAGCATGAACACCACGCCCAGCGCGACGAACCAGCGCAGGCGGTGCGCGCGGCGGGCATCGCGCAGGGCGGCGTCGCTCATGCCGGCTCCTCCGCCTCCTGCGGCGGCTCCGCCGTCGGCACCGTGGCCAGCGGCAGCGCCGTGCGCCAGGCCAACGGCGGCACCCCCTCCACCCCGGACAGCCACTGCAGCGGCCGCGGCAGTCGTCCGGTGTCGAGGAAGAAGGCCAGCTCCAGCCGCTCGTCGCCGCGCAGCGCCGGCGGCAGCGCGATGCGCCACTGCTGGCTGCTGCGCACCAGCGCCAGCGCCTCCTGCAGCGTGTCGAGCACGCGCTGCAGCGCCGCGCCCGGCTCGTCGGCGGCCGCACCGTCGCTGACGCTGAGGCGCCAGCGCTGCGTCAGCGGCTGGTAGGTCAGCCGCACCGTGCGGCGCGCACCCAGCAGCACCCGATCGGTCCAGTACCAGCGCGGCCGGCGCAGCTCGGCCTGCCAGACGAAGGTCAGCGCGACCCCGCGCAGCAGCGCCTCGTGCAGCGCTGGCGGCAGCTCCAGCGGCACGCGCGCCTGCACCAGCAGCGCCTCGTCCCGCCGCCACACCTGCCACACCGGCTGCGCCGCCGCGCGCGCCCCCGGCATCCCTGCCCAGGCGCCCAGCGCCAGCCCCGCCAGCGCCCGCAGCACGCCACGGCGGCCCGCCCGCTCAGTCCCGGACCAGCAGCGCGTAGAAGAATCCGTCCATGCCACGGCGCGCATTCTCCCCCATCGCCCAGGCCGCCAGCAGCGCGTCGGCCGCCGGCGTGGCATCGGCCGGCCGCCCGCCGGGCAACAGGTGGCCCGGAGCCGGCAGGCGCCGCGCGTCGCGCTGCTCGCGCAGGAAGTGGCGCACCACCTCCTCGCCCTCGGCGCGGAACACCGAACAGGTGGCGTAGAGCAGCCGTCCGCCCGGCGCCAGCAGCGGCCACAGCGCCCGCAGCAGCCGCCGCTGCTGCGCCGCCAGGCGCTCGACGTCGCCGGCTCGGCGCAGCCAGCGCACGTCCGGGTGGCGGCGCACGATACCCGAGGCGGTGCACGGCGCGTCGAGCAGGATGGCGTCGAACGGTCGGCCGTCCCACCAGGTGGCGGGATCGCCGGCGTCGGCGCAGCGCACCTGCACCGCCCCGCCCGGTGCCGGCAGGCGCAGCCGCGCCAGCGTCTCGTGGAGGCGCTGGACGCGCTGCGCGTCGGCGTCCAGCGCCCACAGATCCACATCGGCCAGCTCCAGCAGGTGCGCGCTCTTGCCGCCCGGCGCCGCGCAGGCATCCAACACACGCGCGCCGGGACGCAGCCCCTGGCCCAACAGCAGCGGCGCGGCCAGCTGCGCCGCGCCGTCCTGCACCGAGACCCACCCCTCCTCCCAGCCGGGCAACTGCTGCACCGGCACCGCGCGCTGCAGCACCAGCCCGTCGGCGCCGATCGGCTCGGCGCTCAAGCCCTGCAGCACCAGCCGCGCCAGCACGTCGGCGCGGGTGGCGCGGCGCCGGTTGACGCGCAGCACCAGTGGCGCGGCGGCATTGTCAGCCTCCAGCACCTCGGCCCAGCGCAGCGGATGGTCGGCCTGCAGCCGCTGCACCCACCACGCCGGGTGGTTCCAGCGCCCCTCCGGCGTGGCGCGCACCTGCGCCAACAGCGCCTCGCGCTCGCGCAGGAAGCGGCGCAGACAGGCGTTGACGAAGCCGCGCAGGGCCGGCGCACGCAGCCGCGGCAGCGCCTGCACGGCCTGGTCCACCACCGTGTGCTCGGCATAGGCCTCCCCCTGCACCAGCAGCGCCAGCGCCACCTCCAGCAGCGCGGCCACGCGCGGCGGCGGCGTGCGCTCGGCCAGCGCGCGCACCAGCGCGTGCGCCGTGCCGCCCAGGCGCAGCGCCTCGAACACCAGCGCCTGGGTACCGGGGCGCAGCGGCGCCGGCACCGCGGGCAGCAGCTCCGCCAGCGAGCGGCCGGCGCGCACGCCGGCGACACCGCGCGCCGCAGCGGCCAGCAGCTCAGACAGGGGTGGGGCGGGCGGGGACGACAGGTTCATCGGCGGCATCCAGGCCATCGTGCGGTGGCAGCGGCGGCATGGTACCGCCATAGAGCCGCGCGATGCGCTGCGCCAGCGGCGGATGCGGATCGAACCAGGGCAGCCAGGCATCGCGCGGCACCGACACCAGCCACAGGTGCCGCGCCTGCGGCAACGGCAGCGGGCCGTCGCCGGCATCGCCCTCGCCGCGGCGCTGGCCCAGCACCTTGCGCAGCGCGCGCCCCAGCCCGTCGCGCTGGCGCGTCCACTGCACCGCGCGCGCGTCGGCCAGGAACTCGCGTTGGCGCGCCACCGCCGCCTGCAGCGCATGGCCCGCCACCCAGCCGAGCCAGCCCGCCACGCGCAGCGCCAGCCCGATCAGCGCGCCGGCATGGCGCCGCCCGCGCGCATCCGGCTCCATCAGCTGCTCGCCGAGGCGGTACAGCATCTCCAGCCCGTACACCATGCCGACCAGGCGCATGTTCAGCCGCGTGTCGCCCTCGCGGATGTGGCTGAGCTCGTGCGCCACCACGCCCTGCAGCTCGGCGCGCGTCAGGTGGCGCAGGGCGCCTTCGGTCAGCGCCACGACGGCGTCGCGCTCGTCCCAGCCGGTGGCGAACGCGTTGATCGCCGCGTCGCGCTCGATCACCATCACCGCCGGCGGCGTCATGCCGGCCGCCAGCGCCATCTCGCGCACGACGTGCACCAGGCGCCGCTCGTCGAAGTCGGCCTCGCGCGCCGGGCGCGCGCCAAGCCGCCGCGCCAGCGCGGCCCCACCCTCGTGGCGCAGCGTGTTGCTCTCCAGCCACCAGCCGCCCAGCACGAACAGCAGCGTCACGCCGGTGTTGACCTCGAAAAAGAAACGCGGGTAGCCGAGCCAGCCACCGCCCGCCATCAGCCGCCACGCCAGCGCCAGCGCGCCGTTGACCGCCGCCACCACCGCGGCCACCATCAGGCCGAACAGCACCAGCAGCCGCCGCGTCTGGCGCCGCGCCTCGGCCTGGCGATCGAAGAAGGCGCGCACCGCCGGGCAAACCCGTCACAGCCGCACGCGCGGCGGCTGGCGCTCTTCCTCCGACCCCGTAGCCTGCAGCGGCGGCAGGACGGCAAAGCCGAACAGCCGCGCCGCCACGAGGGTCGGAAAGTGGCGCGCCGTGTCGTTGTAGGCCAGCACCTCGTCGTTGTAGGCCTGGCGCGCGAACGCGATGCGGTTCTCGGTGTGCGCGAGCTCCTCGCGCAGCTCGCGCAGCGTCTGGTCGGCCTTCAGCTCGGGGTAGTCCTCCGCCAGCGCGAACAGCCGCCCCAGCGCCCCGCCGAGCGCCGCCTCGGCGCCGGCCAGCGCACCGAGGGCGGCGGCATCCACCGGCGCGGCGGCGGCGCGCCGTTCGGCCTGCTGCGCACGGCCGCGCGCCTCGATGACGGCCTGCAGCGTGTCGTGCTCGTGCCGCAGGTAGCGCCGCGCCACCTCGACGAGGTTGGGGATCAGGTCGTGCCGGCGCTTGAGCTGCACGTCGATCTGGCCGAACGCGTTGGCCACGCGGTTCTGCAGCGCCTGCAGCCGGTTGTAGGCGCGCGCCAGCCACAGCCCCAGCGCCGCCAGCACGAGCAGCGCCCACACCCAGCGCGGCCAGCGGCCGGCCGCCTCGATCCACGACGTCGCGCCTTCCATCGTCGGCCCCTTGAGCCGGCCCCCCGGCCCTCGTCGGCACTCTAGCACGCGCCGGGCTGCTCACGACGACAAAACCCCGCCGCGGCGCGCCGCCGGGCGGGGTCGATCGGCCCGCCCGGCGCCGCCCATGGGGGCCGGCGCCGGGGCTGCCAGAGCGCGTCAAGCCGTCTCGTCGTCGCCGTCGCTGCCGGCCAGCGACAGCGCGTCGGCCTCGGCGATGGCGCGGCGCTCCTCCTCGTCCATGCGCTCCTTGGCGCGGCGCGCCTCGTGGAACGCCATGCCGGTGCCGGCCGGGATCAGGCGGCCGACGATGACGTTTTCCTTCAGGCCGCGCAGCTCGTCGCGCTTGCCCATGATGGCCGCCTCGGTGAGCACGCGCGTCGTCTCCTGGAACGATGCCGCGGAGATGAACGAGTCGGTCGACAGCGACGCCTTGGTGATGCCCAGCAGCAGGTTCTTGAAGGTGGCCGGCTGCTTGCCTTCGGCGCGCAGGCGATCGTTGACGTTGAGGATCTCGGAGCGCTCGACCTGCTCGCCGGCGATGTAGTGGCTGTCGCCCGGGTTCTCGACCTCGACGCGGCGCAGCATCTGGCGCACGATCACCTCGATGTGCTTGTCGTTGATCTTCACGCCCTGCAGGCGGTAGACGTCCTGCACCTCGTCGACGATGTAGCGCGCCAGCTCCTCGATGCCGAGCAGCCGCAGGATGTCCTGCGGGTCGGCGGGCCCGTCGACGATCAGCTCGCCCTTGTTGACCACCTGGCCCTCGTGCACGAGGATGCTCTTTTCCTTCGGCACCAGCTCTTCCCAGACCTTGCCGTCCGGGTCGGTGATCTGCAGCCGCACCTTGCCCTTGGTTTCCTTGCCGAACGACACCGTGCCGGTGATCTCCGCGAGGATGCCCTTGTCCTTCGGCGAGCGCGCCTCGAACAGCTCGGCCACGCGCGGCAGACCGCCGGTGATGTCGCGCGTCTTCTGGCCTTCCACCGGGATGCGCGCCAGCACCTCGCCGGGGTGGATGCTCTGGCCGTCGCGCACCTGGATCAGCGCGCCGACCGGGAAGGTCACCGTCACCGCATGGTCGGTGCCGGGGATCTTGACCTCCTTGCCCTCGGCGTCGATCAGCTTGACCTGCGGGCGCACCACCTTGGTGGCGCCGCGGCGCTTCGGGTCGATGACCACCAGCGTCGACAGGCCGGTGACCTCGTCGACCTGCTTGGCCACCGTCAGGCCTTCCTCGACGTTCTCGAACTTCACCACGCCGGCGAACTCGGTGATGATCGGGCGCGTCAGCGGGTCCCAGTTGGCCAGGACGGTGCCGGCGGTGACGCGCTGGTCGGCCTTGACCGCCAGGATCGCGCCGTAGGGCACCTTGTGGCGCTCGCGCTCGCGGCCGTTGTCGTCGTGGATGACGATCTCGCCGGAGCGTGCGATCACCACCTGCTCGCCCTTGGCGTTGGTGACGTAGCGCATCGTGCTGTTGAAGCCGACGATGCCGTTGGACTTGGCCTCGACGCTGGAGGCCACCGCCGCGCGCGACGCCGCGCCCCCGATGTGGAACGTGCGCATCGTCAGCTGGGTGCCCGGCTCGCCGATCGACTGCGCGGCGATCACGCCGATGGCCTCGCCGACGTTGACCAGCCCGCCGCGGCCCAGGTCGCGCCCGTAGCAGCGCGCGCACACGCCGTAGCGCGTCTCGCAGGTCAGCACGGTGCGCACGCGCACCTCGTCGATGCCGGCCTGCTCGATCAGGTCCACCGCGTCCTCGTCCAGCATCTGGCCGGCGCGCACCAGCACGCGCTGCGTCTCGGGGTCGACGATGTCCTCGGCCGTGGTGCGGCCCAGGATACGCTCGCGCAGGCTCTCGATGACCTCGCCGCCCTCGACGATGGCGCGCATCAGCGTGCCGTTGCTGGTGCCGCAGTCCTCCTCGGTGACGACCAGGTCCTGCGTCACGTCGACCAGGCGGCGCGTCAGGTAGCCGGAGTTGGCGGTCTTCAGCGCCGTATCCGCCAGACCCTTGCGCGCGCCGTGCGTCGAGATGAAGTACTGCAGGACGTTCAGGCCCTCGCGGAAGTTGGCGGTGATCGGCGTCTCGATGATCGAGCCGTCGGGCTTGGCCATCAGGCCGCGCATGCCGGCGAGCTGGCGGATCTGGGCGGCGGAGCCGCGCGCGCCGGAGTCGGCCATCATGTAGATGGAGTTGAAGGACTCCTGCTCCACCTCGTTGCCGTGGCGGTCGATGACCTTCTCCTTCTTCAGGTGCTCCATCATCACCTTGGAGATCTCGTCACCGGCCTTGCCCCAGATGTCGACCACCTTGTTGTAGCGCTCGCCGGCGGTCACCAGGCCCGAGGCGTACTGCTGGGCGATCTCCTTGACCTCGGCCTCGGCGCGCTCGATGATGGCCTGTTTTTCGGCCGGCACCAGCATGTCGTCGATGCAGATCGAGATGCCGGCCTGCGTGGCCAGGCGGAAGCCGTTCTGCATCAGCTGGTCGGCGAAGACCACCGTCTCCTTCAGGCCGCACTTGCGGAACGAGGCGTTGATGAGCTTGGAGATCTCCTTCTTCTTCAGCGGCTTGTCGATCAGCTCGAACGGCAGCCCCTTGGGCAGGATGCGCGACAGCAGCGCGCGGCCCACCGTGGTGTCGCGCAGCCTGGTCACCGGCTCCAGTTCGCCGGTCTCCTTGTTCTTCAGCCACTCGGTCAGGCGCACGCTGATGCGGCTGGTCAGCTCCACCGCGCCGGCCGCCAGCGCCCGCTCCACCTCATCGACGTCGGCGAAGATCATGCCCTCGCCCTTGCCGTTGATGCGCTCGCGCGTGGCGTAGTACAGCCCCAGCACCACGTCCTGCGACGGCACGATGGAGGGCTCGCCGTTGGCGGGGAAGAGCACGTTGTTCGACGACAGCATCAGCACGCGCGCTTCCATCTGCGCCTCGATGGACAGCGGCACGTGCACGGCCATCTGGTCGCCGTCGAAGTCGGCGTTGAACGCCGCGCACACCAGCGGATGCAGCTGGATCGCCTTGCCCTCGATCAGCACCGGCTCGAACGCTTGGATACCCAGGCGGTGCAGCGTCGGGGCGCGGTTGAGCAGCACCGGGTGTTCCTTGATGACATCCTCCAGGATGTCCCACACCACCGGCGTGCCGGCCTCGACCTCCTTCTTGGCGGCCTTGATCGTCGTGGCAATCCCCATCTGCTCCAGCCGCGCGAAGATGAACGGCTTGAACAGCTCCAGCGCCATCAGCTTGGGCAGGCCGCACTGGTGCAGCTTCAGCGTCGGACCGACCACGATCACCGAACGGCCCGAGTAGTCCACGCGCTTGCCCAGCAGGTTCTGGCGGAAGCGGCCGCTCTTGCCCTTGATCATGTCGGCCAGCGACTTCAGCGCGCGCTTGTTGGCGCCGGTCATCGCCTTGCCGCGACGGCCGTTGTCCAGCAGGCTGTCCACCGCCTCCTGCAGCATGCGCTTCTCGTTGCGCGCGATGATTTCCGGCGCTTTCAGCTCCAGCAGGCGCTTCAGGCGGTTGTTGCGGTTGATGACGCGGCGGTAGAGGTCGTTGAGGTCGGAGGTGGCGAAGCGCCCGCCGTCCAGCGGCACCAGCGGCCGCAGGTCCGGCGGCAGCACCGGCAGCACCTCCAGGATCATCCACTCCGGCTTGATGCCCGACTTCTTGAACGCCTCCAGCACCTTCAGGCGCTTGGCGTTCTTCTTGACCTTCATCTCCGAGCCGGTCAGGTCGTTGCGCAGCTTCTCGATCTCCAGGTCCAGATCGATGTTCTGCAGCAGCTCCTTGATGCCCTCGGCGCCCATCTTGGCGACGAACTCGTCGCCGTACTCACGCCGCTTGGCGTCGTAGTCGTCCTCGGACATGATGGCGCCCTTCTTCAGCGGCGTCATGCCCGGGTCGATGACCACGTAGGCCTCGAAGTACAGCACGCGCTCGATGTCGCGCAGCGTCATGTCCAGCACCAGGCCCAGGCGGCTGGGCAGCGACTTCAGGAACCAGATGTGCGCGCACGGCGCGGCCAGCTCGATGTGGCCCATGCGCTCGCGGCGCACCTTGGCCTGCGTGACCTCCACGCCGCACTTCTCGCAGATCACGCCGCGGTGCTTCAGGCGCTTGTACTTGCCGCACAGGCACTCGTAATCCTTGATCGGGCCGAAGATCTTGGCGCAGAACAGGCCGTCGCGCTCCGGCTTGAAGGTGCGGTAGTTGATCGTCTCGGGCTTCTTGACCTCGCCGAACGACCACGAGCGGATCTTCTCCGGCGAAGCCAGGCCGATCTTGATGGCGTCGAAGTGCTCGTCGGGCGTGAACTGCTTGAACAGGTCGAGCAGGGATTTCATGGCTTGCGCTCCTCGTGGGCTTGCTTCAGTTGCGTTCCAGCTCGATGTCGATACCGAGCGAGCGGATTTCCTTGACCAGCACGTTGAACGACTCGGGCATGCCCGCATCGATCGAGTGCTCGCCCTTGACGATGTTCTCGTACACCTTGGTGCGGCCCTGCACGTCGTCGGACTTGACGGTCAGCATCTCCTGCAGCACGTAGGACGCGCCGTAGGCCTCCAGCGCCCAGACCTCCATCTCGCCGAAGCGCTGGCCGCCGAACTGCGCCTTGCCACCCAGCGGCTGCTGCGTGACCAGCGAGTACGGGCCGGTGGAGCGCGCGTGCATCTTGTCGTCCACCAGGTGGTGCAGCTTCAGGTAGTGCATGTAGCCGATGGTGGTCTTGCGCTCCAGCGGATCGCCGGTGCGGCCGTCGTAGAGCTGCGCCTGCGTGCGGCTCTCGGTCAGGCCCTTGGCCTTGGCCACCTCATCCGGGTAGGCCAGGCGCAGCATCGCGCGGATCTGCTCCTCGCTGGCGCCGTCGAACACCGGCGAGGCGAACGGCACGCCCTTGGTGAGCTCCTGCGCCATCGCGATGATCTCCTCGTCCGACAGGTCGTCGAGGTTTTCCTTGCGGCCGGTGGAGTTGTAGATGGTGTCGAGGAACTTGCGCACCTCGGCCACGTCGGCCTGACGCTGCAGCATCTCGCCGATGCGCTCGCCCAGCCCCTTGGCGGCCCAGCCCAGGTGCACCTCCAGCACCTGCCCGATGTTCATGCGCGAGGGCACGCCCAGCGGGTTGAGCACGATGTCGATCGGCGTGCCGTCGGCCATGTAGGGCATGTCCTCCACCGGCACGATCTTGGAGACGACGCCCTTGTTGCCGTGGCGGCCGGCCATCTTGTCGCCGGGCTGCAGGCGGCGCTTGACGGCCAGGAACACCTTGACCATCTTCAGCACCCCCGGCGGCAGCTCGTCGCCCTGCGTCAGCTTCTTGCGCTTTTCCTCGAAGGCCTGGTCGAACTTGTGGCGCGTGGCCTCCAGCGCGTTCTTGATCGACTCCATCTGCGCGGCCACGTCGTCGTCGGCCACGCGGATGTCGAACCAGTGGTGCCTGTCCACCTCCGCGAGATATGCCTTGGTGAGCACCGTGCCCTTGGGCAGCTTCTTCGGCCCGCCGTTGGCCACCTTGCCGATCAGCAGCTTTTCCAGGCGGTCGAAGGCGTCGGCCTCGACGATGCGCAGCTGGTCGTTCAGGTCCAGGCGGAAGCGCTTGAGCTCATCGTCGATGATCTGCTGCGCACGCTTGTCGCGCTGGATGCCCTCGCGCGTGAAGACCTGCACGTCGATCACCGTGCCCTGGCTGCCCTGCTCGACGCGCAGCGAGGTGTCCTTCACGTCGGAGGCCTTCTCGCCGAAGATCGCGCGCAGCAGCTTCTCCTCGGGCGTCAGCGTCGTCTCGCCCTTGGGCGTGACCTTGCCGACCAGCACGTCACCGGGCTGCACCTCGGCGCCGACGTAGATGATGCCGGACTCGTCCAGTCGGTTGAGCTGCTGCTCCGACAGGTTCGGGATGTCGCGGGTGATCTCCTCCGGCCCGAGCTTGGTGTCGCGCGCCATCACCACCAGCTCCTCGATGTGGATGCTGGTGTAGCGCTCCTCGGCCACCACCTTCTCCGAGATCAGGATCGAGTCCTCGAAGTTGTAGCCGTTCCACGGCATGAAGGCGATCAGCATGTTCTGGCCGATCGCGATCTCGCCCAGGTCGGTGGAGGCGCCGTCGGCGATCACCGCACCCTTGTGGATGCGCTCGCCCTTCTTGACGATCGGGCGCTGGTGGATGTTGGTGTTCTGGTTGGAGCGCTGGTACTTGATCAGGTTGTAGATGTCCACGCCCACCTCGCCGGCCACCGCCTCGTCGTCGTTGACGCGGATGACGATGCGGTTGGCGTCGACGTAGTCGACCACGCCGCCGCGCTTGGCCACCACCACGGTACCGGAGTCGACCGCGGCGACGCGCTCGATGCCCGTGCCCACCAGCGGCTTTTCGGGCCGCAGCACCGGCACCGCCTGGCGCGACATGTTGGCGCCCATCAGCGCGCGGTTGGCGTCGTCGTGCTCGAGGAACGGCACCAGCGAGGCCGCCACCGAGACGATCTGCGCCGGCGAGACGTCCATGTACTGCACCCGATCCGGCGTGGTCAGGATCGACTCGCCCTTCTCGCGCGCCGACACCAGCTCGCCGACCAGCCGGCCTTCCTCGTCCAGCTCGGCGTTGGCCTGCGCGATGATGTACTTGCCTTCCTCGATGGCCGACAGGTAGTCGATCTGGTCGGTGACCTTGCCGTCCACCACGCGGCGGTACGGCGTCTCGATGAAGCCGTACTCGTTGAGGCGCGCATACAGCGCCAGCGAGTTGATCAGGCCGATGTTGGGGCCTTCCGGCGTCTCGATCGGGCACACCCGGCCGTAGTGGGTCGGATGCACGTCGCGCACCTCGAAGCCGGCGCGCTCGCGGGTCAGACCGCCCGGACCCAGCGCCGAGACGCGGCGCTTGTGCGTGATCTCGGCCAGCGGGTTGGTCTGATCCATGAACTGGCTGAGCTGGCTGGCGCCGAAGAACTCCTTGAGCGCCGCGGAGATCGGCTTGGAGTTGATCAGGTCGTGCGGCATCAGCGGCTCGGTCTCGGCCTGGCCGAGACGCTCCTTGACCGCCTTCTCGATGCGCGCCAGGCCCATGCGGAACTGGTTTTCGGCCAGCTCGCCGACGCAGCGCACGCGCCGGTTGCCCAGGTGGTCGATGTCGTCGACCTCACCCTTGCCGTTGCGCAGGTCCACCAGGATCTTGACCACCGCCAGGATGTCGTCGTTGGTCAGCACCATCGGACCGTCGGGGGAGTCGCGGCCGACGCGCGCGTTGAACTTCATGCGCCCCACGCGCGACAGGTCGTAGGTCTCCGGGTTGTAGAACAGGCGGTGGAACAGCGCCTGCACCGCGTCCTCGGTCGGCGGCTCGCCGGGGCGCATCATGCGGTAGATCGCCACGCGGGCGGCGAACTCGTCGGCCGTCTCGTCGATGCGCAGCGTCTGGCTGATGTAGGGGCCCTGGTCCAGCTCGTTGGTGTAGATGCAGGGCAGCTCCTGGATGCCGGCGGCGCGCAGCTTCTTCAGCAGCGTCTCGGTCAGCTCGTCGTTGGCGCGCGCGATGATCTCGCCGCTGTCCGGATCGACGATGTTCTTGGCCACCACGCGGCCGATCAGGTAATCCTCCGGCACGCTGATGTGCGTGGTGCCGGACTGCTCCAGCTCGCGCACGTGGCGCGCGGTGATGCGCTTGTCCTTGGCCACCACCACCTTGCCGTTCTTGTCGGTGATGTCGAAGCGCGCCACCTCGCCCTTCAGGCGCTCCGGCACGAAGGCCATCAGCGCGCCGCTGTCGAGCAGCCGGAAGTGGTCGTTGACGTAGAAGTGCGCCAGGATCGCCTCGGGGGTGAGCCCGATGGCCTTCAGCAGGATCGTCACCGGCATCTTGCGGCGCCGGTCGACGCGGAAGTACAGCAGGTCCTTCGGGTCGAACTCGAAGTCCAGCCACGAGCCGCGGTACGGGATGATGCGCGCGGAAAAGAGCAGCTTGCCGCTGGAGTGCGTCTTGCCCTTGTCGTGCTCGAAGAACACGCCGGGCGAGCGGTGCAGCTGGCTGACGATGACGCGCTCGGTGCCGTTGACGATGAAGGAGCCCTTGTCGGTCATGAGCGGCACCTCGCCCATGTAGACCTCCTGCTCCTTGACCTCCTTGACCACCTTGGACTGCGGCGTGGAGGCCTCGCGGTCGTAGATGATCAGCTGCACGCGCGCGCGCACCGGCGCGGCGTAGGTCAGGCCGCGGATCTGGCACTCGCGCACGTCGAACACCGGCTTGCCGAGCGTGTACTCGACGAACTTCATCTCGACGAAGCCGTTGTGCGACACGATCGGGAAGGCCGACTCGAACGCCGCCTGCAGGCCGACCGACTTGCGCTGGCGCGGCGGCACGTCGGCCTGCAGGAACGCCGTGTAGGCGTCCTTCTGCATCTGCAGCAGGTAGGGGATCTCGAGCACGCTGTCGCGGCTGCCGAAGCTCTTGCGGATGCGCTTGCGCTCGGTGTACGAATACTGGGCCATGGAAACTCCGTCTCGCGGTTCGATGCTGCGGCGACTGGCGGCGGGCTGCGCAACGGCGCTGCGGCAGCCGCGGCATGGCTTGGCGACCGGCCCCCACCGGTCTGTCGGCTGACGGCCCGCGCGTTGCACGCGGGCCCGGACCAAGGCGCCTCCTGCAGTCGGTTCAGAAGGCACGTGCAAGGAGCCGGCGGCGACCAACCCCTTGCACGTGCGCTCTCGACCTCAAGCGCGACGGGCCGGTCCACGGACCAGCCCCGTCACAGCCGCCACGCAAGCCCTTGCGGACGTGCGCGGCGCCATCGTGATTCGAGCGATCGCCGTCGCGGGCGGCCCGAGGCTGGTTCGGCAAGCCCAGCCGTACCGAGGTACGGCGAGCATCGCGGGACCAGGATCGGGCCGCGCAGCAGGCGAGCGCCGAATCACTTGAGTTCGGCCTTGGCGCCGGCTTCCTCCAGCTTCTTCTTGGCCGCCTCGGCATCCGCCTTCGGCATGCCTTCCTTGACGGTCTTGGGCGCGCCGTCCACCAGGTCCTTGGCCTCCTTCAGGCCCAGGCCGGTGATCTCGCGCACCGCCTTGATCACCGCGACCTTGTTGGAGCCGGCGTCCTTCAGGATCACGTCGAACTCGGTCTTCTCCTCGGCGGCCGGAGCGGCGGCACCGGCGGCGGCGGCCGGGGCGGCCATCGCGGCGGCGGAGACGCCGAACTTCTCCTCGATCGCCTTGACCAGGTCGTTGAGCTCCATCACCGTCATGGTGTCCAGAGCGGCCAGGAATTCGTCTTTGTTGAAAGCCATGATGTCAGTTCCAGGAATACAGGTTGAGGAAAGCGGACGATGCCCTGATCAAGCGGGCTGGGCCTCGGCGGCCGGCTGGCCTTCGCCCTTCTTCTCGGCCAGCGCCGCCACGACACGCGCCAGGCGCGAGACGGGCGACTGCAGCAGACCGAGCAGCTGCGACAGCAGCACCTCCTTGGACGGGATGCTCGCCAGCGCCTTGACGCCGTTGACGTCCAGCGCCTTGCCGGCGTAGACGCCGCCGCGCAGGACCATCTTCTCGTTGGTCTTGGCGAACTCGACCACCACCTTGGCGGCGGCCACGGCATCTTCCGAGAAGGCGTAGAGCAGAGGACCGCTCATCTGCTCGGCGGCGACCGCAAACGGCGTGTCGGCCACGGCACGGCGCGCCAGCGTGTTCTTCAACACGCTGACCGTCACGCCGGCCTTGCGGGCCTCGACACGCAGCTTGGTCAGGTCGGCCACCGTGATGCCACGGTACTCGGCCATCACCAGCGTCTGCGCCTTGGCGGCGAGCGCCGCCACCTCGTCGATGACGGCTTGCTTCTCACTGCGGTTCAGACTCAAGGTTGACTCCTTCCACGCACGCCCGCCGGGTGGCGGGCTTGCACCTCGTTGCAGCGATCAACCGTGTCCGGCAACACCGCACGCCGGCCGCAGCCGGCACCCGATTCCTTCCACGGCGGGATCGCCATCTGCGCTGGCCACCGCCCGCACGGGCGGCACTTAGGCGAAGCGGTCTTCGCACCAGCGGTCTTGGATGGCTCCGGACGGCACGCCGCCCGGACCCACCATCCAGCCCGGCGGCACCGCTCCCTTGGGGAGCGACAACGCCGGCCCGAATTCCTTCGGCCGTCAGCCCGCGACGATGGTCTGCGGGTCGACGCGCACGCCGACGCCCATGGTCGAGGACACCGCGACCTTGCGCAGGTACTGCCCCTTGGACGACTGCGGCTTGGCCTTGTTGAGCGCCTCGATCAGCGCCGCCAGGTTGCCCTGCAGCTTGTCGACGTCGAACGAACGGCGCCCGATCGTGGTGTGCACGATGCCCGCCTTGTCGACGCGGAACTGCACCTGGCCGGCCTTGGCGTTGCGCACCGCGGCGGCGACGTCCGGCGTCACCGTGCCGACCTTGGGGTTGGGCATCAGGCCGCGCGGCCCGAGGATCTGACCCAGCTGGCCGACCACGCGCATCGCATCCGGCGCCGCGATCACGACGTCGAAGTCGATGTTGCCGGCCTTGACCTGCGCCGCCAGATCCTCGAAGCCGACGATGTCGGCCCCGGCGGCCTTGGCCTCCTCGGCCTTGGCGCCCTGGGCGAACACCGCCACGCGCTTGGTCTTGCCGGTGCCGTTGGGCAGCACCACGGCCCCGCGCACCACCTGGTCGGACTTGCGCGGATCGACGCCGAGCTGCACCGCCACGTCGATCGATTCGTCAAACTTGGCGGTGGCGCACTCCTTCACGATCGCCAGCGCCTCCGGCAGCGGGTAGAGCTTGGCCGGATCGACCTTGCCCTGCAGGGCTTTCTGCTTCTTGGTCAGCTTGGCCATCTCACAGTCCCTCCACGATCACACCCATCGAGCGCGCCGAACCCGCGATCGTGCGCACCGCCGCGTCGAGATCGGCCGCGGTCATGTCCTTCATCTTGGTCTTGGCGATTTCCTCGAGCTGGGCGCGCGTGATCTTGCCGACCTTCTGCGCGTGCGGCTTGGAGGAGCCCTTCTCCAGCTTGATCGCCTTCTTGATCAGCGTGGTGGCCGGCGGCGTCTTGATGACGAAGGTGAAGCTCTTGTCCGCGTAGGCGGTGATCACCACCGGCAGCGGCAGACCGGGCTCCATGCCCTGCGTCTGGGCGTTGAACGCCTTGCAGAACTCCATGATGTTGAGGCCGCGCTGACCCAGCGCCGGACCGATCGGGGGAGAGGGATTGGCTTTACCCGCTGGCACCTGCAGCTTGATGAAGCCGACGATCTTCTTGGCCATGGTATGGTTGCTCCTGCGAGTTCCGACGGCGCCCCGCGCGGGCACGCCTCCTCGCGCTGATGGTTCGACCCCGCCGCGACGGCTGCCCGCCGCAGGTCGCCGCCCGAACCGTTGACGGCAACGCGCCCGCAGTCGACAGCAACCGCGGGCTAAAAAAGCTCTCCATTATAACCCGAGGACCCGCGCGGTCAAGGGCGCGGCCCGGGCCACGCTCAGGTCTTCTCGACCTGGTTGAACTCCAGTTCCACCGGCGTGGCGCGCCCGAAGATCGTCACCGACACGCGCAGCTTGCTCTTGTCGTAGTTGACCTCTTCGACCGTGCCGTTGAAATCGGCGAACGGCCCTTCCTTGACCCGCACCAGCTCGCCGATCTCGAACTCGACCTTGTGGCGCGGACGGTCGGCGCCCTCCTGCATCTGGCCGATGATCTTCTGCACCTCCTCCTCGGAGATGGGCGTGGGGCGGTTGCGCGCCCCGCCGACGAAGCCGGTCACCTTGCTGGTGTTCTTCACCAGGTGCCAGGTGTCGTCGTCCATCACCATCTCCACCAGCACGTAGCCGGGGAAGAACTTGCGCTCGGTGGTGCGCTTGACGCCGTTCCTGATCTCGACCACCTCCTCGGTGGGCACCAGGATGCGGCCGAACTTGTGCTGCATGCCGGCGCGCTGCACGCGCTCGCGGATGTTGCGCTCGGCCGCCTTTTCCATGCCCGAGTAGGCGTGCACGACGTACCAGCGCATCCCCTCGGCGGGCGCGGCGCTCATCGTCGGCGCCGCATTCGTCGTCTCGCTCATCTTCACCTCCACCCCAGGATCAGGCCGTACAGCACCCACTCGAGCAGCTTGTCGGTCAGCCACAGAAAGATCGCCATCACGGCGACGAACGCGAACACGTAGCCGGTGACCTGCGCGGCCTCCTTGCGCGTGGGCCAGACGACCTTGCGCGCCTCCTTGACCGCGTCGCGGCCGAAGGCGATCAGGCGCTGCCCCGGCGAGGCCGTCAGCCCGACACCGATGCCGGCGGCCAGCGCCAGCAGCAGCGCCGCCCACTGCACCCAGGCACCCTGCGCGCCCAGCAGGTAGTACGCCACGAAACCGAGCAGCGCCAGCACGCCGGCGGCGGCAAGCCTGGCCTTGTCGGCCGCGGGGCTGACCGTTTCGATCTCCGTCGAGGCCATCGTGTCCTCACATCCCACAAAAACCTTGGCACCAGAAAGATCAAGCCCGCGGCGGTCCTGGTTCGGGACCCGGTCGGGCTTGGACGGTTGGGCCGGCTGGCGCGCTCACCGGCGACTGGCAGGGGCAGAGGGAATCGAACCCCCAACCTTCGGTTTTGGAGACCGACGCTCTGCCAATTGAGCTATACCCCTGCAGCGGCCTGCCGATTGTAGCGGCAGGCCGGAGACCCTGGCCTCACTCGATGATCTTGGACACCACGCCGGCGCCCACCGTGCGGCCGCCTTCGCGGATGGCAAAGCGCAGGCCTTCCTCCATCGCGATCGGCGCGATCAGCTTGACCGTGATCGTGACGTTGTCGCCCGGCATCACCATCTCCTTGTCCTTGGGCAGCTCGATCG
>NZ_VJND01000011.1 GCF_007556605.1 Tepidimonas sediminis | reverse complement strand
TGAACACCCTGATCGGTCGCCGGGTCGCCAAGGCGGCCGCTGCCGTGGCCCTGCGGCTGGCGGTGCGGCTGGGCGTCGCCGTCCTCGCCGAGGTAGCGGTTGCCGTCGATGCGCCGTCCGCCGGCCAGCATCATCGCGCGGTACTCCTCCTCGGTCATGCCGGTCATCGAGCCGGCCATCTGCTGGAAGCTCTTGCCGTGGGTGGCGCCGAGCTTGGCGAGGAAGTAGATGTTGCCGCCGAGCTGGATGCAGCGGTTGAGGTCGCCGTCCAGCACGGCCTGCTTCTGCTCCTCGGTCATCGGCCACTCGTCGAGGTAGGCGCGCCGGTCGGCCAGGTAGCGCGCGCGGTTCTGCGGCTTCATCAGGCTCATGCAGAACTGGTTGAGCCAGTAGCCCTTGCGGCTCTGGTCGGCGTCGAAGATGACGGTGCCGGGGATGTCGGCGTAGGGTTTGTGCAGGGCCATCGCGTCAGGCTCCTTTCCACTCGTCGGGCCAGTACAGGCGCATCGGGTTGTCCACCAGCAGCCGGCGCAGGTGCGCCTCGTCCGGGACGATGTGCGCCAGCCAGTCCACCAGCAGCCCGTCGTCGGGCATGTGGTCCTTCAGGTTGGGGTGCGGCCAGTCGGTGCCCCACAGCACGCGGTCGGGGAAAGCCTCCACGAGCCGGCGCGCGAACGGGATGACGTCGGCGTACGGCGGCCGGTCCGGCCCGCAACGGCCCGGCAGCGCCGGCGGCCCCGAGACGGACAGCCGCTCCGGGCAGCTGACCTTGGTCCAGACGTTGGGGTGCTCGCGCAGCAGGCGCACGAACAGCCCGAACTGCGGCCCGTCCACCGGCTGCGTCACGTCCGGGCGGCCCATGTGGTCCACCACCACGGTGGTGGGCAGCGCGGTGAAGAAGTCCCACAGCTCGGGCAGGTCCGGCGCCTCGAAGTAGACGACGACGTGCCAGCCCAGCGGCGCGATGCGCTGCGCGATCGCGAGCAGCTCGTCCTTCGGCGTGAAGTCCACCAGCCGCTTGACGAAGTTGAAGCGCACGCCGCGGATGCCGGCCGCGTGCAGCCGCTCCAGCTCGGCGTCGGCGACGTCGCGCCGCACCGTGGCCACGCCGCGCGCGCGTCCGCCGCTGGCCAGGCACGCATCCACCAGCGCGCGGTTGTCGGCGCCGTGGCAGGTGGCCTGCACGATGACGTTGCGCGCAAAGCCCAGGTGGTCGCGCAGCGCAAACAGGTCGTCCTTGCCCGCGTCGCAGGGGGTGTACTTGCGTTCGGGCGCGTATGGAAAGCGCTCGCCGGGACCGAAGACGTGGCAGTGCGCGTCCACCGCGCCATCCGGCAGCCGCAGGCGCGGCCGGCTCGGGCCGTCGTACCAGTCGAGCCAGCCGGGGGTCTTGGCGAAGCCGCCGGTGGTGGGTCGGTTCACGAGGCCCTCCCGTTCAGTCGATGTAGCGCAGGCCGGCCTTGGCCAGCGCCGGGCGCATGTCGTACATGTCCAGCCCCAGCACGCCCGCGGCGAGCCTGGCGCGCTTGTCGGCCTCGGCGGCCTCGCGCCGGCGTGCCGCCTCCAGCGTCGCGGCGGCCTTGTCGCGCGGCACCACGACCACCCCATCGTCGTCGGCGACGATGACGTCGCCCGGGTGCACCAGCGCGCCGGCGCACACCACCGGGATGTTGACCGAACCCAGCGTCGCCTTGATCGTGCCCTTGGCGCTGATGCACTTGCTCCAGACCGGAAAGCGCATCTCGGTGAGCGTGCGCACGTCGCGCACGCCGGCATCGATCACCAGCGCGCGCGCCCCGCGCGCCTGAAAGCTGGTGGCCAACAGGTCGCCGAAGTAGCCGTCGCAGCACTCGGCGGTGAGCGCCGCGACGACCACGTCGCCGGGCTGGATCTGTTCGGCCACCACGTGCATCATCCAGTTGTCGCCGGGGTGCAGCAGCACCGTGACCGCCGTGCCGCCGACCTGCGCGCCGGCCCAGATCGGGCGCATGTAGGGCTTCATGAGGCCGACGCGGCCCATGGCCTCGTGCACGGTGGCGCTGCCGAAGGCGGCCAGCGCGTCGGCGACCTCGCGGTCGGCGCGCACGACGTTGCGGTAGACGACGCCGAGTTCGTAGTGCATGGTGGGGACTCCTGCGGGATCGGTTGGCGCGCGCCGCCTCAGAGGCCGCGCGCCTTGAGCCTGGCGTCCAGCCGCGGAAAGACGCGGCGGGCGTTGGTCTCGAACACCTTGCGCCGCGCGGCCTCGTCCAGGTGTGGCGTGGCCAGCACGTAGCGCCTGGTGTCGTCGTAGTGGTGGCCGGTCTCGGGGTCGATGCCGCGCACGGCGCCGATCATCTCGCTGGCGAACAGGATGTTGTCCACCGGCACCACGCGCGTCAGCAGGTCGATGCCCGGCTGGTGGTAGACGCAGGTGTCGAAGAACACGTTGCCGAGCAGGTGCTGCTGCAGCGGGGGTTTTTTCAGCTCCTGCGCCAGCCCCCGGTAGCGGCCCCAGTGATAAGGCGCCGCACCGCCGCCGTGCGGGATGATGAAGCGCAGCGTCGGGAAGTCCTTGAACAGGTCACCCTGGATCAGCTGCATGAACGCCGTCGTGTCGGCGTTGATGTAGTGCGCCCCGGTGGTGTGGAAGCACGCGTTGCACGAGGTGCTGACGTGGATCATCGCCGGGATGTCGTACTCGACCATCACCTCGTAGATCGGGTACCACCAGCGGTCGGTCAGCGGCGGCTCGCGCCAGTGGCCGCCGGAGGGGTCGGGGTTGAGGTTCACGCCGACGAAGCCATACTGCTCGACGCACTTGCGCAGCTCCGGGATGCAGGTGCGCGGATCGACGCCTGGCGACTGCGGCAGCATCGCCGCGCCGACGAAGTGCTCGGGGAACAGCTGGGTGACGCGGTAGACCAGCTCGTTGCAGATCGCCGCCCAGGTGGCCGAGGTGTTGAAGTCGCCGATGTGGTGCGCCATGAAGCTGGCGCGGGGACTGAAGACGGTGAGGTCGCCGCCGCGCTCGCGCATCCTGGCGAGCTGGTTGGTCTCGATCGACTCGCGGATCTCGTCGTCGCCGATGCGCAGCTCGCTCGGGCGGGGCGCACGGGCCGGATCGCCCAGCGCGGCGATCTGGCGGTTGCGCCACGTTTCCAGCGCCTTGGGCGCGGTGGTGTAGTGGCCGTGGACGTCGATGACCAGGGGTGGACGCATTGGGGATGCCCTCGTGACGGATGGAACAAGCGGCTCAGGCCGGCGGCGCGGCATCGGACGGGCGCGGGGCGAGCCGTGCCGGCTCCATGCCCTCGCGCCGCTTGGCCTCGTCGGCGGCTGGCGCGGCCATGAAGGCCAGCAGCGCGCGCGCCGCCGCAGCGCGGGCGCTGCCGGCGCCGATGGCGCTGCTGAAGGTGGTGACGATGGCGATCTCGGGCGGCAGCGTGCCCACCACCTGCACGCCCGGCTCGTGGATCAGCTCACTGAGCTGCTGAAAGCCCAGGTCGATCTCGCCGGCGGCCAGCAGGCGCGCCACCGGCACGCCGGGCGGCGGGACCACGAGCCGCTCGCGCACGTGCGCCCCCAGCCCCCACTGCTCGAACAACGCCTGCAGCGCACGCCCGCTCGGACCGGTGGAGACGCCCAGGCGCCGCGCCGCCAGCACCGCGGCGCGCACCGCCGCGGCGCTGCCGAGCGCCGGCCGCGGCGCGCCGGCCGGCACCGCCACCGCCACCGGCGAGCGCACCAGATCGACGCGTGAGCCGGCCAGCACGTGCCCACCCTGCAGCAGCCGCTCGATCGCATCGGCCGCCAGGATGACGACGTCGCACGGCTCGCCGGCGGCGACCCGCCGCTCGGCCTCGACGCCGCCGACCGACTCGATCGCCACCGGCGCCCCTCCCGCGTCGTGCCATGCCCGCACCAGCTCGGCGAGCACGCGCCGCGTCGCCATCGATGAGAGGCCGCGCAGCGGAGCGCTCGGGTTGCAGGGCATGGCGGAGGTCATGGCAGCGTGGACGGTTGGCGGATCGTCGGCATTGTGCCGCGCCCCAGCCGTCACGTTCGCGCATGACGTGGCTAGCTGCTATGGCACTTTGGCATGGCATGGCGTTAGACTCGTCGCCATGGACCTCAAGCAGCTGGAGTACTTCGTGCGCGTGGCGGAGCTGGGCAGCTTCACGCGCGCCTCCCACGCCCTGGGCGTGGTGCAGCCGGCGCTGAGCCGCCAGATCCGCGCGCTGGAGGTGGAGCTGCGCCAGCACCTGCTGCTGCGCAACGGCCGCGGCGCGGTGCCGACCGAGGCCGGCAAGGTGCTGCTGGCGCACGCACGCGGCATCCTGCATCAGGTGGCGCGTGCACGCGAGGAGCTGGGCCGGGTGCGCGGGGCACTGGCCGGACGCGTCGCGATCGGGCTGCCGCCCAGCCTGGCGCGCACGCTGGCGGTGCCGCTGACACGCGCCTTCCGCCGCGCACTGCCCGAGGCGACGCTGTCGATCGGCGAAGGGCTGACGGTGGCGATGCTGGAGGCGCTGGTGCAGGGCCACCTGGACCTGGTGCTGGCCTACAACCCGCCGGCGCTGGCCGACGTCACGTTCGAGCCGCTGTTCGACGAGGCGCTGGTGCTGGTGCAGCGGCGCACGCCGGGGCTGGCGGAAGATCCGCCGCTGCCGCTGACGCTGCGTGAGGTGGCGGCGCTGCCGCTGGTCATCCCGAGCCGGCCCAACGCGCTGCGCGTGCAGGTGGACGCGGCGATGGCGGCGCTGGGCTGCAAGCCGCGCATCGAGCTGGAGATCGACGGCGTGGCGGCGATCCTGGAACTGGTGGCCGACGGCGTGGGCGCGGCGATCCTGTCGCCGCATGCGGTGGCCGCCAGCCCTCACGCCGCGACGCTGGCGGCACGGCCGATCGTGGAGCCGGCGCTGCATGCCCACGTGGCGCTGGCCACCTGCGACCGCCGCCCGGCGACGCTGACGCAGCAGGCCGCCGCCGACGTCATCCGCCAGCTGTGCCGTCAGCGCTTCGGCGCGCCGCCAGCAGCGCGTCCGCCCACGCCCGCCATGGCGCCCGCGGCTCCACCGCGCTGAAGACCCCGGCCGCGCGCGCGTCGGCCACTTCGTCGTCCTTGCGCGCGATCGCCTCGGCCAGCAGCGGCGCCAGGCCCGCCTCGCGCACCGTGCGCGCCACCTCGCGCATCTCCTCGGCACGCCGCCGCCCGTGCTGCGCCACGCGCTGGAAGAAGTAGCCGCCCTGCCCCTCCCAGTCGACGCCGGGGAAGGTTTCCCGCAGCGTGGCCAGCATCGCGTCCTCCACGCCGTAGTGGCGCGCCGCGGTGTAGCTCTCGATGACCAGCGCCTCCAGCCCCTTGATCATGATGCTGCGGCACATCTTGGTGGCGCTGGCCACGCCGAGCCGGACGCTGGCCAGCTCCACCTGCATGCCCCAGGCGCGCAGCGCCGGCAGCAACGCGCCGGCGTGCGGCCCGCCCACCAGCATCGGCACGCGGATGCCGTACGGCGGCACCGAGGTCATCACCGCCGCCTCGACGTAGCGGCCGCCGGCGGCCTCGATGATGGCGGCGGCCTCCTGCTTGGCCGCCGGCGACGCGGAGTTGAGGTCCAGCCACCAGGTGCCGGGGCGCAGGTGGGCGGCAGCCTGCCGCGCCGCCGGCACCGCGTTGGCGGCCGTGACGGCGCAGATGATCAGGTCGGCATGGGCGCACAGGGCCGCCACGTCGGCGCACGCCTCGGCGCCGGCCTCGCGGGCCCGCGCGCGCACCTCGGCCTGTTCCGGATGGCCAGGGGCGAGCTTGACGTCCCAGCCGCCGAGCCAGGCCAGCCCGTGCCGGGCCAGGGCGCGCGCGAAGATCGTGCCAACCTCGCCGAGCCCGAGCAGTCCGACGCGCTGCACGCTGCCGGGCGCCCCGTCGTCCGCCCCGCACCTCGCAGCCGTTGCCTTCATGGTCCGCCCCTCCTCGCTTGCGCCGGCATCAGGAGGTCAGCCGCAGCGCCAGCAGCGTGATGGCCGGAAACGCCGCCAGGATCGCCGTGCGCGCCAGGTCGCTGAGCACGAACGGCAGCACCCCGCGGTAGGTCTGCACGATCGGCACGCCGCGCGCCAGGTTGTTGATGACGAACAGGTTCATGCCCACCGGCGGCGTGATCAGGCCGACCTCGACGACGATCAGCACCAGGATGCCGAACCAGATCGCCGTTTCCTCGGGCGACAGGCCGAAATCCAGCCCCATGATCATCGGGAAGAAGATCGGGATGGTCAGCAGGATCATCGACAGCGAGTCCATCACGCAGCCCAGCAGCAGGTAGATCACCAGGATGATGGCCAGCACCAGCCATGGGCTCAACCCCAGCCCGATGACCCACTGCGCCAGCTCCTGGGGCAGCTGCGACAGCGCCAGGAACGTGTTGTACAGACCCGCCCCCAGCACGATCATGAAAATCATGCCGGTGGCCACCGCGGTGCCGAAGACGGCCTCGCGCAGCGTCTTGAGGTTGAGCCCGCCGCCCAGCCACGCCGCCAGCCCCGTGCCGAATGCGCCCACCGCGGCCCCTTCGGTCGGCGTGAAGACGCCGCTGTAGATGCCGCCCACCACCGCCAGGAAGATCACGATCACCGGCCAGGTGCTGGCCAGCGCCTTCCAGCGCTGCCCCCACGGCGCCGGCTCCATGCGCCCGGCGCTCTCGGGCCTGAGGCGCACGACGATCGAGATCACGATCACGTAGCCGACCGCCGCCAGGATCCCGGGAATGAAGGCGGCCAGGAACAGCTTGGCGATGTTCTGCTCGGTCAGGATGGCGTAGATCACCAGCACCACCGACGGGGGAATCAGGATGCCCAGCGTGCCTCCGGCCGCCAGGCAGGCGGTGGCCAGGCCGCCGGCGTAGCCGGCGCGGCGCAATTCCGGCAGCGCCACCTGCCCCATCGTGGCGGCGGTGGCCAGCGAGGAGCCGCAGATGGCACCAAAGCCCGCGCAGGCGCCCACCGCCGCCATCGCCACCCCGCCGCGCCAGTGGCCGATCCAGGTCTCGGCGGCCTTGAACAGCGAGCGCGACAGCCCACCCAGCGCGGCAAACTGCCCCATCAGCAGGAACAGCGGCACCACCGACAGGTTGTAGTTGGCGAAGGTCGTGTAGGTGGCGTGCTTGAGCTGGTTGAGCAGCGGCAGCGGCGTGCCGTAGATCAGGTAGGCGCCACCCAGTCCGCACAGGGCCATCGCCAGCCCGATCGGCACGCGGACGAAGATCAGCCCCAGCAGGACCGGGAACGACCAGGCGGCCAGTTCGATGTTGCTCATCTCAGTGCCCCCCCGCCTCCGGCCGCGGCCAGCCGGCCGGGTACTCGGCCAGCCCGAGGTCGATCAGCGCCTGCGTCAGATAGGCCAGGCAGCCGATCACCGCCCCGGCCAGACCCGCCGCGTAGCCCCACCAGACGGGCATCTGCAGGATGAAGGAGGTCTCCAGGTACGCGCGCTTCTCCAGCATGCCGTCCCACAGCTTCCACGTCAGCACCAGCCACAGGGCCAGCATCAGCACGTCGCAGACGACGCGGATGACGCGGCGCAGCGCCGCCGGCAGGTGCTGGTACAGCAGGTCCACGGTGGCGTGGCCGCCGCGCAGGTGCGTCCACGGCAGGAAGAGGAACACGGCCACGCCGATGCCCACCTCCACCAGTTCGAAGTCGCCCGGCACGGGCCCGAGCCCGAAGCCGATCAAGGCCCGGCCGGCGATGCTGGCCACGCTCATCAGCGTCAGGGCCACCAGCACCAGCCCTCCCACCATGGCTGCCGCCTGCGACAGCCGGAACACCCATGTCGTCATGCCCTCTGAAGCCTTCCGTCTCGTTGATCCCGTTGCCACCCGCGCGACGTCCCGGCGCAAAAACGGGCGCGCAGCGACGGATCCGGTCCGGCTGCGCGCCCGCGCGCGCGCTCAGCTCACTGGCGCACGTCGTGCTGCCTGATCAGCGCGCGCGCCTCCTTCAGCAGCGCCTCGCCGTCGATGCCCTTGCCGCGCATCTCCTTGATCCAGTCGTCCTCCACGCTGCTGGCGGTGCGCAGCCAGCGCTGGGTTTCGGCCAGCTCCAGGTGGTTGATGCGGTTGCCCGCCTTCACGGCGATGTCGCGACCCGTCTTGTCGCCCTCGTCCATCGCCTTGCCGAACGCCGCCGACAGCGCCGCGCCGCTGTTGTTGTCGATGACCCTCTTGAGGTCCGGCGGCAGCGACTCGTACTTGGCCTTGTTCATCGAGAACGCGAACCCCATCGTGTAGAGCGCGCGCTCACCGGCGAAGGTGGTGTGGTTCTTGATGATCTCGTGGATGCGCAGCGACGGGCCGACCTCCCACGGGATGGTGGTGCCGTCCAGCACGCCCTTGGACAGCGCCTCGGTCACCTGCGGCACCGGCATGCCCACCGGCGTGGCGCCGAGCTTGACCAGCATGTTGTTGACGATGCGCGTGCCACCGCGGATCTTCATGCCGCGCAGGCTCTCCAGCCCCGTCACCGGCTGCTTGGTGTGGATCAGCCCGGGCCCGTGGGTGTGCACCGCCAGCAGCTTGACGTCCTTGAATTCCTCGGCGGCGAACTTCTGCGCGAAGTCCCACGCCGCCTTGGACATCACCTCGGCCGAGCGGTCGTGCGACGGCGCGATGAACGGAATCTCGAACACCTCCATGCGCTGGAAGCGTCCCGGCGTGTAGCCGAGCACGGTCCAGGTCACGTCGGCCACGCCGTCACGGGCCTGGTCGAACAGCTGCGCCGGCGAGCCGCCCAGCTGCATCGCCGGGAAGATCTGCACCTTGATGCGGCCACCGGACTCGGCCTCGACCTTGCGCGCCCACGGCTCGATGGCCAGGCGCGGGATCGTGGCCTGCGCCGGCAGGAAATGGTGCACGCGCAGCGTGACCTGCTGCGCCCAGGCCGGGCTGCCCAGCAGCGTGGCGGCCGCAGCCGCCGCCAGGGCCTTCAAGGTCGTACGCTTGTCCATGTCGACGTCTCCTTCGGGTGTGAGAAAAGCCGGACCCGGCGTGGCAAGCCCGAACCGGCTCAAACAATGAGCACACTGATGATTATCGGGGCAACCGAGGGGTGCCGGAACGCACCCCCCATTGGGGATTACCCCTAACAGCGGTGCGCGACATCCTGCCGCGCCCCCGCGGGGACACTGTAGGCGCCGCACCATCCGAACCGAACCGGGCCGCCGCTCAAGCTGCTATGCCTGAACGGCATGACCGGAGCCTGGCTCAGACCGTCGGCGCCGGCAGCACGAGTCCCGTGCAGGTGCCAAAGCCGATGCGCACCGCCCCCGGCGCCTCGCACCAGCCGGTCAGCGTCACCTCGTCGCCATCCTCCAGGAACGTGCGCCGCTCGCCGGAAGGCAGCTCCAGCGGCCGCTTGCCGCCCTCGGTCAGCTCGATCAGCGCGGCGGCCTGCTCCCGAGCCGGCCCGGACAGCGTGCCGGTGCCGAGCAGGTCGCCGGGCTGCAGGCTGCAGCCGTTGACGGTGTGGTGCGCCACCAGCTGCGCGGGCGTCCAGTACGCGTAGCGGTAATTGGTGCGCGCGATCGGATGTGCCGGCAGCCCCTGCGCGCGCATGTGCGCGCTGCGCAGCGCCACCTCCAGCTCGATGGCCAGCGCCCCGGCGCGGCGGTTGGCTTCGCTGTCGAGGTAGGACAAGGGGGACGGATCGCCGGCCGGCCGCTCCAGCGGCGCGCGAAACGGCGCCAGCGCCTCCCACGTCACCACCCAGGGCGAGATCGTGGTGGCGAAATTCTTGGCCAGGAACGGCCCGAGCGGCTGATACTCCCACGCCTGGATGTCGCGCGCCGACCAGTCGTTGAGCAACACGACGCCGAACAGGTGCGCCTCGGCCTGCGCGATCGGGATCGGCTCGCCCAGCGCGTTGCCGGGGCCGACGAACAGGCCCAGCTCCAGCTCGATGTCGAGCCGGCGGCTCGGCGCCAGCACCGGCGCGGCCGCCTCCGGCGCCTTGATCTGCCCGCACGGGCGGCGAAACGCCTGCGGCGAGACGGCCACGCTGGAGCTGCGGCCGTGGTAGCCGATCGGCACCCACTTGTAGTTCGGCAGCAGCGGGTTGTCGGGCCGGAACAGGCGGCCGATGTTGGTGGCGTGGTGGATCGAGGTGTAGAAATCGGTGTAGTCGCCGATGCGCGCCGGAAGCGTCAGCTCCGCCGTGGCCTGCGGCACCAGACACGCCGCCACGGCGGCCTCGAGCGCGCTGCCCTGCCTGAGCGCGCGCGACAGCGCCAGCCGCAGCGCGCCCCAGTGCGCCGGCCCCAGCGCCATCAGCGCGTTGAGCGTCGGCCCGGCGGCCGCCGCCAGCGCCTCGGCCGCCGCGCCGTCGAACGGGTGCGCGCGGTGCAGCGCCGCCAGGTCGACGATCTGGTCGCCGATGGCCACGCCCCCGCGCCACGGCTCCTGCGAGCCGGCGCGGCGAAACACGCCGAACGGCAGGTTCTGGATCGGAAAGTCGGTGCCGGCCCGATGGGCCGACTCGACCCAGCTGCGCAGCGCCGGGTCATGGGTTTCGTTGAGCGTCGCCATCATGGGGAGCGGGCCTGGACCGATCGTTCAAGGGCGCACCGCCAGCGTGTTGTCGCGCGCCAGGCGGATCGCCTCGCTCAAGGTGGCGCGGTCGCCGACATGGTTGGCCAGGATCAGCGCCAGCTTGGCGACGAACATCTCCGCCTGCTCGTCGGAGAGGTCGCGCTGGGCATCGATGAGCTCCTCGTAGAAGCCGTCGTGGTCGGGGATGTTGGGGGTGCGGATCAGCGGCATGTTGGCGTGCCTCCGGTCGGTTCAGTGCAGGGCCAGCGCGCGTGCCAGCGCCGCCTGCACGGCCTGCGCGTCGAAGCGGCGCCAGCGCGCCGCCACGTACTGGTCCGGACGGATCAGGTACACGGTGCCGGGCTGACCATCGTAGCGTTCGGTCAGCACGCCCAGGCGATCGTGCAGGTCGCGCCCGACCTCCAGCACCTGCGCCTGCACGCCGCCGACGCGCACCGGCTGCGCGCCGGCGCCGAAGCTCAGCAGCGCAAAGCCGCGGCCGAGCCGCTCCAGCAGCCAGCCCGGGCGGCCGTCGACCTCCACCGGCGCATCCGCGCAGAACATGCCCGGCGCCATGCGCCCGGCAAAGGTGTCCGCATCCGGCGTGTTCAGCGGCGAGCCGACGTACGGCGTCGGGGTGGACAGCCGGCCGCTGTTGACCAGCGGGCGCGCGAACGGCTCGGTGCGCGCCAGCTCCAGCACCGCGTTGCGCAGCCGCAGCGAGGTGCGGCTCTTGGGCGTGATGAAGTCGGTGGAGCGCGTGGAGTTGAGGATGTTGTCGTCCGCGGCCAGCGCGCGCTCCCAGTGGTAGCTGTCCAGCAGCGCCTCGCCCGCGTGGCCGGCCAGCACCGCCGCCAGCTTCCAGCCCAGGTTGTCGGCGTCCTGCACCCCGCTGTTGGCGCCGCGGGCGCCAAACGGCGAGACCTGGTGCGCCGCGTCCCCGGCGAAGATCACCCGCCCGTGGCGGAAGCGGTCGATGCGCCGGCACGCGAACTGGTACACCGACACCCACTCCAGCTCGAATGGCACCTCCGGCCCCAGCATCGCCTGGATGCGCGGGATGACGCGCTCGGGCTTTTTCTCCTCGTTGGGGTCGGCATCCCAGCCGAGCTGGAAGTCGATGCGCCAGACGTTGTCGCACTGTTTGTGCAGCAGCACGCTCTGGCCGCGGTGGAACGGCGGGTCGAACCAGAACCAGCGCTCGGTCGGGAAGTCCGCCTTCATCGCCACGTCGGCGATCAGGAAGCGGTCCTGGAAGAACTGGCCGGTGAACTCCGCCCCGATCATGCGCCGGATGTCGCTGTGCGCGCCGTCGCAGGCGATCAGCCACGCGGCCTCCATCTTGAAGATGCCGTCGGGCGTCTCCACCGTCAGCACCACGTGGTCGGGCTGCGGCTCCACCGCCAGCACCTTGTGCTTCCAGCGCAGATCCACCAGGGGCGACTCGTCACAGGCGCGCACCAGCCGCTCCTCCAGGTAGTACTGCTGCAGGTTGATCATCGCCGGCATCTTGTGGTGATCCTCCGGCAGCAGGTCGAACTGGTAGACCAGCTCGTCGCGAAAGAACACCTTGCCGACCTTCCACTGCACCCCCTGCGCGACCAGATCCTCGCCCACGCCCAAGCGGTCCCAGATCTCCAGCGGGCGCTTGGCGTAACACACCGCGCGCGAGCCGACGCTGACGGTGTTGTTGTCGTCCAGGATCACGGTGGGCACGCCGCGGAAGGCCAGGTCGAGGGCCTGCGTCATGCCGACGGGGCCGGCGCCGACGACCACCACCGGGTGGCGCACGCGCCGCCCCTCGGCCTGCTCAGGGCTGATGCGGTAGGGGTATTGCGGGTACGTGTAGGTGTGCAACATCGCTTGCGTCCTCCGGCGCGAAGGCCCGCGCGGGCCGGGTGCCGCGGCCCGCGGGCCGGGCGCCCCGGCTCTGCCATCGGGCCGGCCCGGCCCTCATTCAGCGGCGCCGAACTCCTTCTCGTGCATCCAGGCGGCGTGCTTGGGCGCGCGGCGGGTGCGCGCCCACTCCTCCAGCATGTCCCACTTGACGGCGTCGAGCTTCTCGTACATCTCGGGCGTGCCGACGTCGGCGGCGAGCTCGATGCGGTGGCCGTTGGGGTCGAAGAAGTAGATGCTCTTGAAGATCGTGTGGTCGGTGATGCCGACCACCGGGATGCCGGCGGCCTCCAGCCGCGCCTTGGTCTCTTCCAGCGTGCGCACGCTGTCAACCTTGAAGGCGATGTGCTGCACCCAGTCCGGCGTGTTGGGATCCTTGCCCATCGGCGGCGACTTCGGCAGCTCGAAGAACGCCAGCACGTTGCCCTGCCCGGCGTCGAGGAAGACGTGCATGTACGGGTCGGGGGCCTTGGTGGAGGGCACCTGATCCTCGGCGATGGCCAGCACAAACTTCATGTTCAGGTGCTTGACGTACCACTCCACCGTCTCCTTGGCATCGCGGCAGCGGTAGGCGACGTGGTGGATGCGCTCGATCTTCATGGCGGGTCTCCTCTGCGGGGGGTGCAAGGCGCAGCCGGCGGCGCTCAGCCTTCCAGCGCCTCCCACATCTGGCGGTCGCGTTCGGCGGTCCAGATGCGCGGATCGGGGTAGGCGGTCAGCTCGTCGTAGCAGCGCGTCACGTCAAAGGGCATGCAGTGGTCGAAGATCACCCAGCGGCCATACTTGGGCTGCAGCCGCGCGTAGACCTCCTTGTAGACCGCGCGCAGGTCCTTGCCGGCGCGCACGCCCTCCTCCACCGCGGCACGCATGTCCTCGATGAAGGCCTTGGTGCCGGCCAGCCCCTGCTGCACCTGCTCCGACGTGGTCAGCGCCGCGCCGCGGCCCGGCACGAGCTTTTCGGGCTTGAGCGCCGCCAGGTTGTCCAGCGTCTGCGGCCAGTCGCGGAAGTAGGCGTCGCCCGCGTAGGGCGTGGCGTCGAACTCGACCAGGTCGCCGCTGAAGAGAATCCTCTCCTGCGGCAGCCAGGCCACCGTGTCGCCCTTGGTGTGGCCACGGCCCAGCTGCAGCAGCTGCACCTCCAGCTTGCCGAGCCAGATCGTCATCTTGCCGGTGAAGGTGATGGTGGGCCAGGTCAGCCCCGGCGGAATCGACTCCACGGCACGGAACAGGCGCGGGAAGCGGCCGATCTCGCTGGCCTTGTCCTGCTCGCCGCGCTCGACGATCAGGTCGTAGGTGTCCTGGCTGGCGATGATGTGCTGCGCGCCATAGGCGCTGGCGCCCAGCACGCGCACCGCGTGGTAGTGGCTCAGCACCACGTACTGGATCGGCTTGTCGGTGACCTCGCGGATGCGGCGGATGACATCCTGCGCCATCACGGGCGTGGCCTGGGTGTCGATCACCATCACGGCGTCGTCGCCGATGATGACGCCGGTGTTGGGGTCGCCCTCGGCGGTGTAGGCATAGGCGTGGTCGGACAGCTTCGTGAAGCTGACCTGCTTGTCCTGCAGGTCGGCCTGGCTGGCGAAGGCTTTGGTGCTCATGGTCGGGTTTCCGTCGGGCGAGCGCGACATGGACATTCAACCATGCCAAACGCATTTGTCATATGTGGCGCAATGGTAGGCGATCAGGTTGTACGATGTCAAACGTATTCGCATAAGTGAAAACCCTGAGATCGCCTGCGCGGAGGCAGCGGAACCGCGCGGCGACAATGATGCGCATGGACACCCCGCCCCCGGAACACCACGCGACGGACGGCACCGCCGGCGACGACGGCCCGCTGCGCCGCCCCCGCGGCATCCAGAGCATCGAGGTCGGCGGCCAGCTGCTCAAGGCGCTGGCCCGCGCCGGCCGCGCGCTGCCGCTGAAGGACTTGGCGCGCGCCGCCGGCATGGGCGCCGCCAAGGCCCACCCCTACCTGGTCAGCTTCGGCAAGCTCGGACTCGTGGAGCAGGATCCCGTCAGCGGCCACTATGGGCTGGGGCCGCTGGCGCTGCAGCTCGGCCTGATCGGGCTGCAGCAGGTCGACCCCGTGCGGCTGGCGGTGGCCGAGCTGCCGGCGCTGGCGCGCACGCTCGGCTGCACGGTCTCGGCCGCCGTGTGGGGGCCGGTGGGGCCGATCATCGTGCACGTGGAGCTGGCCCCCACGCCGGTGCACGTGGCGATGCGCCACGGCACGCCGGCCTCGCTGCGCCACACCGGCACCGGCAAGATCTTCGCCGCCTTCGGTGAGCCGCAGGCAGTGGCCGCGGCGCTGGCGCGCGAGGGCGAGGCCGAGGCGCTGCGTGACCCCGCCTTCGCCGAGGAGCTGGCGGCGATCCGCCGCGAGGGCTTGAGCCGCGTGCGCGATGAGCTGCTGCCGGGCATCAGCGCGCTGGCGGTGCCGGTGTTCGACGGCTTCGGCCGCGTCGTGCTGGCGCTGGCCGCCATCGCGCCCAGCGCGCTGCTGGATCTGCGTGCCGAAGGCGTCCAGGCGCAGGCCCTCCTCGCCGCCGGACGGCGACTGACGCAGCGGCTGGGCACGGGCGGCTGAGCCGTCGCTTCAGGCCCCGCGGAACACCGGCGCCCGGCGCGCCCGCACCGCCGCGATGCCCTCGGCGAAGTCGGCGCTGGCGTGCGTGGCCAGCTCGCGCTGGCGCCACGCCGCGGGCTCACCCGCGCCCTCGGCCAGCTCGCGCAGCGTGCGCTTCATCCCCTGCACGGCCCGCGGTGCCAGCGCCGCCAGCGCCGCGCAGCGCCGCCGCACCTCTTCCTCCAGCGCCACGGGGGCCACGCACGCATCGAGAAAGCCGCACGCCTGCAGCGCCGCCGCATCGAGCGGCTCGGCGGCGAGGAACAGTCGCCGCGCCGCCGGCAGGCCCAGCGTCGCCACCGCGCGGCGCAGCCCGGCGGTGTAGTAGTGCAGACCGATCGCGGCGGCCGGCACGCGTGCCTCCATCCCCTCCACGCCGAGGCGGAAGTCGCACGCCAGCGCCAGGTCCACCGCCCCGCCATAGACGCTGCCGGCAAGCGCCGCCAGCGTCAGCGGCCGCGCCGCCGCCAGCGCCTCCACCGCTTGGGCGAAGGCGTCCACGGCCCCGCCCGGCCCGCCGGGGTGACGCTCGAAGCCGGCCAGATCGAAGCCGGCGCTGAACACCGGCGCGGGCCCCTGCACGCGCGCCGTCACCACCAGCACGCGCACCGCCGGGTCGGCGTCCACCGCGCGCACGTGACGCACCAGCGCCTGCAGGTCGGCGGCCTCCAGCCGGTTGCGGTGGCGCGGGCGGTTCAGCGTGACGGTGGCCACCTCGCCGTCGAGGCTCAGCAGCGGTTCGGTGCCGGGGGCGTCGAGGGACATGCGCGCAGTATGCCGCACCGCGCACCTGCGGGAAAACCCGCATGGCCGCCACCGGCGGACCGCGCTAAGCTGCCCTACATCGTTATTGTTTGTAACCATCATGAACGCCACACCCTCCCTCGACGCCCTGGACTGCACCCTGGACGGCCCCGTCGCCATCGTGCGGCTGCGCCGGCCGGCCAAGCGCAACGCGCTCTCCGACGGCCTGATCCTGGCCCTGCGGCAGACCTTCGAGCAGCTGCCTGCCGAGGCGCGCGCGGCGGTGATCTGCGGCGAGGGCGAGCATTTCTGCGCCGGGCTGGATCTGGCGGAACTGCGCGAGCGCGACGCCGTGGAGGGCCTGCACCACTCGCGGCTGTGGCATGCGGCCTTCGACGCCATCGAGCGCGGGCGCGTGCCGGTGGTGGCGGCCCTGCACGGCGCGGTGGTGGGCGGCGGGCTGGAACTGGCCAGCGCCTGCCACGTGCGCGTGGCCGACGACAGCGCCTACTTCGCGCTGCCGGAAGGCACGCGCGGCATCTTCGTCGGCGGCAGCGGCGCGGTGCGCATCCCGCGCCTGATCGGCGTGGCGCGCATGATGGACATGATGCTGACCGGCCGCGTGCTCGGCGCCGACGAGGCCGAGCGCGCCGGGCTGGTGCAGTACCGCGTGCCGGCCGGCCAGGCACTGGCCAAGGCGCTGGAGCTGGCGCGGCGCATCGCCGCCAACGCGCCGATGACCAACTACGCGCTGATGCACGCGCTGCCGCGCATCGCCGAGCAGGCCAGCGACCACGGGCTGTTCACCGAGGCGCTGATCTCCGCGATCGCCCAGGCCGCCCCCGAGGCCAAGGCGCGCCTGCGTGATTTCCTGGAGGGGCGCGCCGCCAAGGTGCGCCCGGGCGGCTGACCCAGGCGGTCGGCGCCCGCCCCTCACACGCCAAGAACCACGAGGACCGAGGAGACATGAACCACGAACCGCACCTTCCCCCCGAGGTGGCGCAGGCGCCGTTTCGGCCGCTGCGCTTCGGCGTGACGCGCGTGCACGTGCGCGACGGCCCCGCCGGGGTGCACTACCTGCGCGCCGAACAGGCGCTGCAACCCTACCCGGCGCGCATGACCGACCGGCTGCGCCACTGGGCGCAGGAGCGTGCGCAGCGCACGCTGTTCGCGCGCCGGCGCCGCCACGTCACGGCCGACGGTACGGTGACGCTCACCGACTGGGAACACGTCACCTGGGCCCAGGCCTGGGCCACGGCGCGCGCGCTGGCGCAGGCGCTGCTGCAGCGCGATCTGTCGGCCGAACGCCCGGTGCTGATCCTGAGTGAGAACAGCCTGGAGCATGCGCTGCTGGCGCTGGGCTGCATGGTGGCCGGCGTGCCGTGGGCGCCGGTCTCGCCCGCCTACTCGCTGCTGAGCAGCGATTACGCCAAGCTGCGCCACGTGTGGGCGACGCTGACGCCGGGCCTGGTGTTCGCGCAGGATGCGCGCTACGCGCGCGCCATCGGGGCGGTGGTGCCGCCCCAGGTGGAAGTGGTCTTGGCCGAGGGCGCCCTGCCCGACCGCGCGGTGACGCCGTACGCGGCGCTGGCGGCCACCGAGCCGACCGCGGCGGTGGAGGCCGCCATCGAGGCCACCGGGCCGGACACCATCGTGAAGTTTCTCTTCACCAGCGGCTCGACCAAGGCGCCGAAGGCCGTCATCAACACGCACCGCATGTGGTGCGCCAACCAGCAGCAGATGACGCAGTCGATGCCGGTGCTGGCCGAGGAGGAGCTGGTGCTGGTCGACTGGCTGCCGTGGAATCACACCTTCGGCGGCAACCACAACGTCGGCATGGTGCTCTACCACGGCGGCACGCTCTACCTCGACGACGGCAAGCCCACCCCGGCGCTGATCGGCGAGACGCTGCGCAACCTGCGCGAGATCGCGCCGACCGTCTATTTCAACGTGCCGGTGGGCTTCGAGGCGATCGCGCAGGCGATGCAGACCGACGCGGCGCTGCGGCGCACGCTGCTGTCGCGCGTGCGCATGTTCTTCTATGCCGGCGCGTCGCTGGCCCAGCCGGTGTGGGACAGCCTCTACGCCAGCGAGGTGCGCGAGCTCGGCGTGCGCATCCCGATGACTTCGGGCCTGGGCATGACCGAGACCGCACCGTTTGCGCTGTTCGTCACCAGCCCGGACGTGCGCGCCGGCGACCTCGGCCTGCCCACCCCGGGGCTGGAGGTCAAGCTGGTCGACGTCGAGGGCAAGACCGAGGTGCGCTACCGCGGCCCCAACGTCACGCCCGGCTACTGGCGCAACCCCGAGGAGACCGCCGCCGCCTTCGACGAGGAAGGGTTCTTCCGTTCGGGCGACGCGGTGCGCTGGATCGACGAGACCGACGTGCACCGCGGCCTGCGCTTCGACGGCCGCATCGCGGAGGATTTCAAGCTCGCCACCGGCACCTTCGTCAGCGTCGGGCCGCTGCGCGCACGCCTGATCGCGGCCGGCGCGCCCTACGTGCAGGACGCGGTGATCACGGGCCTGAACCGCCATGAGGTCGGCGCCCTGGTCTTCCCGACGCCGCGCGTGCGCGAACTGTGCCCGCTGCCGCCCGACGCCTCGCTGCACGAGGTGGTCGAGCATCCGGCGGTGCTGGCGCACTTCCAGCGCGTGGTCGACGAGCTGGCGCGCCAGGCCACCGGCAGCGCCAACCGCATCGCCCGGCTGGTGCTGCTGGCCGACCCGCCCAGCCTCGACCGTGGCGAGATCACCGACAAGGGCTCGATCAACCAGCGCGCGGTGCTCGCGCACCGGGCCGACACGGTGGACAAGCTCTACGAGGACGCGCTGCACCACATCGTCAAGCCCACGGTCCAGCCCCCGACCGACATCCCATCCACGAGGACCTTGCCATGACCGACCCCCTGCGCCAGCCGCGCGGCCTGTTCAACCGGTTCGACGACTGCTGGATCCTGGACGGCGCGCGCACGCCGATGGTGGACTACTGCGGTGCCTTCGGCAGCCTGTCGCCCACCGACCTGGGCATCCACGCCGCGCGCGCGGCGCTGCGCCGCGCCGGCGTCGCGCCGGAGGCCGTCGGCGCCGTGCTGGCCGGCAACATGGCCCCCGGCGACAGCTTCCAGTACATGCTGCCGCGCCACATCGGCCTGTACGCCGGCGTGCCGATCGACGTGCCGGCGCTGATGGTGCAGCGCATCTGCGGCACCGGCTTCGAGCTGTTCCGCCAGGCCGGGCTGCACCTGCGCGACGGCGTCGACGTGGCGCTGGTGGCGGGCACCGAGAGCATGACACGCAACCCCATCGCCGCCTTCGAGCACCGCACCGGCTTCAGGCTCGGGGCGCCGGTCCGGTTCGAGGACTTCATGTGGGAGGCGCTGAAGGATCCGGCCGCCGGCGTCGACATGATCGGCACCGCCGAGAACCTGGCGCGCCGCTATTGTCTCACCCGCGCCGAGGTGGACGCCTGGGCGGCGCGCTCGTTCGAGCGGGCGCTGGCGGCGCAGGCGAGCGGCTTTCTGGCCGGCGAGATCGAGCCCGTCACCCCCACCACCTTCGAGCGCGAGGGCTATGCGCCGCGGGCGCTGCGCCTGCCGCCGAAGGTGGAGCGCGTGGAGGCCGACACCCACCCGCGCCCCTCGCCGCCGGAGGCGCTGGCGCGCCTGCGCCCGGTGCACGCCGGGGGCGTGCAGACGGCCGGCAACAGCTCGGCGCTGGTGGATGGGGCCGCGGCCGCGGTCGTGGCGGGCGGCGCGTTCGCGCGCGACTGGCGCGCGCGCACCGGCCGCTCGCCGCTGGCGCGCGTGGCGGCCGCCGCGGTGGTGGGCGTGCCGCCGGAGATCATGGGCATCGGCCCGGCGCCGGCCATCCGCCTGCTGCTGCAGCGCGCAGGGCTGGCGCTGGAAGCCATCGACCGCTTCGAGATCAACGAGGCGCAGGGCGCGCAGGTGCTGGCGGTGGTGCGCGAACTGGGGCTGGACGAGGCGCGCCTGAACGTGCACGGCGGCGCCATCGCGTTGGGGCATCCGCTGGCGGCCACCGGCGTGCGGCTGACGCTGACCTGCGCGCGCGCGCTGCGCGCCTGTGGCGGACGCTGGGGCGTGGCCTCGGCGTGCATCGGCGGCGGCCAGGGCATCGCGCTGCTGCTGGAAAACCCCGACGCTGCGACCGCCGCCTGATCCAACACCCACCCCCCAACGCCGGGCCGCCCTGCCCGCGGCCCCCAGGAGACAGCGATGCAACTGAACGGACAGACCGCTCTCGTCACCGGCGCCGGCTCCGGCCTCGGCGAGGCCACGGCGCGCGAGCTGGCCGCGCGTGGCGCGCGCGTGGCCGTCATCGACCTCAACGGCGAGGCCGCCGCGCGCGTCGCCGCCGACTTGAACGCCGCTCATGGCGCCGGCACGGCGCTGGCGCTGGCTGCCGACGTGGCCAGCGCCGACGGCCTGCGCGACGCCTTCGCCCAGGCCGCCGCCGCGCTCGGCCCGGCGCGCATCCTGATGCACGTGGCCGGCATCGGCACCGCGCGGCGCATCGTCGGCAAGGACGGCCAGCCCGCGCCGCTGGAGGACTTCGAGCGCGTGGTGCGCGTCAACCTGATCGGCACCTACAACGCCGCGCGCCTGTTCGCCGCCGCCTGCGCCGCCCTGCCCCCGCTGGAGGATGGCGGGCGCGGCGTGATGGTGTTCACCGCCTCGGTGGCGGCCTTCGACGGGCAGGTCGGCCAGCAGGCCTACAGCGCCTCCAAGGGCGGCGTGGTGGGCATGACGCTGCCGATGGCGCGCGACCTGGCGCAACACGGCATCCGCGTCTGCACCATCGCGCCCGGGCTGTTCGACACGCCGCTGATGCGCACCCTGCCCGAGGCGGTGCAGCAGTCGCTGGCGGCCAGCATTCCGTTCCCGTCCCGGCTGGGCCGGCCACAGGAGTTTGCCGACCTGGCCTGCCACATCGTCACCAACGGCCACCTCAACGGCGAGGTGATCCGCCTGGACGGTGCGCTGCGGCTGCCCCCGCGCTGATCCCCAACGGAAGCCCCATGAGCAAGACCACGATCTACGAAGTGGAGGTGATGTTCGGCGACTGCGACCCGGCCGGCATCGTCTTCTTCCCCAACTTCAGCAAGTGGATGGACGCGGCGTCGCTGCACTTCTTCGTGCAGTGCGGCGTGCCGCCCTGGCGCGAGCTGGTCAAGACGCGCGGCATCATCGGCACGCCGCTGCTGGAGATCCACACCCGCTTCCTCAAGCCCGCCACCTACGGCGAGCGCCTGCAGGTGCACACGCGGGTGGAGGAATGGCGCGAGAAGGTCTTCATCCAGCATCACGTGGTACGCCGCGGCGACGACGTGCTGTGCGAGGGACGCGAGACGCGCGCCTTCTGCATCCGCCACCCCGACGACCCGGACCGCATCAAGGCGATCCCGATCCCCGCGGACATCCGCGCCCTGTGCGGAGGTTGAGGCGATGACGCAGCCCTATCGCCCCGACGCGGCGCTGTCCGCGCGCTGGCTGCTGGACGTGCTGGATGCCCCGGCCACCTGGCGCGAGCTGCCGGCCCTGGCCGAACACGCCGACGCCGACCTCGCGCGCCAGGTGCTGGAGGAAGCCGCCACCTTCGTGCACGAGGTCGTGGCGCCGCTGAACCGCGTCGGCGACGAGATCGGTGCCCGTTGGCACGACGGCGCGGTGACGATGCCGCCGGGCTTTCGCGACGCCTACCAGGCGTTCTGGCGCGCCGGCTGGCCGGCGCTGTCGGCCCCGCCGGCGCTGGGCGGCCAGGGCCTGCCGGTGGCGCTGGAGTTCGTGCTGTACGAGTGGCTGAGCGCCGCCAACCACGGCTGGACCATGGCGCCGGGCCTGCTGCACGGCGCGGTGGAGTGCCTGCGCCACCACGCCAGCCCCGGGCTGCAGGCGCGCTACCTGCCCAGGCTGGTCAGCGGCGAGTGGCTGGCCACCATGGCGCTGACCGAACCGCACGCCGGCAGCGACCTGGGCCTGGTGCGCACGCGCGCCACGCCGGCCGGCGGCGACGGCTACCGGATCGAGGGCACGAAGATCTTCATCTCCGGCGGCGAGCACGACCTGACCGACAACATCGTGCACCTGGTGCTGGCGCGGCTGCCCGAGGCCCCGCCCGGGCCGAAGGGCCTGAGCCTGCTGCTGGCGCCGAAGTGGCTGCCGGACGGCCGGCGCAACGCCATCGTCTGCGAGCGCATCGAGGCCAAGATGGGCCTGCACGCCAGCCCCACCTGCGTGCTGCGCTTCGATGGCGCCGAGGGCTGGCTGGTCGGCGCGCCGCACCAGGGGCTGGCGGCGATGTTCGTGATGATGAACGCGGCGCGGCTGCACGTGGCGCTGCAGGGCATCGGCTTGCTGGACGCCGCCTGGCAGAAGGCGCACGCCTACGCGCACGAGCGGCGCCAGATGCGCGCGCCGCAGCGGCGCGACCCGGCGCAGCCGGCCGACCCGATCATCGACCATCCGGCGGTGCGGCGGCTGCTGGACACGCAGCGCGCCTGGATCGACACCGGCCGGCTGCTGGCCTACCGCACGGCGCTGGCGCTGGACGTGGCCCGCCACCACCCGGACGGCGCGCGCCGCCAGGCCGCGCAGCGCTGGTGCGCGCTGCTCACCCCGGTGCTGAAGGCCGCGTGGACCGAGCAGGCCTTCCATGGCGCCAGCGACTGCCTGCAGGTCTTCGGCGGCCACGGCTACGTGCGCGAGTGGGGCATCGAGCAGATCGTGCGCGACGCGCGCGTGACGATGATCTACGAGGGCACCAACGAGATCCAGGCGCAGGATCTGCTGCTGCGCAAGACGCTGCCGGATGGCGGTGCGGCGCTCTCGGCGCTGCTGCGCGAGCTGCAGGCCGACGGGCCGGCCGGTGCCGCCTGGCACGTCGGCGCACAGCGGCTGCACGCGCTGCTCGAGCGGCTGGCGGCGGCCGACGAGGCGCAGCGGCTGGCGCTGCTGCCGGTGGCGGGGGACTTCCTGCGCGCGGCGGCGCTGACGCTGATGGGCTGGGCGCGCGCCCGGCTTGGCCGGCACGACGCCGCATGGGACGGCGAGGTCGGCGCGGCGTTCGACCGCTGGGTCTGGCCCGAACAGGCCTGGCGCTGCGAGATGGTCGAGCGCGCGCTCGGCTAGGCCGCACGCCACCGCCGCCGCCAGGCGCCGTAGATGCGGTCGGCCAGGCGGTAGCTCGCCGCCTGGTGGGCGGCGGTAGCGGCGCGCATCGCCGCCGGCGCCTGCACCGTCTGCGGGTGCGCGCCGATCGCGCCCGGGTACACCTCGCCGGGGCTGGCGAGCCAGCTCTCGATCTTCAGCGGCGTGATCTCGATGTGGAACTGCATGCCCAGATGCGGCCCGAGCGCAAACGCCTGCACCGCGCAGGCGTCCGACGCCGCCAGCACCGCCGAGCCCGGCGGCAGCGCCACCACGCCGTCGTAGTGCCACTGGTAGACCACGGGGGCGGGCTCTTCGCCCAGCCATTCCCGCGCCGCGGCGCTGCCGTCGTGGCGGATCGGCAGCCAGCCGATCTCCGGCCGCGGCAGGCGCTCGACCCGGCCCCCCAGCGCGCGCGCCATCAGCTGCGCGCCCAGGCAGTGTCCGAGCACCGGAATGCCCACCGCGTCGGCCTCGCGGATCAGCGCCTCGGCGTGGCGCAGGCTGGCGCGCTCGTCGTTGGCGCTCCACTCGCCGCCCAGCACCGCCAGCGCCCGGTAGCCGGCCACCGAGTCCGGATAGGCCTGTCCGGCCTCGGCGCAGAACACGTCCCAGCGGGCGCCCACGGCGTCCAGCCAGGTGGCCAGGTAGCCGGGCGGATCCTCCAGCGTGTGCTGCAACACCAGCACGTCGGGGGGCGAAACGGGGACGGCGGCGGACATGATGCGCCGATGCTAGCCTGTGCGGTGCCGGCAAGGGAGCCATTGCGCCACCACCGCGGCGGGCCACCGCGCCACGGCGCCCTTGCGCCGCCTTCGCGCACAATGCGGGGCGTGAACGCCCGCTGCCCGCCCCGTGCTGCTTCCGGCGCCGCGCCGCCGGACACCTCGTTCCTCGAATCGCTGATCGGCTACAACGCGCGCCGCGCCGCGCTGGCCATCATCGCCCGGGTGCTGCCGACCCTGCAGCCGCACGACCTGCGCGTGGTGGAGTTCTCGGTGCTGACGGTGATCGCGCACAACCCCGGCATCACCTCGCGTCAGGTGTGCGCGGCGCTGGACATCCTGCCGCCCAACCTGGTGGGCCTGCTGCGCCGGCTGGAGCAGCGCGGCCTGGTGGAAAAGCGCGCCCACCCCGGCGACCGGCGCGCGCAGGGGCTCTACGTCACCGCGCAGGGCGAACAGGTGCAGCGGCAGGCCCAGCAGGCGGTGGCCGCCGTCGAGACCGACGAGGCGACCCATCTGAACGCCGCCGAGCGCGCCACGCTGATCGCGCTGCTGCGCCGCATCTATCAGGGCAACGGCGCCGGCACCACGCGCTGACGCTGCCGCCCCAGCACGTCGCAGCCGAGCTCCATCACGTCGCCGGCCCGCAGGAAGCGCGGCGGCTTGTGCCCCATGCCCACCCCCGGGGGCGTGCCGGTCAGGATCACGTCGCCGGGCAGCAGGCGCATGAAGCGGCTGAGGTAGGCGATCAGCGCGGCCACGCCGAACACCATCGTGCGCGTGCTGCCGCGCTGGCACGGCTGGCCGTTGACGTCCAGCCACAATTCCAGCGCCTGAGGATCGGGCACTTCGTCGGCGGTGACGAGCCAGGGGCCCAGCGGACAGTGGGTCGGGTAGCTCTTGCCCTTGATCCACTGTCCGTCCATCTCCAGCTGGTGCGCGCGCTCCGACACATCGTTGGCCAGGCAGTAGCCCGCCACGTGCGCCAGCGCATCGGCCTCGGTCACGTGCCAGGCGGCACGCCCGATCACCACCGCCAGCTCCACCTCCCAGTCGAGCTTGCCGGCACCGGGGGGCAGCCAGACGTCGTCGTCGGGCCCGCTGACCGCCGCCGTGTGCTTGCTGAAGACGATCGGCTGGCGCGGCAGCGGCAGACCGGCCTCGGCGGCGTGGTCGGCATAATTGAGACCGATGGCGATGACGTTGCCGATCTGCCCCACCGGCGGCCCCAGCCGCGCGTCCGGATCCGCCTCCGGCAGGCGCGCCGGATCGAGCCGCCGCAGGCGCGCCAGCGCGTCCGGGCTCAGCGTGTGCGGCGCCAGATCCCCGACCACGCCGGAGAGATCGCGGCGCACGCCGTGCGCATCCAGCAGACCCGGGCGTTCATCGCCGGGAGGGCCGTATCGGAACAGCTTCATGACCAGGGTCTCCTCGTGATCGAGCCACCATTCTGGCATGACGCGTCACCCCCATGTGCCGTGCCAGCGCGCCCCTTGAAAGCCGTCAGCGGCAACCCCATCTGCCGAGGCGGTTCGTTCACTTTCCACATCCAACCTCCGACCGGTTCCACGCCACGACCATGACCACCCAAGACCAAGCGCACGACACCGCGGCCCAGCAGGCCGCCGCAGCCGCCCAGCCGGTCCCCGACCCGTCCGCGGAGCTGCAGGCGCTGCAGCAGCGCGTGGCCGAGCTCAACGACCAGCTGCTGCGCGCGCTGGCCGACGCCGACAACACGCGCCGCCGCGCCGAGGAGGAAATGGCCAAGGCGCGCAAGTTCGCGGTGGAGGCGTTTGCCGAAAGCCTGCTGCCGGTGGTCGACAGCCTGGAGGCGGGCTTGAATGTCCAGGAGGCCACGCCGGAGCAGCTGCGCGAGGGCATGCAGGCCACGTTGCGCCAGCTGGTGAGCGCCCTGCAGCGCCACAAGGTCACGCCGATCGCGCCGGCGGCCGGCGAGCGCTTCGACCCGCACCAGCACCAGGCCATCAGCATGGTGCCGGCCGAGCAGCCCGCCAACACCGTGGTGGCCACGCTGCAAAAGGGCTATCTGATCCACGAACGCGTGCTGCGCCCCGCCCTGGTGACGGTGGCGGCACCGGCGGGGCAGTGACCCCCTTGAAAGGCACCGGCCCCAGCCGCATCTAGGCCAGCAGTTCGACATCCGCACGGTCCCGACACCGTCAAGCAAGGAGCATCAGCATCATGGGCAAGATCATCGGCATCGACCTGGGTACCACCAACTCGTGCGTCGCCATCATGGAAGGCGGCAACCCCAAGGTCATCGAGAACTCCGAAGGCGCGCGCACCACGCCCTCCATCGTCGCCTACATGGAGGACGGCGAGATCCTGGTCGGCGCCCCGGCCAAGCGCCAGGCCGTCACCAACCCGAAGAACACGCTGTTTGCGGTCAAGCGCCTGATCGGCCGCAAGTTCGAGGAAAAGGAAGTCCAGAAGGACATCGGCCTGATGCCGTACAAGATCGTCAAGGCCGACAACGGCGACGCCTGGGTCGAGGTGCGCGGCCAGAAGCTCGCGCCGCCGCAGGTCAGCGCCGAGGTGCTGCGCAAGATGAAGAAGACCGCCGAGGACTACCTCGGCGAGCCGGTGACCGAGGCCGTCATCACCGTGCCGGCCTACTTCAACGACGCGCAGCGTCAGGCCACCAAGGACGCCGGCCGCATCGCCGGGCTGGAGGTCAAGCGCATCATCAACGAACCGACCGCCGCGGCGCTGGCCTTCGGCCTGGACAAGGCCGGCAAGGGTGACCGCAAGATCGCCGTCTACGACCTGGGTGGCGGCACGTTCGACATCTCCATCATCGAGATCGCCGACGTCGACGGCGAGAAGCAGTTCGAGGTGCTGTCGACCAACGGCGACACCTTCCTGGGCGGCGAGGACTTCGACCAGCGCATCATCGACTACGTCATCACCGAGTTCAAGAAGGAACAGGGCGTCGACCTGTCCAAGGACGTGCTGGCGCTGCAGCGCCTGAAGGAAGCCGCCGAGAAGGCCAAGATCGAGCTGTCCTCCAGCCAGCAGACCGAGATCAACCTGCCCTACATCACGGCCGATGCCAGCGGGCCGAAGCACCTCAACATCAAGCTGACGCGCGCCAAGCTGGAAAGCCTGGTGGAGGACCTGATCGAGCGCACGATCGAGCCGTGCCGCGTGGCGATCAAGGACGCCGGCGTCAAGGTCAGCGACATCGACGACGTGATCCTGGTCGGCGGCATGACGCGCATGCCCAAGGTGCAGGAGAAGGTCAAGGAGTTCTTCGGCAAGGAGCCGCGCAAGGACGTCAACCCCGACGAGGCGGTGGCCATCGGCGCGGCCATCCAGGGCTCGGTGCTGTCGGGTGAGCGCACCGACGTGCTGCTGCTGGACGTGACGCCGCTGTCGCTCGGCATCGAGACGATGGGCGGGGTCATGACCAAGATGATCAAGAAGAACACCACGATCCCGACCAAGTACTCGCAGATCTTCTCCACCGCCGAGGACAACCAGCCGGCGGTGACGATCAAGGTCTACCAGGGCGAGCGCGACATCGCCGCGCACAACAAGCTGCTGGGCGAGTTCAACCTGGAGGGCATCCCGCCGGCGCCGCGCGGCGTGCCGCAGATCGAGGTCACGTTCGACATCGACGCCAACGGCATCCTGCACGTGTCGGCGCGCGACAAGGGCACCGGCAAGGAAAACAAGATCACCATCAAGGCCAACTCGGGTCTGACCGAGGAGGAGATCCAGCGCATGGTGCGCGACGCCGAGCTCAACGCCGCCGAGGACAAGAAGAAGGTGGAGCTGGTGCAGGCGCGCAACCAGGCCGACGCGCTGGTCAGCTCGGTGCGCAAGAGCCTCAAGGAATACGGCGACAAGCTGGAGGCGGCCGAACGCGAGCGCATCGAGGCGGCGATCAAGGAGCTGGAGGACGCCACCAAGGGCGACGACAAGGCCGCCATCGAGGCCAAGACCGAGGCCCTGATGAGCGCCAGCCAGAAGCTGGGTGAGAAGATGTACGCCGACATGCAGGGCGCGCAGGCGGCCGCCGGCGCCGCCGGTGGTGCCAGCGCGGGCGGCAGCGCCAAGGCCGGTGACGACGACGTCGTCGACGCCGAGGTCAAGGAAGTCAAGCGCGACTGACGCGACGGCGGCCCGAGCCGCCCCACGCCGCGCCGGGCCGTCCGCGGGCCCGGCGCGGCTTTCGTTCAGCACGACACGCAACGGATCGCCATGGCCAAACGCGACTACTACGAGACCCTGGGGGTGCCCCGCAGCGCCAGCGAGGACGACATCAAGAAGGCCTACCGCAAGCTGGCGATGAAATACCACCCCGACCGCAACCAGGGGGACGCCGCCAAGGCGGCGGAGGAGAAGTTCAAGGAGGTCAAGGAAGCCTACGAGATCCTGTCCGACCCCGAGAAGCGCGCGGCCTATGACCGCTACGGCCACGCTGGCGTCGATCCGACCATGCGTGCCGGCGGCGGCGACGGCTTCGCCGGCTTCTCCGAGGCGTTCGGGGACATCTTCGGCGACATCTTCGGCGCGCCGCGCGGCGCGCGCGGGCGGCAGATGTACCGCGGCGCCGACCTCTCCTACGCGATGGAGATCACGCTGGAGGAAGCCGCGCGTGGCAAGGAGACGCAGATCCGCGTGCCCAGCTGGGACGAGTGCGACACCTGCCGCGGCAGCGGCGCCAAGCCCGGCACCAGCGCCAAGACCTGCCCCACCTGCCACGGCAACGGCGTGGTGCAGATGCGCCAAGGTTTCTTCAGCGTGCAGCAGACCTGCCCGCACTGCCACGGCAGCGGCAAGATCATCCCCGAGCCCTGCCCCACCTGCCACGGCGAGGGCCGCGTCAAGCGCCACAAGACGCTGGAGATCAAGATCCCGGCCGGCATCGACGACGGCATGCGCATCCGCTCCAGCGGCAACGGCGAGCCCGGCCGCAACGGCGGCCCGCCCGGCGACCTCTACATCGAGATCCGCATCCGCCGCCACGAAATCTTCGAGCGCGACGGCGACGACCTGCACGTGCAGGTGCCGGTCAGCATCACCACCGCGGCCCTCGGCGGCGAGGTGGAGATCCCGACGCTGGACGGCCAGAAGGCCGTCATCGACATCCCCGAGGGCACGCAGACCGGCAAGACGTTCCGCCTGCGCGGCCGCGGCATCAAGGGCGTGCGCTCCAGCTACCCCGGCGACCTGTACGCGCACATCGTCGTGGAAACCCCGGTCAAGCTGACCGAGCACCAGCGCCGCCTGCTGCGCGAACTGGACGAGTCGTTCCGCAAGGGCGGCACCAAGCACAGCCCGCACGAGAAGAGCTGGTTCGAGAAGGCGCGCGATTTTTTCTCGTGAGGCTGCGCCGGCGACGTTGACGACGCGCGCGGCCACGCATCGCCAGGCTTCCGCTCCCGGCCCCGGCGGTCTGGGGTAGGATGACCCCATGACCGTCACGATCCAGTTCCTCGGTGGAGCCGGCACCGTCACCGGCTCCAAGTACCTCCTGCGCCATGATGGCCAGCAGCTGCTGGTCGATTGCGGCCTGTTCCAGGGCTACAAGGCGCTGCGGCTGCGCAACCGCGCGCCGCTGCCGGTGGTGCCGGGGCAGATCGGTGCGGTGGTGCTGACGCACGCGCACCTGGACCACAGCGGCCACCTGCCGCTGCTGGTGCGCGAGGGCTTCCGCGGCAAGGTCTGGTGCACGCACGCCACGCGCGACCTGTGCGAGATCCTGCTGCCCGACAGCGCCCACCTGCAGGAGGAGGACGCCGCCTACGCCAACCGGCACGGCTACTCCAAGCACAGCCCGGCGCTGCCGCTGTACACGGTGGCCGATGCCGAGCACGCGCTGCGCCTGCTGCGGCCGCAGCCGGTCTACCAGCCGTTCGAGCCGCTGCGCGGCTGGCGCGTGCAGTTCTTCGGCGCCGGCCACATTCTGGGGGCGGCGCAGGTGCTGGTGGAGGTGGGCGGTCGGCGCATCCTGTTTTCCGGTGACCTCGGCCGCGCCGACGACCTGATGATGCTGCCGCCCGATCCGCCGCCGCAGGCCGACGCGGTGGTGGTCGAATCCACCTACGGCAACCGACAGCACCCCGACACCGACCTGATCGAGGAGCTGGCGCCGCTGCTGGCGCGCGTGGCGGCGCGCGGTGGCACCGCCGTGGTGCCGGTGTTCGCGGTCGGGCGGGCGCAGGCCATCCTGCACGCCATCGCCCAACTCAAGCGCCAGCATCGCCTGCCGACGGCGCTGCCGGTCTATCTCGACAGCCCGATGGCGATCCACGCCACCGCGCTGCTGGAGCGCCACCTCGGCGAGCACCGCCTCAGCCACCACGAGGTGCAGCAGATGACGCGCACGGTCAAGGCAGCGATGACGCCGGACGAATCGAAGGCCATCGCACGCCATCACGGCCCCAAGGTGATCCTGGCCGGCAGCGGCATGGCCACCGGGGGCCGGGTGCTGCATCACCTCAAGCTCTACCTCGGCGACCACCGGCACATGGTCATCCTGACCGGCTACCAGGCGCCCGGCACGCGTGGCGACACGCTGCAGCGCGGGGCCGCCAGCCTGCGCATCCACGGCGAGGACTGGCCGGTGCGCGCCGAAGTCGCGCAGCTGCTGTCGGCCTCCGCCCACGCCGACGGCGAGGGGCTGCTGGCGTGGCTGCGCGCGATCCCGGGGCAGCCGCGGCGCACTTTCGTCGTGCACGGGGAGCCCGATGCCGCCGACACGCTGCGCTGCCGTATCGAACGCGAGCTGCGCCGTACCGCCCTCGTGCCGGAGCACGGGGCGGTGTGGGAGGTATGAGCGCGCCGCCTCAGTGGCAGGCGCCCGTGGCCTGGGCGCCCGTGGCCTTGGCCAGGAAACCCCACAGCGCCTCGTCGTCGCAGAACGCGACGTTGAAGCGCAGCCAGGGGCTGGGCGCAAGGTCCAGGCCGAACAGGTGCCCGGGGCCGAGCAGGATGTCGTGCTCGGCGGCCTGGTAGGCCAGGGTGGACGCGTTGTCGATGGCCGGGTGGCGCGCCCACAGGAACATGCCGGCGCCGGGCTGGGCGAACAGTTCGAAGCCCAGCCGCTGCAGCCGCTCGGCGGTGGCCTGCTGCGCCGCGGCCAGGCGCTGGCGCAGGCCGCGCAGGTGCTTGCGCCAACGACCGTCGGTCAGCGCCCCGTAGGTCAGCCGCTCGGCGAATTCGGACGACGTCAGGCCGGAGATCATCTTCAGCTGCGCCAGATCCTCCAGCACCTCCGGATGCGCGGCGACGAAGCCCACGCGCAGGTTGGGCGAGACGGTCTTGGAGAAGCTGCCGATGTAGATCACGCGCTGCAGCTGATCGAGGCTGGCCAGCGACGGCCGCGGCTCCGGGTCGAGGTCGGCGTAGAGGTCGTTTTCGACGATGCGCAGGCCGTGCCGCTCGGCCAGCTGCAGCAGCCGGTGCAGCTGCGCCAGGTTGGCCACCGAGCCGGTGGGGCTGTGCAGCCGCGGCTGGGTGAACAGCACCTTCGGGGCGTGCTCGGCGATGCGCGCCTCCAGCGTCGCCAGATCCCAGCCCCAGGGGGTGCGCGGCACACCGATCAAGCGCGCGCCAAGGAAACGCAGCGAGAACAGCAGGTTCGGGTATCCCGGCTCGTCGACCAGCACCGCGTCGCCCGGGCGCACCAGACGGCGCGCGACCAGATCCATCGCCTGGCTGGAGCCGTGCGTCAGCAGCACCTGGTCGCCGGTCAGCGCGATCTCCTGCTCGGCCAGCAGGTCGCGCACCAGCTGGCGCAGCGGCGTGTAGCCCTTGGGCTCACCGTAGCCACCCAGATCGACCTCCTGCGCCGCCAGCGCGCGCAGGCTGCGCCGCACACCGTCACCGAACAGCCAGTCGTGCGGCAGCCAGCCGCAGCCGGGCTTCAAGCGCAGGTTGCGGTTCTCGAACACCCGCCGCAGGTACCACATCGAGTCGAAGTGGTACTGCGGCCCGGCCTCGGCGGTGGTCCCGGTCCGCACGTCGCGGCTGCGCACGAAAAACCCCGAGTGCGGCCGCGAGACGAAGTAGCCCAGCGCCACCAGCCGGTCGTATGCGTCCACCACGGTGTAGACGCTGACGCCGTGCGCATGCGCGAACTGCCGGATCGACGGCGCCTTCGCGCCCGGACGCAGCACGCCGGCGCGGATCAGCTCGCGAAAGCCGTCCACGATCTGCTGCACCAGCGGCGTCGGACTTTGGGGGTCGAGGGCAAACATCGGCTCTGTACCGGTCCGGCCGGCGGTACAGCGCCCGCGCGCGGCCGTGCGGGTGTATATGGTAGCGGGGGTGCCCGGCGCCGATGATCGGGGTCTGACCCGCACACCCCGTGCCCGTCCCAGGAGAGACCGACCATGCACCGTGATCCGAACCTGCCCGCCGCCTCCCGCACCAACGCCGCCCTGATGGCGCGCCGCCGCGCCGCGCTGCCCGCCGGGCTGGGCCAGACGCATGAAGTGTTCGCCGAGCGCGCCGAAGGCGCCGAGGTCTGGGACGTCGAGGGCCGCCGCTACATCGACTTCGCCGGCGGCATCGCGGTGCTCAACACCGGCCACCGCCACCCGCGCATCGTCGAGGCCGTCAAGGCGCAGCTGGACAAGCTGCACCACACCTGCTTTCAGGTGCTGGCCTACGAACCCTACGTCGAGCTGGCCGAGCGCCTGATCGCCAGGACGCCCGGCGACTTCGCCAAGAAGGCGTTCTTCCTCTCCACCGGCGCCGAGGCGGTGGAAAACGCCGTCAAGATCGCGCGCGCCGCCACCGGCCGGCAGGCGGTCATCGCCTTCGGCGGCGGCTTCCATGGCCGCACGCTGCTGGGCATGGCGCTGACCGGCAAGGTCGCACCCTACAAGGCAGGCTTCGGGCCGTTTCCGGCCGAGGTCTATCACGCCGAATACCCCAACGCGCTGCACGGCGTGACGGTGGACGACGCGCTGCGCAGCCTGCAGCACCTCTTCAAGTACGACATCGAGCCGCAGCGCGTGGCCGCCATCATCCTGGAGCCGGTGCAGGGCGAAGGGGGCTTCTACGTCGCGCCGTTCGAGTTCGCGCGCGCACTGCGCCGGCTGTGCGACGAGCACGGCATCGTCTTCATCGCCGACGAGGTGCAGACCGGCGCCGGCCGCACCGGCACCTGGCTGGCCTGCGAGCAGTGGGGCGTGGCGCCGGACATGGTCACGATGGCCAAGAGCATGGCGGGCGGCTTTCCGATCTCCGCCGTCATCGGCCGCGCCGAGCTGATGGACAAGGTGCCACCGGGCGGGCTGGGCGGCACCTACGCCGGGCATCCGCTGGCGTGCGCGGCGGCACTGGCGGTGCTGGATGTGTTCGAGGAGGAGCGGCTGCTGGAGCGCAGCCGCGCCATCGGCGAGCGGCTGCGCGCGGGGCTGACCGCGATGATGGCGCGCCATGCCGAGATCCGCGACGTGCGGGGCCTGGGGGCCATGGTGGCCATCGAGCTGTTCGAGGGCGGCGACCTCACCCGCCCCGCCGCCGAGCTGACGCGGCGCCTGTGCGCCGAGGCGCTGCAGCGCGGGCTGGTGCTGCTGTCCTGCGGGCTTTACGGCAACGTGATCCGCATCCTGGTGCCACTGACGGCCAGCGACGCGCTGCTCGACGAAGGGCTGGCGATCATGGAGGCGGCGCTGGCGGCGGCGAAGGGTTGAACAACACGTCCTGGCGCGAGGGCTGGGTCATTCGCCCGGGTCACGGTCAGCCAACAGCCGCACGGCTTCGGGCAGCGGCATCGCCTCCACGCCCGGGGCCAGCGCGAAGCGCTCGCTTCCGGCATACACCACCCAGGCCCGCTCGGGTTGCACGGCCTGCAGTCCGGCATAAAACCCTCGCTCCAGTTTCGGCGCCGAACTTCGCTTGATTTCAACAGCCCATGGCGCTGCATGGCCTGGCAGCTCCAGCAGCAAGTCGATTTCCGCCCCCGCCGCGGTGCGGAAAAACGACGCCTGCGTGCCCGCGGGGGCGGCCGCCAACAGGGACTCGATGACCATGCCCTCCCAACTCGCCCCGGCCACGGGGTGCGCCAGCAGCGCCTCGTGGTCGGCAATGCCCAGCAGCGCGTGCACCAACCCGCTGTCGCGCACATACACCTTGGGTGACTTGACCAGCCGCTTGCCCACGTTGTGCGACCACGGCGGCAGCCGCCGCACCAGCAGCAGATCCACCAGCAGGTCGAGGTAGCGCGCCACGGTCTTGCCATCGACCGCCAAGGCGCGCGCCAACGCGGCCGCGTTGAGCAAAGCCCCTTGCTGGTGGGCCAGCATGGTCCAGAAACGGCGCAGGGTCTCCGCCGGAATGCGCGGGCCCAGCTGCGGGATGTCGCGCTCCAGGTAGGTGCGAATAAAGTCAAGCCGCCAGCGCAGGCTGGCCGCATCGGAGGCAGCCAACAGGCTCAAGGGAAAGCCCCCACGCAGCCAAAGGGCTTGCAACCGCCCTGATCCCACCTCCCCTGCGTCCAGCGGCCCGAGTTCCAGGTAGCGGATCCGCCCGGCCAGCGACTCGCTGGATTGCCGAAGCAGCTCGATCGAGGCCGAGCCCAACACCAGAAAGCGTCCCGTCCCTTGGCCCCGGCGTCGCCCCTGATCGATCAGACCGCGCAGCGTGCGAAACAGCTCGGGAGTACGTTGCACCTCATCCAGAATGACCAACTTGTCCTCGTGAGCCGACAGGTAGAGCGCCGGATCGCTCAGCTTGGCCCGATCGACCTCCGACTCCAAATCGAGATACACCGCCGGTCGGCGCGCCGCCACTTCCAGCGCCAAGGTGGTTTTGCCCGCCTGCCGTGGCCCCAGCAAGGCCACCGCCGGGGCCTCATCCAGCGCCAACAACACTTCACGCAACAGCCGTCGCTCGATCATCCTTGCAATTATGGAGCACAACTCCAGATTTGCAAGGATGATGACTCACCCCGGCGGCGAGCGGGCCGCGGCGGCGCACTCCTCCACCAGCCACGCGCGCAGGCGCGCCAGCGCCTCGCGCTCGGGCCCGTCGGGTTGCACCAGGTAGTAGGCGCGCTCGCCGCGCAGCGGCGCGGCGCACGCCACCACCAGCTCGCCGCGGGCCAGCTCCTGCTGCACCAGCAGGGTCGGCATCAGCGCCACGCCCAGCCCGGCGATGGCCGCTGCGGCCTGCATGGAGAACAGCTCGTAGCGCGGCCCGGCCATCGCGTGCGGCGCCTCCACACCCTGCGCCTCGAACCAGCGCCGCCAGGCGTCGGGCCGGGTGGACTGCTGCAGCAACGGCAGGCCGACCAGTTCCTGCGGCGGCACCGGCTGCCCGTGGGGCAGCAGCCGCGGGCTGCACACCGGCAGCACCTCCTCGTCCAGCAGGCGCGTGGCACGCGTGCCGGCCCATTGGCGCAGCTGCGCGGGCGTGCCGGCCCACAGCGCCGCCTCCAGTCCGCTGTCGAGGAACAGGAACGGGCGCGTGCGCGTCTCCAGGTGCACCAGCAGCTGCGGGTGGCGCGCCGCCAGCCGCGGCAGGCGCGGAATCAGCCAGCGCGTGGCAAACGTCGGCACGGTGGCCAGCGTGACGCTGTCACCCTGACCGCGGCGGGCCATCAGGTCGACCGTGTCGCGCTCCAGCGCCTCCAGTCGCAGGCGGACCTGCCGCGCGTAATCCGCCCCCGCCGGGGTCAGGGCCATGCCGTGCTGCGTGCGGCGAAACAGCTTGACGCCGAGCATGCCCTCCAGCCCCGCCACCTGGCGTGACACCGCCCCCTGCGTCAGCGCCAGCTCCTGCGCCGCGCGCGAAAAGCTCTGGTGGCGTGCGGCGGCCTCGAAGCATTGCAGGGCCTGCAGGGTGGGAAGGCGGCGGCGCATGGATCAAGCGAAAAATATGACTGACAGTTATATTTTATGACTGCCGCGCATAAGATATACGAAAAACTCATATCAGCACCAGAAAAAATCGTTTGCCGTGGAGCACTCATCGCCCTACGATTCCGTCGCGGCATACCTGAAGCCAGCGTGCCAAGGGCGCCACCCCACCTGCCCGATTCCCCACACCCGTACCATGAAACCGACCAAGACCGCCTTCGACTGGGCCGACCCGTTCTTCCTCGACGACCAGCTGCTGCCGGAGGAGCGCGCCGTGCGCGACGCCGCGCGCGCCTACTGTCAGGACAAGCTGCTGCCGCGCGTGCAGCAGGCCTTCCGGCATGAGCAGACCGACCGCGCGATCTTCCACGAGATGGGCGAGCTGGGGCTGCTCGGCCCCACCATCCCCGAGCAGTACGGTGGCGCCGGCCTGAACTACGTCAGCTACGGCCTGATCGCGCGCGAGGTCGAGCGCGTCGACAGCGGCTACCGCAGCATGATGAGCGTGCAGAGCTCGCTGGTGATGGTGCCGATCTTCGAATTCGGCACCGAGGCGCAGCGGCAGAAATACCTGCCCAAGCTCGCCCGCGGCGAGTGGGTGGGGTGCTTCGGCCTCACGGAGCCCAACCACGGCTCCGACCCGGGCAGCATGACCACGCGCGCGCGCAAGGTGCCGGGGGGCTGGCGCCTGAGCGGCGCCAAGATGTGGATCACCAACGCGCCGATCGCCGACGTGTTCGTCGTCTGGGCCAAGGACGACGAGGGTCAGATCCGCGGCTTCGTGCTGGAAAAGGGCTGGGCAGGCCTGTCGGCCCCGGCCATCCACGGCAAGGTGGGCTTGCGCACCTCCATCACCGGCGAGATCGTCATGGACGACGTCTTCTGCCCTGAGGAGAACGCCTTCCCCGAGATCCGCGGTCTCAAGGGCCCCTTCACCTGCCTCAACAGCGCGCGCTACGGCATCGCCTGGGGGGCGCTCGGCGCGGCGGAAGACTGCTACCTGCGCGCGCGCCAGTATGTGCTGGATCGGCGCCAGTTCGGCCGGCCGCTGGCGGCCAACCAGCTGATCCAGAAGAAGCTCGCCGACATGCTGACCGAGATCGGCATCGGCCTGCAGGCGTGCCTGCGGCTGGGGCGGCTCAAGGACGAGGGGCGCGCGCCGGTGGAGCTCACCAGCGTGTGCAAGCGCAACAGCTGCGGCAAGGCGCTGGAGATCGCCCGCATGGCGCGCGACATGATGGGCGGCAACGGCATCAGCGACGAATACGGCGTGGCGCGCCACCTGGTCAACCTGGAGGTCGTCAACACCTACGAAGGCACGCACGACATCCACGCGCTGATCCTGGGCCGTGCCATCACCGGCATCGCGGCGTTCGCCAACTGAAAAGGGGGCCGCCGATGGATGCCTCCACCCCACCCCCCTCCGCCGCCCCGGCCCCGCCCCGGCCGCTCGAGGGCGTGCGGGTGCTGGACCTGTCGCGCGTGCTGGCCGGCCCGTGGGCCAGCCAGATCCTGGCCGACTACGGCGCCGACGTGCTCAAGGTCGAGCGACCCGGCGGCGGCGACGACACCCGCGCCTGGGGCCCGCCGTGGTGGGGCGAGGGCGCAGCGCGCCAGTCCGCCTACTTCATCTGCGCCAACCGCGGCAAGCGCTCGGTGGCGCTGGATCTCACCCACCCCGACGGCATCGCGCAGGTGCGGCAGCTGGCCGCCCAGGCCGACGTGCTGCTGGAAAACTACAAGGTCGGCCAGCTGGCCAAGGTTGGACTGGATGCCGCAAGCCTCACGCGCCTGAACCCGCGCCTGATCTACTGCTCCATCACCGGCTACGGCCAGAGCGGGCCGCTGGCGTCCAAGCCCGGCTACGACTTCGCCATCCAGGCCGAGGCCGGCCTGATGAGCATCACCGGCGAGCCCGACGGCGAGCCGCTGAAGGTCGGCGTGGCGGTGATCGATCTGATGACCGGCCTCTACGCCGCCACGGCGATCCTGGCCGCCCTGCACGAACGCGCCCGCACCGGCCGCGGCCGCGTGCTGGACGTGGCGCTGTTCGACGTCGCGGTGGCGATGCTGGCCAACCAGGCGGCCAACCAGCTGATCGGCGGCGCCACGCCCCGGCGCCTGGGCAACGCCCACCCCAACATCGTGCCATACCAGGCGTTTGCCACCGCCGACGGGCACCTGGTGCTGGCGGTCGGCAACGACGCGCAGTTCGCCCGCTTCTGCGAGGTGGCAGGTCACCCGGAAGTGGCGCGCGACCCGCGCTACGCCACCAACCCCGCGCGCGTGCAGCACCGCGGCGAACTGGTGCCGCGCATCGCCGACTGGCTGCGCACGCGCCCCACCGGCGACTGGGCGCAGGCGCTGGAAGCCGCCGGCGTGCCGTGCGCCCCCATCCACGACCTCGCCCAAGTGATGGCGCATCCGCACACCTTGGCGCGCGGCCTCGTGCTGCCGGCCCGACAGGACCGCCCGCCGATGGTGGCGCATCCGGTGCGCTTCGACGGCGCGCGGCCCATGGCGGAGCTGCCGCCGCCGGGGTTGGGCACGGCGCCGGCGGCGTGGGAATGAAGCCATCCGTGCAGCAGGATATCCCCATGTTGGCGCATCGCACGTCCCCATGGAGGTGCCGGATGCACCGTCGCAGCCCCCCGGGAATCCATGTACCGGCCTGCGCGGCGGTACAGCGCCCACGCGGGGCGGTGCCAACTGTACCGGCCGAATGCACCGCCGTAGGCTAGAGTGCCGTTCATCGTCCTGCCCAGCCCTATGGCCGCCAACCCCCTCGTCACCTTCGACGCCGTCCAGAAGACCTACGACGGCAAACATCTCGTCGTGCGCGACCTGCACCTGACGATCGAGACTGGGGAGTTCATCTCGCTGCTCGGACCATCCGGATCGGGCAAGACCACCACGCTGATGATGCTGGCGGGCTTCGAGACGCCGACGGCAGGCCGCATCCTGCTGCGCGAGCGCGACATCACCCACACCCCGCCACACAAGCGCCACTTCGGCATGGTGTTTCAGGACTATGCGCTGTTTCCGCACATGACGGTGGCGGAAAACATCGCTTATCCGCTGACGGTGCGTCGCCTCGACCGCGCCGAACGGGAGCGACGGATCCGGCGCGCGCTGGACATGGTGCAGATGGTGGCCTTGGCCGACCGGTACCCGGCGCAGCTGTCAGGGGGGCAGCGCCAACGCGTCGCGCTGGCGCGGGCGCTGGTGTTCGACCCGCAGCTGGTGCTGATGGACGAACCGCTCGGGGCGCTGGACAAGCAGCTGCGTGAACATATGCAGCTGGAACTCAAGGCCCTGCACCGCCGCCTCGGCCTGACGTTCGTCTACGTGACACACGACCAGTCCGAGGCCCTGACGATGTCCGATCGGGTGGCCGTGTTCAACGACGGCATCATCCAGCAGATCGACCCGGTCGAACGCCTCTACGAGACCCCCGTCAACCGCTTCGTCGCCACCTTCGTCGGCGACAGCACCAACCTGCCCGGCACGGTGGCTGCCGCGCGGGAGGGAGGTGTGATTGTCGATGTCGGCGGCGGCGTCCGCCTGACCGCGCTCAACGTCAACGCCGCCGGCCCCGGCACCCCGGTGACCTGCTGCATTCGCCCGGAGCGCATCGGCGTGCTGGCCGACGACGAGACCGCCAGCGACAACGTCCTGATGGCCACGGTCGAGGACGTGATCTATTTCGGCGACCACGTCAGGCTGCGGTGCCGCCATGCGCAACATGAAATCACGGTCAAGCGGCCGCTGGTTGCCGCTCCCGTCCAGCCCGGGCAGCCGATACGGCTGCACCTGCCCGCGCAACACCTGCGCGCCTACCGATGACGTCTTCCACCACCAGAGGAGATCCCCGATGAAACGTGCTGCCATCCCCGCCGCCATCGCCGCTGCCATCGCGCTGACCGCCTGGACGGCCTACGCGCAACAGGCCACGCTGACGGTCGTCAACTTTGGCGGTGCCAACGGTGCCGCCCAGAAGAAGGCCTACATCGAGCCCTTCGAGAAGGCGGCCAACGTGCGGGTGACTGCCGTCGAGTACAACGGCGAGCAGGCGCGCATCAAGGCCATGGTCGAGGCCCGGCGTGTCACGTGGGACGTGGTCGAGGTCGAAAGCCCGGATGTCAGCCGCGGCTGCGACGAGGGGCTGTTCGAGAAGCTGGACTGGTCCAAGATCGGCAACAAGGCCGACTTCATGCCCGACGCCGTGCACGACTGCGGAGTCGGTACGTTCGTGTGGTCGACGGTGCTGGCCTACAACGGCGACCGACTGAAGGACGCCCCGAAGAGCTGGGCCGATTTCTGGGACGTGAAGAAATATCCGGGCAAGCGCGGCATGCGCAAGGGGGCTCGCTACAACCTGGAGTTCGCCCTGATGGCAGACGGCGTCAAGCCGGCCGATGTCTACAAGGTACTGGCCACCAAGGAAGGCGCCGACCGGGCCTTCCGCAAGCTGACCGAGCTCAAGCCCCACATCCAGTGGTGGGAGGCTGGCGCCCAGCCGCCCCAGTTCCTCGTCGCCGGCGACGTCGTCATGACCACCGCCTACAACGGCCGCATCGACGCGGCCCAGCGCGAAGGTCGCAACCTCAAGATCACTTGGACGGGCGGCATCTATGACCTCGACTACTGGGTCATCCCGAAGGGTTCGCCGAACCGGGATCTGGCCCACCGGTTCATCGCGCTGGCCAGCACCCCCGAGGCACAAGCCGAATACGCCCGCCTGATCTCCTACGGCCCCACCAACACGAAGGCGATCGCCCGTCTGGATGCGAAGGTGCTGGAGCAGCTGCCCACGTCGCCGGCCAACAGCCGCGAGGCGCTGCGCTTCAACATCCAGTTCTGGGCCGACCAGGGTGAGGCCCTGGAGAAGCGCTTCGCGGCATGGGCGGCGCAGTAACCCCTGCCGTCTCGGCCGCTGGCGGGCGCGAGCTCGTGCGGCGCCTGCGGCGCGCCCAGCGGCGCCAGCAGTGGCGCGCGGCGGCCCTGACCGCCCCGCTGCTTCTGTTCCTGCTGGTGTTCTTTTTGGTGCCGCTGGCCGCGATGCTGCTGCGCGGCGTCGAGAACCCCGAGGTCGCCGACGCCCTGCCCGCCACCGCACGTGCCCTGCAGCTCTGGGACGGACACCACGCCCCGCCGGATGCCGCCTATGCGGCGATCGTGGCCGACCTTTACGCGATCGAGGAGACAGCCCAGGCCGGCGCGCTGGCGCGGCGGCTCAACAGCGAGGCGCCCGGGGCGCGCTCGCTGATCATGGGCACCTATCGCGCCATCCGCACGGACCCGCCGCCTCCCGAAAAGGCGCGCGCGGCGCTTCTGGAGCTCGACGTGCGCTGGGCCGAGCTGGATTACTGGCGCGCCATTGCCAAGAATACGCAGCGCTGGACGCCAGACTACCTGCTGGCAGCGATCGACTTGCGCCGCGACGTCGAGGGCAATCTGCAGCGGCTGCCCGCGGAAGAGGCGGTTTTCGGGGACATCCTGCTGCGCACCTTCGCCATCAGCGCCACCGTGACGGTCGTGGCGCTGCTGATGGCCTACCCGTTGGCGTTCTGGCTCTCGACGCTGCCCGAACGGCGTGCCAACCTGCTGCTGATCCTGGTGCTGCTGCCGTTCTGGACCTCGGTACTGGTGCGCATCGCGGCCTGGATCGTGCTGCTGCAGAGCAACGGACTGATCAACCGCGGATTGCAGGCCCTGGGCCTCATCGACGCGCCGCTGCCGCTGCTGTTCAACCGCACCGGCGTGATCATCGCCATGGTGCACATCCTGCTGCCGTTCATGATCCTGCCGCTGTACAGCGTGATGAGGAGCGTGCCCGCGAACTACCTGCGCGCCGCCGTCTCTCTGGGCAGCCACCCCCTGGCGGCGTTTTTCCGCGTCTACGTGCCCCAGACCTACCCGGGCGTGGCCGCAGGGTGTCTGCTGGTGTTCATCACGTCGATCGGTTATTACGTGACCCCCGCGCTGCTGGGCGGAGCCGGCGACCAGATGCTGAGCTACTACATCGCCCAGTACACCAACGTGGAGGTCAACTGGGGCATGGCGTGCGCCCTCGGCGGGGTGCTGCTCGGCGCCACGTTGGTGCTGTTCGGGTTCTACCGTCGCGTCGCGCGCGGCGGTCTCAGTCTGGGGTGACCGGATGAAAGGGTTGCGACTGCGACCGGACCTGCCCGCCCACTACCGCTGGCCGGACATCCTGGGCTGGTGGGCGCTGCGGCTGATGGCGGCTCTGGTGCTGGTGTTCCTGCTGCTGCCGATCCTGGCGATCGTGCCGCTGTCGTTCAGCGACAGCACGTTTCTGGCGTATCCAATCGAGGGCTGGTCGCTGCGCTGGTACCGTGAGATGGCCTCGGCACCGGAGTGGGCGCGCGCTGCCCGCAACAGCTTCATCGTCGCCCCCGCCGCGACGCTGATCGCCACCGTGCTGGGCACGCTGGCGGCCATGGGGCTGGCGCGCTCGCGCTTCCCGGGCAAGGAGCTGGTCAACAGCCTCATCCTGCTGCCGATGGTGGTGCCGGTGATCGTGGTGGCGGTCGGCACCTACCTCTATTTCGCCCGCCTCGGCCTCAACGACTCCTACCTCGGCCTGATCCTGGCTCACGCGGCGCTGGGCGCGCCGTTCGTCGTCACCACCGTCACCGCCACGCTGCAGAACTTCAACCAGAACCTCGTGCGCGCAAGTCTCAGTCTCGGTGCCAGCCCCTTGGAGACATTTCGCCGCGTCACACTGCCGGTGATCGCTCCCGGCGTGCTGTCCGGCGCGCTGTTCGCCTTTGCCACCTCCTTCGACGAGGTCGTGGTCACACTCTTCCTGGCCGGCCCCGACCAGGTGACGCTGCCCCGACAGATGTTCACCGGCATCCGTGAAAACATTTCCCCGACGATCGCCGCGGTGGCGACGCTGCTGACGCTTTTCACCACGGCACTGATGCTGACCCTGGAGTGGCTGCGCGGAAGGACCCGGCGATGAACGAACCGGTCCACCCCATCCCGCCGCGCAACCAGCCGCTCGGCGGCAACGAGATGCCGCGCTTCGGCGGACCGGCGACGATGATGCGCCTGCCGGCGGCCGACACCCCGCACGGCCTCGACGCCGCATTCATCGGCGTGCCGCTGGACATCGGCACCAGCCATCGCCCGGGCGCCCGCTTCGGTCCGCGCCAGATCCGCGCCGAGTCGGCTCTGCTGCGGCCCTACAACATGGCCACGGGTGCCGCACCGTTCGACACGCTGCAGGTAGCCGATCTTGGGGATGTGCCGATCAATCCTTACCACCTGCCGAAATCGGTCGACATCATCGAGCGCCACTACCGCCCCATCATCGACGCCGGCTGCACTCCGCTGACGCTGGGCGGGGACCATACCCTCGTGCTGCCGATCCTGCGCGCGGTGGCCGCTCGACATGGCCCGGTGGCGCTGATCCACGTCGATGCCCACGCGGACGTCAACGACGCCATGTTCGGCGAACCGTTGGCCCATGGCACGCCGTTCCGGCGGGCGGTCGAGGAAGGGCTGCTGCAGAGAAACAAGGTCTGGCAGATAGGGCTGCGGGGGACGGGGTACGCCATCGACGACTTCGACTGGCCGCGCCGCCAAGGATTTCACCTCGTGCCTGCCCACGAGGTCTGGGGGCAAACGCTGGCACCGCTGATGGATCAGATTCGTCAGCAGATCGGACCGCAGACCCCAACCTACCTCAGCTTCGACATCGACGGCATCGACCCGGCCTACGCCGGAGGAACGGGTACCCCGGAAATCGGGGGGCTGACCGTCCCGCAGGCCCTGGAGATCGTGCGCGGCTGCCGTGGCCTGCGGCTGGTGGGCTGTGACCTCGTCGAGGTCTCCCCTCCCTACGACCCGAGCGGCAACACTGCGCTGCTCGGCGCCAACCTGCTGTACGAGATGCTGTGCGTGCTGCCGGGCGTGCGGTATCGGTGAGCCGTCATCGGCCGGCCATGGTGAGGCTGTACCGGCCCGCAGCCCGGCACAACGGCGTGCCGGCTGTCGCGCGCTGTACCGCCACGCGCACGCCGGCCGGGCTACAGTACGGCGATCACAGGAGCCTGGATGGATGGAGTTTCCCGATGGACATGCCGACCTCACCGCTTGCCCTGCTGCGTGACCCGACGCTGCTGAAGACCGACGCGCTGATCGATGGCCGCTGGGTGGCCGGCCCGGCGCGCTTTGCCGTGCACGACCCGGCCACCGGGGCCAGGCTCGCGGAGGTGGCCCGGCTCGGACCGGCCGAGGCCGAAGCCGCCATCGCCGCGGCCAACGCCGCCTGGCCGGCGTGGCGCAACCGCACGGCCAAGGAACGCGCCAACCTCCTGCGCCGGTGGTACGAACTGCTCATGGCCCACCAGGACGATCTGGCGCGGCTGATGACCGCCGAGCAGGGCAAGCCGCTGCCGGAGGCCAAGGGTGAAGTGGCCTACGGCGCCAGTTTCGTCGAGTGGTTCGCCGAGGAGGCCAAGCGCGTCAACGGCGAGACGCTGCCGCCCTTCGACATGAACCGCCGGCTGCTGGTGCTGAAGCAGCCCATCGGCGTCTGCGCGGCCATCACGCCGTGGAATTTTCCGCTGGCGATGATCACGCGCAAGGTGGCCCCGGCGCTGGCCGCCGGCTGCACGGTGGTGATCAAGCCGGCCGAACAGACGCCGCTGACGGCGCTGGCGGCCGCGGAGCTGGCCATGCGCGCCGGCATCCCGGCCGGCGTGCTCAACGTGCTGACCAGCGACGGCCCCGGCAGCGTCGAGATCGGCCAGGTGCTGTGCGCCAGCCCCGTGGTGCGGCACCTGAGCTTCACCGGCTCCACCGAGGTCGGCCGCATCCTGATGGCGCAAAGCGCCCCGACGATCAAGAAGCTGTCGCTGGAGCTGGGCGGCAACGCGCCGTTCATCGTCTTCGACGACGCCGACATCGACAGCGCGGTGGAAGGGGCGTTTGCCAGCAAGTACCGCAACGCCGGCCAGACCTGCGTCTGCTCCAACCGCATCTACGTGCAGGAGGGGGTGTACGAGGCGTTCGTGCAGAAGTTCGCCGCCAAAGTGGCCACCGCCAGGGTCGGCAACGGCTTCGAGGAGGGCGTCAACCAGGGGCCTCTGATCGAGGAGGCTGCGGTGGAGAAGGTGCAGCGCCACGTGGACGACGCGCTGGCCAAGGGCGCGCGGCTGCTGACCGGCGGACGGCGCCTCGGCGGGCTGTTCTATGCGCCCACCGTGGTGGCCGACGCCACGCCCGACATGCTGTGCGCCCGGGAAGAGACATTCGGCCCGTTTGCGCCGGTGTTCCGCTTCCGTACCGAGGAAGAGGTGATCCGCATGGCCAATGACACCGAATATGGCCTGGCGGGCTACTTCTACAGCCGCGACGTGGGACGCATCTTCCGTGTCGCCGAGGCGCTGGAGTACGGCATGGTCGGCGTCAACGTCGGCATCCTGGCCACCGAGCATGTGCCGTTCGGCGGCGTCAAGCAGTCGGGCCTTGGCCGCGAGGGGTCGCACCACGGCATCGACGAGTACGTCGAGATCAAGTACGTCTGCATCGGCGACGTGCTCAAGTGACCGCCGGCGCGCGGGCAGGTGGTCGCGACGTGAATGGAAGAGCCTGCGCCCACCCTCCCCGCCTGGCGGCGACGGCGATCCCGTGGGTGTGACCGTGCTACCCTTGGCGGCATGAACCAGGTCACGCCCACCCGCCGCAAGCTGCCCATCGGCATCCAGACCCTGCGCGACATCCGCGAGGGCGGCTACTACTACGTCGACAAGACGCCGCTGATCGCGCGCCTGGTCGACAGCGGCAAGCACTACTTCCTCTCGCGCCCGCGCCGCTTCGGCAAGAGCCTGCTGCTGGACACCATCGCCTGCGCCTTCGAGTGCCGCCGCGAACTGTTCGACGCGCACGATGGATCCGACGGCAGCGCCCCGCGCGAGCGGCTGTTCCTGGCCGACCACTGGGACTGGGCCAGGCCGCACCCGGTGATTCGCCTGAGCTTTGCCGAAGGCCGGCTGGAGAAGCGCGAGGAACTCGAGCGCCACATCCGCCGCCAGCTGCGCGAGCAGGCGCAGCGCCTGGGCGTCGCGTTGGAAGACCCCGAGGACATCCCCGGCAGCTTTGCCGACCTCATCACCCGCAGCGCCGAAGCCCACGGCCGCCAGGCCGTGGTGCTGGTCGATGAATACGACAAGCCCATCCTCGACAACCTCGAGACGCCGGAGGTCGCCCGCGCCATGCGCGAGGGCCTGCGCAACCTCTACAGCGTCATCAAGGGCAGAGACGCCGACCTGCGCTTCGTGCTGCTGACCGGCGTGTCCAAGTTCAGCAAGGTCTCCATCTTTTCGGGCCTGAACAACCTGCGCGACATCACGCTGTCGCCCGAGTACGGCACGATCTGCGGCTACACGGATGAAGACATCGACACCGTCTTCGCGCCGGAACTGCAGGCCGCTGCCGAGGAAGGCCAGCCGCTGGACCGCGAGGAGATCCGCCGCTGGTACAACGGCTACCGCTGGGGGCCGGTGAGCGTCTACAACCCGTTCGACGTGCTGCTGCTGCTGGCCGAGCGGCAGTTCCGCGCGCACTGGTTCGAGACCGGCACGCCGACGTTTCTGGTGCACTGGCTGCGCGGCAAGGGGTTCTTCACCCCGCAGCTGGAGCGGCTCTACGCCAGCGAGCAGCTGCTGTCGGCCTTCGACGTGGAGCGCATCGAGCCCGAGGCGCTGCTGTGGCAGACCGGCTATCTCACCATCGACGGCCAGCAGCGCAAGGGCGCAGCCACCGTCTACACGCTGCGCGTGCCCAACCTGGAGGTGCGCAGCGCCCTCAACGAGGCGCTGCTGCTGGGGGGGTGGCTGCCGGGCGGCACGCCGCTGTCCCAGCTGACGATGCGGCTGTACGACCTGCTCACCGAAGGCGATGCCGAGGGCCTGCGCGCGCACTTCGAGCGGCTCTACGCCAGCATCCCGCACGACTGGGTGCGCGCCAACCCCATCGCCCGGTACGAGGGCTACTACGCCAGCGTCTTCTACAGCCATCTGGCCAGCCTCGGCCTGGACATCGTGCCGGAGGAGGTCTCCAACCCGGGCCAGTGCGACCTCGTCATCCGCCACGCCGGCCGCGCCTGGGTGATCGAGTTCAAGGTGGTCGACGGCGAGGAGCCCACCGGCGAGGCCATGCGGCAGCTCAAGGCTCGCGACTACGCGGCCAAATATCGCGGCGCGCCGGGCATCACGGAGGTGATCGAGCTGGGCGTCGAGTTCAGCCGCACGAGGCGCCAGATCGTGGGGTGGGAGGTGGCGCGAGGTTGAATCAGCCTTGCGGCCGCTTCCCCAAGACCCGAAGCCGGCTCGCGTGCGAGGCAGCCGCCGAGGTGGGTGCACGACGATTCGCTACAATACGCTTCAGCGCGGCTGTCGTTCAATGGTAGGACCTGAGCTTCCCAAGCTCAAGACGTGGGTTCGATTCCCATCAGCCGCTCCAGAATCGAACCGGCCCCGCATGCGGGGCCTTTTTGTTGGCCGTGCGCGACGCGCCTGCGGGGGCTGCCGCCGCGCACGGCGGCGGAGAAGCCTGGCCGATGTTCAAGAACCTGACCGTGCTGCGCGTGGCCGAGGCGCCGACGCTGGAGCTGGAGGCGATCGAGGAGGCGCTGCGGCGGCGCCCCTTCGTGCCGTGCGGGCCGACGCAGGCGGAAAGCCTGGGCTGGGTGCCGCCGCGCGACGATCCGCACGCGCCGCTGGTGGAGGCGGTGGCCGGGCACCGGCTGATGCGGCTGCGGCTGGAGCACAAGCGCGTGCCGGCCACGGCAGTGCGGCGCGAACTCGAGGCGCGTTGCGCCCGGATCGAGGCCACCGAGGGGCGCCAGCCGGGGCGGCGCGAGCAGCGCGAGCTCAAGGAGGCCATCCAGCAGGAACTGCTGCCACGCGCCTTCGCCCAGTCGGCGGACGTGTGGGTCTGGTGGGACGTGCGCGCGGGCCGTCTGTTGCTGGACACGACCACGGCACGGCGGGTGGACGCCGTGACCACGGCGCTGGTGGAGGCGCTGCCAGGCTGGCGCGCCGAGCCGCTGGCCACGGCCACTTCCCCGGCCAGCGCCATGGCGGCGTGGCTCGGGAGCAGCACCGAGGACTGGCCGCTCCACTTCGCCCCCGGGCGCGAGGTGGAGCTCAAGGGCGACGGCGACAGCCCGCCGATGGTGCGCTACGCGCGCCACACGCTGGACGCCGAAGCGATGCGCACGCACCTGGCGCAGGGCAAGCGGCCCACCCGGCTGGCGCTGGACTGGGACGGGCGCGTGCAGTTCGTGTTGACCGAGGCCCTGCAGCTGCGCCGCATCGCCTTCGACGACGGCGTCTTCGAGGCCAGCGACCACGGCGAGGCGGATCGCTTCGACGCCGATGCGGCGATCGCCACCGGTGAGCTGTCCAGCCTGCTCGACGACCTGATCGCCGCGCTGGGCGGGCCGCTCAACCCTTGAGCCGCTGCCCGCTGCCGTCCAGAACGCGGATGTCGATCGGCACCCCCTGGCGCACGCTCATCGAGACGGTGCAGAACTCCTCGAACTGCGCCAGGATGCGGTCCAGGTGCTCGTAGTCGGCGCCGGGGCGCTCCAGCTGGATGTCGACCTCGATGCGCTGGATGCGCAGCCGGCCCTGCTCGTTGCGCTCGACGGTGGAACGCGCCACCGCGCGCAGGGCGCCGGGGTCGTTCTTGAACTTGGTCAGCGCAAACGTCAGGCTGGCCGACAGGCAGTTGGCCACCGCCGCCAGCAGCAGGTGGTTGGGCGTGGGGCCCTGCCCCTGGCCGAGCGGGGCCGGCTCGTCGCTGAACACGTGCGGCCAGTCGGCGCCGAAGTCGATCTCGAACTGGTAGCCGCTGCGGCGGGTGAGCGTGACGTTGACGTGATGAGCCATGATGAGCGAGCAAAGGGTTGAAGCAAACGCAAGGCCGCATTGTGCGGCATGGCCAAGCCTAGCCGCCACCGCGCCGCGTGCCGCGGTCGAAGTCCTGCATGAAGGAGGTACGCCGGTCGGCCGGCACCGCGCGGAAGCGGAAGCGCACGCGCAGCCGCGGCAGCCTTACCGCCCCCAGGGCAACCGGTGGCAGGTCGCGCCAGCGCAGCGACAAGCCGCCCGCGCCGACGGGAATCCACGCCCGGCCCTGCATGGATACGAGACGGGCATCCGGACAAACCAGCCCGACCATGCGCTCCCACTCCGCGGCGCTGGCGGTGAGCTCGCGCTCGAAACGAGGCGGTACCGCCTCGGGCTGCGCACCCGCGTCGGCACCGTCCGGCAACGCGTCACCCCCCCGCGATCGGCGGCCAGATCGCCAGCACGTCGCCGTCGGCCAGCACGCGCTCACCGCGCTGCTCTGGCGGCACGTATACCCCGTTGACCAGCACCAGATGCACGAGCCTGGGCGGCAGGTTGAGCCGGTCGATGGCCTCCTGCACCGTGGCGCCGTCGGCCAACGGCAACGTGATCGCGTTGCCGCGTGTGCCGGCCGGAAGGTGATCCGACAACGTCGCGAACAGCTTGAGCGTGATGTTCATCGTGGCATGGTAGTGCGCGGCGCCCGAAGATGCGCGGCGCCGGGCCGACGGGCTGGCAGGCGCGGCATCAACGACGACGGACGTCGGCGGCACCGCACCAGCCGGCCTGGCCCTGCGCGCTGGCCAGGTAGGCGGCCATGAACTGGGTGGGATCACGCCGCAGCGTCTCCTTCCACGGACCCAGACGCACCCTGCCCTCCACCAGCCCGCGCAGCGCGCCGACGTGCTCCGTCCAGCCAACCGTGTTGCTGCCGATCAGACGGTCGCCGTCGAAGGCCAGGCTGATGACGCGGTTCTGCCGCTCGTCGACCCATTCGACCCGCTCCCCGCCCGGCACGCCCTGCCACTGGCCGAAGCTGGTGGAGATCAGTCCGAGCGTATCCAACACGTTGATCTGCGTGACGCCGCGCAAGCGCGCCGGTCGGCCCACCATGTTGAGGGCGGCCACGCGCGCCTGCTCCGCGGCGTTGGGCTGGATGGCACTGACGAGGGTGCGGCCCGTGATCTCGTCGAACGCCTCGGCACAGTCGCCGGCGGCGTAGATGCCCGGCACGCTGGTCTGCATGCGCTCGTCCGTCAGCACGCCCTGCAGGCAGCGGATGCCACTGCCTTCCAGGAACCCTATCGCCGGGCGCACCCCGGCGGCGATGATGACGAGATCGGCGGCCACGCGCTCGCCGTTGGACAGCCGGGCCTGCAACGGCGCCGCGTGCTCGATGGCCTCGATGCGCGTGCCGGTCAGCACCCGCACGCCCTGCCGTTCGCACCAGCGGCGGATCATGCCGCCGGCGGCCGGCCCCATCATGCGCGGCACCATGCGGTCGCCCATCTCGACCACCGTCAGCTGCACGCCGCGCTGCTTGAGCGCCTCCATGATGATGCAGCCGATGAAGCCGGCGCCCAGCTGCAGCACGCGCGCGCCGGGCGTGGCGCGCTGCAGGATCGCACGCGCATCGGCCAGCGTCCAGCAATGGTGAACACCGGGCAGGCTGATGCCATGGATCGGCGGCTTGACGGGCTGCGAGCCGGTGGCGATCAGCAGCTGGTCGAACGACAGCGTGGCGCCATCGGCCAACCGCACGGTGCGCGCCTGCACGTCCACGGCGCTGGCGCGGCCGTGCACGCGCTCGATGCGCAGTGCCTCGTAGTGGCCGGGCGCCTTGCGCAGGTACGTGCCCGGCTCGCCGATCTGGCCGATCAGCAGGTACGGGATCGCCATGCGCGAGTACGGCGGCTCGGGCTCGTCGCCGACCAGCGTGATGCGGTCGGCGGGCGCATGCTTGCGGATCGTTTCCGCGGCGATGACGCCGGCCGGGCCGGCGCCAAGGATCACATGATGCGTCATGGGCTGGGCTCCAGTCGGCGGGATGGCAGCCGCGCCGGCGCCGGCCGGCCGGCATCGGCCCTCCGGCGCCCGCGGGCCGGTCACAGCCCGAGGCGGGCCTTGGTCTCGGGCGTCGGGCGACCTTGCTCGTCCCAGCCACGCACTTGGTAGTACTTCGGCAGCATCTCCGGCAGCTTGTTGACCAGCCCCTTGGCCGGGCCGGTCTTGGCCGGCTCGGTCAGCAGGCGCGGCGGCAGCGTGTCGTCCTTGGCGGTGAAGCCGGCGGCCAGGTTGAACTCGCGCTCCAGGTTCCAGATGCGCTCGCCGATGCGCTCCAGCTCCTGCACGGTGAACGCTTCGCCACACGCCGCCGCCACCTGTGGTGCGACGTCCGCGAGCGTCCAGGCAAAGCTCGTGAAGATGCAGATGCCGGCCGAGTCGAACGCCGCCGTGGCGTCTTGGAACGCCTTGACCAGCTCGGGCTTGCCCTCGGTGACGTGGGGATCGGTCTTGACCGGGATGCCAAGCACCTCGGAGGCCACCGTGTAGCCGCGCAGGTGGCAGGCGCCGCGGTTGCTGGTGGCGTAGGCCAAGCCCATGCCCTGGATGCCGCGGCTGTCGTAGGCCGGGAATTCCTGCCCCTTGACGCTCATCGACAGCTCCGGGTGGCCGTACTTTTCGCACAGACGCTTGCTGCCCAGGCCGATTTCCTTGCCGAAGCCGACGCCGTGGGCGGTCATCTCGGCCAGCTCGCACAGCGCGCGCGCCGAGCCGAACGGCGCCTCCAGCCCGATCTGCTCCTTGGTCAGCACGCCCAGCTCGTACAGCTCCATCACCGCGCCGACGGTGGCGCCGAAGCTGATCGGATCCATGCCATGCTCGTTGCAGATCAGGTTGGCGTACTGCAGCGCCTCCAGGTCGCGCACGCCGTTGGCGGCTCCCAGGGCCCAGGCAGCCTCGTATTCCAGCCCGCCGCTGGCGCCCCAGTACTGCGGCTTGTTCTGCACGCTGAAGTGCGTCTCGTCGATCTTGCTGATGCGCCCGCAGGCGATCGTGCAGCCGAAGCACGCCTGATTGGTGACGAGGTGCGTCTTGCCGTCGGTGGGGCGCGGCCGCAGCATCGCCTCGGCGGAGATGTCGTCCGCCCCCTCGAACTGCACGTCGCGGTGGTTGCGCGTCGGCAGCGCGCCGATCTCGTTGATGACGTTCATCAGCACCTGCGTGCCGTACTTCGGCAGGCCCTGGCCGGTGACGGCGTTGTCCGCCAGCACTTTCTTGGCCGCGCGCGTGGCCGCCATGAACGCCTTGGGGTCATGGAGGTTGCCCACGCCCTTGGTGCCGCGCACCGCGATGGCCTTCAGGTTCTTGCTGCCGGCCACCGCGCCGACGCCGGAGCGCCCGGCAGCGCGGTGCAGGTCGTTGACGACGCAGGCGAACAGCACCTGGTTCTCGCCCGCGCGGCCGATGCTGGAGATGCGCAGCAGCGGATCCTGCAGCGTGGTCTTGAGCGTCTCCTCGGTCTCCCAGACGCTCTTGCCCCACAGGTGCGAGGCGTCGCGCAGCTCGGCGACGTCGTCCTGGATGTAGAGGTAGACCGGCTTGGGCGCGCGCCCCTCGAAGATGATCATGTCCCAGCCGGCCATCTTCAGCTCCGCGCCCCAGTAGCCGCCGGAGTTGGAGCAGGCGATCGCCCCGGTCAGCGGCCCCTTGGTGATGACGGTGTAGCGCCCGCCGGTGGAGGCCATCGTGCCGGTCAGCGGCCCGGTGGCCCAGATGATCTTGTTGTCCGGCGACAGCGGATCGACCTTGGGGTCGATCTCCTCCACCAGGTACTTGGTGCCCAGCCCCCGCGAACCCAGGTACTGGCGCGCCCAGTCCATGTTCAGCGGCTCCGGCGTGCAGGTGCCCGCGGTGAGGTTGACGCGCAGAATCTTGCCAGCCCATGCCATGGTCGTCTCCTCGAAATCGGGTGCGGGGGGTCAGGCCGCCGCCGGAGCGCTCTGGTTGCCGAGCTTGTCGGCCCACTGCTGCATGCGCGCCAGGCCCGTCCAGTTGGCATCGATGTAGGTGATGGCGCCGGTCGGGCAGGCCTCGGCGCACGCCGGCTGCCCGCCGCACAGATCGCACTTCTGCACCTTGCCGGTCTCGGCGACGTAATTGATGGTGCCGAACGGGCAGGCGATGGTGCAGACCTTGCAGCCGACGCAGGTGGCTTCGCTGACGACCTTGGCGCCGGTGACCTTGTCGACCGTGATCGCCTCCACCGGACAGGCGTGCAGGCACCACGCCTCGTCACACTGGGTGCAGGTGTAAGGCACCTTGCGGCCGGTGTGGTGGAAGTCGAACACCTTGATGCGCGACCTGGAGGTGGCGAAGACGCCGTAGTTCTCGTACGAGCAGGCCATCTCGCACGACAGGCACCCGGTGCACTTGGCCGGGTCGAGGTGCAGCACTTTCTGCATGCCTTGTCTCCTCTGGGGGTGCGCGGGCATCGCCCCTGCCCGCAGTCGGGTTTTCGGCTATTCTTGGTCGCGCGGCGCCGTCGTGCACAAGGGTTTTCCCGCACGCAACGCCGAAATTCTCAAAATGAGACAGCCCGCCACCCAGCGGGATGCCGCGAGGAGACCAACCCGATGGCCACCCCCACCGCCGTCGACGAGCGGCTGCGCGCCATCGAGCAGGCGCGCCGCGACTGGCTGCTGGAGCAGCGCGAGGTGCCGGCACCGCTGGAGAGTTGGATCGTGGCCTCGTGGCGGCGCTGTCTGGCGCAGGGGCGCCGGCCGCACGAGCGGCTGGCCTTCGACACCGTCAGCGCCGCCGCGCAGCGGCGCGTGCTGGAAGCCGGCACGGCGCTGCGCCGTGCCGCCGCGCCGGTCATCGAGGCGACGCTGGCGCGCGCGATGCGCGACACCGGCTACTTCGCGCTGCTGACCGACGCCGACGGCGTGGTGCTGGACGTGCACGGTCCGGCCGATCCGTCCAACCGCCACGTGCACGCCATCGCCCGCATCGGTGTGGACCTGTCGGAGCGGGCGGTGGGGACCACCGCCATCGGCGCGGCGCTGGCCGAGCGCGTGCCGGTGTGGCTGCACCGCGGCGAGCACTTCTTCGACGACACCGCGGTCTATTCCTGCGCCGGCGCTCCGTTGTTCGGACCCGACGGCCGCTGCGCCGGCATGCTGGACCTGACCGGCGTGCTGGCGCCGGAGCGGCGCGCGCTCAAGCACCTGGTGGCGGTGGCGGCGCGCCGCATCGAGCATGCCCTGGTGGCCGCCGTGCCGCACGCCTTGAGCCTGCGGCTGACCTGGCCCGGCCGCCTGCCCGGCGACGACGACGATGGCCTGCTGGTGCTCGATGGCGAGGGCGTCATCGTCGCGGCCAACCGCACCGCCGCCGAGATGCTGGATCTGCGCACGCCGTGGCCGCACGTGGAGGAGGCGCTGGCGCTGCCGGCGGCGGCGCTGTTCGACGCCGCGCGCCGGCAGCGTGCTCCTTGGGAGGTGCCGACCTGGAGCGCGCTGCGCGTGGTGGTGCTGGCCCGGCTGGCCGACGCCGAGCCTCCGCCCGGCGCGGCCGCTGCCGCGCTGCCGCTGCGCCACCGCGAAGCCGCCCTGATCCGCCAGGCCGTGGCCGAGGCCGGCGGCAACGTCGCCGAGGCCGCGCGCCGGCTCGGCATCAGCCGCGCCACCATCTACCGCAAGCTGCAGCCGCGCTGACGGCGCACGCTCAGCGCCCGGCCGCCACCGGCTGAAACACCGGCTGGCCGTCGCGGCGGAAGGACGCGATCGCCGCCTGCCCCTCCGCCGAAGCCAGCCAGTCGACGAAGCGCTGCGCCGCCTCGGCCCGCACGTGCGGGTGGCGGCGCGGGTTGACGACGATGGCCGCATACGGGTTGCGCAGCCGCGCATCGCCCTGCACCAGCACCGCCAGATCGGCGCGGTTGCGAAAACTCGCCCACGTGGCCCGATCGGCCAGGGTGTAGGCCCCCAGCGCCGCGGCCACGTTGAGCGCCTGCCCCATGCCGCAGCCGCACTCACGATAGGCGCGACCGCTCGGCGCCCCCCCGGCCAGGGCCCAGAAACGCCGCTCGGCCAGGTGCGTGCCGCTGCGGTCGCCGCGCGAGACGAACGGCGCAGCCACCGCCGCGATGCGCCGCAGCGCCGCGACGATGTCGCCGCCACGCGCCCCAGCCGGATCCGCCCGGGGCCCCACCAAGACGAAGTCATTGACCATGACCTCGACGCGCCGCAGGCCATGACCTTCGGCGACGAACGCCTCCTCGGCAGCCTGGTCGTGCACCAGCAGCGCATCGGCATCGCCGCGGCGCGCGATGTCCAGCGCCTGCCCCGTGCCCACCGCGACCACGCGCACCTCGATGCCGGTGGCCTGACGGAAACGGGGCAGCAGGTGGGCGAACAGCCCGGACTGCTCGGTCGAGGTGGTGGAGGCCAGCACGATCACCGGCGGGGCAGCCCCGGCCGGCGCCGCCGCCGTCAGCAGCGCCGCGCCGGCGCCGCGCAGCCAGGCACGCCGCCTCACGGCAACTCCTCACGCACGAAGCGCAGCGCCGCCGGCGCCCGCCGCGCCAGCTCGGCCACATCGAAAAACGCCGCCACCGGCAGATCGGCCAGCAGCCGCCCGCCCTGGAGGTACAGCACGCGCGTGGCCAGACGGCGCACCTGCCCGAGGCGATGGCTGCTGAACACCAGCGTGCGCGCCGGCCCGTCCGGGCCGCCCTGCAGCGCCCGTCGCAGCAGCGCCTCCAGCTCGGCGCTGGCCTGCGGATCCAGGCTCGCGGTGGGCTCGTCGAGCAGCCAAAGTTCCGGCCGCAGGGCCCAGGCGCGTGCCAGCGCCAGCCGCTGTTGCTGCCCGCCGGAGAGCGTGCGCGCAGGCTGGCCGGCCTGTTGCGCCAGCCCGACCTGCGCCAGCGCCTCGTGGGCCGCCTGCACCGCCTGCGACCACGGGCGCCCCTGCAGCCACACCGCCAACGCCACGTTGAGCCAGGCGCTGGTACGCAGCAGATAAGGTTGCTGGAACACCATGCCGACGCGCTGTCCGGGCGGGCGCAGGAGGTCACCTTCGTCGGGCGGCAGCACACCGGCCAGCAGCCGCAGCAGGGTCGACTTGCCGCTGCCGTTGGGGCCCACCAGCGCCACGCGCTCGCCGGGCTGAATGGCCAGATCCAGACCGCGCAGCGCCCATCGCCCCCCGCGCCGCACCGACACCCCGCGCAGGGTCAGCCTTGGCGCGGCGGTCATGCGGGCTCCCGTTGCGGCCACGGCCGCACGCCGCCGCGCGCCCAGCGCAGCGCCAGCGCCGCCAGCGCGTGCAGCCCCACCACCACCAGCAGCAGCACCAGACCGAGCGCCAGTGCCAGCGGCAGGTCCCCCTTGCTGGTCTCCAGTGCGATCGCGGTGGTCATCACGCGGGTGTAGCCCTCGATGTTGCCGCCGACGACCATCACTGCGCCCACCTCGGCCACGGCACGGCTGAAGGCCAGCAGCGCCGCCGACAGCAGCACATGGCGCTCGTCCCAGGCCAGCAACAGGGCGCGCCAGCCCGCCCCTGCTCCCAGCACCTGCAGCTGCTCGCCGTGGTCGCGCTCGGCCTGCTCCACGGCGCGGCGCGCGAGGTTGACCACCACCGGCAGCACCAGCAGCGTCTGCGCCAGCACCATCGCCGGAAACGAGAACAGCCAGCCGAGAAAACCGAGCGGCCCCGAGCGCGACAGCAGCAGGTAGACCAGCAGGCCGACCACCACCGAAGGCACGGCCAGCAGGCCATCCAGCAACGTGACCAGCGCCCCCCGCCCCGCAAAGCGCACCACCCCGAGCCAGGCGCCCAGCGGCAGACCGAGCAGGCACGCCAGCGCGGTGGCCGAACCGCTGACCGCGATCGACCGCGTCACGGTCGACCACAGCAGCGCATCGCCACCGTGCACGAGCGCCCACGCCTGGGCGAACGTCGGCATCACGCCATCCATGGGCGGCTATGCTAACCGCCCCTGCCGCGGCGCGCCGCCGCCGTCAGAACAGCTCCTTCTCGGCCTCCAGGTACGCCAGGCTCGTGTACTTGCCGATGTTGCTGTCGAAACCGGCCATGTCCCTGGCCCGCCGCGCCACCCGTGGATCCTTCAGCACCAGCTCCTTGGCCTTCTCCAGCGGCACGCCGTCCTTGACCGCCTGCACGCAGGGCTCCCAGATGCCCTTGAGAAACGTGCCGTAGTCCTCCAGCAGCGTCGTGCTGCCGCGGCCGTGACCGGGCCAGAACAGCTGCCCGCTGCCGGTGGCCTTCTGCAGCGCCTCGTAGTACTTGAAGGTGCCCGGGTAGGAGCCGTCGTCGATGTTGGCGATGCGATTCTCCATCGCAATGTCGCCGACGTAGGTGAAGCGATCCTCCACCACCTCGATGCACAGGTCGGACGGCGTGTGCGCGCGTCCGTAGTGATGCATGCGCAGCGTCACGTCGCCGAAGCGGTAGGTGCGCCCATGCTCGGTCGGCGTGTTGGGCGGCACCACCCTGGTGCCCATCGTGGCCTGGTTGGTCCAGCGCTCCATCAGGCTGCGCCACAGGTTGCCCTCGGTGCCGCGGATCATCTCGATGGTATGCGGCAGCGCGTGGATCGGCAGGCTGGCGCCGAACGCCTCGACGAAGGCGTGGTTGCCCAGCCAGTGGTCGCCGTGGTAGTGACTGTTGAAGATCGCCACCACCGGCTTGTCGGTGACCTTGCGGATCATGCGGATGGCCATCTGGCCGTGCTGCAGCGAGCAGCCCGAGTCCAGAATGACGACGCCGACACGGGTGACGACGAACACCACGTTGGCCATCACGCCGCGGTTCTCCGGCGTCGGAAAGCCGTCCTTGGCGTAGATCATCCAGACGTGCGGCGTGATGCGCTGCGGCTCGATGTCGGGCACCGGCGGGCCCTCGATGAAATCCTGCAGCTGCTGGGCGAACACGCGCACCTCGGGCACGGCGGCCAGCGCCGCCACGCCGGCCACGCCGCCGGCGCTCAGGCGCAGCCAGCGGCGGCGCGTCAGGGTGGTCGGGGACATCGGCATTCTCCTCGGGATCCCGGCACCGGCGGCGCAACGCCGGCGCCTTCTCAATTGCACATAAGCATGCACGAATGCATCGATTGTGGCGCAGCGTCCGCCGGGTGTCAAAAACCGAGCGACACCCCCGCGCCGAGCAGCGTCGCCAGTCCCAGCAGCGCGAAGATCGCCGCGGCCACGCCGTGCACCAGCCGCATCGGCACGCGCCGCGCCAGCCGGTCGCCGACGAACACCGCCGGCACGTCGGCAAGCAGCATGCCCAGCGTCGTGCCGGCCACCACCGCCAGCGGCGCGGCGTAGTGCACCGTCAGCGCCACGGTGGCGATCTGCGTCTTGTCGGCCATCTCCGCCAGGAAGAACGCCAGCGCCGTGGCACCGAACACCCCCCAGCGCGGCGCGATGCGCACGTCGTCCTCGTCGACCTTGTCCGGGATCAGCATCCAGGCCGCCATCGCCAGGAACGACAGCCCAAGCCCCCAGCGCAGCCAGGCCGGGCTGACGTGGGCCGCCAGCCACGCCCCGACCGCCCCCGCCAGCGCATGGTTGAGCACCGTGGCCACCACGATGCCGGCCACGATCGGCAGCGGCCGGCGAAAGCGCGCCGCCAGCAGCAGCGCCAGCAGCTGCGTCTTGTCGCCCATCTCGGCCAGCGCCACCACCCCGGTGGACACCGCCAGCGCTTCCCATGCCATCTCGATCGGTCCCGTCGGTTGCGCCGCCCGAGCCCGGCGCGGGCACAAAAAAACCCGCCGGGTGCGGGTCGTTCGTCACGATCAGGTCACGCCGGCAGCCGGTCTACGAGGATGAAGACGGCGTGACCCGTTGAATTTTTTGGTGGGTCGTGCAGGATTCGAACCTGCGACCAACGGATTAAAAGTCCGCTGCTCTACCGGCTGAGCTAACGACCCAACCGCTGCCGCTCTCGCGGCGCGAAAGGAAAGCTGTCATTATAGCGCAGGCGAAATGCCGTCCGCGAGGCTGGCCAACCGCTCGAGCGCCCAGCCGGCCGCACACAGGCCGAAGGTGGCCGTGACGGCCACGCTGGAGCCGTAGCCGTGGCAGTTCAGGCTGCCGTCGACCGCGGCGTCGCACGCGGCCGCCACGGCCGGGACGGTCACCGGCTCGCGGCTGAACACCGCCGGCACGCCGATCGGGCCCTGCCGCGGGGCGCCATGGTGACGGCGCAGCCGCTGGCGCAGCTGCGCCAGCAGCGGATCGTGCGTGGCGTGCGCGACGTCGTCGATCTCGACGCGCTCGGCGTGGCGCTTGCCGCCGGCAGCGCCGACGGTGATGAACGGCACGCGGCTGGCGCGCGCCCAGGCGGCCAGCGTCACCTTGGCCGCCATCTGGTCGCAGCAATCGAGCACCACGAGCGCCCGCTGCGACCCCTGGCGCGCGCACGCCGCCTGCAGCAGCTGCGGCCAGTTGTCCGGTCCGACGAAGTCCTCCACCGGCTCCACCCGGCAGCCGGGATGGAACGCCAGCACCCGCTCGCGCATGGCCAGCACCTTGGCCATGCCCAGCGTCGCATCCAGCGCGTGCAGCTGGCGGTTGACGTTGGATTCGGCGACGTGGTCGAGGTCGATCAGCGTCAGCGCCCCGATGCCGCTGCGCGCCAGCGCCTCGGCGGCCCAGGAGCCGACGCCGCCGACCCCGATGACGACCGCGTGGGCATCGGCGATCGCCCGCGCACCGCGCTCGCCGTACAGGCGCCGCACGCCGCCAAAGCGGCGCGCGGCGTCGAGCGCGGGAGCGCCGGCGGCCTCAGTCACGCTCCAGCAGCCAGATCTGGAACCGGAACCCCGCCAGCGCCCCGGCCACGATGCCGAGCAGCGCCAGCACGCTGGTCAGGCTCAGCGTCGAGACCCCTGACAGGCCCTGCCCGATCGTGCAGCCCATCGCGGTGACGCCGCCCACCCCCATGCACAGCGCCCCGACGATGTGCAGCGCGGTATCGCGCGTGCCGGCGAACCCCTCCCAGCGGAAGGAACGCGTGGCCAGCGCCCAGGCCGCCGAGCCGGCCACCACCCCGAGCACGCTGACCACGCCGAGCGTCAGCACCTTGTTGGCGTCGCTGAAGTAGATCAGCCAGTCGATCGTGTAGGCCAGCGGGGCGGTGAAGGTCAGTGCCTCCATGCGGCCGCTCTGGGTGGCGACGAACACCGGCTCCAGCGTCTCCGGGTGCTCCGGCACGAAGCCGAGCCAGCCCGACACCGCCCACATCGCCACCACCGTCAGGCCCACGCCGACGCCGCCGAGCCAGGCGTCGGCGCTGCGGCGGAAATCGGCGGAGGCGGCGGCCCAAGCCATCAGCGCCAGCCCCACGCCGCAGCCCACGACCAGCAGCGCCGTCTCCGCCGGCCAGCCCAGCTGCTGCGCCAGCCAGGCCGGCAGCGTGCTGCCCGGGCGCATCTCGAAGGCCACCCTGTCGACCGTGCGGTCACGCAACACCGCGGTGATGCCGCGCAGCGTGGCGTAGGCGGCAAACCCCATCACGAAGAACACCACCAGCGCCTTGAGACTGCCACCGCCCAGCCGCACCAGCGTCTTGCTGCCGCAGCCGGAGCCAAGCACCATGCCGAAGCCGAACAGCGCCCCGCCCACCAGGGCCGAGGCCCAGATGATGCGGCCGCCGAAGTAGATGGTCTTGCTGGCGTCGATGACGCCGAGCCCGGCCAGCACGTGGAAGCCCACCATCGCCACGCCGATGGCCATCACCCACATGCGCAGGCGCGTCGAGTCCCCCATGTTGACGAGGTCGCTCAGCGCCCCCATGGTGCAGAAGTGAGTGCGCTGGGCCAGCGCGCCGAAGATCGCCGCGACGGCGAACACCGCCCACAGCACCGTGGTGTGCAAGGATTGGAATGCGTTGGCGTCCATGATCGAGGACGCGATTGTAGGGGTGCGCCGGGGTCAGCGCAGGCGGCTGAGCCGTTCGCGCGCAGCCGCGGCGGCTTCGCTGTCGGGGTACTGCCTGATGAGCGCCTGCCAGGTGGCGCGCGCGGCCTTGAGGTCCTTGAGCTCGACCTGGCAGCTGGCGATGGCCAGCATCGCCTCCGGCGCACGCGGATGGCCCGGATGCGCCTGCAGCAGCTGCTGGTAGGCCTCGATGGCCGGCTTGTAGTCGCGCGCCGCGTAAAGCGCGTTGCCGCGCCAGTACAGCGCCAGCGGCGCGTAGCCGCTGGCCGGGAAGCGCTGCAGGAACTCGGCGTGCAGCTGCGCGGCACGCCGGAAGTCCGAGGCGCGCAGCGCCGCCATCGCCGCCTCGAAGGCGGCCTTCTCCTCGGGCCGGACGGTGAACTCCTGACCCTCCAGCGCGACCTTGACCGGCTCCTGCGCGCGCAGCCGTTCGTCCAGCGCCGCCAGCGCGTCGCGCTGCTGGCGCTGCAGCTCGGCGAGCTGGAACGCCAGCTGCTCCTGCTGTCCGCGCAGCTGCGCCAGCTCGCGGCGCAGCGTCTCCAGCTGGTTGGTCTGCTCCAGCAGGCCGCGGCGCGCCGGCTCCAGATCCTGCTGCGCAGCCTGCAACGCGCGCTGCAGCTCCTCGATCAGCTGGCGTTGCGCCTCCAGCTGCTGGCGCTGGGCCTCCACGCGGCCGCGCAGCTCGAGGATGGCGCGGCGGGCGTCGTCGTCGGCGAACAGCGCCCAAGAGGGGGTGGCGAACAGCCACGCCAGCGCGGCCGCCGCCATCGAGCGGCCCAGCCACGCTGCGCGCGACCGCGGTGCAAGGACGCAGGCCATGGCGGATCCCCTCGCGCGCCTCAACGGTAGACCAGCTCGACGCGGCGGTTGCGGCTCCAGACCTCCTCACCGCTGCCCTGGACCGCAGGCTTTTCCTTGCCGTAGCTGACGGACTCCATCTGCGCGTCCTGCACGCCCAGCAGCGCCAGGGCGCGTCGCACGGCGTCGGCGCGCTTCTGCCCGAGCGCCAGGTTGTACTCACGCCCGCCGCGCTCGTCGGTATGACCCTCCAGCACCACGCGGCGGCTGCGGTCGGCGTTGAGGAAGCGCGCGTGCGCCTCCAGCGTGGCCATGAATTCGGGCTTGACGACGTAGGAGTCGAAGTCGAAGTAGATGACGCGCGCGACGTTGGCCGGCGGCTGCCCCTGCTCGGCCGGGACGGTCTGCACCGGCACCACGGTGCGGCCGTCGACCGCGGCGCCCGCCGCGCCGGCGCCACCGCCAGCCGCCCCGCCCCCAACGGGCTGCACCGGGGCGGCGCTGCGGTCGGTCACCGGGGCGCTTTCGTCCAGCCGCACGCTGGAGCAGCCCGCCAGCACGGCGGCCGCGGTGGCCAGCGCCAGCAGGCGCAGCGGGGTCGGACGGAACGGAGACGGGATGCGAAGGGTGGTCATGGTCGGCGGATCGATGCGGAAGTGGTCGGAAAACGGTACCGGGTCGGCGCGGCCTCAGCCCTGCAGCGGCCCCCAGTCGGGCTCGCGCACGTTGCCCTGCGCGTTGAGGCGCGCCTTGACGCGCCCATCCAGCGTCGTCGTCATCAGCACCTCGCGCCCCTGCACGCGCGTGGCGTAGATGATCAGGCGGCCGTTCGGCGCAAAGCTCGGGCTCTCGTCGGCGCTGGTGTCGGTCGGGGCGCTGATGCTGCCGGTGGTCAGGTCCAGCACGCGCAGCTGAAAGCCGCCGTTGGTGCGCGTCACGTAGGCCAGATGACGGCCGTCCGGGCTGACGGCGGGCGAGATGTTGTACGCGCCCTCGAAGGTCACGCGCGTGACCTCGCGGCCGTCGGGCGTCATGCGGTAGATCTGCGGCGCGCCGCCCCGGTCGCTGACGAAGTAGACCGACTTGCCGTCGGGGGCGAAGGCCGGCTCGGTGTCGATGCCGCCGGTCTGCGTGATGCGCTGCGGCGCCCCGCCCTCCAGGTCGAGCGCGTAGATCTGCGAGCTGCCGGCCAGCGTCAGCGTCGCGTACAGGCGCCGCCCGTCGGGCGACCAGGCCGGCGCGCTGTTGGAGCCGCGAAAACTCGCCAGCAGGCGCCGCCGCCCGCTGGCCAGGTCGTGCGCGTAGATGACGGGCTTGCGCGCCTCGAAGGAGACGTAGGCCAGCTGCTGCCCGTTGGGCGACCAGGCCGGCGAGATGATCGGCTCGCTGCTGGACAGCGCCGCCTGGGCGTTTTCGCCGTCGGCGTCGGCCACCCACAGACGGAACTGCCCGCCCTGCTCGCCGACGTAGGCGATGCGGGTGGAAAAAACCCCCTTCTCGCCGGTGAGCTTCTCGTAGACGTAGTCGGCGATGCGGTGCGCCGCCAGACGCAGCTGGCCGGCGCCGACCGGGTAGCTCAGCCCGCCGAGGTCGGTGCCGCGCACCGCGTCCCAGAGGCGGAAACGCACATCGAAGCGGCCGTCGGCCAGCGGTCGCACGCTGCCGGTCAGCAGGGCGTCGACGCCCTGCGCCTTCCAAGGCGCCAGCTCCGGCCGCGCCGTCTCATCCAGCCCCGGCACGTTGGCCGGCAGCTGACGCAGCATGCCGCTGCGCACGAGGTCGGCCGCGACGATGGCGGCCACGTCCTGCGGCAGCCCGGGCGGCACGCGAAACGGCGCGATCGCGAACGGAATCTGCTGCATGCCGACGCCGGTGACCTCGACGCGGAACTGCGCCCGCGCCGCGGGTATCCCCGCGCCGCCCAGCGCGAGGGCGGCCGCCTGACCGAGGAAACGCCGGCGCGCGGCGCGCGGCAACGACAGGGTGACAGGGGCAGGGAGGTGGCGGTTCATCCGGACTTCGAGCGCAGGAGCCCCGCCGGCTGCGCCGGCCGGCCTGGGGGACGGGAAACGTCGTCGGGCCGCGCCGACCGGCCGCCCGGCCGGGAAAACGGCCGGCCGTGCAGGCGGGCGCGCCGATAATAACGGATCGCCCGGTAGGTGATCTGGACGCCACCGGCGAGTTCCCGCCTGCTTCCTCCCATCCGCCTTGTCCCCCGAACGCTCCACCTCCCCCCAGCCGGCAGGCGCCACGCTGCCGCAGCGCCTGCGCCGTCTGTGGCCGTACTTCCGTCCCGCGCGGGCGGGGCTGGCGCTGGCCCTGCTGGGGGCGCTGCTGGCCGCCGCCACCGAGCCGGCCATCCCGGCGCTGCTGAAGCTGCTGCTGGATGAGGGGTTCGTCGCCGGGCGCGTGCCGCTGTGGGCGGTGCCGGTGGCGCTGGTGGGGTTGTTCGCGCTGCGCGGGCTGGCCACGTTTGCGGCCCACTACGGCCTGGCCTACACCGCCAACGGCGGCATGGTGGCGCTGCGGCGCGCGATGTTCGAGCGGCTGGGCCGCGCCGAGCTGCGGCTGTTCGCCGAGCAAAGCGCCAGCCAGCTGTCCAACACCGTGGTCTACGAGGCCAACACCGGTGCGACGCAGCTGGTGGGGGCGCTGCTGACGCTGGTGCGCACGGTGCTGACGATCGCGGCGCTGCTGGCCTACCTGCTGTGGCTGAACTGGGCGCTGACGCTGGTGGTGCTGGCGATGTTTCCGCCGCTGGCCTGGGGCATGCGCACGCTGTCGCGCCGGCTCTACGGCGTGACGCGGCGCAGCCAGGGCGCCACCGACGAACTGGCCTACGTCGTGGAGGAAAACGTGCTGGCACACCGCCTGATCCGCCTGCACGAGGCGCAGGCGCAGCAGCAGGCGCGCTTCGACCGGCTCAACGCCACGCTGCGCGGGCTGGCGCTGCGCAGCACGGTGGCCGCCGCGCTGATGACGCCGCTGACGCAGCTGCTGGCCGCCGCCGCCTTGTCGGCGGTGATCGTGATCGCGCTGTGGCAGGCGCAGGGCGGGGTATCGGTCGGCAGCTTCGTCGGCTTCGTCACGGCGATGCTGATGCTGGTGACGCCGCTGCGCCAGCTGGCCGACGTGGCCACGCCGATCACGCGCGGGCTGGCGGCGCTGGAGCGCGGGCTGGCGCTGATCGACGCCACGCCGCTGCAAGGCGGGGGCACGCACGCGGTGCCGCGCGCGCGCGGCGCGCTCGTGCTGGACGATGTCTGGGTCAGCTACGCCCAGGGCAGCGGCCACGCGCTGCGCGCCGTGACCCTGGAGGTGGCCGCCGGCGAGGTGGTGGCGCTGGTGGGCCCGTCCGGGGCCGGCAAGACCACGCTCGTCAACCTGCTGCCGCGCTTCGTCGAACCGCAGCGCGGTCGCGTGCTGCTCGACGGGCGCGACGTGCGCGAGTGGGACCTGGTGGCGCTGCGGCGCCAGTTCGCGATGGTCAGCCAGGACGTGGTGCTGCTCAACGACACGGTGCGCGCCAACGTCGCGCTGGGCGATCCGCAGCCGGACGAGGCGCGCGTGCGCGCGGCGCTGCAGGCGGCCAACCTCGGCGACTGGTGGCCGGCGCTGCCGCAGGGCTTGGACACCGTGGTCGGCCACAACGCCGCGCAACTCTCCGGCGGGCAGCGCCAGCGGCTGGCGATCGCGCGCGCGATCTACAAGGACGCGCCGGTGCTGATCCTGGACGAGGCCACCTCGGCGCTGGACAACACGTCGGAGCGACTGGTGCAGGAGGCGCTGGCGCGTCTGATGGCCGGGCGCACGACGCTGGTGATCGCGCATCGGCTCTCCACCGTCGAGCACGCCGACCGCATCGTCGTGCTGGAAGGCGGCCGCATCGTCGAGCAGGGGCGCCACGCCGAGCTGCTGGCCGCCGGCGGTCTGTACGCGCGGCTGCACGCGCGCGGGCTGGACGACGGCGCGGCGGGCTGATCACCGCGCCACGCACGGTCGCCCCTCACAGCAGCACGATGTCGTACTGCTCCTGCGTCATCGCGCTTTCGCTCTGCAGCGAGATCGGCTTGCCGATGAAGTCGCTCAGGCCCGCCAGGTGCTGGCTTTCCTCGTCGAGGAAGCGCTCGATCACCGCTGGCGAGGCGATGATGCGGAACTCGCGCGGGTTGAAGGCACGCGCCTCGCGCAGGATCTCGCGCAGGATGTCGTAGCAGACCGTGCGCGCGGTGCGCACGCGCCCGCGCCCGTCGCACGCCGGGCAGGGCTCGGTCAGCATCTGCGCCAGCGACTCGCGCGTGCGCTTGCGCGTCATCTCCACCAGCCCCAGCGCCGAGAAGCCCCCCACCATCGTCTTGACGCGGTCGCGCGCCAGCTGCTTGCGCAGCTCGGACAGCACCGCCTCGCGGTGTTCCTCGCGCGCCATGTCGATGAAGTCGATGATGACGATGCCGCCCAGGTTGCGCAGCCGCAGCTGGCGCGCGATCGCCTGCGCCGCTTCCAGGTTGGTGCGGAAGACCGTGTCGTCGAAGTTGCGCGCGCCGACGAACGCGCCGGTGTTGACGTCGATCGTGGTCAGCGCCTCGGTCTGGTCGATCACCAGGTAGCCGCCGGACTTCAGGTCCACCCGCCGCCCCAGCGCCTTCTGGATCTCCTCGTCGACCTGGTACGGCTCGAAGATCGGCCGCTCGCCGCGGTAGAGCTGCAGCCGATCGGCCACCTGCGGCGTGAATTCGGCGGCGAACGCCTGCAGCGCGGCGAACTGCTCGCGCGCATCCACCTGGATGCTGCGCGTGGCCGGCGTGGCCAGGTCGCGCAGCACGCGCTGCACGAGCGTGAGCTCCTCGTAAAGCAGCGCCGGCGGCGCTGCGGTGTTGGCGCGCTCGCGGATGCGGGCCCATGTCTTGCGCAGGTAGGCGATGTCGTCGGCCAGCTCCTCGTCGCTGGCATCCTCGGCGTTGGTGCGCAGGATGAAGCCGCCCCCGCCCTCCCCCACCAGCGCCTGCAGGCGCTGGCGCAGCACCTCGCGCTGCGGGTTGGGGATCTTCTGCGAGACGCCGACGTGTTCATCGTACGGCAGAAACACCAGCAGCCGCCCGGCGATGCTGACCTGGGTGGTCAGGCGCGCGCCCTTGGAACCGATGGGGTCCTTGAGCACCTGCACCAGCAGCGTCTGGCCCTCGAAGACCTGGCGCTCGATCGGGGGCGGCGCGCCGCGCGGCTCGCCGCCTTCGCCGCGGCCGGCCCCGAAGCGCTGCTGGATCTGCGGCATCAGGTCGGCCACGTGCAGGAAGGCGGTGCGCTCCAGCCCGATGTCGACGAAGGCCGACTGCATGCCCGGCAGCACGCGCTGCACGCGCCCGGCGTAGATGTTGCCCACCAGCCCGCGCTCCAGCGCGCGCTCGATGTGCACCTCCTGCACCGCGCCCTGCTCGATGACGGCCACGCGCGTTTCCTGCGGTGACCAGTTGATGAGGATGTCGTGCTGGGCCATGGTGGCCCCTAGCTTAGCGCAGCAGCGCCAGCCCCGCGCGCGCCAGCAGCTCGCCGGTCTCGAAGGCCGGCAGGCCGACGATGCCGCTGTGGCTGCCGGCGATGCGGCGCACCCACAGCGCCGCGCGCCCCTGGATCGCGTAGGCGCCGGCCTTGCCGAACGGCTCGCCGCTGGCCACATAGGCGTCGATCTCGGCCGGCGCCAGCGCCCGCCACACCACGCGCGAGCGGCTGACGCGCAGCCAGCGCCGACCGCCGGCGGCCACCGCCACCGCGGTCAGCACCTCGTGCGTGCGGCCCGACAGGCGCGCCAGCATCGCGCGCGCCGCGGCCGCATCGGCCGGCTTGCCCAGGATCGCGCCGTCCAGCGCCACCGTGGTATCGGCGGCCAGCACCACGCCGGCGGGCCAGCCGCGCCGCCGCAGGCGCGCCAGCGCCGCGCTCAGCTTGGCGCGCGTGACGCGGCGCACGTAGGCGGCGGGCGGCTCGCCGGGGCGGGGGGCCTCCAGCGCCTCGGCGTCCTCATCCGCATCGGGCAGCAACGGCACCGGCAGCACCCCCCACTCGCGCAGCAGCGCCTGGCGGCGCGGGCTCTGCGAGGCCAGGTACACCCACGGCTGGCCGTCAGCGGGCAGGTCGACGAAGGGGACGTTCATGCGCGGTGATAGGGATGGCCGGCGTGGATCGACCACGCGCGGTAGAGTTGTTCCAGCAGCAGCACGCGCACCAGCGCATGCGGCAGCGTCAGATCCGACAAGCGCAGCCGCTCGTGCGCCTGCTCCCGCAGCGCCGGATCCAGGCCGTCCGGGCCGCCGATCAGCAGCGCGACGTCGTCGCCCCGCTGCTGCCAGCGCGCCCAGCGCTGCGCCAGCTCCTCGGTGGTGCAGCGCTGCCCGCGTTCGTCCAGCACCACGAGGTGCGCGCCCTTCGGGCAGGCCGCGCGCAGCCGCGCGGCTTCGGCCGCCATGACGGCCGCCACCGGGCGGCCTTCGCTGCGCGGCTCAGCCTTGACGGCGTGCACCACCACCCGCGCCTCGGGCGGAAAGCGCTTCAGGTAGTCGGCACACGCCTCCTCGGCCCACGCCGGCAGGCGCTGCCCGACCGCCACCACGTGGCACTTCATGCGCGGGCGGCGCGGCGCCGGCGCGTGCGCGACTCGGCCGGCGCGGCCACGGACGCGGCGGCCGCCGGCGGCGTGGCACGGCGCAGCCGCACCGGCTTGCCGCCCCAGATCTCCTCCAGCCGGTAGTACTGGCGGATCGCCGGCTGCATCACGTGCACCACCGCTTCGCCGCAGTCGACGATGATCCACTCGCCGTTGTCCTCGCCCTCCAGGCGCGGTTTCGGGAACCCCGCCTCGACGACCTTGTCGCAGACGCTGGCGGCCAGCGCGCGGGTCTGGCGGTTGGAGGTGCCGCTGGCGATGACGACGCGCTCGAACAGCGGCGTCAGCGCCTGGGTGTTGAAGACGCGGATGTCCTGGGCCTTGACGTCCTCCAGCCCGTCGACGATGGCGCGCTGGAGCTTCTGGATGCGGCGTTGGGCGGTCGTGTCAGACATGGAGATCGGCGGTTGGCGGGCCGTCCGGCGCGCGGTACAGCCCATGGTCGACAATATAGCGCGCCACGGCTGCGGGCACCAGCCGGGCCAGCGCGGCCTCGTCGGCACCGGCGGCTGCGGCGGCACGCACGGCGGTGGAGCTGACCTCGCACGGCGGCCAAGGCAGCGTGCGCGGCGGCGCACCGTGCGGCCCGGCGTCCAGCATCGCCCCCGGCCTTGCCGCCACCACCGGCGTGGCCAGCGCCAGCACGTCACGCCAGCGGTGCCAGGTCGGCAGCGCGTTCCACTGGTCGGCCCCGAGGAGCAGCAGCAGCTCGGCGCCGGGCTGCAGCGCGCGCAGCTCGGCCAGCGTGTCCACGGTGTAAGACGGCCCGGGTCGCCGCAGCTCGCGCTCGTCCACCACGACGCCGGGCAGGTCCGCGAACGCCAGCCGGCACATCGCCAGACGGTGCGCTGCCGGGCTGAGCGTGCGCGCCTTGTGCCACGCCTGGCCGGTGGGGATGACGTGCAGCGCGTCCAGCCTCAGCTGGCGCAGCGCGGTCTCGGCCAGCGCCCGGTGCACGCGGTGCGGCGGATCGAAGGCGCCCCCGAAGACGCCGACGCGCCGCGGCGCCGCCGCGTTCACAGCCAGTCCCGGCGCACCAGGAACTCGGTCAGCAGCCGGTGCTCGGGCGTGCCGGGCACCGGCCGCTCGTCGTAGGCCCAGCGCACCAGCGGCGGCATCGACAGCAGGATCGACTCGGTGCGCCCGCCGGACTGCAGACCGAAGTGCGTGCCGCGGTCCCACACCAGGTTGAACTCGACGTAGCGGCCGCGCCGCAGCAGCTGGTGCTGGCGCTCGCGCTCGCCGTAGGGGGTCTCCATGCGCCGCCGCACGATCGGCACGTAGGCGTGCAGGAAGGCATCGCCCACCGCGCGCGTCAGCGCAAAACCGCCCTCGAAGCCGAGCTCGGTGAGGTCATCGTAGAAGATGCCGCCGATGCCGCGCTGCTCGCCGCGGTGGCGCAGGCAGAAGTAGTCGTCGCACCAGGCCTTGAAGCGCGGGTACTTGTCGGCGCCGAACGGCGCCAGCGCCTGCGCGCAGGTGCGGTGGAAGTGCACCGCATCCTCCTCGAAGCCGTAATAGGGCGTCAGGTCCATGCCGCCGCCGAACCAGCTCACCGGCTCGCCGCCGTGCGGGCGCGCGGTGATCATGCGCACGTTCATGTGCACGGTCGGCACGTAGGGGTTGCGCGGGTGGAACACCAGCGACACCCCGAGCGCCTCGAACGGCGCCCCGGCCAGCTCGGGCCGGTGCTGGGTGGCGGAAGCCGGAAGCTTCGGGCCGCTGACGTGCGAAAAGCCGCAGCCGGCGCGCTCGAACACCTCACCGTCCTCCAGGATCTGCGTCACCCCGCTGCCCCGCAGCGGGCTGCCGGGCTCCTTCTCCCAGGCGTCGGAAAGGAACGACTTGCCGTCGATCTCGGCGATCGCGCTGGTGATGCGCGCCTGCAGACCAAGCAGGTACTCGCGCACCAGACTGACCGGGTCGCTGACCATGACGATCCCTCCTGCCCCTTCAGATGGCCGGCGGGCGCGCCAGCGCCCGGTGGCCGATGTCACGGCGGAACTGCATGCCGGCGAAGCGCACGCCCTGCACCAGCGCGTAGGCGCGCGCGCGCGCCGCGGCCACGTCGGACCCGAGCGCCGTGCAACAGAGGACGCGCCCGCCGCTGGTGACCAGCCGGCCGTCCGCCGCCTGAGTGGTGCCGGCATGGAACACCACGGCGTCGTCGGCATCCGGCGGCAGCGCCTCGATCGCATCGCCCTTGCGTGGCTGCAGCGGGTAGCCCTCGGCGGCCACCACCACGCCCAGCGCCACGCGCGCGTCCCACTCCAGCGTCACGGTGTCGAGCCGACCTTCGGAGGCCGCCAGCAGCACCTCCACCAGGTCGCTGCGCAGGCGCATCAGGATCGGCTGCGTCTCCGGATCGCCCAGCCGGCAGTTGAACTCCAGCGTGCGCGGCGCACCATCGGGCCCGATCATCAGCCCGGCGTAAAGGAAGCCGGTGTACGGCGTACCCTCCTCGGCCATCGCGCGCACGGTCGGCTCGATGATCTCGCGCATCACCCGCTCGTGCACCGCCGGCGTCACCACCGGCGCCGGCGAGTAGGCCCCCATGCCGCCGGTGTTGGGGCCGGTGTCGCCGTCCAGCAGCCGCTTGTGGTCCTGGCTGGAGGCCAGCGGCAGCACGTGGGTGCCGTCCACCAGCACGATGAAGCTGGCCTCCTCGCCCTCCAGGTAGGATTCGATGACGACGCGCGCGCCCTCGGCGTTGTGCTGCACGCCGAGCCGGTTGTCCAGCAGCATGAAGTCGATCGCCTCGTGCGCCTCGGCGGCGGTCATGGCCACCACCACGCCCTTGCCGGCGGCCAGCCCGTCGGCCTTGACGACGATCGGGGCGCCCACCCGATCGACGTAGGCGTGCGCCGCCGCCGCGTCGGCGAACGTCTCGTGCGTGGCGGTGGGGATGCCGTGGCGCTGCATGAACGCCTTGGCGAACGCCTTGGAGCTCTCCAGCCGCGCGGCGGCCTGCGTCGGGCCGACGATGCGCAGTCCGGCGGCACGGAAGGCATCGACGATCCCGGCCGCCAGCGGCGCCTCGGGGCCGACGACGGTCAGGTCGATCCCTTCCCGCTTCGCCCAGTCGCACAGCTCGGCCACGCCGGTGATCGGCACGTTGGTCAGGCGCGCATCGAGCGCCGTGCCGCCGTTGCCCGGCGCCACGAACACCCGCGCCGCGCGCGGCGACTGCGCCAGCTTCCACGCCAGCGCGTGCTCGCGCCCGCCACCGCCCACCACCAGCACGCGCAGGCCCGCGGCGCTCATGCGTCCAGCTCCGCGTTGTGGAAGACGTCCTGCACGTCGTCCAGGTCCTCCAGCGCGTCCAGCAGCCTTTGCATCCGCTGCGCGTCCTCGCCGCTCAGCTGCACGGTGTTGGTGGGGCGCCAGGTCACCTCGGCCATCGCGGGCTTCAGGCCCGCGGCCTGCAGCGCATCGCGCACCGCCTCGAACTGCGCCGGCGCGGTCAGCACCTCGATGGAGCCGTCCTCCTGCGTCAGCACGTCGTCGGCGCCGGCCTCCAGCGCGACTTCCATCACCTTGTCCTCGCTGGTGCCGGGCTCGAAGACGATCTGCCCGCAGTGCTGGAACTGGAACGCCACCGACCCCTCGGTGCCGAGGTTGCCGCCGTGCTTGCTGAAGACGTGGCGCACCTCGGCCACGGTGCGCACGCGGTTGTCGGTCATGCAGTCGACGATGACGGCCGCGCCGCCGATGCCATAGCCCTCGTAGCGCACTTCCTCGTAGTTGACGCCCTCGAGGTTGCCGGTGGCCTTGTCGATGTTGCGCTTGATGGTGTCGGCCGGCATGTTGGCGGCCTTGGCCTTCTCGATGGCCAGCCGCAGGCGCGGATTGGCGGCCGGATCACCACCGCCCTGGCGCGCCGCGATCATGATCTCGCGCACCACGCGCGTCCAGATGCGCTGGCGCTTTTCGTCCTGGCGCGCCTTGCGGTGCTGGATGTTGGCCCACTTGGAATGTCCTGCCATGCGAACCTCGTCGTAAACTGGGTGGCTCGTGCCGTCGGGGCCCCGCCATGCGGGGCGATCCGCTATTCTACGAGCCGGCCCGCGCGGCCCGGCCGCCTGCCTGCCGTCCCCTGCCCACCCTCCGCACTCCGATGAGCCCCTCGATCCTCGTCGCGCGCCACGGCGCCACCGAATGCCACCTGCTGCTGGACAAGGCCAACCGCCACGGCCTCATCACCGGCGCCACCGGCACCGGCAAGACCGTCACCCTGCAGACGCTGGCCGAGGGCTTCTCGCGCCACGGCGTGCCGGTGTTCATGGCCGACGTCAAGGGCGATCTCACCGGCATCAGCCAGCCCGGCCGCATCGAGGGCAAGCTGGCGCAGGTGCTGGCCGAGCGCGGCCTGCCGGCGCCGCAGCCCGCGGCCTGTCCGGTCACGCTGTGGGACGTCTTCGGCGAGCAGGGTCACCCGGTGCGCGCCACCATCAGCGACATGGGCCCGCTGCTGCTGGCGCGCATGCTCGGCCTCAACGACACCCAGGCCGGCGTGCTCAACCTCGTGTTCAAGATCGCCGACGACCAGGGCCTGCTGCTGCTGGACCTGAAGGACCTGCGCGCGATGCTGCAGCACGTCGGCGAACACGCGCGGCAGTTCACCACCGAGTACGGCAACGTCAGCGCCGCCAGCATCGGCGCCATCCAGCGCGCGCTGCTGGCACTGGAGCAGCAGGGGGCCGACCGCTTCTTCGGCGAACCGCAGCTCGACATCGCCGACCTCATGCAGACGGTGGATGGCCAGGGCGTGGTCAACATCCTGGCCGCCGACAAGCTGCTCAACGCCCCGCGGCTCTACGGCACCTTCCTGCTGTGGCTGCTGTCGGAGCTGTTCGAGGTGCTGCCGGAAGCGGGCGACCTCGACAGGCCCAAGCTCGTCTTTTTCTTCGACGAGGCGCACCTGCTGTTCGAGGACGCGCCGAAGGTGCTGCTGGAGCGCATCGAGCTCGTGGTGCGGCTGATCCGCTCCAAGGGCGTGGGCGTCTATTTCGTCACGCAAAACCCGCTGGACGTCCCCGACAGCATCCTGGCGCAGCTGGGCAACCGCGTGCAGCACGCGCTGCGCGCCTTCACCCCGCGCGACCAGAAGGCGGTCAAGGCCACCGCGCAGACGATGCGGCCCAAGGCCGGGCTGGATCTGGAGCGCGCGATCACCGAGCTCGGCGTCGGCGAGGCGCTGGTCAGCCTGCTCGACGCCAAGGGCCGGCCGAGCGAGACCGAGCGCGCCTGGGTGCTGCCGCCGGCCAGCCGGCTCGGTCCCGTCACGCCCGAAGAGCGCCAGCGGCTGCTGCGCACCTCGCTGGTGGCCGGGGTGTACGAGCAGGCGGTGGACCGCGAAAGCGCCTACGAGCGGCTGCGCGCCGCGCACGCCGCCGCGCCGGCGGCGGCGCCGTCCGCGCCCGGCGGTGGCGGCGGCCTCGGCGGGCTCGTCGGCGAGGTGCTGTTCGGCCGCAGCGGCCCGCGCGGCGGCCACACCGACGGCCTGGTGCAGGCGGTGGTCAAGACCGCCGTGCGCCAGGTCGGCGCCCAGCTCGGGCGCCAGCTGGTGCGCGGCCTGCTGGGCGGACTGGCCGGCGGCGGGCGGCGACGCTGAAACCGGCGCCGCTGCGGGTAAGTCCGAAGCCGCCCGGCCGGCCACCCGGTGCGGCCCGGCCCTATACTGGTCGCATCGTGACGACGGAGCCGCTGGCATGCTGACCGCCCTGGCCGCGCTCGGCTGGGCCCTGGCCATCGGGGCGATGGCCGGCTGGTGGCATGCCCTGCGGCGCGGCCGCGCCAAGGGGCGGCGCGTCGAGGACGAGCGCCAGCGGGTGTCGGCGCTGTTCGACCGGCTCGGCATCGCACACTGGACGCGCGATCTCGACAGCGGGCAGCTGTGGTGGTCGGACATGTTCCGGCGCATGCACGGCATCGCCCCCGGCGAGCCCGCCGACCGCGCCACGGCGCTGCGGCTGCTGGTGCCGCAGGACCGCCAGCGCGTCAACGAGGAACTGGAGGCGGCCTACGCGCGCGGCCACGGCGACACGCATTACCGCCTGGCGCATCCGGACGGGCGCATCACGCACCACCTGCTGCGCATCGTGGTGGAGCGTGACGGCGTCAGCGGCCACCGCATCGCCTATGGCGTCAACATCGACATCACCGAGCGCGTGCAGCTGCAGGAGGCGCTGCGCGAGCGCAGCGCCTACCTCGAGGCGATCGTGCAGCACCTGCCGATGGGCCTCAGCGTCTTCGACCGCCAGCTCAAGCTGCGCGTCTGGAACGCCGAGTTCGGCCGCGTGCTGGAGCTGCCGGCCGAGCTGCTGCACGAGGGCGTGGATTTCGACGAGCTGATCCGCGTGCCGGCCAGCCGCGGCGAGTACGGCCCGGTGGACGTCGAGGAGGCGGTGGCGCAGCGGCGCGCACTGGCGCTGCGCTTCGAGCCGCACCGGCTGGAGCGCACGCGCCCGAATGGCCGCACGCACCTGGTGATCGGCGAGCCGATCCGCCGCGACGGCGAGCTGATCGGCTTCGTGACGACCTACACCGACATCACCGAGCAGCGGCGCGAGCGCGAGCGGCTGGAGCAGGCGCTGGACATCCTGCGCACCCTGGTGGACAACATCCCGGTGGGCGTCTCGATGGTGGACCGCGAGCTGCGGGTGCAGGTCTGGAACCAGCGGCTGCTGGAGCTGCTCGATCTGCCCGAGGCGCTGATGGGAAGCCATGGGGTGACCTTGACCGACATCTTCCGCTACAACGTCGCGCGCGGCGAGTACGGTCCCACCGAGGATCCCGAGGCCCTGGTGCGCACGCTGACCGAGTGCGCGCTGCGCTTCGAGCCGCACCGCTTCGAACGCACGAGGCCCAACGGCCGCGTGCTGGAAATCCATGGCGAGCCGCTGCGCACCGGCGGCTTCGTGACGCTCTACACCGACGTGACCGAGCGGCGCCAGGCGCAAGCGGCCATCGAACGGCTGGCGCGCACCGACAGCCTGACCGAGCTGGCCAACCGCGCCGGCTTCCTGCAGGCGCTGCAGCAGGCGCTGGCGGTGCGGGCGCGCCACGGCGGGACGCTGGCGCTGCTGTTCATCGACCTGGACCGCTTCAAGGCCATCAACGACTCGCTCGGCCACGAGGCCGGCGACGCGGTGCTGCGCCAGACCGCCACGCGGTTGCGCCAGCGGCTGCGTGCCGGCGACGTGGTCGGCCGGCTGGGCGGCGACGAGTTCGTCGTCGCGCTGCCCGACGTGAGCGACGACACCCAGGCCGCCCGCGTGGCGCTGTCGCTGCTGGAAGCGCTGGCGGCGCCGTTCGAGGTCGAGCCGGCCGCCGGCCAGCGGCAGCGCGTCTACCTGACCCCCTCCATCGGCATCGCGCTGGCGCCGCGAGACGCCACCGAGCCGGCCGAGCTGCTGCGCTGCGCCGACCTGGCGATGTACAGCGCCAAGGCCGAGGGTGGCGCGGCGTGGCGCTACTTCACGCCGTCGATGAACGAGGCGGTGCTGCAGCGCATCGAGCGCGAGACGCGCCTGCGCGAGGCGATCCGCGACGACGCGCTGGCGCTGCACTTCCAGCCGATCCATGGCCTGCGTGACGGCTTGCCGCTGCTGGGCCTGGAGGCGCTGGTGCGCTGGCCGCAACCGGACGGCGGGCTGCTGCCGCCGGCGGCCTTCCTCCCGCTGGCGGAGGCCTCGGCGGACCTGGCCGAGGCGCTGGGCCGCTGGGTGTGCGGCTGCGCGGCGCGCCACGCGCACGCCTGGCGCGCCCAGCACCCCGAACTGGTCATCAGCGTCAACCTCTCGGCGCGCCAGTTCGACCGTGACGGCGTGGCCGATCGGGTGCTGCAGGCGTGCACCGCCGCCGTGCCCGCGCTGGCCGGCGAGCCGCAGCCGCTGCGCGGTCTGGAGTTCGAGATCACCGAAGGGGCGATGATGCGCGACCCGCAGCGCGCCCAAGCCGAGCTGCAGCGCCTGCGCGATGCCGGCGCCACCATCGCGATCGACGACTTCGGCACCGGCTACTCCAGCCTCGCGTACCTGAAGCACTTTCCGATCGACCGCCTCAAGATCGACCGCGGCTTCGTGCGCGACCTCGACCGCGACGCCGACGACGCCGCCATCGTGCTGGCCGCCGTCGAGCTGGCCCACCGGCTCGGCCGCACCGCGGTGGCCGAGGGGGTGGAGCGGCCGACGCAGCTGCACGCGCTGCGCGCGATGGGCTGCGACGCGGTGCAGGGTTACGGCTTTGCCGCGCCGATGCCGGCGCGCCAGGTGCCGGCCTATCTGCAGGGGGTGGCGCGCGGCGAGCACCGCCGCTGGCTGCAGGCGGATCAGCCAGCCGGCTCGAGCGTCGCCACGTAGTCGCGCAGCGCCTGCAGGATCGCCAGCCCCCGCGCCCCGCGCAGCGCCTGCGCCTGCTCGGCCAGCCCGTCCAGCTCGGCCAGGAACTGCGCCACCGTCGGGCGGCCGCCCGCGCCCCCGTGCAGACGTGCGCGGCAGTGCGCACGCCAGCGCGCGCGTTCGGCCTCGTCCAGCGTCTCCGGATGGTTGCGGGCGCGGAAGCGAAACACCAGCTCCGCCAGGCGCGGGTCCTCGAACCCGGCGTGCCGCCAGGCCGGATCGGCCGGGTCGAGCAGGCGCAGGCGCTGCAGGCGGCGGCGGTCCTCGTCCCCCACGAAACCGCCGGCGTACAGCGCGGCGTCGACGTCGGGCGCCCCGTCGCGCTCGGGCGGCGCGTACGCCTCGGCCCACAGGGCGCTCAGATCCGGCAGTCCCGCCGCATGGGCCGCGTGGCGCTCCACCGCGCCGAGGTCCAGGCCGAAGCGCTGCGCCGCCCCCTGCCGCAGCACCGCCAGGCCACCGATCACGATCGGGGCGCGGTTGACGTGCACGGTCTTGATCGGCAGACGCCGCCAGTCGTCGCGCTCATGCTCGCGGCGCAGGAACAGGCGCGCACGCACCTGCTCGGGGCGCAGATCCGCCAGCTCGCGCGGGTCATGCGCCAGGTCCCAGGCGATCACCTCGTGGCGGTTGCGCGGATGCGGCGCCAGCGGCCACATCGCCGCCAGGAAGCCGCGCTCGGCGCCGAACTGCGGCGACACGTGCACGAACGGCCGCGGCGCCGAGGGCAGCCCCATCTCGCGCAGCACGCGGTCACGCTCGCGCAGCGCGAAGGCGAACGCGTACAGCCGCGGCTGGCGCGCGCGCAGCAGCCGCGCCAGCGCGATCGTGGCGCGCACGTCCGACAGCGCGTCGTGCGCGTGCTCGTGCGTCAGCCCGTTGGCGGCGCTCAAGTGCTCCAGCTTCAGGCTGACCCGACCGTCGACCTGCGGCCACTCGAGGCCGTCGGGCCGCAGCGCCCAGGCGGCGCGCACCACGTCCAGCAGATCCCAGCGGCCGCAGCCGTGGCGCCACTCGCGCGCGTACGGATCCAGCAGGTTGCGCCACAGCAGGTGGCGCGTGAACTCATCGTCGAAGCGGATCGAGTTGTAGCCGAGCCCGATCGTGCCCGGCCGCGCCAGCTCGGCCTCGATGCGCTCGGCGAAGGTGCGCTCCGGCACGCCGTCGCGCAGGCACTGCTGCGGCGTGATGCCGGTCAGCACGCAGCTGAGCGGATCCGGCAGGGCATCGGGGCTGGGCCGACAGTACAGGACCAGCGGCGGCTCGATCTCGTTGAGCTCCGCGTCGGTGCGCACGCCGGCGAACTGCGCCGGCCAGTGCTGCCGCGGGTCGCGGCCGAAGGTCTCGTAGTCGTGCCAGAAGAAGGTCGAAGCGGCGCTCATCGGCGCCCATCGTACCCGCCCGGGCGCACCGCGGTGCTACAGTGCCCGTCATGGACACCCCGCAGCCCGCCTGGGAACCGCTGCTGCTGCCGTGCGCGCTCGGGCTGGCGCTGCTGGCCGCCGGGCCGGACGGCGTGCGCTGGCTGGCGCTCGGCGACGACGCCGTGGCAATGCGCGCCGCTTGGGCGCGCCACCATCCCGGGCCGCCTCGACCGGGCGCCGTGCCGGCCGCGTGGATCGAGGCGGTGCGGGCGGCGCTGGACGGTGCGCCGGACGCCGCGCCCACCCCTCCGCTGGCGCCACGCGGCACGCCGTTTCAGCAGCGCGTGTGGGCAGAGCTGCGCGCGATCCCGCCCGGTGCCACCGCGACGTACGGCGCGCTGGCGACCCGGCTCGGGCAGCCGCGCGCCGCGCGCGCGGTGGCGGCCGCCTGCGCGGCCAACCCGATCGCCGTGCTGGTGCCGTGCCACCGCGTGGTCGGCGCGGATGGCGCCCTCACGGGCTACCGCTGGGGCCTGGAGCGCAAGCGCGCCCTGCTGCGGCGTGAGGGCGCGCGCGCCGCCGCGTCCTGACTCGCCACCGGCTCCGCACCCTTGCGCCACCGGGGCGCAGCCGGCGGCGCGCTTCAGTCGGCGGTAGCCTCCTCCGGCTCGGCCGGTTCGGCCCTGCGGTCCTTCTTCGGCAGCGGCTGGATGTCGAGCTTGACCTGCGGCTCGCCGCCGCCCTCCGGCGTATCGACGTCCACCGTCAGGCGCCCGCCGTCGACCAGCCGGCCGAACAGCAGCTCGTCGGCGAGCGCGCGCCGGATCGTGTCCTGGATCAGGCGCTGCATCGGCCGCGCCCCCATCAGCGGATCGAAGCCCTTCTTGGCCAGGTAACGGCGCAGCGCGTCGGTGAAGGTGACCTCGACCTTCTTCTCGGCCAGCTGCTGCTCCAGCTGCAGCAGGAACTTGTCGACCACGCGCAGGATGACCTGCTCATCCAGCGGCTTGAAGCTGACGATGGCATCGAGCCGGTTGCGGAACTCCGGCGTGAACAGGCGCTTGATGTCGGCCATCTCGTCGCCGGCCTGGCGCTGCGTCGTGAAGCCGATGGTGGACTTCTGCATCGTCTCGGCGCCGGCGTTGGTCGTCATGATGATGATGACGTTGCGGAAGTCGGCCTTGCGCCCGTTGTTGTCGGTCAGCGTGCCGTGGTCCATCACCTGCAGCAGCACGTTGAAGATGTCCGGGTGCGCCTTCTCGATCTCGTCGAGCAGCAGCACGCAGTGCGGCTTCTTGGTGATGGCTTCCGTCAGCAGACCGCCCTGGTCGAAGCCGACGTAGCCCGGCGGCGCGCCGATCAGGCGGCTGACCGCGTGGCGCTCCATGTACTCCGACATGTCGAAGCGCACCAGCTCGATGCCGAGGATGTAGGCGAGCTGGCGCGCCGCCTCGGTCTTGCCCACGCCGGTGGGGCCGCTGAAGAGGAACGCGCCGATCGGCTTGTCCGGCTTGCCCAGGCCCGAGCGCGCCATCTTGACCGCCGAGGCCAGCACCTCCAGCGCCTTGTCCTGACCGAACACGACGGCCTTGAGGTCGCGCTCCAGGTTCTGCAGCTTGCTGCGGTCGTCGCTGGAGACGCTGGCCGGCGGAATGCGCGCGATCTTGGCCACGATCTCCTCGATCTCGGCCTTGCCGATGGTCTTCTTGCGCTTGGACGGCGGCGCCACGCGCTGCGCCGCGCCGGCCTCGTCGATGACGTCGATGGCCTTGTCGGGCAGGTGGCGGTCGTTGATGTACTTGGCCGACAGCTCGGCGGCGGCCTGCAGCGCGGCGGTGGCGTACTTGACGCCGTGGTGCGCCTCGAAGCGCGACTTCAGGCCCTTGAGGATCTCCACCGTCTGCTCCACGGTGGGCTCGACGACGTCGATCTTCTGGAAGCGCCGCGACAGCGCCGCGTCCTTCTCGAAGATGCCGCGGTACTCGGTGAACGTGGTGGCGCCAATGCACTTGAGCTGGCCGCTGGACAGCGCGGGCTTGAGCAGGTTGGACGCATCCAGCGTGCCACCCGAGGCCGCCCCCGCCCCGATCAGCGTGTGGATCTCATCGATGAAGAGGATCGCGTTGGGCTTGTCCTTCAGGGCCTTGAGCACGCCCTTCAGGCGCTGCTCGAAGTCGCCGCGGTACTTGGTGCCGGCCAGCAGCGCGCCCATGTCCAGCGCGTAGACGGTGGCCTCCGCCAGCACCTCGGGCACCTCCTTCTGCACGATGCGCCAGGCCAGCCCTTCGGCGATGGCGGTCTTGCCGACGCCGGCCTCGCCGACCAGCAGCGGGTTGTTCTTGCGCCGGCGGCACAGCACCTGGATGACGCGCTCGACCTCGGCCTCGCGGCCGATCAGCGGGTCGATGCGGCCCTCGCGCGCGGCCTGGTTGAGGTTCTGCGTGAACTGTTCCAGCACCGAGGCCTTCTCGTTGCCGCGCGCCTCGCCCGCACCGCCCTCCTCCTGCTCGGCCGCGCCGTCGCTGGCCTTGGCCGGCTCGGGCTGGTCGCCCTTGCGGATGCCGTGCGCGATGTAGTTGACCACGTCCAGCCGGGTGATGCCCTGCTGGTGCAGGTAATAGACCGCGTGCGAGTCCTTCTCGCCGAAGATGGCCACCAGCACGTTGGCGCCGGTGACCTCCTTCTTGCCGTTGCCGGTGGACTGCACGTGCATGATGGCGCGCTGGATGACGCGCTGGAAGCCCAGCGTCGGCTGCGTGTCGACCTCGTCGGTGCCGGCCACGGTGGGCGTGTTGTCCTTGATGAAGGTGGTCAGCTGCTTGCGCAGCTCCTCGATGTTGGCGTTGCAGGCGCGCAGCACCTCGGCGGCGCTGGGGTTGTCCAGCAGCGCCAGCAGCAGGTGTTCGACGGTGATGAACTCGTGCCGCTGCTGCCGCGCCTCGACGAAGGCCATGTGGAGGCTGACTTCAAGTTCCTGGGCGATCATGGGGCACTTCCTTCACTGACGATGCTGGCGCGGCCGCTGCCTGCCGGGGCGATGCCGCCGCGATTCGAGCTTACAACATGGGGCCGCGCGCTCATGATTCAACCGGCTCCGCGATGCACTGCAGCGGATGGCCGGCGGCGCGCGCCGCCTGCGTCACCTGCTCGACCTTGGTGGTGGCCACGTCGCGGGTGTAGACCCCGCAGACCCCGCGCCCGTGCACGTGCACGCGCAGCATGATCTGCGTGGCGGTCTCGCGGTCCTTGTGGAAGAACTCCTGCAGCACGCGCACGACGAACTCCATCGGGGTGAAGTCGTCGTTGAGCAGCACCACCTGGTACAGCCGCGGCGGCGGCACGCGCTGGCGGCGCCGTTCCACCACCACCGCCGCATCGCCACCCGGCAGCTGCGGGGTGAGATCGGGTTGCTTCGGAGTCGTGGCCATGCGCGCATTCTGCAACAAATCGCCGCGCCCTTCAGCAGACGGGGTCGGCCGTGGCGGCGGCGCAAAAGGCGCGGGCCGCCCCGGCTGGCGAGGCGGCCCGCACCAACGCGGCGTCGCGGGGGCCGGCGCTGCCGGCGCCCCGCCGCACGGCGCTCACATGTGGTCGATCATCACCTGGCCGAAGCCCGAGCACGACACCTGCGTGGCGCCCTCCATCAGGCGCGCGAAGTCGTAGGTCACGTGCTTGCTCTGGATGGCCTTTTCCATGCTGCTGATGATGAGGTCGGCGGCCTCGCGCCAGCCCATGTGGCGCAGCATCATCTCCGCCGACAGGATCTCCGAGCCCGGGTTGACGTAATCCTTGCCGGCGTACTTCGGCGCCGTGCCGTGCGTGGCCTCGAAGCAGGCCACGCTGTCGGACAGGTTGGCCCCCGGGGCGATGCCGATGCCGCCGACCTGCGCCGCCAGCGCATCCGAGATGTAGTCGCCGTTGAGGTTGAGCGTGGCGATGACCGAGTACTCGGCCGGACGCAGCAGGATCTGCTGCAGGAAGGCGTCGGCGATCGAGTCCTTGATGACGATGTCACGGCCCGTCTTCGGATTGGTGAACTTGCACCACGGCCCGCCGTCGATCTCCACCGCGCCGAACTCGCGCTTGGCCAGCGCGTAGCCCCAGTCGCGGAACGCCCCCTCGGTGTACTTCATGATGTTGCCCTTGTGCACGAGGGTGACGCTGGGCCTGTCGTTGTCGATCGCGTACTGGATGGCCTTGCGCACCAGCCGCTCGGTGCCCTCCTGCGACACCGGCTTGATGCCGATGCCGGAGGTCTCGGGGAAGCGGATCTTGGTGACGCCCAGCTCCTCCTGCAGGAACTTGATGAGTTTCCTGGCCTTTTCGCTCTGCGCCGGGTATTCGATGCCGGCGTAGATGTCCTCGGAGTTCTCGCGGAAGATGACCATGTCGGTCTTCTCCGGCTCCTTCAGCGGGCTGGGCACGCCCTTGAAGTAGCGCACCGGGCGCAGGCAGACGTAGAGGTCGAGCTCCTGGCGCAGCGCGACGTTGAGCGAGCGGATGCCGCCGCCGACCGGCGTCGTCAGCGGGCCCTTGATCGAGACCACGTACTCCTTGAGCGCGTGCAGCGTCTCGTCCGGCAGCCAGACGTCGGGGCCGTAGACGCGGGTGGACTTCTCGCCCGCGTACACTTCCATCCAGTGAATCTTGCGCTTGCCGCCGTAGGCCTTGGCCACCGCGGCATCGACCACCCGGATCATCACCGGCGTGATGTCCACGCCCGTGCCATCCCCCTCGATGTAGGGGATGATCGGGTTGTCCGGCACGTTGAGCGACATGTCGGGGTTGACGGTGATCTTGGCGCCGTCGGCGGGCACGCGGATGTGCTGGTACATGGGGGACGTCTCCGTGGGTGGTGAGCGGCACGGCCCCGCGCTCGTGGCGGAGGCGGCCGACGGGCAAAATTCTAGCGACAAAACCGTTACGAACCTGACACGAGCCATGGCGCATCGCACCGATCCCTCCCCCGCGCGCGCGGCGCGCCGGCGCAGGCTGGCCGCGCTGGCGGCCCTGCTGGCGCTGGCCGGCGCCGGCCGCGCCCAGCCCGCCGCCGAGCCGCCGGGACGGCCGCAGCTCGACCTGCCGCGCGTGACGCTGCGCGCCGGTCTGCACCTGATCGACGCCCAGGTGGCCGCCACCCACGCGCAGCGCGCGCTGGGCCTGATGTGGCGCCGCGAGCTGGCGCCCAACGAGGGGATGCTGTTCGTGTTCGAGGCGCCGGCGGTGCAGTGCTTCTGGATGCGCAACACTTTCGTGCCGCTGACGGCGGCCTTCATCGCCGAGGACGGCCGCATCGTCAACCTGGCCGACATGCGGCCGCTGGACGAGACCGGTCACTGCTCGGCCGAGCCGGTGCGCTACGTGCTGGAGATGACGCGCGGCTGGTTCGCGCGGCGCGGCATCGGGCCGGGCTTCCGGCTGGCGGGCGGCCCGTTCGGCGGGCGCTGACGCCCGGCGGCCGCCCGGGCGCCGACGAAGGGGCGGGCGGCCAAGGCGCCCACCTCCCGGAGACCCGCCCCGCGTGCGCGCGGGGCCGGGGTGTCGCGCCGTCAGGCGACGTAGTTGGCCTGCGCGAATTCCCAGTTGACCAGCTTGTCGAGGAAGGTCTCGACGAACTTCTGGCGCAGGTTGCGGTAGTCGATGTAGTAGGCGTGCTCCCACACGTCCACCGTCAGCAGCGCCTTGTCGGCGGTGGTCAGCGGCGTGCCGGCGGCGCCGGTATTGACGATGTCGACGCTGCCGTCGGGCTTCTTGACCAGCCAGGTCCAGCCGGAGCCGAAGTTGCCGACCGCGCTCTTGACGAAGGCCTCGCGGAAGGCGGCGTAGCTGCCCCACTTGGCCTTGATGGCCTCGGCCAGCGCGCCGGTCGGTTCACCGCCGCCGCCCGGCTTCATGCAGTTCCAGAAGAAGGTGTGATTCCAGACCTGCGCGGCGTTGTTGTAGATCGGGCCGGGGTTGGGCGCCTTGCGGACGATGTCCTCCAGCGCCATCGACTCGTACTCGGTGCCCTTTTGCAGATTGTTGAGGTTGGTCACGTAAGCCTGGTGGTGCTTGCCGTGGTGGTACTCGAGCGTCTCCCTGGAGTAGTACGGCTCCAGGGCGTCGATCGCGAAGGGCAGCGGAGGCAGGACGTGTTCCATGGTGGGTTCCTCGTTCAGGGGGTCGTGACGGATGATGTCAAGGACGACGCGCCGCATTGTAGGCAAGCCCCGCCTCCCTTGCGGCGGCGGGGTTGACGCGGCTCAGCGTCGCCCGGCGCCGGGCGACCCCGGACGCGTGACCGCGGCCTCGAACGCGCCGCGCGCCACGCGCACGTGCAGCGCCTGCCCGGGGCGCAGCGCCGCGGCCTCGGTCACCACGTGGCCGGCGGCATCGGTGACGAGCGCGTAGCCGCGCTCCAGCACGCGCTGCGGATCCAGCAGCGCCACCTGGGCCTGCGCCCGCTGCAGGCGCGCCTGCTCGCGCTGCAGCGCCAGCGCCACGGCGCGCGGCAGCCGTCCGGCCAGGCCCAGCAGCGCCAGCCGCCGCTGCCGCAGCGCCGCCAGCAGCAGCGGCCCGGCGCGCTGGGCGCACGCCTCGGTGCGCTGGCGCTGATGCTGCAGCGCCAGCGCCAGCGCATGGCGCAGGCGATGCTGCAGCGCCTGCAGGACCTGCTGCTGCCGGGCCACGCGCTGCGACGGCCGGCCCAGCCGCTGGACCATCCGGTCCAGCCGCTGCGCGCGCTCGTCCAGCCGGCGCCAGGCCGCCTCGCGCAGGCGGCGCTGGCACAGCGCCAGCTCGGCCAGCAGGTCGACGCGCGCCGGCGCGCACAGCTCGGCGGCGGCCGTCGGCGTGGGGGCGCGCAGGTCGGCGACGAAATCCGCCAGCGTGAAGTCGGTCTCGTGTCCGACCCCGCAGATCACCGGCATCGGCGCCTGCGCGATGGTCCGCACCAGCGTGGCGTCGTTGAAGGCCCACAGGTCCTCCAGCGAACCGCCGCCGCGCACCAGCAGCAGCACCTGCGGCGCCCCGGTCGTCTCGAAGTCGCGGTAGGCCCGGCGCAGCGCCGCGCACAGCTGGGCCGGCGCGTCGCTGCCCTGCACCGCCGACGGATACAGGCGCACCGGCAGGTGTGGCACGCGGCGCCTCAGCGTCGTGGCCACGTCGCGCAGCGCCGCCGCATCGGGTGAGGTGACCACGCCCAGGCTGGCCGGAAAGGGCGGCAGCGGCCGCTTGCGCGCGGCGTCGAACAGCCCTTCGGCCGCCAGCGCCTCCTTCAGGCGCAGGAACTGCTCGTACAGGGTGCCCTGCCCGGCCGGCCGCACGCGCTCCACGATCAGCTGCAGGTCGCCGCGCGGCGCGTACACGTCCAACCGCCCCTCCAGCTCCACGCGCGCGCCGTCGCGCAGCAGGGCGCCGCCAGCGGCCTCGACGGCGCGGCGGAACATCGCGCAGCGCAGCTGACCGTCCTCGTCCTTGAGCGCGAAGTAGACGTGGCCGCTGGCGGCGCGGCTGCAGCCGGCCACCTCGCCGACGACGCGCACCGGGTTGAAGCGTGCCCGCAACGCATCGGCCACGGCGGCCACCAGCGCCCCCACGCGCCATGCGGCGGGCTCGGCGGGGCTGACGGCGGCGGACGACGGCGACGGCGTCATGAACGACGGCACTTGGCGGGATGGCGACGCCGCGTGTGGCACCGGGCCGCTGGGCCATAATGCGCGCCACGAGACATCACCGTGGAGGTTGGGTTGCTGTCGATCATACAGGCCGCCGGCTGGCCGATCTGGACCCTGATCGCCTGCTCCGTGGTCGGACTGGCACTGATCCTGGAGCGCGCCTGGAGCCTGCGGCGCGGTCGCGTCGCCCCGGACGGGCTGGTGGACGAGGCCATCGAGGCGTCGCGCCACGGCGTGCCCGCCCCGGCGGTGCTGCAGCAGCTGGCCGAGCATTCGCTGCTGGGTGCGGTGCTGGCGGCGGGCCTGGCCACGCTGCAGGCCAACCCGCGCGCCACCGAGGCCGAGCTGCGCGCGGCGCTGGAATCGGCCGGGCGGCTGGCCGCGGCGCGGCTGCAGCGCTACCTTGGCGCACTGGCCACGGTGGCCTCGGCCGCGCCCCTGCTGGGGCTGCTGGGTACGGTCATCGGCATGATCGAGATCTTCGGCTCCCAGGCCGGCCCGGGCGGACTGCTGCCCGGCGGCGGCAACCCGGCGCAGCTGGCGCACGGCATTTCGGTGGCGCTCTACAACACCGCGTTCGGCCTCATCATCGCGGTGCCGGCGCTGATCTTCTGGCGCGTTTACCGCGCCCGCGCCGATGCGCTGCTGCTGGAGATGGAAGTGGCGGCGGAGCGCTTCGCGCACCATCTGCTGCGGCTGCGCGGCTGACGGCCCGGCGAAAGAAGGCGACGATGGACTTCCGCCACGGCCAGCGCGACGAACCGGAGATCAACCTGATCCCGTTCATCGACGTGCTGCTGGTGATCCTGATCTTCCTGATGCTGACGACGACGTTCAGCCAGGCCACGGCGCTGCAGGTGGCGCTGCCGCACGCCGAGGCCGAGGCACCGCCGCGGCGGCCGGCGGAGATCGTCGTCGCGGTGGCGGCCGACGGACGGGTGGCCGTGGAGACGCAGGTGCTGGAGCAGCGCGGGGTGGCGGCACTGGCGCAGGCCCTGCGCGCGGCCGCGCAGGGCCGCCCCGATGCGCTGCTCGTGATCCAGGCCGACGCCGCCGCCACGCACCAGTCGGTCATCGACGTGCTGGACGCGGCGCGCCAGGCCGGCCTGGTGCAGATCACCTTCGCCACGCAGCGCAGCGGCGGCACGCCGTGATGCCGGACCTCGACTGGCAGCGTGTGTGGGCGCGGCGCGGCGCGGCCGCGCGCACGCTGTGGCCGGCGCACGCGCTGATGGGCGCGGCGCTGGGGCTGCGCCGCATGCTGTGGGCGGCAGGGCTGTGGCGGCCATGGCGGGCACCGGTGCCGGTGGTGGTGGTCGGCAACGTCGTCGCCGGCGGCGCGGGCAAGACCCCGACCACCATCGCGCTGGTGCACCACCTGCGCGCGCGCGGCCGCACGCCGGGCGTGGTGGCGCGCGGCCATGGCGGCGACGCGGCGGCGCCACACCTGGTGGCCGACGACCCGGATCCGGCGCGCTGCGGCGACGAGCCGGTGCTGGTGGCCCAGGCCACCGGCGCGCCCGTGGCGGTGGCGCCGAATCGCCCCTGCGCCGTGCGCGCCCTGCTGCAGCGCCATCCGCGGGTGGACATCGTCGTCAGCGACGATGGCCTGCAGCACTGGGCGCTCGCAGCGGACCTGGCGCTGGTGCTGTTCGACGCGCGCGACGTCGGCAACGGCTGGCTGCTGCCGGCCGGGCCGCTGCGCGAGCCTTGGCCGCTGCGGCGTACGCCGGCGCCGACGGTGTGGGTGCTGCGCACCGAGCCGCCGGGCCGGCCGCCGGCGGCCCACCCGTATCCCGAGTTCAGCGCCCGGCGCCAGCTGGCCGACTGGGCCGACGACGGCCGCGAGCGCCGGCCCCTGACCGAGTGGGCCAGCGGGCGGTATCCGGCGCCGGGGGCGCTGGCCGGCATCGCGCGGCCGCAGGCGTTCTTCGATGCGCTGCGCGCCGCCGGCGTGCCGCTGGCGGCCGCACGCCCGCTGCGCGACCACGCCCCGGCCGCCGAGCTGCGGCAGGTCCTGCAGGCCGCCGCCCGGGCTGGCGGCCCGCGTGACTGGCTCTGCACCGAAAAGGACGCGGTCAAGCTGCGCGGCACACCGCTGCCGGAGGGCGTGCGCGTGTGGGCGGTGCCGCTGACGCTGGCGCTGCCGCCCGCCTTCACGGCGGCGCTGGATGCCTGGCTGGACGCGCGGGCGCCCGAGCGCGGCACCGCGCTATGATGCGCGCCATGGACGCGAAGCTGCTGGAGCTGCTGGTCTGCCCGGTGACCAAGGGCCCGCTGGTGCTGGCGCGCGAAACCGGCGAGCTGGTCTCACGCGGGGCGCGGCTGGCCTATCCGGTGCGCGACGGCATCCCGGTGCTGCTGGAAAACGAGGCGCGCCCGCTCGACGACGAGGAGCTGGACCGGCTGGCGCCACCGCGGCCCGCCACCGCGCCGGAGGCGCGATGACCGACGCACCGCCCTTTCACGTGCTGATCCCGGCGCGGCGGGCCTCCACGCGCCTGCCGGACAAGCCGCTGCTGGATCTCGGCGGGCTGCCGATGGTGGTGCGCGTGGCCGAGCGCGCGCGCGCCAGCGGCGCGGCCAGCTGCACGGTGGCCACCGACGACGCCGAGATCGCCGCCGTGTGCGCGCGCGCCGGCGTGCCGGCCCTGCTGACGCGCGCCGACCATCCGAGCGGCAGCGATCGCCTGGCCGAGGCGGTCGAGCGGCTCGGCCTGCCGGATCAGGCCATCGTCGTCAACGTGCAGGGCGACGAGCCGCTGATCGACCCCGAGCTCGTGCGCGCGGTGGCGGCGCTGCTGCACCGGCGCACCGACTGTGCCGCCGCCACCGCCGCGCACCCGATCACCGAGGCCGCCGAGCTGTTCAACCCGAACGTCGTCAAGGTGGTGCTGGATGCCCGCGGCACCGCGCTGCTGTTCAGCCGCGCGCCGATCCCGTGGTGGCGCGATGCCCCGCGGCACGACGCCGGGCAGGATCTGGCCGCGCGGCCGTCCGGGGCGGCGCCGCTGCGCCACATCGGGCTGTATGCTTACCGCGCCGCTTTCCTGCGGCGTTTCCCGGCCCTGGAGCCGGCGCCGCTGGAGCGCTGCGAGGCCCTGGAGCAGCTGCGCGTGCTCTGGCATGGCCAGCGCATCGCGGTGCACGTCACCGACCAGCCCCCCGGCCCCGGAGTCGACACACCCGAAGACCTGGAGCGCGTGCGCGCGCTGCTGGGCGCCTGACATCCTCCCCGGGGTACGGTGGCGCTGTAAGCCTGTGTCGGGCTGTGCATGCTATTCTTTTGGGCGCGCGCGGCCAGCGCCCTCCCGAGGAGACGGGGCACCGCACGGTCGCCGGCCCATGACCACGTGACGAGCAACGAAGGAAACCCATGAGACTGATCCTGCTGGGCGCTCCGGGCGCAGGCAAAGGCACGCAGGCCACGTTCATCTGCCAGAAGTACGGCATTCCGCAGATCTCCACCGGCGACATGCTGCGTGCCGCCGTCAAGGCCGGCACCCCGCTGGGGCTGGCCGCCAAGCAGGTGATGGACGCCGGCGGGCTGGTCAGCGACGACATCATCATCGGCCTGGTCAAGGAT
>NZ_VJND01000010.1 GCF_007556605.1 Tepidimonas sediminis | reverse complement strand
ACGACATTCCCATCATCAAGGGCTCGGCGCTGAAGGCCCTGGAAGGCGACAAGGGTGAGCTGGGCGAGCAGGCCATCATGAAGCTTGCGGAAGCGCTGGACACCTACATTCCGACGCCGGAGCGTGCGATCGACGGCACCTTCCTGATGCCGGTGGAAGACGTCTTCTCGATCTCGGGGCGTGGCACGGTGGTGACCGGGCGCATCGAGCGCGGCGTCATCAAGGTGGGCGACGAAGTGGAGATCGTGGGTCTGCGGCCGACGCAGAAGACCACCTGCACGGGCGTGGAGATGTTTCGCAAGCTGCTGGACCAGGGTCAGGCGGGCGACAACGTCGGCATTCTGCTGCGCGGCACCAAGCGCGAGGAAGTCGAGCGCGGCCAGGTGCTGGCCAAGCCGGGCACGATCACGCCGCACACGCACTTCACGGGCGAGGTGTACGTGCTGTCCAAGGAAGAGGGCGGTCGCCACACGCCGTTCTTCAACAACTACCGGCCGCAGTTCTACTTCCGCACCACCGACGTGACCGGGGCGATCGAGCTGCCCAAGGACAAGGAGATGGTGATGCCGGGCGACAACGTCACGATCACGGTCAAGCTGATCGCGCCGATCGCGATGGAGGAAGGCCTGCGCTTTGCCATCCGCGAAGGCGGCCGCACCGTGGGCGCCGGCGTGGTGTCCAAGATCATCGAGTGAGGCCGGAGCACGCACCATGACCAAGCAGAAGATCCGGATCCGCCTCAAGGCGTTCGATTACAAGCTGATCGACGCCTCGGCGGCGCAGATCGTCGACACCGCCAAGCGCACCGGCGCCATCGTGCGCGGCCCCGTGCCGCTGCCGACGCGCATGAAGCGCTTCGACATCCTGCGCTCGCCGCACGTCAACAAGACCAGCCGCGACCAGTTCGAGATCCGCACGCACCAGCGCCTGATGGACATCGTCGATCCCACCGACAAGACGGTGGACGCGCTGATGAAGCTGGATCTGCCGGCCGGCGTGGACGTCGAGATCAAGCTGCAGTAAGCGGCCTGACCCCTTGACGTCATGAAGCCCTCAAGGTACACTTGAGGGCTTCGCTCTTTTGGGGCGAAGGCTTTTTGGCAACCGGGTGGCTTGCGCGGCGTGCCGCGCGGGGTGCCCCATCAGACCCGGCCAATTGCAGTCGGGATTCGGAGAAAACGATGAGTCTGAGCAACTCCCTGGGGTTGTTGGGCCGCAAGGTGGGCATGATGCGCCTGTTCACCGAGGAGGGCGACATGGTGCCCGTTACGGTGGTGGACGTCTCCAACAACCGCGTGGTCCAGGTCAAGGCCCAGGCCACCGACGGCTACGATGCCCTGCAGGTGGCCTACGGCAAGCGGCGCGCCTCGCGCGTGACCAAGCCGATGGCGGGCCATTACGCCAAGGCCGGCGTCGAGGCCGGCGAGATCCTGCGCGAATTCCGCGTCACGCCCGAGGTGGCGGCCAAGTATCCCCCCGGCGCGGTGATCCCGGTGGCCGAGCTGTTCCAGCCCGGCCAGAAGGTCGACGTGCAGGGCACCAGCATCGGCAAGGGCTTCGCCGGCACCATCAAGCGCCACAACTTCGGCTCGCAGCGCGCCTCGCACGGCAACAGCCGCTCGCACAACGTGCCGGGTTCGATCTCGATGGCGCAGGACCCGGGGCGCGTCTTCCCCGGCAAGCGCATGACCGGTCACATGGGTGACGAGACCGTCACCGTGCAGAACCTCGACGTCGTCCGCGTCGACGCCGAACGCCAGCTGCTGCTCATCAAGGGCGCCGTGCCCGGTGCCAAGGGTGGCTTCGTGACCGTCCGTCCGGCCGTCAAGGCCGCCAAGTAAGGAGCGATGCGCATGCAAGTCGAACTCCTCAACGACCAGGGTCAGGCCACCGCCACCGTCGAGGTGCCCGAGACCGTCTTCGGTCGCGAATTCAACGAGGCGCTGGTGCATCAGCTGGTGGTGGCCTACCAGGCCAACGCCCGCCAGGGCACGCGCGCGCAGAAGGACCGCGGCGCCGTCAAGCACACCACCAAGAAGCCGTTCCGCCAGAAGGGCACCGGCAACGCCCGCGCCGGCATGAACTCCTCGCCGCTGTGGCGCGGCGGCGGCAAGATCTTCCCGAGCAGCCCCGACGAGAACTTCACGCAGAAGCTCAACAAGAAGATGTACCGTGCCGGCATGGCCTCCATCTTCTCGCAGCTGGTGCGTGAGGGCCGGCTGTCGGTGGTCGACTCGATCAAGGTCGAGGCGCCCAAGACCAAGCTGCTGGCCAGCAAGCTCAAGGCCATGAACCTGAACTCGGCGTTGATCATCGCCGACGAGATCGACGAGAACCTGTACCTGGCGTCGCGCAACCTGCCCAACGTGCTGGTGGTCGAGCCGCGCCACGCCGATCCGGTGTCGCTGGTGCACTTCAAGAAGGTGCTGGTCACCAAGGGTGCGCTGGACAAGATCAAGGAGATGTTCGCATGAGCCAGCGTAAGTTCGACGAAGGTCGCCTGATGCAGGTGCTGGTGGCGCCGATCATCTCGGAGAAGGCCACCCGCGTGGGTGAGGCGACCAACACCTACCTGTTCAAAGTGCTGCGCGACGCCGAGAAGCCCGAGATCAAGGCGGCGGTGGAGTTGCTGTTCAACGTCAAGGTCAAGGACGTCAACGTCCTGAACCAGAAGGGCAAGGTCAAGCGCTTCGGCAAGACGGTCGGTCGCCGCGACCACGTGCGCAAGGCCTACGTGACGCTGGCCGAGGGCCAGGAAATCCAGTTCGGCGCTGAGGGGGCCTGATCATCATGGCAGTCATCAAGATGAAGCCGACCTCGCCGGGCCGTCGCGGCATGGTGAAGGTCACGCGCGAAAACCTCCACAAGGGCCCCGGCTACGCGCCCCTGCTGGAGCCGCTGAAGAAGCATTCGGGCCGCAACAACGACGGCCACATCACGGTGCGCCACAAGGGTGGCGGCGCCAAGCACCACTACCGCATCATCGACTTCCGCCGCGACAAGGACAACATCCCGGCCAAGGTGGAGCGGCTGGAATACGACCCGAACCGCACCGCGCACATCGCGCTGGTGTGCTACGCCGACGGCGAGCGCCGCTACATCATCGCGCCGCGCGGGCTGGAGGTCGGCCAGACCGTGGTCAGCGGTCCGGAGTCGCCGATCCGCGTCGGCAACACGCTGCCGATCCGCAACATTCCGGTGGGCTCGACCATCCACTGCATCGAGCTCAAGCCGGGCAAGGGTGCGCAGCTGGCGCGCTCGGCCGGCACCTCGGCGGTGCTGCTGGCGCGCGAGGGTGTCTACGCGCAGGTGCGGCTGCGTTCCGGCGAGGTGCGCAAGGTGCACGTGGACTGCCGCGCCACCATCGGCGAGGTCTCCAACCCCGAGCACAGCCTGCGCCAGATCGGCAAGGCCGGCGTCAAGCGCCACATGGGCATCCGCCCGACGGTGCGTGGCGTGGCGATGAACCCGATCGACCACCCGCACGGTGGTGGCGAGGGCCGCACCGGCACCGGTCAGCCGCCGCGCGACCCGTGGGGCAACCTGACCAAGGGCTACCGCACCCGCCGCAACCGCCGCACGCAGAGCATGATCGTGTCGCGCCGCAAGAAGTAAAGGGTTGAGCCATGTCGCGTTCACTGAAGAAAGGTCCGTTCGTCGACCATCACCTGATGGCCAAGGTCGAGAAGGCCCAGGCCAGCAAGGACAAGAAGCCCATCAAGACCTGGTCGCGGCGCTCCACGATCCTGCCCGAGTTCATCGGCCTGACGATTGCCGTGCACAACGGCCGCCAGCATGTGCCGGTCTACATCACCGAGCAGATGGTGGGCCACAAGCTGGGCGAGTTCTCGCTGACGCGCACCTTCAAGGGCCACCCCGGCGACAAGAAGGCCAAGAAGTAAGGAAAGAGACTCATGGAAACCCGCTGTATCGTTCGCGGCGTGCGCCTGTCCGCCCAGAAGGGCCGGCTGGTGGCCGACCTGATTCGCGGCAAGAAGGTGGACCAGGCGCTCAACATCCTGGCCTTCACGCCGAAGAAGGCCGCCGGCATCATCCGCAAGGCGCTGCTGTCCGCCATCGCCAACGCCGAGCACAACGAGGGTGCCGACATCGACGAGCTGAAGGTCAAGACCATCCACGTCGAGCAGGGCACGACGCTGAAGCGCTTCACCGCGCGCGCCAAGGGTCGCGGCAACCGTATCAGCAAGCCGACCTGCCACATCTACGTGACCGTGGGCAACTGACAAGGAAAGGAAGACCATGGGGCAGAAAATCCATCCTACGGGCTTTCGCCTGTCGGTGACCCGCAACTGGGCCAGCCGCTGGTACGCCAACAACCGCGACTTCGCCGGCATGCTGGCCGACGACATCAAGGTGCGTGAGTACCTGCGCAGCAAGCTGAAGAACGCCGCCGTCTCGCGCATCGTCATCGAGCGCCCGGCCAAGAACGCGCGCATCACCATCTACTCGGCGCGTCCGGGCGTGGTGATCGGCAAGAAGGGCGAGGACATCGAGCGCCTGAAGAAGGATCTGGCGCAGATGCTGGGCGTGCCGGTGGCGGTCAACATCGAGGAGATCCGCAAGCCCGAGGTCGACGCGCAGCTGATCGCCGACTCGATCACCCAGCAGCTCGAGAAGCGCATCATGTTCCGCCGCGCGATGAAGCGCGCGATGCAGAACGCCATGCGCCTGGGCGCGCAGGGCGTCAAGATCATGTCGTCGGGCCGCCTGAACGGCATCGAGATCGCGCGCACCGAGTGGTACCGCGAAGGGCGCGTGCCGCTGCACACGCTGCGCGCCGACATCGACTACGGCACCTCGGTGGCCAAGACCACCTACGGCACCATCGGTGTCAAGGTCTGGGTCTACAAGGGTGACACGCTGGGCCGCAACGACGTGCCGTCGCTGGACAGCACGCCGCGGCCGGCCGACGAGGAGCGCCGCGGCCGCGGCCCGCGCCGTGACGGCGCGCGCACCGGCCGTCCGGGCGCCCGCCGCGGTGGCACCAACGCTGTACCGGCCGACGGCTCCGACAAGCCGGCCGAGGCCACCGCCCAACCCGCCGTTAAGCGCGTTCGTTCCGACGCACCCGCACCTGCAGCTGCGGACGGCCAAGGAGTCTGATCATGTTGCAACCCGCTCGTCGCAAGTTCCGCAAGGAGCACAAGGGCCGCAACACCGGGGTGGCCACCAGTGGCACCACCGTCGTGTTCGGCGACTACGGCCTGAAGGCCACCGACCGCGGCCGCCTGACCGCGCGCCAGATCGAGGCCGCGCGCCGCGCCATCAGCCGTCACGTCAAGCGTGGCGGCCGCATCTGGATCCGCGTCTTCCCGGACAAGCCGATCACCCAGAAGCCCGCCGAGGTGCGCATGGGCAACGGCAAGGGCAACGTGGAGTACTACGTGGCCGAGATCCAGCCGGGCAAGGTGCTGTACGAGATCGTCGGCGTGCCCGAACAGCTGGCGCGCGAGGCCTTCGCGCTGGCGGCGGCCAAGCTGCCGCTGCGCACCACGTTCGTCACCCGCATGCTGGGCCAGTGAGGAGGATGACCGATGAAAGCCGCTGAACTGCGCCAGAAGGACGTGGCCGCGCTGCAGGCCGAGATCAAGTCGCTGCAAAAGGCGCACTTCAACCTGCGCATGCAGAAGGCCACGCAGCAGCTGGCCAACACCGCCGCGCTGCGCCAGACGCGCCGGGCCATCGCGCGCGCCAAGACCATCCTGGCCGAGAAGGCCGCCGCCGGCCAGTAAGGAGAGGACCACCATGACGCAAGGCAAGATCAAGCGTACCCTGATCGGCAAGGTGGTCAGCGACAAGCGCGCCAAGACCATCACGGTGCTGGTGGAGCGGCGCGTGAAGCACCCGCTGTACGACAAGATCGTCGTCAAGTCGAGCAAGTACCACGCACACGACGAAAACGGCGAGTACAAGGTGGGTGACATCGTCGAGATCACCGAAAGCCGGCCGCTGTCCAAGACCAAGAACTGGGTGGCCACGCGCCTGGTGCAGAAGGCCGCCGAGGTCTGAGCCGCGCGCAAACCCGGCCCGCTTGGCGGGACATCGAGGACGACCGACAATCGCGGTCGTCCTTTTTCGTTTTCCCCCCACGGCAAGGAGACCGCGATGATCCAGGTAGGCGACAGGCTGCCCGACGTGACCCTGATGGAGTACTGCGAGACCGAGGCGCCCGGCTGCAGCATCGGCCCCAACCCGGTGCGGGTGCGCGAGGCCGCCGCCGGCAAGACGATCGCGCTGTTTGCGGTGCCGGGCGCCTACACGCCGACCTGCTCGGCCAAGCATCTGCCCGGTTACCTGCAGCGGCTGGACGAGCTGCGTGCCGCCGGCGTCGACGAGGTCTGGTGCGTGGCCGTCAACGACGCCTTCGTGATGCACGCCTGGGGCCGTGACCAGGGGGCCAACGGCAAGATCCGCATGCTGGCCGACGGCAGTGCCGAGTTCGCGCGCGCCACCGGCCTGACGCTGGATCTGACTGCGCGCGGCCTGGGCCTGCGCAGCAACCGCTACTCGATGCTCGTGCAGGACGGCGTGGTGCGCACGCTCAACGTCGAGGCGCCCGGCGCGTTCGAGGTCAGCGACGCCGACACCCTGCTGGCACAGGCGCGCCAGCTCAAGGGCGGCTGATCACAGCTCGAGCTTCAGGTAGTGCGCCCCCGGCAGCGGGTTGTGGTAGTAGGGGGCGATCTCCGTGAAGCCGAGCTCCTGGTACAGCGCGCGCGCGGTCTCCATCTCGCGCAGCGTGTCCAGCAGCATGCAGTCGTAGCCGGCCTGCTGCGCCAGCATGATGACGTGCTCGGCCAGCTGGCGCCCCAGCCCGAACCCGCGGAACGGCCGGCGCACGAACAGCCGCTTCATCTCGCAGGCGTTGCCGTGGTCGCTGTCGAACAGCGGCCGCAGCGCGCAGCAGCCGGCCGGCTCGCCGTCCACGCGCGCCAGCACCAGCGCCCCCAGCGGCGGCGCGTAGACGCCCGGCAGGCGCGCCAGCTCCTCGGCGAAACCCTGGAAAGCCAGGTCGATGCCGATGTCGGCCTGGTATTCGAGAAACAGCGCCCGCACGGCGTCGGTGTCGGCAGCCGGGGCCGCGGGCGTGACCAACTGCAGCTCGATGGCGGAGCCGCCGTCGTCGCGTGCGGCGGGCTGCGTCCCGTGCTCATCCATGGCGGGATGATACGTCGCGCCGCGCGGCGCCGCCAGCGTGTCCGGCCGTTCAGCCGAGCCAGTCCGCCGCGTTGACGAAGGCCCAGGTGACCGCCGCGCTCAGCGCCGCCAGCGCCGCCGCCAGCAGGCGCTGGCGCCAGCCGTCGGCGCTGGCCGGCGTGCCCGCCGGCAGCATCTTGTCGCCGTGGATCATCGGCGGCAGCAGCGCCTTGCCGCGCAGCCGGTACACGACGATGGCCAGCACGTGCAGGCCCACCAGGCCGAGCAGGATCAGCTTGCCCGGGCCCTTGTGCCAGGCGGTGGCGGCGTAGGCGGTGGCCGCCTCGACGTAGCGTGCCAGCGGTCCGGTGAAGGCGATCTCGTCGTCGCTGATGAGGCCGGTGGCCACCTGCGCGCCCAGCGCCAGCAGCAGCGCCCACACCGACAGCGCCCCCAGCGGCGAGTGGCCGACCTCGACGTCGGCCGGCGCGCGGCCGCGCAGGTAGGCCAGCAGCGTGCCGGGCCCGTACAGAAAGCTGGCGAAGCGCGACCAGTGCCCGCCGGCCACGCCCCACAGCACGCGAAACAGCAGCAGCGCCAGCACCGCGTAGCCCAGCCGCTGGTGCCACGTCATCCAGTTGCCGCCCAGGTTGCCGGTGATCACCAGCCCCGCCACCGCCGCCACCAGCAGCCAGTGGAACAGCCGCGTCGGCAGGTCCCACACCCGCACCCTTGTCACGTCAACGTCCGTCACGCTCGTTCTCCCGAGGGGGCAGCCGCAGCGCCGCCGCGCGGATCAGCATACACTGTACCGGTGTACGTCCACCCGTACGCGTGTTCCGCCGTCCTTGTTCTCCACCTTCACAGGAGGTTGTCCGATGTCGATTCGTTCCCTTGCCCTCGCCGCGGCTGCGCTGGCGGTCGCCGCCGGTGCGCACGCCCAGTCCGCGTTCCAGAAGCCCGAGGACGCCGTCAAGTACCGCCAGGCCGCCTTCACCGTGATGGGCGCGCACTTCAGCCGCATCGGTGCCATGGTGCAGGGCCGCGTGCCGTTCGACGCCAAGGTGGCGCAGGACAACGCCGCCATCGTCGTGGCGCTGTCGACGCTGCCGTGGGCCGGCTTCACGCCCGAGACCGAGAAGATCAAGAGCCGCACCAAGCCGGAGGCCTGGATGGAGATGGACAAGGTGCGCGCCGGCGCCGACAAGATGGTCAAGGCGGTGGCGGAGCTGCAGGCCGCCACCCGCACCGGCAACCTCGATGCGATCAAGAAGACCTTCGGCGACGCGGCGGCCACCTGCAAGGCCTGTCACGACGCCTACCGCGAGTGAGGGCGACGCCGGGTCTCAACCCAGCAACTCGTCCAGCAGGCCGGCCAGGGCGTCGAAGTCGGGTGGGCCGACGTAGCGCTTGACGATGCGGCCCTGCCGGTCGACGATGAAGGTGGTCGGGGTCAGCTTGACCTCGCCCCAGGCGCGCGCCAGCTCGCCGTCGCGGTCCAGCGCGACCGTGAACGGCAGCTGGCGCGTGCGCGCGAAGTTGGCGACCCACTCCGGAGGGTCGTAGCTCATCGCCACGGCCAGCGTCTCGAAGCCGCGCGCGGCGAAGCGCTGGTGCGTCTGCACCAGCAGCGGCATTTCCTTGACGCAGCTGGCGCACGTGGTGGCCCAGAAGTTGACCAGCAGCACCTTGCCCTGCAGCTCGGTCATCGTCAGGGTGCGACCGTCGAGCAGGTGGAAGGTGGAGGCCGGCGCGCGCTCGGCGCCGGCGCAGCCGGCCAGCCCGGCGGCCAGCGGGGCCAGCAGCGGGGCGGCGAGCAGCCAGGGTCTCAGGCGGACATCCATGCGGGCAGAATCCTCGATCCAAGGGGGTGAATTGAAGCACGGTTTGCGGGTACGATGGGCGGCATGACCACGACGACCCCCGCGATGCGGCCGCTGCGCGTGCTGGTGGCCGACGACAACCCGCTCAACCTGCGGCTGGCCACGCGCATCCTGCGCGACATGGGGCACAGCGGCGTGCTGGTGGGCGACGGCCACAAGGCCTTGGAGGCGCTGCGCGCGCAAACGTTCGACCTGGTGCTGATGGACGTGACGATGCCGGGCATGGACGGCGTGGAGGCGCTGCGCGAGCTGCGCGCGCGCGAGGCCGCCGGCATGCAGCGGCGCACGCCGGTGATCATGGTCACCGCCTACGACCTGCCGGAGGACCGGCGCCGCCTGCTGGACGCCGGCGCCGACGGCTACGTGGCCAAGCCGCTGGACGCGGAGCGGTTGGCCGCCGAGATCCGGCGCGTGTTGGGCTGAGCCGGGGGAGGCGGGCGATGGCGCGGTGGCGCGGCGGCGGGCGGCTCGGCAGTGTCGGGGTAGGCTGGGTGGCGCTGCTGGTGGCGCTGCTGGTGCTGGCCGCCGGGCTGCTGGTGGCGGTGTGGCTGGAGCAGCGCGCGCGCGCGGAACTGCAGGCCTATCTGGAGCACGAGCTGGACAACGCCGAGCGTCAGCTGGCCGCCGTGGTCGAGCGCTATGGGGCGCTGCTGCTGGGGGTGCGCGGCTGGCTGCACGCGCAGCCGCAGGCGGACTGGCGCGAGGCGCGCGCCTACGTCGGGCCGCTGGAGCTGCCCGAGCGCTACCCGTCGGCCAGCGGCGTGGCGTTCGTGCGCCGCCTGCCGCCCGACGGCGTGGCCGACTGGCTGAGCGCCGCGCGGGGGCGCGGCCTGCCGGTGGACGTGCGCTACCGCACGCTGCGGCCGCTGCAGGGCGACGAGGACGCGCGCTACGTCATCGACTGGATCGAGCCGTCGGGGCAGGAGCACCTGATCGGCCTGGAGCTGGGTTCCGACCCGGTGCGCCGCGAGGCGATGCGGCATGCCGCCGCCAGCGGCGAGCTGACGGTGACGGCGCCGGTGTGGCTGGCCAACACCGAGCGGTCGGAGTACGGGCTGCTGTTCGTGCTGCCGGTCTACCGCGGCGGCTGGACACCGGCGGCGCCGGCCGAGCGCGAGGCCGCGCTGCAGGGCTTTGCGGTGATGGGCGTGCCGGTGGCCGAGCTGGCGCGCGAGGCCGGGCTGACGAGTGAGCGCTACGACTGGCACTGGGTGGACGTGGAGGCCTCGCCGCAGGCGGCCGTGGCCGCGCCGGGGCAGCCGTTGCCGCCGGACGTGCTGGCGCGCGGCGGCGGGGTCGACATGGTGGACAGCGACCGCCACGGTGGCGGCTCGCTGCTGTCGGTCTCGGCGTGGCTGGGCGAGGCCTGGGCCGGCGCGCGGCGCGAGGTGCGGCTCGCGCAGCGGCGTTACGTGCTGGCGGTGCGCAGCACGCCGTTGCTGGAACGCCAGTGGCAGCCCCTGGCTGCGGCCATCATCGGCGTGGGGGCGTTGCCGGTGGCGCTGCTGGCCGGCTGGGCCACCACCGCGGTGTTCCGGCTGCGCCGCGCCGAACGCGAGCGCCTGCGCGCGCTGCAGGGCGACGTGGCGCGCCTGTCGCTGGTGGCACGGCACACGCACAACGCCATCCTCTTCACCGACCGCCAGGGACGCATCACCTGGGTCAACGCGGCCTGCGAGCGGCTGACCGGCTACACGCGCGAGGAGCTGCTCGGCCAGATTCCGGGGCGGCTGCTGCAGTCGCCGGCCACCGACCCGCAGGCGGTGGCGGTGCTGGGCGATGCGGTGCGCCGCGGCGTCGGCTGCGAAGTCGACATCCTCAACCGCAGCAAGGACGGCCGCGAGTACTGGGTCTCGATCGAGCTCGTGCCGCTGCACGACGAGGCCGGCGCGTGCAACGGCTTCATGGCGGTGGAGATCGACATCACCGAGCGCGTGCGCACGCAGGAGCGGCTGCAGGTGGCACTCGCGGAGGCCGAGACGCTGATGACCACCGTGCGCCAGCACGCCATCGTCAGCCAGGCCGCCCCCGATGGCACCATCGTCGACGTCAACGAGGCCTTCTGCGCCATCAGCGGCTACACGCGCGACGAGCTGATCGGTGCGCCGCACAGCATCATCAACTCCGGCCATCACGACGCCGCCTTCTGGGCCGACTTCTGGGGCACGATCGGCAGCGGGCGTGCCTGGCGCGGCGAGATCTGCAACCGCGCCAAGGACGGCCGGCTGTACTGGGTGGACAGCATCGTGGCGCCGCTGCTGGACGCCAACGGCCGCATCGAGCGCTACCTGTCGATCCGCTTCGACATCACGCCGCGCAAGCAGGCCGAGGCGGCGCTGCAGGCCTCGCAGCAGCGGCTGGACAACATCCTGCGCGCCACCGGGGCCGGCACCTGGGTGCTCGATCCCGCCACCGGCGAGGTCGAAGTGGATGAGCGCTGGCTGCGCATGCTGGGCCGGCCCGAGCCGGCGCCGATGCGCATCGGCATGGCCACCTGGGCCGAGCTGGTGCACGCCGATGACCTGCCCGGCGTGATGCTGGGGCTGCAGGCGCACGTGGAAGGCTTGAGCGATGCGTTCGAGTACACGCTGCGCCTGCGCCACGCGGACGGGCGCTGGCTGTGGGTGCGCACGCGCGGTCAGGCCTTCGAGCGTGACGCCGAGGGCCGCGCCAGGCATGTCTACGGCACCAGCCTCGACATCACCGACGTCAAGGCCGCCGAGGAAAGCGCCGCGCGCGCCGAGCGGCTGCTGCGCAGCGCCATCGAGACCATCGGCGAGGGCTTCGCGCTGTACGACCCGCAGGATCGGCTGGTGTTCTGCAACGAGCGCTACCGCGAGCTCTACCCGGTGGCCGCGCCGCTGATGGAGCCGGGGCGCACGTTCGAGGAGATCATCCGTTACGGCGCCGAGCGCGGCGAGTACAGCGAGGCCATCGGCCGCGTCGAGGCCTGGGTGGCCGAGCGCCTGGCGCAGCACCGCGCCGCCGACCGCGATCTGATCCAGCATCTGGCCAGCGGCCGGGTGCTGCGCGTCATCGAGCGGCGCACGCCCGACGGCTACGTGGTGGGCTTTCGCGTCGACATCACCGAGCTGGAGCGCGCGCGCGCCGAGGCCGAGGCCAATCGCGAGCTGCTGGTCAGCGCGCTGGAGGCGGTGGGCGCGGCGGTGTCGGTGTTCGACGCGCAGGAGCGCCTGGTGTGGGCCAACGAGCGCTTCTACCGTCTGCACGAGCAGCTGGCCGACGTGCTGCACCCGGGCGTGACCTTCGAGACCTTCATCCGCACCGGCGTCGAGCGCCGCGCCATCGACCTGCGCGGCGAGGATCCCGAGGCGTGGCTGGCGCAGCGGCTGGCGGACTTCCGCGCCGGCACCACCGACCGCGTCGTGCACCGCCCCGATGGCCAGGCGCTGCGCATCATCGAGCGCCTCACCTCCGGCGGGCTGCACGTCGGCCTGCGCTACGACGTCACCGACATCGAGAACGCGCGCCGCGCCGCCGAGGAGGCCAGCCGCGCCAAGAGCCAGTTCGTGGCCAACATGAGCCACGAGATCCGCACGCCGATGAACGCGGTGCTGGGCATGCTGCAGCTGCTGCTGGGCACCGCGCTGGATGCGCGCCAGCGCGACTATGTTGAGAAGGCCGAGTCGGCGGCCAAGTCGCTGCTGGGCATCATCAACGACATCCTGGACTTCTCCAAGATCGAGGCCGGCAAGCTGGAGCTGGATCCGGAGCCGTTCGTGGTCGACCGCCTCTGGCGGGATCTGGCCACCATCATGGCGGCCAACCTGCGCGGCAAGCGGCTGGAGCTGCTGTTCGACCTCGATGCGGCCATCCCGCGCGTGCTGGTGGGCGACGCGATGCGGCTGCAGCAGGTGCTCATCAACCTGACCGGCAACGCCATCAAGTTCACCGCCGCCGGCAGCGTGACGCTGCAGGCGCGGCTGCTGGCGCGTCACGTGGAGCCCGACGGGTCCGAGCGCGTGCGGCTGCGGCTGGCGGTCATCGACACCGGCATCGGCATTGCGCCGGAGGCGCAGGCGCGGTTGTTCTCGGCCTTCACGCAGGCCGAGAGCTCCACCACGCGGCGCTTCGGCGGCACGGGGCTGGGGCTGGCGATCAGCCAGCGGCTGGTGCAGATGATGGGCGGCACCATCACGGTGGACAGCGCGCCGGGGCGGGGCAGCACGTTTGCCTTCGAGATCGAGCTGCCGGTGGCGCGCGAGGTGCCGGCGGCGCTGGCGGCCGAGGCCATCCCGCGGGAGCTGACCGCGCTGCGCTGCCTGGTGGTGGACGACCACCCGCTGGCGCGCGAGCTGCTGTGCGCGGCGGTGCAGCAGCTGGGCTGGCGCTGCACCGCGGTGGCCGACGCGCAGGCCGCGCTGGCCGCCGTCAACCGCGCCGAGCAGCCGTTCGACGTCGTCTTCGTCGACTGGTCGCTGCCCGGCATGGACGGGCTGGCGCTGGCGCTGGCGCTGCGCCAGGACGTGCCGCCCGAGCGGCGCGCCGCCATCGTCATGGTCACCGCCAGCGGCCGCGAGGTGCTCGCGCAGGTGCCGCAGGAAAAGCAGGCGGCGCTGGACGGCTTCCTGGTCAAGCCGGTCACCGCCTCGATGCTGCTGGAGGCGGTGCGCAACGCGCGGGCGGCCGCGCACGGCCAGCCGGCCGTCGTCGAGCCGGCGACGGCCGCGCGCCGGCTGGCCGGCATGCGCATCCTGGTGGTGGAGGACAACGCCATCAACCAGCAGGTCGCGCGCGACCTGCTCAAGCGCGAGGGGGCGGAGGTGGCGCTGGCCGAGCACGGCCAGCAGGCGCTGGACCTGCTCAAGGCGCATCCGGACGGCTGGGACGTGGTGCTGATGGACATGCAGATGCCGGTGATGGACGGCCTGCAGGCCACGCAGGCGATCCGCCACCAGCTGGGGCTGACCCGGCTGCCCATCATCGCGATGACCGCCAACGCCATGGCCAGCGACCGCGAGGCGTGCCTGGCCGCCGGCATGAACGACCACGTCGGCAAGCCGTTCGCGATCGACCAGCTGGTGCGCGTGCTGCGGCACTGGGCGCCCCATGCGCTGCGGCCCGCGGCGGATGGGGAGCAGGCCAGCGCGGCGTCGTCGGACACCGCGGCCGCCAAGGTGCAGGCGCCCTGGCCCCAGGACGAGCGGGTCGATGTCGCCGCCGCGCTGGCGCGGCTGGGCGACGATGCGGCGCTGTATGCGCGCATCGTGCGCGGCTTCGTCGAGGGGCTGCCGCACACCCGGGCCGACCTGCAGGCGCTGCTGGGCGAGCCGCCCGGGCCGCGCCTGGCCGCGCTGCTGCACACGTTGAAGGGTACCGCGGGCACCGTAGGGGCGGTGCGGCTGGCGGCGTGCGCCGCCGAGGCCGAGCGCGCCGTCAAGGCCGCCTCGGCCGAGGAGCGCGCCGCGGCGCGCGCGCCGGTGCCGCCGTGGTGGCCGGCGCTGGCCGACGAGATGACGCAGAGCGAGCAGGCGCTGCACCGCGTGTTGGCCGAGCTGCAGGCGCGCGGTCTGATCCCGGTGGCGGAGGCGGTCGCCGCCGACGCCGCCGCCGAGGCCGACCCGGCACGCTGGCGCGAGGCGCTCGAGCGCCTGGCCAGCCTGCTGGCCGCCAGCGACATGGAGGCGCTGGAGGTGCACGACGCGCTGCTGGCCGAGCCGGCGGTGGCGCAGGATGCGCGCTGGGCGGATCTGCACCGCGCGATGGAGGCGATGGACTTCGAGGCGGCGCAGGCTGCGGTGCAGGCGCTGCTGCGGGCCGCAGGCCTCGGGGAGGCGGGCGATGACGGGACTGGCTGAGATCGCCGCGCCGGCCTGGCCGGCGCGCAAGCCGCGCCTGCTGCTGGTGGACGACCAGCCGCTGCACCTGCAGGTGCTCTACCGCACGCTCAGCGCCGAGCACCAGCTCTTCATGGCCACCAGCGGCGAGCAGGCGCTGAAGGTGGCGCGCGAACAACGGCCGGATCTGATCCTGCTGGACGTCGTCATGCCGGATGCGGATGGCTTTGCCGTGCTGCGCCAGCTGCGCGCCCAGCGTGACACGGCCGACATCCCGGTCATCTTCGTCACCGCGCACAGCGGCGAGGACATCGAGACGCAGTGCCTGGAGGCCGGTGCGGTGGACTTCATCCCCAAGCCGGTCAATCCCAGCGTGGTGCGCGCGCGTGTGCGCACGCACCTGACGCTGAAGTTCCAGTCCGACCTGCTGCGTGCGCTGGCGTTCATCGACGGCCTGACCGGCGTGGCCAACCGGCGCCAGTTCGACGAGCGCCTCAGCATCGAGTGGGCGCGCGCCCAGCGCCACGGCAGCGCGCTCAGCCTCATCCTGGTCGACGTCGACCACTTCAAGTCCTACAACGACCACTACGGCCATCAGGCCGGGGACGATGCGCTGCGGCGCGTGGCCGCCTGCCTGCGCGAGCACGTGCGCCGCGGTACCGACCTGGTGGCGCGCTACGGCGGCGAGGAGTTCGCCTGCCTGCTGCCCGACACCACGGCGGAGGATGCGCGCGCACTGGCGCAGCAGCTGCTGGAAGCGGTGCGCCTGCTGGCCATTCCGCACCACCACGGCGGCATCGGCGGCGTGCTGACCGCCAGCTTCGGCGTGGCCACGCGCGCCGGTGCGTCCCGGCCCGGCTGGCAGCCGGCCGCCCTGCTGGGCCTGGCCGACGCCCAGCTCTACGAGGCCAAGCGGCTGGGGCGCGCGCGCGTCTGCGCGGCCGTCCTCGGTGAAGACGCCGCCGCCGGCTGACCGCGCGTTGCGGCTTGTCCGGATGGCGCTAGCGAGTGCGCAGCCGCTGGCGCGCCTGCCGCAGCCGCTCCTCCAGGTAGGGGCCGTAGAATTCGGCCAGCCCCATGCCCTCCAGCCGCTCGGCCAGCTCGCGGCCGCGCGCGTCGAGGAACAGCAGGGTCGGCGCCACGCCGATGCGCCAGGCGCGCGCCAGTTCGTAGCCGGTGGTGCGGCGGCCGTCGAAGCCTTCCAGCGGCGTGGCGCGGTCCAGCATGTCCACCTGCACGGCGTGCACCTCGCCGCGGCGCAGCATCGGCAGCAGGTGATGCCGCCGCACGACGTCGCAGAAGGCGCAGCCGCGCAGCGTCACCATCACCACCAGCGGCTCGCCGCGCGCGGCGGCGGCCTGCGCGGCCTGTGGCAGCGAGGCCGGCACGGGCAACTGGTCATGGGGGGGCGTGGGTGTGGACATGCGGCGGACTCGGCTAGGATGCGGCCATGCGATTGTGCATGCGATGGCCCAAGCGTGCAGGGTTGGCCGGTGTGGCGACGTTGGCGCTGGCGGCGTGCAGCCCGGCCCTGGACTGGCGCGACGCGGGGCTGGCCGCGCCGCTGCTGGCGCTGCTGCCGTGCAAGCCGGAGCGCGCCGAGCGCGCGGTGCCGCTGCTGGGTCCGCAGGCGGCGCCGGTGACGCTGCGCATGGCCAGCTGCACGGCCGGTGGCGCCACTTGGGCGTTGGCCGAGGCGCGGCTGCCCGATGGGGCGCAAGCGGCCGCGGCGCTGGCCGCGTGGCAGCGGGCCGCCTGGGCGACGCTGGGCGCGCCGCCAGCGGCCGCCGAGGCCGGCGCGCTGCCACCGGGCTGGGCCGAGGTGCCGTGCGCCGGCCGCGGCGCGGCGCTGCAGCGCTGCCTGCGCGGCCCCGGCCGGGCGCCCGACGGCCGCGCGGTGCGGGCCGAGCTGCACTGGAGCGCGCGCGGTCCCTGGCTGGTGCAGGCCGCCGCCTACCTGTCCGATGGTGCGGCGCTGCCGGCCGCGGCGCACGAGGCGTTCTTCGGCGCGCTGGCCTGGCGCGGCCCTGGCTCATAATTGGCGGCATCGTGAACGGCATCCTCGTCATCGCGCACGCCCCGCTGGCCTCCGCGCTGCGGCAGTGCGTGCTGCACGTGTTTCCCGAGGCGCAGCGCGTGGTCGACGCGCTGGACGTGCCGCCGGACCAGCCGCCCGAGGTCACGCTGGCGCAGGCGCGCGCGCTGCTGGCGGCGCATGGCGGCGACGACATGCTGGTGCTGACCGACCTCATCGGCGCCACCCCCTGCAACGTGGCGGCGCAGCTGGGCGACGGCGTGCACACGCACGTGGTCACCGGCGTCAACCTGCCGATGCTGCTGCGCGCCTTCACCTACCGGCACGAGCCGATCGCCACGCTGGCGGCGCGCGCCACCGCCGGCGGCACGCAGGGCGTCATGCCGCTGACGCCGGCTGCGCCGTGTCCGCCGCCCGGGCAGGCGGCCGTCCCCCCCTCGCCACGATGATCCAGCGCCAGGCCACCATCCAGAACCAGCTCGGGCTGCACGCCCGCGCCGCCGCCAAGCTGACCAAGCTGGCCAGCAGCTTCGCTTGCGAGGTCTGGATGAGCCGCCACGGCCGACGCATCAACGCCAAGAGCATCATGGGCGTGATGATGCTGGCCGCAGGGCAGGGCGCCACCGTCGAGATCGAATGCGACGGCCCGGACGAGGAGCAGGCGATGCAGGCGCTGCTGGCGCTGATCGACGACAAGTTCGGGGAGGGGCAATGACCTTCACGCTGCACGGGCAGGCGGTCTCGCGCGGGGTGGCCATCGGGCGCGCGGTGCTGGCCGCGGCCAGCCGCGTCGACGTCGCGCACTACTTCATCGCGCCGCAGCAGGTGGCCGACGAGCTGGGCCGCCTGCGCCGCGCGCGCGACACCGTGGTGGAGGAGATCGAGCGGCTGCGCCAGGGGCTGGCGCACGACGGCGTGGAGGCGCACGCCGAGCTGGCCGCGCTGCTGGAGGTGCACCTGATGCTGCTGCAGGACGAGCACTTGCAGGACGGTGTCAAGCAGTGGGTACTGGAGCGCCATTACAACGCCGAGTGGGCCCTGACGGCGCAGCTGGAGGTGGTGGCGCGCCAGTTCGACGAGATGGAGGACCCCTACCTGCGCGAGCGCCGCGCCGACCTGGAGCAGGTGGTCGAGCGGCTGCTGCGCGCGCTGCGCGGCGAGTCCTCGCCGCTGGCGGCCGCTGCCCCCGCGGCCGGCGCCGGCGGCGAGCCACTGGTGCTGGTCGCGCACGACCTGTCGCCGGCCGACATGCTGCACTTCAAGCACGGCGTCTTCGCCGGCTTCGTCACCGACGTCGGCGGGCGCACCAGCCATACCGCCATCGTGGCGCGCAGCCTGGAGATTCCGGCGGTGGTGGGCGTGCGCAACGCCAGCCAGCTCATCCAGCAGGACGATCTCGTCATCGTCGACGGTGATGCGGGCGTGGTCATCGTCGACCCCTCGCCGATGATGCTGGCCGAATACGGCTACAAGCAGCGCCAGGGCGAGGTCGAGCGCGAGAAGCTCACGCGCATCAAGAACACGCCCGCGGTGACGCTGGACGGCCAGCGCATCGAGCTGCTGGCCAACATCGAGCTGCCGGAGGACACGCTGCCGGCGCTGGCCGTGGGGGCGGTGGGGGTGGGGCTGTTCCGCACCGAGTTCCTGTTCATGGGCCGCGGCGGCAAGCTGCCCGACGAGGAAGAGCAGTACGACGCCTACCGCCGTGCGGTGGAGGGCATGCACGGCTTGCCGGTGACGATCCGCACGGTGGACGTCGGCGCCGACAAGCCGCTGGAGGCGCACCGGCGCGACGACCACCTCAACCCGGCGCTGGGGCTGCGCGCGATCCGCTGGAGTCTGGCCGAGCCGGCGATGTTCCTGACGCAGCTGCGCGCCATCCTGCGCGCCGCCGCGCACGGCAAGGTCAACGTGCTCATCCCGATGGTGGCGCACCTGAGCGAGGTGCGCCAGGTGCACGCGCTGCTGGCCAAGGCGCGCGAGCAGCTCGACCGCCGCGGCGCGGTCTACGGCCCGGTGCGCGTCGGCGCGATGATCGAGGTGCCGGCGGCGGCACTGGCGGTGCGGCTGTTCCTGCGCCATTTCGATTTCATCTCGATCGGCACCAACGACCTGATCCAGTACGCGCTGGCGATCGACCGCGTCGACGAGTCGGTGGCGCACCTGTACGACCCGCTGCACCCGGCGGTGCTGCGGCTGGTGGCCGACACCATCGCCGCCGCGCAGGAGGCCGGCAAGCCGGTCAGCGTCTGCGGCGAGATGGCCGGCGACGTCACGCTGACGCGGCTGCTGCTGGGCCTGGGGCTGCGCAGCTTCTCGATGCACCCGACGCAGATCCTGCCGGTCAAGCAGCAGGTGCTGCGCAGCGACACGCGCAAGCTGCGCGCCTGGGCGCAGCAGGTGGTGGCCAGCGACGAGCCGGCGCTGCTGCTGGCCGATTGAGCCGGCGCGCGCCGCTGCTACACTCAGTTTCATCAGATCGGTGCGCTGGCGGCCCAGGCCCCCGCGGGCCGTCCGTCCGCCGTCGCTGGAGAATCCTGCATGACCGCCGCCCCCGCCGCCGCGTCCCCCGCGTCCGCCGACGCCGCGGCGGCCGCCGTGGCCGATCCGCTGCTGCAGTGCCTGCTGATCGTGGCGCGCGCGCACGGCCGCGCCAGCAGCGCCGAGGCGGCCACCGCCGGCCTGCCGCTGGTCGGCGGGCGCCTGTCGCCCAGCCTGTTCGAGCGCGCCGCGCACCGCTGCGGGTTGGTCAGCCGCATCGTGCGGCTGCCGATCGAGCGGCTGCGGCCCGAGCTGCTGCCGGCCATCCTGCTGCTGGAAGGGCGCGACGCCTGCGTGCTGCTGGAGCGGCGCGACGACGGCACCTGCCGCGTCGTCTACCCCGAGCTCGGCGAGGCGCCGGTGGAGGTGCCGCTGGCGGCGCTGCAGGCGCGCTACGCCGGCCGCACGCTGTACGTGCGGCCGCGCCAGCACTTCGAGGCGCGCGCCGGCACCGTGCCGCGCAGCCGCGACGGTCACTGGTTCTGGAGCGTCATCGCCGACAACGCGGGCCTGTACCGCGACGTGCTGGTGGCGGCCTTCCTGACCAACCTGTTCGCGGTGGCGATGCCGCTGTTCATCATGAACGTGTACGACCGCGTGGTGCCGAACCAGGCGTTCGACACGCTGTGGGTGCTGGCCGCCGGCGTGCTGGTGGTGCTGGCGGGTGACCTGGTGCTGCGCGTGCTGCGCGGCCGCTTCGTCGACCTGGCCAGCAGCCGCGCCGACGTCAGGCTCTCGGCGCTGATCATGGAGCGGGTGCTGGGCATGCGCATGGAGCAGCGACCGGTCTCCGCCGGCTCGTTCGCGGCCAACCTGCGCGCGTTCGAGTCGGTGCGCGACTTCATCGGCTCGGCCACCGTGATGGCCTTCATCGACCTGCCCTACGCGCTGCTGTTCTTCGGCGTCATCGTCTGGATCGCGCCGCCGATGGTCATCCCGCTGGTGATCGGTGCGCTGCTGATGCTGCTGTACGCGCTGGCGGTGCAGGGCCGCATGCAGCAGCTCACCGAAACCACCTACCGCGCCGGTGCGCAGCGCAACGCCACGCTGGTGGAGGCGCTGGTGGGTTTCGAGACCGTCAAGGCGCTGGCGGCGGAGTCGCCGCTGCAGCGCAAGTGGGAGCAGAGCGCCGCGCTGCTGGCGCGCGTCGGCGCGCAGCTGCGCCTGCTGTCCAGCAGCGCCGGCAACACCTCGCTGTTCGTGCAGCAGACGGTCAACGTCGTCATGGTCATGATCGGCGTGTACCTGATCGGCGAGCGCCAGCTCTCGCTCGGCGGCCTGATCGCCTGCACGATGCTGGCCTCGCGCGCGATGGCGCCGATCGGACAGGTGGCCGGCCTGCTGGTGCAGTACCACACCGCACGCACGGCGCTGGATTCGCTCGACGAGCTGATGAAGCGCGAGGTCGAGCGCCCGCCGCAGGCGCATTTCGTCACGCGCGGCCACTTCGACGGCGCCATCGAGTTCCGCGACGTCTCGTTCCAGTACCCGGGCCAGCAGAACGGCGCGCTGCGCCACGTGAGCTTCCGCATCCAGCCCGGTGAGCGCGTGGCCATCCTGGGGCGCGTCGGCTCGGGCAAGACCACGGTGCACAAGCTCATCCTCGGCCTTTACCGGCCCACCTCGGGTGCGGTGCTGGTCGACGGCGTCGACGTGCGCCAGCTCGACCCGGCCGAGCTGCGCCGCCACATCGGCTACGTGCAGCAGGACGTGATGCTCTTCTACGGCACGCTGCGCGACAACATCACGCTGGGCGCGCCGCTGGCGGACGACGAGGACCTGCTGCGCGCCGCCACCGTGGGTGGCATCACCGATTTCGTCAACGCCCACCCGCAGGGCTTCGACATGCTGGTGGGCGAGCGCGGCGAGTCGCTCTCCGGCGGTCAGCGCCAGGGCGTGGCCATCGCGCGCGCCCTCGTCCACGACCCCACCATCCTGCTGATGGACGAGCCCACCGCCTCGATGGACCACAGCACCGAGGAGACCGTCAAGGCGCGCCTGAAGCGCATCCTGCCCGGCAAGACGCTGGTGCTGGTGACGCACCGCACCTCGCTGCTCGATCTGGTGGACCGCCTGATCGTGCTGGATGCCGGCCGCGTCGTCGCCGACGGACCCAAGGACCTGGTGGTGCAGGCCCTGCGCGAGGGCCGCATCGGAAAGGCCAACCCATGAGCGAGATCGGCGCCAAGGGGTTCGAGCGCATCGGCCAAGTCACCCAGGTCGGCGGCGGGCTGGGGCGCACGCTGTTCGGCCGCGTGGTGGACCGGCTGGCCGGCGGGCCGCCGCCCGACGAAGCGCGGCTGGCGCAGGACTGGGGCGCCGACGCCGACTGGGCGCAGCTGCAGCAGGAGCCGCTGCGTGCGCGCCGCCTGGTGCGCATCGCGGCGCTGGTGGTGGCGGTGCTGATCGGCTGGGCCGCGGTGGCCGAGGTCGACGAGGTCACGCGCGGCGAGGCGCGTGTCGTGCCCTCCAGCCAGGTGCAGGTGGTGCAGAGCGTCGATGGCGGCGTCGTCACCGACATCCTGGTGCGCGAGGGCGAGCTGGTGCAGGCCGGCCAGCTGCTGCTGCGCGTGGACCCGACGCGCTTCGCCGCCAACCTGAGCGAAAGCCGCGCGATGCAGCTGGCGCTGCAGGCCAAGGCCGAGCGGCTGCAGGCCCTCATCCAGGGGCGCGCCTTCAGCCCCTCGGCCGAGCTGCAGCGCGAGGCGCCGCAGCTGGTGGCGCAGGAGCGCGCCGCCTTCGACGCCAAGCGCGCCGAGATCGCCGCGCAAATCGGCATCACGCAGAGCCAGCTCAGCCAGCGCCAGCAGGAGCTCAACGAGGCGCGCGCGCGGCGCGACCAGGCCGAGCGCAGCCTGGAGTTCACGCAGCGCGAGCTCGACGCCACGCGCCCGATGGTGCGCAGCGGCGCCGTCTCCGAGGTCGAGGTGCTGCGGCTGGAACGCGAGGTGGCGCGCCTGCGCGGCGAGCGCGAGCAGGCCACCGCCCAGATCGCGCGCGTGCAGGCCGCCATCGCCGAGGCGCAGCGCCGCATCGACGAGGTGCAGCTGCAGGCGCGCGCGCAGATGAGCGCGGAACTGTCCGAGACCCTCAGCCGCCTGCGCGCGATGGCCGAGGGCGGCCGCGCGCTGGAGGACAAGGTGCTCAAGGCCGACCTCAAGTCGCCGGTGCGCGGCACCGTCAAGCGGCTGCACGTCAACACCGTCGGTGCCGTCGTGCAGCCCGGCCGCGAGGTGGTGGAGATCGTGCCGCTGGACGACGCGCTGATCCTGGAGGCGCGCATCGCGCCGAAGGACATCGCCTTCCTGCGCCCGGGGCTGGAAGCCACCGTCAAGTTCACCGCCTACGACTTCGCCATCTACGGCGGGCTGCAGGCCGACGTCGTCAGCATCGGCGCCGACTCGGTGGTCGACGACCGGGGCAACGCCTACTACGTCGTGCGCCTGCGCACGCGCCAGGCCAGCCTCGGCGAGGGGCTGCCGATCATCCCCGGCATGGTGGCGCAGGTCGACATCCTCACCGGCAAGAAGACCGTGCTGCAATACCTGCTCAAGCCCGTGCTGCGCGCCAAGGCCAACGCGCTGACCGAACGCTGAAACCCCGCCCCGACGGAGCCCCGACCATGAGCGGCAAGCGCCACTTCCTCGTCACCGGTCGCGACGCCGGGCCGCAGGCGCCGACGCTGCCGCCGCCGCGCTGGCTGCAGGCCTTCCCCGACGGGCGCGTCTGCACCTGGGCCACGCTGCGTGCCGGCGTGCGCCCCGGCGACACCGTCTGGGTGCCGGTGACCGAACCGGACTGGGAGGCGCACGTGCGCGCCTTCGTGCGCGAGCGCGCCGACGCACCGGTGGTCGTGCTCAGCCCCGTGCCGCAGGACGCCGAGGGCCTGCGCGCGCTCGACGCCGGCGCGCGTGGCTACGTCCACCTGCTGGCCGTGCCGGCCGTGCTGCGCGAGGTGGAGCAGGTGGTGCGCCACGGCGGCCTGTGGGCCGGCCCGGAGCTGGTGCAGCGCCTGCTGGCGGCCACGCGCACGCTGCTGCAGCGCCAGCCCGCCGCCGCGCGTGAGCTGGTCGACCTGTCGCAGCTGTCGGAGCGCGAGGCGCAGGTGGCGCGGGCGGTGGCCGCCGGCAAGTCCAACCGCGAGATCGCGGCGCAGCTGTGCATCAGCGAGCGCACCGTCAAGGCCCACCTCGGTCAGGTGTTCGCCAAGCTCGGCGTGCGCGACCGCGTGCAGCTGGCGCTGCGGCTGGCCGAGGCGGTGCCCGCCGCCCGCTCCCCCGCCGAGCCCGGCCCGGAGGTCTCCCCGTGAACGAACCCTTCGACGACGATCCCGCCGGCGCCGACCCGCTGGCCGCGCGCGATGCGCTGGCCCGCACCGACGCGGAGCTGGCCCGCATCACCGAGGACCTGATCGACATCCTGATCGCGCGCGGCGTGATCCAGTTCACCGACTTCCCGCCTGCGGCGCAGGCCAAGCTGCTGCGGCGGCGCGCCACCCGCGCCACCCTCAGCCGCCGGCTGCAGCTGCTGGACGACGACGGCGCGGTGCTCTGACGTCCCCCGCCGCCGGTCGCCCGACCGGCGGTGCCCCGCCGGCGGCGTGCCCTTGATCCTCGTCAAATCGCCCCGCCGGACGGCTTCGATGATGGAGCGGGAAGCGGTGCGCCCCGCGCACCGCGGCTTGGCGCGACCTCGGGAAAGGACCTACCATGGCACAGCAGGCAAGGGTGATCGCCGTCAGCGGGCAGGTGCTCGCGATAGGATCGGAGGGGCCGCCGCGGCTGCTGGCCGCGGGGGAGGTGCTGCCCGCCGGCGTCACCGTGCGCCCGGCGGCCGGCGCGGCGGTGGAGCTGCTGCTGGACGACGGCCGCACCCTGCTGCTGGACGACCGGCTGGCGTGGCTGGTCGGCGCCGAGGCGCCCGTGCCCAGCACGCCGCAAGCCACCGCCGCGCTGCAGGCCGTGCTCGACGTGCTGGCGCGCGGCGGCGACCTCGACGAGCTGGAGGCCGCCGCGGCCGGCGCCGCGGGCGGCGCCGAGGGCGAGGGCAACAGCTTCGTGCGCCTGCTGCGCATCGTCGAGGACGTCACCCCCAACGTCTACGAATACGGCGTCGAGCTGGCCCCGACGATCGACGCCCCGCTGCTGCCGCAGGCGGAGGCCGCGCCGACCCCGGCGCCGGAGCCTGCCGCGCCGCCGCCCCCGGCGCCCATCACGCGCGCGTTGCCCTGCCACGCCCAGTCGAGGGTGCGCGTGATGGGCGCCGGCGAGGGCGCGGCAAGCTTCGAGCAGCGCCTGTCGCAGGAGAAGAACGACGGCCAGTGGCTGCTCAGCGACGCCTCGTTCCAGAGTGCCCGCGGCACCCTGCCGCACCCCTTCACCATCACCGACCAAGGGGGCGGCCGCGACCCGGCCTTCGTCGTCACGCCCAACTTCCAGGCTGCGCCCGGCGACCGGCTCACCTTCAGCGCCACCGCGGTGCTGGACACCGACGACCGCGGCGCCGACCAATACCAGGTCACGCTGTACCGCCTCACCGACGCCGGCTGGCAGGCCGCCGGCGTGCTCACCAGCGCCGACGGCAGCTACACCCACACCTTCGACGAGCCGGGCGAGTACCGCGTGCAGTTCGCGGTGCGCGACAACACCGGCGGCGCCGACAAGGCCAGCGCCACCGTGGCGCTGGAGCCGACGCCGTGGTTCTTCGACCCCGTGCCGGGGCCGGAGCAGGTGGAAGTGCGCCCCGCCACCGGCAACCTGCTGGCCAACGACGTGGCGGGCGACGGCACGCTGGCCGAACACACCTGGGCGCTGGTCGGTGGCACGCCGCAGCCGGACGGCTCCTGGCTCGTCGCGGGGGAGCAGGGCACGCTCAGCGTCGCGCCCGACGGCGGCTTCACCTACACGCCCTCGCCCGATGCGGCCGGCGGAGAGGAGACGTTTTCCTACACCCTGACCGACCCCGACGGCGACAGCAGCACCGCCACGCTGACCGTGACGGTGACGCGCACCGTGCTCGACCCGCTGGCCCCGCAGGCCGCGGCGGACGCGTTCGCCGCCGCCGAAGCCGACGACGACGCTGGCGCGGGGCTGGCATCCGCCGCGCTGGCCGCGCCTGACGCCGACCGCGACGGGGACGGCATCCCCGACGCGCTGGAGGACGAAGGCCCCTCCGCCACCGCCGCAGACGATCCGGAAGCGGGCGACCTGGACGCGGACGACGGTGCCGCCGACGGCGCGGCGCTCGCGCTGGAGGATGCGCTGGACGACGCGCTGCAGGGGCCGCAGGCCGACACCACGCTGGACGACCTGCTGCCGCCGGCCGGCGAAGCCGCCTCCGGCGCGGAGGCGGCTGCCGGCGCCGCCCCCGACGCCCCATCCGACCCCGCCGACCTCACCATCATCGGCCTGCAGCTCGACGCCGGCCCCAGCAGCGAGATCGACCTGCTGGAGCAGCAGAAGGACAAGGGCGCTCCGCGCGACGGCTGACGCCGCGGCCCGCGGGGGCCGGGCGCGTGACCGCCCCGCCCCCGCGAAGAATTGGACTTTCGTCCAATGGTCGCCGGCGCGCGCCCGCGCTAGAGTGGATCGCATCACCCAGACCGCAAGGAGTCCGCCATGGCCAAGGCCACCGTCGTCCAGCTCACCGGCAACGCCGCCCTCGTCCTCGCCGACGGCAGTACCCGCCCCCTCAAGGTCGGCGACGTGCTGCAGAGCGGCCAGATCGTGCGCACCGCCGCCGGCGCGCGCGTGGAGCTGCTGATGGAGGACGGCCAGACGGTGGCCATCGGCCCGCAGCAGGCCGTGCGGCTGGACGACAGCATCGCCCAGACGGACGCCACCCCCACCGCCGCCGACGCCGCGGTGCAGCCGCAGACGGTGGAGCAGATCACCCAGATCCTGCAGCAGGGCGGCGACCTCACCGAGGAACTCGACCCCGCGGCGGCCGGCGCGGCCGGCGGCGGCGAGGCCGACGGCTCCAGCTTCGTGCGCCTGCTGCGCATCACCGAAAGCGTCGATCCGCTGTCGTACAGCTACCGCTTCGACCCCGAAGGCCCGATCGACGCGCCGCTGCTGAGCGCGCAGGCGGAGGCGCCGGTCGAAGTCAGCGTGGTCAATGTGAGCATTGGAGTAGGCCTCGTTGGAGGAGAAGGCGGTGTTCCGGGTACCGATGGTGGTGTGCAGTTGATCCTGACCGACCCGAATGTTGCGCGAGTGACCTCCATTGAGGTTCCAGAAGGGACTGGCGAGGGGGTCAAGAACGTCACGTTTTTGATTTTGCTGGATCGTCCCGCAGATTCGCCGGTTTCGGTTTCCTATGAAATTCGTTCTGGCACGGCTACTGCTGGTGAGGACTTCACGCCGCTTCAGGGTACAGTAGTTATTCCTGTCGGTTATGCGGGGTTCGAGGTAACCCATGGGATCGTAATGGATGACAAGCCCGAAGGCAATGAGTTTTATCAGATAGTCATAACCGCAGTTCAGGGTGCCGTCCTAGGCAATCCTGTCGCCACGGTAACCATTATCGATGACGATGTGTCTGTGAGTGCACAGAGCGTCCAGGGCGATGAAAGCGAAGGGCTTCAAATCCTCACAGGGAGGCTCGATATTGACTTTGGCCCGGGCGATGATGGGGCCGTCGAGCTGGAGGCAGAGGGTGCGACTTGGGATGCAGACTCCCGCACGCTCTCGGACAATGATGGGCGATGGAAGATTGTCCTCAAAGATGGTGGGGTTTACGAATTCCTTCAATTGGGTGCGCTCGTTCACGCTGTCGCTGAAAATCCAGACGACAAGCTTGAGATAGTTATTAAAGTCAAGGCTGTCGATAGCGCGGGCAACCTTGGGCTGGGAGAATTCGTCGTCACCATTTTGGACGACGGACCGAGCATCAGCCTCAGCGCGAGCGCCGCCCCGGATGCCCTGGTGGTGGACGAGTCGGTGCTGACGGCCGATGCCACGGCCAACTTCGCCGACAACTTCAGCAACACCTTCAGCTACGGCATGGACGGTGCGGGCACGGTGTCGAGCGCCTACGCGCTCAGCATCACCGGCGGTGACGGCACCGACAGCGGCCTGGACAACCTCGCCGGCCAGAACATCCTGCTCTACAACAACGGCGGGGTGATCGAAGGCCGCGTGGGCAGCACGGTGTACTTCACCGTCAGCGTCGATGGCAGCGGCCAGGTCACCCTCGATCAGCAGCTTGCCATCAAGCACCCGGTGACGACCAACCCGGACGACGCCGTGACCCTGGCCAACGCCAACCTGATCGTGCTCACCCGCACCGACACCATCACCGATGCGGACGGCGACACCGCCACCGCCTCGGCCAGCCTCGACATCGGCCAGGCCCTGAGCTTCAAGGACGACGGACCGAGCATCAGCCTCAGCGCGAGCGCCGCCCCGGATGCCCTGGTGGTGGACGAGTCGGTGCTGACGGCCGATGCCACGGCCAACTTCGCCGACAACTTCAGCAACACCTTCAGCTACGGCATGGACGGTGCGGGCACGGTGTCGAGCGCCTACGCGCTCAGCATCACCGGCGGTGACGGCACCGACAGCGGCCTGGACAACCTCGCCGGCCAGAACATCCTGCTCTACAACAACGGCGGGGTGATCGAAGGCCGCGTGGGCAGCACGGTGTACTTCACCGTCAGCGTCGATGGCAGCGGCCAGGTCACCCTCGATCAGCAGCTTGCCATCAAGCACCCGGTGACGACCAACCCGGACGACGCCGTGACCCTGGCCAACGCCAACCTGATCGTGCTCACCCGCACCGACACCATCACCGATGCGGACGGCGACACCGCCACCGCCTCGGCCAGCCTCGACATCGGCCAGGCCCTGAGCTTCAAGGACGACGGGCCTGGGATAGGTTCTCGGCTGGATCCGGACGGTGATTCTGTCATTGAGATCGTTGCGCCCAATCTCAATGCGATTTATGGTGGTCTGAATTTTCTCGATTGGGGGTTCGGCTCGGACGGTCGAGGGGCTTATTATGTTACCGGATTCACGGGGACGACAGGGGCGAGCGCCGTACTGAATCCGGGATCGACGGATGGGCAGGCTGTTGTCGAGCTCAGGTACGGATCGGCTGTCGTGGGGCGGTTGACACTGAACGGCTCAGGTCCTGATTCGCTGCAGGTTCTTGATCGCCCTCAAATTCTGGTTACGGATGAGTTGTTGACTGGAGATGTTACGGCGTCTGGGCCGTCGCTTGCCAAATATATCAACAGTAGTATTTCCGGGCTGATCGTGACGATTACGGGGAGCGATGGAGATGCCGTACCGAACGAGTCAGCGGATGAGGTCAATCCAAGCTCGCAGGGCTGGGCTATCAATGACAATCAGATTGATCGAAATGAATCAATAAAGTTTAGCTTTAGTTCGCCGGTGAATAGTTTTAGTTTCAGAACGACTGGGTTCACTGGTTCTCCGAGTGGTGGTTTGGTTGGTTTGCAGATCAAGCTCGTGTACGCGAGTGGGCAGACGGAAACATTTTACGTGAATTCCTCGGATGGGGGGCAGGTCGACGTCCATGCGCTGCCGGGTTTTGGTGACACGTTGGGTGGCACGGCGTTTCAGTCCGTTGAGGTTTTGAGTAACGGGCAGTCAGGCCTCGGAATTGCTGTTCAGGATGGGAATGATGGTTTCCGCTTGAACAATGTCACGGTGGGGCAGTTGCGTGAAATCAGCCCGATCGACATCAATTATCGATTCAACCTCTCCCTGGTGGACGGTGATGGCGACGCGGTGTCGCAGACCTTCGACATCACGTTGAGCGGTCGGTCAACGGACAACTTTACGGTCAATACCGTCGTGGGGACGATTGGCTCAGATTCGCTCTTGGGCTCTGTGGAGAGCGATTATTTGATCGGGGGGGCGGGCAACGACACCCTGAGTGGGGCAGAGGCAGACGATGTTCTCGTTGGAGGCGCAGGGAACGATGTGCTGGTGGGAGGCTTGGGTGCCGACGTCTTCAAGTGGAACCTGGGTGACCAAGGCACAAGCTCGGCCCCCGCCCGGGATGTCATCGCCGACTTCAATCCTGCACAAGGGGACAAGCTCGATCTTCGGGACCTTCTGCAAGGTGAAAACAGCGGTAACCTGGGTCAATACCTGCGTTTCTCGACAGAAGGTACGGGGTCGGCCACCAAGTTGGTGTTGCAGGTCGACCACGACGGTGGGGCTACCTTTGCTGAGACGCAGCGCATCGTGTTTGACAACTATGCGAGCAAAGATGCGCTGGCCACGGCGCTCGGGCTGGCGGCAGGGGCGACGGATGCCGACATCCTCGGCAAGCTGAAGACCGACGGCAAGCTGATCACCGACTGAACCCGGCCCGACGAAGGAGGAAGGGGGCGTACTCCGCACGCTCCCGCCGGGTGGCGGGGGTAAGTTCAGCCGCTGGTCGATGCACAAAAATAAACGAACGTTCGTATTTTCCCTAACCCGCGCGTCCGGGGGCGGGTCCCTGCGCCATAATGGGCTCGTGTGTCAGCCCGGCGTCGGCCGCCGGGGCGGGCGGGCGCTGCCGCACGGGCGGCGCTCCGTCCGGCCGAACCATCCGCAGCAGGAGACCGCATGAGCAACCCGAGCCCCGAGCCCCGCCCCGTGACCAGCGCCGACAAGCCGTGGCTGGCGGCGTACCCGGAAGGCGTGCCGGCCGAGATCGACCCCGGCACCTACCCGTCGCTGGTGGCGCTGATGGAGGAGAGCTTCGCGAAGTACGCGCAGCGCCCGGCCTACAGCTTTCTCGGCAAGGAGTGGACGTACGCGCAGGTGGACGAGCTGTCGCGCGCGCTGGCGGCGTATCTGCAGGGCCTGGGGCTGGCGCGCGGCGAGCGCGTGGCGGTGATGATGCCCAACTGCATCCAGTACCCGGTGGCGGTGGCGGCCATCCTGCGCGCCGGCTACGTGCTGGTCAACGTCAACCCGCTCTACACCGCGCGCGAGCTGGAGCACCAGCTCAAGGACAGCGGCGCGGCGGCCATCGTCATCATCGAGAACTTCGCGCACACGCTGCAGCAGTGCATCGCGCACACGCCGGTGCGGCACGTGATCCTGGCGGCGATGGGCGACCTGCTGGGCCTGAAGGGGGCGGTGGTCAACGCCGTGGTGCGCCACGTCAGGAAGCTGGTGCCGCCGTTCGAGCTGCCGCAGGCGGTGCGCTTCAACGCCGCGCTGGCCCAGGGCCGCCGTGGCCAATACCGCCGCCCGGAGGTCGGCCCCCACGACGTGGCGGTGCTGCAGTACACCGGCGGCACCACCGGCGTCAGCAAGGGCGCGGTGCTGCTGCACCGCAACCTGGTGGCCAACGTGCTGCAGTCCGAGGCGTGGGAGGCGCCGGCGCGGCGCACCATCCCGGCCGGCGAGCAGCCCACCGCGGTGTGCGCGCTGCCGCTCTACCACATCTTCGCCTTCACGGTGAACATGATGCTGGGCCTGCGCACCGGCGGCAAGACGATCCTCATCCCCAACCCGCGCGACATCCCGGCGGTGCTCAAGGAGCTGCGCCAGCACACCTTCCACAGCTTTCCGGCGGTCAACACGCTGTTCAACGCGCTGCTCAACCATCCGGAGTTCGACACCGTCAACTGGCGCAACCTGCGCGTGTCGCTGGGCGGCGGCATGGCGGTGCAGGCGGCGGTGGCCAAGCGCTGGCTGGAGCGCACCGGCTGCCCGATCTGCGAAGGCTACGGTCTGAGCGAGACCAGCCCCTCGGTGTGCTGCAACCCGGTGACGGCCAGGTCGTTCAGCGGCACCATCGGCGTGCCGCTGCCCAGCACCGAGCTGCGCTGCCTGGACGACGAGGGGCGCGAGGTGCCGGTGGGCACGCCGGGCGAGATCGCCATCCGCGGCCCGCAGGTGATGGCCGGCTACTGGCAGCGCCCGGAGGAGACCGCGCGCGTGATGACCGCCGACGGGTTCTTCCGCACCGGCGACATCGGCGTGATGGACGAGCGCGGCTACTTCAGGATCGTCGACCGCAAGAAGGACATGATCCTGGTGTCGGGCTTCAACGTCTACCCCAACGAGGTGGAGGACGTGGTGGCGCAGATGGAGGGGGTGCTGGAGTGCGCCGCGGTGGGCATTCCGGACGAGCACTCCGGCGAGGCGGTCAAGCTGGTGGTGGTGCGCAAGGATCCGTCGCTGACCGAGGCGCACATCCGCGAGTACTGCGCCGCCAACCTGACCGGCTACAAGCGGCCCAAGGTCATCGAGTTCCGCAGCGAGCTGCCCAAGTCACCCGTCGGCAAGATTTTGCGGCGAGAATTGCGGGGTACGCCGCAACCGCCCGCCAACCCCACCGCCTGAAGCCACGCCATGGCCCGCATCGCCGTCATCAGCGCCGTCGACGAGGAGCTGTCCGAAATCCTGCGCCTGATGCCCGACGAACGCAAGGTGCAGGCCGCCGGGCGCGCCTTCTGGCAGGGCCACCTGCAGGGGCACGAGGTGGTGGCGGTGCTCAGCGGCATCGGCAAGGTGGCCGGCGCCACCACCGCGGCGGTGCTGCACGAGCGCTTCGCCCCGCAGTACGTGCTGTTCACCGGCGTGGCCGGCGGGCTGGCGCCGGGCGCGGAGGTGGGCGACGTGGTGGTCGGCACGCACTACCTGCAGCACGACCTGAGCGCCGCGCCGCTGTTTCCGCGCTGGGAGGTGCCGGGCACGGGCGTGAGCCGCTATCCCGGCGATGCGGTGCTGGTGCAGGTGCTGACCGAGGCGGCGCGCGATGCGGTGACCTGGCTGCCCAAACTCGTCAGCGAGCAGACGCTGCGTGCCTTCGGCCTGCACCGTCCGACGGTGCACCAGGGCCTGATCGTCAGCGGCGACCGCTTCATCACCAGCGTGGCCGAGTCGGAGGCGCTGCGCCGCGATCTGCCCGACGCCCTGGCGGTGGACATGGAAAGCGCCGCGGTGGCGCAGGTGTGCGCCGACTACGGCACGCCGTTTGCGGCGGTGCGCACGCTGTCGGACCGCGCCGACGACGAGGCGCACGTGGATTTCCAGGCGTTCATGCGCGACGTGGCGCGCCACTACAGCGCGCGCATCGTGCGCAAGGCGCTCAACCTGCTCTGACGAGGGCGGCCCTGCGCCGCGGCGTCGCGCCGTGGCCTGCGGCGCCTGCCGCCGCTCAGCGCAGCCAGCCGCGGCGGCGGAAGTACCACATCGGCCCGAGCGCACTGGCCACCATCAGCGCCAGCGCGAATGGGTAGCCCAGCTTCCACTCCAGCTCCGGCATGAACTGGAAGTTCATGCCGTAGATGCTGGCGATCAGCGTCGGCGGCAGCAGCGCCACGCTGGCCACCGAGAAGATCTTGATGATCTTGTTCTGGTTGATGTTGATGAAGCCGATGGTGGCGTCCATCAGGAAGTTGATCTTGTCGAACAGGAACGAGGTGTGCCCCTCCAGCGAGTCGATGTCGCGCAGGATCTGGCGCGCGTCCTCGAACTGTTCGGCCGACAGCAGCCGCATGCGCATCAGGAAGCTGATCGCGCGGCGCGTGTCCATCATGTCGCGCCGGATGCGGCCGGAGAGGTCCTCGTGGCGTGCGATGGCCGACAGCACCTGCTGCGCGGTGTCGTCGGTGAGCTGGCCCGACAGCACCTGCGCGCTGATCGTCTCCAGCTCGTCGTGCACGCCCTCCAGGATGTCGGCGCAGTATTCGACGTCGGTGTCGTACAGCGCCAGCAGCACGTCCTTGGCGTCGTCGATCAGGCCCGGCATGCGCCGCGCGCGCAGCCGCAGCAGGCGAAACACCGGCAGGTCCTCGTCGTGGATCGAGAACAGCACGCCGTGGCTCTTGAGCCCGGGGTTGCGGTCGTTGAGGATGAAGGCCACGCGCACGTGGCGCGGGTCGTCCTCGTCGTCGATCAGGAAGTCCGAGCGCACGTGCAGCTCGCCGTTGTCCTCCTCGAAGAAGCGCGCCGACTCCTCGATGTCCTCGTCCATCGCGTCCTCGGGGATCGACAGGCCGAAGTGCTGGCGCACCCAGCGCCGCTCCTCGGGCGTGGGGGATTCCATGTCGACCCAGATCGGCGCGAAGCGCGCCAGATCCTCCAGCGAGTCGATCTCTTCCTGGACGAGGCGGCCGTTGACGAGCGTGAAGACGTTGAGCATGGCGGCACCGGGCGGGACGACGGAGGGGCGGGCGCAGATGGCTTGCGACGCGGCGCGCCGACCGCCGGCGCCCGCGCGGCGCACCGCCCCGCCGGGCGGCCTCAGCCGCGGTGCCGACGACCGGACCACGCCACCGCAAGCCAGCGACTAGGGCTGCTGTCCACGGTGAAGCTCCAGGGTGGTCGGAAAGTCAGGAAGCAAGGCCCGCATTATGGCACCGAAGCCGGCGCTGCGCCCGCCGCGAACAGGGCGCGCAGCGCCGCGGCGTGGCGCAGCGCGTCGCCGCGGCCGAGCTGCATCAGCGCGTGCACGAACGGGGGCTCGAACAGCAGGTAGCTGGCCAGCGCGGCGGCGCTGCCGTTGCCGCCGCGGCGCGTTTCCAGCGCCCCCAGACCGGCCAGCGTGTGGCGCGTGGCCGGCGGCAGGGCCTCGGCGTGTTCGCGCGCCAGCGCGTCCAGCGAGGCACTGGGCTGGATGGCCAGCACGTCCACCGGATGGTACGGCAGCGCCTGGGCCAGCGCCGGCGGCAGGCTGCGCAGCGCGCGGCTGACGCGCTGCGCCTGCTCGACGTCGGCCTGCAGCGTGTCGTGAAACACGCTGGCCAGCGCATGGCCGGCGATGGTGCCGGCGCCCGGCTCGCCCTCGGCCGCGCCGGCCAGCGTGGCGCGCTGCGGCTGGCCGACGCCGATGACGAGGATCTGCCGCGCCCCCAGGTGGATGGCCGCCGACAGCGGCGAGAGCTGCCGCATGGAGCCGTCGCCGAAATATTCGCGCCGCCCGTCCACCCACAGCGGCACGGCCGGAAACAGGAACGGGATGGCGGCGGAGGCCAGCAGGTGGTCGATGCCGATCACCTGCGCCTCGGCGCGGCGTCCTGGCCGGTGCCACGGCTCGAAGGCGCCGGCGCGCGCCTGCACGAAGGTCCAGTGCTCGCCGCTGGTGTAGCTGGAGGCGGTCACGCCCAGCGCGGTCAGGTGCCCGTCCTGCAGCGCCGCGGCCAGCCGCGGCAGCTCCAGCGCCCGTTGCAGCGTCTCCACCAGCGGCTGGCTGTCCAGCAGCGCGCGGTGATGGCGCACCTGGCGCAGCAGCGTCAGACCGGCGCTGAGCAGGTTGGGCCGCCCCAGCCGCAGGGCGCTGAGCCGGTAGACATGGCCGGAGCGCAACCGGGCCCAGAACGCCGCCAGGCGCTCGAACGCGGCCGTGCCCTCGTCGGCCACGCTGGCCAGGAAGGCGGCGTTGAGCGCTCCGGCCGACGTGCCGATGACGACGTCGAACGGAAACGCGCCCGGGCCGAGCAGCCCGGCCAGCGCCTGCAGCACGCCGACCTGGTAGGCGGTGCGGGCGCCGCCGCCCATCAGCACGAGCGCGCGCCGCGGCGGGGGCGGCGGTGCGCGTACCGGCAGGGCCTGGGCCAGCAGGGTCTCGAGGGCCATGGGCAGGACGTGGGCGGGGCACGACGGGCACCCCAGTATCGCCGCCCGGCGCCGTGGCGTCCATCGGGGCTGTCCCGTGGGGCGCGGGGTGCCCGCCGGCGCTTGTCACACGGGGGTCAAACGGGCATAGTAGGAGCCGTGGGTGTCGGCCGGTGGCCGCACCCGCGTCGCGGCCCGGTCCGTCGGCGGCCGGGCGCCGAATCAGCAACGTTAGGAGGCCCGTCATGAACCTGACCATCAGCGGACACCACCTCGAGGTCACGCCTGCGCTGCGCAGCTACGTCGCGTCCAAGCTGGAGCGCATCTCGCGCCATTTCGACCAGGTGGTGGACATCCGTGTCCTGCTGTCCGTGGACAAGATCAAGGACAAGGATCACCGCCAGAAGGCCGAGTGCAACATCCACGTCAAGGGCAAGGAGATCTACGCCGAAAGCACGCACGCCGACCTGTACGCGGCGGTCGATGAGCTGGCCGACAAGCTCGACCGCCAGGTGCTGCGCTACAAGGACAAGGTGCAGGAGCACCACCACCTGCCGATGAAGCGCGAGGTGGCCTGAGGCCGCGCCGGCGCGGCTGTTGCTGCGCCGCAACAAACCGCCTGCCGGAGCAGGCGGTTTGTCGTTTCGGCCGTGGGCAAAACGCAACGCGCGGGCGTATCATCCGCTCTCCCGAAGGGGGTTTCGTTCATGAACCGTCTGTCCGCCATCCTGCCGCCCGAGCACGTGCTCGTGGCCGTCGACGCCACGAGCAAGAAGCGCGCCTTCGAGGAGGCCGGCCTGCTGTTCGAGTCGCTGCACGGCCTCAACCGGGCGCTCATCACCGACAGCCTGTTCGCGCGCGAGCGGCTGGGCTCCACCGGGCTCGGGCATGGCGTGGCCATTCCGCACGGCCGCATCAAGGGGCTCAAGCAGCCGATGGCGGCGGTGTTCCGCCTGGCGCAGCCGATCGGCTTCGACGCCCCGGACGAGCAGCCGGTCAGCCTGCTGATCTTCCTGCTGGTGCCGGAGGCGGCCACGCAGAAGCATCTGGAGATCCTGTCGGAGATCGCCGAGCTGCTCAGCGACGCGCAGCTGCGCGAGCAGATGAAGGCGGCCGACAACCCGGCCACGCTGCACGGCCTGATCGCCGGCTGGCAGTCGGCGCACGCCGCGGCCTGACCCCACGCGCGCCGCACGGCAACGCCCGCGCGCGCCCCCGCCGATGAAGCCCCGCGCCATCAGCGCCGACGTCCTGTTCGAGCACCACCGCGAGACCCTGAAGTGGCAGTGGATCGCGGGGCAGAGCGCCAGCGAGCGCCGCTTCGACGACAAGGCGGTGGCCGAGGCGCGTTCCGGCGCCGACCTGGTCGGCTACCTGAACTACATCCACCCCTACCGCGCGCAGGTGCTGGGCGCACGCGAGGTGGCCTACCTGCACAACGCCACCGACGAGGATTGCCGCCGCCGCGTGGCGCGCATCGTGACGCTGGAGCCGCCGCTGCTGGTGGTGGCCGACGACCAGCCGCCGCCGACGGAGCTGGTGGCGATGTGCGAGCGCGCGCACATCCCGCTGTTTGCCACCGCGGCCTCGGCGGCGTTCGTCATCGACGTGCTGCGCGCGTACCTGTCGCGCCACTTCGCCGAGCGCACGACGATGCACGGGGTGTTCATGGACATCCTGGGGCTGGGGGTGCTGATCACCGGCGAGTCGGGGCTGGGCAAGAGCGAGCTGGGGCTGGAGCTGATCTCGCGCGGGCACGGGCTGGTGGCCGACGATGCGGTGGACCTCTATCGCGTCAACCAGACCACGATCGAGGGCCGCTGCCCGGAGCTGCTGCAGAACCTGCTGGAGGTGCGCGGCATCGGCCTGCTGGACATCAAGGCGATCTTTGGCGAGACGGCGGTGCGGCGCAAGATGCGCCTGCGCCTGATCGTGCACCTGGTTCGCCTGGCCACGCTGGAGCGCGACTACGAGCGCCTGCCGGGCGAGCCGCTGCATCAGGACGTGCTGGGCGTGGCGATCCGCAAGACGCTGATTCCGGTGGTGGCGGGCCGCAACATGGCGGTGCTGGTGGAGGCGGCGGTGCGCAACACCGTGCTGCAGCTGCGCGGCATCGACACCTATCAGGAGTTCGTGCAGCGCCAGCGCGCCGCGATGCTGCGCGACGACGGCTGAGCCGGTCGCCCTAGCCGCCGCGGCGCGCCGGCCGGCTGCGGTGCGGGCAGTCGGTCTGCGTGCAATGGGCGTACAGCGCCAGCGCGTGCTCGCGCAGCGCAAAGCCGCGCTCCTGCGCGATGGCCTGCTGGCGCCGCTCGATCTCGGCGTCGAAGAATTCCTCGACGCGGCCGCAGTCCAGGCAGACCAGGTGGTCGTGGTGCTGGCCCTCGTTGAGCTCGTAGACCGCCTTGCCGGACTCGAAGTTGCTGCGCACGAGGATGCCGGCCTGCTCGAACTGCGTCAGCACGCGGTAGACGGTGGCCAGACCGATGTCGGCCTGATCCTCCAGCAACGCCTTGAAGACGTCTTCCGCCGTCATGTGACGCTGCCGGCCGGACTGGAAGATCTCCAGGATCTTCAGTCGCGGCAGCGTGGCCTTCAGCCCGGTGCTTTTGAGTTCGTCGAGACGGGTCATCGGCGGGACGAGACAAGGACGGCGCAGCGCCGGCCCGGGCGCGCCACTACAATGGGCCGGATGATATAACTTGGCGCGACGCGCGTGCGCGCCGACCGGATTTGGCCATGGAACGAACCTTCCTTCGTCGTCCCCGCGCCGGCCGCTCCGACGGTGCGGTGCTCGCGCTGGCCGTGCTGCTGCTGGGCGGCTGTGCCTCGCTGCAGGACGGCGCGCAGCGGCTGGCCACGCTGGGCGGGGCGATCAGCCCGTACCGCATGGACATCCTGCAGGGCAACGTGGTGGTGCGCGAGCAGGTGGAGGCGCTGCAGCCCGGCATGCCGCGGCAACAGGTGCAGGCGATCCTGGGCACGCCGCTGGTGGCCAGCATCTTCCACGCCGACCGCTGGGACTACGTGTTCACGTTCCAGCGCCAGGGCCAGCCGCCGCAGCGGCGCGTGGTGTCGGTGTTCTTCGAGGGCGAGCGGCTGGCGCGCGTGCACGCCGACGGCGAGTTGCCCAGCGAGCGCGAGTTCGTCGCCAGCCTGCCGGTGCGCCGCCCGGCCGGCAAGCCCCCGGTGCTGGAGGCCGACGAGGCGCAGCTGCGTGCCGCCCAGGGCCGCGCGCCCGCGGCCGCCGCCCCCGCGGCCGCACAGCCGCCGGCGCCGGCCGCCACCGCCTATCCCCCGCTGGAGGCGCGCTGAGCGCGCCGCCCTGCGCTTCCTCGATGCCCCGACTCTGACGCCACGAATCCGCATGTCTGCCGTCACGCCCCCGTACCCGATCGCCATTGCCGGCGCCAGCGGCCGCATGGGCCGCATGCTGATCGAGGCGGTGCTGGCCGCCGACGACTGCCGGCTCAGCGCCGCGCTGGACCGCGCCGACAGCCCGGCGCTGGGGCAGGACGCGGCGGCGTTTGCCGGCCGCACGAGCGGCGTGACGATCGGCGCCGACCTCGACGCGGCGCTGGCGCGCAGCCGCTTCCTGATCGACTTCACGCGCCCGCAGGGCACGATGGCGCATCTGGAGGCGTGCGTGCGCCACGGCGTGGCGATGGTCATCGGCACCACCGGCTTCGACGAGGCGCAGAAGACCGCGATCGCGCGCGCGGCCGAGCGCATCCCGGTGGTGCTGGCGCCCAACATGAGCGTCGGCGTCAACGTGACGCTCAAGCTCCTGGAGCTGGCGGCGCAGGCGCTGCGCGACGGCTACGACGTCGAGATCGTGGAGGCGCACCACCGCCACAAGGTCGATGCGCCCAGCGGCACCGCGCTGAAGATGGGCGAGGTGATCGCCGCCGCGCAGGGCCGGCGGCTGCAGGACTGCGCCGTCTACGAGCGCGTCGGCCACACCGGCGAGCGGCCGGCCGGCGCGATCGGCTTTGCCACCGTGCGCGGCGGTGACGTGGTGGGCGACCACACGGTGATGTTTCTCGGCAGCGGCGAGCGCATCGAGATCACGCACAAGTCCAGCAGCCGCGCCACCTACGCGCAGGGCAGCCTGCGCGCGGTGCGCTTCCTGGCCGGGCGCGCAAGCGGCCTGTACGACATGTTCGACGTGCTCGGGCTGCGCTGACGCGCCGCGGCGTGGCGGCGGCCCGGGTCAACCCTGTGACGAGGAGGCAAGCACGATGACGATCCAGACCCGCACCATCGAGTACATGCACGACGGCGTCACCTTCGAGGGGCTGCTGGCGTGGGACGACGCTTTCAGCGCGCCGCGGCCCGCGGTGGCGGTGGCGCATGCGTGGGCCGGGCGCGGCCCGTTCGAGGATGGCAAGGCGCGCGCGCTGGCCGGGCTGGGTTACGTCGGCTTCGCGATGGACGTCTACGGCAAGGGCAAGCGGGGCCGCAGCAAGGAGGAAAACGCCGCGCTGATGACGCCGCTGGTGCAGGACCGGGCGCTGCTGCAGGCGCGCCTCGGCGCGGCGCTGCAAACGCTGGCGGCGCAGCCGGAAGTGGATCGCGAGCGGCTGGCGGCGATCGGTTTTTGCTTCGGCGGCTTGAGCGTGCTGGACATGGCGCGCTGCGGGCTGCCGCTGCGCGGCGTGGTCAGCTTCCACGGCCTGTTCACGCCGCCCGGCAACACCGCGGGGCGGCGCATCACGGCCAAGGTGCTGGCGCTGCACGGCTGGGACGACCCGATGGCCACGCCCGAGGCGGTGCTGGCGTTCGCCAAAGAGATGACCGAGGCCGGCGCCGACTGGCAGCTGCACGCCTACGGCGGCACGATGCACGCCTTCACCAACCCGGAGGCCAACGATCCGGACTTCGGCACCGTCTACAGCGCGCGGGCGGATGCGCGCTCGTGGGTGGCGATGCGCGAGTTCCTGGCCGAGACGCTGGCCTGAGAAGCGTCGTGGCCGGCGCCGGAGCGCGGCCGATACAATCCCCGGCGATTCCCGACCTTCGCAGGGCGGGCACGCACGGCCTGCAGGCCGTGCGTGCCCGCCGTGCCTTCATCGCCGCGCATCCGCATCATGCAAGACGCTTACTCCCCCCGCGACGTCGAGGCCGAGGCCCAGGCCGCCTGGGCCGCGCGCGACGCCTACCGCGTCACCGAGGATCCCGCCAAGCCCAAGTTCTACGCCTGCTCCATGCTGCCCTACCCCAGCGGCAAGCTGCACATGGGGCACGTGCGCAACTACACCATCAACGACATGATGGCGCGCCAGCTGCGCATGAAGGGCTGCAACGTCCTCATGCCGATGGGCTGGGACGCCTTCGGCCTGCCGGCCGAAAACGCCGCGATCAAGAACGGCGTGCCGCCCGCCCGGTGGACGTACGACAACATCGCCTACATGAAGCGGCAGATGCAGGCGATGGGCCTGGCCATCGACTGGAGCCGCGAGATCGCCACCTGCAGCCCCGAGTACTACAAGTGGAACCAGTGGCTGTTCCTGAAGATGCTGGAAAAGGGCATCGCCTACCGCAAGACGCAGGTGGTCAACTGGGACCCGGTCGACCAGACCGTGCTGGCCAACGAGCAGGTGATCGACGGGCGTGGCTGGCGCACCGGCGCGCTGGTGGAAAAGCGCGAGATCCCCGGCTACTACCTGGCGATCACGAAGTACGCCGAGGAGCTGCTGTCGGCGGTGGCCAATCCGGACGATCCGAACTTCCTGGCCGGCTGGCCGGAACGCGTGCGGCTGATGCAGGAAAACTGGATCGGCAAGAGCGAGGGCGTGCGCTTTGCCTTCCCGCACGACATCCGCGACGAGCGCGGCCATCTGATCCAGGACGGGCGGCTGTGGGTGTTCACCACCCGCGCCGACACCATCATGGGCGTGACCTTCTGCGCGGTGGCGCCGGAGCATCCGCTGGCGGCGCACGCGGCGCGCGGCAACCCCGAGCTGGCCGCCTTCATCGAGCGCTGCAAGCTCGGCGGCACCACCGAGGCGGAGCTGGCGCTGAAGGAAAAGGAGGGCATGCCGACGGGCCTCGTGGTCACGCACCCGCTGACCGGCGAGGCGGTGCCGGTGTGGGTCGGCAACTACGTGCTGATGGGCTACGGCGACGGCGCGGTGATGGGCGTGCCGGCGCACGACGAGCGCGACTTCGCCTTCGCCAAGAAGTACGGTCTGCCGATCAAGCCGGTCATCGCGGTGGAGGGGGAGACGTTTTCCGCCGACGCCTGGGCCGAGTGGTACGCCGACAAGCAGCGCGGCCGCTGCGTCAACTCCGGGCCGCTCGATGGTCTGCCGCATCAGGCCGCCGTGGACAAGGTGGCCGAGCTGCTGGCAGCCAAGGGGCTGGGCGAAAAGAAAGTCACCTGGCGCCTGCGCGACTGGGGCATCAGCCGCCAGCGCTACTGGGGCACGCCGATCCCGATCATCCACTGCGACGACTGCGGTCCGGTGCCGGTGCCGTACGAGGACCTGCCGGTGGTGCTGCCGGAAGACCTGATCCCCGACGGCAGCGGCAACCCGCTGGCCAAGTGCGAGGCGTTCCTGAAGGTCGACTGCCCCAAGTGCGGCAAGCCGGCGCGGCGCGAGACCGACACCATGGACACCTTCGTCGATTCGTCCTGGTACTTCATGCGCTACTGCGATCCGCACCTGGACGATGCGATGGTCGGCGCGGGCACGCGCCACTGGATGCCGATGGATCAGTACATCGGCGGCATCGAGCACGCGATCCTGCACCTGCTGTACGCGCGCTTCTGGACCAAGGTGATGCGCGACCTGGGGCTGGTGCAGGTGGACGAGCCGTTCAAGCGGCTGCTGACGCAGGGCATGGTGCTCAACCACATCTACAGTCGCCGCACCGCCAAGGGTGGCAAGGAATACTTCTGGCCGCACGACGTGGAAAACGTCCTCGACGAGGGCGGGCGCATCGTCGGCGCGCGCCTGAAGCGCGACGTGGCCAGCGCCGACGGCGTGCTGCCGGCCGGCACGCCGATCGACTACGAGGGCGTCGGCACGATGTCCAAGTCGAAGAACAACGGCGTCGATCCGCAGGATCTGATCGAGAAGTATGGCGCCGACACCGCGCGGCTCTACACCATGTTCACCGCGCCGCCGGAGGCCACGTTGGAGTGGAACGACGCCGCGGTGGAGGGCAGCCACCGCTTCCTGAAGCGCGTCTGGGCGTTCGGCCAGCGGCTGGCGGCGATGGACTTCAGCGCCGCGCAGCAGGCGGTGCAGGGGGCCGGGTCGCTGGCCGACGTGGCGTTCGGCCCGCGCGCCAAGGCGCTGCGCCACGAGATCCACAGCGTGCTCAAGCAGGTGGACTACGACTACCAGCGCATGCAGTACAACACCGTGGTGTCGGGCTGCATGAAGATGCTCAACGCGCTGGAGGCGTTCGACCCGACGGACGAGCCCGGCGGCGGCGTGGCGCTGATCGAGGGCTTCGGCATCCTGCTGCGCTGCCTGTACCCGGCCACGCCGCACCTGACCTGGGTGCTGTGGCAGCGGCTCGGCTACGCCGGGGCGCTCGGCGACCTGCTGGATGCGCCGTGGCCGCAGCCGGACGAGGCGGCGCTGCGCCGTGACGAGCTGCAGCTGGTGCTGCAGGTCAACGGCAAGGTGCGCGGCAGCCTGACCGTGCCGGCGCAGGCCGATGCCGCCGCGATCGAGGCGCTGGCGCGCCAGGCGCCGGAGGTGGCGCGCTTCGGCGAGGGCCGCGCGCCGAAGAAGGTGATCGTGGTGCCGGGCCGCCTGGTCAACGTGGTGGTGTGACGATGGCGCTGGCGCGCCGCGCGCTGCTCGGGGCGGCCCTCACCGTGGCGGCGCTGGCCGCCGGGTGCGGTTTTCGGCTGCGCGGGCAGGGCCTTGCGTTCGCGTTTCGCACGCTGCGGCTGCAGGGCGCGGTGGACGGCGACGTGGCGCAAAGCCTGCGCGCGCAGCTGACCGCCAGCGGCGTGCAGGTGCTGGAGCCGCGCCGCGCCGCCGCGCCCGCCGGGGCCGCGGCGCCGGTGCCGGACGTGGTGCTGGAGATCCTGCAGGACCAGCGCGAGCGCGTGGTGGTGGGCACCACCGCGGCCGGCCAGGTGCGCGAGCTGCTGCTGCGCCGCCGCGTGCGCTACGCGCTGCGTACGCCGGACGGGCGCGAGCTGATCGGGCCCGCCGAGCTGCTGCATGAGCGCGAGCTCAGCTTCGCCGAGACGGTGGTGCTCGGCAAGGAGGCCGAGGAGGCGCTGCTGTTCGACGACATGCGCACGGCGATCGTGCGCCAGCTGCTGGTGCGGCTGGCGGCGGTGCGCGGGTCGTGAGCCGGTCGCGGCGGCGCGACGCTCAATCGGGTACGCGGGCTTGCAGGCAGGCCGCCAGCTCGGCCCAGCCGAGCACGCGGCAGCCCTGCCGCTCGTGGTCGCCCTGGCCGCCGTAGACGATCCATGGCGTGGGCAGCGGCCCCGGCTGCAGCGCGCGCCAGCGCGCCAGCGCCTGCGGCCAGTCGGCGGCGAAGGTGCGGCCGGACTTGATCTCCACCCCCTGCAGCCCGTCGGCGCTTTCCCAGACGAGGTCGACCTCCAGCCCGGTGCTGTCGCGCCAGAAGAACAGCGGCGTGGACCGGCCGCGGTGGGCGAACGCCTTGACGACTTCGGAGACGACCCAGGTCTCGAACAGCGCGCCGCGCAGCGCGTGGGTGTGCAGCTGCGCCGGCGCGCGGATGCCCGCCAGCCACGCCGCCAGCCCGACGTCCAGAAAGTAGAGCTTGGGCGTCTTGACCAGCCGCTTGCCGATGACCGGCCTCACCCCCGCCGCCGCGCCTGGTGCTCGCGCATCAACGTGCTCTTGCCAAATAAGCTTTCCACCAGCTCCACTGCCACGCGCGCGGTGCGATTGCGCTCGTCCAGCGCCGGGTTGAGCTCGACGATATCAAGGCTGGCCAGCCGTCCGGTGTCGGCGATCATTTCCATGCACAGCTGCGCCTCGCGGTAGGTGGGGCCGCCGGGCACGGTGGTGCCGACGCCAGGGGCGATCTCGGGGTCGAGGAAGTCGACGTCGAAGCTGACGTGCAGGTGGGTGTGCTCGTCCAGGCCGGCCAGCGCCTGCTCCATGGTGGCGCGCATGCCCATCTCGTCGATGTAGCGCATGTCATACACCTCCAGCCGCTGCGCGTGCACGAAGCGCTTCTCGCCGGCATCGACGCTGCGGATGCCGATCTGGCGTACCTGCGCAGGCTGCAGCGCCGGGCCGTCGCCGCCCAGGTGCACCAGCGGCGGCGGTCCGAAGCCGCACAGCACCGCCACCGGCATGCCGTGCAGGTTGCCGCTGGGGGTGATGGCGCTGGTGTTGAAGTCGGCGTGCGCGTCCAGCCACAGCACGCGCAGCCGGCGGCCCTGCTGGCGGCAGTGGCGCGCCACGGCGCCGATGGAGCCGATGGCCAGGCTGTGGTCGCCGCCGAGCAGGATCGGCAAGCGGCCCAGGGCGAGTTCGGCCTGCACCGCCGCGTGCACCGCGCGGTTCCATGCCACCACTTCGTCCAGGTGGCGGTAGCCGCCGTGCGCCGGCTGCCAGGGGTTGGGCGGGCCGTGCAGGTTGCCGCGGTCGGCGACGTCCAGCCCGAGCGCGCGCAGCGCCTCGGCCAGCCCGGCCACGCGCAGGGCTTCCGGGCCCATCGAGGCGCCGCGGGAGCCGGCGCCGATGTCGGTGGGGGCGCCGATCAGGCTGACGGCGGTGGGAGGGGTGGGCATGGGGGCGTCTCCTGGGCGAACCGGGCGCGATCTTACGCGCGGCCTAGAATCGGTGCCATGCAGGTCAGCCCCAACCAACTGCCGGCGCAGCTGCAGCGCGGGCTGCAGCCGCTGTACGTGGTGCACGGGGATGAGGCGCTGCTGGTGCAGGAGGCGTGCGACGCGATCCGTGCCGCCGCGCGCGCCGCCGGCCACACCGAGCGCACCGTGTTCACGGTGACGGGGCAGCAGGCCGACTGGAGCGCGATCCTGGCCGCCGGAGCGGAGCTGAGCCTGTTCGCGCAGCGGCGGCTGGTGGAGATCCGCATCCCGTCGGGCAAGCCCGGCAAGGACGGCGCCGAGGCGCTGCAGCGGCTGGGGCCGCAGGCTGCCGCCAGCCCCGATACGGTGACGCTGCTGGTGCTGCCGCGGCTGGATGCGGCGGCGCTCAAGAGCGCGTGGTTCGCGGCGCTGGCGGCGCACGGCGTGGTGGTGCGGGTGGAGCCGGTGGAGCGCGCCCAGCTGCCGGGCTGGATCGCGCAGCGGCTGCAGGCGCAGGGCCAGCACGTGGCCGCCGGCGAGGAGGGGCTGCGCACGCTGGCCTTCATCGCCGAGCGCGTCGAGGGCAACCTGCTGGCGGCGCACCAGGAGATCGCCAAGCTCGGCCTGCTGTACCCGGCCGGCGAGCTGTCGTTCGAGCAGGTGCGCGCGGCGGTGCTGGATGTGGCGCGCTTCGATCCGTTCCGCCTGCCCGAGGCGGTGCTGGATGGCGCGCCGGGGCGCGTGCAGCGCATGCTGCAGGGCCTGCAGGCCGAAGGGGTGGCGCCGGTGCCGGTGCTCTGGGCGCTGGCCGAGGAGGTGCGCGCGCTGCACCGCGCGCGCCGCGCGCTGGAGGCGGGCCGGCCGCTGCCGCTGGTGCTGCGCGAGCAGCGCGTCTGGGGCGCGCGCGAGCAGCGTTACGAGCGGCTGCTGCCGCGGCTGCGCAGCGCGCAGACCGGGCGCTGGCTGGCCGAGGCGCAGACGGTGGACGGCATCGTCAAGGGGCTGCCGCATCCGGACTGGCCGGCCGACCCGTGGCAGGCGCTGGCGCGGTTGGCGCTGGCGGTGGCGGCGGGTTGCGCGCGGGCCGCTGCGCCGCTCTGCTAACATCCGCGCCCATGCGCCGAACGCTTGTCGCCCTGTTCGCGGCCGCCGCCTTGGCGGGCCCGGCCACCGTGTGGGCGGATGAGCCCGTGCCTCCCGCCACCGGCGTGGAGACCGTCGCCGCGGCCGCGGCGCCGTGGGTGCAGCGGCTGCAGTCCGTGGGCAGTGAGACCGGCGCGGTGGCCACCCAGCTGATCGACACGGCACTCGGGCTGGTCGGCGTGCCGTACCGCATGGGCGGCAGCTCGCCGCAGGCCGGCTTCGACTGCAGCGGCTTCGTGCGCTACGTCTACGCGCATACGCTGGGGCTGGTGCTGCCGCGCCGCGCCGCCGAGCAGGCGCAGGCTGCCACGCCGGTGGCGCGCGAGGAGCTGCGCCCCGGGGATCTGGTGTTCTTCAACACCATGCGGCGCGCCTTCAGTCACGTCGGTGTCTACCTGGGTGACGGCAAGTTCGTGCACGCGCCCAGCAAGGGCGACCGCGTCAAGGTCAGCGACCTCAACGAGCGTTACTGGGCGCGCCGCTACGACGGCGCGCGCCGCATCGAGCTGCCCGAGTCCGCCGCGCTGGCCAACCTGCCGCAGGCGGCCACGTGGCTGGCCGCCCCGGCCGGCGGGCGCTGAGGTGCCGCGCCACGCCCGCCGCGGCGGTTTGCGGCCGTCGTGCACTCAGGGACGCGCGGCCAGCAGCCGCTCCAGGTCGCGCCGCAGCGCCGCGCTGTCCGGCGCCGTCAGGCTGCCGTAGGCCAGCACGGTGCGGCCGTCGCGGCTGATCAGGTACTTGTAGAAGTTCCATTTCGGCGTCGTGCCGGTGCGCTCGGCCAGTTGCCGGAACAGGGCGTTGGCCTGCGGGCCGCGCACGTGGCTCTTGGCAAACATCGGGAACTGCACGCCAAAGGTGTTTTCGCAGAACTCGGCGATCTGCTGGTTGGTGCCGGGCTCCTGCTGCCCGAAGTCGTTGGACGGAAAACCAAGCACCACCAGCCCGCGGTCGCGGTAGCGGCGGTAGAGCTCCTCCAGCTCCTTGTACTGCTGCGTGAAGCCGCAGTAGCTGGCGGTGTTGACCACCAGCACCACCTGGCCGGCGTACTGGCACAGGTTCTGCGGTGCCTCGTCCTGCAGGCGCGGGAAGGTGTGCTGCAGGATCGGCGGGCAGGCGGCGGCTGCCGCCGGGGCGGGGCTGGGCGTCGCGTGGGAGAGGGCTGCGGCCATGGTCAGGGCGAACGTGCATGCCAAGGGCAGGAGGGAGGATCGCGTCATCGGTCGCTCCTGGCTGCGGGGATGAGAGGGCCTCGATGGTACGCGCCGGGCGGCTCGCCCCGAGCGGGAGGGGCGGACGACCACGCCACCGTGACGGGTTCCCGAGGCCGGGATCGGGCGCGTCTTTCGGCTATGCTTGGGGCATGGTGCACATCATTGCCACGCCCCGCGGGGCCTTGGCGGTGTGCCGAGGGAGGCCGCGTGGTGAGACCGCGCGGTTGACGGCTGACAAAGAGGCTCGCCAGATGTCTCAAACCACTGCCCGGGAAGCGATCCGGGTCGCGCTGCTGACCGATCAGCCCATCGTCGAATTGGGTGTCCGCCAGCTTCTCGAATCCGGCACCGGCCAACCCGGCTTCACGTACGTGGGCGCCGCACGGGATGCGGCGCAGGGGGTGGAGCTGGTCGAACGGTGTCGCGCCGAGGTTACCCTCGTCGACCTGGACGGCGATCTGGACGTTCATGCCGTCGAGATCCTGCTCGGCGAGGTGCGCCACGTCTGCCGCGTCGTCGCGCTGAGCGCTTCGCGTGACGCGGATCTGCTGGATGCCGTCGTGCTGGCCGGGGCCATGGGGGTGGTCGACAAGCGCGAAGCGCCGGATGTGCTGCGCAAGGCGATCACCAAGGTGCACGCCGGCGAATTCTGGCTCGGCCGCAGCGCCACGGTGCGCATCCTGATGTCCGTGGTGCGCAGGCAGCAGGGGCTCTCGCCCGAGCAGGAGCGCATCGCCCAGCTGACCCGCAAGGAGCGCCTGGCGGTGGCGGAAATCGCCCGCGACCCGGCGGCCAGCGGGCGGGAGATCGCGGCGCGCCTTCACATCAGCGAGCACACGCTGCGCAACCACCTCTCGTCGATCTACGCCAAGCTGGGGGTGGCCAACCGCACGGCGCTGTATGACTTTGCGCTGCGGCATGGCCTTGGCCGGCGGGCCGCGGGGGGCAACCTGCCTCGATGAGAAAGGGCCGCCCGCAGGCGGCCCGATCGACGGGTGTGGGTAGGGGTGGCGTCGGCAGGACGCCGCCATGCCCTCCCCGGGACGTCACACGAGCAGGTTGCCATCCGACAGCAGCTGGCTGACGTTCAGCCCCGTCACGCCGACCAGGACGGCGACGTCCTGATAGCCGTCACCGCCGCCGTCGCGGTCGACCTGCACGGTGGTGTCGGTTCCGGATTCGGCCAAGTTGACCCAGCCGGTCAGGTCGCCGCCGCCGTAGCCCTCAAGCAGATCCTTGATGTCGAGCGCGTCACCTTGTGTGGCGTCGAAGCCGTGGATGACGTCGACATCGTCCAGATCGTGCCGGCCGAAGACCACCACGTCCTTGCCGGACCCGAGATAGTAGGTGTCGACACCGTGGGTGTCGTAGATCGTCGAGCCACCGGAGCCGATCTTGATGACGTCCTCCCCATTCGAGCCGGAGATCGTCAGGTATCCGGTGTGGGCGGTGGCATCGACGACCACGGGGTCGGAAAACGCGGGCGCGTCAGCGCCGTCCTTACCGTTCGCACCGTCCGCACCGTCCGCACCGTTCGCACCGTTCGCACCGTCCGCACCGTTCGCACCGTCCGCACCGTTCGCACCGTCCGCCCCCTTCTGCCCCGCGGATCCGGGGGTGCCACCCGGGCCCGCCGTCCCCCCGGCACCACCCTGTCCTCCGGTTCCGCCGTCGCCGCCAGTGCCACCTGCGCCGCCGTCGCCGCCGTCGCCGCCACCGCCGGCCGCGCCCCCAGCGCCGCCCTCGCCGCCCAGGATGGTCACGTCGTGGCTGCCCATGATGTAGACGTTGGTCACGCTGCCGTTGACGATGGCCACTGCGCCGTTGCCGCCGTTGCCGCCGTTGCCGCCGTCGCCGCCGTCGCCGCCGTCGCCGCCGTTGCCGCCGTCGCCGCCGTTGCCGCCGTCGCCGCCGTTGCCGCCGTTGGCGCCATTCTTGTACCCCTGTGCGGTCGAGCCGTTGCCGCCGTTGCCGCCGTCGCCGCCGTCGCCTCCATCACCGCCGGCTCCGCCTTCCCCGCCATCTCCTCCTCGGCCGCCGGCTCCGCCGTCTCCCCCGTCTCCGCCGTTGCCGCCGAGAATGACGATCGGTCCGGCGCTGGCGTCGATCAGCAGCGCGCTGTAGTTCGCGGACGGGTCGAGGATGATGGCCGACTGGCCATCGGTACCCGGGCCTCCGTTCCCACCGTTCCCGCCGTCGCCGCCGTCTCCTCCGTTTCCGCCGACCAGGCCCGGCTTTCCTTCGGTGCCCGGGCTGCCAGGCTGGGCGACGGTTTTGCCGTTGCCCGTCCCGACCGCATTGATGCCATCGGCTCCAAGCGAGCCGTCGCTGCCATCGACGCCTTCTGCGCCTTGGTATCCTGCTACTCCTTCTGCGCCGGGAACCCCGTCGTTGCCATTCGTGCCGTCCAAGCCGGCTGCACTGGCGTCGACGACGAAGGGGTTCGGCCCCCACGGCGGGGGAGCCGTCTGCACGGTGGCCTCCCGGTCGACCCATTTGATGCTGTCACTGCCATTGACGCTGGTGGCCCGCACGCCCAGCGTGGTGCCCTCCGGGCTGAAGCCGGCTGCGGCGTCGAACGTGTAGCTTTCTCCGGCGGCGATGAACGTGTCCTTGTCGATGCCGGCGGCCCCCAAACCCGGGTTGGAGAGCTTCTGGTAGCCGTCCCAGACGATCTTGGCGCTGCTGGACGAGCCGTCGTCGGACCAGACGGTGTTGGCGCCGTTCATGTTGAGGCTGTTGTCCGACTTGGAAAGGGTGACGTTGCCGTCCACCTTACCATCCCCGTTCGAGAACCAGAGGGCGTTGAGATCGAAAGAGCCCTCCAGACCCCGGACGGTGAACTGGTGCGTATCGCTGTCGTAGGTGATCGTGAACTGCAGGCCCGACCCTGCCGCACCGAATGACCAAGTGTAAGTTGCCATCGCCTCGCCTCCTGGACAAAACGTGTTTTCGGGGGCCGCCCATCGATGGCAGCGGTCGGCGGCCCGTCGTCGCATGCGGATGCGAACCCGTCGGCGACAGGCGAAGCGCCAACCATCCCGTCACCGGGCCGTCGCGACTCGAGACCGCAGCCAGACCAGCGTCGGGGACACGGTGCCCCCGCCGCCCGCTCGGTACCGAGCGGGGGTGCCTTGACGGGCCAGCGCGCCAAGCGCCCAGCCTTTCGATCCGCACCCGACTATTAGAAGCCGCGGCGCCGTCGCGCGCATCCCCCGGAAGGACTGAATCGGCTGGATGGCTGAGGCGCGATGAGGGGGACTAAAGCGAGACGTTTGTCACGGTCAGGGCGACCCCAGCACCGCCTGCCACAGCGCGCGCACGGCGGCGGCCTCGGCCTGCACGGTCGTCGGGTCGATCTGGGTGCTGGCCTCGTCCAGCCGCGCGCGGTGCTGCAGCTGGCGCAGGTGGCGGTAGGCGTCGGCGGCGGCCTGGCCGACGCCGGGGGGCAGCAGGCCGGCGGCCTCGGCGCACTGCAGCAGCGCGATGTTGCCGGCGTTGGCGCGCAGCGGCGGGTGCGCCGCGCTGTGCGCCAGCACCAGGTACTGCACGGCAAACTCCACGTCGATCATGCCGCCGGGGCTGTGCTTGAGGTCGAAGCGGCCGGCGCGCACCGGGTGCGCGTCGTAGAGGCGCTGGCGCATCGCGCGGATCTCGGCAGCCAGCGCCGCATGGTCGCGCGGGGCGGTGATGACGGCCTCGCGCACGGCGTCGAAGCGCGCGCGCAGGTCGGGGCTGCCGACGACGAAGCGCGCGCGCGTCATCGCCTGGTGCTCCCAGGTCCAGGCGGTGTTGCTGCCGCGGTTCTGCTGGTAGTCGGCGTAGGCCTGGAAGGTGGTGACCAGCAGCCCGGAGTTGCCGTTGGGCCGCAGCGCGGTGTCGATCTCGAACAGGTCGCCCTCGCCGGTCTTGACGGTGAGCCAGTTGATGAGCTTGCGCACGAAGGCGGCGTAGGCCTCGGGGGCGCGCTCGTCGTCGTCGTCGTACACGAAGACGATGTCGAGGTCGCTGCCGTAGCCGAGCTCCTTGCCGCCGAGCTTGCCGTAGCCGATGATGGCGTGGCGCGGCTCGTCGCGGTGACGCTGCTTGAGGCGCTGCCAGCACCAGCGGCCGGTGACGTCCAGCACCGCGTCGGCCAGGGCGCTGAGCTCGTCGGCCACCTGCTCCACGGTCAGCAGACCCTCGACGTCGCGCGCCAGCGTGCGGAATACCTCGGCGTGGTGGGCGCGGCGCAGCAGATCCAGCAGCGCCTCGTCGTCGTCCTCGCCGGTCTTGTGCAGCGCCCAGCGGCGTGCCTCCAGCTCGGCGACGAAGGCGGCGGCGTCGAAGCGTGTCTCGTAGAGTTCGGCGCTGGCCAGCTCGTCGATGACGCCCGGGTGGCGCATCAGGTAGCGCGCCGGCCAGCGCGCCGCGCCCAGCACGCGCAGCAGCCGCTCGTGCACGGTCGGACGCTCCTGCAGCAGCGCCAGGTAGCTTTCGCGGCGCAGCAGCGGCTCGATCCAGTCCAGCAGGCGCACGGCGGCGGTTTCGCCGACGCGGCCGTCATCGAGCCAGGCCAGCGTGCGCTCCAGCAGCCGCACCAGACGCAGGCGCGCCTCGTCGCGCAGGGTCTGCACGCGCGGGTGCCCGATCCAGGGGCGCAGCCGCTCGGCCAGCGCCGGCGGGCACTGTGGCAGCAGCGTCTCCAGGTCCTCGCCGCCGGCGCGCGGGTGGCCGTTGCAGCCCTTGCCGTTGCAGCCCGCGCCGTGGCCGGCGCCGCCCAGGAGGGTGTCGAACTCCTGCGCCACCACCTCGCGGTGCGCATCCAGCGCGCCAAGGAACGACGGCGTGTCGGCAAAGCCCATCGTCGCGGCGATCCAGGCCAGGTCGTCGTCGCGCGTGGGCAGCACGTGGGTCTGCTGATCGTCCAGGTACTGGATGCGGTGCTCGACACGGCGCAGGAAGACGTAGGCCTCGGCCAGCTGGCGCGCCTTGTCGGCCGGCATCAGGCCGGCCTGCTCGATGCGCTGCAGCGCCTGCAGCGTCGGGCGCGTGCGCAGCTCCGGAAACCGCCCGCCGCGCACCACCTGCAGCAGCTGCACGATGAACTCGATCTCGCGGATGCCACCGCGCGAGAGCTTGACGTCGTAGGCGCGCTCCGGGTGGCCGGCGGCGCGCCGCGCGGCGTGCTCGCGGATCTGGCGGTGCAGCCGCCGCAGCGCCTCGAAGACGGCGTAGTCGAGGTAGCGCCGGAACACGAACGGCAGCACCACCGGCCGCAGCCAGGCGCCGCTGCCGTCGCGCCGCGCGCTGTCGGCGGGGGCGACGACGCGGCTCTTGAGCCACGCGAAGCGCTCCCATTCGCGCCCGTGCGCCTGGAAATAGTCCTCCAGCGCCCCCAGCGACACCGCAGGCGGGCCGGAGTTGCCGTTGGGCCGCAGCGCCAGGTCGACGCGGAAGCACTGGCCGTGCTCGGTGATGTCGCTGACGAGCGCCTGCATGCGCCGTACCAGCTTGGCGAAGTATTCGTGGTTGGTGATGCGGTTGAGGCCGCGCGCGTTGCCGGCGGTCTCGCCGTCGCTTTCGTAGACGTAGACGAGATCGATGTCGCTGGAGACGTTGAGCTCGCGCGCGCCGAGCTTGCCCATGCCCACCACCCACCAGCCGCACGGCCGGCGGCCGTCCGGGGCAGCGGGCGGGGCGCCCGGTCCCGGGGGCGGATCGCTGGCCAGGGGCACCCCGTGCAGCTCGTCCAGCTCGTCGCACGCCAGCCGTGCGGCCTCGTCCAGCACCAGCTCCGCCAGCGCCGTCACCCCGTGCGTGACGACCGACAGCGCGGCAGCCTGCTCGCAGTCCAGCACCGCCAGCCGCTCCAGCGTCAGGTGGCGCAGGATGCGCAGGGCCGCGGCTGGCTCGTGGCCGGCAGCACGCAGTGCCTGCAGCGCCGCGCGCAGCGTGGCCGGCTGCGGCGGGCCGGGCGGCAGCAGGGCCAGCTCGCGTTCGTAGCGCCGCCGCACGCGCTGCACGAAGCGGCTGTGATCCGCCGCGGCCGAACCGGCGCGGTTGCTCGTGATCATAATTTGGCGTGACTTCGACCCAGGTTGACCGGACCCCGCCGTGGCCGTGGCGCCTGCTGGCGCTGGCGTCCCGCTGGCTGTTCGGGATCGCCGTGGCCTGGTGGCTGGCGCTGCTGGTCATCTGGGGGGCGTTGCAGGGCTGGATTGTGCCGCGCGCCGACGCTTGGCGCGGCGCGGTGGAGGCCGCGGCCACACGCGCCCTGGGGGTGCGCACGACCCTGGAGCGGCTGGAGGTGCGCCGGGGGGGGCTGGCGCCCCACGTGGTGCTGCACGGCATCCGGCTGTACGACTCCGAAGGACGCGAGGCGCTGCACGTGCCGCAGGCGCAGGCGCTGCTGTCGCCGCGTGCGCTGCTGGCGTTGGGGCTGGAGCAGCTGGTCATCGACGGGCTGGACGTGCAGGTGCGCCGGCTGGCCGACGGACGCATCCTGGTGGCGGGGCTGGACGTGGGCGCCGGCCGCAGCGACGGGGCGCTGGCCGACTGGCTGTTCGCGCAGCGCGAGGTGGCGCTGCGGTCGGCGCGCATCGAATGGATCGACGAGCGCCGACCGCAGGCGCCGCCGCTGGTGCTGACCGACGTGCTGGTGGTGACGCGCAACGGCGGCTGGCGCCACGAGCTGCGCATCGATGCCACGCCACCGCCCGGCTGGGGCCGGCGGCTGAGCTGGCGCGCCCGCTTCACCCAGCCGCCGTGGCAGCTGGATCGCGGCGACTGGCGGCGCTGGTCCGGGCCGTGGTACCTGGAGGCGCCGCAGCTGGACGCCGCGCCGCTGGCGCAGGCGCTGGACCTGGCGCCGTGGGGCCTGCAGACGCTGCAGGGGCGCGGGGCGCTGCGCGCCTGGGGTGAGCTGCGCGCCGGGCATTGGGAGGCGCTGACCGCCGACGTGCACGTGCAGGACGTGCGCATCGGCTGGAGCGCGGCGGCGCACGAGCCGCTGGCGCTGGCCGACCTGCGCGCTCGCCTGCGCGCCCAGCGCGACGGTGCCAGCGTGACGTGGCGGACCGAGGGGCTGGCGCTGCGCGCCGCCGACGGCGCCGCCTGGCCAGGTGGCGACCTGCGGCTGGGCTACACGCTGGGTGAGGCGGGCGAATGGCGCGCCTGGAACCTGGCGGCCGAGCGTCTGGATCTGGACATGCTGCAGCGGCTGGGTCGCGTGTTGCCGCTGGGCGAGGCCAGCCGCTGGCTGGATGCGCTGCGTCCGCGCGGGGTGGCGCAGCAGCTGGAGCTGCGCTGGCAGGCGCCGGCGCGTGCCGGCGAGCCGGCGCGCTGGTCCGGGCGCGGGCGCGTGCAGGGGCTGGCGCTGGCCGCTGGCCAGGTGGAGGCGCATGCCGCCGGTGCCTGGGGCCGGCCGGGCGTGGAGGGGGTGGAGGCCAGCTTCGATTTCGACGAGCGCGGCGGGCGCGCCGAGGTGGCGCTGCGGCACGGGGCGGTGACGCTGCCCGGCGGCTTCGAGGAGCCGCGGCTGGCGTTCGACGAGCTGCACGCGCAGGCGCGCTGGTGGCACGACGGCCAGCGCATCGAACTGGAGGTGGGCGAGCTGCGTTTTGCCAACGCCGACGCGCAGGGGCGCGGCCGGCTGCGCTGGCGTACCGCCGATCCGCAGCGCAGCGGCGCGCGCGACCGCTTTCCCGGCGAGCTCGATCTGGACGTGCGCCTCAGCCGCGCCGAGGCCGCGCGCGTGGTGCGTTACCTGCCGCTGACGGTGGGGGCCGACACGCGCGCCTACCTGAAGGCGGCGATCCGCGCCGGCCGCGCCAGCGACGTGCGCTTTCGCCTGCAGGGCGACCTGTGGGACTTTCCGTTCCCCGAGCGCGGCCAGGGCGTCTTCGAGGTGCAGGCGCAGCTGCACGACGTGACGCTGGACTATGCGCCGGCCTACCTGTTGCCGTCCGGGCAGCCGGCCTGGCCGGCGCTGGAGCGGCTGCAGGCCGAGCTGCGCATCGAGGGCACGCGGCTGGAGATCCGCGACGCGCACGGCAGCGTCGCCGGCTTGCCGCAGCTGCGCGCGCTGCAGACGCGCGCCCTGATTCCGGACTACCTGGCCGACCATCCCCGGCTGCAGGTGCAGGGCCAGGTGCGCGGGCCGGCGCCGGAGGCGCTGCGCTTCGTGGCGCAGTCGCCGGTGCAGGGCTACACCGGCGGCGTGCTGGCCGCCGCACAGGCCAGCGGCAGCGTCGAGGTGGCGCTGGAGCTGGCCATGCCGCTGGACGACGTCGAGGCCACCCGCGTGCGTGGCCAGGTGCGGCTGGCCGGCAACGACCTGCGCCTCGAGGCGGAGGCGCCCTGGCTGCGCGAGGTGCGCGGCACGCTGGACTTCACCGAGCAGGGCTTTCGCGTGCCGCAGGCCAGCGCGCGCCTGCTGGGTGGCGAGCTGCGTTTCAGCGGCGGCATGGCGCCGCAGGACGGCGGGCGGGTGCGCTTTCAGGGCCAGGGCGTGGTCACCGCCGCCGGCCTGCGCGCCAGCCCCGATTGGGCGTGGGCGCGCTGGCTGGGCGGCGTGACGCAGGGCGAGGCACGCTACGGCGTGACGCTGCTGGCGCAAGGCGGCAATATCGAACTGGCCGTGGACAGCGATCTGGCAGGGCTGGCGCTGAGCCTGCCGGCGCCGCTGGCCAAGCCGGCCGAGGCCGCCTGGCGCACACGCGTGACGCTGCAGCCGCTGGCGCCGGCGCGCGACGGCAGCCGGCGCGACCGCCTGCAGCTGAGCGTGCAGGCGCCGGCGTTGCCGGGCGGGGCGCTGTACGCCGAGTACGAGCGCGAGCACCGCGGCGCACGCACGGTGGTCGGCCGCGGTCGGCTGGCGCTGGGCGCCGACGTGCCGTCCTGGCCGCAGGCCGGTGTGGTGGCGGCGCTGCGCCTGCCGCAGCTGGACGTCGATGCCTGGCAGGCGGCGCTGGCCGCGTCCGGGGCCGACGGCGGCGGACCGGCCGATGTCCAGGCGCGCGCGTACTGGCCGACCCGCTACGGCGTCGGCGTGGAGCGGCTGCTGTGGGATGGGCGCGCGTTCGACGCCGTCAGCGTGGGGGGCAGCCGCAGCGACGACGTCTGGCGCCTGAGCGTGGCGGCGCACCAGCTCGACGGCACGCTGGAGCTCGACGCCGGTGCGCAGCCGCGCGTGACGGCGCGCCTGGCGCGGCTGCGATTGCCGCGCGGGGCCGAGGCGGACGTGGAGCGGCTGGCGACGCAGCCGCGCACGCTGCCGGCGCTGGACGTGGTGGTGGAGGATTTCGAGCTCGGCGGCCGTGCGCTCGGCCGCCTTCAGGTGCAGGCGGTCAACCGCGAGGCCGCGCAGGGTGCCGGCAGCGTGCGTGAGTGGCGGCTGGAGTCGCTGCAGCTGACGCTGCCGGAGGCGCGCCTGAGCGCGCGCGGCAACTGGGCGCCGACCGCCGCGCTGACCGCGCCGGGCCAGGCCGCCGCGGCGCGGCGCACCGCCTTGCAGCTGCGGCTGGACATCGACGACGCGGGCGCGTTGCTGGAACGCTTCGGCCTGGGCGGCGCACTGCGCGGCGGCCGCGGCCGGCTGGAGGGCAGCCTCGGCTGGATCGGTTCGCCGCTGGCGCTGCACACCCCGACGCTGTCCGGGGAGCTGGCGTTGGACCTGCAGCGCGGCCAGTTCCTCAAGGCCGAACCCGGCATCGGACGGCTGCTGGGGGTGCTGAGCCTGCAGTCGCTGCCGCGGCGGCTGACGCTGGACTTCCGCGACGTCTTCAGCGAGGGCTTCGCCTTCGACCTCGTGCGCGGCCACGTGCAGCTGGCGCGCGGCGTGGCCAGCACGCGCGACCTGCAGATGCGCGGCGTCAGCGCCGCCGTGCTGATGGAGGGCAGCGCCGACCTCGTGCGCGAGACTGCCGACCTCACCGCCGTGGTGGTGCCGGAGCTCAACGCCGGCACCGCCTCGCTGCTGGCCGGGCTGGTCAACCCGGTCACCGGTCTGGGCACCTTCCTGGCGCAACTGGTGCTGCGCCAGCCGCTGCAGGCCGCCGCCACCCAGACCTTCCGCATCACCGGCCGCTGGGACGATCCTCAGGTGGAGCGCGTGGCGCGTACCATCGAACCCGGCCGCGAAGTCAACCCTGCCACGGAGCGCACCCCATGAAAGTCGCCGCCATCCAGATGGTGTCGGGCGCCAGCCTCGACCCCAACCTCGCCCAGGCCCACGAGCTGCTGGACCAGGCGCGCCACGCCGGCGCGGAGCTGGCGGTGCTGCCGGAGTACTTCTGCCTGATGGGCCGGCGCGACACGGACAAGCTGCTGATCGCCGAGGAGTTCGGGCTCGGCACGGTGCAGGACTTCCTGTCCGACACCGCGCGCGAGCTGGGCCTGTGGATCGTCGGCGGCACCGTGCCGCTGGCCACCGACGACCCGCAGCGCGCCGCCAACGCCACGCTGGTCTACGACCCGCAGGGCCGCTGCGTGGCGCGCTACGACAAGATCCACCTGTTCCGCTTCCACGATGGCCAGCAGGGCTACGACGAGGCCGCGGTGCTCAAGGCCGGCGCGCAGCCGGTGGCCTTCACGCTGACCGACCGCGGCGGCACCGCGTGGCGCGTGGGGCTGAGCGTGTGCTACGACCTGCGCTTTCCGGAGCTGTACCGCGCCCTGGCGGCCGACGTGCTGGTGGTGCCGGCGGCCTTCACCCACGTCACCGGGCAGGCGCACTGGGAGGTGCTGCTGCGCGCGCGCGCCATCGAGAACCAGGCCTACGTCATCGCCAGTGCGCAGGGTGGCGTGCACGAGAACGGCCGCCAGACCTGGGGCCAGAGCATGGTGGTCGACCCCTGGGGCGTGGTGCTGGCGCAGCAGGCCACCGGGCCCGGCGTCGTGGTGGCCGAGCTGGACCGCGCCCGGCTGGAGGAGGTGCGCCGCCGCCTGCCGGCGCTGCAGCACCGGCGGCTGTGATGGGGGCGCGCCGGCGGGTTCAGCGCGGCGGGTCGTCCTCGCGCGCCGGTGGCGCGGGGGCGTCGACCGGCGGCGGCTCGCCGCGCTTGCGGCCGGCGAACATGGTCCACCAGACGATGAACACGAACAGCAGCAGGGCACCGAGGGCTTCGAGCAGCAGCAGCGTCATGGGGCAGGGCGCGGGCGGCGTTGGGTGGAGCCGGACGTGGCCGGCGGGGCTGGCGCTGGCGCTGGCGGCCTGCGGCACGCCGGCGCCGGTGGCCACGCCGGGCGACACGACTGTACCGGCAGAGTCGGCGCCGGCCCCGGCGGTTCCCGCCCCGGTGCCGGCGCCGCCGTCCGGCTCCGCCGCGACGGCAGAGGCGTTGGACGACACGCGCGCCGAACCGGTGCTGGCGCCGCAGCACCCGATCTGGCGCTGGGCCGATGCGGCACCGCTGCCGCCGCCGCTGCCGCGCGGCAAGGCGCTGTGGCAGCCGGTGCGCTACCGCGACCTGCCCGGCTGGGGCACCGATGCGCTGCACGACGTCTGGGACGCGTGGCTGCGCAGCTGCGAACGCCCGGCCGCGCCCTGGGGGGCGCTGTGTCCGGAGATCCGCCGCCTGACGCTGGCCGACGCCGAGACGCGCCACGTCTGGGTCATGCGCCACTGGCAGCCGTACCGCGTGCTGGCCACGGACGGCAGCGCGCCCGCCGGGCTGCTGACCGGCTACTACGAGCCGGAGCTGCCGGCACGGCGCCAGCGCGACGCCGTGCACCGCGTGCCGCTGTATGCGCCGCCGCCGGCGCTGGCCGCCGCGGCCGGCCAACCGTGGCGCACGCGGCGCCAGATCGACGCCGACCCGCAGGTGCAGGCGCTGCTGGCGCCGCACGCGCTGGCGTGGCTGGCCGACCCGCTTGATGCCTTGCTGCTGCACATCCAGGGCTCGGGCCGGCTGCGCCTGACCGAGCCGGACGGCCAGGTGCGCCTGGTGCGGCTGGCGTTTGCCGCGCACAACGGCCACCCCTATCAGAGCGTGATGCGCACGCTGCTGCAGCGCGGCGAGATCCGCGAAGGCACCTGGGAGGCGCTGCGTGCCTGGGCCGCGGCCAACCCGCAGCGCGTCGAGGAGCTGCTGTGGACCAACCCGCGCGTGGTGTTCTTTCGCGAGGAGCCGCTGGATGCGCTGGCGGCGCAGGCCGGCCCGCGTGGCGCGCAGGGCGTGGCGCTCACCCCGGGGCGGTCGGTGGCGGTGGACCGCGACGCGGTGCCGTACGGCACGCCGCTGTGGCTGGTCTCCAGCGGGCCGGTGGCGCGCCTGCGGCGCCTGGTGGTGGCGCAGGACACCGGCGCGGCCATCGTCGGTGCGGCGCGCGCGGACTTCTTCACTGGCTGGGGCGAGCAGGCCTACCCGCTGGCCGCGGGGCTGAAACAGCCGCTGCAGCTGTGGGCGCTGTGGCCGCGCGCGCAGCCGCTGCCGCCCCCGCCCGCCGAATGACCCGACCGTGGCGCGGCGCGCCTCAACGATGGGACCGAACGCAGAACAAGGAGCATCCATGACCCGACGCATCGGCATCCTCACCGGCGGGGGCGACTGCCCCGGCCTCAACGCCGTCATCCGCGCGGTGGCCAAGTCGCTGATGCGCCAGTGCGGCGCCGAGGTGGTCGGCATCGAGGACGGCTTTGCCGGCCTGATGGAGGCGAGCCCCCGCGTGCGCCCGCTGGCGTGGGAGGCGGTCAGCGGCATCCTGATGCGCGGCGGCACGATCCTGGGCACCAGCAACCGTGCCAACCCGCTGCAGGACGAGGCCACCACCGCGCGCGTGCTGCGGCACGCCCAGGCGCTGCAGCTGGAGGGGCTGGTGGTGATCGGTGGCGACGGCACGATGGCGCTGGCGCACGGGCTGGCGCAGCGCGGCCTGCGCGTCGTCGGCGTGCCCAAGACGATCGACAACGACATCCCGGGCTGCGAGCGCAGCTTCGGCTTCGACACCGCGGTGGCCACCGTCACCGAGGCGATCGAGCGGCTGCAGACCACCGCCGAGAGCCACGGCCGCGTCATGATCGTCGAGACGATGGGCCGCTGGGCCGGCTGGATCGCGCTGGAGGCGGGGCTCGCGGGCGCGGCCGACGTCATCCTGCTGCCGGAGATCGCGTTCGACGTCGAGGCGGTGGCGGCGGTGTGCCGGGCGCGCGCGCAGCGCCGGCGCCACACGCTGGTGTGCATCGGCGAGGGCGCCAGGCCCGCCGGCGGCGAGCCCGCCGTGCAGGCCGTGCACGCCGACCGCCCCGAGCCGCTGCGCCTGGGCGGGGTGGCGCACGTGCTGGCCGCGGCGCTGCAGCCGCGCGTGCCGGTGGAGGTGCGCGCCACCGTGCTCGGCCACGTGCAGCGCGGCGGCAGCCCGACGCCGTTCGACCGCGTGCTGGCCACGCAGTATGGCAACGAGGCCGCGCAGCTGGTCATGGCCGGCGCCTGGGGCCGCATGGTCACGCTGCAGCAGGGGCGCCTGAGCAGCGTCGCGCTGGCCGACGCCGCGCACGGCAACCGCCAGGTGCCGCTCGATCACCCGCTGCTGCGCGCCGCGCGCCAGATCGGCGTCAGCCTGGGCGAGCCGGCGGCCGGCTGAGGCGCCGCCGGCCGGCGTCTTGCGGCCTCTTCACCTGTCGCGCAGACGACAACCGCGCCGCCGACTCCGGGCGCCTTGGGCGCTTTCCCCGTCGGCGCGAGGGTTTCCCTGCGGCCGCCCGGCGAGGCGGATGCGGCATAGTAGAGGCTTTCAACATCCTGACAGGTGAGTGACATGCAACGCACCGTGATCGCCGTGGCCGCCGCGCTTGCGCTCGGCATGGGCGGCGCGTGGGCCAAGACGTTCAAGTGGGCCAGCGCCGGCGAGATTCCCTCCTGGGACATCCATTCGCAGAACAACGCGTTGTCCAACGGCATCCACGCCGCCGTCTACGAGTCGCTGGTCTACTACAACAGCAAGACCTTCAAGGTCGAGCCGCTGCTGGCGCAGGGCTGGCGCGAGATCAGCCCGACGCAGATCCGCTTCACGCTGCGCAAGGGCGTCAAGTTCCACGATGGCGCGCCGCTGACGGCCGACGACGTGGTCTTCTCGGTGCAGCGCGCGATGGCCAGGACCTCCAACTTCGCCATCTACACGCAGGGCATCGACAAGGTGGTCAAGGTGGACGACCTGACGGTGGACATCCTGCTCAAGGGCCCCAACCCGGTGCTGCTCAACCAGCTCACCGAGCTGCGCATCATGAACAAGGCCTGGGCCGAGAAAAACCGTTCGGTGCAGCCCAAGGACATGAAGTCGGCGGAGGAAAATTTCGCGCACCGCAACGCCAACGGCACCGGTCCGTTCCGCCTGAAGCAGTGGGTGCCGGATCAGCGCCTGGTGCTGGAGCGCAACCCCGACTACTGGGGCAAGCCCGCCACCAACGTCACCGAGATCGTCTACACCCCGATCAAGGCCGACGCCACGCGCATGGCCGCGCTGCTGTCGGGCGAGGTGGACTTCGTGCTCGACCCCACGCCGCAGGACCTGCCGCGCCTGCGCGCCAACCCCAACCTGAAGGTCATCGACGGCGTCGAGAACCGCACCATCTTCCTCGGCATGGACCAGTTCCGTGACGAGCTGCCCGGCAGCAACGTCAAGGGCAAGAACCCGCTGAAGGATCTGCGCGTGCGCAAGGCGCTGTACCAGGCGATCGACATCGACACCCTCCACCGTGTCACGATGCGGGGCCTGAGCCAGCCCACCGGCGCGCTGGTGGCGCCGCAGGTGGCCGGCTGGAGCGAGTCGGTGCACAAGCGTCTGCCGTACGACGTCGAGGCGGCCAGGCGGCTGCTGGCCGAGGCCGGCTACAAGGACGGCTTCGAGGTGGACTTCGCCTGCCCGAACAACCGCTACATCAACGACGAGCAGATCTGCCAGGCGGTCACCGCGATGTGGGCGCGCATCGGCGTCAAGGCCAAGCTGCGCACGCTGCCGCTGACCACCTACTTCCCGATGATCCAGCGCTACGAGGCCAGCATCTACATGCTGGGCTGGGGGGTGCCGACGTTCGACGCGCTCTACAGCCTGCAGTCGCTGGTGCACACGCCGGGGCCGGGCGGCGACGGCAACTACAACGTCGGGCGCTACAGCAACCCGAAGCTGGACGCCGTGATCGACCGCGCCAAGACCGAGACCGACCCCTACATCCGCCCGCGCCTGCTGACCGAGGCGCTGCAGATGCACAACGACGACGTGGTGCACATTCCGCTGCACAACCAGATCATTCCGTGGGCGATGAAGAAGAACGTCGAGGTCGTGCACCGCGCCGACAACCGGCTCGATTGGCGCCTGATCCAGGTGAACTGAGCCGCCTGCCGCCGCCCGGGCGTCGCCCTCGGTCGCGGGCGCCCGGGTCCGCTTGACGTCGTCACGACGCGCGTGTCCGCCGTGCCGCGCGCGCCGTCCGGAGGGTTTTGCCGATGTTGGCCTTCGTGTTGCGCCGCCTGCTGCAGGCGGCGCTGGTGATGCTGGCCGTGGCGTTCGTGGCCTTCATGCTGTTTCAGTACGTGGGCGATCCCGTGCTGCAGATCCTGGGCCAGGACGCCACGCCCGAGGAGGTGGCGCGCGTGCGCGCCGAGCTGGGGCTGGACCGACCCTTCGTCGTGCAGTTCACGCACTTCGTCGGCCAGGCGCTGCGCGGCGACTTCGGCGTCAGCCTGCGCCAGGGCGTGCCGGTGGCGCAGCTGATCGCCGAGCGGTTGCCGGCGACGCTGGAGCTGGCGCTGCTGGCCGCGGCGCTGGCGCTGGCACTGGGCATCCCGATGGGGGTGTACGCGGCGCTCAGGCGCGGCACCTGGCTGGCGCAGCTGTTCATGACGCTGTCGCTGCTGGGGGTGTCGCTGCCGACGTTCCTGATCGGCATCGTGCTGATCCTGGTGTTTGCGGTGCAGCTGGGCTGGCTGCCCAGCTTCGGCCGCGGCGAGGTGGTGCAGCTGGGCTGGTTCTCGAGCGCGCTGCTGGCGCCGGGCGGCTGGCGCCACCTGGTGCTGCCGGCGCTGACGCTGGCGGTGTTTCAGCTCGCGCTGATCATGCGGCTGGTGCGCGCCGAGATGCTGGAGGTGCTGCGCACCGACTACATCAAGTTCGCGCGCGCGCGCGGGCTCACCGACCGCGCGATCCACTTCGGCCATGCGCTGAAGAACACGCTGGTGCCGGTCATCACGATCACCGGGCTGCAGCTGGGCGGCCTGATCGCGTTCGCGATCATCACCGAGACGGTGTTCCAGTGGCCCGGCATGGGGCTGCTGTTCATCCAGGCGGTGACGTTCGCCGACATTCCAGTGATGGCGGCCTACCTCTGCTTGATCGCGCTGATCTTCGTGGTCATCAACCTGATCGTGGACCTGCTGTACTTCGCGGTCGATCCGCGCCTGCGCGTGGAGCGCGGCAGCGGTCACTGAACCAGGGCATGCGCCGCCGTGCCGGCAGCGGGCGGCGCCGTCGCTTTTTGAAAGGAACCCCGAACATGCGTGCAGCTTGGATGCGCTGGTGGGACAGCGACCTCGGCTACAGCTTGCGCCGTTCGCCCACCGCGATGCTGGCGGCGGCGATCGCGCTGACGTGCGGGCTGGCCGCGTTGCTGGCGCCTTGGGTGGCGCCGCACAACCCGTTCGACCTGGCCAGCCTCGACCTGGCCGACGCGCGCCTGCCACCGGTGTGGTACCCGGAGGGCACGTGGCGCTACCCGCTCGGTACCGACGATCAGGGGCGCGACATCCTCTCGGCCCTGATCTACGGCGCGCGCATCTCGCTGTTCGTCGGGCTGGTGTCGGTGGCGCTGTCGGTGGCCATCGGCGTGGCGCTGGGGCTGCTGGCCGGCTTCGTCGGCGGCTGGCTCGATGCGCTGCTGATGCGGTTGTGCGACGTGATGCTGTCGTTTCCGGCGATCCTGATCGCGCTGCTGATCGCCGGCGTGGGCAAGGCGCTGTTTCCGAACGCGCACGAGACGCTGGCGTTTGGCGTGCTGATCACCTCGATCACGCTGACCGGCTGGGTGCAGTACGCGCGCACGGTGCGCGGTTCCACGCTGGTGGAGCGGCAGAAGGAATACGTGCAGGCCGCGCGCGTCATCGGCGTGGCGCCGTGGCGCATCATGCTGCGTCACGTCCTGCCCAATGTGCTGGGGCCCGTGCTGGTGCTGGCCACCATCCATGTCGCCACCGCCATCATCACCGAGGCGACGCTGTCGTTCCTCGGGGTGGGCGCGCCGCCCACCGCGCCGTCGCTGGGCACGCTGGTGCGCATCGGCAACGACTACCTGTTCTCCGGCGAGTGGTGGATCACCATCTTCCCCGGACTGATGCTGGTGCTGATCGCGCTGTCGGTCAACCTGCTGGGCGACTGGCTGCGCGATGCGCTCAACCCGCGCCTGCGCTGACGGATGGGAGGGTGACGATGGACAAGCTGCTCGAGGTGCATGACCTGGTGGTGGAATTCCCGACCCGTCGCGGCGTGCTGCGCGCGCTGGACGGCGTCTCGTTCGACATCGCGCCGGGCGAGATCCTGGGCGTGGTGGGCGAGTCCGGCGCCGGCAAGTCGCTGACCGGTGCGGCCATCATCGGCCTGCTGGAGCCGCCGGGACGCATCGCCGGCGGGCAGATCCGGCTGCAGGGTCGGCGCATCGACGACCTGCCGCCGCACGAGATGCGGCGCATCCGCGGCCGGCGCATCGGGGCGATCTTCCAGGATCCGCTGACGTCGCTGAACCCGCTCTACACCATCGGGCGGCAGCTGACCGAGACCATCCAGACGCACCTGGACGTCTCCGCCGCTGAGGCGCGCCGCCGCGCCATCGAGCTGCTGAAGGACACCGGCATCCCGGCGGCGGAGGAGCGCATCGACCATTACCCGCACCAGTTCTCCGGCGGCATGCGCCAGCGCGTCGTCATCGCGCTGGCGCTGGCGGCCGAGCCGCAGCTGGTGGTGGCCGATGAGCCGACCACGGCGCTGGACGTCTCGATCCAGGCACAGATCATCACGCTGCTGAAGCGCATCTGCCGCGAGCGCGGCGCGGCGGTGATGCTGATCACGCACGACATGGGCGTGATCGCCGAGACCTGCGACCGCGTCGCCGTGCTCTATGCCGGCCGCGTGGCCGAGATCGGCCCGGTGCACGAGGTCATCCACCGGCCGGCGCACCCCTACACCGCCGGGCTGATGCGCTGCATCCCCGACATGGAGACCGAGCGCGAGCGGCTGCACCAGATCGACGGCGCGATGCCGCGGCTGTCGGAAATCCCGCATGGCTGCGCCTTCCACCCGCGCTGCCCGCAGGCGATGCTGCGCTGCCACGACGCGCGCCCCCCCTTGATGCCGGCCGGCGCCACCCGCGCCGCCTGCTGGCTGCACGAGCCGGCCGCCACCGCGGCCGTCGCGGAGACCGCCCGATGAGCACCCCCGTGACCAACCCGGCCGCCATCCCGCTGGTGGCGGTGCACGATCTGGCGCGCACGTTCGACGTGTCGGCGCCGTGGCTCAACCGCGTGCTGGAGCGCAAGCCGCGCCAGCTGCTGCATGCCGTCGACGGCGTCACCTTCGACATCCCGCGCGGGTGCACGCTGGCGCTGGTGGGCGAGTCCGGCTGCGGCAAGAGCACCGTGGCGCGGCTGCTGGTCGGGCTGTACCGGCCCTCGCGCGGTCGCGTGCTGTTCGAGGGGCAGGACGTGCACGCCACGCTGGCGACGCGTCAGGGCCGGGTGCTGCGGCGGCGCGTGCAGATGATCTTCCAGGATCCGTACGCGAGCCTGAACCCGCGCTGGCGCGTCGAGGCCATCGTCGCCGAGCCGCTGCGCGAGCACGGGCTGGTGCGCGACCGCGCCGCGCTGCGCGAGCGCGTGGCCGAGCTGCTGCGCGCGGTGGGCCTGAGCCCGCACGACATGGTCAAGTACCCGCACCAGTTCTCCGGCGGGCAGCGCCAGCGCATCTCGATCGCGCGCGCGCTGGCCACGCAGCCGCAGTTCCTGGTCTGCGACGAGCCGACCTCGGCGCTGGACGTCTCGGTGCAGGCGCAGGTGCTCAACCTGATGAAGGACCTGCAGCGCCAGCACGGCCTGACCTACCTGTTCATCAGCCACAACCTGGCGGTGGTGCGCCACGTCAGCGACCAGGTCGGCGTGATGTACCTGGGGCGCCTGGTGGAGCTGGCCGACAAGCGCACGCTGTTCGCGCAGCCGCGCCACCCCTACACCCGCATGCTGCTGGAGGCGATCCCCAAGCTGCACGCCACCGGCCAGGCACGCACGCCGGTGCAGGGCGAGGTGCCCAACCCGCTCAATCCGCCCGGCGGCTGCGCGTTCCACCCGCGCTGCCCGCATGCGGATGCGCGCTGCCAGGCCGAGCGTCCGGCGCTGCAGACGATCGGCGGCGTGCGCGTGGCCTGCCACGCGGTGCAGGAGGGGCGGATTTGACGCGATGGGGTGGGGTGTCGTCACGCGCCGCGCGTGCCGATTTCCACCCGGTTCCGTCCCGCGGCCTTGGCCGCATACAGCGCCGCATCGGCCCGGGAGACGAGCGTGGTCGGATCGTCGCCCCGCTCGTAGGCGGCGCCGCCGAAGCTGCACGTCCGGTGCCCGACGCCGGGCATGACCAGGCGCTCGATGGCCGCGCGCAGCTTGTCGGCCAGCCGGGCCGCCTCCTCGACGCCCGCGTTCGGGGCGATGACCAGGAACTCCTCGCCACCCCAGCGGCCGACGACATCCACCTTGCGCGTGTGGTCCCGCAACGCGTGGGCGATGCGGATCAACACCTCGTCGCCGACCAGGTGGCCGTGGAGGTCGTTGACCTGCTTGAAATGATCCACGTCCACCAGGATGACGGCAAACGGTGTGCCGTATCGGCGGGCCAGCTCGACCTGCTCGTCGAGCATCTGATCCAGGCGAATGCGGTTGACCAGCTGGGTCAGGCGGTCGGTGATCGACAGCTTCGTGATTTCCCGGTTGGAGGCTTCGAGCTCCGCAGTCACCGTGCCGATGAAGCGCAGCAGACGCGCGATGATGCGCGCGTGCTTGTTGGCATAGGGGTCGCGCAGCGCCGGTGGCGCCGGTTCGGTCTGCGACGGTTGGGCCGACGCCTGGCGCGCGGGCGGGCCCTCGCGCAGGCCCACCGCCACCATCGTCGAGTTCAGCAAGGTCAGCCGCGCGGCACCGAAAAACTCACCGTAGGTGTAGAAGCCGAACGTGGGGGCGAGGGTCTCGAACGGCAGGGTCTCCAGCTCCACGTCCTCCTGCATGAGGAAGCGGCGGCAACCGCACGTGTAGAGAAAGACCGCCTGGGGCGAAAAGCGCGTCATCGAACGGTGGAGCGCTTTCGCATCCTGAACGATCAGGTCCAGGTCGCCATAGCCCAGGCGGACGACCTCGCCGGCCCGGACATCGGCCACGAACTGCAGGGCGCCGCTTTCGTCGGCCGCGATCGGGACCCGGGCCAGGAGCTCCCCGTCGCGTTCCAGCAGCAGCGGGAACTCCAGCGCGTTGAGGAAGAATTGATCGTCGTTGGCGATATTCAGGTAGCGCTGGTAAACCTCGAAGGCCGGGCGCTCGTCGATGGTCTGCACCCGCATGCCATCGACCCGGGTGATCCGCATGGGGCGGCTCAACGGCCGCCAGCCCAGGTAGGTCCGGGGTTCGATCGACAGCCCGCCGCCCGCGAACACCACGGCCACCGCGCCCTGGTCAAAAAATTCCGACCCGGCGAACACCAGGGATCGGGCCATGGCGGCGTAGTCACCCGCGCCGCCCCCAAAGACCCGGCAGCCAATGGCGGCGGATTCCATCCCCTCCAGCAGGGCGGCCGCGTCGATGCTCAGGGGCGTGGCCAGCAGCAGCACGCCCGCCGCATCGGCCCGCCACTGACGGATGCGCCGGCCCATCTCCGCGCCGACCGCCCGTTCATCGCCGCCGTGGCACGCCATCGCCACGACGGTGAGTTCGGACGAGGCGAAGAAGGTGAAGCCGATCACCGTGTGGTGGGTCAGCAGCCGCCCGTGCGCGATTTCCCCCACCGTCGAGGCCCCGACCACGGTGGCGCGGGGCAGCCGGTCTGCGATAAGCGAGACGATCGGCCGCATGTGCGCGCGATCGGTCTCGGCACTGTAGATCTGCACCAGCAGCGCCGTCGAGGACTCGGCCAGGCGGGTGAAGGCTTCGGACGAAAGCTCGGCCTGCAAGCCGTCCAGGTCGGCAAAGACGTGGGTCCGGTGCTGGATCATGGGCTCGGGCCCGCGAGGGTGTCCGCTGCCAGACACAGGTCCGCCCACGCCTTGCCCTTGTCGGCGGGGTTGCGCAGCAGGTACGCCGGGTGGTAGGAGACCACCACCGGCAGCGTGAGCTCACCCAGGCGCGCCTGGAACACGCGCCAGCGCAGCCGGCCCAGCGGCGCGCGCGCGGCTTCGGCCGGCGGCAGGCAGCCGCCTTCGGCCAGCAGCGTCTGCGCCGCAAAGCGCCCCAGCGCAAGCACGATGCGCGGCTGCAGCAGCGCGATCTGCCGCAGCAGGTACGGCGCGCAGCGCGCGATCTCCTCCGGCTCCGGGTTGCGGTTGCGCGGCGGGCGGCATTTGAGCACGTTGGCGATGTAGACGCCGTGGCCGCGCTGCAGGTCCAGCGCCGCCAGCATCCGGTCCAGCAGCCGCCCGGCGCGGCCGACGAACGGCTCACCCTGGCGGTCCTCCTCCTCGCCCGGGGCTTCGCCGACGATCAGCCAGGTCGGCCGGCGGTCGCCAACGCCCGGCACCGCGCGCTGGCGGCATGCGGCGAGCCCGCAGCGCTGGCAGGCGTGGATCGCGGCCTCCAGTTCGGGCCAGTCGAGCGCGGCGATCTCGGCCCCGGGCCCGGGATCGGGCGACACCGTCGAGGGGCTGCGCGGTGGCTGGGACGGGGCGGCGGCGCCGGGACCGGCCTCGGTCCGAAAGGACACGGGCCGAGCGCCCCGGGCTGGCTCGGCCGGCGCGGGCTGGTGGCAGGCCGTGGCCGCGGCGGCCGGTCGTGCCGCCCCGCCCGAGGCGTTGGCCGCCGGGTCGGCCGTCGTCGCGCCGGGCGTCGGGGTCTCACCCGTCTGCGGCGGCCACGGCAGCAGCGCACGCGGTCGCCACCACGGGGGCACGCCCATCTCGGCCAGCAGGGCCGAGCGGCGCTCGTCGAGCCAGGGCAGGGCGCGCGGCAGGTTCATCGGGTCGTCGCGGTGGCGTCGGGGGCCGGGCACAGGTCGAGCCGCATGACGATGGCGTCCTCGCGGCGCTGCGCCGTTTCCGGATAGTACCCCTTGCGCACGCCGGCTTCCACCCACCCGCAGCGGGCGTAGAGCGCGCGCGCGGCGGCGTTGCTGCGCCGCACCTCCAGCCACAGTTGCGCCAAGCCCTGCGCGCGGCCCCAGTCCGCCAGCGCCCGCAGCATCCAGCGACCCCAGCCCTGGCGCTGGTGCACCGGCGCCACCGTGACGTCGAGCAGATGCCCCTCGCCGACCCCCTCCATCGTCACCAGGGAGCCGAGCAGCCAGTCGCCCTGCGGCGTGCGCGGCGCATGCACCCAGTGCGGCGGATCGAGCGCCGCATCCGGGCGCAGCGCCAGCACGCGCGCCCAGTGCCCGGCGGCCAGCGAATCCGCATAGAGGCGCCGGCTCCACGGGTGCGCGTGCGCGGTCTTGGCCACCTCGGCCACGGTGTCCAGGTCGGCGGCGGTCATCGGCCGCCAGATCAGCCGGCCCCCGGCGGCGGGTTCCGTCGGCCCCGTGTCGCCCACCGTCCAGCTTCCCTTCAACGCGCCGCGCGGCCGGCGCGCAGCGCGGCCTGCTCGTCCACCGTCAACGCCACCTTGTCGCGCACGTACAGCGGCTGCGCCCCGTGCGCGTCGACGCAGCGGCCGGCGGCCACGCCCGCGGCCGCCAGGCGCAGCAGGGCGCGCGCACACGGCAGCGTCGCACCGCCGGCCTCGGTGCGCCAGGCAGGCGGCAGTCGTTCGCCGTAGACGCCGGCGACGTTGCCGGCGTGCAGCGCGCCGTCCTCCTGCGGCAGGTCCTCGGGGCGGCGCAGGTGCGGGCCGTCCAGCTCGCGCCAACCGTGCGCGGCGTCCCAGGCGTAGCGGGCCACGTAGACCTCGTCCATGCGCGCGTCCAGCGCCGCGTGCACGGTGAGCTGCGCGGACCGCGGCGCATGGCGCGCGCGCGCGGCCTCCGCCACCGCCAGCAGGGTGCCCAGCGGCAGCACCGGCACGCCGCCCGGCCGCGCCCCGGCGGCCAGCCCCTGCACCACCGCGCAGGCGGTGCGCAGCCCGGTGAAGGAGCCCGGCCCGTGACCGAAGACGATGCCGTCCAGCTCCGCCAGCCGCCAGCCGGCGCGCTGCAGCAGCGCCATGACCGTCGGCAGCAGCGTCGCCGAGGCCTGCGCGCCGCCCTCGCCCTCGTGCCACGCGAGCGGCTCGGCGGCGCCGGCCGCGCCCACGGCCACGCTGAGCGTCGAGGCGCTCGTGTCCAGCGCCAGCCAGCGCTGCAGGCCGGGGCCGGGAGGCGGGACGGTGGCATCGTTCATGGCGGCGATTATCCCCGGCGGGGCGACCGGCGGTCGGCTCTGGTGCCACCGTCGGCCTTGCCTTGGCATCGCGGTCATGACCGCCGTGCCGAAGTCCGCCCGCCTGGCACCCGACGACTATTTGGCGTGGGAGCGCGCTCAACCCGTACGCCACGAGTACGTGCGGGGGGAGGTCTACGCGATGGCTGGGGCCAGCGATGCCCACGTCACGATCGCCGGCAACCTCTACACGGCGCTGCGCCAGCATCTGCGCGGCACCCCGTGCCGCACCTACATCGCGGACATGAAGCTGCGCATCGCGGCGGCCGACGCCTTCGTCTACCCGGACGTGTTCGTCACCTGCGCCGCGGCGGACCGCGCACGGCCGGAAGTCAAGGAGGAGCCGGTGCTGGTGGTGGAGGTGCTGTCGCCCTCGACCGGCGGCTGCGACCGCGGGCTGAAGTTCGCGTGGTACCGCACGCTGCCCTCGCTGCAAGAGGTGGCGCTGGTGGACAGCGAGCGCATCAGCGTCGAGGTCTTCCGCCGCGGCGACGACGGGCGTTGGGTGCTGCACCCCTATGCCGAGGGCGAGCGGGTGCGGCTGGCCAGCGTCGGGCTCGAGCTGCCGGTGGCCGCGGTGTACGACGACGTCGTCTGGCCGACGGCCGAGGGTTGAGCGGCGGCCTTGCTAGACTCGGCCGCATGGCGCCGGCCGCGTGCTGCCGCGGCGTGTCGATTCCCGCAGGAGGAGCCGTGTCCCATCCCCATCCCCCCGACCCACGCGCGCACGCGCGGCCGACGCTGCGCGATCGCTGGCCGATGATGACGCTGTACGAGCGCTTCGAGCAGGTCGTCGCGATCGTGCTGTCGGCGGTGATCGCGGTCATCATCGTGACGTCGCTGGTGCAGCTGATCCGCGTCGTCTTCACGCTGCTGGTGCTCGACGCCTTCAACCCGCTCGACCACACGGTGTTCCAGACGGTGTTCGGCATGATCATGACGCTGCTGATCGCGATGGAGTTCAAGCACTCCATCGTGCGCGTGGTCATGGGGCAGGACAGCATCGTGCAGGTCAAGACGGTGGTGCTGATCGCGCTGATCGCGCTGTCGCGCAAGTTCGTGATCCTGGACCCGGAGACCTCGCCGGCCAAGGTGGCGGCGCTGTCGGGCGCGGCGCTGGCGCTGGGCATCGTCTACTGGCTGATGCGCGAGCGTGACCAGCGCGCGCTGGACGCCGAGCGGGCCGCGGCCGCCGCGCAGGGGGAGTCCCGCCATGCGCCCTGATCCGTGGACCTCGCCCGCGCCCCGGCGCGGGGATGCCTTCGTGCGCCGGCTGCTGTGGCTGGCGCTGGTGGTGGCGGCGCTGATGGTGCTGTGGCAGTGGCTGCCGGCGCTGCAGGCGCGCTGGCTGGCGCCGGCGCCCGCGCCGGCGGCCGAGCGCACCGTCACGCCGCGCGGCGACCTGGCCGCCGACGAGCGCGCCACCATCGAGCTGTTCGAGAAGGCGCGCGACTCGGTGGTGTTCATCTCCACCGCGCAGGTGGTGCGCGACGCCTGGACGCGCAACGTCTGGGAGGTGCCGCGCGGCAACGGCTCGGGCTTCATCTGGGACGACGCCGGCCACGTCGTCACCAACTACCACGTCATCGAGGGCGCGTCGTCGGCCATCGTGCGGCTCGCGGACGGGCGCGACTACCGCGCCGCGCTGGTGGGAGCGTCGCCCGCGCACGACATCGCGGTGCTGCGCATCGGGGTCGGCTTCAAGCGTCCGCCGCCGGTGCCGATCGGCACCAGCCACGACCTCAAGGTCGGGCAGAAGGTGTTCGCGATCGGCAACCCGTTCGGGCTGGACTGGACGCTGACTACCGGCATCGTCTCGGCGCTGGACAGGACGCTGGACGGCGGCCCGGGCAAGCCGCCGATCGAGCACCTGATCCAGACCGACGCGGCGATCAACCCCGGCAACTCCGGTGGGCCGCTGCTCGATTCGGCCGGGCGGCTGATCGGCATCAACACCGCGATCTACAGCCCGTCGGGCGCCTCGGCCGGCATCGGCTTTGCGGTGCCGGTGGACACGGTGGCGCGCGTGGTGCCGCAGCTGATCCAGCACGGCCGCTACGTGCGCCCGGCGCTGGGCATCGAGGTGGACGAGACGCTCAACCGGCGCCTGGCCACCGCCACCGGGGTGGAGGGGGTCTACGTGCTGCGCGTGCAGCCGCGCGGCGCGGCCGAGCAGGCCGGGCTGCAGGGCGTGCGCATGACGCCCGAGGGGCTGGTGCCGGGCGACGTGATCGTGGCGGTGGAGGGCAGGCCCGTCGACGGCCCCGGTCGCCTGCTGGCGCGGCTGGACGACTTCCGCGTCGGCGACTCGGTGCGGCTGAGCGTGCGCCGCGGCGAGCAGACGCGCGAGGTGACGGTGACGCTGCAGCCGGGCGTGTGAACGGCGCTGCCGTCAGCGCCGCACCACCACCAGGCCCTTGAGGTATTCGCCTTCCGGGAAGGCCAGTCCCACCGGATGGTCGGCGGCCGCGCCGTGGCGCGCGACGATGGCCGCCTCCACGCCCGCCTCCTGCGCCGCGCTGGCGACGATCTTCTGGAACAGCTCGACGCTGACGGCGCCCGAGCAGGAGTAGGTCAGCAGCACGCCGCCGGGCGGCAGCAGCCTGAAGGCCAGCCGGTTGACGTCCTTGTAGGCGCGTGCGGCGCGCTCCAGGTGTGCCGCGCCGGGGGCGAGCTTGGGCGGGTCGAGCACGATCAGGTCGAAGCGCCGCCCCTCGGCGACGAAGGCGCGCAGCGTGGCATTGACGTCGGCGTCCAGCCACGTGCAGCGCGCGGCCTCCATGCCGTTGAGCGTCACGTGCGCCTGCGCGCGCTCGAGCGCCGGGGCGCTGGAGTCGATCGAGACGACGTGGCGCGCGCCGCCGCTGAGCGCCGCCAGCGTGAAGCCGCCGGTGTAGCAGTAGGCGTTGAGGACCTCGGCGCAGCCAAAGCGCCGCACCAGCTCGGCGCAGGCGCGCCGGCTGTCGCGCTGGTCGAGGTAATAGCCGGTCTTGTGACCGGTGGCCACGTCCAGCGTCAGGCGCCAGCCGTGCTCGCGGATCGTCACCTCGGTGGCGCCGCCGCCGCGCAGCCAGCCGGTCACCGGCGGCAGCCCCTCGAGCTGGCGCACGCCGGCGTCGGAGCGCTCGTACAGCCGCGTGCAACCCGTCAGGCGCACCAGCAGATCCGCCAGCAGCGCCTTGTGCCGCTCCACGCCGCAGGCGCCGAACTGCGCCACCAGCGTGTCGGCGTAGCGGTCGACGATCAGGCCGGGCAGGCCGTCGGATTCGCCGTGCACCAGACGCACGCCGTCGCTGTCGATGGCCAGCCGCGCGCGCAGCGCCAGCGCCGCACGCAGCCGCCGCTCGAAGAACGCCGCGTCGATGCGTTCGCCCTCGTCGAAGCTCCATGCGCGCACGCGGATGCGCGAGGCCGGGGCGTACGCTCCCCACGCGAGGAAGCGGCCATCGGCCGCCTGCACGCGCACCGTTTCGCCATCGTCGGCGCGGCCACCCTCGATTGCGGTGTCGAACACCCAGGGATGGCGGCGCAGCAGCGAACGCTCCTTGCCCGCCTTGAGTCGGATCGTCTTCATGGGGGTGGATTGTCCCACCACCCCCGATGGCGGTGCACCCGCCTCAGGGACGCAGGTAGACGAAGCCCTCGCGCGCCTGCAGCTTGGCCACCTCCGCGACGCCGGAGGGCACGACCTTGGCCTCCGGCACCAGCTTGCCGGCATCGATCTTGCGCGCCACCAGCGTGTTGTTGCAGACACGGAATTCCACGCCGCGGTTGGCCAGATCGGCGATGGCGCCAGCGAACGGCTGATCCTGCTGGTTGGTGGCGCCTTCCAGCAGGAAGTCGATGCCCAGCCCGTGCGTGACGACGACGATCTTGGCCGTGGGGTCGGCGTTGAGGTGGTTGCGGATGTTGCCGATCGCGCGCGAGGCCTGCGGGATGCCTTCGCTCAGGTGGTAGACGACCTTGATCGGTTCGGCGGCGTGTGCCGCGGTCGTCAGGGCCATCGCCGCCAGCCAGGCGGTCAGTAAACGCCAGAGGGTGCGCATGGTGGTCTCCTCGTCAACGACGTCAGGGCAGGTGGTTTGATTATTATCAAGGTGCCGGCGTTCCATGCCCAGATGGGATATTCCCACATACCGGCGGGGGTTGTTGGCGGCTGAACCGGCCGCCGCGCCCCCGCCTGCGCCGCGGGTCGGCGGCTCAGGCCCCGCGGCGGCGTGCGCGCGGATGCGCAGCCTCGTAGACGCGGCTCAGGTGCTGGAAGTCCAGCCGGGTGTAGACCTGCGTGGTGGCGATGCTGGCGTGGCCGAGCAGCTCCTGCACGCCGCGCAGGTCGCCGCTGGACTGCAGCAGGTGGCTGGCGAAGCTGTGGCGCAGCATGTGGGGATGGACGTGCTGCGGCAGGCCGGCCTGCCGGGCCCAGTGCGCCAGCCGCCGGCGCGCCACCTGCGGCGTCAGGCGCCGCCCGCGCGCGCCAATGAACAGCGCCGGCTCTCCGGCCGTACCCGCGGGCTGCAGCGTCGCGCGCCGCTGCAGCCAGGTGCGCAGCGCCGCCAGCGCCGGTGCGCCCACCGGCACCGTGCGCCACTTGCCGCCCTTGCCCAGCACGTGCACCTCGCCGCCATCGAGGTCGACCCAGCCGCGCGCCGCCGGGCCGGGTTGCACGTCCAGCCCGAGCAGCTCGCCCAGGCGCAGGCCGCTGCCGTACAGCAGCTCCACCAGCGCGCGGTCGCGCGCGTCCTCGGCGGCGGCCGCCTCGGTGGCCGCGCCGTCCGGACGCCGGCCCGCGCCCTCGGCCAGCCGCAGCGCCGCCTCCACCGGCAGCGCCTTGGGCAGCGGCCGCGGTGCCTTGGGGGCGCGCACCCCCTGCACCGGGTGGACGTCGAGTCCGCCCTGCCGTCCGAGCCAGGTGTAGAAGCCGCGCCAGCACGACAGCACCAGCGCCAGGCCGCGCGGCTGGCGTCCGGCGGCGTGCAGCTGCGCCACCCAGCGCCGCACGTGCGCCGGCAGCACCCGCCGCAGCTCCAGCCCCTCGCCGCCGGTGCGTTCGAGCAGCAGCGCCAGGTGCTCGCCATAAAGCGCCACGGTGCGCGCGCTCAGGCGGCGCTGCGTGGCCACGTGCTGCAGGTAAGCCTGCACCAGCGCGGCATCGTCCGGTGGCGCGGCGGTCATGACGGCACGGTGACGATCAGGCCGCGGCCGGCCGCAGCCGGCCCAGTGCGGCGGCGGCGAGTTCGGCCAGCCGCTGCAGGAAGTCGGTGCCGGCGTCGGCGCCGAAGCGCTGGGCGTCGTCGCTGGCCAGCACCAGCAGGCCGAAGGCCGGCGCCTGCGCGAGCGGGCGCAGCGGCAGCAGCGCCACCGACGCCGCCGCAGCCGGATCCGGCAGCCACTGCAGCGGCCGCACGCCGGGATTGGCGCCGACGAACGGCCGCGGCAGCGACTGCACGAAGGCGCGCGTCTCCTCCTCCACCGGCGCGGCCCACGGCGCGCCGGCCCAGTCCGGCGCCACGTCCCACAGCCGCAGCGCCACCTGCGGCACCGCGAACGTCTGCGCCAGCCCCTCGCTGACCAGCGCGGGCAGGCGCGCCGGCTCGTCGCATGCCAGCAGCGTGCAGGTCCAGCGGTGCAGCCGGTCGATGAGGCCCATGTTGTCCTGGCCGTGGCGGATCATTTCGGCGGCGCGCAGCTCCAGCTGGCGCAGCCGCTCGCGCAGGATCTCGGCCTGACGCTCCAGCAGGCTGACGGCGCGGCCGGTCAGCGGGCTGGTCAGCTGCACCGCGGCCAGCAGCTCGGCGTGGCGCTCGAAGAAGTCCGGCCGGTTCAGCAGGTACTGCGCGATGTCGTCCTCGGTCAAAGGCTGCAGCGGGGGCGTCGTGTTCAAGGCGCTCTCTCCTGGTGGCGTCGGCCCGGGACGGGCCGCCGGCGCCGATTGTCGCGCAGGCGCACCCGTCACGGCAGGTCGGGCACCTCCACCTCGCCGGTGAAGACCGGCTCGGCCGGCCCGGTCATGCGCACGTGCGCGCCCAGGCCGTCGCGGCCGCGCGGCCACTCGATCGTCAGCCGCCCGCCGCGCAGTTGCACCTCCACCGTCTCGTCGAACCAGCCCAGGCGGATGCCGGCCACCACCGCGGCGCAGGCCCCGGTGCCGCAGGCCAGCGTCTCGCCGGCGCCGCGCTCGTGCACGCGCAGCCGCGCGTGGCCGCGATCCACCACCTGCAGGAAGCCCGCGTTGACGCGGCGCGGAAAGCGCGGATGCTGCTCGATCGCCGGCCCCCAGGCGGCCACCGGCGCGGTCTCGACATCGTCCACGCGCAGCACGGCGTGCGGGTTGCCCATCGACAGCACCGCCACGCGCGGCGGCTCGGCCACGCCGGGCAGCGGCAGCGGCCAGCGCTGCCAGTCGCCCAGCGGCTCGGGCTGCAGCCCCGCGGGGTCGAACGGTACCGCGGCAGGCTCGAACACCGGCGCGCCCATGTCCACCGTCACGCGCCCGTCGTCCTGCAGCTGCAGCGTCAGCACGCCGGCGCGCGTGGCCACGCGCACGCGGCGCTTGGCGGTCAGGCCCGCATCGTGCACGTAGCGCACGAAGCAGCGCGCGCCGTTGCCGCAGTTCTCCACCTCGCCGCCGTCGGCGTTGTGGATCACGTATTCGAAGTCGACGTCGGGCGTCGGCGCCGGGCGCACGGTCAGGATCTGGTCGGCCCCGATGCCGAAGTGGCGGTCAGCCAGCCAGCGGTACTGCGCGGGGGTCAGGCCGTGGCGCTGGCGCGTCTCGTCGAGCACGACGAAGTCGTTGCCCGCGCCGTGCATCTTGGTGAAGCGCAGCCGCATCAGCTCGCCTGCTCGGCCACGAAGATCTCCACGCGGCGGTTCTTCGCGCGCCCTTCCGGCGTGGCGTTGCTGGCGATCGGCTCGCGCGAGCCACGGCCGTCGATGGCGATGCGCTCGATGCCGACGCCGCGGCTGACCAGGTAGTCGCGCACGGCGGCGGCGCGGTTGATCGACAGCGGGTTGTTGACCGCGTCGCTGCCGGTGCTGTCGGTGTGGCCGATGATGGTCACGCGCGCGGCCGGGTTGCGCTTGAGCCCGTCGGCGAACGTGTCCAGCACGCTGCGGAAGTTCGGCTTGATGTCGGCGCGGCCGACGTCGAACGAGATGTCGCTCGGGATCTCGAGCTTGAGCCGGTTGTCGGCGGTCTGCGTCACCGCCACGCCGGTGCCGGCGGTGGCCTGCTCCATCTCGCGTTTCTGCTGCTCCATGCGGCTGGACCAGATGTAGCCGCCGGCCGCGCCGGCCGCGGCCCCGATCGCCGCGCCGCGCACGGCACCCTTGCCGCCGTCGGTGACGGCGCCGAGCACCGCCCCGGCCGCCGCGCCGATCATCGCGCCCTTGGCGGTGCCGGATTTCTGTTCCTCGCTCATGTTGGCGCAGCCGCCCAGCGTCAGCGCGGCGGCCAGCGCCGCGAGGATGGCAGGACGGGCGAAGGCAGCGTGGGTGGTCATGGCGGGCTCCTCATCGAACGACCGGCGCCGGCGGCGCCGCACCGCTACCATTGTGCCCGAGCCCCGCCGCGCCGCCCAGTCCTGCCGGCCGCGCGGTCACACTTTGCAACGACTGCCACACGGCCGCCATGGTTCGCCCCCACCTGCTCCTGCACCCCCCGGCGCCGCCGGTGACGCCGCGTCCGGCGGCCACGCTGCTGCTCGTGCGTGACGGCCCCGAGGGGCCGCAGCTGCTGATGACACGCCGCTCGGCGCAGGCGCGCTTCGCGCCGGGGGCGTACGTGTTTCCCGGCGGGGCGGTGGATGCCGCCGACCACGCGGCGGTGCGGGAAGGCGTGGCGCTGCGTTGCCGGCCGGGCGAGGAGCCGGCGACCGTCGCGGCGATGCTGGCGGCGGTGCGCGAGGCTTTCGAGGAGCTGGGCGTGCTGCTGGCGCGCGATGCGCGTGGACGCTGGGTGGAGGGGCGGGAGTTGGCCGTGCTGGACCGCCATGCCCCGCTGCTGCCGCAGTGCCGCGCGCACGGGCTCGAGCTGGCGCTGGACGAGGTGCACTGGCTGGCGTACTGGATCACCGACCGTGACCTGCCGATCCGCTTCGACGTGCCGTTCTTCGTCGCGCCGATGCCGCCGCAGCAGGCGCCGCAGGCCGACGGGCGCGAGCAGTTCGAGCCGCTGTGGGTGACGCCGGCCGAGGCGCTGCGGCGCCACGAGGGGGGCGACTTCCCGATGGTGTTCCCCACCGTGCGCACGCTGCAGCATCTGCAGCGCTACACGAGCGCCGCGGCGCTGCTGGCCGACTGCGCCGCGCGCGGTGCGCCGGCCTGGGTCAGCTGCCCGCGTGCCGGCTGGCTGGGCGGACAGGAGGCGCGTTTCATGGAGCACGAACCGCCGTTCGGCGAGCTCGAGCTGGTGGCGCCGGACGGCCAGCTGGTGCACGCGCTGGACTGGCGCCACGACAGCGCCGTCCCCCTGCTGCGCCACCTGCGGCGCCTGACCGCGCCCAACCCCGGGCGCATGACCGGCCCCGGCACCAACGCCTACCTCGTCGGCGAGCCCGACACCGGCTGCATCGTCGTCGACCCCGGCCCCGACGATGCCGGGCACCTCGAGCGTCTGTTCGCGGCTGCCGGCGGCGACGTGCGCGCCATCGTCTGCACCCATTCGCACCCCGACCATGCCCCGGGTGCCTACCCGCTGCAGGCGCGGGTGCGCGCGGCCGGGCGGCCGGCCCCGCCGGTGCTGGGGCTGGCCAGCGCGGCGACGGCGCGGCCGCACAGCCGCTGGGCGCCCGAGCGCTCGCTCGTGGACGGCGAGCGGCTGACGCTGGCGGGTCCCGATGGCGTGGTGCGCCACACGCTGCGCGTGGTGCACACGCCCGGCCACGCCGCCAACCACCTGTGCCTGCTGCTGGAGGAGGACGGCCTGCTGTTCAGCGGCGACCACATCCTCAACGGCAGCACCACCGTCATCGACCCTCCCGACGGCGACATGGACGCCTACCTGAGGTCGCTCGAGCGCCTGCGCGCGCTGTGCCTCGAGGAGGGGGTGCGCTTCATCCTGCCGGCGCACGGCCACGTGCTGGGCGAGGCGCCAGCCGCCATCGAGCGGCTGATCGCGCACCGGCTGCAGCGCGAGGCCAAGGTGGCCGCCGCGCTGGCCGCGCACCCGCAGGGCGATCTGGACACGCTGGTGCGCCTGGCCTACGATGACGTCTCGCCGGCGCTGTGGCCGGTGGCGCGGCGCTCGCTGCTGGCGCACCTGAAGCGGCTCGACGCCGCCCGTTTCGAAGCCCTGCTGGAGACCGACGCATGACCCTGCGACATGCCCCCGGACCCCGCGCGGTCAGGCGGTGGCGCGCGCTGCGCGCGGCGGCGCTGGCGGCCGCCTGGCTCGGCGCCGTCGGCAGCGCGCACGCCGACGCCGCGCTGGCGCTGGACAAGGGCTGCTTCAGCTGCCATGGCGAGCCGCCGCGCGGCAAGGCGCCGACGCTGGCGGCGCTGGCGCAGCGCTACGCCGGCTTGAGCGCCGCCGAGCTGGCCAGCAAGGCCGAAAAGCTCTGCGAGCACCGGCTGCTGGGCGGCATCGCCGCGCACGAGAAGCTCACGCCCGAGGAGTCGCTGCGCCTGGTGCGCTGGATCGCGGCCGGCGCGCGCTGAGGCCGCGGTCGAGCGCCGGCGTGCAAGAAGGGGTGAAGTCCGCCGGTACGCCGGATTCTGTGCGCGGAGAGCCGCAGCCCCCGCGTGACCGTCATTCCTCTGGGCCGCCGGTCACCCGGACGGCTCGATGCCACCTACCCGCCAGCACGGCCCGCGGGCCACGGGCAGGGGGCGCCCCCAGGCTGGCCTACTTGGTGTTGCTGCGCGTAGAGATTGCCGCGTTTCACCCCGGTCTGAACCGGCTCGTCTCTGTGGCTCTGATCCGCACCTCACGGTGGAGAGGCGTTACCTCCTACGCTGCCCTGTGCAGTCCGGACGTTCCTCCAGCGCGCCCTTGCGGGCCTTGCGCCGGCGACGGTCGGGCGGGCTTCACCGCTGGCGATTATCCCGCAGCCGCGTCCAGCCCGCGCGGGCCGCCACGGGGCTATCATCGCGGACCTCGCCGGTTTCCTGCCCGATCACCACGGGCCCTGCGCACCGCCATGATCCGCCTGAGCGAACTGAAATTGCCGCTGTCGGCGCTGCCGCTGCCGCAGCGGCGCGCCGCCGACGCCGGCCCCGAGACCGAGGCCGACCGCGCCCCGCCGCCGCACCCCGAGGAGGCGCTGCGCGCGCTGGCCGCGCAGGTGCTGGGGCTGGCGCCGGCGGCGATCGCGCGGCTGCAGGTGCACAAGCGCGCCTTCGACGCGCGCGGCGCGCAGGTGCGTGCGGTCTACATCGTCGACGTCGCGCTGGCCGACCCTGGCGCCGAGGCGGCGGTGCTGGCGCGCCTGGCCGGCCATCCGCACGTGCAGCCGACGCCGGACATGACGTGGCGGCCGCCGGCGCTGGCGCCGGCCGGCTGGATGCCGCCCGGTGGGGCGCGGCCGGTGGTGGTGGGCTTCGGACCTTGCGGGATCTTCGCGGCGCTGACGCTGGCCGAAATGGGCCTGCGCCCGATCGTGCTGGAGCGCGGCCGCCCGGTGCGCCGCCGCACGCAGGACACCTGGGGCCTGTGGCGCCGCCGCGTGCTCAACCCCGAGTCCAACGTCCAGTTCGGCGAAGGCGGCGCCGGGCTGTTCTCCGACGGCAAGCTCTACAGCCAGGTCAAGGATCCGCGCCACCTGGGCCGGCGCGTGCTGCAGGCGTTCGTCGACTGCGGCGCACCGCCCGAGATCCTTTACGAGGCGCACCCGCACATCGGCACCTTCAAACTCGTCAAGGTGGTGCAGGGCCTGCGCGCGCGCATCGAGGCGCTCGGTGGCGAGGTCCGCTTCGAGCAGCGCGTCGAGGGCTTCGAGGTCGAGGAGGACGAGCACGGTGCGCGGCGGCTGCGCGCGCTGCGCGTGCGTGATCTCGTCAGCGGCGCGCTGCACGAAGTGCCGGCCACGCACGTCGTGCTGGCGCTGGGTCACAGCGCGCGCGACACCTTCGAGGCGCTGCACGCCGCCGGCGTGACGCTGCAGGCCAAGCCGTTCTCGGTGGGCGTGCGCATCGAGCACCCGCAGAGCCTGATCGACCGCGCGCGCTGGGGTCGCCACGCCGGCCACCCGCTGCTGGGCGCGGCGGCCTACAAGCTGGTGCACCACGCCGCCAACGGCCGCGGCGTCTACAGCTTCTGCATGTGCCCGGGCGGCACGGTGGTGGCCGCCACCAGCGAGCCCGGGCGCGTCGTCACCAACGGCATGAGCCAGTATTCGCGCGCCGAGCGCAACGCCAACGCCGGCCTGGTGGTTGGGGTGGAGCCGCGCGACTATGCCATGGCCGACCCTGCCGCGTGGCGCGCCGCCTTCGGCGCGGAGGCCGGCGAGCGCTACGCGCGCGAGGCGGCGCGGCTGGCGCGCGAGGGGCGCGTGCATCCGCTGGCGGGCGTGGTGCTGCAGCGCACGCTGGAGGCGGCCGCCTTCGAGGCCGGCGGGCGCGATTACGACGCCCCGGCGCAGCGCGTCGCCGACTTCCTGGCCGGCCGGGCCGGCAGCGCGCTCGGCGACGTCGTGCCGTCGTACAAGCCCGGCGTCAAACCGGTCGACCTCGCCGCGGTACTGCCGCCGTGGGCGGTGCAGGCGATGCGCGAGGCCATCCCGCAGCTGGCACGCCAGCTGCGCGGCTTCGACCTGCCGGATGCGGTGCTGACCGGGGTGGAGACGCGCACCTCCTCGCCGCTGCGCATCCCGCGCGGGCCGGACTGCCAGCACCCGCAACTGGCCGGCCTTTACCCCGCCGGCGAAGGCGCCGGCTACGCCGGCGGCATCCTGTCGGCGGCCATCGACGGCACGCGCGTGGCCGAGGCGCTGGGCTGCCACCTGCTCGGCGCCGAGCCGCCGCCGCCCGACCGCGCCGCGCGCCTGGCGCTGGCCTACGGCTGAGGGTCTCGGCCCGCGGTGGGTGCGGGCAACCGGTCGGTATCCAACGCAGGCTCGACGTCCGGCACCGCCTGCAGGTAGCGCTCGAACGCCGTGCGCGTGGCGCCGGATGCCTCCCGACGCAGGTATTCCAAGGTCAGCACGCTGGCCAGCTTTTCGGCGGCGGCGCTGGCGATGAACTGATTGACGGAAATGCCGTCGCGGGCGGCCAGTTCGCGGATGCGCTGATGCAGCGAGGTCGGAAGGCGCACGGTCAAGGCGGTCATGGTTCGGCTCCCAGCCCTTCGGTCCAGAACCACGCGGGCGTGACGGCCTGCACGCCCAGCGTCTCAGCGCCGCGGAAATCCGCGACGTTGTGGGTGATGAGGTAGCGGCTGCCGGAGGCCACCGCGCACTCGAGCACCATGTCGTCGTCGGGATCGCGCAGGAAAGGGCGCCAGAGGTAGTGCACGTCCTGCAGGTGGGCGATCGACGCCAGGTAACGCAGGTAATCCAGCACGTCCTCCACGCCGAGCCCGGCAGGCCGATGCTCGGGCCGCGTCAGCACCGCCTGCCATTCGGTGTACAGCGCCACCGACAACGCGATCTGAAACCTTGGGTGCGGCAGGGCGGCCACGATTCGGTGGCTGGCCCCGCGGCGGGAGCGAGCGGCGGCCACCAGCACCGAGGTGTCGAGCACGACGCGCATGGTGGCGCCAGTGTAACCATTCCGGCGGGCCTCGCCAAGCCCGCCGCCCGACCGCGCCGCGCGCCTGGCGCTGGCCTACGGCTGACGCGGACGTCGTCAGCCCGCGGTCACAGCGCCTGCAGCGCGGCGATGCGCTCCTCGATCGGCGGGTGGGTGGCGAACAGCTTGCCCAGGCTGCCGGTGATGCCCAGCGCCTGCATGCCCTGCGGCAGGGCGCCCGGCTCCAGCCCGCCCAGGCGCGCCAGCGCGTTGATCATCGGCTGCTTGCGCCCCATCAGCATCGCGGCGCCGGCGTCGGCGCGGAACTCGCGCTGGCGGCTGAACCAGGCCACGATGATGGCGGCCAAGAAACCAAGGATCACCTCCATCACGATGCTGGTGACCAGGTAGCCGATGCCAGGGCCGGACTGCTCGCTGTCGCCGCGGCGCAGGAAGCTGTCGACCACGTAGCCGATGACGCGGCTCAGGAACACGACGAAGGTGTTCATGACGCCCTGGATCAGCGTCATCGTCACCATGTCGCCGTTGGCGATGTGCGCCACCTCGTGCGCCAGCACCGCTTCCACCTCCTCGCGCGTCATGTTGCGCAGCAGGCCCGTGGAGACGCCCACCAGCGCGTCGTTCTTGAACGCGCCGGTGGCAAACGCGTTGGGCTCGCCCTCGTAGATGCCGACCTCGGGCATGCCGATGCCGGCCTTGTCGGCCAGCCTGCGCACGGTGGCCAGCAGCCAGGCCTCGTCGGCGTTGCGCGGCTGGTCGATGATGACCATGCCGGTGCTCCACTTGGCCATCGGCTTGCTGATCAGCAGCGAGATGAAGGCGCCGCCGAAGCCGATCACCAGCGAGAACAACGCCAGCGCCGTGACGTCCAGCCCGTTGGCGGTCAGGAAGCGATCCACGCCCAGGATGCGGGTGGTGATCAACAACACCGCCATCACGGCGAGGTTGGTCAGAACCAGCAACAGAATGCGTTTCATGGCGTTTCCGGAATCGAGGTTGAGAGGGAGGATCGGTCGGTAGATGGGGGCGCGGCGCCCGCACGCAAGCGCTGCGCGCCGCAGGGGCGTGCAGCCCGCTCAGACCCCATCGCGATCGTCGAGTTCCATCAGCAGCGGCTGATGGTCGGACAGCAGGGTAGCAGAATCGAGCGCCACCCGCCGCACGCGCCGCGCCAGCCCCGGGGTGATGAACAGGTAGTCGCAGGTCACCGGCTGCGCCCCCGGCTCGTGCACGCGAAACGTCGGCGGCTGCGGCGTGCCGGGGTGCGCCAGCGCCCAGGCGTCGAGGAACGCCGGCGCGCCGTCGGTGGCGGCGGTCAGCTCGAGGCAGGCGGCATCGTGCGGCGGCGCGTTGAAGTCGCCCATCAGCACCGCCTCGGCGGCATGCGGGCGCGGCTGAAACGGCGTGTCGGGCAGCTCCTCGCCCAGCGCCGGCGGCTGCGCGGCCATGGCCGCGGCCTCGCGCTGCCAGGCCACGAGCGAGCGCGCCTGCGCCAGCCGCTGCGCCGCGCTGTAGTAGGCCAGGTGCGTGGCGCCGACGCGCAGCGGCCCCCACGGCGCCTGCACCGTCAGCGCCGCCAGCACGCGCGGCATCGACGGCACCGCCGCATCCGCCGGGTACGGCAGCGCCAGCGGCTGCACGCGCAGCACCGGCAGCCGCGTGGCGATCAGGTTGCCGAAGCGCTGCCGGGTGGGGCGGCCTGGGCGCCATTCGTCGATCGCGGCGGCAAAGAAGACCTCGTAGCCGGGCAGCGCCGCGCGCACCTGCGCGACCTGGTCGGCCTCGCCCGCCCCCTCCAGCCCGGGGTAGTGCTGCGCGACCTCCTGCAGGCCGATCACGTGCGGCTCGCGGCCCCACTCGAGCGCGTGGCGCAGCACGCGCGTCACGTCCACGCGGCCGTCCATGCCGCGAAACCACTGCACGTTCCAGGTCAGGATGCGCATCGCCGTCTCCGGTGCCAGTCCGGTTGCGCGGGCTGGCGTGGCCTGCATCGTAGCGGGCGCGGTGGCGCCGCGCACGCCGCCTCAGGCTGCGCCGGCGGGCTGCAGCCGCCAGCGCAGCGTCTCGCCGGCGCGCAGCGGCCGCACCTCCGCGTCGCCGAAGCGGTGGCGCTCGGGCACCGTCCACGCCTCGCGCTTGAGCGTCACGCGCTCCGTGTTGCGCGGCAGGCCGTAGAAATCCGGCCCGTGCAGGCTGGCGAAGCCCTCCAGCCTGTCCAGCGCGCCGGCGGCCTCGAACGCCTCGGCGTAGAGTTCCAGCGCCGCCGGCGCGGTGTAGCAGCCGGCGCAGCCGCAGGCGTGCTCCTTGAGCTGCACCGCGTGCGGCGCGCTGTCGGTGCCGAGGAAGAAACGCGGATGGCCACTGGTGGCCGCCGCCACCAGCGCCTGGCGGTGCACCTCGCGCTTGAGCACCGGCAGGCAGTAGTGGTGCGGCCGGATGCCGCCGGCCAGCAGCGCGTTGCGGTTGTAGAGCAGGTGGTGCGCGGTGATCGTGGCCGCCAGGTTCGGCCCGGCGTCGGCGACGTACTGCGCCGCCTCCTTCGTCGTGATGTGCTCCAGCACGATCCTGAGACCCGGGAAGTCGCGCCGCAGCGGCTCCAGCACCCGCTCGATGAACACCGCCTCGCGGTCGAAGATGTCGATCTCGGCGTCGGTGACCTCGCCGTGCACCAGCAGCAGCAGCCCCGCGCGCTGCATCGCCTCCAGCGTCCGGTAGGTGCGGCGCAGGTCGGTGACGCCGGCGTCGCTGTTCGTGGTGGCGCCGGCCGGGTAGAGCTTGACCGCCACCACGCCGGCCTCGCGCGCGCGCTCGATCTCCTGCGGCGGCAGGTGGTCGGTCAGGTACAGCGTCATCAGCGGCTCGAACGCCACGCCGGCCGGCCGCGCCGCCAGGATGCGCTCGCGGTAGGCGGCCGCCTGCGCCGCGGTGGTCACCGGCGGCTTCAGGTTGGGCATGACGATGGCGCGCGCGAACTGCGCCGCCGTGTGCGCCACCGTCGTGGCCAGTGCCGCGCCGTCGCGCAGGTGCACGTGCCAGTCGTCGGGGCGGATCAGGGTCAGGGTGTCGGGGGCGGGGCTCATCGGGCGGCATTGTCGCAGAGCGGGGCCGGATCCGGCGCGATTCGGGGACGCCATGGCCCGGCGGCGGATGGCAGACGGACAGGTTGACAAACCATTCTGGCCAGACCAGACTAAGACCAGTGCCATGACGCAGGAGTCCCCATGACCGCCGTCAACATGCTGCAGGCCAAGTCCTCGCTGTCGCGCCTGGTGCAGGCGCTGGAGGAGGGGCGCGAGCGCGAGATCGTCATCGCGCGCAACGGCCGCCCGGCGGCGCGGCTGGTGCCGCTGGAGGCCGCGCCGGCGGGGCCGCGCATCGGCGTGGCCAAGGGGCGCTTCACCGTGCCGGACGACATCGACGCGCACAACGACGAGGTGGCGCGCCTGTTCCTCGGGGGCGGCGCGTGAACCTGCTGCTCGACACCCACGTGGCGCTGTGGGCCATCACCGACAGCCCCCGTCTGTCGGCGCGGGCGCGCGAGCTGATCGAGTCGCCGCGCGCCACCGTCTGGATCAGCGCCGCGACGCTTTGGGAGATCACGATCAAGCACGCGCTGGCGCGCGGCGACATGCCGGTCTCCGGCGCCGAGGCGCTGCGCTACTTCGAGGCGTCCGGCTACCGTTTCCTGCCGGTGGCGCCGGAGCACGCCGTCGCGGTGGCCGACCTGCCGCCGCTGCATGCCGACCCGTTCGACCGCCTGCTGGTGGCGCAGGCACGGGTGGAGCCGATGCGCCTGCTGACGCACGACGCCACGGTGGCGCGCTACGGCGGCACGGTCGAGCGCGTCTGAACGACGCCGCCACGGTCCCGCCCGCGCCGCGATCCGCCAGGTCCGGCGGCCTGACCGTTGCACCCGTCGCCGTCGTTGCCTATACTCTGCCGGGTAAGGTTCATTGATCTTTCTCACGATCGCCATCATGACGACGACCCCGAAACCCCTCTGGAACCCGTGGCTGGCGGGCGTGGCGCTGGGCGTCACGCTGCTGGTCACCTTCGTGCTGACCGGGCACGGGCTGGGTGCCACCGGCTTCACCACGCGGCTGAGCGCCTGGCTCGGGCTGCAGGCCGCCCCGGAGGTGATCCAGGCCAACGCCTACCTCGGCGCGATGGCGCGGCCCGACATCCTCGACGGCTGGATCACCTGGCAGGTGATCGGCGTGTTCGCCGGCGCGCTGCTGGCGGCGTTCCTGGGCGGGCGGCTGCGCGTGCAGCTCGATGGCGCCGCGCGCGTCGGCACCGGCAAGCGCATCGCCACCGCGCTGATCGGCGGGCTGCTGGCCGGCTTCGGCGCGCGCATCGCCGCCGGCTGCACCAGCGGGCTGGGCCTGTCCGGCGCGGCCACGCTGTCGATCGCCGCGTTCGTCTTCCTCGGCGCGTTCTTCGTCACCGGGCTGATCGTCAGCCGTCTCGTCAAGGGGGTCTGAGGCCATGTTCCCGCTGCAGGAAACCGTCTGGTCGGCGCTGCTGGTCGGCGTGGCGTTCGGCTTCATTCTGGAAAACGCCGGCTTCGGCAGCCCGTGCAAGCTGACCGGCCAGTTCACGCTGCGCGACTGGTCGGTGCTGAAGGTGATGTTCACGGCCATCGTGGTGGCCGCCGTCGGGTTGCAGCTGCTCGGCATGGCCGGCGTGCTGGATCTGGACGCGGTGTTCGTGCCGACGTCGCTGATGATGGCCTCGGCCATCGGCGGCGTGCTGGTCGGCGCCGGCTTCGCGATCGGCGGCTACTGCCCCGGCACCTCGGTGGTCGGCGTGGCCTCGGGCCGGCTGGACGCGCTGGTGTTCTTCGCCGGGCTGATCGTCGGCACGTTCGCCTTCGCGGGCCTCTACGGCCCGGCGATCGAGGCCATCATGGCGATGGCCGAGGTCGAGTCGGGCGACACGCTGCACGACGCCTGGGGCATCTCGCCGTGGTGGATCATCGGCGCGATGGCCGCCGCGCTGGTCGGCGTGTACCACCTCGGCCGCTGGTTCGAGCAGCGCCACGGCGGCCCGATCGACGCGCAGGAGGCCGTGCTCGGCGAGGCCGGCTGCGGCTGCGGCGCGCAGGGCTGCGGCACCGCCACGCAGGCGCGTCAGGCCGGCTGAGCCCGTCCGCGCGGTTCCCGTGCGCCGGGGCCACCTGCACCCTCCGCGCGGCCCGGCGCCCTCCACCCTCCTTTCCTCGTCACCGACACCGAAACCGACCATGAAGACCCGCAAGCAACCCTTGACCCAGACCCTGACCGCGCTGCTGGTCGCCTCCAGCCTCGTGGCCCCGGCCGCGATGGCGCAGCCGGCGCCGAAGGCCGACGGCAAGCCGGCCGCCAGCGCCGCCGGCAACCCGTGCGCCCCGGGCAACCCGTGCGCGCCCGGCGCCGAGAAGAAGAAAAAGAAGAAGCGCATTGAGGGCGACAACCCCTGCGCGCCGGCCAACCCGTGCGCGCCGAAGCGCTGAGCGACGCCACCGCCCGATCGCCCGCGCGCGCCTGATCCGTCCGCGACCGCCATGGACCGGATGCCCACCGCCGCTGCCGACCGCGCCGCGCTGGCCGCCGCGGCGCGCGTGGCGCTGGAGGTGCCGCTGGCGCTGGCGCAGCGCGGCGTGTCGCTGGCGCAGGCGGCGCTGGGCGGCGCGCGCCGCTTCGAGGAGCTGCGCCACTACCCGGCGCGCGACGTCGTCGATGCGGCGCACGGCACGCGTTTTTATTACCACGCGCACGGCGGCGCGCAGCGCTGGGGCGCCGACGCCGCGCCCGAGCACGGCCACTTCCACCTGTTCTGGGAAGGCCCCGCCCCGGGCGAGCACGTGCACCTGGCGGCGCTGGCGCTGGATGCGCGCGGCCAGCCGCTGCGCTGGTTCACCACCAACCGCTGGGTGACCGCCGGGCGCTGGGCGCCGGCGGCGGAGCTGATCGCGCGCCTGCCGGCGTTTCGCATCGTGCGGCGCGGCGGGCGGCTGGCGCCGCTGGCGCGCTGGCTGACCGCGATGGTGCAGCTGTTCGCCGACGAGCTCGCCGCGCTGCTGCGCGCGCGCGACGCGGCGCTGGAGCCCCACCTGCGCCGCCGGGCGGCCGAGCAGGTGTGGGAGGACCGCACGCTCGAGGTGCTCAGCGCCACCGATGCGGCGCTGGCGCCGCGCCTGCGGCGGCTGGGCCTGACCTGACCGATTGTTTGCCCCCAAGGAGAGACGACGATGAAAACGCTTCGACGCATCGCAGTGGCGCTGGGCGCGGCCGCGCTGGCCGCCAGCGCCTGGGCCCAGGGCGTGCTGCCCGGCCCGGTGGTCAGCACGCAGTGGCTGGCCGACAACCTCGACAAGGTCCAGGTGATCGAGATCCGTACCGACGCCAAGAGCTTCACGCGCGAGCCGGAGTTCGAGACCACCAAGGACGGCAAGAAGGTGCTGGACGAGTTCGGCGGCCACATCCCCGGCTCGCGCCTGTTCCTGGCCAAGGAGCTGCGCACCGAGCGCGAGATCGGCGGCAACAAGGTCAAGTACCTGCTGCCGGACCGCGCCACCTTCGAGAAGGTCGTGCAGTCGGTGGGCGTGCTGGCCGACAAGCCGATCGTGCTGGTGCCCGAGGGGCAGAAGATCTCCGACTTCAACGACGCGGCGCGCCTGCACATCCTCTTCAAGGCGTACGCCGACACGCCGGTGGCGCTGCTGGACGGCGGCATGGTGGCCTGGCTGCTGGAGGGGCGGGCGTGGAGCAAGGACGCCCCGGCGCCGCTGACCACCACCTGGAAGGCCACCGCCGACCGCTTCGCCAGCCTCGTGGCCGACTCGCCGGACGTGGCCGCGGCGATGGAGAAGAAGGACGTGCAGCTGGTCGACACCCGCTCGACGGCCATGTACCTCGGTGTCTTCAAGCGTGACTACGTCTCCGCCTACGGCCATATCCCCGGCGCGCGCAACGTGCCGCTGGAGACGCTGTTCGTGACCCGCGGCGGCGCGATCCGGCTGCTCAAACCCGAGACCTACCGCGCGGTGTTTCAGTCCCTCGGCGTCGATCCGTCCAAGCCGCTGATCACCTACTGCAACAGCGGCAACGACTCCTCGCTGCCCTGGTTCATCGTCCGTGAGATCCTGGGCAACGCGCAGGCGCGCAACTTCGACGGCTCGCTGCACCAGTGGACGCTCGAGAAGCGCGCGATGAACGCGCCGGTGCCGGCGGCGATGTGATCCCGAAGGGGGGCGAACGCCGCCCGCCCGTCGCCAGCGCAAAAGGGCTCCCCGCGGGGAGTCCTTTCGTTTGGGGGAACGTACGCATCACGGCGGCCTGGCCCTGACACATCGAGCGGGCCGGCATGCCGGCCCGCGGCTGCGGTCCGCGGCGCCAAGCCGGTCGCGGTCCGCTGGCGCATCCCCGTTCAGTGCGACAGGATCTTGTTGAGGAAATCCTTGGTGCGCGGCTGGCGCGCCTCGGGGTTGCCGAAGAATTCTTCCTTCGGGCAGTCCTCCAGGATCTTGCCGCCGACGTCCATGAAGATGACGCGGTCGCTGACCTTGCGCGCAAAGCCCATCTCGTGCGTGACGACCATCATCGTCATGCCTTCCTGCGCCAGCCCGATCATCACGTCCAGCACCTCGCCGACCATCTCCGGGTCCAGCGCCGAGGTCGGCTCGTCGAACAGCATCACGATCGGATCCATCGACAGCGCGCGCGCGATGGCCACGCGCTGCTGCTGACCGCCGGAGAGCTGCCCCGGGTACTTGTCCTTGTGCGCGATCAGGCCGACGCGTTCCAGATACTTCAGGCCGTGCTTCTTGGCATCCTCCGGGTTGCGGCCCAGCACCTTGACCTGCGCCAGCGTCAGGTTCTCGGTCACCGTCAGGTGCGGAAACAGCTCGAAGTGCTGGAATACCATGCCGACGTGGCTGCGCAGCTTGGGCAGGTTGGTCCGGGGGTCGTGCACCGGCTGGCCGTTGACCCAGATCTCGCCCTTCTGGATCGGCTCCAGCGCGTTGATGGTCTTGATGAGCGTCGATTTGCCGGAGCCCGACGGCCCGCAGACCACCACCACCTCGCCCTTGCGGATCGCGGTGGAGCAGTCGTGGAGCACCTGCACGGCGCCGTACCACTTCGACACGTTCTTCAGTTCGATCATCGGTCGTTCCATGACGACTCCTTCGGTGGGCGGCGGGGCGGCGTGCGGCCTGGGGCGGGGCGCCGGGCCGCGCGGCCCCGGATGAGGGTTCAACGGATGATGGCGATGCGCGCGTGCAGGCGCTTGACCAGCGCCGACAACGTGTAGCAGATGACGAAATAGACCACCGCGGCGGCCAGATACGCCTCGATCGGACGGCCGTGGTTCTTGCCGGCGATCTCGAAGCCCTTCAGCAGGTCGTAGGCGCCGATCGCGTACACCAGCGAGGTGTCCTGGAACAGGATGATGGTCTGCGTCAGGAACACCGGCAGCATGTTGCGAAACGCCTGCGGCAGGATCACGTAGCGCATGTTCTGTCCGTAGGTCAGCCCCAGCGCCTGGCCGGCGTAGACCTGCCCGCGCGGGATCGACTGGATGCCGGCGCGCACGATCTCGCTGAAGTAGGCCGCCTCGAACGCGATGAAGGTGATCACCGCCGACAGCTCCGCGCCGATCGGCCGGCCGATGATCAGCGGCACCAGCAGGAAGAACCACAGGATCACCATCACCAGCGGGATGCTGCGCATGCCGTTGACGTAGACGGTGGCCGGCAGCGCCAGCCACGGCCGGCCCGACAGGCGCATCAGCGCCAGCAGCGTGCCCAGCGCGATGCCGCCGAGCGTGGCCACCACCGTCAGCATCACGCTGAACTGCAGCCCCTTCCAGACGAACGGGCCGATGACGTCCCAGCGGTAGAACGACCAGTCCAGGTTGGCCAGCATGGTCAGTGCCCTCCCGCGCCGCCGGCGGCGATGAAGCCCGGCACGCGCACGCGCCGCTCGATGAAGGCCATCAGCCGGTTGATCGCGAACGCCGACACGACATACAGCGCGGTGACCGCGAGATAGATCTCGATGCCGCGCGCGGTCTCCTCCTGCGCCTGCATCGCGAACATCGTCAGCTCCGCCACCGACACCGCAAACGCCACCGAGGAGTTCTTGAACACGTTCATCGCCTCGCTGGTCAGCGGCGGGATGATGATGCGAAACGCCATCGGCAGCAGCACGTGGCGGTATGCCTGCGCCTGCGTCAGGCCCAGCGCCAGGGCGGCGTTGCGCTGCCCGCGCGGCAGCGACAGGATGCCGCTCTTGACCTGCTCGGCAATGCGCGCCGAGGTGAACAGGCCCAGCGCGATCACCACCAGCACGAACCCTGAGACGCCTTTGAGCGGCGGCACCAGCGCCGGGATCACGTGGTACCAGAGGAAGATCTGCACCAGCAGCGGGATGTTGCGGAACAGCTCCACCCAGGCGTTGCCCAGCCGCACGAGCCACGGGCTTGCGGGCAGCGTGCGCAGCGTGCCGACGGCGCTGCCGACCAGCAGCGCCAGCAGCAGCGCCAGCAGCGACACCGACACCGTCCAGCCCCAGGCCGACAGCATCCACTCCAGGTACGTGATGTCGCCGCCCTGGCCGAAGCAGCGCGGCTGCACCTCGCGCGTGAGGGTGTCCTCACAGAAGACTTGCCAGTCCCATTGCATGCATCGACTCCGGCGAAGCCAAAAAACGATCCCCGGCGCACCGCGTTGGGCGCCCGGGGTCGTGCGTCGCGGCGGCGTCTCAGGCCGTCACTTGGCCTGGTACGCCTCCATCGGACGGTCGTTCGGGTTGGCGATGGCGGCCTTGAGCGCCTCGCTCATCGGCATGTTCATGCGCACGCCGTTGGGCGGGGTCGGCTGCATGAACCACTTGTCGTAGATCTTGGCGAGTTCGCCGGACTTCATCATCGCGATGATGGAGTCGTCCACCGCCTTCTTGAACGCCGGGTCGTCCTTGCGGAACATGATGGCGATCGGCTCGACGCTGAGCACCTCGCCGACGATCTTGAAGTCCGAGGGGTTCTTGGAGCGCGCGATCAGCCCCGCCAGCAGCGAGCCGTCCATCACGAAGGCATCGGCCCGACCCGACTCCAGCAGCAGGAAGCTGTCGGCGTGATCCTTGCCGAACACCTCCTTGAAGTCCACGCCGCCGGCGCGCTCGTGCCGGCGCAGCGTCTGCACCGAGGTGGTGCCGGTGGTCGTGGCCACCGTCTTGCCGTTCAAGTCCTTGATCGAGCTGATCCCCGAGTTGGCCTTGACCGCGATGCGCACCTCCTCGACGAAGGTGGTCACGGCAAACGCCACGTCACGCTGGCGCGCCTGGTTGTTGGTGGTGGAGCCGCACTCGATGTCGACCGTGCCGTTCTGCACCAGCGGAATGCGGTTCTGCGAGGTCACGGGCTGGTACTTGATGTCCAGCTTGGCCAGACCGAGCTGCTTCTGGATGTCGGCCAGCACACGCTGGCACAGCTCGACGTGGTAGCCGGTGTATTTGCCGTCGCCCAGCGTGTAGGACAGCACGCCCGACGATTCGCGCACCCCCATGGTGACCGAGCCGGTGGACTTGATCTTGGCCAGGGTGTCGGCGTGGGCGGCGGTGGCCGCCAGGGCCGCCAGGGCCAGCGCGAGCACAGACTTTTTCATGCTGCGTTCCTTTCTCGGGTGGTTCGAAGGTGGGGCGATCTTACCGCTTCCTGACGCGCGCCCGGCTGGCGGTAAACCCTGCCCCGGTCAGGGCGGCTCCGCCGCCAGCAGCCGCGCCACGTCGTCCCACAGGCGTTGCGCCGCCGGCTTGGGCCGACCGCCACGCCGGCGGTAGAGGCGGATGTCGAGCTCGACGTGCCAGCCTTCCTCGGCGCAGCCGGCGGCCACCAGCCGGCCGTCGGCCAGTGCCGGCCGCACCGCGCTGGCCGGCAGGAAGGCCACGCCGTGGCCTTCGATCGCCATGGCCTTGAGGCTTTCGGCCATGTCGGTCTCGTAGACGCGCTCCAGGTGCACCGGCTGCGGGGCCTGGCGCAGCAGCCAGTCCACCACGCGCGCCAGGTAAGCCCCGGGCGCGTAGGCGAGGTAGGGCACCGGCGCGTGGGCCGAGCCAGGCAGTCGCATCAGCGGCCGGCCGTCCGGACCGGGGCGGCAGAAGGGGGCCACCACCTCGCGCGCCAGCGTCAGCATCTCGTGGCGCTCGGGATCCAGTCCCAGCGGCTGGCTCGGGTGGTGGTAGGCCAGCAGCAGGTCGCAGCCGCCCTCGGTGAAGCGCAGCACCGCGTCGTGCACGTTGAGCGCCACCAGCCGCGTCTTGACGGTGCCCAGATGCGCGCGCAGCCGCCCGAGCCAGGCCGGAAAGAAGGTGAACGCCAGCGTGTGCGGCACCGCGAATTCCACCGTGTCGCCGGCGGCGGCCGCGTGCAGGCGCAGCAGCGCGCGCGTGGCGTGCAGCTGCTGCAGCAGCTCCTGCGCCTGGGTGTGCAGCGTGCGGCCGGCCTCGGTCAGCCGCGTCGGGTAGGTGCTGCGATCCACCAGGTCGACGCCGGCCCATGCCTCCAGCGCCTGGATGCGGCGCGAAAACGCCGGCTGCGTCACGTGACGCAGCTGCGCGGCGCGGCTGAAGCTGCCGGTCTGGGCCAGCGTGACGAAATCCTCCAGCCACTTGGTCTCCATGCTGTGCCTCCTCCCTCGTGTCGGTCGTGTGTTCAGGTGCCTGGCGCGGTGGCGCTGTGCTGCAGCGCCCACAGCCGCGCGTAGGCGCCGCCGCGCGCCAGCAGCTCGGCGTGCGTGCCCCGTTCCACCACGCGGCCCTGCTCGAGCACGACGATCTCGTGCGCCTCCACCACGGTGGAGAGCCGGTGCGCGATCACCAGTGTCGTGCGCCGCTCGCTCAGGCGCCGCAGCTCGGTCTGGATCGCGCGCTCGCTGGCCGAGTCGAGCGCCGAGGTGGCCTCGTCCAGCACCAGGATCGGCGGGTTCTTCAGCAGCGTGCGCGCGATCGCCACGCGCTGCTTTTCGCCGCCGGACAGCTTGAGCCCGCGCTCGCCGACCACCGTCTGCCAGCCCTGCGGCAGGCTTTCGATGAAGTCCAGGATGTGCGCCGCGCGCGCCGCCTCGCGCACTTCCTCGAAGCTGGCATCCGGGCGGCCGTAGCGGATGTTGACCTCGATGGTGTCGTTGAACAGCACGGTGTCCTGCGGCACGATGCCGATGGCGCGGCGCAGGCTGGCCTGCGTCAGCGTGCGGATGTCGTGGCCGTCGACCGTGATGCGGCCGCCGTCGACGTCGTAGAAGCGGAACAGCAGGCGCACGAGCGTCGACTTGCCGGCGCCGGAGGCCCCCACCACCGCCACCGTGCGGCCGGCCGGGATCTCCAGATCGACCCCGTGCAGGATCGGGCGCCGCGGGTCGTAGCCGAAGCGCACGTCCTCGAAGCGCACCTGCGGTGCATGGCGCAGCTGCAGCGGCCGGGCATCCGGCGCGTCGGTGACCTCCGGCGCACGGTCCAGCAGCGCGAACAGGCGTCCGAGGTCGGTCAGGCTCTGACGGATCTCGCGGTAGAGCACGCCGAGGAAGTTCAGCGGCAGGTAGAGCTGGATGAGGAAGGCGTTGATCATCACCAGGTCGCCCAGCGTCAGGCGGCCGTCCAGCACGCCCTGCGTGGCGCGCCACAGCAGCGCCACCAGCGCCACGGCGATGATGAGCTGCTGGCCGGCGTTGAGCAGCGACAGCGACTGCTGCGTCTGCGCCCGCGCGCGCCCCAGGCGCTGCAGGCTGTCGTCGTAGCGGCGCGCCTCCCACGCCTCGTTGTTGAAGTACTTGACGGTCTCGAAGTTGAGCAGCGCATCGACCGCGCGTGCGCTGCTGGCCGATTCCAGCTCGTTCATGCGGCGGCGGATGCGGGTGCGCCACTGCGTCACGCGCACGGTGAAGACCACGTACAGCACCAACGCCGCGGCGGTGATGGCGGCGTAGCCGACGTCGAAGCGCCAGATCAGCAGCGCCAGCACCAGCGCCACCTCCACCAGCGTCGGCACCACGCTGTAGAGCGCGTACGACACCAGCGACTGCAACGCGCGCGTGCCGCGCTCCAGGTCGCGCGTCAGCGCGCCGGTCTGACGCTCCAGGTGGAAGCGCAGGCCCAGCGCGTGCAGATGCTCGAAGGCGCGCAGCGCCAGCGCGCGCGTCACCCCCTCGGTGGCGCGCAGCATCACGAGCTCGCGCAGCTCCGCCAGCAGGGAGCTGCACCAGCGCAGCAGCCCGTAGGCCGCCACCAGCGCCGCCGGCACCAGCACCAGCGCCGTGCCCTGTGCGCCGAGGCCCGGCAGCGGCGTGAGCGCATCGACCAGGGCCTTGAGCAGCAGCGGTACCCCCACGGTGGCCAGCTTGGCCGCCACCATCAGCAGCAGGGCCAGCGCCACCCGCGTGCGCCACGGCCGCAGCCACGGCAGCAGGCGCCGCAGCGTGCGCATGTCCTCGTCCGGTGCCGCCGGGGCACCCGCTGCCGGCTGGGCGCCGGCCGGCAGCGGCAGCGCGCGCTCACGCTTCATCGTCGACAATCCGCCGTCATGGAACCGAAACCTGCAATCGTACCGCCCCCCACGGGGGCCTGCCTCCCCCAGGACAAGGAGCTCGTGCTGCGCGTCATCCCGATGCCGGCTGACGTCAACGCCAACGGCGACATCTTCGGCGGCTGGGTCATGGCGCAGGTGGACCTGGCCGGCTCGGTGCTGCCGGCGCGCCACATGGGCGGGCGCTTCGCCACCGTGGCGGTCAACCAGTTCGTCTTCAAGCAGCCGGTCAAGGTCGGCGACCTGCTCAGCTTCTACGCCCACATCGAGCGCATCGGCCACACCTCGATCACCGTGCAGGTGGAGGTGTGGGCCGAGCGCCAGCGCCCGCAGTACCAGTGCGTCAAGGTCACCGAGGCGACGCTGACCTACGTCGCGATCGACGAACATGGGCGCCCGCGCCCGGTGCCCAAGCCCGCGGCACCGGCCGGCGCCCCCGCGTCGGCGGGCTGAAGGCCACACCCGAGCCGGCACGAGGCGAAAAAAGAGGCCGCCCGGGCAGAGCCGAAGCGGCCAAGTCCATCAGGACGTCGTTGGGAACGGGGCGACTGCCACGCCACACCTGCGGCTCCCTCGACCCCGCCTGCGGCTGGGGCCGAGGGGCGGGTGGCGTGTGACAGCGCTCAAGTGATATTTTCGAACCGTTTGCTGCGCCTGCACATCCCCCGTTTGGGGGAGGCGGCGCATCAGCCGACCGCCGTGCCCCAGCGCCGCCGCACCCGTGCCACCAGCGCGAGCACCGGCAGCCCGAGCAGCGTCGTCAGCACGAAGAAGCCCGGGTAGCCCAGGGCGTCGACCAGCGCGCCGGCGTAGCCGCCCAGCGCCTTGGGCAGCAGCGTCATCAGCGAGCTGAAGATCGCGTACTGCACCGCGGTGAAGCGCACCTGCGTCAGGCTGGAGAGGAACGCGACGAAGGCCGCGCTGGCAAACCCCGCGGCCAGGTTGTCCGCCGCCACCACCGCGTACAGCCCCCAGCGCACCGGCCCGGCCAGCGCCAGCGCGACGAAACCGAGGTTGGTCAGCGCCGCCAGCAGCGCCCCCCAGCCCAGCGCGCGCAGCACGCCCAGCCGCGTGGCCAGCACCCCGCCGACGAAGCCGCCGGCGATGCTGACGATGACGCCGAACGTCTTGACCGCGGCGGCGATGTCCGGTTTGGCAAAGCCCAGGTCCTGGTAGAAGACGTTGGAGATGACCCCGAGCACGATGTCGGCGATGCGGTAGGTGCCGATCAGCGCCAGCAGCAGCACGGCGTCGCGCACGCCGTGGCGCACGAAGAACGCGCGCACCGGCTCGACCCACGTCTCGCGTGCCGCGGCGCGGCTGGCCAGCCCCGCGCGCACCAGCAGCGCGCCGACGCCGAACGCCGCCGCGAGCGCCGCCCCGAGGCGCAGCGCCTCCAGCAGCAGCGCCGGCAGGGCCGACAGCTCCCCCCAGCCGAGCCGGGCGTACCCCGCGCCGACGCCCCAGAACACGGCCACGAACGCGGCCACCGCCAGCAGGAACACCGCCAGCAGCCGCGCATGGCCGCCGGCTGGCGCGCTGCCGTCCGCCACGGTCACCGACGGCTCCGGCGCCAGCAGCGTGGTCAGCACGCCCAGCAGCATCGCCGCCGCCGCCGCCGCGTACGCCGCCGCCCACGCCTCGTAGGCGTAGGCGCCCTTGGCCGAGCCCCACGCCGCGGCCAGGAACAGCACGCCGGCGCCGGTGACCACCATGCCGAGCCGGTAGCCGGCCACGTAAGCCGCCGACAGCAGCCCCTGCCGCTCGGGCGGCGCCAGCTCGATGCGGTAGGCGTCGATGACGACGTCCTGCGTGGCCGAGGCAAAGCCCAGCAGCACCGCAAACGCCGCCATGCGCACCAGCGCCGCCGGGCCGGCGGCCGGATCGGTGGCGGCCATGCCGAGGATGGCGCCGATGACGCCCAGCTGCGCCAGCAGCAGCCAGCCGCGCCGCCGGCCGAGACGCGCGGTCAGCCCAGGCAGCGGCAGCCGGTCCACCAGCGGCGCCCAGACGAACTTGAACGAGTACGCCAGCGCCGCCCAGCTGAAGAAGGTCACCGCGCGCCGCTCCACGCCCGCCTCGCCGAGCCACAGCGACAGCGACGAGAAGATCAGCAGCAGCGGCAGCCCGGCGGCAAAGCCCAGCGCCAGCATCACCAGCACGCGCGCGTCGCGCAGCAGGCGCCACCAGGGTTCGCGGCCGGCGGCGGGGCGGGGGGCGGGCTCGGTGAGGGCGGGCATCGGGTGGTGACGGACGGTTGCGCGGCGCAACGCTTCGTCACGCACGCGGGCATCCATTGTGCCTATCATGCGCGCATGTGCTGGATGTGCATCGCCAAGGGGGCCCTGGCCGACCGCCGGGGGTTTCTGCGCGCCGCCGGGGCGGCGGCGGCCGGGCTGGCGTTCGCGCCGGCGCCGGCCCAGGTGCAGGTCGGGCCGCCGTCGACGATGCGCAACCTGGTGCCGGCCGGCCAGCTGGAGGCCGCCGCCGCGCAGCAGTACGCGCAGCTGCTGGCGCAGGCGCGCGCCAAGGGGGCGCTGGCTCCAGACGACCATCCGCAGCTGCGCCGGCTGCGCGCCATCGCCCAGCGGCTGGTGCCGCACACGCTGCCGTGGAACGAGCGCGCGCGCCAGTGGCGCTGGGAGGTCAACCTGATCGGCAGCAAGCAGATCAACGCCTTCTGCATGCCGGGCGGCAAGATCGCCTTCTTCACCGGCATCCTCGACCAGCTGCGCTTGAGCGACGACGAGGCGGCGATGGTCATGGGCCACGAGATGGCGCACGCGCTGCGCGAGCACGCGCGCTCGCGCATTGCCAAGACGCAGGCCACGGGCATCGGCCTGTCGCTCGGGGCGCAGCTGCTCGGGCTGGGCGACCTCGGGCGGCTGGCGGCGGATCTGGGTACGCAGCTGCTGTCGCTCAAGTTCAGCCGCGAGGACGAGACCGAGGCCGACTTGGTGGGCCTGGAGCTGGCCGCGCGCGGCGCCTACGACCCGCGCGCCAGCGTCACGCTGTGGCAGAAGATGGCGCAGGTGGCCGGCGGCAACGGGCTGGAGTTCCTCTCCACCCACCCCAGCGGCCCGAGCCGCATCCGCGACCTGGAGGCCAACATCCCCAAGGTCGAGGCGCTGTACGAACAGGCGCGCCGCGCGGGGTAGCGGCGGCCCGTTGCGCCACGGCCACAGCCGGTGCTATGCTGCAACATGTTGCAAAGAGGAGCCTGCCCCGTGTCCACCCCCGCCGCCGTCCGTGTCGCCCGCGCCCGCGAGCGCAAGCGCCGCAGCGGCCTGCGGCTGGTGCAGATCTGGGTGCCGGACACGCGCCAGCCCGGCTTCGCCGAGACGTGCCGGCAGCAGAGTGCGCGCGTGGCGCAGGCCGATGCGCGCGATGCGGAGCTGGCGCGCTGGACGGACGAGGCCCTGGCCCGGGTGGATGGCTGGACCGACTGAACCGGGTCAAGCGCGATGGCGCGCCGCGGCGATCTGGTGACGGTGGCGTTGTCGGGCGACTTCGGCAAGCCGCGCCCGGCGCTCGTCATCCAGTCGGACCTGTTCGACACCCACCCGAGCGTCTGCGTGCTGCTCGTCACCGGCACGCTGGTGGAAGCGCCCCTGCTGCGCGTCACCGTCGAGCCGTCGCCGGCCAACGGCCTGCGCAAGACCTCGCAAGTCATGGTCGACAAGGTGATGACGCTGCCACGCGACAAGCTCGGGCCGGCGTTCGGGCGGCTGGAAGCCGACACGATGCTGCAGGTCGAGCGCTGCCTGGCGCTCTTCCTCGGGATCGCGCGCTGATCAGGTGCCGCCGACGAACGGGTTGTGGCGGCGCTCCTCGCCGAAGGTGCTCTCCGGCCCGTGGCCGGGGATGAAGACGGTGTCGTCGCCCATCGGCCACAGGCGCTGCGTGATGCTGTCGAGCAGCTGCTGGTGGTTGCCGCCGGGGAAGTCGGTGCGGCCGATGCTGCCGGCGAACAGCACGTCGCCGACGAAGGCGCGCCGGATCTGCGGTGCATGGAACACCACGTGGCCCGGCGTGTGGCCCGGGCAGTGGCGCACGTGCAGCCGCTCCTGCCCCACGGTGACCTCGTCGCCGTCGTCCAGCCAGCGCGTCGGCGCAAACGGCCGCGCCGGCGGAAAGCCGAACATGCGGCTCTGCTGCGGCAGGCCGTCGATCCAGAACTGGTCGCCGCGGTGCGGGCCGACGATCGGCAGACCGAGCCGCTCGGCCAGCTCGCCGGCGCCGCCGGCGTGGTCGATGTGCGCGTGCGTCAGCCAGATCTGCCGCAGGTCCAGCCCCAGGCGTTGCACCTCGGCCAGCACGGCGTCGAGGTCGCCGCCGGGGTCGATCACCGCCGCCTCGCGCGTGGCGTCGCACCACACGAGCGAGCAGTTCTGGGCGAACGGGGTGACCGGGATGGTGGCGTAGCGCAGCATGGCGGTCATTGTAGGTAGCGGCCGGGCGGCAGACCGGCCGGGGCGCGGTTCAGACGTTGGTGGCGGCGATGACCTCCGCCAGGTCGGTCAGCCCGGCCAGCACCTTCTCGATGCCGTCCTGGCGCAGCGTGCGCATGCCGGCGGCCAGCGCGCTGGCGCGGATCTCGCCGGCGGAGGCGCGGTGGCGGATGTGGTGGCGGATGGTGTCGTCGCTGAGCATCAGCTCGTAGATGCCGAGCCGCCCCTTGTAGCCGCGCCCCTCGCACGCCGGGCAGCCGTGCTTGACGTACGTGCGCAGGATGCGCCGGCCGCCCTCCTCGACGCCATACTGGGCGCGCCAGCGCTCGATCTGGCCGGCCACGTCGAGCCGCTCGCCCGGTGCGGCGCACGACTCCAGGTAGTGCGTGGCCAGCGCCTCCAGCTCGTCGTCGGTGGCCGGCCGCGCCTGCACGCACTGCCTGCACAGCCGCCGCACCAGCCGTTGCGCCAGGATCGCCAGCAGCGAATCGGAGAAATTGAACGGATCCAGCCCGATCTCCAGCAGCCGCGTGATGCTCTCCGGCGCGCTGTTGGTGTGCAGGGTCGACAGCACCAGGTGCCCGGTGAGGGAGGCCTCCACCGCGATGCGCGCGGTCTCCTCGTCGCGCATCTCGCCGATCATGATGACGTCGGGGTCGGCGCGCAGGAAGGTGCGCATCGCCGCGGCGAAAGTCCAGCCGATGCGCGGGTTCATCTGCACCTGGCGCAGCCCCGGCTGCGTGATCTCGATCGGGTCCTCGGCGGTCCAGATCTTGCGGTTTTCGGTATTGATGTCGGCGATCAGCGAATGCAGCGTGGTGGTCTTGCCGCTGCCGGTGGGGCCGCAGACCAGGATCAGCCCGTAGGGCTTGAGTGCCATGCGCCGCAGCGCCGCCAGGTCACGCGGCGCCAGGCCGATGCTGTCGATCGGCATCGGCTTGGAGCCGGCCAGCAGCCGCAGCACCACGTCCTCCAGCCCGCCGGTGGTGGGCACGGTGACCACGCGCAGCTCGGTGCGCGGCCCGCCGAAGCGCGCGAAGTCGATCTTGCCGTCCTGCGGCTTGCGGTGCTCCGAGATGTCCATCCCGGCCATGATCTTGATGCGCGCCACCAGCGCGTAGCGGAAGCGCGACTCGATCTCCAGGTACTTGACCAGCTCGCCGTCGATGCGCAGCCGCACGCGCACCGGCTTCGGGGGCGGTTCGGTCTCGATGTGGATGTCGGAAGCCTTCTGCGCGATGGCTTCCTCGATGATGGTGTGCACCAGCCGCACCAGCGTGTTGTCGGATTCGCTGACGATGTCGGCCTGCTGTTCGGTGCCGATGTCGCTGGCCTGCTGCAGGTCGGCCAGCAGCTCGCGCGCGGCCGGTTTGGGTCGGCCGGGTGCGCCCGGGCGCAGCGGCACCTTGCCGGCGACGGCGGGGGCGGCGGGCTGGTCGTAGGCGCGCGCCAGCGCTGCCGGCAGCGTGCCGGCGGCGGCCAGCACCGGCACGATGCGTCGCTGCGTCATGAAGCGCAGCTCGTCCAGCAGCGCCTGATCCAGCGTGTCGGCCATCAGCATCACCAGCTCGTCGCCGCGCAGCGCCAGCGGCAGCACCGACTCGCGCTCGGCCACCACGCGCGGCACCAGCGCCAGCGCCGCCGGGTCGAACTGGTAGTGCGTGGGATCCACCACCCGGTTGCCGAGCCAGGCGGCGATGGCCTGGCGCAGCTGCGTCTCGGTGATCGCGCCGCGCTCCACCAGCAGCTCGCCCAGCGGGCGGCTCAGGCCGAGGCGACGCTCCTCGCGCTGGGCCTGCAGCGCCTCGCGCAGCTGGCGCTCGTCGATCAGGCCCAGATGCAGCAGCGCCTCGCCGACGTGGCGCGCGCGCAGGGTCTGGCCATCGGGGCTGTCCAGCAGCGACCACAGCTCGGCGGGCGTGCGCGGCTGCGGGTGCGTCTGGGCGGTGGCGGCGGAGGAGGGCTCCATGCGGGCGGGCTCCTGTGCAGTGGTCCGGTGCCGATTGTGCCGCCGCGCCGGCGTCTGGGCCACAATGCGTGGCCATGCAACAGGCCCTTTCCTCCTCCCGCATCGCCCTGGTCACCGGCGCCGGCAGCGGCATCGGGCGCGCCTGCGCCCTGGCGCTGCTGGCCGAGGGCTGGACCGTGTGGCTGGCCGGCCGGCGTCTGCCGGCGCTGCAGGAGACGGCGCGCCTGGCCGGCCAGGCCGCCGCGGCGCGCGTCCACCCGTTCGAGGCCGACGTGGGCGAGCCGCAGGACGTGCAGCGCCTCTTCGACGTCATCCGCGCCACCCACGGCCGGCTCGACCTGCTGTTCAACAACGCCGGCATCTTTCCGCCGGCGGCCGCGCCCGAGGCGGTAGCGCTGGAGGACTGGCAGCGTGCGGTGCAGACCAACCTCAACGGCGCCTTCTACTGCCTGCGCGCGGCGTTCGCGCTGATGAAGACGCAGCAGCCGCGCGGCGGGCGCATCATCAACAATGGCTCGATCTCGGCGCACGCGCCGCGGCCCGGCTCGATCGCCTACACCGCCACCAAGCACGCCATCACCGGCCTGACCAAGGCGGCGGCACTGGATGGCCGAGCCTTCGACATCGCGGTGGGGCAGCTCGACATCGGCAACGTGGCCAGCGACATGACCGAGCGCATGGCCGCCGGCGTGCTGCAGGCCGACGGCAGCGTGCGCCCGGAGCCGCGCATGGACATGGACGCCGTGGTGCAGACCTTCATGACGATGGCGCGGTTGCCGCTGCAAGCCAACGTGCTGTTTGCCACCGTCATGGCCACCAGGATGCCGTTCGTCGGTCGCGGCTGAGGCCAGGGCCGGCCGTGCGGCTGCGCTACAGGCGCGCCAGCGGCGGAAAGGGCGGCAGCGCCGCCCGCGCCCCGCCACCGCCGGCAGGGGTGGCGGCCACGCCGTCCAGCACCACGCGGTCGCGGCCGCTGCGCTTGGCCTCGTACAGCGCGCGGTCGGCGCGCATCAGCAGCGCGTCGGCGTCCTCGTCGGGGCGGGCCGCCACGGCGCCGACGCTGACGGTGGCCACCAGCGTCGCACCCCCGGGCAACGCGAAGGGCTGCTGGGCCACGCCGGCGCGCAGCCGCTCGGCGATCGCGCCGATCTGGGCCGGCTCGGCGCCCGGCAGCATGGCGGCGAATTCCTCCCCGCCCAGGCGGCCGAGCACGTCGCTCGGACGCAGCGCCGCGCCGCAGCGCTGCACGAAGCCGCGCAGCACGGCGTCGCCGGCCGCATGGCCGTGGGTGTCGTTGATGGCCTTGAAGTGGTCCAGGTCCAGCATCAGCAGGCCCAGCGGCGCTGCGTGGCGGCGCGCGCGCTCGATCTCGCGCTGCAGCAGCTCGAGGAACAGGCGCCGGTTGGCCGCGCCGGTCAGCGCGTCGTGGGTCGCCACCCGTTCCAGTTCGGCGCGCAGCTCGACGTCGGTGCTGATGTCGATCGCGTTGCCGACCACGGCCTGCAGACGGCCGTCGTCGTCCAGCACCGGGGCCAGCACGCTGCGGTGATAGCGCACGCGGCCGTCGCGGTGCCGCACGCGGTAGGTCAGCGGCGGCAGCACGCGCCGCTCGCGCAGCGTGCGCGCCAGAAAATCCTCGCACAGCGGCACGTCCTCCGGATGGACGAAGGGGCGAAAGTCGCGGCCGATCACCTCCTCGACGGGGTGCCCGAGCAGCGCGGTCCAGCTCGGCGACACATAGGTCAGGTGTCCGGCCGCGTCGATGGTGTAGATGATCGACTGCGTGTGCTCGGCCAGCAGCCGGTAGCGCCGCTCGGCGGCCTGCAGCGCCAGCAGCAGGCGCTGACGGGTGTCGATGTCGACGTCGCAGCCGAGCAGGCCGCGCACCGTGCCGTGCTCGTCCAGCAGCGGCACCGCGGTGGTGCTGACCCAAAGGCGGTCGCCGCCGCCGCGCACGATCAGGTTCGGCAGCCGCACCAGCGGCCGGTGCCGCTGCACGACCTCGCGCAACCGCTCGGCGAGTCCGGCCCGGTGTTCGGGCGCACGCAGCTCGGACAGGCGGGGCCAAGGCTTCCCGTCGCCGAGGTCGGCACGCTGCCACAGCGAGCGGGCCGTCTCGTCGGCGTGGCGCAGGGTGCCGTCGGCGTCGGCCTGCCAGACACCGACGCGCGCTGCCGCCATGGCACGCCGCAGCGCATCGAGCTCGTGCAGCAACGCAGCGTGCTGCGCCGCCAGTTCGCGCTGCGCACGCTCGGCCCGGCGGGCGCGCCGCGCCGCCACCCAAGCGGCCGCCAAGGCCAGCAGCACGAGCGCCACCAGCGCCCAGGCGATCGCGGCCGTCGTCGTGGTCGTCAACCTCTCCTCCCCTGGAGGTCCCTCCTGCCGCAGGCGGCGAATGGGAGATCCCAGCTCACGTTGCCCCGCGTTTTTAGCACGGATCGCCGGACGGGCCGCCTTCACCCCGCGCCGCGCTCAGGTACTCAGGTATCCAGCGGCAGCGCGCTGGTGCACTTGATCTCGTCGAGGCAGACGCTGGAGCGCACGCCGTTGACCCCGGGCAGCTGCGCCAGCGTGCCGAGCAGGAAGTCCGACAAACCCTTGAGGTCGCGCGCCACCACCTTCAGCACATAGTCGAAGTCGCCGGTGACGGCCCAGCACTCCTGCACCTGGCGCATCGCGCGCACCTGGGCGCGGAAGCGCTCGACCTCGCGGATGTGGCCGCGCTCCATCGTCACGTGCACGAAGGCCGTCACGCCCAGCCCCAGCCGCTGCGCGTCGAGCCGGGCCTCGTAGCGGCGGATCAGGCCGCGCTCCTCCAGCCGGCGGTGGCGCCGGTTGCACTGCGCCGGCGACAGGTGCACCGCCTCGGCCAGCGCCTGGTTGCTGATGCGGCCGTCTTCCTGCAGCCGCTGCAGGATGCGGCGATCCACCGCGTCGAGCGGTTCGGGTGGGGTCATGCGTTCCTCCTCGGGGTCGAAGACGCAAGATCATTGCACGGATGCGGGAAAGTCCGCCTCCACGACGCAATCCCATTGCGCCGCCGCGGGCATACGCTGCAGGGGTTCAATTCCAACGATGAGGAGCCGCTGCCATGGCCGATCTGTTCGACAACCCGATGGGGCTGTGCGGATTCGAGTTCGTCGAGTTCGCCGCGCCCACCCCCGGCGTGCTGGAGCCGCTGTTCGAGAAGCTGGGCTTCACGCGCATCGCGCGCCACCGCTCCAAGGACGTGGACCTGTGGCGCCAGGGCGACATCAACTTCATCGTCAACCGCGAGCCGCGCAGCCTGGCCTACTACTTCGCGCAGGAGCACGGCCCCAGCGCTTGCGGGCTGGCGTTTCGCGTCCGTGATGCGCACAAGGCTTACTATCGGGCGCTGGAGCTCGGCGCGCAGCCGATCGACATCCCCACCGGCCCGATGGAGCTGCGCCTGCCGGCGATCAAGGGCATCGGCGGCGCGCCGCTGTACCTGATCGACCGCTACGAGGATGGCAAAAGCATCTACGACATCGACTTCGAGTTCCTGCCCGGCTTCGAGGATCCGGCGCGCCGCCACCCGGTCGGCCACGGCTTCAAGGTCATCGATCACCTCACGCACAACGTCTACCGCGGCCGCATGGCCTACTGGGCGCAGTGGTACGAGCGCCTGTTCAACTTCCGCGAAATCCGCTATTTCGACATCCAGGGCGAGTACACGGGCCTCAAGAGCCGCGCGATGACCGCCCCCGACGGGCTGATCCGCATCCCGCTCAACGAGGAGGGCGGCAGCGGCGGCCAGATCGAGGAATTCCTGCTGCAGTTCAATGGCGAGGGCATCCAGCACATCGCGCTGCTGACCGACGACCTGCTGGCCAGCGTGGACGCGCTGCAGATGGCCGGCGTGCCGCTGATGAGCGCGCCCAACGACATCTACTACGCGATGCTGGAGGAGCGCCTGCCCGGCCACGGCGAGCCGGTGGCCGAGCTGCAGGCGCGCGGCATCCTGCTGGACGGCTCCACCGCGGGGGGTGAGAAGCGCCTGCTGCTGCAGATCTTCAGCCAGCCGCTGCTCGGGCCGGTGTTTTTCGAATTCATCCAGCGCAAGAACGACGAGGGCTTCGGCGAGGGCAACTTCAAGGCGCTGTTCGAAAGCCTGGAGCGCGATCAGATCCGCCGCGGCACGCTCAAGGTCGCCGCGCCGGCGCCGCCCCAGCCGGCCTGAGCCGCGTGTCCCCGTCCTGACCAACTCTCCCTGGAGACCTGAGGATGCCGATGCCGAAGCTCGACGGCGCCGCGCTGCAGGCGGCGCTGGCCGCCCTGCCGGGCTGGACGTTCGATCCAGCCCGCCACGCGATCGGCCGCACGCTGCGCTTTGCGGACTTCAACGCGGCGTTCGCCTTCATGACGCGCGTGGCGCTGCAGGCCGAGCGCGCCGACCATCACCCGGAGTGGCGCAACGTCTACGACCGGGTCGAGATCGTGTTGACCACCCACGACGCCGGTGGCCTCACTGAGCGGGACCTGGCGCTGGCGCGCTTCATCGACGTCGCCGCCGGCGCGCTGGGCGGACGGCCCGCCTGAGCCGCGCCGCCGTCCGTCCACCCGCCCGTCGCGGCACGGGCGTACCGAGGAGACCTGCACCATGACCGCCGAGGCCGTCACGCTGCACGGCTGGGCCGCCGGCGAGGCCGGCCGCCCGGCCAGCCCGGACTGGACCATCCCGCAGGACTGGGCGTCCTACACGCCCGAGGAGCACGCCACCTGGGCGACGCTGTACCGGCGCCAGGCGGCCCTGCTGCCGGGGCGCGCCTGCGCCGCCTTCCTCGAAGGGCTGCGCAGCCTGCCGATCGAGCCGGACCGCATCCCGGACTTCGAGCGCTTGTCCGAGGTGCTGATGCGCCACACCGGCTGGCGGGTCGTGGCCGTGCCCGGGCTGGTGCCCGACGAGGTGTTCTTCGACCACCTGGCCCACCGGCGTTTCCCGGCCGGGCAGTTCATCCGCCGCGCCGACCAGCTCGACTATCTGCAGGAGCCCGACGTCTTCCACGACGTGTTCGGCCACGTGCCGATGCTGATGCATCCGGTCATGGCCGACTACATGCAGGCCTACGGCGAGGGCGGCCTGCGCGCGCAGCGGCTGGGGGCGCTGGAGCTGCTGGCGCGCGTCTACTGGTACACGGTCGAGTTCGGCCTCGTGCGCGAGGGCGGGGCGCTGCGCATCCTGGGCGCCGGCATCGCCTCCTCGGCGGCCGAGAGCGTGTTCTGCCTCGAGTCGGCGAGTCCCAACCGGGTGGGTTTCCGCCTCGAGCGCGTCATGCGCACGCGCTACCGCATCGACGATTTCCAGCAGACCTACTTCGTGCTGGAGCGGCTGGAGGATCTGCTGCGCCTGGCCGAGATCGACTTCGCCCCGCTCTATGAACGGGTCGCGGCCATGCCGGCGCTGGCGCCCGACGCGCTGCTGCCCGACGACGATGTGCTGACGCGCGGCGACGGGCGCTGGCACCGGGCGCGCACGGCCCCCGCGGCGTGACGCTCGCCTCCGCGCCGCCGCCCGCCTCCCCCATCCGGGCGAGCGCGCGCCGGCGGCGGCGTGGTGCACAATCGACGTCACGCATTCCACCATCCCCCTGCAGCGAAGGTTTCCCCGCACCATGGCTTCCGTCAACAAGGTCATCCTCGTCGGCAACTGCGGCCGCGACCCCGAGATCCGCTACCTGCCCTCCGGCCAGCCGGTGGCCAGCGTCAGCATCGCCACCTCCAGCCGGCGCAAGGACCGCACCACCGGCGAGACGGTCGAAGACACCCAGTGGCACCGCGTCACCTTCTACGACCGGCTGGCCGAGATCGCCGGCGAATACCTGCGCAAGGGCCGCCCGGTCTACGTCGAGGGCCGGCTGAAGTACGGCAAATACACCGGGCAGGACGGCATCGAGCGCAACACGGTGGACATCATCGCCACCGAGCTGCAGCTGCTCGGCAGCCGCGACGGCGCCGGCGCGCCGCTGGAGGAGGGCGCCGCGCCGGCCCCGCGCGCCGCCGCTCCGGCCCGCCCGGCCCCCGCACAGC
>NZ_VJND01000001.1 GCF_007556605.1 Tepidimonas sediminis | reverse complement strand
TGCTGGCCGGCGTGGGCAACGCGCCGTTTCACCCGGTGGATTTCTCGATCCTGAACCAGCGCGTCTCGCCGCCGCGGCTGGGCTACGCCTTCAGCGTGCACGGGCTGACCGGCAACCTCGGCTGGGCGCTGGCGCCGGTGTTTCTGGTCGGCATCGCCACCCTGGGCGACTGGCGCCACGCCTACTGGGCCGCCATCGTCGTCTACGCGGCGGTGCTGGCGCTGCTGTGGTCGCAGCGCGAGCATCTGGCCACGCGCGTGGTGCGACGTGTGGCCGGCCAGACGGCGGCGGACGACCTGGCCTTCCTGCGGCTGCCGGTGGTGTGGGGGTGCTTCGGCTTCTTCCTGCTGTCGACGATGACGCTGGCGGTGGTGCAGACCTACGCCACCTCGATCCTGCAGGCGGTGCATGCGGTGCCGCTGGCCACGGCCACGCTGACGGTGACGGCCTACATGCTGGCCGGTGCGGCGGGCATGCTGCTGGGTGGCTGGGTGGCCGCGCGCGTGGCGGCGGTGGATCGCGTGGTGGCGCTGACGATGATGGCGGGGGCTGCGCTGATGCTGCTGGCGGCCAGCGGCTGGCTGGGCGGTGCCGGCACGATGGCGGCGCTGGCGGTGACGGGGCTGGCGATCGGCATCGGCGGTCCCAGCCGCGACCTGCTGATCCGCCGCGCCACGCCGCCCGGCGCCACCGGCCGTATCTACGGCACGGTCTACTCTGGGCTGGACACCGGCTTTGCGCTGGCGCCACTGGTGTTTGGCGTGCTGATGGACCACGGCTGGTACGCGACGACGCTGGCCGGGGGGGCGGCCACGCTGCTGCTGGCCACCGGGGCGGCGCTGGCGGTGGGCCGGCGCACGCGACCGCATTGAAGGCGCGGGCGGCCCGGCGCGGCGGCGTGCAGCGCCGCTGGCGCTAGCCAGCCTTGCGCAGCCGGGCGATGAAGAACGCATCCGTCCAGCGGCTCGGCAGCACGCGCCGGGCGAGCCGCAAATCGGGATGCAGCGGCCTGCCTTGCCATGCGCCGAGGCCCGCCACGGCGGGCAGCGGGCAAGGCCACGGCAGCGCCTCCAGCGCCAGGTCATCGCGCTGCCGCAGCAGCGCGTCCAGCACCAGCTCGTTTTCCTCAGGCGACAGCGAGCAGGTGCTGTAGACCAGCACCCCGCCGGGCTTGAGCGCCTGCACCGCCGAGCGCAGCAGCCGCGCCTGCAGCGCGGCGCTGGCGCGCACCTTGCGCGGGCTCCAGTGCGCCCACGACGCTGGATCGAGCCGGGTGAACTGCGCTTCCGAGGAGCACGGCGCATCCAGCAGCACGCGCTCGAAGCGCTGCGGCACCAGCCGCCCGACCTGCGTGCCGTCCTTCAGGTAGAGCTGCGCGCACGTCACGCCCAGCCGCTGCAGGTTGGCCTTGAGGCGAAAGAAGCGCGCGCGCAGCGGCTCCACCGCCGCGATGCGGCCGCGGTTGCCCATGCGGGCCGCGATCAGCGCGGTCTTGCCCCCAGGCGCGGCGGCCAGGTCGAGGATCTCCTCGCCCGGCTTCGGGTCCAGCGCCCACACCGCGGCCTGGCTGGCTGCGCCCTGGATGGCGAGCGCACCCTGCCCGACGAGCGGATGGTGGGTCAGGGCCGCGCGTGCAGCCGCCGGCACGCGCCAGACGCCTTCGACGCCGGGCAGCGGCTCGGCCCCGAGGGCACCGAGCGCCCGTTCGGCCAGCGCCAACGGGGTACCGTGGAGCGGGTTGTGCCGCACGACGACGTCCTTGGGCTCGACGTAGCTCGCCTCCACCATCGGACGGTGCTCGGCCGGGATGACCGCGTCCAGCAGCGCCGTGAAGGCCGCGGGCAACGGGGGCAGGGCGTCGGAGGCCGGACGATCCATCGGGGGGCCTGCTCAGGCGTGATCGGCCTCACGCTGCAGCGCGTCGATTGTCTCGGCCAGCGCCAGCCAGCGTTCCTCGGCGGTGGCCAGTTCCGCCTCCACCGCCTTCAGCCGCCGGCCCGCCTCGGCGATCGCGGCGCCGTCGCGCAGGCTGGCCAGCGTCTCCTGCAGCTCGGCCTGCTCGGCCTGCAGCGCGGCCATGCGCGCCTCCAGCGCCTGCTGCTCGCGCTGATGCGGACGCAGCCGCTCGGCCAGGCGCTGGCGCTGCTGCGCCTGCAGCCGGCGGCGCTCCTGCGGCGACAGGCCAGCCTCGCCACGTGCCGCGGCGGCCCCGGTGGCGGCCACGGCGGCCCGTGCCCGTTGCGTGTCGAGGGTTTCGCGCCGCTGGCGCGCCACCTCCAGCAGGTGGCGCTGGTAATCGTCCAGGTCACCCTCGAACGGCTGCAGCCGGCCGCCCGCCACCAGCCAGAACGTCTCGCAGACGGCGCGCAGCAGCGCCCGGTCGTGGCTGACCAGCAGCACCGCTCCTTCGAAACCGTTGAGCGCCACCGCCAGCGCCTCCCGCGTGACGAGGTCGAGGTGGTTGGTCGGCTCATCGAGCAGCAGCAGGTTGGGGCGCTGCCACACCAGCAGCGCCAGCACCAGGCGCGCCTTCTCGCCGCCGCTCATCGTGCCCACCGGCTGCAGCGCGGCCTCGCCGCCGAACTGGAAACTGCCAAGGAAGCCGCGCAGGTCCACTTCGCGGGTGGACTGCCCCGGCGGCAGGGTGCCGGCCGCCTCTGCCTCGCGCGCCAGCCGCTGCAGGTGCTCCAGCGGCGTCTCGTCGGCGCGCAGCACGTCCAGTTCGTGCTGCGCGAAGTAACCGATGCGCAGCCCGCGGCCGGTCTGCCGACGACCGTGCAGCGGCGGCAGCACGCCGGCCAGCGTCTTGACGAGCGTGGACTTGCCCTGACCGTTGGCCCCCAGGATGCCGATGCGCTGCCCCGGCAGGACGCCGATGCGCACCTCCCGCACGATCGGCAGGGCCTCGCCGCTGGCGGCGTCGCGGTAGCCGGCGCTGACGTCGTGCAGCACCAGCAGGGGGTTGGGCGGCGGGCCCGGATCGGCGAATTCGAAGCTGAACTCGGCTTCGGCCAGCACCGGCGCGACGCGTTCCAGGCGCGCCAGCGCCTTCAGGCGACTTTGCGCCTGGCGAGCCTTGGTGGCCTTGGCGCGGAAGCGCTCGACGAAGCGCTGCAGATGGGCGATGCGGGCCTGCTGCCGCTCGAAGGCGGCCTGCTGCTGCGCCAGCTGCTGCGCGCGCTGTTCCTCGAACGCGCTGTAGCCGCCGGCGTAGCGCATCAGCCGCCCGCCTTCCAGGTGCAGCGTGACGCGCGTGACGGCGTCCAGGAACTCGCGGTCGTGGCTGATGACGATCAGCGTGCCCGCATAGCGCTGCAGCCAGCTCTCCAGCCACACCAGCGCGTCGAGGTCGAGGTGGTTGGTCGGCTCATCCAGCAGCAGCAGGTCGCTCGGGCACATCAGCGCGCGCGCCAGCTGCAGCCGCATGCGCCAGCCGCCGGAGAAGTCGCCCACCGGCCGCTGCAGCTCCTGCGGGGCAAACCCCAGTCCGAGCAGCAGCGCCTGAGCGCGCGCTTCGGCGTCGTGCGCGCCGGCGTCGGCCAGCCGCGCGTGCGCCAGCGCGATCGCCTCGCCGTCGCCGGCGGCCTCGGCGGCGGCCAGCGCCGCCCGTGCCTCGACGAGCGGGGCATCGCCTTCCAGCACGAACGCGGTGGCCGGCTGCGTGCCGTCGGGCATCGTCTGCGCGACGTGGGCGATGCGCCAGCCGCGCGGGCGCTGCAGCTCGCCGGCGTCCTCGTGCAGCTCGCCGAGCAGCAGGCCGAAGAGGCTGGACTTGCCGGCGCCGTTGCGGCCGACCAGGCCGACCTTCTCGCCGGCGTGCAGCGTGACGCTGGCGCGCTCCAGCACCACCTTGGCGCCGCGGCGCAGCGTGACCTCGCGCAGCACGATCATGGGGCGCAGCGCTTGGGGTCGGGGGGCAGGTCGGCATGCGCGGCCTGCAGCGCCGCACGGGTGATGAGCAGCACTGCATCCGGCCCCGCGCTGGTGTGCAGCCACTCCACCGCCAGCGTCGGAAACACCGCCTCGAAGTGCGCGCGCTCGTGGCCGATCTCCAGCACCAGCACGGCATCCTCCTCCATGTGGTCCGCGGCGCGCGCCAGCAGGTGGCGTACGAAGTCCATGCCGTCGTCGCCACCGTCCAGCGCCAGCGCCGGCTCGGCGCGGTATTCAGGAGGCAGCGTCGCCATGCTGGCACGGTTGACGTAGGGAGGATTGCACAGGATCAGGTCCCAGCGCCCGTCGAGGTCACACCAACCGTCGGACTGCCACAGCCGGATGCGGTCCTGCAGCCCGTGGCGCGCGACGTTGCGGGCGGCCACTTCCAGCGCGTCGGCGCTGACGTCGCTGGCGTCCACCGTGACGTCGGGCCAGGCCAGCGCCGCCAGCACCGCCAGCGACCCGTTGCCGGTGCACAGGTCCAGCACCCGGCGCGTATGCGCGCCCAGCCACGGGTCGATCGCGTCGGCCTGCGGCGCCGCGGCGATGATCTCGGCGATCAGGCTGCGTGGCACGATCACGCGCTCGTCGACGTCAAACGGCACCCCCTGCAGCCACGCCTCGCCGGTCAGGTAGGCGGCGGGCTTGCGCGTGCGGATGCGTTCCTCGATCAGGGCGCGCACCGCCGAGGCCCCGGCCTCGTCCACCGTGCGCGCGCCCTCGGTCTCGAGGTCCGTGTCGAGCGGCAGCCCGAGCCGCCACAGCACCAGCCAGGCCGCCTCGTCACGCGCACAGGTGGTACCGTGGCCGAAGCTGACGCCCGCCTCGGTCAGCCGCCGCTCGGCCTCGGCAAGCAGTTCGCCCAGCGTCGCCGCCGCCATCACGCTTCTCCTGCCAGCCGCTGCAACACGCGCTGATAGATGGCGGTCAACGCCTCCAGGTCCTCGAGCGCGATGTGCTCGTCGACCTTGTGGATCGAGGCGTTGGGCGGGCCCAGTTCGACGACCTCGGGGCAGATGCGTGCGATGAAGCGCCCGTCGCTGGTGCCGCCGGAGGTCGACAGCTCCGGCCTCGACCCGGTGACGTCGTGGATGGCGGCCGACACTGCCTCCACCAGCGGGCCCCGCGGCGTCAGGAACGGCAGTCCCCCTACCGTCCAGTCGAGGGCATAGTCTTCGCCCGCGCGCAGGCCGTGCCGCGCCAAGATCGCCGCCACGCGCGCCTGCAGGCTCTCCACGCTGGAGGCCGGACCGAAGCGGAAGTTGAAGTCCAGCGTGACGCTGCCGGGGATGACGTTGCTGGCGCCGGTGCCGCCGTGCACGTTGCTGACCTGCCAGCTGGTCGGCTGAAAGTACGCGTCGCCGTCGTCCCAGCGCGTCTGCACCAGCTCGGCCAGCGCCGGGGCCAGCAGGTGGATCGGGTTGCGCGCCAGATGCGGGTAGGCGATGTGGCCCTGGATGCCCTTGACGGTGAGCCTTCCGCTCATCGTGCCGCGGCGGCCGTTCTTGATCATGTCACCGGTGCGCCGCACGCTGGTGGGCTCGCCGACGATGCACCAGTCCAGCCGCTGGCCGCGCGCGCGCAGCGCCTCGCACACCACCACCGTGCCGTCGCGCGCCGGACCTTCCTCGTCGCTGGTGAGCAGGAAGCCGATCGCCAGCGGCGCCTCGGGCCGTTGCGCGAGGAAGCGCTCGCACGCCACCACCATCGCCGCCAGCGACCCCTTCATGTCGCTGGCGCCGCGGCCCCACAGGCAGCCGTCGCGCACGGCGGGCTCGAACGGGTCGCTCGTCCAGCGATCCAGAGGTCCCGGCGGCACCACGTCGGTGTGGCCGGCGAACACCAGCACCGGCGCGTCGGGGCCGGCCCCGGGCCGCAGCGCCCACAGGTTGGTGACGCGAAAGTCGTCCGGCCCGCTGGCCATCGTCTCGCAGGCGAAACCCAGCGCCCGCAGCCGCGCGGCCAGCAGCGCCTGGCAGCCCGCGTCGTCGGGGGTGACGGAGGGGCGGCGGATCAGCTCCGCGGCCAGGGCAAGGGTGTCGGTCATGGCGGTTCTTGTCGGGGTGCCCGGCTGGCCGGGGCGCGCGCAGATCAGATCTTGGGCGGCAGGAAGCCCTCGAACGACGGCCCCCCGCCTTGGCCGGGCTCGGCAGGCGGGGCGACGGCGGTCTGTGCCAGCGCACGGGCGCGGTCGTCGTTCTGCAGCCGCCACAGCAGGTTGGTCGGCGAGTCGGCGTAGGCCAGCCCCTCCTCGCGCGTGATGCGCCCGGCCAGGATCAGCCGCGCCAGATCGGCCTCGAAGGTCTGCGACTCCTCGGCCATGGACTTTTCCAGCGCCTCGCGCACGCCGAAGAAGTCGGCCTTCTCGATCAGCTCGCTGATCAGGCGCGTGTTGACCAGCACCTCCACCGCCGGCGTGCGCCCGCCATCCACCGTGCGCAGCAGCCGCTGCGAGACGATCGCCTTCAGCGACGAGGCCAGGTCGTTGAGCATGGTCGGCCGCACCTCGACGGGATAGAAGTTGAGGATGCGGTTGAGCGCCTGGTAACTGTTGTTGGCGTGCAGCGTGGCCAGCACCAGGTGGCCCGACTGCGCGTAGGCGATCGCCTGCGACATCGTCTCGCGGTCGCGGATCTCGCCGATCAGGATGACGTCGGGCGCCTGGCGCAGCGCATTCTTCAGCGCGACGTTGAGCGAGGCGGTGTCGGTGCCGACCTCGCGCTGGTTGACCACGCTCTTCTTGTTCTTGAACAGGTACTCGATCGGATCCTCGATGGTGAGGATGTGGCCGCTGGTGTGCTCGTTGCGATGGTCCAGCAGCGCGGCCAGCGTCGTGCTCTTGCCCGAGCCGGTGGCACCCACCACCAGCATCAGGCCGCGCTTGGCCATGATCATCTGCGTCAGCACCGGCGGGATGCCGAGCTCGCTGACCTTGGGGATCTGGCCGCTGATGAAGCGCACCACCACCGCGCAGGTGCCGCGCTGGCGCATCGCGCTGATGCGAAAGCGCCCGACGTCCTGCATCGGGATGGCGATGTTGAGCTCGCCGGTCTCGTCGTACTCCCGCAGGTGCTCCGGCTTGACCACCTCCGCCAGCAGCCGGTAGGGGCCGTCGGCCGGCAGCGGCTGGGCGTTGACCGGCATGGTCACGCCGTTGATCTTGATCAGCACGGGCGAGGAGGCCGACAGGTAGATGTCGGAGGCCTTCTTCTCCGCCATCAGCCGCAGCAGCTGCTCCATCGGGCCCATCGCCGGAGTCTCCCTCGGGGTGTGACGCGCAGGGCGGGTTTCAGTCGCGCAGCAGCTCGTTGAGGCTGGTCTTGGCGCGCGTCTGCGCGTCCACGCGCTTGACGATGATGGCGGCGTAGAGGCTGTACTTGCCGCCGTCCTTGGGCAGGCTGCCGCTGATGACCACCGAGCCGGCCGGCACGCGCCCGTAGAGGATCTCTCCCGTGGTGCGGTCGTAGATCGGCGTGCTCTGGCCGATGTAGACGCCCATCGAGATGACGGAGTTTTCCTCGACGATGACGCCCTCGACGATCTCGGAGCGCGCGCCGATGAAGCAATTGTCCTCGATGATGGTGGGGTTGGCCTGCAGCGGCTCCAGCACGCCGCCCAGCCCCACGCCGCCCGAGAGGTGCACGTTCTTGCCGACCTGGGCGCACGAGCCGACCGTGGCCCAGGTGTCCACCATCGTGCCCTCGTCGACGTAGGCACCGATGTTGACGTAGCTCGGCATCAGGATCGCGCCCTTGGCGATGTAACTGCCACGGCGCGCCACCGCCGGCGGCACGACGCGCACGCCGCTGGCGGCCAGCTCCTGCGGCCCCATGCCGCCGAACTTGGTCGGCACCTTGTCGAAGAAGGCGAGGTCGCCGGCGCGCATCAGTTCGTTGTCGCGCAGCCGGAAACTCAGCAGCACCGCCTTCTTGATCCACTGGTGCACCGTCCACTGGCCGACCCCGTGGCGCGTGGCCACGCGCAGGCGCCCGGCGTCGAGCTCGGCGATGACGTGCTCGACCGCCTCCACGACCTCCTTCGGGGCGCTGCCGGCGCCGAGCTGCGCGCGGTTGTCCCAGGCGTTTTCGATGATGCGTTGCAGTTGGTCGGTCATGGTGAAGGTCGTCGGGGTCTGGAGGTCGTCGTGGACAAGGGAAAACGCCGGATCAGCCGCGCGCGCAGCGCACGATGCGCTCGGCGGCCTCGACGCATTCGTCCAGGCCGGCCACCAGCGCCAGCCGCACCCGGCCGGCCCCGGGGTTGCGGCCCTGGTGCGTGCGCGCCAGGAATCGGCCCGGCAACACCGTCACATTGTATTGGGCCAGCAGCTCGCGCGCGAAGGCGGCGTCATCGCCGCCGAAGCGCGCCGGCACCCCGGCCCAGAGGTAAAAGCCCGCATCGGGCAAGCGCACGTCCATCACCTCGGCCAGCATCGGCGTGACGCGCTCGAACTTGGCGCGGTAGAGCCGGCGGTTGGCCTCGACGTGCCCCTCGTCGGCCCAGGCCGCGGCGCTGGCGCGCTGCACCGCCAGGCTCATCGCGCTGCCGTGGTAAGTGCGATAGAGGGTGAACGCGCGGATCAGGTCGGCATCGCCGGCGACGAAGCCGCTGCGCAGGCCCGGTGCGTTGCTGCGCTTGGAGAGGCTGGTCAGCATGATCAGCCGCTCGAAGCGGCGCCGCCCCAGCCGCCAGGCCGCCTGCAGTGCACCCAGAGGGGGCTCGTCGCCGAAGTAGATCTCGCTGTAGCACTCGTCGCTGGCGATGACGAAGCCGTGGCGGTCGCTGAGTTCGAACAGCCGCGCCCACTCCTCCAGCGTCATCACCGCGCCGGTGGGGTTGCCGGGCGAGCAGGCGTAGACCAGCCGCGTGCGCGCCCACACCTCGGGCGGCACGCCCTCCCAGTCGGTGGCGAAGTTGCGCGCCGGCTCGCAGTTGGCATACCACGGCGTGGCGCCGGCCAGCAGCGCCGCCCCTTCATAGATCTGATAGAAAGGATTGGGGCAGACCACCACCGGTTCGGGCCCGCCGGCGAACGCACGCGGATCCAGCACCACCTGCGCCAGCGCGAACAGCGCCTCGCGCGAGCCCAGCGTCGGCAACACCTGCGTGGCCGCATCGACCTCGACGCCGTAGCGCCGCGCCAGCCAGTCCGCGCACGCCTGCCGCAGCGCCGGGGTGCCGGCCGTGGCAGGGTAGGCCGACAGCCCCCCTTCGGCCTCGATGGCGGCGTGCAGCGCGTCCTTGAGCACCGCCGGCGTCGGGTGGCGCGGCTCGCCGATGCCGAGGTTGATCGGCCGCAGGGCCGGGTTCGGCGTGAGGTCGGCGGTCAGCGCGCGCAGGCGCTCGAACGGGTAGGGCTGCAGGCGCTGCAGCAGAGGATTGCCGGCAAACGTCATGGGGCGCAATGGTAGCGGCTCACGCCCCCCTGTCCCCGTACACTAGCGCCCCGTGCGTCTGCAGACCATCAAGCTCTCCGGGTTCAAGTCGTTTGCCGAGCCGACCACGATCCAGCTGCCGGGACAGCTCGTGGGCGTGGTCGGTCCCAACGGCTGCGGCAAATCCAACATCATGGACGCCGTGCGCTGGGTGCTGGGCGAGTCCAAGGCCAGCGAGCTGCGCGGCGAGTCCATGCAGGACGTCATCTTCAACGGCACCACCACGCGCAAGCCGGCGCAGCGCGCCAGCGTCGAGCTGGTGTTCGACAACGGCGCGCGTCGCGCCGGCGGTCCCTGGAATCAGTACACCGAGATCGCGGTGCGCCGCGTGCTGACGCGCGACGGCACCAGCAGCTACTTCATCAACAACCAGCCCGTGCGCCGCCGTGACGTGCAGGACGTGTTCATGGGCACGGGCCTGGGACCGCGCGCCTACGCCATCATCGGTCAGGGCACGATCAGCCGCATCATCGAGAGCCGCCCGGAGGAACTGCGCCTGTTCCTGGAGGAGGCTGCCGGCGTCTCCAAGTACAAGGAGCGCCGGCGTGAGACCGCGCACCGCCTGGCCGATACGCGCGACAACCTGACGCGCGTGGAGGACATCCTGCGCGAGCTGCACGGTCAGCTGGAGCGGCTGCAGGCGCAGGCCGAGGTCGCCCAGCGCTACCGCGAGCTGCAGCAGCGGCTCGTACGGCGCCAGCAGCAGCTGGCGTGGCTGAAGGCGCACGAGGCCGAGCAGCAGCGCGACCGCGTGCGCGCCGAGGGGCGGCAGGCCGCCGTTGCGCTGGAGCGGCACGCCGCCACACTGCGGCAGGTGGAGGCCGAGCTGGCCGAACTGCGCCAGGCCCAGGCAGCCGCGGCCGACGCGCTGCATCAGGCGCAGGCGGGCGTCTACGAAGCCGGCGCGGAGGTGGCGCGGCTGCAGGCCGAGATCCGCTTTGCCGCCGAGGGGCGACGCCAGGCGCAGCAGCGGGCCGAGGCGCTGCAGGCGCAGCTGGCGCAGTGGGACGAGCACGCCGCCCGCGCCGCCGAGGAGGAGGCCGCACTGCAGGCGCAGCAGGAAGAAGCCGCGGCCGAGGCGCAGCGGCTGGCGGCGCAGCTGGAGGAACTCGACCCGCGGCTGGAGGCGCTGCAGCAGGCCGAGCGGCGCGCCGACGCGACGCTGCAGCAGTGGCGCGAGCGCGTGCACGAGCTGCAGCGGCGCCTGAGCGCGCTGGCGGCGGAGCAGCGCTCGCTGCAGGAGCAGCGGCGCGCTGCCGAGGCGCGCCACGAGCGCTGCCGGCAGCAGGCGCGGCAGGCCGAGGCGCCCGATCCGCGGCACCTGCAACACTGGCAGGCCGAGGAGACCCAGGCCGCCGAGGCGTTGGCGCAGGCGCAGGCGCGTCTGCAGGAGCTGCAGGCGGCGCTGCCGCAGGCCGAGCAGGCGCGCGCCGACGCCGAGACCAGCGCCCGCGACGAAGCGCGGCGCGAAGCCGAGCTGCAGGCGCGCCTGACGGCGCTGCGCGCCCTGCAGGACAAGCTGCAGACCGACGACCGACTGCAGCCGTGGCTGCGTGCGCAGGGCCTGCAGGGGCTGGCCGCCCTGTGGCACCACCTGCCGAGCGACACCGGTTGGGAGACGGCGCTGGAGGCGGCGCTGCGCGAGCGCGTGCGCGCGCTGCCGGTGCAGGGTTTGGACGCGCTGGCCGGCCTGCAGCAGGATCCGCCGCCGGCGCGGCTGGCCTTCTACGCCACCCCGGCCGCTGCCAGCGCGCCGCCGGCGCCGCCCGCGCCGGCCGGCTGCGTGCCGCTGGTGGACCATCTGCGCCTGCACGATGCCGGCCTGCACGCCGTCCTGGCCGACTGGTTGCACGGCTGCTGGGCCGTCGAGGATCTCGGCACCGCGCTGCGGGCGCGCGCGGCGCTCGGCCCGGGTCAGCGCATCTACACCCCGCAGGGCCATGGCGTCGGGCGCCAGGACGTCGTGTTCTACGCCGCCGACGAGCCGCAGGCCGGGCTGCTGGCGCGGGCGCACGAGCTGGAGCAGCTCGAGCGCGCCGCCCGCGCCCAGGCGCTGGTGCACGAGCAGGCGCGCGCCGCGCAGCAGCGCGCCCAAGCCCGACTGGCCGAGTTGCAGGCTGCCATCGAGGCCGCGCGCCGCGAGTTGGCGCAGGCGCAGCAGCGCCACCATGGCGCGCAGCTGGAGCGGTTGCGCGCCGAGCAGCGCGCGCGCGAGGCCGCCCAGCACCACGAGCGTCTGCAGGCCGACCTGACCGAAGTGGAGGCCCTGCTGGAGGCATTGGCCGGACGTGCCACCGAGGCCGAAGCGCGGTTCGAGGCGCTCGACCTCGAGCTGGCCGAGGCTCAGGGGGCGCTGGCGCGCGCCGAGGACGAGGCGGCGGCGGCGCAGCACGCCCTGCAGCAGGTGCGCGAGCAGCAGCGCGCGCTGGAGCGCCGGGTGCAGGAGGCGGACTTCGTCCGTCGCAGCTTGGCGCAGCGGCACGAGGAGCTGCGGCGGGCCCAGGCCACGGCGGCGGCGCAGCGGCGCCAGCTGGGGGAAGAGCTGGCCGCGCTGCAGGCGCAGCTGCGGCAGCATGACGACGGTCAGGCCCAAGGTGCACTGGAGCAGGCGCTGCAGCGCCACCACGACGCCGAGGCGCGGCTGGCTGCCTGCCGCAGCCGTCACGACGAGGTGGCCGCGCGCCTGCGCGCCGCCGACGAGCAGCGCCTGCGCACCGAGCGCGAGCTCGAGCCGCTGCGCCAGCGCATCGTCGAGCTGCAGCTGCAGGAGCAGGCCGCCGAGCTGGCGCGCCAGCAGCACGCCCAGGCGCTGGCCGAGGCCGGGGCCGATCCGCAGGCGGTGGCCGACAGCATCGCCGCCGACGGCGTGCGCGCCGCCAGCCTGCCGGGCGAGATCGAGCGCCTGCAGCGCGACATCGCCGCCCTGGGGGCGGTCAACCTCGCCGCGCTGGAGGAGCTGGGGGCGGCGCGCGAGCGCGAGCAGTTCCTGCGCCAGCAGTCCGACGACCTGCGTCAGGCCATCGCCACGCTGGAGGATGCCATCCGCCGCATCGACCAGGAAACGCGCGACCTGCTGGCCAAGACCTTTCACACCGTCAACGAGCATTTCGGGCGCATGTTTCCCGAGCTGTTCGGCGGCGGCCAGGCGCGCCTGATCATGACCGGCGAGGAGATCCTGGACGCCGGCGTGCAGGTGATGGCGCAGCCGCCGGGCAAGCGCAACCAGACCATCCACCTGCTGTCCGGCGGCGAAAAGGCCCTGACCGCCATCGCGCTGGTGTTTGCGATCTTCCAGCTCAACCCGGCGCCGTTCTGTCTGCTCGACGAAGTGGACGCGCCTCTGGATGACGCCAACACCGAGCGCTACGCGCGGCTGGTCACGCGCATGAGCCGCGACACGCAGTTCCTGTTCATCAGCCACAACCGCATCGCCATGGAGATGGCGCAGCAGCTGGTGGGCGTGACGATGCAGGAGCAAGGCGTTTCGCGCATCGTGGCGGTGGACCTGCAGCAGGCGGTCTCGATGATGGACAATGCCACGCCATGAACGACGCGTCGCTGCCGATCGCGCTGCTGGCCGTGGGAGCGGGGGTGCTGCTTGCGGTGTGGGGTTACCACCGCTGGCGCATCCGTCGCCTGACGCCGCCGCCGGTGCCGCCGACCCCCGAGGCCGGTGAACCACCCGAGGCGCTGACGCGGCTGGAGCCGGTGCTGCAGCCGACGGCCGCCGCGGTGGCCGGTGAGCCGGGCCCGCGGGTGTTGTCGCCCCGCATCGACGCCATCGTCGAGCTGCGGCTGGAGCGACCGGTCAGCGCCGAGGCGGTGCTGGCCTCGATGCCGCCGAGCCGGCGCATCGGCAGCAAGCCGCTGGCCGTGGAGGGCTGGCCGGAGGAGGCCGCCAACGGCGACGCCGACGCCTGGGAGGTGCCCGCCCCGGGTCGCCGCTATGCGCGGTTGCGGGTGGGGGTGCAGCTGGCCAACCGCAGCGGCGCCCTCAACGAGATCGAGTACTCGGAGTTCGTGCAGAAGGTGGGCCAGTGGGCCGAGCACCTCATGGCGGCGGTGGATTTCCCGGACATGCTCGGGGTGGTGCAGCGTGCACGCGAGCTGGATCAGTTCGCCGCCGCGCACGACGCGCAGCTGGCGCTGACGCTGCGGGCACGGCGCACGGCCTGGAACCCCGGCTACGTCACCCAGCACGCGCTGCGGCTCGGTTTCGTGCCCGGGACGTTGCCCGGACGCATGGTGTACCCGGCCGCCGATGGCACGCCGGTGGTGGCGCTGCAGTTCGAGACGCAGGCCGCGCTTGCCGACGACCCCGAGCTCGAGGTGCTGCGCGAGGTGCGCCTGACGCTGGACGTGCCGCACGTGCCGGCGCAGCTGGCGCCGTTCGAGCGGCTGCGCGCGCTGGGCACGGCCTTGGCCGCGGCGATGGAAGGCTGGATCGGCGACGAGGCCGGCCAGGCGCTGACCGACGAGGCGCTGGACGCCATCGCGGCGGAGCTGCAGCGGCTCTACGCCCGGCTCGAGGCCAGTGGGCTGGCGGCCGGTTCGCCCGAGGCGCGGCGTCTGTTCAGCTGAGCACCGACGTGCTTCAGGCGTAGCCGCCCGCGCGCAGCGCCGCCACGGTCTGCCGCGCCAGCGCCTGCAGACCGTCGAGGGCGGCGTCGGCCTGCGCGCCGTCGCGGGCGCGCGCGGCGCGCTCGATGCGCGCGGCCTGGTCCGCCAGCGCCACCGCGCCCATGTTGCCGCTGCTGCCCTTGAGCGTGTGCGCCAGGCGCACCAGCGTGTCCCAGTCTGCGGCGGCGCGCGCGGCGGTGATGCCGGCCACGTCCGGCTCCAGCTGGTCGACGAACTGCCGCACGATGTCGCGGAATTCGTCGCCCAGCATCGCCAGCATGTCGTCGAGGTTGGTGGTGTCGAGCAGGGGGGTCATGGACTTGGGCCGTGGGATCCCAGGATGCGGCACCGCGGCGGTGCCGCTATCGTAGCCGATGGCGGCCGCGATGCTATGCTAGCCCTGATGACCCCCGCATCCGAGCCCGACGAGACGGTGGCAGCGGCCGCGGCACGGGCCGAGCCCGCAGCCGCAGCACGCGTGCTCGTCGTCGACGACGACCGCACCACGCGCTCGATGGTGGCCGCCGTGCTGCGGCGCGACGGGCTGCAGGTCGTGGAGGCGCCCGACGGCGCGCAGGCGCTGCAGGAGGTCAGGCGCGAGCGCCCGGACCTCATCCTGATGGACGTGCTGATGCCCGGCATGGACGGGCACACGGCCTGTGCGCGCATCCGCGCCGAGCTGGCCGACGAGGCGCTGCCCATCGTCATGCTCACCGCGGTCGACGACCTCGAATCGATCGAGACCGCCTTCGATGCCGGCGCCACCGACTTCATCACCAAGCCGATCCACTGGGCGCTGCTGCGCGAGCGGGTGCGCTACGCGCTGCGCGGCGGGCGTCTGGCACGCGAGCTGCGGCGTGCGCGCCTGCGCGAGCTGGCGGTGCGCCGCATCGCCGGGCTGGGCTACTGGGAGTGGCGGCTCGACACCGACTCCCTCAGCTGGAGCGAGGAGTTCGCCGCCACCGGCGGCATCCAGGCGCGCCACGAGGTGCCGCGCGAGGCGTTCCTCGAGCGTGTGCACGAGGAGGATCGCCAGCGCCTGCGCGCCGGTCTGGAGGCGGCGCGCGAGAGCGCGGGGCGGCTCGATGCGGAGTTCCGCATCCGTTTCAACCAGACCGAGCGCATTCTGCGCGTGGTGGGCGAGCGCGGACGCGAGGGTGACGACGCCGCGCTGGTGTTCGGGGTTTTCCAGGATCTGACGTCACAGCGCCGCACCGAGGCGCTGGTCGATTACCTGGCCCTGCACGACGAGATCACCGATCTGCCCAATCGGCGCCTGTTCCTGCGCCACGTCGCCCAGGCCATCGAACAGGACGGCGAGGGGATCTGGGTGGTCACCGCCGACATCCAGCGCTTCGGCCGCCTCAACGAGACGCTGGGCGAGCGTGCCGCCAACCAGCTGCTGCGGCTGCTGGGCCAACGCCTGCGGCAGATGGCCGAGGCCGGCACGATCCTGCAGGCCGCGCGCATCGATGGCGACACCTTCGCCTGGGCGCAGCGGATGCCGCCGGGGCAGGGGGTGCAGCCGGCGCTGGAGGCGGTGCTGCACACGCTGCAGCAGCCGCTCAGCGTGGCCGGTCAGACGCTGCGCGTGGTCTTCAGCGCCGGCTGTGCGGCCCGACCGGTCCATGGCATCGACGCCGAGGCGCTGCTGCAGCAGGCGCTGCAGGCCCAGCGGCGCGCCCGCGCGCTGGGCCTGCCGTGGAGCGTGGCCGAGCTCGAGACGGCCGACGTCCGCGAGCGCCAGCGGCAGTTGCAGCTGGAGCAGGCGCTGCACGGCGCGCTGGAGCGCGGTGAATTCGCGCTGCACTACCAGCCGCAGCTGGACTTTGCCAGCGGCCGCATCGTCGGCTGCGAGGCGCTGCTGCGTTGGCATCCCCCGGGGCTTGGGCCGGTGCCGCCGGTGCAGTTCATCGGTCTGCTGGAGGAATCCGGCCAGATCGTCGAGGTGGGGGCCTGGGCGCTGCGCGAGGCCGCGCGCCAGGCTGCGGCGTGGGAGCGCGCCGGCCTGCCGCTGCGCGTCGGCATCAATCTTTCGCCGCGCCAGTTCCTCAACCCGCAGCTGCCGCGGCACATCGAGCAGGCGCTGCAGGCCAGCGGTGTGACGCCGGCGCGGCTGGAGCTCGAGATCACCGAGAGCCTGACGATGCACGACGTCGAGCACGCGATTGCGCTGCTGCGGCGCTTCCGCGCGCTGGGGGTCTCGGTGGCGCTGGACGACTTCGGCGTCGGTCACTCGTCGCTGGCCTACGTGCTGCAGTTCCCGATCGACGCGCTCAAGATCGACCGCGCCTTCGTCACCCACGTCACCCGTGGCCGCACCGACCGCGCCATCGTGCGCGCGATCGTCGCGCTGGCCCAGGCGCTGGGGGTGGAGACGATCGCCGAAGGCGTGGAAAACCAGCGGCAGTGCGACTTCCTCGAGGCGCTGGGCGTCACGCAGGCACAGGGTTACCTGATCGGCAGGCCGATGCCGGCGGCGGCGCTGCAGGAGCTGGCGACGCAGTACCGCCGCGCCGGCTGAGGCCGGCCGGGGCCGGGCGCGCCGCCGCGCCTAGGCGATGTCGCCGGTGTGCACGCCGAAGGCGCCGCGGCGGCGATCGTCGAAATAGCGCCGCAGCGTCTCGGCCACGGTGCGGAACGCCAGCTCCTCCCATGGGATCTCGTGCTCGGCGAACAACCGTGCCTCCAGGGTCTCGTGTCCCGGGGCGAAGCGGTCGCTCAGCAGCCGCGCGCGGTAATAGATGTGCACCTGGCCGACGCGCGCGACGTTGAGCAGCGTGAACAGCCCCTCCAGCTCCACCTCCGCGCCGGCCTCCTCGCGCGTCTCGCGCAGCGCCCCCTGCGCGGTGGTCTCGCCCAGCTCCATGAAGCCGGCCGGCAGCGTCCACTTGCCGCGCCGCGGCTCGATGGCGCGCCGGCACAGCAGCACCCGCTCGCCCCACACCGGCACGGTGCCGACGACGTTGAGCGGGTTCTCGTAGTGGATCGTGCCGCAGGCCGGGCACACCGCCCGCACGCGCGTGTCCCCGTCGTCGGGGATGCGGTGCTCGACGGCGGCCGCGCACGCGCGGCAGAAGCGGATCGGGCTGCGCAGCATGATGCGGCCGCAGTGTAGCGCCGCCGCAGGCGTGTTCCCGACCGCGGGGACTCAGGCCTTGCGCGTGTGCTTCTCGATCAGCCGGCGCGCCGTCTCCAGCAGGTCGCGGCCATTGAAGCCACGCCGATCCATGTCCTGCACCCACTCGACCTCGACCTGACGCGCGCGGCGGCGGAACTCCTGTGCTTCGGCCAGACCGATCGTGTGGATGCGATTGCCGCGCTCCACCGCCAGCTTGCGCGCCGGGGCGTCACCGGCCTGCTGCACGCGGCCGAGGAAGGCGGAGGTCTCGATCCCGGAGTTGGCGTCGATGACCTTCCTGAGCTCCGGCGGCAGCGAGGCGTAGCGTGCCTTGTTCATCGCCATGACGAAGGTGGTGGTGTAGAGGGCCCCGCCCTTGGGGTCGAATTCGCTGTGGTGGCTGACCAGCTCGTGCACCTTCACCGAGGGCACCACCTCCCACGGGATCACGCAGCCGTCGATCACGCCCTTGGACAGCGCATCCGGAATCTGCGGCAGCGGCATGCCAACCGGCGTGGCGCCGAGGTACCCCAGCATCTTGGTGATCTGCCGCGTCGGCCCGCGCATCTTGAGGCCGCGCAGGTCCTCGGGTTGGGTGATCGGGCGCGTCTTGACGTGGAACATGCCCGGTCCGTGCACCTGGAAGGCGATCGGGTGCACGTCGCGGAACTCATCGGCCGCCTTGGTCTGGACGTACTCCCAGAACGCGCGCGAGGTGGCCTCGGCGTCGGTCATCATGAACGGCAGCTCGAACACCTCGATGCGCGGGAAGCGTCCGGGCGTGTTGCCGGGCAGCGTCCAGACGATGTCGACGACCCCATCCTTGGCCTGGTCGTACAGCTGCACCGGCGAGCCGCCCAGCTGCATCGCGGGGTAGGCCTCGAACCGGATGCGTCCGCCCGACTCGCGCTCGACCTTGTCCATCCAGGCCTTGTGCATGTTGAGCCAGACGTTGGACGTCGGCGACATGAACGTGTGGAACTTCAGCGTCACGCTGGACTGGGCGAAGCCGACGAGGGCGGGGGCCGCGAGCGCGGCGGCAGCGCCCGACTGCAGCAAGGTACGGCGGCGAATCATGGCAAGGGTCTCCTGCAACGGCGTGATGGACGGGGCGGGGCCCTGATCATGAAGGCGCCCCGCACGCGCCCCCGGGATGCGGTCGGCGGCGCGAGGCCGCAGTGTAGCCGCGCCGGACGCGCCGACCGCGGCGCGCTAGACTAGGCGCCCGTGCGGCCGTGACCCACGACTCTGTTGCGCTCCGATGAAGCTCTACAACTACTTCCGCTCCGGCACCTCGTTTCGCGTGCGCATCGCCCTCAACCTCAAGGGGCTCAGCTACGACTACATTCCCGTGCATCTGGCCAAGGGCGAGCAGCACGGGGCTGCCTACCGCGCCCTCAGTCCGGACGGTCTGGTGCCGGTGCTCGACGTCGAGGGCCAGCCGGATCATGCGCTGCTGAGCCAGTCGATGGCCATCATCGAGTACCTGGACGAGACGCACCCCGAGCCGCCGTTGCTGCCGCGCGATCCGCTGGGCCGCGCGCGCGTGCGGGCGCTGGCGCAGACCATCGCCTGCGACATCCACCCGATCAACAACCTGCGCATCCTCAAGTACCTGGCCGGGCCGCTCGGCCTGTCGGAGGCGCAGCGCACCGCCTGGTACAACCACTGGGTCATGGAGGGCCTGCGCGCCTACGAACGGCGCCTGCAGGACTTGGCCGAGGAACGTGCGCGGCTGGGGTTGCCGCCCTCGGTGTACTCCTACGGCGACACGCCGACGCTGGCGGACTGCTGCCTGGTGCCGCAGATCGTCAACGGGCGCCGTTTCGGCCTGGAGTACGAGGGCATACCGCTGACGCTGGCGGTCTACGAGCGCTGCATGCAGCTGGAGGCATTCCAGCGCGCCCATCCGAGCCAGTGCCCCGATGCCGAATGACGGCCAGGTGAGCGGCCCGCGGTTCGAGGAGCGCGGCGGCCTGCCCGGGCTGGCCGCGGCGCTGGGCGCGGGTGCGGCCGGCTGGATGAGCACGCGCGCCGGTGGCGTCTCGCGCGGCCCGTGGGCCAGCCTGAACCTCGGCGATCACGTCGGCGACGAGCCGGCCGCGGTGCTCGCGAACCGGCACCGGCTGGCCGGCGCGCTGGGCGTGCGGCCGGTCTTCCTGCGGCAGGTGCACGGCACGCGCGTGGTGCCCATCGGGCCGGACAGCCCCGATGGCCTGGAGGCCGACGCCTGCTACACGCAGGCGCACGGCGTGGCGTGCACGGTGCTCGTGGCCGACTGTCTGCCCATCCTGCTGGCCAGTGCCGACGGCGCGTCGGTGGCCGCGGTGCACGCGGGCTGGCGCGGCTTGGCTGGCGGGGTGCTGGAGGCGCTGGTCGACGCCTGGCCGGCGGTGCGCGATCCGGCCGCGCGCGCCGCGTGTCATGTCTGGATCGGCGCTGCCATCGGCGCGGCCGCCTTCGAGGTCGGCGACGAGGTGTGGCAGGCGTTCGTGCAGGCCGCCGCCGCCGATGCGTCGGCGTTCGCGCCTTCGTCCGCCGCGCCGGGGCGGTGGCGCGCCGACCTGGCGCAACTGGCACGCGCGCGGCTGCGGCGGCTCGGCTTCGAGCGGGTGCAGGGCCACGACGGCTCGGCGGCCTGGTGCACCGCGACGCAGCCGTCAACGTTCTTCTCGCACCGCCGTGACGCCGCCCGGCTCGGCGCCGCCGGCCGCATGGCCGCCTGCGTCTGGCGCCGCTGAGCCCGTCGCAGCCCGTTGCGCGGCGCGCCGCGCGGCCTTGCGCCGCAGCGGGCTGCCGGCGATATAGATGAACAGCGCCATCGGCAGCAGCCCGTAGCCGAGCAGCACCCGCAGCGCCGCCCAGGCACTCCCGTCGGGTGCCAAGGCGGCGGCCAGTGCCATCAACAGCACCACGTAGCCCCACGCCAGCAACACCACGATCAGCATCGTCATCGCTCCCACGGCCGCGCAGTGCGCATCGTAGCGGCACGCGGCCGGTGGTGTGACATCCACACCACGTTGTCAGAGAAGTGACAACGTGTGACGCTAAGATGGCGTCACGAAGGCTGGATCGACCGCGCCGCCGCTTCCGGGCGGCGCGATCCGGCCGGGCAGACGAGGAGACGACGCGATGGCGGATGGACGCACCGAAGGCGCCCCGTGGCTGGCCTGGGCCCGGCAGGCCCTGCAGCAGTGGAGCCAGCTCACCCAGCCCCCTTGGTGGACGCCAGCGGCCGGCACCGCAGCCGGCCTGCCGGATCTCAACGCGCTGACGCAGATGCTGCGCAGCCTGGGAGGTCAACCGCTGCAGCTCGATGCGGCCCAGTGGTTGCAGATTCAGCAGGACTACATGCGCGAGGCCGCCGAGCTGTGGCAGCAGGGGGCGCAGGTGCAGCCGCCGCCCGACAAGCGCTTTGCCGGCGAGGCATGGGCGCGCAACCCGGTGGCGGCGTTTCAGGCCGCGCTGTACCTGCTCAACGCCCGCACGCTGATGCGCATGGCCGAGGCCGTGCAGGCCGACGCCAAGACCAAGGCCCGCATCCGCTTCGCGGTGCAGCAGTGGATCGACGCCACCGCGCCGAGCAACTTCCTCGCCTTCAACGCCGAGGCGCAGCAGAAGGCGATCGAGACGCGGGGTGAGAGCCTGGCGCGCGGGGTGCAGAACCTGCTGCAGGATCTGCAGCGCGGCCAGGTCTCGATGACCGACCCCGACGCCTTCGAGGTCGGCCGCAACGTCGCCACCACCGAAGGGCAGGTGGTGTTCGAGAACGCGCTGTTCCAGCTCATCGAGTACAAGCCGCTGACCGCGAAGGTGCACGAGCGCCCGTTCCTCGTCGTGCCGCCGTGCATCAACAAGTACTACATCCTCGACCTGCAGCCGGACAACTCCTTCCTGCGCTTTGCCGTCGAGCAGGGCCACCGCACCTTCGTCATCAGCTGGCGCAACCCGGATGCGACGCTGGCGCAGGCGACCTGGGACGATTACATCGGCGACGCCGTCATCCGCGCCATCGACGTCGTGCGCGAGATCGGCAAGGCCGACACGATCAACGCGCTGGGCTTCTGCGTCGGCGGCACGATGCTGGGCACGGCGCTGGCGGTGCTGGCCGCGCGCGGGCAGCGCAAGGTCGAAAGCGTCACCTTCCTGACCACGCTGCTGGACTTCACCGACACCGGGGTGCTGGACGTCTTCATCGACGAGGCCTTCGTCGCGCTGCGCGAGCTGCAGTACGCGCACGGCGGGCTGCTGCCCGGGCGGGATCTGGCCACCACCTTCAGCTTCCTGCGCCCGAACGACCTGGTCTGGAACTACGTCGTCGGCAACTACCTCAAGGGCGAGACGCCGCCGCCGTTCGACCTGCTGTACTGGAACAGCGACAGCACCAACCTGCCGGGCAAGTGGTACGCGTGGTACCTGCGCCACACCTATCTGCAGAACGAACTCTGCCAGCCCGGCAAGCTGACCGTCTGCGGCGTGCCGGTGGATCTGGGCGCGATCGACATCCCGGCCTACGTCTACGGCTCGCGCGAGGACCACATCGTGCCGATCGGCGGCGCCTACGCCACCACGCGCCACCTCGGCGGGCCGATGCGCTTCGTCATGGGGGCCTCGGGGCACATCGCCGGCGTCATCAACCCGGCCTCCAAGGGCAAGCGCAGCTTCTGGACCGGGCCCGAGGGGCACTTCCCCGAATCGGTGGACGACTGGATCGCCGCCGCCACCGAGCACAAGGGCAGCTGGTGGACCGACTGGGCACCGTGGATCGCGGCACACGGCGGCCGCCAGATCCCGGCTCCGCGCAGCTACGGCAACCGCCGCTACCGCCCGATCGAGCCGGCCCCGGGCCGCTACGTGCGCGTCAAGGCCGACGAGGCCCTGGCTACCCTCGTCACCACCCCGCTCACCCCCGTCACCTCTGCAGCGAAAGGATGAATCCCATGGACGACATCGTCATCGTCGGCGCCGTGCGCACCGCCATCGGCAAGTTCGGCGGCACGCTCGCCAAGACCCCCGCGATGGAGCTGGGGGCCACCGTGATCCGCGCTCTGCTGGAGCGCACCGGCGTGCCGGCCGAGCAGGTCGGGGAGGTCATCATGGGCCAGGTGCTGGCGGCCGGCTGCGGCCAGAACCCGGCGCGTCAGGCGGCGATGAAGGCTGGCATGCCCAAGGAAACCCCGGCGCTGACCATCAACGCCGTGTGCGGCTCGGGCCTGAAGGCCGTGATGCTGGCCGCGCAGGCGGTGGCCTGGGGCGACAGCGAGATCGTCATTGCCGGCGGGCAGGAGAACATGTCGCTGGCCCCGCACGTGCTGATGGGCAGCCGCGAGGGCCAGCGCATGGGCGACTGGAAGATGATCGACTCGATGATCGTCGACGGCCTGTGGGACGTCTACAACCAGTACCACATGGGCATCACCGCCGAGAACGTCGCCAAGGCGCACGGCATCACGCGCGAGATGCAGGACGCCTTCGCGCTGGAAAGCCAGCGCCGCGCCGCCGCCGCGCAGGACGCCGGCAAGTTCAAGGACGAGATCGTGCCGGTGACGATCCCGCAGCGCAAGGGCGATCCGCTCGTCTTCGACACCGACGAGTACATCAACCGCAAGACCAGCGCCGAGGCGCTGGCGGGCCTCAAGCCCGCGTTCGACAAGGCCGGCAGCGTCACCGCCGGCAACGCCAGCGGCATCAACGACGGTGCGGCCGCCGTGATGGTCATGAAGGCGAGCAAGGCGGCGCAGCTGGGCCTCCAACCCCTGGCGCGCATCGCCAGCTTCGGCACCAGCGGGCTGGATCCGGCCACCATGGGCATGGGGCCGGTGCCGGCGTCGCAGAAGGCCTTGGCGCGCGCCGGCTGGTCGGTGGCCGACGTCGACCTGTTCGAGCTCAACGAGGCCTTCGCCGCCCAGGCCTGCGCGGTCAACCAGGCGCTCGGGGCCGACCCGGCCAAGGTCAACGTCAACGGCGGCGCCATCGCGCTGGGTCACCCGATCGGCGCTTCCGGCTGCCGCATCCTGGTCACGCTGCTGCACGAGATGCAGCGCCGCGACGCCCGCAAGGGCCTGGCCGCGCTGTGCATCGGCGGCGGCATGGGCGTGGCGCTGGCCGTGGAGCGCTGAGACGCCCGCGCCCGCCCGCTTCCCCCTGTTCCACACCCACGAGAGGAGACTCGACCATGGCTCAACAACGCGTTGCCTACGTCACCGGCGGCATGGGCGGCATCGGCACGGCGATCTGCCAGGCTCTCTACAAGGCTGGTTTCAAGGTCATCGCCGGCTGCGGCCCCACCCGCGATTACCAGAAGTGGCTCGACGAGCAGAAGGCGCTGGGCTACACCTTCTACGCCAGCGTCGGCAACGTGGCCGACTGGGACAGCGTCGTGCAGGCCTTCGCCAAGGCCAAGGCCGAGCACGGCCCGATCGACGTGCTGGTCAACAACGCCGGCATCACGCGCGACCGCCTGTTCGTCAAGATGACCAAGGAGGACTGGGACGCGGTCATCAACACCAACCTGACCTCGATGTTCAACGTCACCAAGCAGGTGGTGCCCGACATGATCGAGCGCGGCTGGGGCCGCATCATCCAGATCTCCTCGGTCAATGGCGAAAAGGGCCAGGCCGGCCAGACCAACTATTCGGCCGCCAAGGCCGGCATGCACGGCTTCACGATGGCGCTGGCGCAGGAGCTCGCCTCCAAGGGCATCACGGTCAACACGGTCAGCCCCGGCTATATCGCCACCGACATGGTCAAGGCCATCCGCCCCGATGTGCTGGAGAAGATCGTCGCGCAGATCCCGGTCAAGCGCCTGGGCGAACCGCGCGAGATCGCCTCCATCGTCGCCTGGCTGGCCAGCGACGATGCGGGCTTTGCCACTGGCGCGGACTTCTCGATCAACGGCGGCCTGCACATGGGCTGAGCCCCCGCCGGGCGTGGGCGGTCTGTCGAGCGCGGCGTCGGAGGTGCGCCCATCCCCATGCCCGGGCAGGGGCCGGCGTTTGGCGGTGCCGGCCAGGAGATCGTAGCCATGGCGAAGGAAGCGCTGTCGGGAGCCCGCCGGCGGCTGTGGCGGGTGTCGTGGCTGGTGGCGGTGTTGCCCGTGCTGGCCGCGGCGCAGATCGTGCGTCCGGATGGTCCGGGCGCGCACAAGCTCGGGCTGGCGCAGGGCTATCCCGGATGTCCCGGTCACGAGGCGATCGAACGCCTGGAATGCCGTGTCGGCACCTGGTCGGCCAACCACCGTTTCGCGCCGGCCCGCACCGTCGAGCCGGCGGACGAACCGCGGCCGTTGCCGGTGATGACGCAGCCGCCCGAGATCCGCTGGCGCTGGGGCTTGTTCAGCCGCACGGTCGATGACTTCCTCGACGAGACGCAGACCACCGGGCTGCTGATCCTGAAGGACGGCCAGATCGTCGTCGAGCGCTACCAGTACGGGCGACGCCCCGACATGCCGTTGCGCTCGTTCTCGATGGCCAAGACCGTGACCGCGATGCTGGTCGGCATCGCCGTCGAGCGGGGGGCGATCCGGTCGCTCGACGATCGCGTCGTCGACTACTGGCCCGAGGTCGCCCCCTCGGCGTACGGACAGACTTCGTTGAGGCATCTGTTGCGGATGGCGTCCGGTGTGCCATTCCGCGAGCTCTACACGTGGACTCCCGACGACGACATCGCGACGTGGGCGCGCCTGCTGTCGGATCCGTCCCATCGGGGGCAGCCGGAGCGGGTCGCGGCCTTCCTGAACGCCCGCACCGAGCGCGAGGCCGAGCCCGGTCTGCGCTTCCGCTATGCCACCATCGAGACCGACATCTTGGGGCGTGTGCTGATGCGCGCAACCGGGCGCAGCCTCACCGAGCTGACACAACACTGGCTGTGGCAGCCGATGGGAGCGGAGCATCCCGCCTACTGGCTGTACGCCACCACCGACGGGGCCGAAGAGGCCGGCCATGGCTTCAACGCCACCCTGCGGGATTACGCCCGCTTCGCGCTGCTTCTTGCCGAGGATGGTCAGCGCGACGGCCGCTCGATCATCCCGCGCGACTTTTTGCTGGAGGCCACCGATCCGGCGCGTCAGCCGCCAGCATTTCGCCCTCGCGCGGCCACACCGGGCATGGGTTACGGCTATCAAGTCTGGCTGCTGCCGCTCAAGACGCGCACGTTCGCGCTGCAGGGCGTGTACGGCCAGAACATCCTGATCCAGCCCGAGACCGGCATCGTCATCGTGCAGACCTCGGTCAACGACCGCCCGAGCGGACGTCAGGATCCGCGTCCCTATCAGCTGCGCGATGCCTTCTGGCGCGGCGTCGTGCTGAGCCTGGGCGGCCGCTGGGATTGAGTCCGGCGATAATCGGCGGATGTCCGAGCAACGCCGTGATCCGTCCCCCTGGCGCCTGAGCGTGGCGCCGATGATGGAGTGGACCGACCGTCACTGCCGCTGGCTGCACCGGCAGCTGACGCGGCATGCGCGGCTCTACACCGAGATGGTGACCACCGGCGCGCTGCTGCACGGCGACGTCGCGCGCCATCTGGCGTTCGACGACGCGGAGCACCCGGTGGCCCTGCAGCTGGGCGGCAACGACCCGCTCGAGTTGGCCGTGTGCGCGCGCATGGGTGAGGCCTGGGGCTACGACGAGATCAACCTCAACTGTGGCTGTCCCAGTCCGCGCGTGCAGCGCGGAGCGTTCGGCGCCTGCCTGATGGAACACCCGCGCCTGGTGGCCGACTGCGTGCGCGCGATGCGCGATGCGGTGCGCGTGCCGGTGACGGTCAAGCATCGCATCGGCATCGACCGGGTGGAGGATTACGCCTTCGTGCGCGACTTCGTCGGCACGGTGGCGCAGGCCGGCTGCGAGGTCTTCATCGTGCACGCGCGCAACGCCTGGCTGGATGGCCTGAGCCCCGCCGAGAACCGCACCGTGCCGCCGCTGCGCTACGAGGTGGTGCACCGGCTCAAGCGCGACTTCCCGCATTTGACGATCGTCGTCAACGGCGGCATCACCACCGACACGCAGGTGCGCGAGCAGCTGGCGCACGTCGACGGCGTCATGGTGGGGCGTGAGGCTTACCACAACCCGTGGTGGCTGGCGTCGTGGGACGCTGCCTACTTCGGCGTGGAGGAGGCGAAGCCGGACCGCGACGAGGTCGAGGCGCGCATGGTCGCCTACATGGAACGCGAGGGCCCTGCGCTGCCGGGTGGCTGGTACGCGATCGCGCGCCACATGCTGGGGCTGCGCCACGGCCAGCCCGGGGCACGACGCTGGCGCCAGGTCTGGAGCGACCATCGCCTCAAGCACCTGCCGCCGCGCGGGGTGGCGCGTCGTGCGCGCATGGCGCTGCTGGAGGCCGGCGCTGGCCGGCCGACCGCGGCCGCGGCGTCGGCCTGACCGTGTCGATCCGCGGACCGCACGACCTGCCGCTGCGCGGAGGAGGGCGGCGCGCCGCCCACGCGCCTCACACCGCGGCCTGCAGACCGTTGGCGAAATGCCGCCGCACCGCCTCCGCCGCCGCGCGCGGATCGCGCGCCCGCAGCGCCTCGAGGATCGCGCGGTGCTCGGCCAGCGACTCGGCGATGCGCCCCTCCTTGGCCAGCGAGGCGTGACGGTTGAGCTTCATCACCTTGCGCAGGTCCAGCACCAGCTGCTTGCGCCAGCGGTTGTGACCCAGGTCCAGGATGCGCAGGTGAAACGCCTCGTTGAGCTCGAAGAAGCGCTCGCGTGAACCGTGCCGCGGATCGGCCGCCGCCTCCAGCTCGGCGTGCATCCGCGCCAGCTCGGCCAGATCGTCGTCGCTGGCGCGCCAGCAGGCCGCCTCGGCGGCGTCGGCCTCCAGCAGCGCCAGCAGCTCATAGACCTCGCGCAGATCCTGCTGCGACACCTCGGTGACGTAGGCGCCGCGGCGCACCTTCATCGTCACCAGCCCCTCGGCGGCCAGCACCTTGATCGCCTCGCGCAGCGGCGTGCGGCTGATGCCCAGCTCCTGCGCGATGCGCATCTCGTCGATCCAGGTGCCGGGCGGCAGCTCGCGGTTGAAGATGCGCTGGCGCAGCCAGTCGGCCACCTCCTCGTACAGGGCACGCGGCAGCAGGGGTGTGGCGGTCATGGCGCGATGATACATGGGGTCCGGGCATTCTGCATCCATAATTATGCATGCGCTATACTTGCGCCGCCGTCCCGTGTATCCTGCGCGATCGGGACCGATGTCCTTCGTGCGGGTCGATGCGAGCGATCCGCCCCCTCCTTACCCCGGCACGATCATGACCGCCCACCACGACGCATTCCGCCCCGCCACCCTGGCCGAATGGGAAGAGGCCGCCCGCAAGTCGCTCAAGGGCGCGCCGCTGGAGAGCCTGAACTGGGTCACGCCGGAAGGCATCACGGTCAAGCCGCTGTACACCGCGGCCGACATCCGCGATCTGCCCTACACCGACACGCTGCCCGGCTTCGAGCCGTTCATCCGCGGGCCGCAGGCCACGATGTACGCCGTCAAGCCGTGGACCATCCGGCAGTACGCGGGCTTTTCCACCGCGGAGGAGTCCAATGCCTTCTACCGCAAGGCGCTGGCCGCCGGCGCGCAGGGGGTCAGCGTCGCCTTCGACCTGGCCACGCACCGCGGCTACGACAGCGACAACCCGCGCGTGGTGGGCGACGTCGGCAAGGCGGGTGTCGCCATCGACAGCGTGGAGGACATGAAGATCCTGTTCGAGGGTATTCCGCTGGACAAGGTCAGCGTCTCGATGACCATGAACGGCGCGGTGCTGCCGGTGCTGGCCGGCTACGTGGTGGCGGCCGAGGAGCAGGGCGTGCGCCAGGATCAGCTGAGCGGCACCATCCAGAACGACATCCTCAAGGAGTTCATGGTCCGCAACACCTACATCTATCCGCCCGAGCCCTCGATGCGCATCATCGGCGACATCATCGAGTACACGGCGCGGCACATGCCCAAGTTCAACTCGATCAGCATCTCCGGCTACCACATGCAGGAGGCCGGCGCCAACCAGGCGCTGGAGCTGGCCTTCACGCTGGCCGACGGCAAGGAGTACGTCAAGACCGCGCTGGCCAAGGGGCTGGATGTCGACGAGTTCGCCGGGCGGCTGAGCTTCTTCTGGGCGATCGGGATGAACTTCTACCTCGAGATCGCCAAGATGCGCGCCGCGCGCCTGCTGTGGTGCCGCATCATGAAGGGCTTCGGCGCGAAGAACCCCAAGAGCCTGATGCTGCGCACCCATTGCCAGACCAGCGGCTGGTCGCTGACCGAGCAGGACCCGTACAACAACATCGTGCGCACCACCATCGAGGCCATGGCGGCAGTGTTCGGCGGCACGCAGAGCCTGCATACCAACAGCTTCGATGAGGCGATCGCGCTGCCGACCGAATTCTCCGCCCGCATCGCGCGCAACACGCAGCTGATCCTGCAGGAGGAGACACACATCACCAGTGTGATCGATCCCTGGGGCGGCAGCTACATGATGGAGGCGCTGACGCAGCAGATGGCCGACAAGGCCTGGGCGATCATCGAGGAGATCGACGCCATGGGCGGCATGACGCGCGCGGTGCAGAGCGGCTGGGCCAAGCTCAAGATCGAGGCCAGCGCCGCCGAGAAGCAGGCGCGCATCGACAGCGGCAAGGACGTCATCGTCGGCGTCAACAAGTACCGCCTGGACAAGGAAGACCCGGTCGAGATCCTGGAGGTGGACAACTTCAAGGTGCGGCAGACGCAGATCGAGCGGCTGCAGCGCCTGCGCGCCACGCGCGACGCCGCCGCGGTGCAGCGCGCGCTGGACGCGCTGACCGAGTGCGCGCGCACCGGGCAGGGCAACCTGCTGGCGCTGTCGATCGAGGCGATGCGGGCGCGCGCCACGGTTGGCGAGGTCTCCGATGCGCTGGAAAAGGTCTTCGGCCGGCACCGCGCCGACACGCAGAAGGTCACCGGGGTGTACGCCGCCGCCTACGACAGCGCCGAGGGCTGGGAGAAACTCAAGGCCGAGATCGCCGCCTTCGCCGAGGAATTCGGCCGCCGTCCGCGCGTGATGATCGCCAAGCTCGGCCAGGACGGCCACGACCGCGGCGCCAAGGTGGTGGCCACGGCCTACGCCGACCTCGGTTTCGACGTCGACATCGGCCCGCTGTTCCAGACCCCGGAGGAGTGCGCGCGCCAGGCCATCGAGAACGACGTGCACGCCGTCGGCGTCTCGACGCTGGCGGCCGGGCACAAGACGCTGGTGCCCGCCATCATCGAGGAACTCAAGAAACAGGGCGCGGACGACATCATCGTCTTCGTCGGCGGGGTGATCCCGCGGCAGGATTACGAATTCCTCTACGAAGCCGGCGTGCAGGGCATCTACGGCCCGGGTACGCCGATCCCGGCCAGCGCCAAGGACGTGCTGGAAAAGATCCGCGCCGCGCTCAAGCGCCAGGCCGCTGGCTGACCCCGGGATCATGGTGATCGCGCAGGATCCCGCGCCGGCAGCGCTGCTGCAGCCGCTGCTGCATGGCGAGGCGCCGGCGCAGCGGCGCGCCTTGGCCAAGGCGATCACGCTGCTGGAGTCGACCCGGCCCGACCATCGGCGCCAGGCCGACGCGCTGCTCAACGCGCTGCTGCCGCACACCGGGCGTGCCTGGCGGCTGGGCATCAGCGGGGTGCCCGGCGTGGGCAAGAGCACCTTCATCGAGGCCCTGGGGCTCCATCTCATCGGGCTGGGGCATCGCGTCGCGGTGCTGGCGGTGGATCCGAGCAGCAGCGTCTCCGGCGGCTCGATCCTCGGCGACAAGACGCGCATGGAAAAGCTCTCCACGCACGAGCGCGCCTTCATCCGGCCCAGCCCCAGCGGGGGCAACCTCGGCGGCGTGGCGGCGCGCACGCGCGAGGCGATGCTGGTCTGCGAGGCCGCCGGCTATGACGTCGTCATCGTCGAGACGGTCGGCGTCGGCCAGAGCGAAACCGCGGTGGCCGACATGACCGACATGTTCTGCGTGCTGCAGCTGCCCAACGCCGGCGATGACCTGCAGGCGATCAAGAAGGGCATCATGGAGCTGGCGGACCTGATCGTCATCAACAAAGCCGACCTCGACCCCGACGCCGCCACGCGCGCGCAGGCGCAGATCACCTCGGCGCTGCGGCTGCTGGGCCTGCACGGCGGCGCGCACGGCGAACCGGGCGCCTGGATGCCGCGCGTGCTGCAGCTCAGCGCCCTGCAGGCGCAGGGCATCGAGGCGTTCTGGCAGGCGGTGCAGGAGTACCGCGCGCTGCAGGAGGCCAGCGGCCGCCTGACGCAGCGCCGCCAGCGCCAGGCGCGCGCCTGGATGTGGGAGCGCATCGACGCCGGCCTGCGCGAGGCCTTTGCCCATCACCCGGCGGTGCGCGAGCGCCTGCCGGCCCTCACCGCCGAGGTGCTGGCTGGCCGTGTGGTCGCCTCCGCGGCCGCGCGCGAGCTGCTGGCCTGTTTCGGGGTCGGATGGATAGACGGCCCGTCCCTGCCGACGAATCAGGAAAGGCCCCCACCATGTTGAGCGAAGCGTCACTGCGTTTGGTGCAGGGGGCTCAAGGGTGGCGCCAGCATCGAATCCAAGTCTTGGACTTGGCCGAAGGCAGGGTGATAGTGAAAGGGCAGCGTGCACCCCGCCCAGCTTGGCGTTTCGCCCCGATGCGCTGGTTGGCCCGGGCGGCTGATTTGCCGCTGCTCTTGCCCGTGCCGGCCCCTGGAGGGCCAGAAGGGCAGGCGATCGAGGTGCGCCGCCTGTGCGCGCTGGCGGAGGCTGGAATAGCAGTGCCGCCGTTGCTGCACGTCGCCGACGATCATCTCGTTCTTGGCTACGTCCGCGGTTCAGCCCTGCCCCGGCTCTTGGCTGCTGAGCCGGGGCAGGCCATGCACGCCTTCAATCTCGCCCTCGACGGGCTGGCCTACGTGCATCGGCAGGGCCAGTACCTTAGCCAAGCTTTCGCCCGCAACGCGATCGTTTCGGACAAGGGCTTGGTGTATCTGGATTTCGAGGACGATCCTCGCACTGTGATGTCACTGCCAGACGCCCAGACCCGCGACTGGCTAGCCCTGCTGCTGTCGAGCGTGTGGATCTGTCGGGCGTCCAGAGCGGCCATGCTGGCGGCATGGCGAGCGATGGAGGCGACCCTTGATCCGGACGTGCGATCCCGCCTACGCCATGTGGCCCGGCGCCTCGCGTGGTTGCGTCATCTGCCTCGCAGTCGCCGTCCCTGGGGGCGCGACGTCGTGACGGTTCAAGCTTTGGCGTCCTTTTTGCACGACTGGGACCCGTTGGGCCTTTGAAGACCGTTTTTTACAGGAGCCCATCATCATGCATGAGATCCTCGAACAACTGGAGCGCAAGCGCGCCGCGGCCCGTCTGGGCGGTGGCCAGCGCCGCATCGACGCCCAACACGCCAAGGGCAAGCTGACCGCGCGTGAGCGCATCGAGGTCCTGCTCGACGAAGGCAGCTTCGAAGAGTGGGACATGTTCGTCGAGCACCGCTGCGCCGATTTCGGCATGGCCGAGCAGAAGATTCCGGGCGACGGCGTGGTCACCGGCTACGGCACCATCGACGGCCGGCTGGTGTTCGTCTTCAGCCAGGATTTCACCGTCTTCGGCGGCGCGCTGTCGGAGGCGCACGCCGAGAAGATCTGCAAGATCATGGACCAGGCGATGAAGGTCGGCGCCCCCGTCATCGGTCTGAACGACTCGGGCGGCGCGCGCATCCAGGAGGGCGTGGCGAGTCTCGGCGGCTACGCCGAGGTGTTCCAGCGCAACGTGCTGGCCTCCGGCGTCATCCCGCAGATCAGCGTCATCATGGGGCCGTGCGCCGGCGGAGCGGTCTATTCGCCGGCGATGACGGACTTCATCTTCATGGTGCAGGACACCTCTTACATGTTCGTCACCGGGCCGGACGTGGTCAAGACCGTGACGCACGAGGAGGTGACGGCCGAGGAGCTGGGTGGGGCGCTGACGCACACCACCAAGAGCGGCGTGGCCGACCGCGCGTTCCAGAATGACATCGAGGCGCTGCTGATGGTGCGGCGGCTGTTCAACTACCTGCCGCTGTCCAATCGGGAACGTCCACCGCTGCGCAAGAGCGGCGACCCGATCGACCGCGCGGAACTCAGTCTGGACACCCTGGTGCCGGACAATCCCAACAAGCCCTACGACATGAAGGAGCTGATCCTGAAGACCGTCGATGACGGCGACTTCTTCGAGATTCAGCCCGACTACGCCAAGAACATCATCGTGGGCTTTGCGCGCATGGATGGCCAGACGGTGGGCATCGTAGCCAACCAGCCGCTGGTGCTGGCCGGCTGCCTCGACATCAAGAGCAGCATCAAGGCCGCGCGCTTCGTGCGCTTCTGCGACGCCTTCCACATCCCGGTCATCACGTTCGTGGACGTGCCCGGCTTCATGCCCGGCACGGCGCAGGAATACGGCGGCATCATCAAGCACGGCGCCAAGCTGCTGTACGCCTACGCCGAGGCCACCGTGCCCAAGATCACCGTCATCACGCGCAAGGCCTACGGCGGCGCCTACGACGTGATGGCCTCCAAGCATCTGCGCGGCGACGTCAACTTCGCCTGGCCCAACGCCGAAATCGCCGTCATGGGCGCCAAGGGCGCGGTGGAGATCATCTTCCGCGAGGACAAGAAGGATCCGGCCAAGCTGGCCGAGCGCGAAGCGGAGTACAAGCGGCGCTTCGCCAACCCGTTCGTCGCGGCCGAGCGCGGCTACATCGACGACGTCATCCTGCCGCACGAGACGCGCAAGCGCATCTGCCGCTCCCTGGCGATGCTCAAGGACAAGAAGCTCGACAATCCGTGGCGCAAGCACGGCAACATTCCGCTTTGAGCCCGGCCATGGCCGACATCGTGCTCGACAGTGTCATCACCTGCCCGGTGTGCGGCGGGCGCTCCAGCGAGCGCATGCCCACCGATGCGTGCCAGTATTTCTACGAGTGTCCACATTGCAACGTCGTGCTGCGTCCTAAGACGGGTGATTGCTGCGTGTTCTGCAGCTACGGCAGCGTGCCGTGTCCCCCCGTGCAGTCTCCATCGCCCCCGTCGTGTTGCCGCACGACCTGACGAGGTTACGTGATGTTCAAGAAGATCCTGATTGCCAACCGCGGCGAGATCGCCTGCCGCGTCATCGCCACCGCCCGCAAGATGGGCATCGCCACCGTGGCCGTCTACTCCGAGGCCGACCGCGAGGCGCGCCACGTCCGCCTGGCCGACGAGGCCGTCTGCATCGGCCCGGCGCCCAGCCGCGAGAGCTATCTGGTGGCCGACAAGATCATCGCCGCGGCCAAGGCCACCGGCGCCGAGGCCATCCATCCCGGCTACGGCTTCCTGTCCGAAAACGAGGATTTCGCCCGCCGCGTCGAGGAGGAGGGCCTGGTCTTCATCGGCCCGAAGCACCACAGCATCGCCGCGATGGGGGACAAGATCGCCTCCAAGAAACTGGCCAAGGAAGCGGGCGTCAACACCATTCCGGGATGGAACGACCCGATCGAGTCGGCCGAACAGGCGGTGGAGATCGCGCGCGGCATCGGCTATCCGGTGATGATCAAGGCCAGCGCCGGCGGCGGCGGCAAGGGCCTGCGCGTGGCCTGGAACGACAAGGAGGCGCTGGAGGGTTTCACCTCGTGCCGCAACGAGGCGCGCAACAGCTTCGGCGACGACCGCGTCTTCATCGAGAAGTTCGTCGAGGAGCCGCGCCACATCGAGATCCAGGTGCTGGGTGACGCGCACGGCAACGTCGTCTACCTGTGGGAGCGCGAGTGCTCGATCCAGCGCCGCCACCAGAAGGTCATCGAGGAGGCGCCCAGCCCCTTCATCAGCGACGCCACGCGCCGCGCCATGGGCGAGCAGGCCGTCGCCCTGGCCAAGGCGGTCAAGTACCAGAGCGCGGGCACCGTGGAGTTCGTGGTCGGCAAAGACCAGAGCTTTTATTTCCTGGAGATGAACACCCGCCTGCAGGTGGAGCACCCGGTCACCGAGTGCATCACCGGGCTGGATCTGGTGGAGCTGATGATCCGCGTGGCCGCCGGTGAGAAGCTGCCGTTCACCCAGGCCGACATCCGGCGCGAGGGCTGGGCGATCGAGTGCCGCATCAACGCCGAGGACCCGTTCCGCAACTTCCTGCCCTCCACCGGGCGGCTGGTGCACTTCAAGCCCCCCAGGGAGACCATGTGGGCGGCCGACACCGCGCATCGCTACGGCGTGCGCGTGGACACCGGGGTGTTCGAGGGCGGCGAGATCCCGATGTACTACGACTCGATGATCGCCAAGCTCATCGTGCACGGCAAGGATCGGCTGGACGCCATTGCCAAGATGCGCGAGGCGCTCAACGGCTTTGCCATCCGCGGCATCAACAGCAACATCCCGTTCCAGGCTGCGCTGCTGGCGCATCCGGACTTCGTGGCCGGTCGCTTCAACACCGGCTTCATCGCCCAGCACTACGCCAGCGGCTTCCGCGCCGAAGACGTGCCGCACGACGACGAAGGCTTCCTGGTGGCGCTGGCGGCGTTCGTGCGTCGCAAGAGCCGCGAGCGCGCCGCCGGCATCAGCGGCCAGATGCCAGGGTACGGTGCGCGCATCGGCAACGACTACGTGGCCATCGCGCTGGCGGCCGACGGGCAGCATCGCCACATCCCGGTCCACGTCGACGAATACGTGGGCGAGGCCGGCTACGCCAGCGTGCTGGTGTGGCAGGGCGAGCAGGCCCGCCGCTACAAGATCACCTCGACCTCCCGTCTGAGCGACATCGTCATCACCGGTGACTGCAACGGTGAGCCGTTCACCGCGCAGGTCGAGCGTGGCTCGGCCAAGCACCCGCTGGCGCTGGTGGTGCAGCACAACGGCACCAGGCTCGAGTGCCTGGTGGTGTCGCCGCGCATCGCCGAGCTGCATCGCCTGATGCCGTTCAAGGCCCCGCCGGACATGAGCCGCTTCGTGCTGTCGCCGATGCCGGGGCTGCTGGTGGAGGTGGCGGTGCAGCCGGGACAGAAGGTGCAGGCCGGCGAGCGCGTCGCCGTCATCGAGGCGATGAAGATGGAAAACATCCTGTTCGCACCGGCCGACGGCGTCGTGGCCAAGGTGCTGGCGCAGCAGGGTGAGAGCCTGGTCGTCGATCAGCCGATCGTGGAGTTCGAGCGATGAGCGCACCGCGCCCTTTCCGCATCCTGGGCATTCAGCAGATCGCCATCGGCGGGCCGGACAAGGCACGGCTGCGCCGCCTGTGGGTGGAGCTGTTCGGCCTGCCGGTCACCGGCTCCTTCGTCAGCGAGCGCGAAAACGTCGACGAGGACATCTGCGCCCTGGGCGCCGGGGCGCTGAAGGTCGAGGTCGACCTGATGCAGCCGCTGGATCCGCAGAAGAAGCCCGCGGTGCACGCCACGCCGCTGAACCACGTCGGCCTCTGGGTCGACGACCTGCCGCGGGCGGTGGAGTGGCTCAGCGCGCAGGGCGTGCGCTTCGCGCCCGGCGGCATCCGCAAGGGCGCGGCGGGCTTCGACATCTGCTTCATCCACCCCAAGGGCAGCGAGGAGGCGCCGATCGGTGGCGAGGGCGTGCTGATCGAGCTGGTGCAGGCGCCGCCCGAGGTGGTGCGCGCGTTCGACGCCCTGGCCGCGGCGGGTGCCCCGGCCTGAGCCTTGGCGCCGGCGGTCACCGCGAGGCACGGCGCCCCGGGCGTTTCAGCGGCCAGCCGGCTCCGCGGGGCCGGCGCCGGGGCCCGCCGCCGTGCGGGCCGCGCGGGCGGCGCGCGCTTGCTCGATCGCCGCTCGCACCAAGGCGCGCTTGCGCTCCAGCAGCGCCGGATCCGTGTGCCTGGAGTGCTGGGCCAGGTCAGCAAGCTTGGCTTCGGCCTTCTGCAGCCGCCGCACCTCGGCCTCCTCGGCCTCGCGCGCCAGGCGCCGCTGGCGCGCCTGGTAGCGTCGCCGGGCGGTGGCGGCCTGCGTCGTCGACCACGCCTGCCAGCCGGTACGTCCCGGTGTGGTCACCTCCATCGCGATGCAGTCCACCGGGCAGACGGGGATGCACAGCTCGCAGCCGGTGCAGTACGCCTCGATGACGGTGTGCATGCGCTTGTGCGCGCCGACGATGGCGTCGGTCGGACAAGCCTTCAGGCACAGCGTGCAGCCGATGCACCACGTCTCGTCGATCACCGCCACGCCGAACGGCCCCTCGCTGCCCACCTCGGGGTCGAGCGGCCGCACGGGCTGGCCGGTGATCGCCGCCAGCCGCCGCACGCCTTCCTCGCCCCCGGGGGGGCAGCGGTTGATCGGCGCTTCGCCGCGCGCGATCGCCTCGGCGTAGCGGCGGCAGTCGGGATAGCCGCAGCGCGTGCACTGCGTCTGCGGCAGAGCGGCATCGAGCCGCTCGACCAGCCCGTCGTCCTGTCGCGTCTTCATGCGCCGGGCTGCCGCCGGCGCCGGCGGTTGGCCGCCGGGCCCACGGCCGCCCCGCGGCGGTCGCGCTCAATGGCGGCGGCCAGCAGCTCGGCTTCGTCGCCGGCCTGCGCGTCATCGGGGCCCGCGGCGGCGGGCTGGTGGCGGCGGATGAAGTCGCGCACCACGGGGTAGACCTTCTCGCGCCAGCGCCGCCCGCTGAAGATGCCGTAATGGCCGGCGCCCTCCACCTCGAAATGATGGCGGTGCTGGGACTCGATGCCGGTGCACAGGTCGTGCGCGGCGCGCGTCTGGCCGCTGCCGGAGATGTCGTCGAGCTCACCCTCCACCGTCAGCAAGCCGGTGCCGCGGATGTCCTGCGGCCGCACCCGCTCCAGCCGTCCGTCCGGGCTGCGCACGTCCCAGGTGCCGTGCACCAGCTTGAACTCCTGGAACACCGTGCGGATGGTCTCCAGGTAGTAGTTCGCGTCCATGTCCAGCACCGCGTTGTACTCGTCGTAGAACTGGCGGTGTGCCTCGGCGCTCTCGTTGTCGCCCTGGATCAGGTGCTGGAAGTAGTCGTAGTGGCTGTTGACGTGGCGGTCCGGGTTCATCGCGATGAAGCCGGCGTGCTGCAGGAAGCCCGGGTAGACGCGCCGCCCCTCGCCGGGGAAGCCCGCCGGCACGCGGTAGATCACGTTGTTCTCGAACCACTCGTAGCTGCGCTGCAGCGCCAGGTTGTTCACCGCGGTGGGCGAGCGGCGCGCATCGATCGGGCCGCCCATCATCGTCATCGACAGCGGGATCTTCTCGCCGCGGCTGGCCATCAGCGACACCGCCGCCAGCACCGGCACGGTCGGCTGGCACACGCTCATCACGTGGCAGTTGCCGTACTGGCCCTGCAGGTAGCGGATGAACTCCTGCACGTAGTTGACGTAGTCGTCGAGGTGGAAGTCACCCTCGGACAGCGGCACCATGCGGGCGTTCTTCCAGTCGGTGATGTAGACCTTGTGGTCGCGCAGCATCGTGCGCACCGTGTCGCGCAGCAGGGTCGCGTAATGGCCCGACAGCGGCGCCACGATCAGAACGACCGGCTGATCCTTCAAGCGCAGCAGCGTGGCCGGATCGTCGGCGTAGCGCTTGAAGCGGCGCAGCTGGCAGAACGGCTTGTCGATCTCGACGCGCTCATGGATCGCCACCGACACCCCCTCGATGTCGATGGTGCGGATGCCGAACTCGGGCTTCTCGTAATCCTTGCCGAGGCGGTGCAGCAGATCGTAGGCGGCGGCGATGCGCTGCGAAAAGGGGGTCTGGGCCAGCGGCGAGGTCGGGGTGGCGAACAGCTTGGCCGCCACGGCCGCGAAATCGGAGAACGGCTCGATGAGGGCGCGCTGGGCCTCGTACAGGTGGTACAGCATGGGAACCCCGAAGGAATATTTGTTGCGGTGCAACAAATATAACAGGAAGCCAACGGGCGCGCCATCGGCACCTTCGCCGAGGCGGCGTCACCTCGGCGACAGGCGCCGCGCCGGCCGCCTCAACCGCGCAGCACGCTGGCGATGGCCCGGCAGACGTAACCGATGTTGCGGCTGTTGAGCGCCGCCACGCACATGCGCCCGGTGTCGGTCCCGTAGACGCCGAAGTCGCTGCGCAGGCGCTGCATCTGCTCCTTGGTCAGACCGGAGTAGCTGAACATGCCGATCTGCCGGGTGATGAAGCTCATGTCCTGCGTCACGCCGGCATCCTTCAGGCCCTGCACCAGCTGCTCGCGCATCGCCTTGATGCGCGTGCGCATGCCCGCCAGCTCCTGCTCCCACAGCGCCCGCAGCTCCGGGGTGTTGAGCACCGTGGCCACCACCGCCGCACCGTGCGTCGGCGGGTTGGAGTAATTGGTGCGCACGACGATCTTGAGCTGCGACAGCACGCGCTCGGCCTCGTCCTTGCTCGCGCACACCACCGACAGCGCGCCGACGCGCTCGCCATACAGGCTGAAGCTCTTGGAGAACGACGTGGCGACGAACACGTCCAGTCCCGCCTCGACGAACTTGCGCACCGCCGCACCGTCCTCGGCGATGCCGTGGCCGAAACCCTGGTAGGCCATGTCGAGGAACGGCACCAGGCCGCGCTCCTTCACGACCGCCACGACCGCATCCCACTGCCCGGGGGTCAGGTCATAACCCGTCGGGTTGTGGCAGCAGGCGTGCAGCACGACGATGGTGCCGGGCGCGGCGGCGCGCAGGCTGGCCAGCATGCCCTCCACGTTGACCCCGCGCGCGGCGGCGTCGTAGTAGGCGTAGGTATCCACGGCGAAGCCGGCGTTGGCAAACAGCGCGCGGTGGTTCTCCCAGCTCGGATCGCTGATCAGCACCTTGGCGGCCGGGTTGAGCTTCTTCAGGAAGTCGGCGCCGATCTTCAGGCCCCCCGTGCCGCCCAGCGCCTGCACGGTGGCCACGCGGCTGCTCTGCACCACGTCGCTGTCGGCGCCGAACACCAGCGCCTTGACCGCGTTGTCATAGGCCGGCATGCCGTCGATCGGCAGGTAGCCGCGCGGGGCGGGCTTTTCCATCAGGCGCGCCTCGGCCTGGCGCACGCACTGCAGCAGCGGCAGCTTGCCATCGTCGTCGTAGTACACCCCCACCCCGAGGTTGACTTTCTCCGGGCGGGGATCGGCGGCGAACTGTTCGTTGAGCCCCAGGATCGGGTCGCGCGGGGCCATCTCGACGGCGGCAAAGAGGGACATGGCAGCAGGGCTTTCTCGATGATTCGGTTTGAAAGGCAAAACTTTGCGATTTTACGTTCTGGCCATACGGGCGCGGCGTTCGCCGCACCCACGCCAAGCGGAAGGTTGGTCTATACTCGAAGTAGATGCCAAGCGCTGGAGCGAGGCCCTCACCATGACCACCGCCGCCGTGTTCAGCAACAATCGCAGTCAGGCCGTGCGCCTGCCGGCCAGCATGCGCCTGCCCGATCACGTCAAGCGGGTGGAGATCCGCCGCCGGGGGGCCGAACGCATCCTGTGTCCCCCCGGACAGCGCTGGGACAGTTTTTTTCTCGACCCGCAGGCCGAGACGGTTCCGGAGGACTTCCTGCCGCAGCGTGCAGATCAGCAGCAGCCCGGGCGCGAGGCGCTGTGATGCTGCGCTACCTGCTCGACACCAACATCGTGATCTATGTCATCAAGCGGCGGCCGCTGAGCGTGCTGCCGCGCTTCAACGAACACGCCGAAAGGCTGGCCATGTCGGCGATCACGCTGGCTGAGCTGATGCACGGCGCCGAAAGTAGCCGCGAGCCGGCGCGCGCGTTACGGGTCGTGGAGGATTTCTGCAGCCGGCTGGAAGTGCTGCCGTACGGGCCGAGGGCGGCGCAGCACTACGGGGCGATCCGCGCCGCGCTGGAGCGCCAGGGCCAGCCGATCGGGATCAACGACCTGCACATCGCCGCCCATGCCCGCAGCGAGGGTCTGACGCTGGTCACGAACAACGTGCGCGAGTTCGAGCGTGTGCCGGCCTTGCAGGTCGAAAACTGGGTGCAGGACGCGTGAACGCCCCCGCCCCCGGCCAGTTCGTCCACTTTCCCGGCTCGCCGTACGAGCTGTTCCAGCCCTATCCGCCGGCCGGTGACCAGCCGGAGGCGATCGCGCGCCTGGTCGAAGGGGTGCAGGATGGCGAGGCGTTCCAGACGCTGCTGGGCGTGACCGGCTCGGGCAAGACGTTCACGATGGCCAACGTGATCGCGCGGCTGGGGCGGCCGGCCATCGTCTTTGCGCCCAACAAGACGCTGGCGGCACAGCTCTACAGCGAGTTCCGCGAGTTCTTCCCGCGCAACGCGGTCGAATATTTCGTCAGCTACTACGACTACTACCAGCCCGAGGCCTACGTGCCGCAGCGCGACCTCTACATCGAGAAGGACAGCGCGATCAACGAGCACATCGAGCAGCTGCGCCTGTCGGCCACCAAGAGCCTGCTGGAGCGGCGCGACGTCGTGATCGTGGCCACCGTCAGCGCCATCTACGGCATCGGCGACCCGCACCACTACCACCGCATGATCCTGACGCTGCGCACCGGTGACCGGCTCGCGCAGCGTGACATCATCGCCCAGCTGGTGCGCATGCAGTACCAGCGCAACGAGCAGGAATTCGTGCGCGGCAAGTTCCGCGTGCGCGGCGACGTCATCGACGTCTTTCCGGCCGAGCACTCGGAGCTGGCGCTGCGCATCGAGCTGTTCGACGACGAGATCGAGCGCCTGAGCCTGTTCGATCCCCTGACCGGGCGCACGGAGCGCAGCCTGGCGCGCTTCACCGTCTATCCCGGCAGCCACTACGTCACGCCGCGCGAGCAGATCCTGCGCGCCATCGACACCATCCAGGAGGAGCTGCGCGAGCGCGTGCAGTGGTTCGTGCAGCAGGGCAAGCTGCTGGAGGCGCAGCGGCTGGAGCAGCGCACGCGCTTCGACCTGGAGATGCTGGCCGAGGTCGGCCACTGCAAGGGCATCGAGAACTATTCGCGCCACCTGACCGGGGCGCGCCCGGGCGAGCCGCCGCCGACGCTGGTGGACTACCTGCCGGCCGATGCGCTGATGTTCCTGGACGAGAGCCACGTGATGATCGGCCAGCTGGCCGGCATGTACAACGGCGACCGCGCGCGCAAGCAGACGCTGGTGGACTACGGCTTTCGCCTGCCCAGCGCGCTGGACAACCGGCCGCTGAAGTTCGAGGAATTCGAGCAGCGCATGCGGCAGGTGATCTTCGTGTCGGCCACGCCGGGCGACTACGAGCTGGCCAGGAGCGGCCAGGTGGTCGAGCAGGTGGTGCGCCCCACCGGCCTGGTGGACCCGGTGGTGGAGGTGCGCCCGGCCACGCACCAGGTGGACGACGTGCTGCAGGAGATCCGCCTGCGCGTGCAGCGCCACGAGCGCGTGCTGATCACCGTGCTGACCAAGCGCATGGCCGAGCAGCTCACCGACTACCTGGGTGAAAACGGCGTGCGCGTGCGATACATGCACTCCGACATCGACACCGTGGAGCGCGCCGAGATCATCCGCGACCTGCGGCTGGGGGCGTTCGACGTGCTGGTCGGCATCAACCTGCTGCGCGAGGGGCTGGACATCCCGGAGGTGTCGCTGGTGGCGATCCTCGACGCCGACAAGGAAGGCTTCCTGCGCTCCGACCGCAGCCTCATTCAGACCATCGGGCGCGCCGCGCGCAACTTGAACGGCATGGCGATCCTCTACGCCGACACGGTCACCGACTCGATGCGCCGCGCCATCGACGAGACCGAGCGGCGCCGCGCCAAGCAGCTGGCCTTCAACGCCGCGCACGGCATCACGCCGCGTGGGGTGAACAAGCGCATCAAGGACCTGATCGAGGGCGTGACCAGCGAGCGGGCGCAGCAGCAGGCCGCCGCCCAGCGCGCCACCGCGGCCATCGTGGCGACGCCGCAGGCGATGGACGAGCAGGCGCTGGCGCGGGAGATCAAGCGGCTGGAGCGCCAGATGCTGGAGCACGCCCGCAATCTGGAGTTCGAGGCCGCCGCGCGCGTGCGCGATGCGCTGCTGCAGCTCAAGCAGCAGGTGCTGGGCGCGCAGCACCCCGACGCCGTGGTCTGAGAACCTCCCCCGTTTGGGGGAGGGGGTGCCGGCGGCCACTTGCTCGAAAATCGGAGGGCATGTCGGCCATCACGCGCATCTACCTGATCGAGGACGACCGCACCATCCTGCGCTTCGTCGAGGACGCGCTGCGCCTGCGTCCGGACTGGAAGCTGGTGGGGCATTCCGACACCTATGCTCACGCCCAGATGATGGCGCCGCACAGCCTGGCCGACGTGTTCCTGGTCGACCTCGGCCTGCCGGACGGACGCGGCGAGGACATGCTGCGCCTGCTGGCCGAGGGCCGGCCCGAGGCCGAGCTGCTCGTCTTCACCGTCTTCGGTGACGAGTCGCGCCTGATCCGCGCGCTGCAGTGGGGCGCCACCGGCTACGTGCTCAAGGGTTGCTCGCCGCAGGAGCTCGTCGAGGCGATCGAGCAGATCCGGCAGGGCGGGGCGCCGATCTCGCCTCTGCTGGCGCGCATGCTGCTCAAGCAGTTCCGCCAGGCCGGCGACGCCGGCGACGGCATGGCCGACGGCCCGGTGCCGGTGCTGTCGGAACGCGAGACCGACGTGCTGCGGCTGGTGGCGCAGGGCTACGTCAACAAGGAGATTGCCCAGCGCCTGGGCATCGGCGTGGCCACCGTCAGCACCCACGTCAAGAACCTGTACCGCAAGCTGGCCGTGCGCACGCGGGTGCAGGTGGTGCGCGCCGCCCAGGCACGGGGGTTGCTGTGACGCTGGCGCCGGCGCTGGCTCCCCCGCCGGGCCAGGAGGCACCCGGCGCTTGGCGACCGGTCGTCTGGGCGGTGGGGGTGCTGTTGCTGGCGCTGCTGCTGGGGCTGCACGCGCTCACCCGTCCGTGGGCACCGCCGGGCACGGTGGCGCTCAAGGAGGCGCGCGCATCGCTGCCGCACGACCCCGGCCAGCCGCCGCGGCCGGTACGCCTGCCGCACGTGCTGGACGACGAGGGGCCGGCCTGGTGGGGCACGGTGCGCTACGAACTGGACTGGCCCGCACAGCTGGCCTATGACGATGCCGCGCAGCAGCGGCTGGGTCTGCTGCTGCCGCGCGCGGGCATGCGCCTGCGCGTGCTGCTCAACGGGCAGGAGATCTACCAGTTCGGCTGGACTGCGCCGCCGCAGCAGACCGTCATCGGCAACGCCGTGCCGCATTTCGTGCCGCTGCCGCCGTCGCTGCTGGCCACGCGCCCGCACGACAACCGGCTGGCGGTGGAGGTGCAGGCGCGCGTGCTGGAACGCAGCGGCCTGTGGCCGGCGGTGCTCGGGCCGCAGGAGGTGCTGCAGGATCGTCAACAGTCGCTGCTGCTGTGGCAGGTCACCGGCTCGTGGGTCATGGCGGCGCTGGCGCTGTTCATCGGCGCACTGGCGCTGCTGCTGTGGCGGGCGTTGCGCGAGCGGCTGTTCCTGCTAATCGCGCTGGCCTCGCTGGCCCACGGCGTGCGCACCGCGCTGGTGTCGGTGGTGGAGCCGCCGCTGCCGTTCGAATGGCTCCTGCTGCTGCGCTGGAGCACTTTTGGTGTCTACGTCGGCTTCTTCGTGCTGACGATCGAGGAGCTGTTCGAGGCCGGGCTGCGCTGGGTGCGCGCCGGGGCCTGGGCGGTCGTCGTGCTGTCGCCGGCGTGGACCGGGGCGGCGCTGTGGACGCTGGACTACGACATCATCCGCATCTGGGCCGGCGCGATGACGGTGTTCGCCGCCGTGGCGCTGCTGGCGGCGGTGCTCGACCGGGTGCGCCGGCGCGCGCTGCACCATCAGCACCTGCTGGTCGCGCTGGTGGCGGCGTTCACCTGGATCAGCGCGCTGCGCGACTTCGTCGTCATCCAGCTCGACTTTCCCGGCGATGGCGACCTGCGCTGGATGTCGGTGGGCAGCCTGGTGCTGACGCTGACGCTGGGCTGGGTGCTGGTGGAACGCGCCGCCGGTTGGGCGCAGGCCGTGCACCGGCTCAACGACACGCTGGCGCAGCGCATCGCGCAGCGCGAGCGCGAACTCAGCGCCGCCTTCGAGCGCCTGCAGGCGGCCGAGCGCCAGCGCGCCATCGAGGAGGAGCGCCGGCGCCTGATGCGCGACATGCACGACGGGCTGGGCAGCCAGCTGGTGCAGACACTCAACCTGGTGCGCAACCCCAACGCCCAGCTCGACCGTGAGGCGCTGGCGGGCATGCTGCGCCAGGCGCTGGACGAGCTGCGCCTGACGCTCGATTCGTTCGAGCCGATGGAGGGTGACCTGCCGGCCATCCTGGGCACGCTGCGGCGCCGACTCGGACCTGCCTTGGAGGGCGTCGGCATCGAGCTGCGCTGGGAGGTGCAGGATGTGCCGCCGCTGGCGGTGCTGGACTCCCGCGGCGTGCTGCACCTGTTCCGTTGCCTGCAGGAGATCTTCGCCAACGTCGTCAAGCACGCCAGGGCGCGGCGCATCGTCGTCAGCACCTGGCAGCGTGACGACCAGGTCATTCTCACGATCGAGGACGATGGCGTCGGCCTGCCGCCGGCGCAGGCCCGACCGCGCGAGGGGCGCGGGCTGCGCAACGTGCTGACGCGCGCCGCCAAGCTGGGCGCCACCGTGCGCTTCTACGACGCCCACCCCGGCACCGGCATCGAATTCACCTTCCCACTGGGCGAGGCACGCCCGGCGCTGGACAGCGGCTGGCCGCCGTTGGCACGCTGAGCGTGGGGTCAATACCCGACTGTTTCGTTCGACTTTTGTTATACTTTACGAAAACAGTCGGGATTAGGGCGGTCGCTGTCAGGTGGCAGCCCGCTGCCATCCACGAGCCAGGAGCCACGCCATGCGCTTGACCACCAAGGGACGCTTCGCCGTCACGGCGATGATCGATCTGGCGCTGCGCCAGGCCAGCGGTCCGGTCACGCTGGCCGCCATCAGCCAGCGTCAGCACATCTCGTTGTCTTACCTGGAGCAGCTGTTTGGCAAGCTGCGCCGCCACAAGCTGGTCGAATCCACCCGCGGACCCGGTGGCGGCTACACGCTGGGCCGCAAGGCCAGCGAGATCACCGTGGCCGACATCATCCTGTCGGTGGACGAGCCGATCGACGCCACCCAGTGCGGTGGCAAGGAAAACTGCCAGGGCGACGGCCAGCCGTGCATGACGCATGATCTGTGGGCCGAACTCAACGAGCGCATGATCGAATTCCTGCGCTCGGTCACGCTGCAGAAGCTGGTGGACGACCAGCTGGCCAAAGGCGCCGTGGTGGAGCCGCCGCCGTCGCTCAAGCGCGCCATCTCGCCGCACCCGGTGGTCAAGCCGATCCGGGTCAACGCCCCCAACTCCGTCTTCGCGCTGGCGGCTGCCGGCGCCAAGTGAGCCACGACTTTCCAACCGCCAGGAGCGCGCCGCGATGAGCAGCACCCCGCACTACCCCCTGTACATGGATTACAGCGCCACCACGCCGGTCGATCCGCGCGTGGTGGAGAAGATGATCCCCTGGCTGCACGACCACTTCGGCAACCCCGCCTCGCGCAGCCATGCCTGGGGCTGGGAGGCCGAGAAGGCCGTCGAGCACGCGCGCGAGCAGGTCGCCGACCTGGTCGGCGCCGACCCGCGTGAAATCATCTGGACCAGCGGCGCCACCGAATCCAACAACCTGGCACTGAAGGGCGCGGCGCACTTCTACAAGGACCGTGGCCGCCACATCGTCACCGTCAAGACCGAGCACAAGGCGGTGCTGGACACCTGCCGGCATCTGGAGCGTGAGGGCTTCGAGGTGACCTACCTCGACGTGCAGCCCGACGGCCTGGTCGACCTGGAGGCGTTTCGCGCCGCGCTGCGCCCCGACACCATCCTGGCCAGCGTGATGCTGGTCAACAACGAGATCGGCGTCATCCAGGACGTGGCCGCCATTGGCGCCATCTGCCGTGAGAAGGGGGTGATCTTTCACTGCGACGCCGCGCAGGCCACCGGCAAGGTCGAGATCGACCTGCGCGAGCTGCCCATCGACCTGATGAGCCTGGCCTCGCACAAGACCTACGGGCCGAAGGGGATCGGGGCGCTGTACGTGCGGCGCAAGCCGCGCGTGCGGCTGGAGGCGCAGATGCACGGCGGCGGGCACGAGCGCGGCCTGCGTTCGGGCACGCTGGCCACGCATCAGTGCGTCGGCATGGGCGAGGCGTTCGCCATCGCCAAGGCCGAGATGCCCACCGAACTGCCGCGCATTCGCCGCCTGCACGAGCGGCTGGTGGCGGGGCTGACGCAGATCGAGCAGTCCTACATCAACGGCCACCCGACCCGGCGCGTGCCGCACAACCTCAACATGAGCTTCAACTACGTCGAGGGCGAATCGCTGATCATGGGCATCAAGGGCGTGGCCGTCTCCAGCGGCTCGGCCTGCACCTCGGCGAGCCTGGAGCCGAGCTACGTGCTGCGGGCGCTGGGCCGCAGCGACGAGCTGGCCCACAGCAGCCTGCGCATCACGATCGGCCGCTGGACCACCGAGGCCGACGTGGACTACGCCATCGAGGCCATCAAGGCCAACGTCGCCAAGCTGCGCGAGCTCTCGCCGCTGTGGGAGCTGTACCAGGAAGGCGTCGACCTCGACTCGATCCAGTGGGTGGCGCACTGACGCGCCTGCCTGCCACGACACGAAAGGAGCATGACCATGGCTTACAGCGACAAGGTCATCGATCACTACGAGAACCCGCGCAACGTCGGCAGCTTCGACAAGAACGACGACAACGTCGGCACCGGCATGGTGGGGGCACCGGCCTGCGGCGACGTCATGAAGCTGCAGATCAAGGTCAACCCGGCCACCGGCGTCATCGAAGACGCGCGCTTCAAGACCTACGGCTGCGGCTCGGCGATCGCCTCCAGCTCGCTGGTGACCGAGTGGGTCAAGGGCAAGACGCTGGACGAGGCGGTGCAGATCAAGAACAGCCAGATCGCCGAGGAGCTGGCGCTGCCGCCGGTCAAGATACACTGCTCGATTCTGGCCGAGGACGCGATCAAGGCGGCGGTGGAGGATTACCGCCGCAAGCACGCCGTGGCCACGCAGGAGTGAAGCAGGACATCATGGCCGTGACCCTCACCGAAGCCGCCGCGCGGCACGTGCAGAAATACCTGGCCCGCCGGGGCCGGGGCATCGGCGTGCGGCTGGGCGTCAAGACCACCGGCTGCTCGGGCCTGGCTTACAAGCTCGAGTACGCCGACGAAGCCGCACCCGAGGACATCGTCTTCGAGGCGCACGGCGTCAAGGTGCTGGTCGATCCCAAGAGCCTGCCGTACTTGGACGGCACCGAGCTCGACTTCGTGCGCGAAGGCCTCAACGAGGGCTTCAAGTTCCGCAACCCCAACGAGCGTGATCGCTGTGGCTGTGGCGAATCCTTCCGTGTCTGACGGCACGGCGGCGCTGCAGGCGGACGACTTCACGCTGTTCGGCCTGCCGCGGCGCTTCGCGCTGGACGTGGCCGAGCTGGACGAGCGGCGCAAGGCGCTGCAGCGGCTCTCGCATCCCGACCGGCACGCCGCCGCGGGCGCGGCCGCGCAGCGCGTGGCCATGCAGTGGTCGGTGCGCATCAACGAGGCCTGGCAGCGCCTGCGCGATCCGCTGCGCCGCGCCGCGTACTGGTGCGAGCTGCACGGCGTGCCGGTGCAGGCCGACAGCAACACCGCGATGCCGGCCGACTTCCTGCTGCAGCAGATGCAGTGGCGCGAGGCGCTGGAGGAAGCGGCCGACGAGACGGCGCTGCGCGCGCTGCAGGCCGAGATCGAGCACGAGCGGGCCGCGCGCCTGGCCGCGCTGCAGGCCGCGATCGACGTCGAGGGCGACGCCGCCTCCGCCGCTGCCCAGGTGCGCGCGCTCATGTTCATCCAGCGCCTGCTGGACTCCCTGCACGCGCGGCTCGACGAGGCCGCCCATTCCAAGGCATCCTGATGGCACTGCTGCAGATTTCCGAACCCGGCATGGCGCCGGACCCGCACCAGCGGCGCATCGCGGTGGGCATCGACCTCGGCACCACCCATTCGCTGGTGGCGGCGGTGCGCCATGGCGTGGCCGAGTGCCTGCCGGACGAACAGGGCAGGGTGATCCTGCCCAGCGTCGTGCGCTATCTGCCGCCGGGCGGCTCGCCGTCGCGTCAGATCGGCCACGAGGCGCTGGCCGCGCAGGTCGACGACCCGGCCAACACGATCAGCTCGGTCAAGCGCCTGATGGGCCGCGCGCTGGCCGACATCCAGCGCGACGGCGTCGCCGGCCGGCTGCCCTACACCGTGGTCGAAGGGCCGGGTGGCGTGGCGGTGCGTACCGTCGCCGGCGACAAGACCCCGGTGGAGGTCAGCGCCGAGATCCTGGCCGCTCTGCGGCAGCGTGCCGAGGCCACCTTCGGCGCCGAGCTCTACGGCGCGGTCATCACCGTGCCGGCCTACTTCGATGACGCGCAGCGCCAGGCCACCAAGGATGCGGCGCGCCTGGCGGGTCTCCATGTCCTGCGCCTGCTCAACGAGCCCACCGCGGCGGCCATCGCCTACGGGCTGGACAACGGTTCGGAGGGGCTCTACCTCGTCTACGACCTCGGTGGCGGCACCTTCGATGTGTCGCTGCTGCGGTTGACCAAGGGGGTGTTCGAGGTCGTGGCCACCGGGGGCGACTCGGCGCTCGGCGGTGACGACTACGACCGCGCACTGGCCGCGTGGGCGCTGCAGCGCGCAGGCCGCACCGAGCCGCTGGAGCGGCTCGATCCACGCGTGCGCGCGCGTATGCTGGCCGAAGCACGGCGGGTGAAGGAGGCGCTGTCCGGTGCGGCAGAAGGCACCGCCGTTCCGATGGAGCTGGCGGTGGACGCGGGCGGCGCCGCGCGCTCGGTGCTGCCGGTGACGCTGCAGGATCTGCACGAGGCCACCGCGCACCTGACCGAGCGCACGTTGGAGGCGGTGCGGCGCGTGCTGCGCGATGCCCGCGTGCGCCCCGACGACGTCCAGGGCGTGGTGATGGTGGGGGGATCCACGCGCATGCCGCTGGTGCGCCGGGCAGTGGCCGCGCTGTTCGGACGCGAGCCGCTGACCAACCTGAACCCGGACGAGGTGGTGGCGCTCGGTGCGGCGATCCAGGCCAACCAGCTGGCCGGCAACGACCCCGACGGCGAGCTGCTGCTGCTGGACGTGATCCCGCTGTCGCTCGGCATCGAGACCATGGGCGGGCTGGTGGAGCGCATCGTGCCGCGCAACACGCCGATCCCCACCGCGCGCGCGCAGGACTTCACCACCTTCCAGGACGGCCAGACGGCGCTGGCGATCCACGTCGTGCAGGGCGAGCGTGAGCTGGCGCGTGACTGCCGCAGTCTGGCGCGCTTCACGCTGCGCGGCATCCCGCCGATGGCCGCCGGCGCGGCGCGCATCCGCGTCACGTTCACCCTCGATGCCGACGGGCTGCTGACGGTGAGCGCGCGCGAACTCTCCACCGGCGTGGAGGCGCACGTCGAGGTCAAGCCGTCCTACGGCCTGAGCGACGAGCAGGTCGCGCGCATGCTGCAGGAGAGTTTCGCCACCGCCGAGGCGGACATGCGCGCACGCGCGCTCACCGAGGCGCGCGTGGAGGCCGAGCGGCTGCTGGCGGCCACGCGCAGTGCGCTGCAGACGGACGGCGACCTGCTCGATGAGGCCGAGCGCGCCGCGATCGAGGCGCTGATGCAGGCGCTGCAGGCTGCGCGGCAGGGCGAAGACCCTGCCGTCATCGACGCCGCGGTCAAGGCCCTGGCGCAGGGCACCGAGGCGTTTGCCGCCCGCCGCATGAACCGCAGCATTGCCCAGGCGCTGGCCGGGCGTCACGTGGAGTCGATCTGAATGCCTGCCATCACCGTCCTGCCCCATCCCGAGATCTGCCCGCAGGGCGCCACCATCCACGCCCCCACCGGCACCACGATCTGCGAGGCGCTGCTCGACCACGACATCGAGATCGAGCACGCCTGCGAGATGAGCTGCGCCTGCACGACCTGCCATGTGATCGTGCGGCAGGGCTACGCGTCGCTGGGCGAGCCGTCGGAGGAAGAGGAGGACCTGCTCGACAAGGCCTGGGGCCTGAGTCCAACCTCGCGCCTGAGCTGTCAGGCGCGTCTGGGCACGCAGGACGTCACGATCGAGATCCCGCGCTACACCATCAACCACGCGCGCGAGCGCCACTGAGGCGCCGCGCGCAGGGGAGCAGGGCGCATGCGCCAGATCGTGCTCGACACCGAGACCACCGGCCTGTCCCCACAGGACGGCGACCGCATCATCGAGATCGGCTGCGTGGAGCTGGTCAACCGCCAGCTCACCGGCCACAACCGGCACTACTACCTCAACCCCGAGCGCGAGATCCACGAGGATGCGCTGCGCGTGCACGGCATCACGCTGGAGTTCCTCGCCGACAAGCCGCGCTTCGCCGACATTGCCGCCGAGCTCGCGGACTATCTCGCCGGCGCCGAGCTGATCATCCACAACGCGCCGTTCGACCTCGGGTTTCTCGACGCCGAGTTCAGCCGCGTCGGGCTGGGGCCGACGCGGGCGCTGGTGGCCGGCGTCATCGACACGCTGGTGTTGGCCAAGGAGATGTGGCCCGGCAAGCGCAACGGCCTGGATGCCCTGTGCGACCGGCTCGGCGTGGACAACTCGGGCCGGCAGCTGCACGGCGCGCTGCTGGACGCCGAGCTGCTGGCCGACGTCTACATCCACATGACGCGCGGGCAGGAGTCGCTGGTCATCGACCTGGGCGGCGGCCCAGCGGGTGCCGGCGAAGTGGCGCGGCAGGATTTCTCGCACCTGCGGTTGCCGGTGCTGGCACCGGATCCCGACGAGCTGGCGGCGCACGAGGCGCTGCTGGCTGCCCTCGACCAGGAGAGCAAGGGCCGCACCGTCTGGCGCCGAGTGGGGGCGGAAATCGGTTATACTGACGCCTGTTGACGACGACGTCACGACCGGGTGATTAGCTCAGCGGTAGAGCACTGCCTTCACACGGCAGGGGTCGTAGGTTCGAACCCTGCATCACCCACCAGATCAACGCACCGCCTGCCAAGCTCACGCCTTGGCAGGCGGTTTCTTTCTTTTGGGATGGCCGGCTGGGTGCGGCGGGGCTGCGTCAGGGTCGCGCAAGGCGACGTTCCATAATCAGCGGGTTTTCCTTCCCCGTTGGACGACAACCCGAGGAGTCGCAGCGCCATGGCCACTGACTACGCCGCCTTCCACCGCCGCTCGATCGAGGAGCGCGACGCCTTCTGGGCCGAACAGGCCCGCCTGATCGACTGGCACCGCCCGTTCGACCGCGTCTGCAACACCGACCGGCCGCCGTTCGTGCGTTGGTTCGAGGGCGGGCTGACCAACCTGTGCCACAACGCGGTGGACCGCCACCTGGCCACGCGTGCCGACCAGAACGCCCTGATCTACGTCTCCACCGAGACCGACACCGAGCGCGTCTACACCTACCGCGAGCTGCACACCGAAGTGCAACGCATGGCCGCCATCCTGCGCTCGCTCGGCGTCGGCAAGGGCGACCGCGTGCTGATCTACATGCCGATGATACCGGAGGCGGCCTTCGCGATGCTGGCCTGCGTGCGTATCGGCGCCATCCATTCGGTGGTGTTCGGTGGCTTCGCCAGCCACAGCCTGGCCACGCGCATCGACGACGCCGCGCCGAAGGTGATCGTCAGCGCCGACGCCGGCATGCGCGGCGGCAAGGTGGTGCCGTACAAGCACCTGCTGGACGAGGCGATCCGCCTTTCGGGCCACAAGCCCGAGCGCGTGCTGATGGTCAACCGCGGGCTGGCGGCACTGGACCCGGTGGAGGGGCGTGACGTCGACTACGCCACGCTGCGCGAGCGGCATCTGGATGCCCAGGTGCCGTGCGAGTGGGTGGACAGCACCCACCCCAGCTACATCCTCTACACCAGCGGCACCACCGGCAAGCCCAAGGGCGTGCAGCGCGACACCGGCGGCTACGCGGTGGCGCTGGCGGCCTCGATGCGCCACATCTACATGGCCAACCCGGGCGAGACGTATTTTTCCACCAGCGACATCGGCTGGGTGGTCGGCCACAGCTACATCATCTACGGGCCGCTGATCAACGGCATGGCCACCATCATGTACGAGGGCACGCCGATCCGGCCCGACGCCGGCATCTGGTGGCGTCTGGTGCAGGACTACCGCGTCAGCATCATGTTCACGGCGCCCACCGCCGCGCGCGTGCTCAAGAAACAGGATCCGGCCTACCTGACCAAGTACGACCTGAGTAGCCTGCGCGCGCTGTTCCTGGCCGGTGAGCCGCTGGACGAGCCCACCGCCACCTGGATCGCGCAGGCGCTGGGCAAGCCGGTCATCGACAACTACTGGCAGACCGAGACCGGCTGGCCGATCCTGGCGATCTGCAACGGCATCGAGCCGGCGCCGACCAAGTTCGGCTCGCCCGGCAAGGCGGTCTACGGCTACGACGTGCGCCTGATCGACGAGGTCACGGGCGAGGAGATCCACGAACCCGACCGCAAGGGCGTGATCGCCGTGCAGTATCCGCTGCCGCCGGGCTGCCTGCAGACCGTCTGGGGCGACGACGAGCGCTACGTCAAGACCTACTGGTCCAGCATCCCCGGCCGCCAGATGTACAGCACCTTCGACTGGGGCGTGCGCGACGCCGACGGCTACTACTACATCCTCGGCCGCACCGACGACGTCATCAACGTGGCGGGCCACCGGCTCGGCACGCGCGAGATCGAGGAAAGCATCGCCAGCCATCCGGCCGTGGCCGAGGTGGCCGTGGTCGGCGTGGCCGATGCGCTCAAGGGCCAGGTGGCGATGGCGTTCGCGGTGCTGAAGGATCCGGCGCGTGCGGCCACCGAAGCCGACGCGCAGCAGCTCGAGGCCGAGATCATGAAGGTCGTCGACGAGCAGCTGGGCGCGGTGGCGCGGCCGGCGCGCGTGCGCTTCGTGCAGCTGCTGCCCAAGACGCGCAGTGGCAAGCTGCTGCGCCGCGCGATCCAGGCGGTGTGCGAAGGGCGCGACCCGGGCGACCTGACCACGCTGGACGATCCGACCGCCCTGCAGCAGATCCGCGATCTGGTGTCGCCACGCTGACGCCGGCGCTTTTGGCATCCAGGGGCTTTGTGGGTATCATGCAGTCCGCATTGGCTCCTGGATGCTGATATATGCAACAACTGACCGATACCGACGTCATCGTCGACAAGGACCGGGTGTTCGAGCTGGCTGCCGAGCTGTTCGGCATCCTGTCCACGCCGATGCGGCTGCGCATCCTCAATGCGCTGTGCGACAAGGAAAAGTCGGTGTCGGAGCTGCTGGCGGAGATCGACACCACGCAGCCCAACCTGTCGCAGCACCTCAACCTGCTGTACCGCGCCGGGGTGCTGGCCAAGCGCAAGGAAGGCACGCAGGTGTACTACCGCGTGCAGAGCGAGCAGGCGGTGGCGCTGTGCCGCACGGTCTGCACGCAGATCGCCATCGAGCTCGACGAGCCGGGCGGCGTGCCGCCGAGCCAGCGCCTCACCCCCCGCGGGGCCTGAGCGGCCGGCGGCGCGCGCGGGTCTGGGCGGCGCGCGGTTTCGAAATCGTTACAACATTCTCGTCCATCCGGGGTCGGTTGGTGGCACAATGCGGCCTGCACCGGCCCTTCCAGTGTCACAGTCGCGTCCGCCATCCGGTTCAGCCGTGTCGCGGAAGGTGATTCCAACCAGCAGGTTTCCCGCAGGGAAACGGAGGTCAGCGATTCCATGAGCGAGACGACCAGCGTCTACCAGGCCTTCAGCGCCAACTCGTACCTCTTCGGTGGCAATGCGCCTTACGTCGAGGAGCTGTACGAGAAATACCTCACCGACCCAAGCAGCGTGCCGGACTCGTGGCGCGATTACTTCGATGCGCTGCAGCATGTGCCCGCGGTGGACGGCAGCGACGCGCGGGACATCCCGCACATGCCGGTGATCAACGCGTTTGCGCAGCTGGCCAAGCAGGGGCCGCAGCCGGTGGTGGTGGCGCAAGGCGCCGACAGCGACGTGGCGCGCAAGCGGGTGGCCACCCAGCAGCTGATCGCCGCCTACCGCAACCTGGGCGTGCGCTGGGCCAACCTCGATCCGCTCAAGCGCTCCGAACGGCCGGATATCCCGGAGCTGGAACCCTCGTTCTACGGTTTCACCGACGCCGACCTGGAGACCGTCCACAACGTCTCCAACACCTACTTCGGCAAGGAGACGATGTCGCTGCGCGAGCTGCTCAACGCGCTGCGCGAGACGTATTGCGGCACGATCGGCGCCGAGTACATGTACATCAGCGACCAGAGGCAGAAGCGCTGGTGGCAGGAAAAGCTCGAGAGCATCCGCAGCAAACCTTCCTTCCGCCCCGAGCAGAAGCGCCACATCCTCGAGAACCTGACCAAGGCCGAGGGGCTGGAGCGCTACCTGCACACCAAGTACGTCGGCCAGAAGCGCTTCTCGCTGGAGGGCGGCGAGAGTTTCATCGCCTCGATGGACGAGCTGATCCAGCGCGCCGGTGCGCTGGGTGTGCAGGAGATCGTCATCGGCATGGCGCACCGCGGGCGCCTGAACGTGCTGGTCAACGTCCTGGGCAAGATGCCCAAGGACCTGTTCGCCGAGTTCGAGCACACCGCACCGGAGGATCTGCCGGCCGGTGACGTCAAGTACCACCAGGGCTTCAGCTCCGACGTCTCCACCCCCGGCGGGCCGGTGCACCTGAGCCTGGCGTTCAACCCCTCGCACCTGGAGATCGTCAACCCGGTGGTGGAGGGTTCGGCGCGCGCGCGCATGGACCGCCGCGGCGACCGCAAGGGTGACCAGGTGCTGCCGGTGCTGGTGCATGGCGATGCGGCGTTCGCCGGCCAGGGCGTGGTGATGGAGACGCTGGCGCTGGCGCAGACGCGCGGCTACTACACCGGCGGCACGGTGCACATCGTCATCAACAACCAGATCGGCTTCACCACCTCCGACCCGCGCGACAGCCGCTCCACGCTGTACTGCACCGACGTCGTCAAGATGATCGAGGCGCCGGTGCTGCACGTCAACGGCGACGACCCCGAGGCGGTGGTGCTGGCCACGCAGCTGGCGGTGGAGTTCCGGCAGACCTTCAAGAAGGACGTCGTCATCGACATCGTGTGCTTCCGCAAGCTGGGCCACAACGAGCAGGACACGCCCAGCCTGACGCAGCCGCTGATGTACAAGAAGATCGCCCAGCACCCCGGCACGCGCAAGCTGTACGCCGACAAGCTGGTCACGCAGGGCGTGCTGCCGCCGGAAGGGCCCGACGAGATGGTCAAGGCCTACCGCGCCATCCTCGACGAGGGGCGTCGCACGGTCGATCCGGTGCTGACCAACTTCAAGAGCAAGTACGCGGTCGACTGGGCGCCGTTCCTCGGCAAGAAGTGGACCGACGTGGCCGATACCGCCATCCCGCTGTCGGAGTGGAAGCGGCTGGCCGAGCGCATCACCACCGTGCCGGACAACATCACGCCGCACCAGCTGGTCAAGAAGGTGCTGGCCGACCGCGCCGCCATGGGCCGCGGCGAGATCAACGTCGACTGGGGCATGGGCGAGCACATGGCGTTCGCCTCGCTGGTGGCCAGCGGCTACGGCGTGCGCCTGTCGGGTGAGGACTGCGGCCGCGGTACCTTCACGCACCGCCACGCCGTCATCCACGACCAGAACCGCGAGAAGTGGGACGAGGGCACCTACATCCCGCTGCAGAACGTCGCGGAAAACCAGGCCCCGTTCACCGTCATCGACTCCATCCTGTCGGAAGAGGCGGTGCTGGGCTTCGAGTACGGCTACGCCTCCAACGACCCCAACACGCTGGTGATCTGGGAGGCGCAGTTCGGCGACTTCGCCAACGGGGCGCAGGTGGTCATCGACCAGTTCATCGCCTCCGGCGAGGTCAAGTGGGGCCGCGTCAACGGCATCACGCTGTTCCTGCCGCACGGCTACGAGGGCCAGGGGCCGGAGCACAGCTCGGCGCGCATCGAGCGCTTCATGCAGCTGGCGGCCGACACCAACATGCAGATCGTGCAGCCGACCACCGCGGCGCAGATCTTCCACGTGCTGCGCCGGCAGATGATCCGGCCGCTGCGCAAGCCGTTGATCGTCTTCACGCCGAAGTCGCTGCTGCGCGCCAAGGACGCGACTTCGCCGCTGTCGGAATTCACGCGCGGCGGCTTCCAGACCGTCATTCCGGAGCAGAACGCCGACATCGTCAAGAACGCCCAGCGCGTCAAGCGCGTCATCGTCTGCTCGGGCAAGGTCTACTACGACCTGGTGCGCAAGCGCGAGGACAAGGGCGCCGACGACGTGGCCATCGTGCGCATCGAGCAGCTCTATCCGTTCCCGCACAAGGCGTTCGCGGCGGAGATGAAGCGCTACCCCAACGCCACCGACGTCGTGTGGTGCCAGGACGAGCCGCAGAACCAGGGGCCCTGGTTCTTCGTGCAGCACAACATCCACGAGAACATGCTGGACGGCCAGCGCCTGGGCTACGCCGGGCGTGCGGCGTCGGCCTCGCCGGCGGTGGGCTACGCCCACCTGCACCAGGAGCAGCAGAAGACGCTCGTGGAGGCTGCCTTCGGCCGCCTGAAGGGCTTCATCCTCACCAAGTGAACCGATCTCTGGCGCGGGCAGTGGCGCGCCGCCCGTGCGCGCGGCCCGCATCCGTCACGCATACGCTTTCCGGGAAAAGAACATCATGGCCATCGTTGAAGTGAAGGTTCCGCAGCTGTCCGAGTCGGTCGCCGAGGCCACGCTGCTGCAATGGAAGAAGAAAGTCGGTGAGGCCGTCGCCGCCGACGAGATCCTGATCGAGATCGAGACCGACAAGGTCGTGCTGGAGGTGCCGGCGCCGGCCGCGGGCGTGCTGGCCGAGATCCTGGTCGGCGACGGCGGCACCGTCGTCTCCGAGCAGGTGATCGCTCGCGTCGACACCGAAGCCAAGGCAGGCACGGCGGCGGCCGCGGCACCGGCTCCGGCGGCACCCCCGGCGGCCCCCGTGGCCGCGCCGGCTGCGGCTGCGGCTGCGGCGGCCAAGGCCGGCGTGGCGATGCCGGCGGCGGCCAAGCTGATGGCCGATCACGGGCTCGAGGCCGGCAGCGTCACCGGTACCGGCAAGGACGGCCGCATCACCAAGGGCGACGTGCTGGCGGCCGTCGCTGCGCCGAAGCCCGCCGCCGCGGCGGCGCCGATCCCGACCGGCGTTCCTGCCAAGGCGCTGCCGCAGGTGAGCGCCCCGGTGGGCCTGCCGCCGGAGCTGCTCAATCGCCCCGAGCAACGCGTGCCGATGACGCGCCTGCGCGCGCGCATCGCCGAGCGGCTGCTGCAGTCGCAGGCCACCAACGCCATCCTGACCACGTTCAACGAGGTCAACATGGCGCCGGTGATCGAGCTGCGCAAGAAGTACCAGGAACGCTTCGAGAAGGAGCACGGCGTCAAGCTCGGCTTCATGAGCTTCTTCGTCAAGGCCGCGGTGCACGCGCTGAAGAAATTCCCGATCCTCAACGCCAGCGTCGACGGCAACGACATCGTCTACCACGGCTATTTCGACATCGGCATCGCGGTGGGCTCGCCGCGCGGGCTGGTGGTGCCGATCCTGCGCAACGCCGACCAGCTGAGCTTTGCCGAGATCGAGAAGAAGATCGCCGACTTCGGCAAGCGCGCCGCCGAGGGCAAGCTCGGCATCGACGAGATGACCGGCGGGACGTTCTCGATCTCCAACGGCGGGGTGTTCGGCTCCATGCTGTCCACTCCCATCATCAACCCGCCGCAGTCGGCCATCCTCGGCGTGCACGCGACCAAGGAACGCCCGGTGGTGGAAAACGGCCAGATCGTCATCCGCCCGATCAACTACCTGGCGCTGAGCTACGACCACCGCATCATCGACGGGCGCGAGGCGGTGCTGGGGCTGGTGGCGATGAAGGAGGCGCTGGAGGATCCGGCGCGCCTGCTGTTCAACATCTGAGGCCGGAGCACCCGACATCATGAGCCAGACCTTCGACATCGTCGTCATCGGCGCCGGCCCGGGGGGCTACATCGCCGCCATCCGCGCCGCACAGCTCGGCTTCAAGGTCGCCTGCATCGACGAATGGAAGAATGCCGCCGGCGGCCCCGCCCCGGGCGGCACCTGCACCAACGTCGGCTGCATCCCGTCCAAGGCGCTGCTGCAGTCCTCGGAGTACTTCGAGCACGCGCGGCTGCACTTCGCCGAGCACGGCATCAGCACCGGCGCCGTGCGCATCGACGTGCCGCAGATGATCGCGCGCAAGGACGCCGTCGTGAGGCAGAACAACGACGGCATCCTGTACCTGTTCAAGAAGAACAAGGTGACCTTCTTTCACGGCCGCGGCTCGTTCGCGCGCGCGCTGGAGGGCGGCTACGAGATCGCCGTCAGCGGGGCGCAGCCCGCCACGCTGCAGGCGCGCCACGTCATCGTGGCCACCGGTTCGCGCGCGCGCGCGCTGCCCGGCGTGCCGTTCGACGAGGAGCGCATCCTCTCCAACGACGGCGCGCTGCGCCTGCAGGCGGTGCCGAAGCGGCTCGCCATCATCGGCGCCGGCGTCATCGGGCTGGAGATGGGGTCGGTCTGGCGTCGCCTCGGCGCGGAGGTGACGATCCTGGAGGGTCTGCCGACGTTCCTGGCCGCCGCCGACGAACAGATCGCCAAGGAGGCGAAGAAGGCGTTCGACAAGCAGGGCTTGAAGATCGAGCTCGGCGTCAAGGTCGGGGAGGTCAAGGCGACCAGGAAGGGCGTGGCGATCGCCTACACCCAGGCCAACGGAGCCGAGGTGACGCTGGAGGCCGACCGTCTGATCGTCTCGATCGGCCGCGTGCCCAACACCGAGGGGCTCAATGCCGAGGCGGTGGGCTTGAAGCTCGACGAGCGCGGCGCCATCGTGGTCGACGAGCAGTGCCGCACCAACCTGCCCGGCGTGTGGGCGGTCGGCGACGTGGTGCGCGGCCCGATGCTGGCGCACAAGGCCGAGGAGGAGGGCGTCGCGGTGGCCGAGCGCATCGCCGGCCAGCACCCGCACGTGGACTTCAACACCATCCCGTGGGTGATCTACACCAGCCCCGAGATCGCCTGGGTCGGCCAGACCGAGCAGCAGCTCAAGGCCGCCGGGCGTGCCTACAAGGCCGGAACCTTCCCGTTCATGGCCAACGGACGCGCACGCGCGCTGGGCGACACCACCGGCCTGGTCAAGATCCTGGCCGATGCCGTCACCGACGAGATCCTGGGCGTGCACATGGTCGGGCCGATGGTCTCGGAGTTGATCGCCGAGGCGGTGGTGGCCATGGAGTTCAAGGCCAGCGCCGAGGACATCGCGCGCATCTGCCATGCGCACCCCTCGCTGTCGGAGGCGACCAAGGAGGCGGCGCTGGCGGTGGACAAGCGCACGCTCAACTTCTGAGGCCGTGACCGCAGGCCGGGTGAGCACAGCCGAGCAGGCGGTCGCGTCCGTCTCCGCCCCCGCCCCGGATCCGACGTGGGGGCCGGTGCGGCGGGCCTACGAGGCGGCCTTGGCGGCGCACGGCTATGCCAGCGACCCCGCGCAACTGCGCGGGGTCGAGGCGCTGGAGCGCTGCGCCGCGCAGTGGACGCACTTCAAGCAGCGCCGCTCCAACGCCCTCAAGAAGCTCATCAACCGCCTGCCGATTCCGCGCGGGGTGTACCTTTGGGGCGGCGTGGGGCGCGGCAAGAGCTTCCTGATGGATTGCTTCTATCAGGCCGTGCCGCTGCGGCGCAAGACGCGGCTGCACTTCCATGAGTTCATGCGCGAGGTGCACCGGGAGCTGGCGCACCTGCAGGGCACGGTCGATCCGCTCAAGGCGCTCGCGCGCCAGATGGCGCAGCGCTACCGCCTGATCTGCTTCGACGAGTTCCACGTCGCCGACGTCACCGACGCGATGATCCTGCACCGCCTGCTGGAGGCGATGCAGGCGCACGGCATCGGCATGGTGACGACCAGCAACTTCCACCCCGACGGGCTGTATCCGGACGGGCTGCATCGCGACCGCATCCTGCCGGCCATCGAGCTGCTCAAGCGCACGATGGAGGTGGTCAACGTCGACCACGGCGTGGACTACCGCCGGCGTGCGCTGGAGCAGGTACGCACCTATCTCACGCCACTGGGCGAGGCCGCCGAGCGCGAGATGGAGGCGATCTTCGAGCAGCTCGCCGAGGCGCACGACGAGGATCCGGTGCTGCGCATCGAGGGGCGCGAGATCCGCGCCATCCGCCGCGCAGGCGGGGTCGTGTGGTTCGACTTCCGCACGCTGTGTGGCGGACCGCGTTCCCAGAACGACTACCTGGAGCTGGCCAGTCAGTTCCACACCGTGCTCGTCAGCAACGTGCCGGTGATGCCGCCCAACATGGCCTCGGCGGCGCGGCGCTTCACGTGGCTGGTGGATGTGCTGTACGACCGGCGGGTCAAGCTCATCGTCTCGGCGGCCGAGCCGCCGGAGCAGCTCTACACCGAGGGGCCGCTCGCGCACGAATTCCCGCGCACCGTCTCGCGCCTGACCGAGATGCAGTCGCGCGAGTACCTGGCGTTGCAGCGGCGCGACGTCGACACGGCCTTGACCTAGGCCGGCGCCTGCCGCCGCGCCCGCACCGCGGACATGACCGCGAAGACGCCGCTAGCATAGCGCCATGCCGTGGCGTCCCGCATCCGCTGTGCCGGCGGAGGAAACCTCCAGCATCCCTCCCGGGGCGGGCTGTCCGGTCGCCGCGTGGGCGGAGGCGATGGCCGGCTGTGACCAGCCGGCCTACGTGCTGGCGCTCGACGGGCGTTTCCTGTGGGTCAACGCCGCTTGCGAAGGCCTTTTCGGGCGCCCTGTGCCCGAGCTGCTGCGCCTGCGGTTTCAGGATCTGACGCATCCGGACGACCATGCCGGCGACCGCCAGCGCATCGGCCGGCTGATCGCCGGCGAGGTGCGCTGGCTGCAGGTGGACAAGCGCTTCGTGCGCCCGGACGGCGCCAGCGTCTGGGTGCGGCTCAACGTCCATCGACCGTGGCGCGAAACGTCCGCCGCCCGTCCCGAACTGGACGAACGCCTGCTCGTGCTGGCGCGCGAGATCGGCCTCGACGACGCCGGCCGCGAGGCCCTGCGCCGCAGCGAGCGGCAGCTGAGCCTGGCGCTGGAGGGCAGCCGAGCCGGCTCGTGGGACTGGAACCTGCAGACCGACATCGTCGAGTACTCGGCCAGCTTCGCGCGCCTGCTGCGCTACGAGGGCGACGACTTCCATCGCGACTTCCTGTTCCGCGACCGGTTGCACCCCGCCGACCGCGAGCGCGCGCTGGCCGCGGTGCAGCGCGCGCTGGCGACCTCGGAGGCGTTCGACGAGGCCTACCGCCTGCGCTGCTTCGACGGCCGCTGGCGCTGGTTCCGCGGGCGGGGCATGGCCATCCGCGACGCCCAGGGCGTGGCGCGCCACTTCAGCGGCATCCTGTTCGACTGGCAGGATCAGCGCCGCCAGCAGCTGCTGTTGCGCCGCAGCGAGCGCCGCATGGCGCACCTGGCGCGCCACGATCCCCTGACCGGCCTGCCCAACCGCCTGCTGTGGAACGAGTGCCTGCGCGGTGCACTGGCCGAGGCCCAGCGCCACGGCGAGCGGCTGGCGCTGCTGATGCTGGACCTGGACCGCTTCAAGGACGTCAACGACACGCTCGGCCACGCCACGGGCGATGCGTTGCTGGCCGTCGTCGGCGCGCGGCTGCGCAGCCGCCTGCGCGAGGGCGACACGCTGGCGCGCCTGGGAGGCGACGAGTTCGTCGTGCTCATGCGGCGGCTGCGCGATCCGGCCGACGCCGCGGCACTGGCGCGCGACATCGTCGAGACGCTGGCCCGCCCCTGGGTCAGTCCCGTGGGGCACGAGATCCAGATCGGCACCAGTGTCGGCATCGCGGTGGCACCGGAGCACGGCACCGAGGCCGAGACGTTGATGGGCGCGGCCGACGCGGCCCTCTACCGCGCCAAGGAGCTGGGGCGGGGCACCTTCGCCTACTTCACGCAGGAGCTGACGCAAGCGGCGGCGCGGCGCATGCGGCTCGAGTCCCGCCTGCGCCGGGCGGCGGGTGAGCAGCGGCTGAGGGTGGTGGTGCAGCCGCAGCACCGCTTCGGTGATGCGGCCCCGTGTGGGGGTGAGGCGCTGCTGCGCTGGCACGACGAGGAGCTCGGTGCCGTCTCGCCGGCCGAGTTCATTCCGGTGGCCGAGGCATGCGGTCTGATCGAGCCGATCGGCCGCTGGGTGCTGGAGCAGGCGCTGGGCATCGTCGCCACCTGGCGCCAGGCGGGCTGGCGTGACGCGCGCATCGCCGTCAACGTCTCGGCGCGCCAGTTCAGCCGGGGCGACCTGGTCGCGACGGTGCAGGCCGCGCTGGCGCGCCACGGCCTGGGCGGCGACGCGCTGGAGCTGGAAGTAACCGAGTCCGTGCTGGTCGATTCCGGCGCCGAGGTCGCCGCCGCACTGGCGCGCCTGCGCGCGATGGGCGTGATCATTGCCATCGACGATTTCGGCATCGGCTACTCGTCCCTGGGCTACCTGCAGCGGTTGCCGGTGGATGTGATCAAGATCGACCGCAGCTTCGTGCGCGGCCTCGGACGACCGGACGGGGACGCGCGTCTGTGCGCCGCCATCGTCGCGATGGCGCACCACCTGCACCTCGGCGTGGTGGCCGAGGGCGTGGAGACCGCCGCCCAGCACGACGCGCTGCAGGCCATGGGCTGCGACCGCTACCAAGGCTACTGGCAGGATGGGCAGCCGACCGAGGCGATGGAGGTGCTGGCACGGTGGCGACGGGCGTCAACCGTCTGACCGGTCGATCGGGGCGCTTGCCTGCGGACAGCCTCCCCGCCGCGCAACGCCAAGCCCGATCCGGCTCGCAGCGAACGCAGGCCCGGTCGGGCCATGCGTCAGGCACTGCGCCGCCCGGTGGCGGATCAGACCGGATGTGGCGGAGAGAGGGGGATTCGAACCCCCGAGGGGCTTTGGACCCCTACACGCTTTCCAGGCGTGCGACTTCGACCGCTCATCCATCTCTCCGCGTCGAGGGATGGCATTGTACACCGGCGCTCAGGTCGACGGGGTGCGGCTGCCCTCGATCAGCTTCATCGCCGAGCCGATGAGCGTGGCCACTTCGGTCATGTTGCCCGGCACGATGAGGGTGGTTTTGGCGTCGTGGGCCACGCGCGCGTAGGCCTCGACGGCCTTTTCCGCCACTTTCAGCTGGACGGCCTGCTCGCCACCGGGCTGGCGAATGGCGGCGGCGATGCGCTCGATGGCCTGCGCGGTGGCCTCGGCCACTTCGCGGATCGCGGCGGCCTCGCCCTGGGCCTGGTTGATCGCGGCCTGCTTCTCGCCCTCGCTCTTGGCGATGAAGGCGGCGCGCTCGCCCTCCGCGAGGTTGATCTGCTCCTGCCGCTTGCCCTCGGAGGCGGCGATCAGCGCGCGCTTTTCGCGCTCGGCGGTGATCTGCGCCTGCATCGCGCGCAGGATCTCCGCCGGCGGCGTCAGGTCCTTGATCTCGTAGCGCAGCACCTTCACGCCCCAGTTCAGCGCCGCCTCGTCGATGGCGTTGACGACCTGGGCGTTGATCATCTCGCGCTCCTCGAAGGTCTTGTCCAGCTCCAGCCGGCCGATGACGCTCCTCAGCGTCGTCTGCGCCAGCTGCGTGATCGCCAGCACGTAATTGGAGGAGCCGTAGCTGGCGCGCATCGGGTCGGTGACCTGAAAGTAGAGGATGCCGTCGACCTTGAGCTGGGTGTTGTCCTTGGTGATGCAGATCTGCTCCGGCACGTCCAGCGGAATCTCCTTCAGGCTGTGCTTGTAGGCCACCTTCTCGATGAACGGCAGGACGAAGTTGAGGCCCGGGGCCAGGGTGCGGTCGTAGCGGCCCAGCCGCTCGACCACCCAGGCGGTCTGCTGCGGCACGACCTTGATCGACTTGACGACGAAGACGAGCGCGACGATGACGAGGACGATGGCGATTTCCATGAGGGGCTTTCGGTCGACGGAGGAGGACGGATCGGGGCAGGGGTTCAGGGATGATCCAGGGGTTCGATGACGAGCCGGTTGCCATGCACCGCTCGGATGCGGTGCGGGCCGGGCTGGCGCTGGAGGTGCGGCGCGGCGGCGACGGCCAGCCACTCGGCGCCGCGGTAGCGCACGTGGGCCGTGCCGTCGGGCAGCCAGCCCTGCACCTGCACGGTCTGGCCGACGTCGAGCACCACGCCCGGGTCGGTTTCGGGACTGGCGCGGCGGCGGCGCAGCCGCACCCACGCCCAGCCGCCCGCCGTCAGCAGCGCGCACAGCCCCGCGGTCAGCAATTGGCCGCTGAGGGCCAGCCCCGCGTGCACGGCCACGGCCCCCGCCGCGGCAGCCAGCGCCAGCATCAGCAGGACAAAGGTGCCGGACAGCAGCTCGGCCGCCACCAGCAGCCCGGCCAGCACCCACCACAGCGTGGCGTCATCCATCGCTCACCCCTTTGGCCTACACTCGCGCTCCATGAAATTCCGCTTCCCGATCGTCATCATCGACGAAGATTACCGTTCCGACAACACGTCGGGGCTGGGCATCCGCGCCCTGGCGCAGGCGATTCAGAACGAGGGTTTCGAGGTCGTCGGCGTGACCAGCTACGGCGACCTGAGCCAGTTCGCCCAACAGCAGAGCCGCGCCAGCGCCTTCATCCTGTCGATCGATGACGAGGAGGTCAGCGGCAACCCGGAGGAAGACCCGGCGGTGCAGAACCTGCGCGCCTTTGTGCAGGAGGTGCGGCGGCGCAACGCCGAGGTGCCGATCTATGTCTACGGCGAGACGCGCACCAGCCGCCACCTGCCCAACGACATCCTGCGCGAGCTGCACGGCTTCATCCACATGTTCGAGGACACGCCGGAGTTCGTCGCGCGCCACATCATCCGCGAGGCCAAGGCCTACCTCGAATACATCCAGCCGCCGTTCTTCAGGGCGTTGCTGGACTACGCCGAGGACGGCTCCTACTCCTGGCACTGCCCGGGCCACTCGGGCGGGGTGGCGTTCCTCAAGACCCCGGTGGGGCAGATGTTCCACCAGTTCTTCGGCGAGAACATGCTGCGCGCCGACGTCTGCAACGCGGTGGAGGAGCTGGGTCAGCTGCTCGACCACAACGGCGCCATCGGCGAGAGCGAGCGCAACGCCGCGCGCATCTTCAACGCCGACCACTGCTTCTTCGTCACCAATGGCACCAGCACCAGCAACAAGATGGTCTGGCACCACACGGTGGCCCCGGGCGACGTGGTGGTGGTGGACCGCAACTGCCACAAGTCGATCCTGCATTCCATCATCATGACGGGGGCGATCCCCGTCTTCCTCAAGCCCACGCGCAACCACTACGGCATCATCGGGCCGATCCCGCAAAGCGAGTTCGAGCCGGACAACATCCGCGCCAAGATCGCCGCACACCCGCTGCTCAAGGGGGTGGATCCGGCCAGCGTGCGGCCCAAGATCCTGACGCTGACGCAGTCCACCTACGACGGCGTGCTCTACAACACCGAGACGATCAAGCAGATGCTGGATGGCTTCGTCGACAACCTGCACTTCGACGAGGCGTGGCTGCCGCATGCGGCGTTCCATCCGTTCTACGGAACCTACCACGCGATGGGGCGCAAGCGGGCACGCCCCAGGCATTCGGTGGTGTATTCGACGCAGTCGATCCACAAGCTGCTGGCCGGCATCAGCCAGGCGTCGCAGGTGCTGGTGCAGGACTCGCAGACGCAAAAGCTCGACCGGCACCTCTTCAACGAAGCCTACCTGATGCACACCTCCACCAGCCCGCAGTACAGCATCATCGCCAGCTGCGACGTGGCGGCGGCGATGATGGAGCCGCCCGGCGGCACCGCGCTGGTGGAGGAAAGCATCGTCGAGTCGCTCGACTTCCGCCGCGCGATGCGCAAGGTGGATGCGGAATTCGGGCCGGACGAGTGGTGGTTCCAGGTCTGGGGACCCGAGGAGCTGGCCGAGGAGGGCATCGGCCAGGCCAGCGACTGGGTGCTCAAGCGCACCGACGCCGACGGCGTGCAGACCAGCGACGGCGAAGACGCCTGGCACGGGTTCGGCGACATGGCGCCGGGCTTCAACATGCTGGACCCGATCAAGGCCACCATCATCACGCCGGGCCTCAACCTCAAGGGCGACTTCGCCCCCACCGGCATCCCGGCCAGCATCGTCACCAAGTTCCTGGCCGAGCACGGCGTGGTGGTCGAAAAGACCGGGCTGTACTCGTTCTTCATCATGTTCACCATCGGCATCACCAAGGGCCGCTGGAACACGCTGCTGACCGCGCTGCAGCAGTTCAAGGACGACTACGACAAGAACCAGCCGATGTGGCGCGTGATGCCGGAGTTCTGCCGCAAGCAGCCGCGTTACGAGCGCATGGGTCTGCGCGACCTTTGCCAGTTCGTGCACGGGATGTACGCGCAGTACGACGTGGCGCGGCTGAGCACCGAGATCTACCTGAGCGACCTCACCCCGGCGATGAAGCCCAGCGACGCCTACGCGCAGATCGCGCGCCGCAACACCGAGCGCGTGCCGATCGACGAGCTGGAGGGGCGCATCACCACCGCGCTGATCACGCCGTACCCGCCCGGCATCCCGCTGCTGATTCCGGGCGAGGTGTTCAACCGCCGCATCGTCGAGTACCTGAAGTTCTCGCGCGAGTTCAACGAGCGCTGTCCCGGCTTCGAGACCGACATCCACGGACTGGTGGTGGAGGAGGGCTTCGACGGACGCAAGCGCTACTTCGCCGACTGCGTGCGGGTGTGAACACCCGGTTCCAGAAGGAAAGGGATCGGGCCCACTCAGTGATTCCGCAGCTGGCGGGAGGCCGGGTAAATCCGGTGTCGAAAGGTTCCATTCGTATGTAACGATAGCGTTGCGCTCGCATGCAGCGCAACGACAACCCCAACGACAACCCCAACGACCGAGGAGACCCCCATGACGATCGATCGACGCCGCCTGCTGGCCGCCGCCGGCCTGTCCGCAACGCTGCCATGGTGGGCGCTGCCCGGTTGCGCCACGCTGGGCGCAGGCAGCGCGACGGTGCACCGGATGGTGTTTGCGCTGCGCGGCGATGGCGCCGTGGTGGCCATCGACTCGGAGACCGATGCCGTGGCTGCCCGCATCCCCACCGGCGGGGCCGGCGGTACGCTGGGCAGCCTGACGCCCGACGGACGCTGGCTCTACGTCGCCAACAACGCCGCAGGACAGCGCACGCTGGTCAAGATCGACACCCAGAGCCTGCGCGTCGCCGCCACCCTGGAGACCGGCAACCGGCCCAAGCATCCGGTCGTCTCGCCCGACGGCCGGCGCGTGGCCCTGAACCACTCGGGCGTGGACGGTGGCAAGATCCGCATCGCCTTCGTCGAGGTGGCCACCGACCGCGTCCGCACCGCCGAGATCGCGGTGCGCAACGCCCAGCACGGCGGCGACTTCAGCATGCACGGCGCCTGGCTGGCCGACGGACGCCATTACGCCATCGGCAACTACGCCGACAACGAGGTGGTGGTGATCGACGCGGAGACGCTGCAGCAGCACGTCGTCGCGGTGGAGGGCAATCCTCATTATTTCGACGTGCTGGGCCGGCAGCTGTGGGTGACGCTTGAGGCAGGCGAGCCCAAGAGCGCCCAGTCGCGCCCGGTGGTGGCGATCTTCGATGCCGCCAACCCGATGGGCCTGAAGCGCACCGGGGAGGTCACGATGACGCTGTCCGCGCACGAGACGGCCAACCCGGCGCGCATCGAGGGCCACCACGGCAACTTCACGCCCGACCGGCAGCGGTTCTTGGTCTGCAACCGCGGGGCAGGCAGCGCGCTGGAGGGCGGCTCGCTCGACGTCTTCGATGTCAACACCCGGCAGCGGCTGGCCCATCTCGAGCTCGGCATCAAGGGAGCCGGGCACGCCTACCTGACCCCCGACGGACGCCATGCGCTGGTGACGCAGTACAACGACACCCGCGTGCCGGTGCTCGACCTGCAGTCGCTGCGCGTCGTGGCAACGATCGACGCCGGCGGGGGAGGGCACCTGGGCCACGCCGCCTTCACGGCCGACGGCCGCAAGGTCTACCTCAACAACCGCAAGGGCGATGAAGTGCTGGTGGTCGACACCTCCCGCTGGGCCATCGTCAAACGCATCGCCACCGCCACCAGCGGTCAGGCGCAGGCCATGGTGCTCAACACCCACTACGGTGTCTTCGAGCGGGTGGGGCCGCGGGCACTGCTGGCATGAGGGTCGCCGACAGCCTCGACGCGGTCGTCGTCACGGGCTTTCTCGGCGCGGGCAAGACCACCTTCATCCTGCACGCGCTGCTGCCTTGGCTGGTCACCGAGGCCGAGCCCGTGCTGCTCGTCAACGATGCCGGCGAGGTCAACTTCGACGCCGAGCGGCTGGCCGTGGCGGGCGTGCCGCTGCTGTCGGTGGCCGGCGGCTGCGGTTGCTGCGAGCTGGCCGGCGCGATGGCCGACGCCATCGCGCAGCTGGCCGCCCAACCCCGGCGGCCGCTGGTGATCGAGGGCTCGGGCCTGGCCGCGCCGCAACCGTTGCTGCAGGCCCTGCGCGCGCACGGCCTGCACCGCATCGCCGTGCTGGGCCTCGTGCACGGCCCGACGGCGCAGCGGCGGCTGGCCGAGCCGCTGGCGCAGGCGCAGTTGGCCGCCGCCGACTGGCTGCTCATCTCGGCCGCCGACACGCTGTCGGGCAGACAGGCGAGCGAGCTGGCGCAGACGCTTGACCGGCTGCGCCCGCGGCCGGTCTCGTTCTGGAGTCTGGCCGGCGGCGTGGCCGACCCGCGCTGGCCCGCGGCGCTGCCGGCTCTGCTCGGTGAGGGTGGCCCTGAGGCCGCATCGATCGGCCCCGCGGCCACCCCCGAGGTTGCCCGCCGCACGCTGCGCCCGCGCGGCTGGGCGACGCGCGCGCAGTGGGAGGCCTGGCTGCAGGATCTGCCGACCGACCTCTGGCGGGTCAAGGGCTGTGTCGCCGTGACCGGGGCGGTCTGGCCGCAGGCGCTGGATCACAACGGCGGTGACGCGCCGAGCTGGCATGCCCTCGCCGAGCCGGTCGATCCCTACCTGGTGGTAATCGGCGCGCCGCGCAGCCTGCTGCAGCTGCCGCCGCTGCCCGAGGGGACGGCCGTCGACCTCGAGGACGATGCCGCATGGTGGCCAGGGGCGGCGGCCGACGGGCGGGGCGAGGCCGGCTGGTCAGGCGGAACGCCGCTTTCGCTGCGCGAGGCGGGGATGCGCTGGCTGGACGCGGTGGCGCACCCATCGCCGGCGGATCTGATCTGGTTGGCGCCCGGCTGGGACATGGAGCGGGGCGCGGAGCCGGTGCCGCCGCCGCAGGCGCGCGTGGAGTGGGATCGACTCGGCGAGCGGTTGCAGCGGTGGCAGCGCACGCATCCGACGGGGCGTTGGCTCGTGGGGGGCTGGCCGCTGGCTCACGTGCAGCAGCTGGCCGCACGTGCCGGCCTGCCGGCGCAGCGCGTCTGGCACGCCGGCCGCCACTGGGTCTGGCCCGATGCCGGCCTGTCGTGTCGGCTGCCGCAGCCACTGGGGGCCGCGGGGCGGTCGTCCGATTTGCGGCAGGTCAAGCCGGCAGCCGCCGTGCCGATCGATGCGGCCGCCTGATCCGTTACGATTGGATCGTTCATCCCATCCTGCACCGAAAGGGCGACCGCACCATGTTTCCCGAGTACCGCGACCTGATCAGCAAGCTCAAGACCACCGATCACCACTTCCAGCGCCTGTTCGACAAGCACAACGAGCTGGACGAGCGCATCAAGCGCATGGAGGAGGGCATCGAGCCCGGCACGCACGAGCAGATCGAGACGCTGAAGAAGGAAAAGCTGCTGCTGAAGGATCAGCTGTACGACATCCTGCGCAAGGCCGCCACCTCTGCGGCCTGACGCGACGCCTCACTCGGCGCGGGCCTGCAGCGCCGCGCCCGGCGTGACGCGGCGCGCGCCGTCGAAGCGGGCGCGCCAGTAGCTGCCGTCCAGGCGCTCCAAGCGCACCTGCGCCCCAGGGCGTGGCGAGTGGACGAAGCGCCCCTGTCCGACGTAGAGCCCGACGTGGCTGAAGGGGCGCCCCAGGGTGTTGAAAAACACGAGATCCCCAGGTCTGAGATCCTCGGGCTCGATCGGCTGGGTGGCGGCGGCCTGCTCTGCGGCGGTGCGCGGCAGCACCACTCCGGCACCCTCACGATAGGCGATCTGCACGAAGCCGCTGCAGTCCACCCCCTGTTCGTAATCGCTGCCGCCACGACGGTACGGCACCCCGACGTACGCCATCGCCACCACCAGCGCGTCGGCCTGAAGGTCCGGTCGCGCCGGTCTCGTCGGGCCCGCTTCGCCCGCCGGTGACGGCACGAGCGCATCACGGCGCCGCAGCCACTCGCCCAGCGGGTCGTCCGCCGGCACCGGGGGCGCCGCGGCGGCCTTGGCGGCCGGCGCCTGCGCCGCTCCCCCCGTGGCGCAGCCGGCCAGCAGCCACGCAAGCGCCCCGAGCGCCGCCAGCGCGGCGCGCGCCACATGGTCGGTGCGGAAGCTGGCCAGACGGAGCATGATGGCGGTTACGATACGCGCCCGTGCCCGGTTGCGTCAACCGGTTTGCCTTCACCACATTCTGGACGACCCCCGATGCTGTTGGATGCGAGCGACTGCCAGCTGGTGCTGGTCGACTATCAGGCGCGCCTGATGCCGGCCATCGAGCAGGGTGAGGAGGTGCTGGAGCGTGCGCGGCGCCTGGTGGCGCTGGCGCGGCTGTTCGAGGTGCCGGTCTGGGGCACCGAGCAGGATGCACGCAAGCTGGGCACCATGCCGCCCGAGCTGAGAGATGCCTGCATTGCGGTGCTGCCGAAGCAGGCGTTCGACAGCAGCGACAGCGCCCTGCTCGAGCTGCTGCACGGCGGCGCGGCCGCGCGACCCGTGGGCGGCAATGCGCGCAGCCTGCCCAAGCACCTGCGCAAGGTCGCCAGCCCCACGCGCACGACGGTGCTGCTGGCCGGCTGCGAGGCGCACGTCTGCGTGCTGCAGACTGCCTTCATGCTGCTGGAGCAGGAGGATCTGGAGGTGGTGGTGGTGACCGACGCCTGCGGCTCGCGCCGTGCGCGGGACCGTGACGCAGCCCTCGACCGGCTGGCCGCCGAGGGGGTGACGCTGGTCACCGTGGAAATGGTGGGCTTCGAGTGGCTGCGCACGGCGCGCGAACCCCGTTTCAAGGAGGCGCTGGCGATCCTGAAGTGAATCCCCGTCCAGCCGCTGCCGCACGGCGCCGCCCGTGCGCGGCTGCAGGGCGGTCAAGGCAAGGGATGGTCATAGCCCCTGTCTATCAGAGAGCAAGAATATTCCAATGTTTAGGGAAAATGCCCATCCCCCCGAAGGACGCGTTTGCGAATAATCATGCGCGAGAAGCGTTCAACCCAGTCGGGCGGCCTGCGGCCGCCGTGTCTCAAGGAGCAAGTCATGTCCATACGATCGAATCGCAGGCGCGCCGTGCTGAAGGCCGGCGGAGCCGTGGCGACGCTGGTGTCGCTGGGGCTGATCACGGCCGAGCAGGCGCTGGCGCTGCCGCGCGAGGCGTTTGCGAGCAAGAGCCTGGCCGAGGCGCTCAAGGCCATTGGCGGCGAGCCGGCCACGAACGACCAGGTGCAGATCATCTCGCCCGACATTGCGGAAAACGGCGCGGTGGTGCCGGTGGGGGCGGCCAGCAAGCTGCCCAACACGACGGAGATCTACCTGCTGGTGGAGAAGAACCCGACGCCGCTGGCGGCGGTGTTCATGATTCCGGCGGGCACGGAGGCTGACGTGCAGACGCGGCTGAAGATGGGGCAGAGCACCAATGTGCTGGCGGTGGTCAAGGCCGACGGCAAGCTGTACTCGGCGGTGAAGGAAACGAAGGTGACGCTGGGCGGCTGCGGCGGCTGACGGCGACGACCTGCCCAGAAGTCACAGAGACGAAGGAGAGCGAAGATGGCAGATCCGATGCGCATCCGTGCCAACGAGGCCGGTGGCGTGACGACGGTGCGGGTGCTGATGAGCCACCCGATGGAGCCCGGGACGCGGCGCGATGCGTCGGGCAACCTGGTGCCGGCGCACTACATCACGGACGTGGTGGCCACGCACAATGGGCGCGAGGTGCTCAAGGCGCAGTGGAGCGGGGCGGTGTCGCAGAACCCGTTCCTGAGCTTCAAGTTCAAGGGTGCGGCCAAGGGCGACAAGGTGGTGGTCAAGTGGACCGACAACAAGGGCGAGTCGCGCACCGACGAGGCCACCATCGCCTGAACTTTCTCATCATTCCCCACCGACCAGAGGGCAATCCCATGATGAAGAAGACAATGTTGGGTGCAGCTGCCGTGGCGCTGGTCCACGCAGCCGCCTGGAGCCAGGACATCGATGCCTCCAAAGGCATCGAGGAATACCGCGCGATGCTGCAGGACGGCAACCCCGCCGAGCTGTTCGAGGCCAAGGGCGAGTCGCTGTGGAAACAGAAGCGCGGCCCGAGGAACGCGTCGCTGGAGCAGTGCGACCTCGGCAAGGGTCCGGGCGTCGTCAAGGGTGCGTTCGTGGAGCTGCCGCGCTTCTTCCCCGACGCCGGCCGGGTGATGGACCTGGAAAGCCGCATCGTCTGGTGCATGGAGAAGCTGCAGGGGCTCGACGTCAGCGAGGTCAGCGCGCGCAGTTTCACCAAGGGGTTGACGGCGGATGTGGTCGCCATCGCCACGTGGGTGGCCTCCGAATCGAAGGGGATGCCGTTCAACCTGCCGTTCAACACGCAGGCCGAGCGTGACATGTACGAGATCGGCAAGCGGCTGTTCTTCATGCGCGGCGGCCCGCACGACTTCTCCTGCGCCAGTTGCCACTCCGAGGACGGCAAGCGCATCCGCCTGCAGGATCTGCCGAATCTGACCAAGAACCCGGGCGACGGTGTCGGCTTTGCGGCCTGGCCGGCGTATCGTGTCTCCAACGGCCAGATGTGGAGCATGCAGTGGCGCCTCAACGACTGCTTCCGCCAGCAGCGCTTCCCCGAGCCCAAGTTCGGCAGTGACGTGACCATCGCGCTGAGCATGTACATGGGCGTCAACGCCAAGGGCGCCAAGAACGCCGCCCCCGCCATCAAGCGCTGAATCAGGAGACGTCGTGATGAAGAAGACCCTTGTTGCCCTGAGCACGATCACCGCGGCCGCGCTGCTGGCCGGCTGCGGAACCGGTGCGCGCAGCGCGGCCGAGTACGACAAGATGACGGCCGAGGTGGTCAAGGCCTCGTTCGTCGAGCGTGGCATCGCCAAGCTCGACCGGCTGGAGCAGGACGAGGCACGCAAGGCGTGCTGGGAGTCCGAGGTGACCGGCAAGCCGCTCGATCCGAAGGTCGAGAAGGCCATCGAGGAAGCGGCGCTGAAGTCGGTCAAATGGCCCAGCGACGGCAAGTTCCTCGGGGACTGGCGCGAGGGCGAGAAAATCGCCCAGAGCGGCCGCGGCCTGACCTGGAGCGACAACGAGAAGACGGTCAATGGCGGCAACTGCTACAACTGCCACCAGATCGACAAGAAGGAGATCTCGTACGGCACGCTCGGCCCCAGCCTGTGGAACTATGGCAAGATGCGCGGCGTGACCGATCCCGACAGCCCGGCGGCCAAACCGATCATCGAGTACACGTGGGCCAAGATCTGGAACTCGCGCGCGTTCAATGCCTGCACGCGCATGCCGAGCGCCGGCCACCGCGGCATCCTGAACGAGCAGCAGATCAAGCACATCATGGCGCTGCTGCTCGATCCGAAATCGCCCGTCAACCAGTGACGCGGACGTGAGGGCGCGGGAGCATGGGGCCCGCGCCCTGCCTCCTGTGCCGGCAGGACCATCGGGGCCTGCCGGTTTTTTGTCTTCGGGCCGGGCAGGCGGCCGCGCGTCAGACGCCGAGGTGGCGCTCCAGCACGTCCGGGCGCGCCGTCAGTTCCTGTGACGCCCCCTCGAACACGACGCGCCCCTTGACCAGGATCACGTTGCGGTCGGTGATCTGGGTGACGTGGCGCCAGTTCTTGTCGACGATGATGCTGCTGATGCCGCTGTCGCGGATGAGGCGGCAGATGCGCCAGATCTCGCGCGCCACCAGCGGCGCCAGTCCCTCGGTGGCCTCGTCCAGGATCAGCAGGTCCGGATTCGTCATGAGCGCGCGGCCGATGGTCAGCATCTGCTGCTCGCCGCCGCTGAGCTGCTGCCCGCCGTGATCGAGCCGCTCGGCCAGGCGGGGAAACGTCTCGAGCACGCGCTCGAAGGTCCAGTCGCGGCGGCCATCGACCCCGGGGCGCGCGGCCATGAGGAGGTTTTCGCGGACGCTGAGGTTGCCGAAGATGCCGCGCCCTTCCGGCACGTAGGCCACGCCCAGACGCGCGATCTCGTACGTCGCCAGCCGCTGCGTTGCGCGGCCCTTGATGCGCACTTCGCCGGCGCTGGGCCGCACCAGCCCCATGAGCGTCTTCAGCAGTGTCGTCTTGCCCATGCCGTTGCGGCCCATCAGGCCGATGGTCTCGCCACGCCGCACGGTGAAATCGATGCCGTGCAGGATGTGGCTGGCGCCGTAGTGGGTGTGCAACCCGCGTGTCTCGATCAGCAGCGCCTCGCTCACGCATCCTCTCCCAGATAGGCGGCGCGCACGGCCGCGTCGGCGCGGATGGCGGCCGGCTCGCCCGTGGCGATCACGCGTCCGTTGACCATCACCGTCAGTTCGTCGGCAAGCGCGAAGACCGCATCCATGTCATGTTCGACCAGCATCACGGCATGGCCGCGCTTGATCGAGCGCAGCAGCTCGACGATGCGCTCGGCCTCTGCGGTGCCCATGCCGGCCAGGGGTTCGTCCAGCAGCAGCACTTGCGGCTCGGTGGCCAGCGTCATGGCGATCTCGAGCTGCCGCTGCTCGCCGTGGCTGATGGTGCCGGCGATGCGCTGCGCACGCGCGGTCAGGCCAGCCAGCTCCAGGGCCCGCTCGGCGCGCCGGTTGACGGTGGCCAGGCTGTCGGCGCGCGTCAGCCAGCGCGCCGCGCACGACGCGCGCGCCTGCGCCGCCAGGCGCACGTTCTCCCACACGGTGAAGGGAAGGAAGATGTTGGTCTTCTGGTAGCTGCGGCCGAGCCCGAGGCGGGCGATGGTTTCGGGCGCGGCGCCGGTCACGTCGCGTCCGCCCAGCAGCAGACGGCCGGCGGTGGGGGCGAGGTCCCCGGACAGCAGGTTGGTCAGCGTGGACTTGCCGGCCCCGTTGGGGCCGATGACGGCGTGCACGCGGTCGCGCCGCAGCGTCAGCGACACGCCGTCCACGGCGGTCAGACCACCGAAGCGCTTGGTCAGGCGCTGGGCCTCGAGCAGCACCTCAGCCATGCGGTCCTCCCTGCAGCGAGGTCTCGAGCCGCTGCGCGGCCGTGGCAGGGCGGCGCTGCAGCAGCCGCTGCCCCAGTCCGATCAGCCCGCGTGGCGCGACGAACACCACCAGCACGATGAACGCACCCATCAGCAGCTGCCAGTGCTTGGTCAGATCCTTGAACACATGCAGCAGGTACTCGAACGCGAAGGCACCCACGACGGCACCGGCGAAGTTGCCCATGCCACCCAGGATGACCATCATGATCGCGTGGGCGCTGTGATGAAAGCCGAGCAGCTCCGGGTTGACGAAGCCGGTCTGGGCCGCCCACAGGTAGCCGGCCAGGCCCGCGAGCGCGCCGGCCAGCGTGAAGGCGGCGAGTTTGTAGGCGAACGTGCCATGGCCGACGGCGCGCAGGCGGTGTTCGTTGACACGGATGCCGGCCAGCACACGCCCGAACGGCGAAAACAGCAGGCGGCGCAGAAACGCATAGACCCCCACCAGGCAGGCCAGTGTCAGGTAGTAGAACGTGACGGGGTTTTCCAGGTCGAGCAGCTGCCCCTCCCCGCCCAGCGCGGTGGACGGCTTGAACAGGACGTACAGGCCATCGGAGCCCCCCAGCGCCTTGTTGTCGAAGAACAGGTAGTACAGCATCTGGGCGAAGGCCATCGTGACCATGATGAAGTAGATGCCGCGGGTGCGCACGACGAAGAAGCCGATCACCAGCGCCGCCAGCGCCGAGGCGGCCACCGCGGCGGGCAGGGTCCACCACAGGCTGGGGGCGGCCGTCGGCGGCGTCAGGAACGCCAGCACGTAGCCGGCCAGGCCGAAGAAGGCGGCATGCCCGAGCGACACGAGCCCCGTGACCCCCTGCAGCAGATCCAGGCTCATCGCGAAGATGGCCAGAATCATCATCTGGGTCAGCATCTGGACGTAATAGCGTTCGTTCTCCAGGCCAAGCCAGGGGAAGGCCGCCAACGCCACGGCACCCAGACCGAGGGCGACTTGCAGGCCGCGTGGCAGCCGTTCGAGATGGGCGGAGGTCGACATGGGGAGCTCCGTCAGGGCTTGAAGAGGCCTTCCGGCCGGTAGAGCAGGACGGCAGCCATCAGCATGTAGGTCAGCATGCTGGCGATCTGCGGCAGCAGCACCTTGCCGAACGTATCCACCAGACCGACCATCAACGCGGCGACGAACGCCCCGCGCACCGAGCCGATGCCGCCGATGACCACGACGACGAAGCACATGATGAGCACGGGTGCGCCCATGTTGGGGTAGACGCTGGAAAGCGGCGCGGCGATCATGCCGGCCACGACGGCCAGTGCCACCCCGACCGCGAACACCACACCGTGCACGAGGCGGATGTTGACGCCCAGCGCCTCGGCCATCTCGCGGTTGAACGCCCCGGCGCGGATGCGCATGCCCAGACGCGTACGGGTGATGAGCAGGTACAGCGCCAGCGCCAGCAGCACGCACACGCCCATCACGAGGAGGCGGTAGACCGGGTAGGCCAGCGTGTCGGTCAACGCGATCGAGCCGTCCAGCAGCGCCGGCACCGGCACGGCGTGCACGTCATCTCCCCACAGCAGCGAGCGCACCTCCTCGAACAGGTAGATGAGGCCGAAGGTCAGCAGCACCTGATCGAGGTGGTCGCGGTGGTACAGATGGCGAAACAGCGCTCGCTCCAGCAGCCAGCCCAGCGCCAATGCCAGCACCGCCCCCAGCGCGATGGCCAGCGGCAGGCTGTCGAGCCGAGCCACCAGCCACCACGCGAGGTAGGCGCCCAGCATGTAGAAGCTGCCGTGGGCGAGGTTGACCACACCCATGATGCCGAAGATCAGCGTCAGCCCGGCGGCCAGCATGAACAGCAGCAGCCCGTACTGGATGCCGTTGAGCAGCTGAATCAGAACGTTGGCCAGATCCATGACGGTGGCGTCGGCGGTGCTTCAACCCATGCGGCAACCGGTGCCGGGATCCTCGAGCGCCTTGGCGGCGATGCCGATCACCTTGTTCTCGCGCCCGCGCACCTGGCGCAGGTAGATGTCCTGGATCGGGTTGTGCGCCTTGCTCATGCGCCACTGGCCGCGCGGGCTGTCGATGACGGCGCCCTCCAGCGCCGCGTAGAGGGCCTTCTTGTTGGACAGGTCGCCGCCGACCGCCTTGGCGCCGTGCAGCAGCAGCAGCCCGGTGTCGTAACCCTGCACGGCGTAGACGTCGGGCTGCAGCTTGAAGGTCTTGGCGTAGTTCAGGCGGAACTGCCTGTTGCGCGGAGTATCCAGCGCGTCGCTGTAGTGCAACGTGGTGATGACGCCCTCGGCGGCGTCCCCGGCCGCCTCCAGCACGCCTTCGGTCAGGAAGCCTGAACCGTAGAGCTGGATGCTGCGGTTGAGGCCGGCGGCGGCGTAGTCGCGCAGGAACTTGGCCGCGCCGCCGCCGGCGAAGAAGCAGGCCACCGCATCGGGCTTGAGCGCGGCGATCTCGGTCAGCAGGGCCTGGAACTCGACGTTGGGGAAGGGCAGACCGAGCTTCTTGACGATGGTGCCGCCGGCGGCGGTGTAGCTCTGCTCGAAACCCTCGAAGGCTTCTTCGCCGGCGGCGTAGTTCCACGTGATCCACACCGCACGCTTGTGGCCGCGCTCCACCATCGGCCGGCCCAGCGCCAGCGTCGGCTGCGCGTTGGTGAAGCTGGTGCGGAAGACGTTGGGCGCGCACTGCTGGCGCGTGGTGATGTGCGCGCCGGCGTTCGGGTTGAGGTTGAGCACGCCCGTTTCGCGCGCCACCTTGTGGATGCCCATCTGCACCCCGGAGTGCACGGTGCCGATCAGCACGTCGACCTTGTCGCGCTGCACCAGCCGGGTGGCGTTTTCCACCCCCTTGGCCGGGTTGGCCTCGTCGTCGACCTTGTAGAACTCGATTTCACGTCCGGCCAGCTTGCTGCCGGCCTCCTCCAGCGCCATGCGCACGCCGTTCTCGATCGCTACGCCGAGCTGCGCGAACGTGCCGGTGTACGGCAACATGAAGCCGATGCGCACGCGGGACGACTGGGCGCGCAGGATCTCGGGCAGCAGCAGCCCGGTGGCGGCGGTGCCGACCGCGGCGGCGCTGCGCGTCAGGACGACTCGGCGGGAAATCATGGTGCGGAACTCCTTTTCGGTTGGAAACGGTGCGGGGATCGGTGTATGCAGGATAATGCATGTTCGCGCCTGCATTCCCCCGGACAAACCCTGAAGCGGACAGGGCCAAGCCGGCAGCAGCCCAAGATGAAACGCGGCCGCGGCGCAGGGAAGGCCGCGGTGATGCCCCCGGTAGAATCCGGGCCGTTCGCACCCCTGCGCCCGCCCAACGCACCGTCATGACCGCCACGCCCGCCGTTCACATCGCCACTTTCGCCGGGGCCGACGCGCTCGGCCACTTCCGGGCCCGCCAGCTGCTGCCGCGGCTGCAGGCGGTGGATGCGCGCATCCGCGCGCTGGCGGCGCGGCACGTGCACCTGGTGGCCACCGAGGCGCCGCTTGACGAGGCGCAGCGCCAGCGCTGGCAGGCGCTGCTGACCTATGGCGAGCCCTACCGCGGGCCGACCGAGGGCGTGCGCATCGTGGTTTCGCCACGGCTCGGCACGGTGTCGCCCTGGGCGTCCAAGGCCACCGACATCGCGCGCAACTGCGGCCTGGTGGCGCGGCGCGTCGAGCGCGTGACGGAATACTGGCTGACGCTGGAGACGGGCACGCTGCAGCGGCTGGCCGGGCGCGGCGCCGCACTGGACGAGACGGCCTGGCAGGCGTGCGCGGCGCTGCTGCACGACCGCATGACCGAAAGCGTCTGGCCCGATGTCGCCTCGGCCGCGGCGCTGTTCTCGCCGCTTCAGGCCGCGGCGCTGGAGCGCGTCGACGTGCTGGGGCGCGGTCGCGCGGCGCTGGAAGAGGCCAACCGCGCCTGGGGCCTGGCGCTGGCCGACGACGAGATCGACTACCTGGTGGAGGCGTTCGGGCGGCTGGGGCGCAACCCGAGCGACGTCGAGCTGATGATGTTCGCGCAGGCCAACAGCGAGCACTGCCGGCACAAGATCTTCAACGCGCAGTTCGTCATCGACGGCGTCGAGCAGCCGCTGAGCCTGTTCGGCATGATCCGCCACACGCACCAGCGCGCGCCGCACCGCACCATCGTCGCCTACGCCGACAACGCCGCGATCATGCAGGGTCACGTGGCCGAGCGCTTCGTGGCCAGCGGCGACGGCACGCACAGCCCGGCGTACCGCCGCGTCGAGGGCCTGCAGCACGTGCTGATGAAGGTGGAGACGCACAACCACCCGACGGCGATCTCACCGTTTCCGGGCGCGGCCACGGGCGCCGGCGGCGAGATCCGCGACGAGGGCGCCACCGGTCGCGGCGCGCGGCCCAAGGCCGGGCTGACCGGCTTTTCGGTCTCGCGCCTTTGGGGTGGGCTGGCGGACCAGCCCGACGGCAAGCCGGCGCACATCGCCAGCCCGCTGCAGATCATGATCGAGGGTCCGCTCGGCGGGGCCGCCTTCAACAACGAGTTCGGCCGCCCGAACCTGCTGGGCTACTTCCGTGAATATGAACAGCGCGTCGTCACCGACGTCGATGCGGTGCAGCGTGGCTATCACAAGCCGATCATGATCGCGGGGGGGCTCGGCACGATCGACGCCCAGCAGACGCACAAGGTGGTGTTCCCCGCCGGCACGCTGCTGGTGCAGCTCGGCGGGCCCGGCATGCGCATCGGCATGGGCGGCGGGGCGGCCAGCTCGATGGCCACCGGCGCCAACAGCGCCGAGCTGGACTTCGACTCCGTCCAGCGCGGCAATCCCGAGATCCAGCGCCGCGCCCAGGAGGTCATCAACCAGTGCTGGGCGCTCGGCGCGGACAACCCGATCCTGGCGATCCACGACGTCGGTGCCGGAGGGTTGTCCAACGCCTTTCCCGAGCTGGTGCACGACGCCGGGCGCGGCGCGCGCTTCGACCTGCGCGCGATCCCGCTGGAGGAGACCGGCCTGGCGCCGAAGGAAATCTGGTGCAACGAGAGCCAGGAGCGCTACGTGCTGGCGGTGGCCCCCGAGGCGCTGCCGCGCCTGCAGGCGCTGTGCGCGCGCGAGCGCTGCCCGCTGGCGGTGGTGGGCGTGGCCACCGAGGAGACGCGGCTGGTGGTGCACGACCCGCAGGCCACCGCAGCCGACCAGGCCAACCCGGTGGACATGCCGCTGGAGGTACTGCTGGGCAAGCCGCCGCGCATGCGGCGCGAGGTCCGGCGCGTGCACCGCGTGGCCGCCCCCTTCGACGGCGCTGGCATCGACCTGCGCGAGGCGGTGCTGCGCGTGCTGCGCCATCCCACGGTGGCCAGCAAGCGCTTCCTGATCACCATCGGCGACCGCACCGTCGGCGGGCTGACGCACCGTGACCAGATGGTCGGTCCCTGGCAGGTGCCGGTGGCCGACTGCGCGGTGACGCTGGCCGATTACCGCGGCCTGGCCGGCGAGGCCATGGCGATGGGCGAGCGCACGCCGCTGGCGGCGCTGGACGCGCCGGCCTCCGGCCGCATGGCGGTGGCCGAGGCGATCCTGAACCTGCTGGCCGCGCCGATCGAGCTGCCGCGCGTCAAGCTCTCGGCCAACTGGATGGCCGCCTGCGGCGAGCCGGGCGAGGACGCCGCGCTCTACGACACCGTCAAGGCGGTGGGGCTGGAGCTGTGCCCGCAGCTCGGCGTCAGCATTCCAGTGGGCAAGGACAGCCTGTCGATGCGCACGCAGTGGACCGGCGCCGATGGCCAGCCGCGCAAGGTGGTGGCGCCGGTCAGCCTGATCGTGTCGGCGTTCGCGACGCTGGACGACGTGCGCGGCACGCTGACGCCCCAGCTCGCGCGCGACGAGGAAACCGTGCTGATCCTGGTCGATCTGGGGCGCGGGCGCGACCGCATGGGCGGCTCGATCCTGGCGCAGGCGTACGAACAGGCCGGCGGCGCGGTGCCGGACCTGGACGATGCGCAGGATCTGGTGCGGGTGGTGCAGGCGGTCAACGCGCTGCGCGCGCGCGGGCTGCTGCTGGCCTACCACGACCGCAGCGACGGCGGGCTGCTGGCCTGCGTGGCCGAGATGGCGTTCGCGGGTCGGGTGGGCGTGGCGCTCAACGTCGATCTGCTCGTCACCGAGGGCGACGGCATCGCCGACAGCCGCGCCGACGTCGGCGACGCCAAGAACTGGGCGCAGCAGGTCGGCCCGCGGCGCCACGAGCGCACCCTGCGTGCGCTGTTCAGCGAGGAGCTGGGCGTGGTGCTGCAGGTGCGGGCCTCGCAGCGCGACGAGACGCTGGCGCTGCTGCGGCAGCATGGGCTGGGCGCCTGCAGCCACGTCGTCGGCAAGACGCGCCCGACCTCCAGCCCGATCGACCTCGGCAAGGGGGAGCTCACCATCTGGCGCGACGCGCAGTGCATCTTCGGCGCACCGCTGTCGGAGCTGCTGGCCGCGTGGGACGAGGTCAGCTGGCGCATCTGCCGTGAGCGCGACCATCCCGACTGCGCCGATGCCGAACACGCCGCCGTGGCGCGCACCGACGACCCCGGCCTGCACGTGGCGCTCACCTTCGATCCGGGCGAGGATATCGCGGCCCCGTACCTGAACATGACGCGGCCGCGCGTGGCGATCCTGCGCGAGCAGGGCGTCAACTCGCATGTCGAGATGGCTTACGCGTTCGACGCCGCCGGCTTTGAGGCGGTGGACGTGCACATGACCGACTTGCTGGCCGGGCGCACCCAGCTCGCCGGCTTTCAGGGGCTGGTGGCCTGCGGCGGCTTCAGCTATGGCGACACGCTGGGCGCGGGCGTCGGCTGGGCGCGCTCGATCACCTTCCACCCCGAGCTGTCGCAGCAGTTCGCCGCCTTCTTCGCGCGGCCCGATACGTTCGGCTTGGGCGTGTGCAACGGCTGCCAGATGTTTGCCGAGCTGGCCTCGATCATCCCGGGCGCCGAGCACTGGCCACGCTTCACCACCAACGTCAGCGAGCGCTTCGAGGCGCGACTGTCGCTGGTGGAGGTGACCGACTCGCCCAGCCTCTTTTTCCAGGGCATGGCCGGCAGCCGGCTGCCGATCGCGGTGGCGCACGGCGAGGGCTACGCGAACTTCGGCCAGCGGGGCGACCGCGAGCAGGTCCTCGTCGCCCTGCGCTACGTCGATCATCACGGTCAGCCGACCGAAACCTACCCGCTCAACCCGAACGGCAGCCCGGGCGGCATCACCGCGGTCACGACGCCGGACGGGCGCTTCACCGCGATGATGCCGCACCCCGAGCGGGTGTTCCGCAACGCGCAGCTGAGCTGGACGGACCTCGGCGTCAGCGGCGGCGTGGCGGCGTTCAGCCCCTGGATGCGCATGTTCCGCAACGCGCGTCGCTGGGTAGGCTGACGGGGGCGGGGCGGCGGTGCCTTGACCGGGGTCAAGGCCGTCGAGTTGCACCGGTCTAGACTTCGGCGAGGTTCATCTGAATCGACACGAGGAGGCCCCATGACCCGTCCCGACGACACGCCGGCCGCCCAGCAGCCACTGGCGGATTTCTCGCAGTGCCACGCCGGCATCCTGCGCAAGCTCGACGGCCTGGAGGAACTGCCGGCACTGCTGGCGCCGGCCGCCCGCGCGCGCGAGCTGGCCGAATGCTCGGTGGAGTTCTTCTGCGAGGCCATCTTCGAGCACCATCTGGATGAGGAGCGTGAGCTGTTTCCGGCGGTGTTGACCAGCGCCACCCCCGAGGAGCGCGGACGCCTGCAGGCCATCGTGCGCCGGCTCACCGACGAGCACCGCGCGCTGGAGTCGCTGTGGAAGCGGCTCGAGGGGGACTTGAAGCGGGTCGCCAAGGGGCAGGCGTTCGAGGTCGACACCGAGGCCCTGCAGACCCTGGTGTCGCAGTACCGTGCCCATGCCCGCTACGAAGAGGAAACCTTCCTGCCGCTGGCGCAGGCGATCCTCGGCCGCAACGGCGATCACATGGCTGCCCTGGGGCTGGCGCTGCACGTGCGCCACACGCCGATGCCGGTGCCCGCCTACGTCTGACGCCGCTCAGGCACGGGCAGCGGCAGGCAGCGGCCGCGTGCGGTAGAAGCGCAGCGGCTGCTCGCGCACCTGCTGTTGGAGCTGGCGCCGCACGTGCGGCTGCAGCCGCCCGACCACGTGCATCTCGCAGCGCTTGCAGTCGAAGCGCAGCGTCAGCCGCTGGTCGCCGTGCTCGAGGGTCAGCGGCTCGGCGCGGATCGTGCCTTGCACACCGGCCACGCCCTTGGCCTGCTTCGGGCACAAGTGCAGGCTGTAGCGCACGCAGTGCCTGGTGATCATCAGGCTGACCTCGCCCAGCGCCTCGTGGCTCTCGTAGGCGGCCTCGATGACGCGCACGCCGTGGCGGGCGTAGAAGTCGCGTGCCTTGTGGTTGTAGACGTTGCCGAGGTAGGTCAGCACGTCGTCCGGGTACGGCACCGGCGGCTGCAGTTCCGGGCGGCGCCGGCCGCGCGGGCGCGCCGCTTCGCGCACCTCCAGCAGCGCCTGCACCGCGGCGCGGCGCAGCTCGTTGAGGCGCGAGGCCGGCACGAACCACGGCGCCGGCAGCGCCAGCTCCACCGAGGCGGCGGCAAAGATCGTTTCGCCCAGGCGCGTCAGGCTTTCGGTCAGCTGGCGAGCATGGCGCTCGGCGTCGCGCGCCGGCTCGAACGGACCGGCCAGGCGCGCCTCGGCCCCGTGCCCGTCGGCGTCGGTGAGCGTGAGCACCAGGTCGTCACCGTCGGCGTGCAGCCGCAGGTGCAGGCCAATGCGGCGCTCGGCGCTTTTCTTCTGCAGCAGGCGCTCCCAGGCCATGCTGCGGTTGCGGTGCACGCGCGTGCCGCGCTTGAGGTCGCGCAGCGTGGCGACCGCGTCTTTGGGCTCGACGCGCCAGCGTACCCCGCCATCCGTCCCCGGCCCGAGCCGCTCGACGCGGTTGGTCTGCAGGCCGACCAGCTGCTGGCGCGCGTCGAAGTAACAAAGGCCGTCGCCATTGGCCAGTTCCGTGGCCGGGTCGTCGGTCTCGATCTCGACGTGGTCGGCGGCCACGCGCACCACCCAGCCGATCGGCCGACCGGGGTTCTTCGGGCTGTCGAAGGCGCCGATGTCGAGCTGACGCCCGCGCACGAAGTAGTCGGTGAACTCGCGGTTGAAGTTCTGGTCCGGATCGGGCGTGAAGGTGCAGGTGCAGCGGCCGCTGGAGGAGGGCGCCAGCTCCGGGCGCTCCTCCAGGATGGCGTCGAGCAGCCGCCGGTAGTGGGCCGTGACGTTCTTCACGTAGCCCATGTCCTTGTAGCGCCCCTCGATCTTGAAGCTGCGCACGCCGGCGTCGATGAGCGCGCGCAGGTTGGCGCTCTGGTTGTTGTCCTTCATCGACAGCACGTGCTTGTCGCGCGCCAGGATGCGTCCCTGCGCATCGCGCACCTCCCACGGCAGGCGGCACGCCTGCGAGCAGTCGCCGCGGTTGGCGCTGCGGCCGGTGTAGGCGTGGCTGACGTAGCACTGGCCGCTGTAGGCCACGCACAGCGCGCCGTGAATGAAGAATTCCAGCACCGCGCGCTGCGGCGCCGCACGCGGGCCCAGCGCCGCGTCGATGGCGGCGATCTGTTCCAGCGTCAGTTCGCGCGCCAGCACGATCTGGGAAAACCCCACATCCTGCAGGAAGCGCGCCTTCTGCGGCGTGCGGATGTCGCACTGGGTGCTGGCATGCAGCTCGATCGGCGGCAGATCCAGCTCCAGCAACCCCATGTCCTGGACGATCAGGGCGTCCACCCCGATCTCGTGGCACTGCCACGCCAGCCGGCGCGCGGCCTCCAGCTCGTCGTCGCGCAGGATGGTGTTGAGCGTGACGAAGACGCGCGCGTGGTAGCGATGGGCATGGCGCACCAGGCGCTCGATCTCGTGCAGCGGATTGGCCGCGTTGGCGCGGGCGCCGAAACCAGGGCCGCCGATGTAGACCGCGTCGGCACCATGGTTGACCGCCTCGATGCCGATGTCGGCGTCGCGCGCGGGCGACAGCAGTTCAATCTGGTGGGGCAGCATCCGGGGCTCGCAGGGGTGACAATGCAGGCCCGCGATTGTCCCAGAAGCTGCCATGCGACGCCACGAGTTCCGCTGCCTGCACCGCCTGCGCGTGCGCTGGTCCGAGGTGGACCTGCAGGGCATCGTCTTCAACGCCCACTACCTGACCTACTTCGATGTCGGCGTCACCGAATACTGGCGCCGGCTTGGCCTGCCATACGTCGAGGCGATGGCGCGGCTGGGCGGCGAGCCGGTGGTGCGCAAGGCCACGCTCGAGTATGCCGCGCCGGCCCGCCTGGACGACGAGCTGGAGGTGGGCCTGCGCTGCGAGCGCATCGGCCGCACGTCGTGGACGATGACCGGTGCGCTGTTCCGCGGCGAACGCGCGCTGGTGACCGCGGAGATCGTCTACGTGTTCGTCGACCTCGGCGCCCACGTGGCGCAGCCGGTGCCAGCGGTGCTGCGCGAGCTGTTCGAGCGTTTCGAGGCCGGCGATGACGTGCTGCGCCTGGAGACCGGGCCGTGGTCGCGCCTGCAGGCGCTGGCCGCGCCGCTGCGCCGCGCGGTGTTCGTCGAAGAGCAGGGCATCCCGGAACACGAGGAGTGGGACGAGGCCGATGCCGACGCGCTGCACGCGGTGGCCGTCAACGCGCTCGGGCAGGCGGTGGGCACCGGTCGGCTGCTGCGCACCGACGAGCCCGGCGTCGGCAAGATCGGCCGCATGGCGGTGCACCGCGCGCTGCGCGGCGCTGGCGTCGGCGCGCGGGTGCTGCAGGCGCTGGTGCAGGCTGCGCGCGGGCGCGGCGACCACACGCTGCGCTTGAGCGCCCAGCGCACCGCGGTCGGCTTCTATGCCCGCCAGGGATGGCGGCCGATCGGCGAGCCTCACGAGGAGGTCGGCATCCCGCACCAGTGGATGGAGCGGCGCCTGACCGATGCGTGAGGGATCCCGTCCGGCCCGAGTTCCGGTGCGTAGGTCCACTCGGTCGCGTGCAGCGTGCCAGCGCTGTCCAGCCAGGCGATCAGGCTGCTGCGCGTGCCGTAGCGGCGCTGCGGCCAGTGGACCCAGGGGCTGCGCGTCAGTGCCGCCGGATCGCCCTGCGGGCAGGGGACGTGCGTCTGCAGCACCGCCCGCAGTGCCGCCTCGGCCTTCGGGAGCGCGCAGTTGCCAGCCGCCACCGCCTCCAGCGCCGCGTGCAGCCGCTCGGCCTTCGGCCATGGGGTGTCCAGCGCGGCATTCGACAGCGCGTGCACGCCGACCGGCACGTCCGCGCCCCACCAGCCGTGCATTTCTTCGAGGTCGTCCCAGTGCTCGCCTCGGCCACGGGGATCGACGTTGGTCAGCCAGCGCCACTGGCCCGTCGCGACGTCGGCCAGCACCAGGTTGCAACCTTCATAGGCACTGGCCGGATGGCCGCGCAGCCACGCGTGCCAGTCCTGCACGCGGGCGTCGGCGCCCAGCCAGCCGGTCACCAGCAGCCCGCGGCTGCGCGGCGCCGAGCGGGCTGCCGACGACCCGGCGCGCACGTTGGTCAGCATCGCCAACCGCCCACCAGCGCCGAAGGCCAGCCATGCACCGCCGGCCAGCTGGTCGCGGCCGCTGAGCACTACGGTGCCGTCCGGCAGACGCCAGCGCCGCAGCGGCACGGCGGGGCGATCCCAGGCCTCGTCCCGGTTGGCGGCGATCCACAGCGGTGTGGGCGTGCCGGGACGCCACGCCCAGCCGATCAGGCACACGTCCGCCCGCTCCGCTTCAGAGGTCGTCGCGCAACGGATAGGGCAGGGGTTCGACGCGCGCGACGACGCCGTCGGGCGCGCCGATGCGCAGGGGCTGTCCATCCAGCGCCGAGGTCTGCACGCTGACCACCGCGTACCACGTGCCACGCTGCGGGTGCGGCGCGGCGTCGGCCACCAGCCCGGCGGGCTGGTCCGGGTCGGCGGGGTGGAAGACCTCCTGCCCCGCCGCCACCGGCCCCTCGGCGCGCAGCAGCGCGCCGCGGCGCTTGATGGCGCCACGGAACTGCGCGCGCGCCACCACTTCCTGTCCCGGGTAGCAGCCTTTCTGGAAGTGCACCCCGCCCACCGACTCGTAGTTGAGCATCTGCGGCACGAACGCCTCCACCACCGGCTCGGTGACGAACGGCACCGCGCTCATCACCTGCAGCCAGGGCCACCAGGCGGCTGGCAGCGCCGGGCCCTGGAGGGGGCGGCCGTCGGCAGGCTGCAGCGTCAGCGCCCGGGCGCAGCCGGCGCCGTCCGGCAACCGGGCCCACAGGCGACCCTCGTCGTCGCGCCGGGCCGTCCAGGGCTGCGTCAGCCCGGGCGGTACCGCCGCGCCCGCCGCGCCCCACACGCGCCAGGCGTCGCTCGCATCCTGCAGCGTGACCTTGGCGCGCAGCACGAACATCGCCAGTCGCTTGAGCACCGGCGCCACGCGGCTGCGCGGCAGCGCCAGCAGGCATTCGTCGTCCGCCGGGCGCCACAGGACCGCGCTCATCAGCATGCGCCCCTTCGGCGTGCACCAGGCCACCAGCCGGGCCGCCTGTGGGGTCAGATGCAGCACGTCATGGGTCAGCTGGCCGTGCAGGAAAGCCGCGGCGTCGGGCCCGGCGGCGCGCAGCACACCCCAGTCGTCCAGCGCCAGCACGCCGCAGGGCACGTCGGACGGATCGAAGGTCATCGTGTCGTTCATGGCAATCGGCAACAATCGCGCCCGCGGCCCGCCGCCCGAGGACGGCCGCCGGTGCGGGCGGCTATGATCGGCGCCCGTATTGTCCCGCAGCGCCGTCCCGGCCGTCCCCGATGAGTCCGCAACCCCACGCCTCCAGCATGGCGCGCCGCACGGCGCGCTGGGCGGTTGCGCTCGCGGCGGCGGTGTTGCTGCTCGCCTCAGCGGTGGCGGCGTGGCTGCTGCGGCCGCTGCCGCTGCGCCTGCCGGAGGGGGGCAACGTGGTCGACGTGCAGATCGCGCCGGGCATGTCGGCGCGCCAGATCGCGCAGGCGCTGGCCGAGGCCGGCGTGGACGTGCCGGCGTGGATGCTGCTTGCCTGGCTGCGGCTGTCCGGGCAGGCGCGCGAGCTCAAGGCCGGTGCGTACGAGATCGCGCCCGGCACCACCCCGGGCCAGCTGCTGGACAAGCTGGTGCGCGGCGAGCAGGCGCTGCGTCGCGTCACGCTGATCGAGGGCTGGACCGTGCGCGACGTGCTGCGCGCGCTGCGCCGCGCCGAGCACCTGGTCGATGACCTGCCCCCGGGCGAGGATCCGGTCGCGCTGGCGCGACACCTCGGACTGGCCGCCACGCATGCGGAGGGACGCTTCTTCCCCGACACCTATCTGTACCCCAAGCGCAGCGCCGCCAGCGAGGTGCTGCGTCGGGCCGCGCGCGCGATGGACGAGCGCCTGGCCCAGGCTTGGGCGCAGCGCGCCGCCGACCTGCCGCTGCGCAGTCCCGAGGAGGCGCTGATCCTGGCCAGCCTGGTCGAGAAGGAGACCGGCCACGAACCCGACCGCGCGTTGATCGCCGGGGTGTTCGTCAACCGGCTGCGCCTGGGCATGCGGCTGCAGACCGACCCCAGCGTCATCTACGGCCTGGGCGAGACGTTCGACGGCGACCTGCGCCGCCGCGACCTGCTGACCGACACGCCCTACAACACCTACACCCGCGCCGGCCTGCCGCCGACGCCGATCGCCATGCCCGGCTGGGCTTCCCTGCTGGCGGCGGTGCAGCCGGCGCGCACGCCGGCGCTGTACTTCGTCGCCCGCGGCGACGGCACCAGCGCCTTCAGCCGCACGCTGGACGAGCACAATCGCGCGGTGCGGCGGTATCAGCTCGGCCGATGAATCTGCCGATGCGCCGCTTCGCCCTCGGGCTGGCCGTGCCGTACGTAGCATGGGCGATCCTGCGCCTGGCGTTGATGCCGGCGCTGGAATTCGACGAGGCCGAGCAGGTGCTGCACCGGCAGTGGCTGCGCCCGCTCTACGGACCGCAGCCGCCGCTGTTCGAATGGCTGGTCTGGGGGCTGGGCGCAACGCTGGGCTTGTCCGCTCTGGAAGCGGTGGTGCTGTTGAAGGCCGTCGCGCTGTGGACGATCGGGATGGCGGCGGCCTCGTTCGTGCGGCAGGCGGGCTTATCGGTTCACGCCGCCGGCGCGGCGGGCTGGTGGGTGCTGTCCGTGCCGTTGCTGTTGTGGGACGCGCCCCGCTCCCTGACCCACAGCCTGATGGCCACCGCCTGGCTGGCGCTGCTGGCGGCAAGCAGCGCCCCGCTGTTCGTTCGGGCCCGCCAGCCGCTGGGCGTGGCGCGCTGGGCGCTGCTCGGCGTGCTGGCCGCCGCGGCGCTGCTGTCCAAATACAACGCGGTGCTGGCGCTTGCAGGCTGGGCCGCGGCGGTGCTGACGGCGTGGTGGCGCGCCACGGGCGGCGGACGGGACTGGGCACGGCTGATCGCGCTCCACGCCCGGCAGGCGCTTCCGGCTTGGCTGCCGGCGGTGACGCTGTTGGCGTGGCATGTCATGGGGGTGCTCGAGGCATGGCCGGCCGTGCGCGACCCGATCGCAGCCAAGATGCGGCCCGGGGGCGAGCTCGGCGTCGTGCAGGGGGTGTTCTCGGTCGTCTCGGGGTGGCTTGCCACGCTTTCGCTGCCGGCGTTGCTGCTGGGACTGGCGCGGCGCCGGTCAGCCGCGCAGATCGGGAGAACCGCCCCGCAAGCCTACCCGCAAGCGGAACCAAGAAGCGAACCGTCTTGGCTGGCGTTGGCTGCGGTGTACGCTTCGGTGGTCGGCTCCGCGATGCTGGTGCTGGTGGTCGCCGGGCTGATGGTCGACATCAAGGAGCGCTGGATCCTGCCGCTGGCGGTACCTTTGCTGATGCTGGCTGCACCCGGTTGGGCCCGGTTCGGATCCGACTTCGCACGTCGGGTGCGGCGGATGGCGTCGGCCTTGGTGGCGCTCGCCCTGGCGCTGCTGGTCGGACGCGGGCAGGTGCTGGCCTGGATGGAGGAGCCTTCCTGGAGCCGGCTGCCGGCGCGCGCGGCGGCGCAGTGGGTGGACGGGCTGGGACCGGACGGCGCGCTGGTCGTGGCTGCGCCGATCCACCTGGCCGGAGCGCTGGCCGCCTACGGACGACGCGATCGCCCCGTGCTGCATCGGCACGCCTCGCCGCTGCTGTGGGGGCACGAGCCCGTCTGCGCGTTGCTGATCGTGCAGGAGGGTACGCAGACACCGGGAGAGGGGCGGCTGACCGCCCTCGGCTTCATCCAGGACGGCGAACCGCGCAGGGTCGACCTGCCGCGCGTACCGGCGGCCGGCGACGCGGTGACGCTGCAGGCGCGTGCATGGCGCCACCCCGATCCTCGATGTCCGGCACGCGCCAGCGTATACGATCATCTTCCATGACGACATCCACCGGGGGGCTGTTCCTCACCTTCGAAGGCATCGACGGCGCCGGCAAGTCGACGCACCTGACGGCGCTGGCGCAGGCGTTGCGGGCACAGGGCCGGGCGGTGCAGGTCACGCGCGAGCCGGGTGGCACGCCGCTGGCGGAGCGCTTGCGCGCCTGTCTGCTCGAGGAGCCGATGGACGCGCTGACCGAGGCGCTGGTGGTGTTCGCGGCACGGCGTGACCATCTGCGATGCGTCATCGAGCCCGCGCTGGCACGGGGTTGCGTGGTGCTGTGTGACCGCTTCACCGACGCCACGTTCGCCTACCAGGGCGGGGGGCGCGGCTTCGACCCGGTGATCCTGCGCACCCTGGAGCACTGGGTGCAGGCGGACGGGGCCGGCGGGCTGCGCGAACCAGACCTGACGCTGTGGTTCGACGTCCCGCCCGCGGTGGCGGCGGCGCGGCTGGCGGCCGCGCGCGCCCCTGACCGCTTCGAGGCCGAACCGCAGGTTTTCTTCGAGCGGGTGCGCGCCGGCTACGCCGCGCGCGCCGCCGCGGCGCCGCGGCGCATCGTGCGGCTGGACGCCACCCAGCCGCTCGAGGCCGTGTGGGCCGAAGTGCTGGCGGTCTGCCGGGCCCGGGGGGTGCTGGCATGAACGAGACGCTGCCGCCCTGGCTGATGCGCGAACTCGATGTGCTGCTGGCGCAGCGCGGCCACGCGCTGCTGCTGGACGGCCCGGCCGGACTCGGTCAATATGCGCTGGCGCTGGCACTGGCCACGGCCTGGTTGTGCGAGGCGCCGCGACAGGGCAGGGCGTGCGGGGGCTGCCCGTCGTGCCACGCGGTGCAGGCGCGTACCCATCCCGACCTGTTCGTGCTGCTGCCCGAGGCGCTCGCCCTGGAGCTGGGCTGGCCGCTCGATCCGCTCACCCAGGAGCGTCTCGAGCGCAAGGAGATCAAGCCGAGCCGGCAGATCCGGGTGGAGGCCACGCGGGCGGCGCTGGCGTTTGCCCAGACCACCAGTGCGCGCGGCCGCGCCAAGGTGGTGTTGATCCACCCGGCCGAGCGGCTCAATGCGGAATCGGCCAACGCGCTGCTGAAGACGCTGGAGGAGCCGCCGCCGGCGGTGCGCTTCGTGCTGGCCACGCAGGCCGCGCATGCCTTGCTGCCGACGATCCGCAGCCGCTGCCAGCGCCATGCGCTGGGCTGGCCGCCCGAGCAGGAGGGGCTGGCGTGGCTGCAGCAGGTGGCCGCGCAGGAAGGGCTGACGGCGCAGCCGGATGCGCTGATGGCCTGCTGGCGCTTGGCAGCGGGGCGCCTGGACGAGGCGCTGGCGTGGGCGCGGCTCGGCATGGACGCCGCGCTGTGGCGGCGCCTGCCGCGCCTGCTGGCCGACGCCGACCTGGAGGTCGTGGCGGATTGGCCGCTGCCACGCCAGCTCACGCTGCTGATGCTGCTGTGCCACGACGCCCTGGTGCAGGCGCATGGCGGCACGCCGCGCCATTTCGAGGCCGCGGCGCTGCCGGCGGGCGCCGACCCCGCGCGGCTGGCTGCCCTGTGGCGCGCGCTGCAGCAGGCCCAGCGCAGCATCGAGCATCCCCATCAGGCGGCCCTGTGGACCGCGGCCTGGGCCGAGCGGGTGCGCGCCGCCTTCGCGGCGGCCGGGCCGGCGCTACACTCGCGCGCATGAACATGGGCCCTCCCGCCGGTGGCGACGCGGCCGCGCACCCCCGTCCGACGGTCATCCAGCTCACGATCAAGGAAAAGTCCGCGCTGTACGCGGCCTACATCCCGCTGTTCGCCGAAGGCGGCATTTTCGTGCCCTCGGCGCGCCAGTACACGCTGGGGCAGGACGTCTACGTCCTGCTGACCCTGCCGGATGACGTGCAGCGCTACCCCGTGGCCGGCAAGGTGGCCTGGATCACCCCGCCCGGCGCCACCGGGGCGCGTACGCAGGGCGTGGGCATCCGCTTTCCGCACGACGAGCGGGCGCGGGCGCTGAAGGCGCGCATCGAGGAAATCCTGGGGCCGCTGCTGGCCTCGGACAAGCCGACCCAGACCGTCTGACCCGCCAGCGGGCACCGCCCGGACGCGCCCCGTACCTCCCCGAGCCGACGATGTACACCGATTCCCACTGCCACCTCGACTTTCCCGAACTGCAGGCCGACCTGCCCGCGGTGCTGGCGGCGATGCGCGCCGCCGGCGTGACGCGCGCGCTGTGCATCGGCACCACGCTGGAGCGCTTCGACGCCGTGCACCGGCTCGCGCTGCAGGGGGCCGACGGCAGCCCGCGCCTGTGGGCCACCGTCGGCGTGCACCCCGACCACGAGCATGACGAAGCCCCCACCGTCGAGCGGCTGCTGGAGCTGGCCGCGCGTCCGCGCGTGGTTGGCATCGGCGAGACGGGGCTGGACTACTACCGCCTGGAAGGACGCACGGTGGCCGACATGGAGTGGCAGCGCGAGCGCTTCCGCGTCCACATCCGCGCCGCGCGCCGCGCCGACCTGCCGCTCGTGATCCACACGCGCGCCGCGGCGGACCACACCCTGGCGATCCTGCGCGAGGAGGGCGGGCTGGGCTCCACCGGCGGCGACGGACTGCCGCCGGCGCGCGGGGTGTTTCACTGCTTCACCGAAAGCCTGGAGGTGGCGCGCGCAGCGCTGGACCTTGGGTTCCTGATCTCGTTTTCCGGCATCGTGACGTTCAAGAACGCCGCCAGCCTGCGCGAGGTGGCGCGCCTGGTGCCGCTGGATCGCACGCTGATCGAGACCGACAGCCCCTACCTGGCGCCGGTGCCGCACCGCGGCAAGGTCAACACCCCGGCCTACGTGCCCCTGGTGGCGGCGCAGCTGGCCGAACTGCATGGCGTCACGGCCGAGGAGGTCGGCCGCATCACCAGCGACAACTTCACCCGGCTGTTCGACCGCGTGCAACAGGAGTCCACCGCCGGCCAGGCGTGACGCCATGCCCGATGGGCAGGCCCTGGCGCGTGCCATCCACGAGTTCGCGGGAAGGATCATGAAGCGGCGCCATCTCCTTCTGCTGTCGACGATCGTTTCGGTCGCGACGCTGGCCGTCGCACCCCCCGCACGCGCCCAGCGTGCCTACGACCGCTTCATCACCGCCATCATCCGCGACGACGTCAGCACCATCCTCGAGCTGCAGCTGCGCGGGCTCGACATCAACACGCCGGATCCCGACCTCAACCCGCCGCTGGTGCTGGCGCTGCAGCGCGACGCGCTGAAGGTGGCCAGGCACTTGGCCGAGCAGTGGGATCTGAACGTCGAGGCCACCAACCCGGCCGGCGAGAACGCGCTGATGATCGCCGCGCTGCGCGGCCACGAGGACATCGTGCGCGCGCTGCTGCGCCGTGGCGCGCAGGTCAACCGGCCGGGCTGGACGCCGCTGCATTACGCGGCCAGCGGCAAGACCGAGGCCGCGCTGCCGATCACGCGGCTGCTGCTGGACCACCACGCGTACCTGGACGCCGAGTCGCCCAACGGCACCACGCCGCTGATGATGGCGGCGCTGTACGGGCGCTCGGAGGTGGTCGACCTGCTGCTGGCGGAGGGCGCGGACGCGACGGTGCGCAACCAGCAGGGGCTCGACGCGCTGGACTTCGCGCGCCGCAGCGGCCGCGAGCACGTCGTGCAGCGCCTCGCTGCGGCGCTGCGGGCCAGCCGGCCGAAGGGATCGTGGTGACGGGCGCCATGCGCGGTTCCCGGGCGCTGGCCGGTGCGCGCGGGCCGGCGCTCACCCTCGCCTCCGGTCATCCGAAAGTTCCACAATGTGTATTATGTTAAGTGACGGCCAAGGCCAAGCCACTGACCACGACTCCCCGGAAAAACCCCACGTCGACCCCGCACCCCGGCCCGGCCGGCCTACAATGGCCGCACCTTCCACTTTTCACCGAACCATCATGCAACGACGACTCCTGCTCAGCACCGCCGTGGCCGCCGCGCTGCTGGCCGCCGGTGCCGCCCACGCGCAGCAAGGCAACGTGCTGCGCGTGGCCATCGACGCCACCTACGAGCCGTTCACCTACAAGACGCCGGACGGCAAGCCCACCGGCTTCGACGTCGACATCGCCGAGGCGATCTGCGCCAAGCTCAACCGCAAGTGCGTCTACGTCGAGCAGGTCTGGGACAGCATGATCCCGGGTCTGCAGGCGCGCAAGTATGACGTCATCATCAGCTCGATGTCGATCACCGACGAGCGGCTCAAGGTCGTCGACTTCAGCGACCGCTACTACAAGACGCCCAGCGGCATCGTCGTCAAGCAGGGTACGCCGTACAGCGGGCCCGCCTCGCTGAAAGGCAAGAAGATCGGCGTGCTCAAGGGCAGCACGCAGGAGAAGTATGCGCTGGGTGAACTCAAGCCGGCTGGCGTGCAGGTCATCCCCTACGAGGCGCAGGATCAGGTCTACCTCGACATCAAGGCCGGGCGCCTGGACGGCACCGTGGCCGACAAGGTCGAGGTCACCGGTGGTTTCCTGAGCAAGCCCGAAGGCAAGGGTTACGGCTTCGTCGGTCCGGACCTCTACGACGTCAAGTACTTCGGCTACGGCGTCGGCGTGGCGATGCGCAAGGGCCAGGACAAGCTCAAGGCCGACATCAACGCCGCCATCAAGGCCATCCGCAGCGACGGCACGTACGAGAAGATCGCGAAGAAGTACTTCGACTTCGACCCGTACGGCAACTGATCGCACTGCCCTGAACGTCGCGCCGTCCGGGCACTGCGTCCCGGCGGCGCGTCGTCATTGAAGCCCGATGTTCGACTACCTGCCCGGCATCCTGCAAGGCGCCCTGCTGACGGTGGGCGTCTCGCTCGGTGCGCTGCTGCTGTCGGTGCTGCTGGGGCTGCTTGGCGCCAGCGCCAAGCTGTCGGGTCGCGCGCCGCTGGTGGCGCTGGCCACGCTCTACACCACCGTGATCCGCGGCGTGCCGGAGCTGGTGCTGATGCTGCTCGTCTTCTATGGCGGCACGATCGGGCTCAACGCGCTGCTGGAGTCGCTGGGCTCGCCCGAGCCAGTGGACATCAACCCGTTCGCCGCCGGCGTGGCCACGATCGGCTTCATTTACGGGGCCTACATGACCGAGACGTTCCGCGGCGCGATCCTGGCGGTGCCGCGCGGCCAGATGGAGGCGGCGTGGGCGTTCGGCATGGGGCGGCTGGCCACCTTCGTGCGCATCACGCTGCCGCAGATGGTGCGCCACGCCCTGCCCGGCTTCACCAACAACTGGCTGGTGCTGATCAAGAGCACGGCGCTGGTCAGCCTCATCGGCCTGAAGGACATGACCTTCCTGGCCAAGCAGGCTTCGGCCGCCACGCGTGAGCCGTTCTTCTTCTTCCTGTTCGTCGGCGCGCTGTTCCTGCTCTACACCTCGGCGTCGCTGTGGGCGCTGCGGCGGCTGCAGCGGCGCTTCAGCGCCGGGGTGCGGCCGGCCGAGGCTTGGCAGCACGGCTGAATCCGCAGGCCGCCACCATGAACTGGTCCGTCATCTTCGAGCCCGCCCAGCTGCAGCTCTACGCCGAAGGGCTGGCCACGACGCTGAAGCTGCTGCTGGGCTCGCTCGCGGTGGGGGGTGTGCTGGCGCTGGCGATGGCGCTGGCGCTGACCAGCCGTCACGCCTGGCTGCGCCGCGTCGTTGGCGCCTACACCTACGTCATCCGCGGCACGCCGCTGCTGATTCAGGTCTATCTGATCTACTACGGGCTGGCGCAGCTGGAGTGGATCCAGGCGCGCTGGGACGAGGTCTGGCCGTGGACCTGGTTCAAGGAGGCGTTCTTCTGCGCGCTGCTGGCTTTTGCCCTCAACACCGCGGGCTACACCGCCGAGATCATTGCTGGCGCGATGCGCGAGACCCCGCCCGGCGAGATCGAGGCTGCGCGTGCGATGGGCATGAGCCCGCGGCAGGTGCTGTGGCGCATCGTGCTGCCCAGCGCCTTGCGACGCAGCCTGCCGGCCTACAGCAACGAGGTGGTGATGATGCTGCACAGCACGAGTCTGGCCAGCACCGTGCCGGCGATGCTGGATCTGACCGCCGCAGCCAGCCGCGTCTATTCGGATTTCTACCTGCCGTTCGAGGCGTACCTGTTCGCCGCGGCGATCTACCTCGTCATCACGTTCGCGCTGGTCGGGCTGTTCCGGCTGGCCGAGCGGCGCTTCCTGGCCTACCTCGGGCCGCGGCGGACTTGAACCCCATGCGCATTGAGCACCATCCCCTGCCCTGCTCGAGCCTTGGCACGCAGCGCACCGTCACCAGCCTGCATTTCGGTGTCGCGGGCGCCCGCCCGAAGGTGTACGTGCAGGCGAGCCTCCATGCCGACGAATTGCCGGGCATGCTGGTGGCGCACCACCTGCGCCGCCGGCTGCTGGAAGCGGAAAGCGCCGGCGCGCTGCGCGGCGAGGTGGTGCTGGTGCCGGCGGCCAACCCGATCGGGCTGGCGCAGCGCCTCGACCACCGGCCGCTCGGACGCTTCGAGCTCGGCACCTCGGAAAACTTCAACCGCCACTATCCCGACTTGGCGACGCTGGCGTGGGAACGGGTCGGGGCCGCGCTCGGGCCGGATGCCGAGGCCAACGTGCAGCGGGTGCGCGAGGCGGTGCGGCAGGCGCTGGCCGAGCGGCCCGCGGCCACCGAGCTGCAGGGTTTGCGGCTGACGCTGATGCGGTTGGCCGTGGACGCCGACGTGGTGCTGGACCTGCACTGTGACAGCGAGGCCGTGCTGCACCTCTACAGCGAAACCGCGTGCTGGCCGCAGCTGGAGCCGCTGGCGGCGTGGCTGGGGGCCGAGACGGTGCTCGTGGCGGACTACGGTGCCGGCGGCCAGCCGTTCGACGAGCAGCTCTCCGGCCTGTGGTCGCAGCTGGCGGCGCGGCTGCGTGCCGAGGCAAGCCAAGCCCCGCTGCCGCAGGCGTGCGCCAGCGCCACCGTCGAGCTGCGCGGCGAGGCCGATGTCGATCACGCGCTGGCGGCGCAGGACGCCGAAGCGATCGTGCGTTACCTGCAGCAGATCGGCGTCCTGGCGGGCGACCCGGGCACCCCACCGCCGCCGCGCTGCACGCCCACGCCGCTGGCCGGCACCGAGATCCTGCGCGCGCCGCATCCGGGGGTCATCGTCTTCCGGGCGCCGGTGGGCGCGCGGCTGCAGCCCGGCGACGCCGTGGCCGACATCGTCGACCCAATGAGCGATCGCGTGACGACGCTGACGGCCGCCCACGGTGGCACGCTTTACGCGCGCAGCCGCGAGCGCTACGCCATCGCCGGTCTCGAAGTGGCCAAGGTCGCCGGCGCGCGCCCGATCCGCAGCGGCGACCTGCTGTCGGCCTGACACCCCCTTGCCCCATGACCATGCCAACGACCCCTGCCCCGATCAAGCTCCAGGTCGACGACATCCACAAGCGCTACGGCACGCACGAGGTGCTCAAGGGCGTCTCGCTGACTGCGCGCGCCGGCGACGTCATCAGCATCATCGGCAGCTCAGGCTCGGGCAAGAGCACCTTCCTGCGCTGCATCAACCTGCTGGAGCGGCCGCACGCGGGGCGCATCGTCGTGGCCGGCGAGGAGCTGCGGCTGCGCCCCGGCCCCGGCGGCGAGCTGCAGGCCGCCGACCCACGCCAGCTGCAGCGGCTGCGCACGCGCCTGGCGATGGTGTTCCAGAACTTCAACCTCTGGGCGCACATGACGGTGCTGCAAAACGTCATCGAGGTGCCGATGCACGTGCTGAAGGTGCCGCGCGACGAGGCGGTGGCCACCGCGCGCAAGTACCTGGAGCGCGTCGGCCTGCTCGGGGTGGAGGACCGCTACCCTGCACACCTGAGCGGCGGCCAGCAGCAGCGCGTGGCCATCGCGCGGGCGCTGGCGGTGGAGCCGGAGGTGATGCTGTTCGATGAGCCCACCAGCGCGCTCGACCCCGAGCTGGTCACCGAGGTGCTGCGCGTGATGCAGGGACTCGCGGAGGAGCACCGCACGATGGTGGTCGTCACGCACGAGATGGGCTTTGCGCGCGAGGTCTCCAACCACGTGATCTTCCTGCACCAGGGGCGCATCGAGGAACAGGGCGACCCGCAGGTGGTGCTGCGCCAGCCGCGCAGCGAGCGGCTGCAGCAATTTCTCAGCGGAAACCTGAAGTGATGACAGGCGTGGGGCGCAGGCGCGCCTCACATGAAGCGATCGAGCAAGCGCCGGCTGTGGCGGTCCAGCCGCTGCGGATCGCGGATCAGGTACTGCACGCCGTGCGCATCCTGCACCAGCAGCACGCCCGGGGCGATGCGGCGGATGTCCTCCTCGCCCTTCAGCACGAAGCGCGTGCGCCCGCGGTCGGTCTCCACCGTCCAGGTGCTCGGCGTGGCAAAGGAGCTGACCTCCACCAGCCGCAGGATGCGCGGCAGGAATTCGCGCTCCGCGAGCGCCTGCTCCAGCAGGGCGCGCTCGCCCGGCGCCAACGCGGCCGGATCGGACCAGTAAGCCACCTCGTGCCCATCCGGCCCCAGCAGCGCCACCTCCGCCTGCGGCGCCTGGATCGGAAAGGCGCGCACCGGCGTCACCGGCCCGATCCAGACGCCGTCATCGCGGCGCCACTGCAGCTGACCGAGCGCATTGCGGCGCAGCCGCGCATCCGCTTCGGCCGCGCCCTCCCCGGCTGCGCGGGCGATCCCCTGGGTCTCAGGCTTCGCTGACATCGTCCCTCCAGCGTTGCCGCTGCGCCTCGGCCTGGCGTTGCTGCGCCTCGTACAGGCGCCAGTAGGCGCCGCGGCGTGCCAGCAGCTCGTCGTGCGTGCCCTCCTCCACCTTGCGGCCCTTGTCCATCACGACCAGACGATCGGCGCGGCGCAGCGTCGAGAGCCGGTGCGCGATGGCGATCGTCGTGCGCCCGCGCACCAGGTTGTCCAGCGCCTTCTGGATCTCCTTTTCGGTCTCGGTGTCGACGCTGGCGGTGGCTTCGTCCAGGATCAGGATCGCCGGATCGATCAGCAGCGCGCGCGCGATGCTGATGCGTTGCCGCTCTCCGCCCGAAAGCCCCTGCCCGCGCTCGCCCACCAGCGTGTCGTAGCCCTGCGGCAGACGCAGGATGAACTCGTGCGCGTGCGCGGCGCGCGCGGCGGCGACGATCTGCTCGCGCGTGGCGTCGGGCTTGCCGTAGGCGATGTTGTCGGCGATGGTGCCGTAGAACAGGAACGGCTCCTGCAGCACCAGCCCGATGTGGCGCCGCCAGTCGGCCACGCGCACGTCGCGCACGTCCACGCCGTCGATCAGGATGCGCCCCTCGGCGACGTCGTAGAAGCGGCAGATCAGGTTGACCAGCGTGCTCTTGCCCGAGCCGCTGTGGCCGACCAGGCCGATCATCTCACCGGGGCGGATCTCCAGATCCAGCCCCTGGATGACGCTGCGGTTGCCGTAGCGAAAGCTCACCCCCTCCAGCTTCAGGTGCCCGCGCACCGGGGGCAGCGGCACCGGCTGCACCGGCTCCGGCACGCTGCTCCTGTGGTCGAGGATGTCGAAGATGCGCTTGGCGCCGGCGGCGGCCTTCTGCGTCACCGAGACGATGCGGCTCATCGAGTCCAGCCGCGTGTAGAAGCGCCCGATGTAGGCCAGGAACGCCGACAGCACCCCCACCGTCACCTGCCCGCGCGCCACCAGCCAGATGCCAAAACCCCACACCACCAGCAGGCCGACCTCGGTCAGCAGCGACACCGTCGGCGAAAACAGCGACCACAGCCGGTTGAGCCGGTCGTTGACCGCCAGGTTGTGCCGGTTGGCGTCGCGGAAGCGCTCGGCCTCGCGCGCTTCCTGCGCGAACGCCTTGACGACGCGGATGCCGGGGATGGTGTCGGCGAGCACCGAGGTCACCTCGGCCCAGACGCGGTCGATCTTCTCGAAGCCGGTGCGCAGCCGGTCGCGCACGACGTGGATCAGCCAGCCGATCAACGGCAGCGGCAGCAGGGTGGCCAGCGCCAGCGGCGGGCTGATCGAAAACAGGATCACCGCCGTCATCAGGATCATCAGCACGTCGGTGGCGAAGTCCAGCAGGTGCAGCGACAGGAAGATGTTGATGCGGTCGGTCTCCGAGCCGATGCGCGCCATCAGGTCGCCGGTGCGGCGGTTGCCGAAGTACTCCAGCGACAAGCCGAGCAGGTGCTCGTAGGTGGTGGTGCGCAGATCCGCGCCGATGCGCTCCGACACCAGCGCCAGGATGTAGGTCTTGGCCCAGCCCAGCCCCCAGGCCAGCACCGCGGCGCCGAACAGCCCCGCCAGCAGCAGCCCGACCAGCCCCCAGTCCACCGGCTGTCCGTTCTGGAACGGGATCAGCACGTCGTCCATCAGCGGGATCGTCAGGTACGGCGGCACGAGCGTGGCCGCGGTGGAGGCCAGCATCAGCACGAAGCCCAGCAGCAGCTGCCAGCGGTACGGGTGCGCGAAGCGCCAAAGCCGCAGCAGCGTGCGTGTCGTCGGCGGTGTCTCCACCACCTGCGTGCACACGGAACACGCCTCGTCGTCGGGCTCCATCGGGCTGTGGCAGACCGGACACTGCAGCGTCTGCGCCGGGATGGCCGCCGACGTCGGATCGGGGCTCGATTCGCGCCGCGCCTCGAAGCGCTCCAGCAGCCGGCGGGCCGCCAGCTGCCGCCCGAGGGTGCAGCTCCACACCGCCAGTCGACGCTGCGGCTGGCCGTCGGCGTCGAGCTCCAGCAGCTCCAGTGTCGCCACGCCATGCTGATCGTGCATCTGCAGCGACAGCCCGGCTCCGATCGGCCAGCGCTGCACCGCCGCATCGGGCCGTGGGGCCCACAGCAGCTGCGCACCGGCGATCCACAACAGCCCTTCGGCGAAGCGCAGCTGCTCGTCCAGGTCGGTCTGCAGCCAGGCTTCGGCCGCAGCGCCGGTGGCCGCCACCGTGGCACGCCAGATCGGCGGCACGGCTGCCGCATCGGCCACGGGTGACGGCTTCGGATACGACATGTTGCAATTCGGTTGCGGTTGTAACAGGACGCGGCCCGCGCACAACCGCCACAATAGCGCTTGACAGCAACGGACGGGGCCCCGCATTCTACGGTGCCTCCTGGAACCCGCCCATGCCCCCCACCACCATCGAGATCCTGCGCATGCGCCATCTGCGCGGCCCCAACCTGTGGACCTACCGCGCGGCGCTGGAAGCCCTCATCGACATCGGTCCGCTGGAGGACCGTCCCTCCAACACCCTGCCCGGCCTGACCGAACGGCTGACGGCCTGGTTGCCGGGGCTGGTGGAGCATCACTGCGGCGTCGGCGAACGTGGCGGCTTCCTGCAGCGGCTGCGCGAGGGTACCTGGGCCGGCCACATCCTGGAGCACGTCGCCATCGAGCTGCTCAACCTCGCGGGGCTGCCCACCGGCTTCGGGCAGACCCGCTCCACCGACCGACGCGGCGTGTACAAAATGGTGATCCGCGCCCGCCAGTACGAGGTGGCACAGGCCGCGGTGCTGGAGGCGCGCGACCTGCTGTGCGCGGCCATCGACGACCGACCGTTCGACCTGGTGGCTGCCGTCAAGCGGCTCAAGGGCCTGGTGGATCGCTGGGCGCTGGGGCCCAGCACCGCCGCCATCGTCGATGCGGCCACGGCGCGGCGCATCCCGCACATCCGTCTGATCGAGGGCGGCAACCTCGTGCAGCTCGGCTATGGCGCGCAGCAGCAGCGCATCTGGACCGCCGAGACCGACCGCACCAGCGCGATCGCCGAGGGCATCTCGCGCGACAAGGACCTGACCAAGCGGCTGCTGGCCGAGTGCGGCGTGCCGGTGCCGGAAGGCCGCGTGGTGGAAAGCGTCGAGGATGCGTGGGAGGCGGCGCAGGCCATCGGCCTGCCGGTGGTGGTCAAGCCCTCCGACGCCAACCATGCGCGCGGCGTGTCGCTGGACGTGCGCACGCGCGAGGAGCTGGAAGCTGCCTGCCGGCTCGCCGAGCGCGAGGGCTCGGAGGTGATGGTGGAGCGCTACATCCCCGGCACCGAGCACCGCGTGCTGGTGGTGGGCGGGCGCATGGTGGCCGCCAGCCGCGGCGAATGTGCCTGGATCACCGGCGACGGCCAGCACACGGTGCGCGAGCTGATCGAGCGCGACATCAACAGCGACCCGCGCCGCGGTGAGGAAGAGGAATACCCGCTCGACACCATCCGCCTGCCGGAAAACCGCGACGTGATGCTGGAGCTGCAGCGCCAGGGGCTGACCCCCGACAGCGTGCCCGAGGCCGGCCGGCGGGTGCTGGTGCAGCGCACGGGTCTGCTGACCGACGACGTCACCGACCTCGTGCACCCCGACATCGCCGAGCTGACGGCGCTGGCCGCGCGCGTCGTGGGTCTGGACATCGCCGGCATCGACCTCGTCGTGCAGGACATCGGCCGCCCGCTGGCCGAACAGGGCGGCGCCATCGTCGAGGTCAACGCCGGCCCCGGGCTGCTGCCCCACCTCAAGCCCGCGCGCGGCACACCGCGGCCGGTCGGCGAGGCGATCGTGGCCCACCTCTTTCCGCCGGGCCAGACGGGCCGTATCCCCATCGTCGGCGTCACCGGCACGCGCGACACCGCGGCGCTGGCGCGGCTGATCGGCTGGCTGCTGCAGCGCGGCGGCCAGCACACCGGCGTGGCCTGCGACGGGCGGATCTATCTGCAGATGCAGCCGGTGGACGCCGGCGCCCCCTCGCCATGGGAGGCCGGCCAGCGCATCCTGATGAACCGCCGCGTGCAGGCCGCCGTGATCGAAAGCTCGCCGCGCAGCATCCTCGACGAGGGGCTGCCGTATGACCGCTGCCTGATCGGCGTCGTCACCGACGTGCCGCCGCCGCGGGGGCTGGACGATCACTTCATCACCACCCAGGAACAGATGCGCAAGGTGCTGCGCACGCAGGTCGACGTGGTGCTGCCCGAAGGCTGCGCGGTGCTCAACGCCGACTGCGAGGTCTGCGCCAGCCTGGCCGAGCTTTCGGACGGCGCGGTGCTGTTCTACAGCGACCAGGCCGACCACCCGCTGCGCGCCGAGCACGTCGCCCAGGGCGGACGCTTCGTCACCGTCGAGGACGGCTGGGTGACGCTGGCGCGCGCCGGCGGCGCGCGGCCCGTGTTGGCGCTGGATCACCCCGGTGTGCAGACGCTGCTGCGGCGCGTGCGCCCGCACACGCTGCTGGCCGCCGTGGGCGCGGCGGTGGCGCTGGAGCTGCCCCTGGACCTCGTCCGCGCCGGCCTGGAGGTGGCCGCCGTCGAGCTGCCCGATCTCTGAACATTGCCGGATCTCCCACCATGAAGGTCAACCGCCTGCGGGCCCTGCGCGGCCCCAATCTGTGGAGCCGCCACACCGCCATCGAGGCCACCGTCAGCTGCACGCCCGAGGAGTGCGACCTGGGCCGCCTGGAAGGCTTCGACGCCCGGCTGCGCGAACGCTTTCCGGCCCTGGGAGCGCTGCCGGAGCCGACCGCCGAGGGCGTGATCACCATGGCGCATGCGCTGGAGCTGGCCGCGCTGGCGTTGCAGACCGAGGCCGGCTGCCCGGTGAGCTTCTCGCGCACCATCGCCGCGCCCGAGCCCGGCATCTATCAGGTGGTGGTGGAGTACAGCGTCGAGGAGGTCGGTCGCGCCGCGTTCGACGCCGCGCTGGAGCTCCTGCAGGCGGCGCGTGACGGGACACCGTTCGACGTCGGCGCGGTCGTCGCCCGGCTCAAGGAGCTGGACGAGGACCTGCGCCTGGGGCCGTCCACCGGCTCGATCGTGGAGGCGGCCGTGCGCCGCGGCATCCCGTACCGGCGGCTGACCAGCGGCAGCCTGGTGCAGCTCGGCTGGGGGTCGAAGCAGCGGCGCATCCAGGCCGCCGAGTGTGACAGCACGAGCGCCATCGCCGAGTCGATCGCCCAGGACAAGGAACTGACGAAGAAGCTGCTGCACGCCGTGGGCGTGCCGGTGCCGCTGGGCCGCCCGGTGCGCGACGCCGAGGACGCCTGGCGCGCCGCGCAGGAGCTGGGCGGCGCGGTGGTCGTCAAGCCGCGCGACGGCAACCAGGGCAAGGGCGTCACCGTCAACGTGCGCGAGCGCGAGCAGGTACTGGCCGCCTACGAGACCGCCAGCCGCCACGGCAGCGAGGTGATGGTGGAACGCTACCTGCCCGGCATCGACTTTCGCCTGCTGGTGGTCGGCAACCGGCTGGTGGCGGCGGCGCGGCGCGATCCGCCGCTGGTCATCGGTGACGGGGTGCACACCGTGCGCGAGCTGGTCGAGCGCGTCAACGCCGATCCGCGCCGCGGCGACGGCCACGCCACGCCGCTGACGCGCATCCGGCTCGACGCCATCGCGCAGGAGCGACTGGCGCAACAGGGCCTCACCCCCGACAGCGTGCCCGCGCTGGGCCAGCGCGTGGTGCTGCGCAACAACGCCAACCTGTCCACCGGCGGCAGCGCCACCGACGTCACCGACGAGGTGCATCCGCTGGTGGCGCAGCGCGCGGTGCTGGCGGCGATGACCGTGGGGCTGGACGTCTGCGGCGTCGACGTCGTCTGCCAGAGCATCGTGCATCCGCTGGAGGAGCAGCAGGGCGGCATCGTCGAGGTCAACGCCGCCCCGGGCCTGCGCATGCACCTGAGCCCTTCCTACGGCAAGGGGCGCGACGTCGGTCAGGCCATCGTCGACCACATGTTCCCGCCCGGCGAGGATGGACGCATCCCGCTGGTCGCGGTCACCGGCACCAACGGCAAGACCACCACGGTGCGGCTGACCGCCCATCTGCTGGCCGCGCACGGCTGGCGCGTCGGCTTCACCGACACCAACGGGGTGTACGTGCAGGGCCGCGTGATCGACCGCGGCGACTGCTCCGGCCCGAAGAGCGCGCGCCGCCTGCTGGCGCACCCGGATGTCGACGCCGCGGTGCTGGAAACCGCACGCGGCGGGATGCTGCGCGAGGGGCTGGCGTTCGACCGCTGCCTGGTGGCGGTGGTGACCAACATCGGCACCGGCGACCACCTCGGCCTGAACTACATCACCACCACCGAGGATGTGGCGGTGCTCAAGCGCGTCATCGTGCAGAACGTCGCCCCGCACGGCTACGCGGTGCTCAACGCCGCCGATCCGCACTGCGTGGCGATGGCGCCGGCCTGCCCCGGCCAGGTGATCTATTTCGGCCCGGACGCGCGCCATCCGGTCGTGGCCACGCATCGGGCGCTGGGCAAGCGCGTCGTGTTCGTCGACCAGGGTGCCCTCGTCGCCGCGGAGGGGGGATGGCAGGTGCGCCTGCCGCTGGCCGATATCCCGCTGACCAACGGCGGCCGCATCCCGTTCCAGGTCGACAACGCGATGGCCGCGGTGGCCGCCGCCTGGGCCGCCGGCGCCAGTTGGGAGGCCATCGCGCGCGGGCTGGCCAGCTTCGAGGCCACCGTGCAGGCGGTGCCCGGCCGCTTCAACCGCTTCGACTACCGTGGCGCCACCGTCATTGCCGACTACGGCCACAACCCGGATGCGATCGCCGCGCTGTGCCGCACGGTGGAGGCGATGCCTGCGGCCAAGCGCATCGTCGTCATCAGCGCCGCCGGCGACCGGCGCGACCAGGACATCGTCGAGCAGACGCGCCTGCTCGGCCAGGTGTTCGACGAGGCGGTGCTGTACGAGGACGCCTGCCAGCGGGGGCGTGCCGACGGCGAAACCCTCGCGCTGCTGCAGCAGGGGCTGCAGGGCGCACCGCGCACCCGCTGGCACGTCGCCATCCGGGGCGAATTCGCTGCCATCGACACGGCGCTGCAGCGGCTGCAACCGGGCGATCTGGCGCTGATCCTGATCGATCAGGTCGACGAAGCACTGGCGCACATCGCGCGCCGCGTGGCCGAGGCGTCGGCACCCGCGGCCGCGACGGCGGGCTGAGGATGCGAGCGGCCTGCGCGCCGCTCAGCCCCAGAACAGCACTGCCTCGCGCCCCTCGACCACCAGCTCGACCGGCCGCCCGACCGGCAGCACGACCTTGGTCGGCACGTGCCCGAACGGCAGGCCGGTCAGCACCGGCATGCCGGGCAGCTGCGCGCGCAGCCACTGCACGACCGTCTGCATGCGGAAACCGCGGTCGTGCGGCGTCAGCGTGTAACGGTTGAAGGCTCCCAGCAACACGGCACGCTGCCGCGGCAGCACACCGGCCAGCAGCAGCTGCGTCAGCAGCCGCTCGATGCGATAGGGGTGCTCGCCGACGTCCTCCAGGAACAGCACGCCGCCGTCCACCGCCGGCAGGTACGGCGTGCCGACCAGGTTGGCCACGATCGACAGGTTGCCGCCCCACAGCGTCGCGCCCTCCAGCCGCCAGCCCCGCTGCAGATCGGGGTGCGCGCGCAGGTCAGCTGGCGGCAGCCGCCAGCCGGCGCCCTCCCCCACTCCGTGCACGAGGTCGTCGAAGCACGCCATGGTGATCTCATCCACCGTCTCGCCGGCCCAATCCTCCAGCAGGGCCGGGCCGGCCCAGGTCGGCGTGCCGCGCTGCGCCAGCGCCGCCAGCTGCAGCGCGGTGAAGTCACTCAAACCCATCCACGCCATGCCGCGCCGCGCCGCGGCGTCGATGGCGTCGTAAGGCAGCCGCGGCAGCAGGCGGGTCAGACCATACCCCCCGCGCGTGGTCAGCGCCACGTCGGCGCCGCTGGCCGCCGCGCGCGCGATCGCCTGCAGCCGCGTCTCGTCATCGCCGGCGAAGCGCTGATGCCGCGCCAGTGTCGCTTCGTCCAGCACGACCTCGTGGCCGGCGGACTGCAGGCGTCGAACCGCGCGGCGCAGACCGGCGCGGTCACGCACGGCGCCGCTCGGGGAATAGACGTAGATCAGGGCCATGGCGGCATTATCGGACCGGGTCGACCGCCGGGGCAGGCCACCACGCGGCCCAGGCGCGCGCCCCCGCCCGGTGGCCACGATCCGGGTACGGCGCCTGCTGCCACGGGCCGGGCGCAAGCAGCCGCGAGGCGTCCACCGGGATCGCCCGCAACAGCCGCGGGCCGAGCGCCGCCCGCAGCGCCGGCAGCAGCGCCTCGGCCCCCGGCGCCAGCCACAGACGCACCGCCGGCACCTGCAGCGCCTCCAGCCAGCCGGTCAGCACCGCGGCGTGCCGCGCAGGGGTGTGCCAGCGCTCCTTCTTCGGCTTGTCGCTCTGGCCGAAGCCGATCAGGTCCGGCACCAGGCAGCGGCCGCCTGCCCCGCCCCGCCCCGCCAGCCACGGCAGCCACTGCGGCCACCAGCCGTCCGGCCCGTGCAGGCAGAGTTCGACCTCCGCGGCCGCACCGTCGCCGACATCCAGCGCGTGCAGGCGCAGGCCTTCCAGTGCCGCCGCCTCGCGTTGCCAGTGATGCGAGACCTCCTCACGCCGCAGCCCGGCCGACGCCGCCATGGCCCAGGCGGCGTCGAACGCATCCTCGGGCGTGCGCAGCGCGTCGTCACGCAGCGGCACCGCCTGCGCGCGCTGCTGCGCGCGGCGCTGGCGAAAGAAGGACTGCAACAGGGCTGCCGCCTGATCGGCCAGCACCCCGCCGAGCACCTGCGTGTGGGCGTTGAGCGCTGGCAACGCGAACAGGTCCAGCACCGATCCGGCCGCGCCGCTGCGCGGCTCCGCCGCCCCGTAGACCACCCGCGCCAGCCGTGCGTGCAGCGCCGCCTGCGCGCACATCGCGCACGGCTCCAACGTCACGTACAGCGTGCAACCGTCCAGTCGGTAGTTGCCCAACGCGCGCGCCGCCTCGCGCAGCGCGACGATCTCGGCGTGCGCCGTGGGATCGCCGCTGCCCACCGGCTGGTTGTGCCCACGGCCGACGATGCGCCCGGCGTGCACCACCACCGCCCCCACCGGCACCTCGCCGGCATCGGCGGCCTGCCGCGCCAGCGCCAGCGCCTCGGCCATCCAGCGCGCGTCGTCCGGGATGGTCGACGTCGGCTCCATGGCGGGCGCGTATCCGTTCACTCCCACTCGATCGTCGCCGGCGGCTTGGAGCTGACGTCGTAGGTGACGCGGTTGATGCCGCGCACCTCGTTGATGATGCGGCTGGAGACGCGCTTGAGCAGGCCATAGGGCAGCTCGGCCCAGTCCGCGGTCATGAAGTCGCTGGTCTGCACCGCGCGCAGCGCGACCACGTAGTCATAGGTGCGACCGTCACCCATCACGCCCACGCTCTTGACCGGCAGGAACACCGCGAACGCCTGGCTGACGAGGTCGTACCAGCTTTTGCCCGAGTTCGGCTCGATGGTGGAGCGCAGCTCCTCGATGAAGATGGCATCGGCCCGCCGCAGCAGGTCGGCGTATTCCTTCTTCACCTCGCCGAGGATGCGCACGCCCAGGCCCGGCCCGGGGAACGGGTGGCGGTAGACCATGTCGTGCGGCAGGCCCAGCGCCACGCCGAGCTCGCGCACCTCGTCCTTGAAGAGGTCGCGCAGCGGCTCCAGCAGCTTCAAGCCCAGCTGCTCGGGCAGGCCGCCGACGTTGTGGTGGCTCTTGATCGTGACGGCCTTCTTGCTCTTGGCCCCACCCGACTCGATCACGTCCGGGTAGATGGTGCCCTGGGCCAGCCACTGGATGCCCTTGGAGCCGGGGCGCGCGGCCTTGAGCTTTTCGGCCTCGGCCTTGAAGACGTCGACGAACAGCCGGCCGATGATCTTGCGCTTCTGTTCGGGGTCGGTCACGCCGGCCAGCTCGCGCAGGAACAGCTCGCTCGCGTCCACCCGGATCACCCGCGCGTGCAGCTTGCCGGCGAACATGTCCATCACCATGTCGCCCTCGTGCAGGCGCAGCAGGCCGTGGTCGACGAACACGCAGGTGAGCTGGTCGCCGATGGCGCGGTGGATGAGCGCGGCGGCCACCGACGAATCGACCCCGCCCGAGAGGCCCAGCAGCACCTCCTCGTCGCCGACCTGGGCGCGGATGGCCGCCACCGCCTCCTCGATGTGGTCGCGCATGATCCAGTCGGGCCTGGCGCCGCAGATCTCCAGCACGAAGCGCTCGAGAATCGCGCGGCCCTGCACGGTGTGCGTCACCTCCGGGTGGAACTGCACGCCGTAGAAGCGCCGCGTCTCGTCGGCCATGCCGGCGATCGGGCACGAGTCGGTGCTGGCCATCAGCTTGAAGCCGGGCGGCAGCTCCACCACCTTGTCGCCGTGGCTCATCCACACCTTCAGCATCCCGTGCCCTTCGGGCGTGTGGAAGTCGGCGATGTCCTTCAGCAGCGCCGTGTGGCCGCGCGCGCGCACCTCGGCATAGCCGAACTCGCGCACCGGTGAACCCTCCACGCGCCCGCCGAGCTGCTGCGCCATCGTCTGCATGCCGTAGCAGATGCCCAGCACCGGCACGCCCAGCTCGAACACCGCATCGGGCGCGCGGTCGTCCACCTCGTAGACGCTGGCGTGGCTGCCCGACAGGATGATGCCCTTGAGCCGCCCGTCGGCGGCGTACTGCCGCACCCACTCGCTGCTGACGTCGCAGGGGTGCACCTCGCAGTAGACGTGCGCCTCGCGCACGCGCCGCGCGATCAGCTGCGTGACCTGCGAGCCGAAGTCGAGGATGAGGATTTTGTCGTGGTTCATCGTGAGGTCAAAGTTCAAGGCATTCCACGCCACGGGCGCGCGCCGCGGCGATGAGCTGCCGGTCGCGGGAGGCGAGCTGCGCACTGCGGCGCTTCGCGAGTTCGAGGTAGGCCGCGTCGTAGAACGTCAAGCCGCTTTCTCGCGCGAGCCGCAGCGTTTCCCGTCGTTGCTCGGGCGTCGGCGCATCTTCGATCGCGACACGCGTGGACAGCAGCAGATCCAAGCCGGCCTCCACAGCCCCGGGGGCAATGCGCCCGCGCCGGGCGGCCATCAGCAGCAAGTTGCCGACCTCCCAGCACCACAAGGCTGGTGCCCAGAAACGCCCTTCGTCGGCACAGGCCTGGGCGAACCAATCCTCCGCCGTCTCGCTGCATTCGTCCGGCAACAACCACGCTGCCGCAACCGACGCATCGACGACCACCGGGACCGCCGTCACTAAGTCCGTCCCTCGTCGCGCAGGGTTTTCCAATCCGTCACCCCCTGGATGGCCGGGGCACCCGCCGCCAGCCGCCGGTAGGCACGCAGCCGATCCAGGGCCCGTCGCCGCAGGAGGTCGCGAGTGCCGGCCTCGCTACCCTCGGAGCAGGAGGGATCGCGTACCAGACGGGCCACCCGGTGCCCTCGGCGCGTGATCACGATCTCCTCGCCCGCCTCGACAGCCTGCAACAACGCCGAGAGCCGCTCTCTGGCCTCGTGTACGGAAACGGTCTGCATGGCCACAACCCCTGTTCGTCGCGAGTCTGAATCGTAAGACCGAAACGCCGCACATGGATCGCGCGACAGGCGGGCGGCCCGATCAATCCAGCCGGTAGTTCGGCGCTTCCTTGGTGATCTGCACGTCGTGCACGTGGCTTTCGCGGATGCCGGCGGCGGTGATCTCGACGAAGGCGGCCTTCTCGTGCAGCTCCTCGATGCTGGCGCAGCCGCAGTAGCCCAGCGCCGCGCGGATGCCGCCGGCCATCTGGAAGATGATCGCCACCACCGAGCCCTTGTACGGCACGCGCCCTTCGATGCCCTCCGGCACCAGCTTGTCGGCGTTGGGGTTGGCGGCCTCGTCGTTTTCCTGGAAGTAGCGGTCGGCGCTGCCGGCCTTCATCGCGCCGATGGAGCCCATGCCGCGGTAGCTCTTGTAGCTGCGCCCCTGGTACAGGATCACCTCGCCGGGCGCCTCCTCGGTGCCGGCGAACATGCCGCCCATCATCACGCTGTGCGCGCCGGCGGCCAGCGCCTTGGCGATGTCGCCGCTGTAGCGGATGCCGCCGTCGGCGATCAGCGGCACGCCGCTGCCCTTGAGCGCCTGCGCCACGTTGTCGATGGCGGTGATCTGCGGCACACCGACGCCGGCCACGATGCGCGTGGTGCAGATCGAGCCCGGCCCGATGCCGACCTTGACCGCGTCCGCCCCGGCCTCCACGAGCGCGCGCGCGGCCTCGCCGGTGGCGATGTTGCCGCCGACCACCTGCACCTGCGGGAAGTTGCGCTTGACCCAGCGCACGCGGTCCAGCACGCCCTTGCTGTGGCCGTGGGCGGTGTCGACGACGATCACGTCCACGCCGGCCTTGACCAGCGCCTCGACGCGCTCGTCGGTGCCGGGGCCCACGCCGACCGCCGCCCCGACGCGCAGGCGGCCGTTGTCGTCGCGCGCGGCGTTGGGGAAATTGAGCTGCTTGGTGATGTCCTTGACGGTGATCAGGCCCTTCAGTTCGAAGGCGTCGTTGACGACGAGCAGCCGCTCCAGCTTGTGCTTGTTCAGCAGCGCCTTGGCGGCCTCGGGCGTGGTGCCTTCCGGCACGGTGACCAGGCGCTCGCGCGGCGTCATGATCTCGCGCACCGGCGCGTCCATGCGCGTCTCGAAGCGCAGGTCACGCCCGGTGACGATGCCGACCACCTTGCCGCCCTCCACCACCGGGAAGCCCGACACGCCCAGCTCGTCCGACAGCTTGACGACCTGGCGCACCGTGGTGTCGGGGCTGATGACGACCGGGTCGCGCAGCACGCCGGACTCGTAGCGCTTGACCTTGGCCACCTGCGCCGCCTGCTCCTGCACCGACAGGTTCTTGTGGATGATGCCGATGCCGCCCTCCTGCGCGATGGCGATCGCCAGCCGCGCCTCGGTGACGGTGTCCATGGCGGCCGACACCAGCGGCAGGTTCAACTCGATGTCGCGGGTCAGGCGTGTCCGCAGCGAGGTGTCCTTGGGCAGAACCTGGGAATAGGCGGGAACGAGCAGGACGTCGTCGAACGTCAGGGCTTTTCCGAGCAGGCGCATGGGGATGGCTCCAAAAGGTCTATTGTACGCGGCGGGTCGCCACCGGCCAGCGGCGCGCCGTGCGGCACATCCGCGGCGCAGCCTCGTCAGCGGCGGCGCGCGAACAGGCCCGGCGCCCGCGCCCCCTGCCGCTGGAAGCGCTCGCGCCGCGCCACCTTGGGATCGACGCGCAGCGGCCGCGTCAGCTCGAGCCGGTCACCGTCGCGCAGGGCGGTCTCCATCGCCACGCGCCGCCCCCACACGCTGGCGGCCAGCGCCCCGGCCGCCAGCGCCTCGGCCACGTCCCAGCCGCTGGCGGCCAGCGCACGCGCCACCGAGGCCCCGTCGGGCAGCTCCAGCGTGCACTCGCGCACGCGGCGCGGCGCCTCGGCCCAGACCAGTTCCACCCGCATCGCCGCCCTAACCCGCGCCATAGACCTGGTCGGCCCGCTTGACGAAAGCGTCGACCAGCGTGTCGGCGATGCGGTCGAACACCGGCCCGACCAGCGCGGCCAGCACGCTGCTGGCGAAACCATAGGTCATCACGAAATCGATGCGGCAGGCGCGCTGGTCGCCCTCGCCCAGCGGCGTGAAGGTCCAGTCGCCCTGCAGCTGCGAGAACGGCCCATCCACCAGTTCGATGTGAATGCGCCGCCCCTCCTCGTGCACGTTGCGGGTCGTGAAGCTCTTGTGCACGCCACCGAAGGCCATGCCGATGGAGGCCACCATGCCGTCGGGGGTGCGCTGCAGCACACGCCCGTATTCGCACCACGGCAGGAACGCCGGGTAGCGCTCCACGTCGGCCACCAGCGCGAACATCTCCTGCGCGGCGTGCCAGACGAGCACCGATTTGCGGACCGTCTTCGGTTTCATAGAATGAAGGGCTTTGCCCGATTGTAGGCCCCCATGAACGCCCCGAAACGCAAGCCCCTGCCGGCCCTGATCGCCGACAACAAGAAGGCGCATTTCAACTACCACATCGAGGAGCGCTTCGAGGCGGGCGTCGTGCTGCAGGGATGGGAGGTCAAGGCCATCCGCGATGGCAAGGCGCAGATCACCGAAGGCTACGTCGTGGTGCGCGACGGCGAGCTGTTCCTGATCGGCTGCCTGATCCATCCGCTGCGCACCGCCTCGACGCACGTCCGGGCCGACAGCGCGCGCACGCGCAAGCTGCTGATGCACAAGGCCGAGATCCGCCGCCTGATCGGCAAGGTGGAACAAAAGGGCTACACCCTCGTGCCGCTGAACCTGCACTGGAAGAACGGACGCGTGAAGTGCGAGATCGCCCTGGCGCGCGGCAAGGCCCAGCACGACAAGCGCGCGACCATCAAGGAGCGCGAGGGCAAGCGCGAGGTCGAGCGGGCGCTCAAGCACGCCACGCGTTGACCGCCGCGCCGCCGTCGCGCGTCAGGCCAGCCCACGCAGCGGATGCGCGTGCGCCGGCCATGGGCTCGCGAAGAATGGCGTCACCATCTCCGGGGTGACATCCTCCAGACGGGCCGGGTTCCAGCGCGGCTGGTGACCCTTGTCGACCGCCAGCGCGCGGATGCCCTCCACCGTCTCGCTCTGCGCCGGACTGCGGCCCAGGTGGCGCGGATGGAAGCAGTGGCGCACGAGGTCGCGCTCCAGCCGCAGCGCGTCGGCCAGTGTCATGGCGCGGGCGCGGCGGATCTGCTCGCGCACCACGTGCAGCATCAGCGGGCTGCGCTGGCGCAGCGTGGCCAGCGCCTGCGCCGCCGCCTCGGTGCCGGCGGCCTGCAGCCCTGCCGCGACTGCCGTCACCGTCCCGGCGCCGAATGCCTGCTCCACCTCCGGGGCCAGCGGCGCCACGGTGCGGGCGCCGGCCCGCCGCCAGTCCGGCTGCGCATCGACCCAGCCCTGCCAGGCGGCCAGCCATGCCTGCGGGTCGGGTGCCGCCAGCGTTCCCAGCGCCTCCCAGGCGCGTGGCAGGTCGTCGGCCGGGGCGGCCACGTCCGCCAGTCCCCAGGCGAGCGCCTCTCCGGCGCCGACCGTCACGCCGGTCAGACCCAGGTACTCGCCGACGTGCCCCGGGCAGCGTCCGAGGAACCAGCCGCCGCCGACGTCGGGGAACAGGCCGATCGCGGTCTCGGGCATCGCCATGCGCGTGCGCTCGGTGACGACGCGCACCGCAGCGCCCTGGCTGATGCCCATGCCGCCGCCCATCACGACCCCGTCCATGAAGGCGACGTACGGCTTCGGATAGGTGAAGATGAGGTGGTTGAGCGTGTATTCCTCGGTGAAGAAATCTTCCAGGCGCGGATCGCCGGCCAGCGCGGCCTGGTGGAAGAAGCGGATGTCGCCGCCGGCGCAGAAGGCACCGAACGGCCCGTCGCGGCCCATGCCGCGGATCGCCACCGCCACGATGCCGTCGTCGTCGCGCCACGCCAGCAGCGCCTCGGTCAGCGCCCGCACCATGCCGAGGTCCAGCGCATTCAGCGCGCGCGGCCGCGCCAGCGTGAGCCGGCCCACGCCGCTGGGCGTGCGCTCAATGAGCACATGTTCACTCCACGGGGAAGGCAGGGTCGTCATGGTCGTGTCTCCTTGCGATGGGTCCAGCCCAGATACAGCAGCAGCGCCGCCAGCACCATCAGCGCGACGGCCTGGCCGTGGCGCAGCGTCATGCCCCTTCCCGGCTGGCGCGCTTGCGCTCGTGCTCCTTCAGGAAGCGCTTGCGCAGCCGGATGCTCTTCGGCGTGATCTCCACCAGCTCATCATCCTCGATGAACTCCACCGCGTACTCCAGCGTCAGCTCGATCGGCGGCGTCAGGCGGATCGCCTCGTCCTTGCCGGCGGCGCGGAAATTGGTCAGCTGCTTGGTGCGCACCGGGTTGACGACGAGGTCGTTGTCACGGCTGTGGATGCCGATGATCATGCCCTCGTAGACCGGGTCGCCGGGCTTGACGAACATGCGGCCGCGGTCGTCGAGCTTGCCCAGCGCGTAGGTGACGATCTCGCCATCGTCCTGGCTGATCAGCACGCCGTTCTTGCGGCTGGCGATCTCGCCCTTGTATGGCTCGTAGCCGTCGAAGATGTTGGACATCAGGCCGGTGCCGCGCGTCAGGTTCAGGAACTCGGTCTGAAAGCCGATCAGCCCGCGCGCCGGGATGCGGTACTCCAGCCGCACGCGGCCGCGTCCGTCCGGCTCCATGTTGACCAGTTCGCCGCGGCGTTCGCCCAGGGCCTGCATCACCGCGCCCTGGTGCGGCTCCTCGATGTCCACCGTCAGCAGCTCGATGGGCTCGTGGCGCACGCCGTCGATCTCCTGGAACACCACGCGCGGCTTGGACACCGCCAGTTCATAGCCCTCGCGGCGCATGTTCTCCAGCAGGATGGTCAGGTGCAGCTCGCCGCGGCCGCTGACCTCGAAGACGCCGTCCTCGGCCGTCTCGCGCACGCGCAGCGCCACGTTGCTCTGCAGCTCGCGCTGCAGGCGGTCCCAGATCTGGCGGCTGGTGACGAACTTGCCCTCGCGCCCCGCCAGCGGCGAGGTGTTGACGCAGAAGTTCATCGTCAGCGTCGGCTCGTCCACCTTCAGCATCGGCAGCGGACGCGGCTGCAGCGGATCGCACACCGTCACGCCGATGCCGATGTCCTCGATGCCGTTGATCAGCACGATGTCGCCGGGGCCGGCGCTGTCGGCCAGCACGCGCTCCAGCCCCTGGAACTTGAGCACCTGCTGGATGCGCCCCTTGCGGCGCGGCCCGTCCGGCCCCTCGCAGACCAGCACTTCCATGCCGGGCCGGATCGTGCCGGCGTTGAGGCGGCCCACGCCGATGCGGCCGACGTAGCTGGAGTAGTCCAGCGACGAGATCTGCAGCTGCAGCGGCGCGCCGGCATCGCCCTGGTGCGCCGGCACGTGTCTGAGGATCGTCTCGAACAGCGGCGCCATGTCGGTGCCCCAGGGTTGTCCCGGCTCACCCTCGGTCAGCGAGGCCCAGCCGTTGAGGCCCGAGGCGTAGACGACCGGAAAGTCCAGCTGCTCGTCGGTGGCGCCCAGCTTGTCGAACAGGTCGAAGGCGGCGTTGATGACGTGGTCGGGCCGCGCGCCGGGCTTGTCGACCTTGTTGACGACGACGATGGGCTTGAGCCCCAGCGCCAGCGCCTTCCTGGTCACGAAGCGCGTCTGCGGCATCGGCCCTTCCTGCGCGTCGATCAGCAGCAGCACGCCGTCCACCATCGACAGCGCGCGCTCGACCTCGCCGCCGAAGTCGGCGTGGCCCGGTGTGTCCACGATGTTGATGTGCGTGTCCTTCCAGCGCACGGCGCAGTTCTTGGCCAGGATCGTGATGCCGCGCTCGCGCTCCAGGTCGTTGCTGTCCATCACCCGCTCGCCGACCTGCTGGTTCTCGCGGAAGGTGCCGCTCTGGCGCAGCAGCTGGTCCACGAGCGTGGTCTTGCCGTGGTCGACGTGGGCGATGATGGCGATGTTGCGGATCGGTCGGGTCATGATGCGTGGGTCTGGGTCAGCCATTGGGCGATTTCGGCAGGGGCGAGCAGCCGCACGGGGATCAGCTCGCCGCCACGGCAGCGGCCGATGCCGAGCAGCGCGCGCGGCCGCGCACCGAAAACGGCCACCGCCTCGGCGTCGGGCCAGCGGCCGCGGCGGCGCAGGCCGGCCAGAAAGCGGCCCGCCTCGTCCTCCTCCAGGGTCACCTGCGGCCAGCCGTGCAGCAGCGCCTCCGGCGGCAGCAGCCGCTGCAGCCGCTCTTCCATCGTGGCGTGCTGCAATTGCTCCAGCGTGACGGCCTGGGCGAGCTCGAACGGCCCGGTGGCGGTGCGCCGCAGCGCGATCAGGTGGGCGCCGCAGCCCAGCGCCGCGCCGAGGTCTTCGGCCAGCGTGCGCACGTAGGTGCCCTTGCTGCAGCGCACGCGCAGCCGCAGCGCGGCGGGGTCGTGCGGCACCGGCTCGAGCTGCAGTGCGTGGATCGTCACGCGCCGCGGCGCGCGCTCGACCTCGACCCCGGCGCGCGCGTACTCGTACAGCGCCTTGCCGTCCTTTTTCAGGGCGCTGTACATCGGCGGAATCTGCTCGATCACGCCGGTGAAGCGGCACGCCAGGTCGGCCAGCCGCGCCGGGGTCAGCCGGTCGGCGTCCACCGGGGCGGTGGCGATCACTTCGCCTTCGGCGTCGCCGGTGGTGGTGCGCGCCCCCAGGCGCAGCAGCGCGTCGTAGGCCTTGTCAGCCTCCAACTGCACCTGGGCGAACTTGGTCGCCGCGCCCAGGCACACCGGCAGCAGCCCGCTGGCCAACGGATCGAGCGTGCCGGTGTGGCCGGCCTTCTCCGCCCCCAGCAGTGCCTTGACGCGCGCCACCGCCGCCTGGGCCGACAGGCCCAGCGGCTTGTCCAGCAGCAGCACCCCATGCACGGGGCGCCGCGGCGCCCGTGCCGAGGGGGCCGCGGTCATGCCTCCTCCGCGTCCTTGCCGCGCGAGGCCACGGCCTTGGCGATCAGGGCGTTGAGGTCGGCGGCGCGCTCGATCGAGCGGTCGTAGATGAAATGCAGCGTCGGCACGGTATGGATGTGCAGACGCTTGAACAGTGCGTTGCGCAGAAAGCCGGCGCTCTGGTTCAACGCCTCCTCGGTCTGCTGCGGATCGCCGACCAGCACGCTGAAGTAGACCCGGGCGTGCGCGTAGTCAGGGGTGACCTCCACCGACTGGATGGTCACCATCCCGAGGCGCGGATCCTTGAGCTCGCGCGGGATGAGCTCGCTCAAGTCGCGTTGAATCTGGTCGGCCACCTTGTGGCCGCGGTGCGGTCCCTTGCGGCTGGGCATCGTGCTGACCTCGTCAGAGCGTACGCGCCACTTCCTTGATCTCGAAGAACTCCAGCACGTCGCCTTCCTTGATGTCGCTGTAGTTCTTGAGCTTGATGCCGCACTCGAAGCCTTCCTTGACCTCGCGCACGTCGTCCTTGAAGCGCTTGAGCGACTCGATCTCGCCCGTGTAGACGACCACGTTGTCGCGGATGAGGCGGAAGTGGGCGCTGCGCGTGACCATGCCCTGCGTGACCATGCAGCCGGCCACCGTGCCGATCTTGGAGGCGACGAAGACGTTGCGGATCTCGGCCATGCCGATGACCTCCTCGCGCTTCTCCGGCGCCAGCAGGCCCGCCATCGCGGCCTTGAGGTCGTCCACCGCGTCGTAGATGATGTTGTAGTAGCGGATCTCGACGTCGGCCGCCTCGGCCACCTTGCGCGCGTTGGCGTCCGCCCGCACGTTGAAGCCGATGATGATCGCCTTGGAGGCGATGGCCAGGTTGACGTCCGACTCGCTGATGCCACCGACCCCGGCGTAGACCAGCTGCACGCGCACCTCGTCGGTGGAAAGCTTCAGCAGGGCCGCCGACAGCGCCTCCTGCGAACCCTGCACGTCGGCCTTGATGATGATCGGCAGCGTCTTGACCTCGCCGGCATTCATCTCGGCAAAGAGGTTTTCCAGCTTGGCTGCCTGCTGCTTGGCCAGCTTGGTGCTGCGATACTTGCCGGCGCGGTAGGTGGCGATCTCGCGCGCGCGGCGCTCGTCGACCATCACCATGAACTCGTCGCCGGCCTGCGGCACTTCCGCCAGACCCTGGATCTCCACCGGGATCGAGGGACCGGCCTCCTTGACCTGGCGGCCGTTCTCGTCCTGCATGGCGCGCACGCGGCCGTAGGTCTGGCCGGCCAGCACCACGTCGCCGACGCGCAGCGTGCCGGACTGCACCAGCGCCGTGGCCACCGGACCGCGGCCCTTGTCCAGCCGCGCCTCGATCACCAGGCCCTTGGCCTTGGCGTCCACCGGCGCCTTCAGCTCCAGGATTTCGGCCTGCAGCAGCACGTTTTCCAGCAGCTCGTCGATGCCCTGGCCGGTCTTGGACGACACGCCGATGAAGGGCGAATCGCCGCCGTACTCCTCGGGCACCACCTCCTCGGCCACCAGCTCCTGCTTGACCTTTTCGGGATTGGCGTCGGGCTTGTCGATTTTGGTCAGCGCCACCACGATCGGCACCCCGGCCGCCTTGGCGTGCTTGATGGCCTCGCGTGTCTGCGGCATGACGCCGTCGTCGGCGGCCACCACCAGGATGACGATGTCGGTGGCCTGCGCACCGCGCGCGCGCATCGCCGTGAACGCCTCGTGGCCCGGCGTGTCGAGGAAGGTGATGACACCGCGCGGGGTCTCGACGTGATAGGCGCCGATGTGCTGGGTGATGCCGCCGGCCTCGCCCGCGGCCACCTTGGAGCGGCGGATGTAGTCCAGCAACGAGGTCTTGCCGTGGTCGACGTGACCCATGACGGTGACCACCGGCGGACGGGGCTTGGGCTCGCCTCGATACAGCCCCGCTTCCTCCTCCGAAAACGCCTCCGGATCGTCCAGCGCCGCGGCCACCGCCTTGTGGCCCAGCTCCTCGACCACGATCATCGCCGTGTCCTGGTCCAGCGACTGGTTGATGGTCACCATCTGGCCGAGCTTCATCAGGACCTTGATGACCTCCGAGGCCTTGACCGCCATCTTGTGCGCCAGATCCGCGACGGTGATCGTCTCGGGCACGTGCACCTCCAGCACGCGCTGCTCGGTGGCCGGGGCCGCGGCACCGCGTTCGTCGCGGCCACCCTTGCCCGGCTTGCCCTTGGGGCCGGCGCGCCAGGCGTTGCCGCTGCTGCGCACCGCGGCGTCGCTGCGCCCCTTGACCTCCTTCTTCTTGCCGGCCTCGTCCTTCCACGAGGACGACAGCGCCTCGGACTTGATCTCCTTCTTGGCCGGGGCAGGCGCCGGCGTGGCGCCGCGCGCCGGCGTGCCCGCGGGCTTGTGCAGCGTGCCCTTGAGGCCCGGCTTGGCTTCCGCCGCCGCGGGCTTGGGCTCCTCGGGTTTCTTGGCCACCAGCACCTTGCGAGGCTGCGCCATCATCGCGCGGATCGCCTCGGCCTCCGCCAGCGCCTTGCGCCGCCGCTCCTCCAGCTCGCGGGCGCGCGCCTCCTCGGCGGCGCGCTCGGCCTGCAGCCGCTCGCGCTCGGCGGCCTCGGCGGCGGCGCGCTGCTCGGCCGCGCTCGCCGCCGCGTCGGAGGCCGCCGGCGCGGCCGCGGCCGGGCCGCCGTCACCGCAGGCTGCGTCCTGCGCGGCGCGCGCGGCCTCGCGCTCGGCTCGGGCGCGCTCGGCCGCCTCGCGCGCCAGCCGCGCCTCCTCGGCGGCACGCGCCTCGGCTTCCTCGCGCTCGCGCCGGCGCCGTGCCAGCTCCTCTTCCTCCTGGCGCAGGCGCTCGGCCTGCAGCCGCGCCTCCTCCTCGCGGCGCGCCAGCTCGGCGGCGCGCGCGGCCTCCTCGGCCTCGGCGGCGGCCTGCTCCTGCTGGGCGGCGGCCTCGGCGCCCGGCGTCGCCACCGGCACCTGCGGTTCGTCGTCGCGCTTGATGAAGGTGCGCTTCTTGCGCACCTCCACCTGGATCGTGCGGGCGCGACCGGTGGCGTCGGCCTGCTTGATCTCGGTGGTCGACCGCTTGGTCAGCGTGATCTTGCGCCGCTCCTGCCCGAGCGTGCCGTGCGCCGCCTTCAGATAGGCCAACAGGCGCTGTTTGTCCACCTCGGTGACGGGGTCGCTGCCGGCCTGCTTGCGCACGCCGGCGGCGGCGAACTGCTCCAGCAGCAGCGAGACGGGCTTGTTCAGCTCGGCGGCGAATTCGGCGACGGTGTTGCTCGACATAGGGTTCCTTCGTTCTCCAGCAGGCTCAGCCGCATCAGCTGCGCTTGGCGGTGTCCTCACCGCTGAACCAGTGCGCGCGCGCCTTCATGATCAGGGCGGTGGCTTCCTCGCGCTCCTGCCCCGTGATCTCGACCAGCTCGTCCACCGACAGGTCGGCCAGGTCGTCGAGCGTGTGCACGCCGGCTTCGGCCAGCTTGGCGATCAGGTCGGTGGTCAACCCTTCCAGCGAACGCAGGTCCTGCGAGACCTCCTCGACGCTTTCCTCCTTGGCGATCTCCATCGTCAGCAGCGCGTCCTTGGCGCGCGCGCGCAGCTCGTTGACGGTGTCCTCGTCGAAGGCCTCGATCTCCAGCATCTCCTGCAGCGGCACGTAGGCCACCTCCTCCAGGCTGGTGAAGCCCTCCTCGATGAGGATGTCGGCGATCTCCTCGTCCACGTCGAGCTTGCTCATGAACAGCTCGCGCAGCGCCTGGCGCTCCTGCGCCTGCTTGGCCGCGGACTCCTCGGCGGTCATGATGTTGATCTTCCAGCCGGTCAGCTCGGAGGCCAGGCGCACGTTCTGGCCGCCGCGGCCGATCGCGATGGCCAGGTTCTCCTCGTCGACCACCACGTCCATCGCATGGCGCTCCTCGTCGACCACGATCGACTGCACCGCCGCCGGAGCCAGCGCCGCGATGACGAACTGCGCCGGATCGTCGCTCCACAGCACGATGTCGACGCGCTCGCCGGAGAGCTCGTTGGTGACGGCGTTGACGCGCGAGCCGCGCACACCGATGCAGGTGCCGATCGGGTCGATGCGGCGGTCGTGCGACAGCACCGCGATCTTGGCGCGGCTGCCGGGGTCGCGCGCGCACGCCTTGATCTCCAGCAGGCCCTGCTCGATCTCCGGCACCTCCTGGCGGAACAGCTCGATCATGAACTCGGGACTGGCGCGCGACAGCAGGATCGGCGCGCCACGCAGCGTCGGGTCGACCTCGACGATGAGCGCGCGGATACGGTCCCCGGTGCGGAAATTTTCCTTCGGGATCATCTCGCTGCGCTTCAGACGCCCCTCCACGCGACCGCTCTCGGCAATCACGTCACCCTTGTCCAGGCGCTTGACGGTGCCGACGAAGATGCGGTCGCCACGCGACAGGAAATCGTTGAGCAGCATCTCGCGCTCGGCGTCGCGGATCTTCTGCAGGATGATCTGCTTGGCCGTCTGCGCACCGATGCGGCCCAGCGGCACGCTCTCGATCGGCTTCTCGATGAAGTCACCCACCTGGATGCCGGGGTACTCGTCGACGACGTCGGAATACAGCTCCTCGGCCTCCGGGTTCTGCAGGCCGGCCTCGTCGGGCACCACCTTCCAGCGCCGGAACGTCTCGTACGCGCCGGTGTCCGGGTCGATCTGCACGCGCACGTCGGCCTCACCGCCGAGCAGCTTCTTGGTCGCCGACGCCAGTGCCGCCTCCACGGCCCCCAGCACCACGCGCGGCTCGACGTTCTTCTCGCGCGAGATGGCATCGATCAACATCAACATTTCACGGTTCATCGCAGTCGGCCTTTCGTTGCCTGCTCGTTGGTTCGTCACGTCATGCCCGCGGGGCGCGGCCAGCCGGACGGCGCCCCGAGAAATCCACCAGCGGCGCCAGGCGCGCCTCGCGCACTTCCTCCAGCGTGAAGCCCAGCACCGGCACCGTCGCGCCGTCCTGCGCCGCCGCGGCGCGGGCACGCGCCGCCGGCGCACGTCGCGCCCCCGACCGGACCGGCGGCTCCTCGGGCAGCAGCTCCAGCTGCCAGGCCCCCTCGACGGCGCCGCGGCGCAGCACGCCGCGGAACCGGCGCCGCGCCGGGGCCGCCACGCCGGCTCCGGCCGCACCGATCGGCGCGCGCAGCGTCACTTCCACCACCTCGCCCTCGAAGCGCTCGTAGTCATGCGGCTGGCGCAGCGGCCGGTCGATGCCGGGCGAGCCGACTTCCAGCCGCCGGTAGTCGACGCCTTCCACCTCCAGCACGACCTGCAGCTGGCGCGTCACGCGCTCACAGTCGTCCACCGTGATGGCGCGCTCGTCCTGTCCCGGCACCCACGGCCAGTCGATCGTCACGCGCAGCAGCCCGCCGGCGGAGCGCTCCAGGTCCACCAGCTCGTACCCCAGCCCGCTCACCGTGCGGGCCACCACCTGCTGCCACGTCATCGTCATGCGCGCCGCCGCCGTCCTTCGCTCGTCTCGATCGGATCCAATTCGGGCGCGACCAAAAAAAATGGGCCGGTAGGTGTACCCGCCCATCTGGTCGCGACCCTGTTATTCTAGCACCGAAGGTCCGTTTGCGCACCGCCTGCCTCTCGCACCGCCTCCCGCCAGCCGACCCGGAGCCCGCCCATGATCGACGTCTACTCGTGGCCCACGCCCAACGGCCACAAGGTGCACATCGCGCTGGAGGAATGCGGCCTGCGCCTGGGGCGTGACTGGCGCGTGCACCCGGTCGACATCGGCAAGGGCGAACAGTTCGCCCCGGCTTTCCTGCGCATCAGCCCCAACAACAAGATTCCGGCCATCGTCGATCCGCACGGCCCGGACGGCAAACCGATCGCGCTGTTCGAATCCGGCGCCATCCTGCTGTACCTGGCGGCCAAGACCGGCAAGCTGCTGCCCAGAGGCGAGCGTCAGCGCTGGGAGGTGCTGCAGTGGCTGATGTTCCAGATGGCCGGCTTCGGCCCGATGCTCGGACAGGCGCACCATTTCCGGCTCTACGCCCCGCAGAAAATCGACTACGCCATCGAGCGCTACACGAACGAGGCCCGGCGGCTGTACGGCGTGCTGGAGCGGCGCCTGCAGGCGAGCCCCTGGCTCGGCGGGCGCAGCTACAGCGTGGCCGACGTCGCCACCTTCCCCTGGGTGCGGCCCTGGGGCAACCAGGGCGTGGACCTGGACGACTACCCGGCGGTGCGCGCCTGGTTCGAGCGCATCGACGCCCGTCCGGCGGTGCGCCGCGCGCTGCAGGTGCTGGCCGACGCACGGGCGCAGGTACAATCCCGCTGACGTCGGAGCGTAGCGCAGCCTGGTAGCGCATCTGCTTTGGGAGCAGAGGGTCGAAGGTTCGAATCCTTTCGCTCCGACCACCGCGCGGCCGCCACGCCCCCGCCGTCCGTAGCTCAGCTGGATAGAGCAACGGCCTTCTAAGCCGTGGGTCGGGGGTTCGAGCCCCTCCGGACGGGCCAGGTTTCGTCGCCTTTGCTACCATCGCGCCCCATGACCGTCACGATCAAGGATGCCGCCGGCATCGAGGGCATGCGCGTGGCCGGGCGGCTGGCCGCGGAGGTGCTCGACTACCTGACCCCCTTCGTGCGGCCCGGCGTCACCACCAACGAGCTGGATCGCCTGGCGCACGACTACATCGTCAACGTCCAGGGCGCCATCCCGGCGCCGCTGAACTACGCGCCCAACGGCTACCAGCCCTATCCGAAGAGCATCTGCACCTCGGTCAACCACGTCGTCTGCCACGGCATCCCGAACGACAAGCCGCTGAAGAAGGGCGACATCGTCAACATCGACGTCACCGTCATCAAGGACGGCTGGCACGGCGACACCAGCCGCATGTTCCTGGTCGGCGAGGTGGCGCCGCACGCCCGCCGCCTGTGCGAGATCACCTATCAGGCGATGTGGAAAGGCATCGAGCTGGTGCGCCCGGGGGCACGGCTGGGCGACATCGGACACGCCATCCAGCGCTTCGCCGAGGCGGCCGGCTACAGCGTGGTGCGCGAATTCTGCGGCCACGGCATCGGGCGCAAGTTCCACGAGGACCCGCAGGTGCTGCACTACGGCCAGCCCGGCACGGGTCTGGAGTTGCGCCCGGGCATGACGTTCACGATCGAGCCGATGATCAACCAGGGCCGGCGCGAGATCCGCGAGCTCGGCGATGGCTGGACCATCGTCACCAAGGATCGCATGCTGTCGGCGCAGTGGGAGCACACCGTGCTGTGCACCGAGGACGGCTATGAGGTGCTGACCCTGTCGCCCGGCGCGCCGCCGCCGCCGGCGTTCGTGCGCGCCGCCGGCGCGTCCGCACCCGCTTGACGGTCCGGCGGCACGGCCCTTGCTATCACGGCCGGCCATGAACCCGAATCCCGCCGTCCCCACCGATCCCGCGGCCGCGCTGGTCGCGTTGCGCGAGCGCCACCGGCAAGGCAAGGCCGAGATCCTGGCCGCGATCGAGGCGTTGGGCGGGCGCAGCGCCGGGGTGCGACCGCTGCTGCGCCGGCTGGCACGCCTCACCGACCAGACCCTGCGCGCGCTGTGGCACGGCTTGGCGATGCCTCCCGGGCTGGCCCTGCTCGCGGTGGGCGGCTACGGGCGCGGCGAGCTGTTTCCCTACTCCGACATCGACGTGCTGGTGCTGCTGCCCGACGCGGCCGACGAAGCCCGGCGCGCCGCGGTGGAGCGCTTCGTCGGCGCCTGCTGGGACGTCGGGCTGGAGGTCGGCTCCAGCGCCCGCACCGTGGGGGAGTGCCTGCAGGAAGCCGCCGGCGACATCACGGTGCAGACGGCGCTGCTGGAGGCGCGCTGGCTGGCCGGCCCGCGCGCGGCGGCGCGCCGGCTGCTGCAGCGGGTGCACGAAGCGCTCGATCCGCTGGCCTTCTGCCGCGCCAAGCAGTTCGAGATGCAGCAGCGCCACCAGCGCTACGAGAACACCCCCTATGCGCTGGAGCCCAACTGCAAAGAGTCGCCCGGCGGGCTGCGCGACCTGCACGTCATCCTGTGGGTGGCCAAGGCGGCCGGCTTCGGGCAGACGTGGGCGGAACTCGCGCGCCGGGGCTTGGCCACGCCGCACGAGGCGCGCCAGCTGCGCGCCAACGAGGCGCTGCTCAGCCTGATCCGCGCGCGGCTGCACGTGCTGGCGCGGCGGCGCGAGGACCGGCTGGTCTTCGACCTGCAGTCGGCGCTGGCGGCGGCCTTCGGGCTGGATGCCCAGCTGCCGCCGGCGCAGGGCCGCGAGCAGACCGCGCGGCGCGCGCGCCGCGCCAGCGAGCGGCTGATGCGCCGCTATTACTGGGCCGCCAAGGCGGTGACGCAGCTCAACCAGATCCTGCTGCTCAACATCCGCGAGCGGCTGGAGCACGACCTGCACAGTCCGGCGGCACCGCGGCCGATCAACGCGCGCTTCGCCGATCGCGACGGCATGCTCGAGGTCACCAGCGACGACCTGTACTGGCGCGAGCCGCACGCGATCCTGGAGACCTTCCTGCTGTACCAGCAGATCCCGGGCATCAAGGGCCTGTCGGCGCGCACGCTGCGCGCGCTCTACAACGCGCGGCCGGTGATGAACGCGGCGTTCCGGCGCGATCCGGTCAACCGCCGCACGTTCATGCAGATCCTGCAGCAGCCGCAGGGCATCACGCACGCCTTCCGGCTGATGAACCAGACCTCGGTGCTGGGGCGCTACCTGTGGCCGTTCCGCAACACGGTCGGGCAGATGCAGCACGACCTGTTCCACGTCTACACGGTCGACCAGCACATCCTGATGGTGCTGCGCAACATCCGGCGTTTCTTCATCCCGGAGCATGCGCACGAATATCCGTTCTGCTCGCAGCTGGCCGCCGGCTGGGACAAGCCCTGGATTCTCTACGTGGCGGCGCTGTTCCACGACATCGCCAAGGGGCGCGGCGGCGACCATTCGGAGCTGGGCGCGCGCGACGTCATGACGTTCGCGCGCCAGCACGGCATCGCGCGCGCGGATGCCGAACTGATCCGCTTCCTGGTGGCCGAGCACCTGACGATGAGCCACGTGGCCCAGCGGGAGGACACCAGCGACCCCCAGGTCATCCGGGCCTTTGCGGCGCGCGTCGGCGACGAACGGCGCCTGACCGGGCTGTACCTGCTGACGGTGGCCGACATCCGCGGCACCAGCCCCAAGGTGTGGAATGGCTGGAAGGCGCGCCTGCTGGAGGACCTCTACCGCGCCACGCTGCGCGCGCTGGGCGGCGGTGCGCCCGACCCGCACGCCGAGGTGGAGGCGCGCAAGCGCGAGGCGCTGGCCCTGCTGGCGCTGCACGCCCTGCCGCACCAGGCGCACGCGGCGCTGTGGAACCGGCTCGACGTGGGTTATTTCATGCGCCACAGCGCCGACGAAATCGCCTGGCACACGCGGCAGCTGTCGCGCCCCTTGGCGCACAGCACGGCGGGGGGGACAACCCCGACGGTGGTGCGGGCACGCCTGTCGCCCGTGGGCGAAGGGCTGCAGGTGCTGGTCTACACCGCCGACCAGCCCGAACTGTTCGCGCGCATCTGTGGTTATTTCGACCAGGCGGGCTTCTCGATCCTGGACGCCAAGGTCCACACCACCGCCGACGGCTGCGCGCTCGATACCTTCCAGATCACCGCCGAGTCGCTGGCGGAACACTACCGCGAGCTGGTCACGCTGGTGGAAAGCGGCCTGCCCCGCGCGCTCGACCCGGCCACGCCGCTGCCGCCACCGGCGCGCGCACGCGTCTCGCGGCGGGTGCGCAGCTTCCCCGTGGTGCCGCGCGTCTCGCTGCAGCCCGACGAGCGCGGCCAGCGCTGGCTGCTGTCGATCTCCGCCAGCGACCGCAAGGGCCTGCTGTACCGCATAGCCTGCGTGTTCGCGCAGCACCGCGTGCAGCTGCAGCTGGCCAAGGTGACGACGCTGGGTGAGCGCGTGGAGGACACCTTCGTCATCACCGGGCCGACGCTGCACGCGCTGCGGGAACAAGCCCAGCTCACGCAGGATCTCCTGCAGGTACTGGACGAAGATTGACGTGGTGCGTCAGAATGGACGCACCGACCGGTGCCAGGCGCTGGCGCCTCCAACGCGAGGAGATCTGCGATGCGAGCGACGCATGCCGTGATCCGCTCCCCGGACCGCTGGTTGGCGTGGCGGACGTTCGGCGCGCTGCTGACCGCCGCGGCGCTGCTGGGCACGCCAGCCGCGCGCGCCGAGGTGCCGTCGATCTTTCGCGAGGCCGACCTGGCGCTGGGCGAGCAGCTGATTCGCCAGCACCGCTGCAGCCAGTGCCACGCCGAAAAGGTCGGCGGCGACGGCAGCGCGATCTACCGCCCGCAGGGCCGCATCAACACCGCCGGCCTGCTGCGCGGCATGGTCGAGCAGTGCAATGCGGCGCTCAACCTGCAGCTTTGGCCGGAGGAAGTGACGGCGGTGGCCGCGGTGCTCAACCGCGACCACTACAGGTTCAAGGACTGACCGCGTCGCCGGCCAGCAGCGCGCGCAGGCCGGCCTCGTCCAGCACCGGCACGCCCAGCTCGCGCGCCTTGTCCAGCTTGCTGCCGGCGGCTTCACCCGCGACGACGTAGTCGGTCTTGCGGCTGACGGATCCGGCCACCTTGCCGCCGGCGGCCTCGATCAGCGCCTTGGCCTGCTCGCGCGTCAGCGCCGGCAGCGTGCCGGTCAGCACCAGCGTCTTGCCCGCCAGCGGTTGCGGCTGGATGGCCTCGGGCACACCGTCGTCCTCGGGCCAGTGCACGCCGCAGGCGCGCAGCTGCTCCACCACCTCGCGGTTGTGCGGTTCGTCGAAAAACGTGCGGATGCTGCGCGCCACCACCGGGCCGACGTCGGGCACCTGCTGCAGCGCCTCGACGTCGGCATCCATGATCGCCTCCAGCCGGCCGAAGTGGCGCGCCAGGTCGCGCGCGGTGCGCTCGCCGACGTGGCGGATGCCCAGCGCATAGAGAAAGCGCGCCAGCGTCGTGGCCTTGGAGCGCTCGATCGCCGCCAGCACGTTGGCGGCGGACTTGTCGGCCATGCGCGGCAGCTCCGCGAGCTGGCGCAGGCCGAGGCGGTACAGGTCGGCCACCGTGCGCACCAGACCGCCGTCCACCAGCTGGTCGACGAGCTTGTCGCCCAGCCCCTCGATGTCCATCGCGCGCCGCTGCGCAAAGTGCAGGATGGCCTGCTTGCGCTGCGCGGGGCAGAACAGCCCGCCGCTGCAGCGGTGGTCGACCTCGCCCGGCTCGCGCACGACGGCGCTGCCGCACACCGGGCAGTGCATGGGCATGCGGAAGGGCTCGCCGCGCGGCTCGGGCAGCGGCGGAGCCACCGCCACCACCTCGGGGATGACGTCACCGGCGCGGCGCACGATCACCGTGTCGCCGACGCGCACGTCCTTGCGCCGCACCTCATCCTCGTTGTGCAGCGTGGCGTGGGTGACGGTGACGCCGCCGACGAACACCGGCTCGAGCTTGGCCACCGGGGTCAGCTTGCCGGTGCGGCCGACCTGCACGTCGATGGCCCGCACGCGCGTGAGCTGCTCCTGCGCCGGGTACTTGTGCGCCAGCGCCCAGCGCGGCTCGCGCGTCACGAACCCGAGCCGCCGCTGCCAGTCGAGCCGGTCGACCTTGTAGACCACGCCGTCGATGTCGAACGGCAGCGCGTCGCGCCGCTGGCCGATGCGGCGGTGGTAGTCGGCCAGCGCCGCCCCGCCGGCGCAGCGCTCGGCCAGGTCCGACACCGGAAAGCCCCACTCACGCAGCGCCTGCAGAACCTGCCAGTGGCGCTCGAACACCGGCCCGCCGTCCTCGGGCGGGGTGAGCTCGCCCAGGCCGTAGGCGAAGAAGCTCAACGGACGCGCCGCCGCCACCGCCGGATCGAGCTGGCGCACCGCGCCGGCGGCGGCGTTGCGCGGGTTGACGAAGGTCTTTTCGTTCTTCTCGCCGGCGGCGATGCGCTGGCGCTGGCGCTCGTTGAGCGCCTCGAAGTCGTCGCGGCGCATGTAGACCTCGCCGCGCACCTCCACGTGCGCGATCGCCGCGCCGGCCCCGCGCAGCCGCAGCGGCACCTGGCCGATCGTGCGCACGGTGTGCGTCACGTCCTCGCCGGTGGTGCCGTCGCCACGCGTGGCGGCGCGCGCCAGCACCCCGTGCGCGTAGTGCAGCGTGATGGCCAGGCCATCGAACTTGGGCTCGGCCACGTAGTCCACGGGTGGGTCGTCGTCGGTCAATCCCAGCTCGCGGCGGATGCGCGCATCGAACGCCAGCGCCGCCTCGGGCCGGGTGTCGGTCTCGGTGCGGATCGACAGCATCGGCACGCGGTGCGTCACGCTGGCAAAGCTGGTCAGCGCCTGGCCACCCACGCGCTGGGTCGGCGAGTCCGGCGTCACCCACTCGGGGTGGCGCGCCTCCAGCGCCTGCAATTCCTGCATCAGCCGGTCGTATTCCGCATCCGGAATCTGCGGATCATCCAGCACGTAATAGCGCCAGGCGTGGTAAGCCAGCTGCTCGCGCAGCGCCTGCAGGCGTGCCCGGTCGGCCGACTCGGTGTCGGCGAACAGATCGGTCTGGCGGGTGGCGTCGTTCATCGGGATCGATTATCGCCCCCGGTGGCGCCGCCCCCGGTGGCGCCGCTTCAGGTCCAGCCGCGCGACGGCAGCAGCCGCAGCGGATCCAGCGTCTGGTAGGCCAGCCCCCCGGGCAGCGAGGCCAGCAGCCGCAACGAATGGCGCAGCGCCCCGAGCGGCACCGCCGCCTCCACGCTGTAGGTGGGGCGCAGGCGCTCGACCACCCCGAGGAAGGTGGCGCGGTCCTGCGCCAGCCCGGCCACGTCGGCGTGCACCGCCAGATCGACCGAGCTGGCCGCGTGCAGCCAGGCGAGCGCGCGCTGCAGCGCCGCGACCAGACGGCGCAGGACCTCGCCATGCGCGTCGAACTGGGCAGCCTCGGCCGCCAGCACCGCGCACAGCAGCGGCCCCCCGAGCCAGCGCTGCGCCTGCTGCGGATGGCGCAGGTCGGCCAGCAGCCGCAGCGCCCCCGCCCGCTCCAGCCGCGTCAGCAGCGGATCGCCCCAGACCAGCGCCTGCACGGTGCCGCGTTGCAGCGCCTGCACGGCGGCGTCGGGCGTCTCCAGCGGCCACCAGTGCACCGGCGCCGAGCTCCAGCCCTGGGCCAGCACCCGCGCCGCCAGCTGCGCCGCCACCTCCTGCCCCAGGGGCACGCCGACGCGCGCCTCGCGCCAGAAATCGGCAGACAGCTCGCCGGTCTGCGCCGACACCCCGATGGCGAACTGGGGTGCGCGCACCAGCGCCGCCGCCACGCGCAGATCGGCCCCGGCCAGCACGCGCCGCGCCAGCCTGTCCAGCGACAGCAGGTACACCGCGGCGCTGCCACCCTCCTGCGCCGTGCCCTCCTCCGTCGGCTCCGGCGTCCAGCGCAGCACCACCCCCTCCTGTGCGCAGTACCCCAACCGCTCGGCCAGCCGCAGCGGCAGCGCGCGCAGCCCGAAGTTGTCCTGGACGTGGACCACGACGCGCCCGGCGGCGCGCACCGCCGGCCACGGCCACGCCGCCAGCAGCCCCAGCGTCGCCATCCCCGCGCAGCAGCGCCTGCGATCCATCCCTACCCCCTGGGCCGGCGCGGCACCGGTGCCGCGCTCGGGCGGCACCGCGCCGCCCTTGGACGGACAGGTTACCCCGCCGGCCGGTGGGCGGCCATCGGGGCTTGTCCGAAGCGGGATGTCCCTAGTGCGCCCCCTCAGGTCGGTCGGCGGTCGGCCAGCGCATGCGCGATGGTGCCCAGGTCGACGAATTCCAGTTCGCTGCCCAGCGGCACCCCGCGCGCCAGCCGCGTCACGCGCAGCCCCAGCGATCGGCCCAGCTGGGCCAGCACGTGGGCGGTGGCCTCGCCCTCGGCGGTGAAGCTGGTGGCCAGGATCAGCTCCTGCACGGCCGCATCGGTCTGCAGCCGCTGCAGCAGCGCACGCACGCCGCTTGCCTCGGGCCCGAGGCCGTCGAGCGGGCGCAGGCGCCCCATCAGCACGAAGTAGCGGCCGCGGTAGGTGCCGGTGCGCTCCAGCGCCGCCTGATCGGCCGGCGTCTCCACGACGCACAGCTGGCTGGCATCGCGCGCCGGATCCGCGCAAGTGGCGCACACCTCCTGCTCGCACAGGGTGTGGCACGACGCGCAGTGCCGCACGCCCTCGACGGCCTCGCGCAGCGCCTGCGCCAGCGCCAGAGCCCCGTCGCGGTCGTGCTGCAGCAGGTGGTAGGCCATGCGCGCCGCCGAACGCGCCCCCACGCCCGGCAGCCGCTGCAGGGCGGCCAGCAGGCGCTCCAGGCGACTGGCGGCGACCATCGCGGACGCGGGTGGACTCAGAACGGGAATTTCAGCCCGCCGGGCAGGCCCGGCATGCCGGCGGTGACGCGCGCCATGCGCTCCTGCGTGGCCTCCTCGACCTTGCGCACGGCTGCATTGAAGGCGGCGGCCACCAGATCTTCCAGCATTTCCTTGTCATCCGTCAGCAGGCTGGGGTCGATGGTGACGCGCCGCACGTCGTGCTTGCCGGTCATGACGACCTTGACCATGCCGGCGCCGGCCTCGCCGGTCACCTCCAGCGCCGCGATCTCCTCCTGCGCGCGCTTGAGGTTGTCCTGCATGGCCTGGGCCTGCTTCATCAGGCCGGCGAGTTGACCCTTGTTGAACATGCGGTAATCCTCGGAAAAGGCGAAAAAGCATGACGCAGCGCGGCGACCTTCAGGCCGACGGCGCCGGATCCACGGGCTCGATGCTACCAGCGACGAGGCGCGCGCCCCAGTCGCGCTGCAGCGCCTGCACCACCGCGTCAGCGGCGATGGCCTGCTCGGCGGCGGCCAAACGGGCGCGGGCACGCTGCGCGCGCCGCTGCGCCGGCGTGTCCTCGGCCGGGCCCACCTCCACCTCGAGCCGCCAGGCCTCGCCGACGCCCAGGTGCTGCGCCAGCACGGCCTGCAGCCGCTGGCGCGGGCCGTCCTGCGCCAGCATGGCGCTGGCGCAGCGCAGCCGCCAGCCGCCCGCGTGGCGCTGCACCAGCTGCGCCTGCAGCGCCAGCTCGCGCGGCAGCGCCTGCAGCCGCCCTGCGGCGTCCAGCCGCTCGACCAGCGCTGCCCAGTCGTCGGCCAGCGCGGCGCCCGCGCCATCCGCCGCGGCGTCCACAGGCGGAACGGACGCAGGCGGCACCTCGGCGCGGTCGATGGAGACGGCCGGCTCGGCGACGGCGCCGGCCGGCGCGGCCGCTGCGGCCGGCGCTTCCCCCGCCCCCGCTGGCGCCCCCGGGGCAGCCCGCAACCCACCCGCTCCCTCCCCGCCCGGCGGTGCAAACGTCAGCGCACGCAGCAGCACCATCGTCAGCGCGGCGTACTCGTCCGGCGCCAGGCCCAGCTCGCCGCGGCCGTGCAGCGCCAGGCTGTAGAGAAGCTGCACGTGGTCGGCGGCCAGACGCTGCGCCAGCGCCAGCGTGCGCGGTGACACCTCGTCGTCCGTCGGCGGCGGCGCCCCCGTCCACTGCAGCACCGCGATCTGCTGCAGCAGCGCGGCCAGCTCCTCCAGCGTGGCCGCGGGCGCCACGCCCTCGCGGCGCATCGCCTCCACCAGCGCCACCAGCCGCGCGGCATCGCGCTCGGCCAGCGCCTCCAGCAGCGCGAGCACGTGGTCGCGCTCCACCGTCCCCAGCATCGCGCGCACCGATGCCTCGCTGAGGCGTCCGCCGCCGTAGGCGATGGCCTGGTCGGTCAGGCTCAGCGCATCGCGCATCGAGCCGCGCGCGGCGCGCCCGAGCAGACGCAGCGCCCCCGCCTCGGCCTCGATGCCCTCGGCCGCCAGCACGCGCTGCAGGTGCTCGGCCACGGTGGCCGGCGCCATCGGCCGCAGATTGAACTGCAGGCAGCGGCTCAGCACCGTCACCGGCACCTTCTGCGGGTCGGTGGTGGCCAGCACGAACTTCAGGTACGCCGGCGGCTCCTCCAGCGTCTTCAACATGGCGTTGAAGGCGGTGTTGGTCAGCATGTGCACTTCGTCGATCATGAAGACCTTGAAGCGCCCCTGCACCGGCTTGTAGACCGCCTGCTCCAGCAGCGTCTGCACCTCGTCCACGCCGCGGTTGGAGGCCGCGTCGAGCTCGGTGTAGTCGACGAAACGGCCGGCGTCGATGGCGCGGCAGGCGTCACAGGCCCCGCACGGCTGGTCGGTGATGCCCCCCAGCCCGTCCGGCCCGGTGCAGTTGAGCGACTTGGCCAGGATGCGCGAGACGGTGGTCTTGCCGATGCCGCGCGTGCCGGTGAACAGATAGGCGTGGTGCAGCCGCCCGCTGCGCAGCGCGTTGGACAGGGCCTGCACCACGTGCTCCTGCCCCACCATCTCGGCGAAGGTGCGGGGACGGTACTTGCGGGCCAGCACGACGTAGGTCATGGCGGCATTCTAGGCGCACGGCCCCGCACCCGATCCACCTGACATACAATGCTTGTCGACGGGCCTTCCCGCATGGTGAAGCGGCCAACCGGGTCAGGTGGGGAACCAAGCAGCCCTAACCGTGCAGCCAGTGCCGGGGTCAAGGCTCGTCACCCAACCTTCCATCCTCGTCGACTTCCGTCCACCACGACGCAACACCACCATGGCCAGCGACCTGATCCAACATGTGACCGACGCCACCTTCGACCGCGACGTGCTGCAGAGCGGCACGCCGGTGCTGGTGGACTTCTGGGCCGAATGGTGCGGGCCGTGCCGCATGATCGCGCCGATCCTGGATGAGGTGGCGCAGGCCTACCAGGGCAGGCTCGTCGTGGCCAAGGTCAACGTCGACGAGAACCGCGACATCCCGGCGCGCTACGGCATCCGCGGCATTCCGACGCTGATGCTGTTCAAGGACGGCCAGCTGGCCGCCACCAAGGTCGGTGCGCTGACCAAGGCGCAGTTGACCGCGTTCATCGATCCCCACCTGGCCTGAGCCGCCGCCGTGGCACCGACGCGGGCGCCGGTGCCATAATACGGGCTGCGCAAGCTGCCGGCTCGCCGCCACCCGCTGCCAGCCGCCCGCCCGAGGCGATGGGGCCCGCTCCGCACCGCGCGGCGTCTGGTGGCCCCGCTTCCCCCGACGCCCTTGCGCCGCGCCGCGGACGGCCGCGGACCGCAGCCCCCTTTCCCATACGTTGCCGCGCCCCCTGCACGGAGGCCCCTTCCCATGCACCTCAACGAACTCAAAGCCCTGCACGTCTCCGAGCTGCTGAAGATGGCCGAGTCGCTCGAGATCGAGAACACCGGCCGCATGCGCAAGCAGGAGCTGATGTTTGCCATCATCAAGAAGCGCGCCAAGGCCGGCGAGCAGGTGTTCGCCGACGGCGTGCTGGAGGTGCTGCCCGACGGCTTCGGCTTCCTGCGCGATCCCAGTGCCAGCTACACCGCCAGCACCGACGACATCTACATCTCGCCGAGCCAGATCCGCCGCTTCAACCTGCACACCGGCGACATGGTCGAGGGCGACGTGCGCATCCCGAAGGACGGCGAGCGCTACTTCGCGCTCAACAAGCTCGACAAGGTCAACGGGCTGCCGCCGGAGCAGAACAAGCACAAGATCATGTTCGAGAACCTCACGCCGCTGTTCCCCAAGGAACAGATGAAGCTGGAGCGCGAGGGGCTCAAGAGCGAGGAAAACATCACCGGCCGCATCATCGACATCATCGCCCCGATCGGCAAGGGCCAGCGCGCGCTGATCGTGGCCCCGCCCAAGAGCGGCAAGACGGTCATGATGCAGCACATCGCGCACGCCATCACCACCAACTACCCGGAGGTGATCCTGATGGTGCTGCTGGTGGACGAGCGCCCCGAGGAGGTGACCGAGATGCAGCGCACCGTGCGCGGCGAGGTCATCGCCTCCACCTTCGACGAGCCGGCGGCGCGCCACGTGCACGTGGCCGAGATGGTGATCGAGCGCGCCAAGCGGCTGGTCGAGCTCAAGAAGGACGTGGTGATCCTGCTGGACTCGATCACCCGGCTGGCGCGCGCCTACAACAACGTGCTGCCTTCCAGCGGCAAGGTGCTGACCGGCGGCGTGGACGCCAACGCGCTGCAGCGGCCCAAGCGCTTCTTCGGCGCCGCGCGCAACGTCGAGGAAGGCGGCAGCCTCACCATCATCGCCACCGCGCTGGTGGACACCGGCAGCCGCATGGACGAGGTGATCTTCGAGGAATTCAAGGGTACCGGCAACTGCGAGATCCACCTCGACCGCCGGCTCTATGAAAAGCGCGTGTTCCCCTCGATCCAGCTCAGCCGCAGCGGCACGCGGCGCGAGGAGCTGCTGCTGCCGCCGGAGATCCTGCAGAAGACCCGCATCCTGCGCCAGTTCTTCTACAACATGGACGAGATCGAGGCGATGGAGATGGTGCTCAAGAGCATGAAGCAGACGAAGAACAACCAGGAGTTCTTCGAGCTGATGCGCCGCGGGGGCTGAGCATCTATAATCCAGGGATTTGCGGCAAGTGCACCCGGATGGGCCGGGCCTGTGGCTGCCGCCTCGAGGATCAGCATCATGAAAGAAGGCATCCACCCGAACTACCGCGAGGTCTGCTTCGTCGACCTGTCCAACGGCGCCCAGTTCATCATCCGCTCGTGCGCCCCGACCAAGGAGACGATCAAGCTGGACGACGGCCGCGAGCTGCCGCTGTTCAAGCTGGAGACCTCCAGCGAGTCGCACCCGTTCTACACCGGCACGCAGAAGACGGTGGACACCATGGGCGGCCGCGTCGAGAAGTTCCGCAGCCGCTACGCGCGCGCCGCGGCCAAGTGATGCGCCGCCTGACACGGCCGCCGCGTCGGACCGTGCGCCACACCCCCTGACCCGGACGGCCCGCTTGCGGGCCGTCGTCGTTCCTGGCCCCGCCGATGACCCCACGCCCCAGCCCCGCCCTCGTGACCGCGCAGGCCGTGCGCCGGCTGCCGCGCTGGGTGCCCTGGCTGCTGGTGGTGGCTTACGTGCTGCCCGGCTTCGTCGGTCGCGATCCGTGGCGCGGCGCCGACCTGACGGCCTTCGCCGTGATGCTGGACATGCGCGACGGCGGCCCGTGGCTGCAGCCGCAGGTACTGGGCGAGGCGGTGCGCCCCTTGGCGTGGCTGCCGTACTGGCTCGGGGCCGTGGCGATGCGCCTGCTGCCGCTGCCGCCCGTCTGGGCGGCGCAGCTGCCGTTCATCGCGTTGCTGGGCCTGACGCTGGCGTGCACGTGGTACGCCACCTACCGGCTGGCGCGTCAACCTGCGGCGCAGCCGCTGCCGCCGGCCTTCGGCGAGGCGGTGCGCCCGGTGGACTATGCACGGGCGCTGGCCGACGGCGCGCTGCTGGCGCTGGTGGCCACCCTGGGACTGGCGATGCTGGCGCACGAGACCACCGCCGCGGCGGTGCAGCTGGCCGCGGTGGCGCTGCTCGGCTGGGGCGGCACACGCGGCTGGCCGATCGGCGGCGAGGCCGACGCCGCCTCACCTGCGGCCACCGGGGTGCTGGCGGCGTGGGCGGCGGCATGGATGCTGGCGCTGAGCGGCGCACCGCTGCTGGCGCTGCTGCTGCCGCTGGCGCTGGGGCTGTGGTGGTGGCGCACCGATGTGGCGCCGCGCGCGGCGGCGCTGGCGGCGCTGGCCGGTCCTGCCGCCCTTGGCGTCGCGGCGCTCCTGGCCGCACAGGGCGGTGGCACCGCGACGCTGCCGTGGCCGCGCGGCTTCGACGTCCTGCGCTGGGAGGCCTGGCGCAGCCTGGGCCGGCTGTTGGCGTGGTTCGTCTGGCCCAGCGCGCTGCTGGCGCTGCTGGCGCTGTGGCGCTGGCGGCGCCACCTGGGCCAGCCGCACGTCGGCTGGCCGCTGACGCTGGCGGCGCTGACGCTGCTGGCAGCCATCGCCGACGAGGGCGACGACCGTGCGCTGCTGCTGACGCTGCCAGCGCTGGCCACGCTGGCGGCTTGGGCGCTGCCGACCCTGCGCGGCAGCCTGGCTGCGGCGGTGGACTGGTTCGCGCTGCTGTTCCACACAGGCGCTGCGGCCATCGTCTGGACGATCTGGGTGGCGATGATGACCGGCGTGCCGCCCAAGCCCGCCGCCAACGTGGCGCGGCTGGTGCCCGGCTTTCAGCCGACGCTGGAGCCGCTGGCGCTGGCGCTGGCGGCGGCGGCCACGCTGGCATGGCTGGGTCTGCTCGTCTGGCGCGTCGGCAGGCACGCGCCGGCGCTGTGGAAGGGGCTGGTGCTGTCGGCCGCCGGGCTGACGCTGAACTGGCTGCTGTTGATGACGCTGTGGCTGCCGCTGCTGAACTGGGGGCTGGGCCTGCGGCCGATCAGCGAGCGCATCGCCGCCCTCGTGCCGTCCGGGGCATGCGTGGCGGTCACCGGCCTGACGGCCGGGGACCTGGGCGCGCTGCGCCACCACGGCGGCCTGTCGCTGCGGAGCCTGAACGACCCGGCCGAACCTCGCTGCCCGCTGCTGCTGGCCGGCCCGCGCGCGCGCCTCACCGATCTGGAAGGCTGGCGTCTGCGCGCCGACATTCCGCGGCTGCGCGCCGGACGCGAAAGCTGGCAACTGTACGAGCGCGCAGGCGACGGCTGACGCCGCACGCCGGCACGGTGCCGCAAGCGGCGCACCGCCGTGCCGTCGCCGCGGGTACCGCGCTCAGGCCGCCGGCGTCGCCGATGTCGCCGCCGCCACGCGCGCCGGCGGCAGACGCAGGCGGAAGGTCGAGCCTTGGCCCGGCTTGCTGTCGATCAGCAGCTGCCCGCCGTGCCGCTGCGCCACGTGCTTGACGATGGCCAGCCCGAGGCCAGTCCCCCCCGTGTCGCGCGAGCGGCTGCGGTCGACGCGGTAGAAGCGCTCGGTCAGCCGCGGCAGGTGCTCCGGCGCGATGCCGGGTCCGTCGTCGCGCACGTAAAACTCCAGCCCACCGTCGGTCAGCAGGTTCCAGCCGAGCTCGATGTGACCGTCGGCGGGCGTGTAGCGCACCGCGTTGGAAACCAGGTTGCCCAGCGCGCTGGCCAGTTCGGCGTGCGCGCCGGCCACCTGCAGCGGCGGCCCCTCGTGCACCGTCAGGGTCTGGCGTCCGCCGTGCAGCACCTGCGCCAGCGCGCGGGCCTGCGCGGCCACCTCGTCCACCAGCTCCGGCACCTCGACCCAGTGGCTGGCGTCCGGTGCCGGGCTGCCCTCCAGCCGCGACAGCGTCAGCAGGTCGTCCACCAGCGCCTGCATGCGCCGCGCCTGCTGCGCCATCAGATCCAGGAAGTGCCGCCGCTGCGCCTCGTCGACCTCCAGCGTCTGCAGCGTCTCGATGAAGCCGTTGATGACCGTCAGCGGGCTGCGGATCTCGTGCGAGACGTTGGCCACGAAATCGCGCCGCATGGCCTCCGCCAGCTCGATCGAGGTGACGTCACGCGTCAGCAGCAGGCGCCGGCCCTTGGCGTAGGGGAAGATCTGCACCGCGATGCGCTGCGGATGGCCGGGTCGGGCGTGGCGGCCGTCGATTTCCACCGGCTGGCTGAAGTCGCGCTGGTTGAGGTAATGAATGAAGGCCGGATCGCGCACCAGGTTGCGGATGCGCTGGCCGAGGTCGCGCTTGGCGTCGAAACCCAGGTGCTCGCCGGCCATCAGGTTGCACCACTCGATCGTGCCTTGCTTGCTGAGCAGCACGACGCCGTTGGGCGAAGCCTGGATCGCGGCGAGGAACTCCTGCAGCCGCGCCTGCGCCTTGCGCGCCTTGCGGTTGGCGGCCTTGAGCGAGCGGCGCACGCGCGCCAGCAGCTCGCCCCACGCACCACCCAGCTCGGGCATGGTGGCCGCGCTGGGTTCACGCAGCCACTGCAGCACCGCACGCCAGCGGCGCTGATCCCACGCCTGCCAGGCCAGCGCGCCGGCCACCGCGCCGAGCCAGCCCAAGCCCCGCCCGGGCAGCACCAGCCACACCAGCGCGGCACCCCCGATCGAGCAACCCGTCAGGCCCAGCGTACGTCGCCACATGGAGCGCAATCGTAGGACGGTCCGGACCGCGCCGACCTGATGCCCGTCAAGCCGCAGCCATCGCGGCGGCGGAGAACCGGTAACCGGCGCCGCGCACGGTCTCGATCATCGCCCCGGCCGGCCCCAGCGCCTCGCGCAGGCGCTTGATGTGCACGTCGACCGTGCGCTCCTCGATGAAGACGTGGTCACCCCAGACGCGGTCCAGCAGCGTGGCGCGGCTGTGCACGCGCTCGGGGTGCTTCATCAGGTAGTGCAGCAGGCGGAATTCGGTCGGGCCGACCTTGAGCTCGCGCCCCTGCCAGGTGACGCGGTGCGCCGCCGCATCCAGCTGCAGCGCACCGGCCTGCACGGTGTCGGGCACGCTCTCGGGCGCGCGGCGACGCAGCACCGCACGGATGCGCGCCAGCAGCTCCTGGGTCGAGAACGGCTTGGTCACGTAGTCATCGGCGCCGGCGTCCAGCCCCTGCACCTTGTCGGTCTCCTCCGAGCGCGCCGTCAGCATGATGATCGGCACGCCCTTGGTGCGGTCGTCGATGCGCCAGGCACGCGCCAGCTGCACGCCGCTGCGCCCGGGCAGCATCCAGTCCAGCAGGATGACGTCCGGCAGCACGGCGTCGACCTCGCGCTGCGCCGCGTCGGCGTCGAACACCACGATCGGGGCAAAGCCGTTGTGGCGCAGGTTGACGGCGATCAGCTCGGCGATCGCCGGTTCGTCCTCCACCACCAGCACACGCGGCAGCTTTCTCATCGCACCACCGACTCCACCTGCTCGATCGGGGCGTGGCGCACGTCCAGGCCCTTGACGATGTAAATGATGATCTCGCCGACGTTCTTGGCGTGGTCGCCGATGCGCTCGATCGCCTTGGCGACGAACAGCAGGTCCAGACTCGGCGAGATCGTGCGCGGGTCTTCCATCATGAAGGTGACCAGCTTGCGCACGAAGCCGTTGAACTCGACGTCGATGCGGTCGTCCTCGCGCATGATGGTCACCGCCTCCTCCACGTCCAGCCGCGCCAGCGCGTCCAGCGCGCGGCGCAGCAGCGTGGCCGCGAGCTCGCCGGCCAGGCGCAGTTCCGCCACCGGCAGGCGCCGCCCGTGGCCGCTTTCGGCGATCGAGGCGGCCATGCGCGCGATGCGCGCGGCCTCGTCGCCGGCGCGCTCGAGGTTGCTCACCGTCTTGGAGATGCCGATCAGGAAGCGCAGATCGCGCGCGGTGGGCTGGCGCCGGGCGATGGTGGTCGACAGATCCGCGTCGATGCCGAGCTCGAGCTCGTTGATCGCGCGCTCGGCGTCGAGCACCTGCTTGGCCAGCGCGCCGTCCTCCTCCACGAGCGCCTGCACCGCCCACTGGATCTGGCGCTCGACGATGCCGCCCATCTCCAGCACGCGCGTGGAGATGGAGTTGAGTTCGGCGTCGAACTGACTGGAGATGTGCTTGTCCATGGGTTGCTCCTCGGAGGGTGGGGCCGTCAGCCGAAGCGGCCGGTGATGTAGTCCTCGGTCTCCTGCCGCCTGGGCCGGGTGAAGATCGTGTCGGTGGCGTCGTACTCGATCAGGTCGCCGAGGTACATGTAGGCGGTGTAGTCCGACACGCGCGCGGCCTGCTGCATGTTGTGCGTGACGATCACGATCGTGAAGCGCTCCTTGAGCTCGATCAGCAGCTCCTCGATCTTGGCGGTGGAGATCGGGTCCAGCGCCGAGCACGGCTCGTCCAGCAGCAGCACGTCAGGCTCCAGCGCGATCGCGCGCGCGATCACCAGCCGCTGCTGCTGGCCGCCCGACAGGCTCAGGCCGTTGGCGTCGAGCCGGTCCTTGACCTCGTCCCACAGCGCCGCGCCGCGCAGCGACTTTTCCACCACCTCGTCGATGTAGGCCTTGTTCTTGACGCCCAGCAGCCGCAGCCCGTAGGCCACGTTCTCGTAAATCGATTTCGGAAACGGGTTGGGCTTCTGGAACACCATGCCGATGCGGCGGCGCAGCTGCGCGACGTTGACGCTGCGGTCGTAGATGTTGACGCCCTCGTGCAGGATCTCGCCTTCGATGCGGCAGTTGTCCACCAGGTCGTTCATGCGGTTGAAGCAGCGCAGCAGCGTGGACTTGCCGCAGCCGCTGGGCCCGATGAAGGCCACCACCTTGCCTTTCGGGATGCCCATGTTGATGTCGTGCAGCGCATGCTTGTCGCCGTACCAGAGGTTGAGGTTCTTCACCTCCAGCGCCTTGGGCAGCGTCTCCAGCGGCGGCGCCTGGTGAAACGCCGCGTGGGTCTGGACGAAGGTGGTCTTGTTGGCTTGCTCGGTCATGTTCGTGCTCGGCATCGGAGGCCCGCGGGTGCGGCGACGGCGGCCGGCCGGCGGGCCGTTCGGGGATCGGGGGTCAGACGCTTTCCAGTCCGCGGTACTTCTCGCGCAGGTGGTTGCGCAGCTTGATGGCGGCCAGGTTCAGCACCATGATCAGGATCACCAGCAGCAGCGCGGTGGCGTACACCAGCGGGCGGGCGGCCTCGACGTTGGGGCTCTGGAAGCCGACGTCGTAGATGTGGAAGCCCAGGTGCATGAACTTGCGCTCCAGGTGGATGAACGGCGGGTAGCCGTCGATCGGCAGCGACGGCGCGAGCTTGACCACGCCGACCAGCATCAGCGGCGCCACCTCGCCGGCAGCGCGCGCCACCGCCAGGATCAGCCCGGTCATCATCGCCGGGCTGGCCATCGGCAGCACGGTGCGGATCAGCGTCTCGGCCTTGGTGGCGCCCAGCGCCAGGCTGCCCTCGCGCACCGAGCGCGGCACGCGCGCCAGCCCCTCCTCGGTGGCGACGATGACCACCGGCAGCGTCAGGATCGCCAGCGTCAGCGACGCCCACATCAGGCCCGGCGTGCCGAACGTCGGCGCCGGCAGCGCCTCCGGATAGAACAGCCGGTCGATGTTGCCGCCCAGCACGTAGACGAAGAAGCCCAGGCCGAAGACGCCGTAGACGATCGAGGGCACGCCGGCCAGGTTGTTGACGGAGACGCGGATGATGCGGATCAGCGGGCCCTGCCTGGCGTACTCGCGCATGTAGACCGCGGCCATAATGCCGAACGGCGTCACGATCACCGACATCACCAGCACCATCGTCACGGTGCCGAAGATCGCCGGGAAGATGCCGCCCTCGGTGTTGGCCTCGCGCGGGTCGTCGGTGAGGAACTCCCAGAACTTGCGCACGTAGTGGACGATCTTGTCCGCCGTGCTCATCGCGTTGGCCTGGTAGACGTCGGCCACCAGCGCGAGCTTGACCTCCACCGCGCGGCCGTCGGCCACCTCGGCCACCAGCGCGTCGCGGCCGATATCCTCGCGCAGTGTCTGCAGCCGCTCCTGCAGCCGCGCGAACTCCGCATCCAGCGCCGCGCGCTGCTGGGCCAGCTCGGCCTTGAGCGCCTCGTCGAGCCGACCCTGCAGCTGCGCCTTGCGCTCGCGCAGGCGCAGCTGCTCCATGCGGTAGTTGACGTCGCCGATGTCGTTCTTCTCGATGCGCAGGATCTCGCGGAACAGCCGCTGCGCGCGCTGCACGCGCGCCTGCAGCTCGCCCCAGGCCTGCGGCCCCTCGGCGACGACCTGGTCGCCCTCCTTGACGGCCTTGAGGTGGCCGTAGAAGTTGCCCCACTCGTGGCGCTCCACGGTCAGGATGTCGCGCGGGTAGCTGAATTCGCCCAGCAGCGGACGCGGAAACCAGCGGAAATCCTGGCCGGTCAGGTCGCGGTTGCCGAGCTTGATCAGCACGCGATCGACGAACGGCTCGCTGGTGTCGATCTTGAAGCCGGCCTCCTGCAGGCGGCGCACCGAGACTTCCTCGGCCTCGCGCAGCTCGCCGATGACGCGCACCTGCTGGTCGCCGTCGCGGAAGGTGGTCTCCAGCACGGCCTTCGGCCAGAAGTGGGTCAGGCCCTTGGCCGCGGTCATCCACAGCACGAAGAACACCGACAGCACCGCCAGCGCCACGGCGCCGCCGGTCATCCAGATCCACGGTGAACCGGACTTGATCCAATCTTTCATGATGCAGCGTGTCCTTGGTCGGCGCTCAGATGGTCTGGTAGCGCTGGCGCAGCCGCTGCCGCACCAGTTCGGCGAGGGTATTGACGACGAAGGTGAAGCCGAACAGCACCAGCGCCGACAGGAACAGCAGCCGGTAGTGCGTCTCGCCCACCCCCGCCTCGGGCATTTCCACGCCGATGTTGGCCGACAGCGTGCGGAAACCCGTGAAGATGCTGAAGTCCATCACCGCGGTGTTGCCGGTGGCCATCAGCACGATCATCGTCTCGCCCACCGCGCGGCCCAGGCCGATCATGATGGCGGAGAAGATGCCGGGGCTGGCGGTCAGCAGCACCACGCGCGTCAGCGTCTGCCAGGGCGTGGCCCCCAGCGCCAGCGAGCCGGTGGTCAGGTGCTTGGGCACCGAGAACACCGCATCCTCGGCGATGGAGAAGATCGTCGGCGTCACCGCAAAGCCCATCGCGATGCCCACCACCAGCGAGTTGCGCTGCTCGAACTTGATGCCGGCCACGTTGCTGAGCCAGTTCGGCATGTCGCCGCCGAAGAACGCCGCCTCGATCGGGTGGCCGATGGCCAGGCACAGCCACACCTGCACGATCAGCACCGGGATCAGCATCGCCGCCTCCCAGCCCGACGGCACGCGCAGCCGGATGCCCTCGGGCAGCAGGTGAAACAGCCACGCCGCGACGAAGAACGTCAGCGGGAAGGTAAGGATCGTCAGCAGCACGCCGGCGAGGTTGTTCTCGACGAACGGCGCCAGCCACAGCCCGGCCAGGAAGCCCAGGATCACCGTCGGCAGCGCCTCCATCACCTCGATGGTGGGCTTGACCAGCCCGCGCACCTTCGGCGACATGAAGTAGGCGGTGTAGATCGCGCCCAGCAAGGCCAGCGGCACCGCGACGATCATCGCGTAAAAGGCGGCCTTGAGCGTGCCGAACGTCAGCGGCGCCAGGCTGAACTTCGGCTCGAAGTCGGCGTTGGCCGCCGACGACTGCCAGACGTACGACGGCTCCTCGTAGCTCTCGTACCAGACCTTCTGCCAGGTGGCGTAGAACGACACCTCGGGGTAGTCGTTCTCGACGTGCGCCACGTGCAGGCGGCCGGCGGCGTCCTCGGCCATGTAGGCGTTGCCGCGCGGCGGGTAGCCCAGCCGCACCAGCGGCTGCTCCGACAGCTGGCGCTGGAACAGCAGCCGCCTGGAGGTGGCGAAATAGCTGCCGAGGTGACCCTTGTCGTCGCCGGCCATGAAGCCCTTGCGGTTGAACTCCGGCTCCAGCACGGTGACCGCGCCCGGCATCGGCGCGAAGTCGCGGATGTGCGTCAGCTTGAAGCGCGTGCCCTCCTCGCGCACCGGAAACCACTGCGCCAGCCGCCCCTTGTCGGTGCCGACGATCAGCGAGTAGCCGCCCGACAGCATCGTCAGCGCGGTGACACGCTCGCCCTGCGGCACCAGCGCCACCTTCTCGAGCAGTTCGGGGGCGGCCTTGTCGGCGATGTTGTAACGCCACAGCTCGCGCTCGCCGGTCAGCACGAACATCTCGCGCTGCTTGAACTCCACCAGCACCTCGCGGATGTCGGCCGGCGCCGGCTGGACCTCGGCACTGCGGGTATCGAGGGTTTCCGCACCGGTGATCGGGTTGCGCTCGATCGAGATGGCGCTCAGCAGCAGGCGGCCGTCTTCGCTGACGCCGGCCAGCGTGGTGCCGTCGCTGCCGGATTGCACCGCCAGCCGCACCAGCCGGCGGCCCTGCGGATCCAGCGTGATCGGGGCCTCGCCGGCCGGGTATTCGATCTCGGGCTCGATGACGCGGCGCGCCTCGGCGTCGAAGCTGGTCTTGAAACCGGTCTTGGCGACGACGACGCGGCCGTCCGCGAGCCCGAACGCCACCGTCTTGGAGGCGCGGTCGGACTGCGCCGTGGCGCTGACCTCCACGCCGACGGGCAGCTCGATGCGGCGCGTGGCGTGCACCTGCCCCTTGAAGAAGTCGGCGTACACGACCTGGCCGTCGGCCTGCACGCGGATCAGCTCCTCCAGCCGTTCATCGGCCTGCAGCGCCACGACCGGCTGGCGCTCGGCACCCGGCACCGGATACTGGGTGGCGCGGTCGACGGTGGGCGGCAGGAACAGCGGCACCACCACGCTGGCCAGATAGAAGAAGATGGCCGAGATGGCGACGATGACGCCCAGGCCGCCGGCGGTCATCAAATGCTTGAACCAGCGGTCGGTCCACAGGCGCCGCCCCATTGCGCGATCGACGCTGGTGGCGGTCAGGCTGCGGGGGGCTTCGGAGGCTTGGGTCGAAGTCATGGGATCTGTCAACCGTCGAGGGCGACGGACGCGAAAGGGGCCGTCGGGCCGGTGACCGTCACGATACCGCAACGGGCATCGCCGATCGAAAAAAGCGGCTGGCGGATCATATCGACCCGCCAGCTTCGTCTCCTGGCCAAGCGGGCTCACTTGCCCTGCTGGCGCAGCTGCCGGAAGCGCTCGATGCGCTCGGCCGGACGCCCCTTGGCAAACGACTCCTTGTTCATCACCCAGACAAGGGTAGCCCCGTCGGGGCCGGCGCCGACGTCGGTGAACGAGTACGGCACCTCGCCGAAGGCGGCAAAGTCCAGCAGGTCCTTCAGCTCGCCGAAGACGTAGTAGCGGCCGTCCTTGAACACCTCGCCGTAGAAGCCCGGCGCGGCGGCGAGCTTGCCGTCGAACACCCGCTCGGCCTGGCTCGGCTGGCCGCTCTTGACGTCGTCGTTGGTGATGGCGAACACCACGGTGCGGCCGCCGGGGCCGGCGCCGATGCGGGTGCGGGTCAACGGCACCTCGCCATGCGCCAGATAGTCCTGGTACAGTTTGAACGAGCCGAACGCGTAGTAGCGGCCGTCCTCCGGCAACACGACGTAGAACTCGCGCGCCTGCGCGGCCACGGCCGGCGCCGCCGCCGGAGCCGGCGCGGCGGCGGGCTTGGCCGGCTCGGCCTTGGGGGCCGGCGCCGGCTGCGTGGCGCAGCCCGCCAGCAGGGCGGCGGCCGCGGCCGCGCCCATCCAGTGCAGTCGATTCATGACTGGGCGCTCCCGATCACTTGGTCAGGTCGTCGAGGGCCTTCTTGGCCAGCGTGGCCGGCAGCGGCACGAAACCGTCCTTGACCACCACCATCTGGCCCTGCTGCGACAGCACCATCTTGAAGAACTCGCGTTCCAGCGGCGGCAGCGGCTGGTTGGGCTTCTTGTTGACGTAAACATACAGGATGCGCGCCAGCGGATAGCTGCCATCGACGGCGTGCTTGGCATCGGCCTCGACGAACGGCTGCCCCTTCTTCTTGGACAACGGCAGCGCGCGCACGCCCGAGGTCTTGTAGCCGATGCCGGAGTAGCCGATCGCGTTGAGCTGCGTGGCCACCGACTGCACCACCGAAGCCGAGCCGGGCTGTTCGGCGACGTTGCGCTTGAAGTCACCCTTGCACAGCGCCACGTCCTTGAAGTAGCCGTAGGTGCCCGACACCGAGTTGCGGCTGTACAGCGCGATGTCGCGGTTGGCCCAGTCGCCGCTCAGGCCCAGCTGCCCCCACTTGGTGATGTCGGCCGCACCGCCGCACTTGCGGGTGCTGGAGAAGATCGCGTCGACCTCCTCGATGCTGAGGCCCTTGATCGGGTTGTCCTTGTGCACGTAGACGGCCAGCGCGTCGATGGCCACCGGCACCGGGGTCGGCTTGTAGCCGTGCTTCTTCTCGAAGCCCTCGACCTCCTTGGCCGTCATCAGGCGGCTCATCGGACCGAAGTTGGAGGTGCCCTCGGTCAGCGCCGGCGGCGCGGTGGAAGAGCCGGCGCCCTGGATCTGGATGTTGACGTTGGGATACAGACGCTTGAACTCCTCGGCCCACAGCGTCATCAGGTTGTTGAGCGTGTCCGAACCGATGCTGGTGAAGTTGCCCGACACACCGGCAGCCTTCTCGTACTTGGGCAGCGCGGGGTCGACCTGCGCGGCCTGCGCCATGACCTGCTGGGCCGTGAAGCCCAGTGTGACGACGCCCATCAGCGCCATGAGTTTCTTGAGTTTCATCTGCATCGCTCCGAAGGTTGGACTCGACGGCTCGTCGATCGCCGACGACCGCACACGGCATCGTAGAAACGCTTCGTGACACTTCCGTGACATGAGCGTCACGCGGTGGCCGGGCAGCCGGCCGGCGCCCGGCTCTGGTATGCTGGCTGCACCGCCTCAACCGTGTCCGCGCATGCAAGACGGAACCCTGCTGGCCGCCCTGGACCTTGGCTCCAACAGCTTTCGCCTCGAGATCGGCCGCCTGCAGGCCGGCCACATCGAGCGCGTCGAGTATCTGAAGGAGACCGTGCGCCTGGGCGCCGGCCTGTCGGAGGACAAGCTGCTCAGCCCGGCGGCGATGGAGCGCGGCTGGGCCTGCCTGGCGCGCTTCGGCGAGCGGCTGCGCGGCTTCGAGCGGCGCCAGGTGCGCGCGGTGGCCACACAGACGCTGCGCGAGGCGCGCAACCGCGACGCCTTCCTCGGCCGCGCGCAGCAGGTGCTGGGCTTTCCGATCGACGTCGTGGCCGGACACGAGGAGGCGCGACTGATCTACCAGGGCGTGACACACCTGTTGCCGCAGGCTGACGAGCGGCGCCTGGTGGTCGACATCGGCGGGCGCTCCACCGAGGTGATCCTCGGCCGCGGCTACCGCCCGCAGCGCATGGAGTCGTACCCGCTGGGCAGCGTGGCGTGGTCGACGCGTTACTTTCCCGGCGGGCGGGTCAGCGAACGCCAGCTGCGGCTGGCGGTGGTGGCGGCCAAGGCGGTGCTGGATGAGGCGCTGGAGGTCTTCACGCCCGGCAGCTGGGATGCGGTCTATGCCTCCTCCGGCACGGCCGGGGCGCTGGCGGAGATGCTGACACTGGCGGGCTTTCCCCCCGGCATGATCACGCGCGAGGGGCTGGACTGGATCGCCGACCGGCTGGTGCGCGCCGGGCACGTCGAGCAACTGCGGCTGGAGGGCCTCAAGGACGACCGCCGGCCGGTGCTGGCCGGCGGCCTGTCGATCATGATGGCGCTGTTCGAGCTGTTCGACTGGCACGAGGTGCACCGCGCGCAGGGCGCGCTGCGCCAAGGGGCGCTGGTGGACCTGATCGACCGCGCCAGTGACGCCACCGACGTGCGCGAGCGCACGGTGCGCTGGCTGGCGCAGAAGTTCGCGGTGGATGCGGCGCAGGCCGAGCGGGTGCGTGCCACCGCGGTGCGGCTGTTCGAGCAGGTGGCCACGCCCGACCCGCGCAACGGCCGCTTTTCGCAGAAGCTGGCCTGGGCGGCGCGGCTGCACGAAATCGGCGCGCACATCTCGCACACCGACGCGCACAAGCACGGCGCCTACATCCTCGACCACGTCGATGCGCCGGGCTTCTCGCTGCCGGAGCTGCATCGGCTCAGCCTGCTGGTGCTGGGGCAGCGCGGCAAGCTGCGCAAGGTGGAGGACGCGCTGGCCGACGAACTGTTCGCCAAGCAGCTGATGTGTCTGCGGCTGGCGGTGCTGCTGTGCCACGCCCGCAAGGATCCTGCGGTGGAGGCGCTGATGCTGCGCTTCGTACCGCGTTCGACCTTTCGACTGCAGGCCGCACCGGGCTGGGCGCGTGACTATCCTCAGTCGGCCTGGCTGCTGCAGGAGGAGGCGCACGCCTGGGAGCGCACGCCCTGGCGGCTGCAGCTGCTGCTGCCGTGACCCGGCGGTCTCAGAGCAGTTCGGGCGTCTGCACCGTCAGCAGCACGGTCTGCCACTGGCCGTGCCGCTCGCGCCGGCGCAGCCACCACACCGCGCCCTTGCGCACCGCGCACTCGCCGGCGGCCATGCCCAGCAGCCGCGCCACCACCTGGCCCAGCGTCGGCTGGTGTCCGACCACCAGCACCGGCTGGCGCGCCTCGGGCCACTGCGCCAGCGCCAGCAGCCGCTCCGGCGTGGCGCCCGGGGCCAGATCCTCGTGCACGCGGTACTTGCGCCCCAGCGCCAGCACCGTCTGCTCGGTGCGCACCGCCGGACTGCACCAGATGCGAACGCCCTCGGGCAGCTGACGGTCCAGCCACGCGGCCATGCGCGCGGCCTGCCGCTCGCCCTTGGGGGTCAGGCGCCGCGACAGATCGTCGCCACCGCCGTCGTCGGTCTCGTCCAGGTCTTCGGCCTCGGCGTGCCGCCACAGGATCAGATCCATCGCTTCACTCACCCTTTGCTGCCGTAGCGGGCCATCAGCGTCGCCTGCGCCGACGGCAGCGCGCCGCGGCCGGCCTTCGGTGCCAGGCTCGAGGCCTTGACGTACTCACCATGCGGCTGCAGCAGCCAGGCGTCGCGCTGGTCGGCCAGGTACAGGCGCAGGCACTCCTCCATCACGCGCGCGCGCAGGTGCGGGTCGGTCACCGGCCAGGCCAGCTCCACGCGGCGCAGCATGTTGCGGTTCATCCAGTCGGCGCTGGCCAGCCACAGCTCCTCGTGCTCGCCATGGCGGAAGTAGAACACGCGCGAGTGCTCGAGGAAGCGGCCGACGATCGAGCGGATGCGCACGTGGTCGGTGTGGCCCGGCACGCCGGCCGGCAGGATGCAGGCGCCGCGCACGATCGCGTCCACCTGCACCCCGGCCTGCGAGGCATGCACCAGCGCGCGCGCCAGCGGCTCGTCGGTCAGCGCGTTCATCTTCAGCAGGATCTGCGCCGGCTTGCCGGCGCGCGCGGCCTCGATGCAGGCCTCGATGCGCTCCAGCAGCCCTTTCTGCAGCAGGAACGGCGCCATCAGCAGCTTGCGCAGCCGCGGCAGCCGGTTCTGGCTGGCCAGGTGGTTGAAGACGGCGTCGACGTCGGCGGTCAGGTCCTCATCCGCGGTCAGGTAGGACAGGTCGGTGTAGAGCTTGGCGGTACCGGGGTTGTAGTTGCCGGTGGACAGGTGCGCGTAGCGCACCAGGCGGCCGTTCTCGCGCCGCGTCACCAGCAGCATCTTGGCGTGGGTCTTCAGGCCCACGATGCCGTAGACCACCTGTGCCCCCACCGACTCGAGCCGCTCGGCGTGGTTGATGTTGGCCTCCTCGTCGAAGCGGGCCTTCAGCTCCACCACCGCGGTGACCTCCTTGCCGCGGCGCACCGCCTCGCGCAGCAGCTCGGTCATCTCGCCGCGCGCGCCGGTGCGGTAGATGGTCTGCTTGATCGCCAGCACGTCGGGGTCCTCGACCGCCTCGCGCAGGAAGGCCAGCACCGCATCGAAGCTCTCGAACGGCTGGTGGATCAGCACATCGCCCTGCTTGAGCCGCTCGAAGAACGACTGCCCCGGGGTCAACCCCACCGGCCAGCCCGGCGTGAAGCGCTCGAAGCGCAGCGCCGGCGCGTCGATCAGATCGATCAACTGATTCAGCCGCACGAGGTTGACCGGGCCCGGCACGCGGTAGAGGCTTTCCGGCGGCAGCTCGAACTGCTCGAGCAGGAAGTTGGCCAGAAAATCGGAGCAGCCGGCCGAGACCTCCAGCCGCAGGGCCTGGCCGAAGTGGCGCTGCTGCAGTCCCAGCCGCAGTGCGGTGCGCAGGTTCTTGACCTCCTCCTCATCCAGCGCCAGGTCCGAGTGGCGCGTGACACGGAACTGCGAGAACTCCAGCACCGTGCGGCCGGGAAACAGATCGGGCAGGTGGGCGCGGATGATGCTGGAGATGGAGACGAAGTGCTGCTGGCGCGAGCCCTTGACGCCGGGCATCAGCACGAAGCGCTTCAGCGCCCGCGGCACCTTGACGATGGCGATCTCGTGCTCGCGACCGAACGCGTCGCGCCCGCCCAGGCGTACGATGAAATTGAGCGACTTGTTGGCCACCTGCGGGAACGGGTGCGCCGGATCGAGCGCCACCGGCAGCAGCAGCGGCTGGACCTCGTTGACGAAATAGTCGCGCACCCAGCGACGCTGGCGCGGGTTGCGCTCACCGTGGGTGATGATGCGGATGCCGCGCTTTTCCAGCGCCGGCAGCAGCTCGTCGTTGTAGATGGCGTACTGGCGCGCCACCAGCGCCTGGATGCGCTGCGTCAGCGCGTGGTAGGTCTCCACCGTGGCGACGCCGCGCTGCTCGTTGGCCAGCCGCGCGGCGTGGTGCGGCGCAAAGCGCACCTCGAAGAATTCATCCAGATTGGAGGAGACGATGGCCAGGTAGCGCAGCCGCTCCAACAGCGGCACGTCACGCCGGCAAGCCCAGTCGAGCACCCGCTCGTTGAAGGCCAGGATGCTCTGATCGCGGTCGAGGAAGGCGTGACGGAAGATCGGCGTGGCGGTCATGGTCGGGGCACGAGAGGATGCGCCGTCACCCGGCGGGCGGCGGCCAGAGTGACATTATTTCGCGCCCGAAGGGCCTTTTCCTGACGGCTCGGTGACAACCCCGGGTGCCGGAGCCGCCGCCGGCGCGGTCTGCCGCTGCGCCCAGTGCACCAGCTCCAGCCGGCCGTCGCGGTGCTCCACCAGGGCGCTCAGGCTCTCCACCCAGTCGCCGTCGTTGCAGTACAGCACGCCGTCGATGACGCGGATCTCCGGCCGGTGGATGTGACCGCAGACGACGCCGTCCAGCCCGCGGCGGCGCGCCTCGTGCGCCAGCGCCTCCTCGAAGCGGGTGATGAAGTTGACGGCCGACTTGACGCGGTGCTTGAGGTACTGCGACAGCGACCAGTACGGCAGCCCCAGCCGCGCGCGCAGCGAGTTGAGGTGGCGGTTCAGCCGCAGCGCCCACTCGTACAGCGTGTCGCCGAGGCAGGCGAGCCAGCGCGCGTACTGCACCACGCCGTCGTACAGGTCGCCGTGCGTCACCCACAGCCGGCGCCCATCGGCGGTGACGTGCACCGCCTCGGCCACGACGTCGACGCCGCCGAACTGGTGGTCGACGAAGTGGCGCGCGAACTCGTCGTGGTTGCCGGGGATGAACACCACCCGGCAGCCCTTGCGCGCGCGGCGCAGGATCTTCTGCACGACGTCGTTGTGGCTCTGCGGCCAGTACCAGCGCCGGCGCAGCTGCCAGCCGTCGATGATGTCGCCGACCAGGTACAGCCGGTCACTCGGATGCGCCTTCAGGAACGCCAGCAGCGCCTTGGCCTGGCAGCCCGGCGTGCCCAGGTGCAGGTCGGAGATGAACACCGCGCGCAGCCGCTCGCCGCCGCGCGCGCCCAGGTCGTCGTCGTCCCCCGGCGGCAGCGGCGCCGGCGGCGGCGCAGCCGGCAGGCGCGTCGCCACCCCGCCCGGGAGCCACGCGCGCAGCATCAGGCCCCCAGCAGGTGGCGCCGGTAGCGCGGCGGCAGGTCCGCCAGCCGCATCATCATCGGCAGGTCGGCGGTGTTGAAGTCCGGGTCCCAGGCCGGTGCGCCCAGCACCTTGGCGCCCAGCCGCAGGTAGCCCTTGACCAGCGCCGGTGGCTCCACCGGCAGCGTGTCGTCCAGCTCGTGCACCGGCAGCGCCAGCCGCGGCGTGACGTGGAACTCCACCGGCGCCAGATGGCGCTCGCGCACCTGGCGCCAGATGCTGGCCGCGGCGTGGCCGCCGCCGGCCATGCCGTGCGGGCCCTCGTGGTGCATCGGGATGCTGGCGCAGCCGATCATCACGTCCAGCCGGTTGCGCACCATGAAGTCCGCCAGTGCCCCCCACAGCGCCATGATGACGCCGCCGTGGCGGTGCTGCGGGTGCACGCAGGAGCGGCCCAGCTCCACCATCTGCTCGCGCAGGGCGCGCAGGCGCGTCAGGTCGAACTCGGTGTCGCTGTAGAAGCAGCCGACGCGCTTGGCCTGCGCGGGGGTGAGCACGCGGTAGGTGCCGATCGCCTCACCGGTGTCGGCCTCGCGCACCAGCAGATGCTCGCAGTAGTCGTCGAACAGGTCGATGTCGTGCCCCGGCAGCGGCGTGCGCAGGCGCGCGCCCATTTCCTCGGCGAACACCGCGTACCTCAGGCGCTGGGCGGCGCGCACGTCGTCGAGGTGGCGCGCCCACGCCACCTCCAGGCGCGCAGCGGGCGCAGCGGCAGCATCGGCCGCGTGCGCTGGAAGCAACCTCCCGGCCGTGCGGCCCGGGGTCTGGCCCCCAACCAGGGTGGACAGGTGCAGCGTGGGCGTCGGAAGCTCTTTCATCGGGCGTCATCTCCGCTTGGGGTGGCGGGCGGCGCCGCGGCCGCCCACGGCTGGGCATTCTGGGCGGCGGGCGTGACGCGGCCTTGGCGGTTCCATGTCAGCGGCATGACATCGCGCGCGGCCGGCGCAGCTTCACGCGCGTGTCACGCAGCGGCGCCAGACTGCCCACCCCATGCCGGCGGGTTTTTTCTGGTTGCTGGCGGCGCAGTTCCTCTCGGGGCTGGCCGACCACGCGGTGCTGATCGTCGCGATCGCCTATCTGCAGGAGCAGCGCCACCCGCTATGGTGGGCCCCGCTGCTGAAGTTCGCCTTCACGTGGAGCTACGTGCTGCTGGCGCCGGTGGCCGGCGCCTGGGCCGACGCGGTGCGCAAGAACGTGCTGATGGGGCGCATGAACGCGCTGAAGGCGCTGGCGGTGGCCGCGCTCGTGGCCGGCGCGCACCCGCTGGCGGCGTTCGCGCTGCTGGGGTTGGCGGCGGCGCTGTACGCGCCGGCCAAGTACGGCTGGATCACCGAATCGACACCGGGGCGCGACCTGGTGGCCGCCAACGGCTGGGTGGAGGTGTCGGTGGTGCTGTCGGTGCTGCTCGGCACGGCGCTGGGCGGCTGGTGGGTGTCGCCGGCCTGGCAGGCGCCGCAGGCGCTGGCCCGGCTGGGGCTGGACGGCTGGCTGCCGGCCACGGCGCTGCTGCCGGCGTTCACGGCGGTGCTGGCGCTCTACGGCCTTGCGGCTTGGTGCAACCGCCACATCCCGTCGCGGCCGGCGCGGCGCGCGCTGCCGCTGCGCGACTGGCCGACGCTGTGGCCGCGCTTCTGGCGCGACAACGCGCGGCTGTGGCGCGACCCGCTCGGCGGGCTGTCGCTGGCGGTGACGACGTGGTTCTGGGGCTTCGGTGCGCTGATGCAGATCGCCGTGCTGCGCTGGGCCGAGCTGCGGCTAGACCTGCCGCTGTCGCAGGCGGCCTACCTGCAGGCCACCGTGGCGCTGGGCGTGGTGGCCGGCGCGGTGTGGGTGGCGCGGCGGGTGGAGCTGCGCCGCGCCTGGCGCGTGCTGCCGCTGGGCGTCGTGCTGGGCGCGCTGCTGGCGGTGGCGGTGCACACGCGGGAGCTGGAGCTCGCGGTGCTGGGGCTGCTGGTCATCGGCGCGCTGGGCGGGATGCTGGTGGTGCCGATGAACGCGCTGCTGCAGTACCGCGGCCACCGGCTGCTGCAGCCGGGGCAGTCGATCGCCATCCAGGGCTTCAACGAGAATGCGAGCGTCCTCGTGATGCTGGGGGCACTGGCCCTGGCGATGCGCGCCGACTGGCCGCTGGTGCCGCTGCTGTCGGCGCTCGGGGTGACGATGGCGCTGGGACTGGCGCTGCTGTGGGGTCTCACGCGCCGGTGGCAGGCAGACCGTCCCACCACGGCGACGACTTGACCACCGCCGGCCCAGCAGCGTGCGCCGCCAGCAGCCGCAACCAAATCGACTCCACCTGCTCGACAATGCGCCCCCAGCCCAAGTGCTGCACCGCATGCACGGCGCCACCTTGCAAGCGCTGCAACAACGCATCGTCACCCGCCACCGCGCGCGCACATTGCAGGTAAGCCTGCGCATCGCCGACCGGGGCCAGCAGACCGCTTTCGCCATGGCGCACCACTTCGGCCGCGGCCGCGTAGTCAAACGCCAGCACCGGCAGCCCACTGGCCAGCGCCTCCAGCGTCACGTTGCCAAAAGTCTCCGTCAAGCTCGGGAAGGCCAGCAGGTCGCCGTTGGCGTAGGCCTGCGCCAGCGCCTCGCCGGCCAGCGCCCCGAGCAGCACCGCCTGCGGGCAGCGCTGCGCCAGCCAGGCGCGCTGCGGCCCGTCGCCCACCACCACCAGCCGCCAACCCGGCTGCACCGCGCGCATGGCATCGTACACCGCCGCCAGCAGCTCCAGGTTCTTCTCGGGCGCCAGGCGGCCGACATACAGCAGCACGCGCTCGTCGGGTCCCACCCCCCAAACCGCACGCAACGCCGGGTTGCGCAGCGCGGGGGTGAAACGATCGACATCCACGCCGCGCTGCACAACGATGAGCCGCTCAAACCCCGCAGCGCGCAACTGCTGGCGCAAACCCTCTGTGGGCACCAGCGTGCAGTCGGCGTGGTTGTGAAAGCGCCGCAGGTAGGCCTGCACCGAGCGGCGCAGCCAGCCGACGCCGTAGTGCTCGCTGTAGGCGTCGAAGTTGGTGCGGAAGTCCGTGCTGACCGGCAGCTGCAGCTTGCGCGCGGTGCGCAGCGCCGACCAGCCCAGCGGGCCTTCGGTGGCGATGTGCACGATGTCGGGGCGGCGGCGCATCCACAGCGCCTGCAGCGCGCGCTGCGCCGGCAACCCCATGCGCAGCTGCGGGTAGCGCGGGATCGGCAGGCCGCGCGTCAGCACCTGCTCCAGCCCCAAGCGGCTACCGTCGCGGTCCCAGGCGTCGGCCGCCTGGCGCGGCCGCACCACCTGCACGTGGTGGTCGCGCAGCTGCAGCCCGCGCACCAGCCGCTCCACCGTGGTGGCCACGCCGTTGACCTCGGGCGGGAAGGTTTCGGTGACCACCGAGACGCGCAGCAGCGCACGGCGGGGCGGATAGCTCTCGATCATCAGGCGCGCATCCATGGACGGCGAGCTTGGCCGCGGCGTGCGACAGCGGTGTGACAGACCCCGGCGCGGACGCGGACGTCACCGTGGCGTCACACGATGTCGCAACCATGACGAGCGCCGCAGCCGCCGCCCCACCGCGGCGCACGCGGCCGCGTTTCCCCTGCCCCTTTCCCCCCCTCGACGAGGACACCCGATGATGCTGCAACGCTTCCTGCACACCCTGCGCGAGCAGCGCTGGGACGACCACCGCTACTACCACCAAAGCCGCATCAACCAGACGCTGCACCTGATCAGCGCGATCAGCTTCGTGGTCGCCTACGTGTGGCTGTTCCAGGACCCCGCCACCGCCGCGCTGATCGCCTGGGGCATCTCGATGGTGACGCGCCAGTCGGGACATTTCTTCTTCGAACCGAAGGGCTACGACCACGTCAACCAGGTGACGCACGAGTACAAGGAGGCGGTCAAGGTCGGCTACAACCTCAAGCGCAAGGTGGTGCTGATGACGGTGTGGGCGGCCTCGCCGCTGCTGCTGGTGTGGGATCCGACGGCGTTCGGGTGGCTCGAGCCGCACGAGGACTGGCGCGGCTTCTGGCACAACGTCGGCTGGCTGTGGTTCGTGATCGGCGTCGGCGGGCTGCTGGTGCGCGTGCTGCAGCTGTGGGTCGAGAAGGACCTCTACACCGGCATCGTCTGGGTGACGAAGATCCTCACCGACCCGTTCCACGACATCAAGCTCTACCACCGCGCGCCGCTGTACCTGCTGCGCGGCCAGCTGCTCGACCCGGGCCACCGGCGCGCCGGCTGACGGCGCGGCGCCGGCCCGCCCGAGGGCCGCGCGGGCGGGCCGGATTGTTGAACGCGGCGCGCCGGCTTCAGGCGGCGGCCCGATCGCGCCGTCGGGCCTGCCACCAGGCCTGCAGCGTCTCGCGCAGCAGGCCGCGGCGCAGGCGGCGGGCCCACGCCTCGGGCGGCAGCGCCTCGTCGCGCCACCACCAGCCGTCGGCCTGCATGCGCCGGCAGGCGGACAGAAACCGCTGCAGCGTCTCCTCGAACACCGATTCCTCCAGCGCAATCGGAAAGATCAGCCGCCCGGTGCCGACCCAGCTCAGCGCCAGCCCCGCGTCGCGCAGGTAATACTGCAGCAGCCAGTGGTAGCGCCCCGGCTGGGTGTAGAGCACCGTCCAGATCGACGACAGCGCCGCCACCCGCACCGGCACGCCGGCGGCCTGCAGCGCCGCGTTGAAGCGCCGCTCGCGCGCTTGCCAGCGCTCGTCCAGCCCGTCGTAGGCGGCGCGCACCTCCGGCCGATCCAGCGCGCGCAGGAAGGCGTTCATCGCCCCCATCACGTAGGGGTGGGCGTTGAAGGTGCCGCGCGCGAAGCACAGATCGGCCGGGCGCTCGGGGCGGAAGCGCTCCATCCAGCGCCGTTTGCCGCAGACCACGCCGACCGGCAGGCCGCCGCCGAGCGTCTTGCCGTAGCAGACCAGGTCGGCCTGCACGCCAAAATACGCTTGCGCGCCGCCCGGCGCCAGGCGAAAGCCGACGAACACCTCGTCGAAGATCAGCGCGATGCCGGCCTCGGTGCAGACCGCGCGCAGGCGCAGCAGCCAGCGCGCGTAGGCGTCGCGGTCGAAGCCCGCCGCGCGCGCGCCGCTGACCAGTGTGGAGTCGCTCGGCGCGGCGCGGTTGGGGTGCAGCGCCTGCAGCGGGTTGACCAGCACGCAGGCGATGTCGCGCCGCGTGCGCAGCACCTCCAGCGTCGCCTCGCTCAGGTCCGCCAGCGTGTAGGTCTCGCGCGGCGGCAGCGGGTTGCCGGGGCCGGGCTGCACGTCCTCCCACCAGCCGTGGTAGGCGCCGGCGAAGCGCACCACGTAGCGCCGCCCGGTGTGGTAGCGCGCCAGCCGCACGGCCTGCATCACCGCTTCGGTGCCGGACATGTGAAACGTCACGTCGTCCATGCCGCTCAGGGCCTTCAGGCGCGCGACGTTGTCGGCCACGCACGGGTGCAGGCCGCCCAGCACCGGCCCCAGCGCCGCGCCGAGGCGCGCGCCCTCCTCCACCGTGCCCTTGTAGAAGTCCAGCCCCAGCACGTTGACGCCATAGGAGCCGGTCAGGTCGAGGAAGCGGTTGCCATCGAGATCGATCAGCCACGGGCCGTCGTTGCGCGCCCAGAAGGCGCCCACCGGCAGCTCGCGCGCGAGCTGCGCGAACGGATACGGCACACGGTAGCGCCCGGTCAGGCGCAGGTCCGGCATGCCGTCGCGCGCCTGCGCGGTCAGCGCCAGCGTCTGCGGCGCAGCTGTGCGCAGCCGCTGCGACAGCGCCTGCCAGCCCTGCAGACGCGCCTGCACCAAGTCGGCCGGCGCGCCGTCCAGCGCGAACGCCTGCGGTGCCTGCAGCGCGTAGCCGGGCAGCCAGCGGGCCACGCGCTTGGCCATGCGCGGGTGCCCCGCAAGCGACGGCGCCTTGGCGCGCGACAGACGCAGCCGCCGCCAGCCCCACGGCGCGGCCGCCAGCGCCGCGGCGGCCCCCCACCAGACCGGTTCGAGCATCGGTGTCACCATTCCTTCAACGCGTTGCGCGATAGTTCTACGTATGCCCTTTGACACGCCTGTGAAATCGCAGCCCGCGCCGGCCGGCTGGCGCGCCTGGCGCGACCGCGTGCTGCAGCACGAATCGCTCAACTTCGCGCTGACCAACCACGTGCCACGCGTGGCGCTGACCCTGCTGATGGGGCGGCTGAGCCGCATCGAGAACCGAACCTTCACGCGCCTGGCGCTGGCAGTGTGGCGACTGTTTGCGGACCTGGATCTGAGCGAGGCCGCCCCGGCCGACTACCGCAGCCTGCGCGACGTCTTCACGCGCGCGCTGCGCGACGGCGCGCGCCCCTTCGACCCCGACCCGGACGTGCTGTGCAGCCCGTGCGACGCCATCGTCGGCGCCTGCGGCGACGTGCATGGCGCCACCGTCTGGCAGGCCAAGGGCATGCCCTATCCGCTGGAGGACCTGATCGGCCCCGAGGCCGCCGCGGTGCACGCCAACGGGCGCTTCGTCACGCTGCGGCTGACCTCGACGATGTACCACCGCTTCCACGCCCCGTCCGACCTGCACGTGCGGCGCGTGCGCTACGTCAGCGGCGACGTCTTCAACGTCAACCCCCCGGCGCTGCGGCGCATCCCGGCGCTGTTCTGCCGCAACGAGCGCGCGCTGATCGAGGCGACGCTGCCGGACGGCAGCCCGATCGCGCTGGTGCCGGTGGCGGCGATCCTGGTGGCCAGCATCCGGCTGCACTTCCTCGACGTCACGCTGCACCTGCGCTGGCGCGGCCCGCACGAGCTGCCGTGCGACGCGAGCTTAAGCCGCGGGCAGGAGATGGGCTGGTTCGAGCACGGCTCGACCATGATCCTGTTCGTGCCGGCGCACTGGCGGCTGGCCGACGGCATCGAGCCGGGCCGCACGATCCGCGCCGGGCAGGCGCTGTGGCGGCGCGCGGGCTGATGTGCCGTCGCCACCGCCGCGGATCCGGACCGGTCACTGGATACCCAGCCGCTTCATGCGCTCCCACAGATTCTTGCGGCTGATGCCCAGCGACTCGGCGGTGACGCCGATCTGCCAGCCGTGGCGAGCCAGCATCTGCTCGATGTAGAGACGCTCCTGCCGGCGCAGGTAGTCCTCCAGCCGCTCGACCTCGCCCTGCGGCGGCTCCGTTGGGGGCCGCTGGGGCGGCTCGCCACCCCACGGCGTCTCGGGCGCCGGCGCCATCGCATCGATGAAATGCGCCGGCACCAGCTCCTCCTCCGGCGCCAGCAGGCAGGCCCGCTCGATCGCGTTGCGCAGCTCGCGCACATTGCCGGGCCATCGCTGGCTGGACAGCCACGCCTCGGTCAAGGGCCCCAGGCGGCGCGGCCGCCCCGGATGGGCCTGGTTCCACTGCGCCAGGAAGCGCTGCGCCAGCCAGCCGATATCCTCCGGTCGCTCGCGCAGCGGGGGCACATGCAGGTGCACGACGTTGATGCGGTAGTACAGATCCTCGCGGAAACGCCCGGCACGGACTTCCTCGTGCAGACGGCGGTGGGTGGCGAAGATCAGGCGAACGTCGATCTGCAGCTCGCGCTCCCCACCCAGGCGGGCGATGCGCCGATCCTGCAACACGCGCAGAAGACGCGCCTGCAAGGCCAGCGGCATGTCGCCGATCTCGTCGAGGAAGAGGGTGCCCCCATCGGCCTGCTCGAAAAGCCCTCGGTGGGTTCGGTTGGCCCCGGTAAAGGCACCGCGCTCGTAGCCGAACAGCTCGGCTTCGACGAGGCTGTCGGGCAGCGAGGCGGTGTTGACGGCGACGAACGGGCGATCCGGACCGACCGTCTCTCGGTGCAGACAGCGCGCCAGTTCCTCCTTCCCGGCGCCCGACTCCCCCGTGATCAGGACGGTCTGCCAGTGCCCCCCCAGACGCTGGATCAGCGAGTGGATGCGCCGCATCTCGCTGGAGACACCCAGGGGGCAGCTGATGCCTGGCATGGCACCCTCCTTGAGCGTCGCGGGATCCTGGCGCCGCTGGCCCGCCAGCGCGCGCAGGTGGCGCAGCAGCCGATCCATGTCCAGCGGCTTGGTCAGAAAGTCCAGGGCGCCGCGCGCCAGCAACGCCTCGCGCAGGGCGTGCGATCCAAAGCCGGTGATGTAGATCCACGGCACCTGGCGCCAACCCGCGGGCAGGCGCTGCGGCAGTTCGGTTCCGTCCCCGTCGCCGAGGCGCACGTCGCAGATCACGACGTCGGGGGCGCCCGCCTCCTGCGCCGCCTGCAAGGCCGATTGCGCCCCGCGCCACCAGCGGCAGCGCATGCCCTCCAGCTGCAGGCGCTCGGTGAGCGCCTCGCCCATGAAGACGTCATCCTCGATCAAGTCGACCAGCATCTCGCTCCTCCCGGTCCGCAGCGCCGGCGCCGGCCTCGAAGGCGGCCTCCAGAACGGTGGCCCATTGCCCCTGCCGTCCCATCCACCGCAGGCTGCCGCGGGTGTCGGCCAGCAGCCGCGCGCAGACCCAAAGCCCGAGGCCGACGCGGCGCCCTTCATCCCAGCGCCGCCCGCTGACCAACTCGTCAAAGGTTTCGCCGTCGAGCTCTCGACCGGTGTTGGCCACCCGAACACGCCACCCGTCGGCCGACGTTTCACCTTGCACCGCCACCCGCCCCCCGGGACCGGCGGCCGCCGCCGCATTCAGGCACAGGTTGAGCAGGACCTGTCGCACCGTCAGGGCCGGCAACGGGACGGGCGGATGCTGCAGCGCCCAGATCAGCTCCACACGGGAACGCTCGAGGACGGGCTGCAGCAAGGTGCGCAGATCGTCGAGATCCTGCGGCTGCAGGGGGTGCTGTTCGGCGCGCGACTCGTTGAGCAGCGCCTGCACGGTGCCGTGAATGTGGCGCAGCCCGCGTTCGATCAGGTCGAGCGTGTGCGCGGAGGCCTCGTCGAGTCCTCCACGCAGACGCCGGTTGTCCAGGGCAGCCAGCATGCCGCCGATGGGATTGTTCACCTCGTGAGCGATGGAGGCCGCCATCTGGCCCACTCGGGCCAGGCGCTCGGCCTCCAGCACTTGCCGCTCCAGCACCCGCTGACTGTCGAGCTGGCGCAACATGGTGCGGTAGGTCCGTGCCAGCTCGCCCACCTCGTCGCGACGTGACAACAAGGGCTGCAAGGCGCGGTCGTCCAGCGCGCGCGACCACGTCTCCTGCCCACCGACGCGCGCCATGGAATCGCGCAGAGCCCCGATCGGCCGTGCCAGACGCCAGCCCAGCACCGCCCCGCCGATGCCGACCAGCGCCAGCGTGACCAGCCCGAGTAGACCGAGGCGCTGCACCAGCGCACGTCGCTGGCGTTCCGTCAGGCCGGTGGGATGCACCGCCAGCACGGTGCCCAGGTGCAGCCCGTCGTCGCCGACGATGGGCTCGGCCATGACCAGCACCGTTTCCCCGCCGGCCTCACGCAGCCATGGCGCCAGCATCACGTCGCGCTGTGCGTACCGCGCCGCCCGCACCGCCTGCACCAGGTCGTCGGGAAACGCCCCCAGGTGCTGACCAAGCGGGAAGCGCATCGGCTGCGAAGCGGCCAGCACACGCTCGTCATCTCCGAGCACCACGACCTCGCGCGGTTCGTCCGGAAAGGATTCCCCCGCTGCGCGCACCAACTGATAAGCCTGCCAGACATCACCGCGCACGACCGGCTCCACCAAGGCCCGCGCCAGCGTGCGGGCAAGACGCCGCGTCTCCTCCTGGGCATTGCCGCGGACGGTCTGGTCCAGCAGCAGCAGGGTCACCAGGACCACCGCCGCGCCGCCCACGAACGCGACCCCCAGCATCGCCAACGGCACCAGCCAACGCAGAGGCAGCCGCCCCATGTCCGCCCCCCGACCTCAACCGGCCTCGCGCGCCATGCGCTCGATCGGCTCGTACCATGCCGGCTCGGCCGTGGTGAAGCCGTCGAGCTGGAGCTCCGCCAACACGGCGGCCCCCTCCTCGTCGTGCCGCATGCCGATCAACGCCTGCGCGAGCGACCGGCGCACCCCGGCGGGCAGCCCGCGCCTGGCCACCAGGGGCGGGAAAGCGAAAGACGGCGAGCGCCACATCACCCTCGTACCCTGCACACGCCGCGGGTGGCGCTGCCGCAGCCACTCCCAGACATAGCCATCGACGGCGCCGGCATCGGCCAGTCCGACCGACACCGCCTCGATGACATGACGGTGCGCGTACGTGAAGAAGCTGCGCCCGAAGTAGGTCTCGGGGTCGTGCCCGAGCTGGCGCAACCAGTGGCGCACCACCAGGTGGCCGGAGTTCGACAACGGGTCAGCGTAGGCGAAGGTACAACCGCGCAGCGCCGCCCAGTCATGGCGCGCCGCGCCCTCGCGCACGATCACGTAGCCTTGATAGCGCGGCTCGCCGCGCCAGAGGGGGGTCGCCACCAGATCGAGTTCGCGTCGGTGCAGCACATAGGGGTAGCCGCAAAGCCACGCGGCGTCGAGTCCGCCTTGGCGCAGCCCGTCGACCACCCGCCCATAGGCCGAAAACGGGCGCACCGTGACCGTCAGTCCCGAGGCCCGCTCCAGATAGGCCGCCCAGCGCCGCCACAGTCCGAGGCGATCCTCCACCACCACGGGCGTGATCCCGATCGACAACACCGTCGCGGCGCCGACCCCGCGACCACCGGCTCCGAGCGCCAGCGCCGCAACGGATCGCAGCCACAGGCGGCGTCCGACCCCCGCCGGATCGGAAGTCGGCTGGCGCATGGCAGACAGCGGGCAGCACATCATGGTTACCGAACCGTAACATGCCCGCGCCCCAGCCCCCATAGGGTGTTACCCCACGGTAACCCTCCTGCCCCTCCGATCCGCGTGTCGCCGCTCTCCACCATGGAAAACCCCAACGCCGACGGGTGATTGGCACGGCTCTTGCGTACCTCATGGCGGCCGCAGGCGAACCGCCCGCCGCAGAAGTGAAACTGAGAGGAGACAACCATCATCGAACGGATCGCGCTGCGCAGCGACCGCGCGTTGCTGCACGACGAAAGCGCCTGCCTGCCCCTGCGCAGCCGCATCGGGCAGTGCCGTGCCTGCGAAGACGCTTGCCCGCATCAGGCGTTGCACGTCCGGCCGGAAGGCGTGACCCTGGAGGATCGTTGCACCGGTTGCGGACGCTGCGTCGCAGCCTGCCCGACCGAGGCGTTGATGCTGCCCGAGCTGCAGCCATTGCTGCAAGGCTCCACGTCCGGTGCGCCCGTCAGGGATCAGGACGTCGTCCGGCTCGAGTGCCGCATGGTGCCGCCGCGGCACCGTCGCGCCGGCACCATCGTCCTGCCCTGCACGGCAGCGGCGCGCGTCGGCTTTTTGCTGGAGCTGAGCGTGCGGCACGCCGCAGTGGACATCGTCGACCGCGGCTGGTGCCGCGACTGCCCGGCAGGCGCCCCGGCGGCCGAGGCCGCGCCGGATGCGTCCGAAGGGGCGGCCACCCTGCCCCACCCCGCCCGGGCCGTGGTGGAAACCGCGTCGGCATGGATGGAGGCGCTGGAAGGGGCCACGCGCATCCGGCTGCGGCATGAACCGCTGGATCCCAGCCTGCGACCCGCGCGCCTGCCCCCCGCCGAGGACCCCGGCCCGGTACTCGACCGGCGCCGCTTCTTCCAACACGCCATCGAGCGTCCCGCCGGACGACATGCGTCGCCCCAACCGATGGGCAGCCATGGTCGGGCCGCCCATCCGGCCTCGAGCCGGCGTCCCTCGGCCGAGCGCGCGCGCCAGCACCGCGCGCTCGTGGCGCTGGCCGAGCGCAGCGGCACCCCGGTACCGACGGAGTTTTTCCCGGCGTTGCGTCCGGGTGGCGAGTGCTGCGACGCGCGCATGTGCGAGGCGCTCTGCCCCACGCGCGCGCTGACCGCGGTGGACGGTGGCCAGCAGGCCTGGCTGCGTTTCGACCCGGCGGCCTGCATCGCCTGCGGTGCGTGCGTGCGCGCCTGTCCGCAGGGGGCGCTGACGCTGCAGCCGCACGGCGGTTCGTCGGAGGTGCAGGTGCTGTTCGAGCACCGGCGAGCCCTCTGCCCGTCGTGTGGCGAGACCTACACCCCGACGTCCGGTGAGCCGGGCTTGTGCCCCGGCTGCCAGAAGACCCAGCGTTTCATCGACGACGCTCGCCGTCAACTGTTCGGCGCCATGCCGTGACTTTCAGCTCAACCACCCGAGGAGAACCGAAGATGGGCATCATGGAAAGGTTCGTGCCACCTGCGGTGTCGCGGCGGCGCTTCCTGCAAGCCACCGCCGCCACCGGTGCCGCCGCCACCCTGCTGAGCGAGCGGTCGCAGCCGGCCTCACAGGCGCAGCCGGCCACCGCCGCAGGCGGTGGCAAGACCGTCATCACCAAGAACATCTGCCACCAGTGCCCGGCGCGCTGCGGCATCGATGTCTACACCACCGACGGGCGGGTGCACGCGATCTACGGCAACACCGACCATCCGATCGCCAACGGCAAACTGTGTCCGAAGGGGCCGCTGGGGACCTACATCCTGTACGACCCCGACCGCTTCAAGGGGCCCATGAAGCGCACCAACCCCAAGAAAGGCCGCAACGAAGACCCCAAGTTCGTGCCCATCAGCTGGGACGAGGCCCTGCAGACCGTCGCGGACCGCCTCAACGCGCTGCGCGACCGCGGGGAAAGCCACCGCTTCGCACTCATCTACGGCCGCGGGTGGGGGGCGAGCTGCGCCGGTCTGCTGGGCACCTTCGGCAAGCTCTACGGCAGCCCCAACGTGCCGATCGGCCACAGCTCGATGTGCTCCGACGGCTCGATCAAGGCCAGGCAGGCCACCGATGGCAACGGCAGTTACAACGCGCACGACTACCGCAACTGCAACTACCTGCTGCTGTTCGGCTGCGGCTTCCTCGAGGCCTTCCGCCCGTACAACAACGTCATGCAGATGTGGGGCTACATGCGCACCAAGAGCCCCAAGACGCGCGTGACCGCCGTCGACGTGCACATGAACACCACGCTGGCGGCCAGCGACCGCGCGCTGCTGATCAAGCCGGGCACCGATGGGGCGCTGGCGCTGGCCATCGCCCACTACATCCTCGTCAACGGCCTGTGGGATCGCAAGTTCGTCGGCGACTTCAAGGATGGCGTCAACCGCTTCAAGGCCGGCCAGACGGTGGAGCCCGACAGCTTCGAAGAAAGGTGGGTCAAGGGCCTGGTCGAGTGGTGGAACATCGAGCTGAAGGACCGCACGCCGAAGTGGGCCAGCGAGGTGACCACGATCCTGGAGCGCGACATCGTGGCCACGGCCCACGAGTTCGGCACCACCAGGCCGGCTATGGCCATCTTCGAGCGCGGTGCCCACGCCCACAGCAACGGCATCCTCAATGGCATGGCGATCCACTCGCTCAACGCGCTGGTCGGCTCGCTGTTCGCCAAGGGCGGCATGATGTACCAGATGGGCGTGCCGTACGGCCCGATGCCGGCCAACGCCGACGAGTACCTTGACGATTACGCCAAGAGCGGCCCGTGGAAGCAGTACCCGCGCATCGACCTCAAGGGCCACCCGGACGGCTACCTGCTGGCCAACAACATGCTGCAGGAGGTCGGGCCCAACTCGCTGGCGGGCAAGCCGTACAAGCTCGACACCATCATGTTCTACCAGAACAACGCGGTGTGGACGGCGCCCAACGGCCAGCAGTGGGAGGAGGCCCTCAAGGAGCTGTTCGTCATCGACACCAGCCCTTTCCCGGGCGAGACGGCCATGATGGCCGACCTGATCCTGCCGGATCACACCTATCTCGAACGTCTGCAGGACGCACCGACCTATCCGTTCGAGGGCTGGCCGATGACGCAGCTGCGGGTGCCGGCCATCAGGCCGCTGTACGACACCAAGTACTTCGGCGACGTCATCATCGAGATCGGCAAGCGGATCAAGGGGCCGATGGGCGACTACTACAAGGCCCTGAAGGACAGCGAGAACGTGCTGCGTCATCTCGCCAAGGGCTTCGAGGCCAATCCGGGTGACAACGGCGTCAAGGATTTCGAGTCCTGGAAGGAAAAGGGCGTCTGGTACAAGAAGCCCTATCTCTGGCAGCAGCGCGACGGCGAGTTCTACGAGTGGGACGGCCGCGACTACAACCGCCGCATGACCCCCGAGGAGGTCAAGGCCAAGCTGCTGAAGACGCCTTCGGGCAAGTTCGAGTTCCGCAGCGGCTGGCTGGAGGCGCACGCCGACTGGATCGCCAGCAAGACCGGGCGCGACAAGGCCAAGCTGATGTTCCCGCACTGGGAGGAACCCAAGCACCCGGGCGGCGGTGATCTCTACATGGTGACCCCGAAGGTCGCCCTGCACGCCGAAGGCCGCGGCGGCAACATCCCGATGGCGATCTCCCTGTTGCAGCCGGTCATGGGCGGGCGGGACCAGGTCTACATCGAGATCCATCCCGAGACGGCGCGCAAGCGCGGCATCCGCGACGGCGACCTGTGCCGCATCAAGTCCGAGGTGGGAACCATCACCGGGCGGGTGCGCTACTTCGAAGGGGTGCGGCCCGACACCCTGGTGTTTCCGATGGAGCACGGCCACTGGGCCATGGGACGCTGGGCCAAGGGACGAGCGCCCGGCCACAGCGGGGAGGTCACGGTCAACCAGAGCGACCGCATCTCCGGCCAGTGCAACTACTACTCCACCAAGGTCACGATCGAGCGCATCGCCTGACCCTGAAGACAACCCGAACGCCGCGAGGAGAACGACATGGCCAAATGGGGCATGGTCATCGACCTGGACAAGTGCACCGGCTGTCAGGCGTGCACGACGGCCTGCGCGATGGAGAACAACCGCCTGCCCGGCGAGAACTGGCAGGACGTCCTCTTCTATCACGAGGGGACCTACCCGAACGTGAAGCTGCAGTGGTTCCCGCGCCCCTGCATGCACTGCGAAAACCCGTCCTGCGTCAGCGTCTGCCCCACCGGGGCGACCTACAAGATGAAGGACGGCGGCTACGTGCTCATCGACTGGAACAAGTGCATCGGCTGCAAGGCCTGCATGGTGGCCTGCCCGTACGGCGTACGCTTCTACACCGACGAGAAGGCCGTGGTGCAGCCGGACCTGCGCACCGTCTTCCCCGGCAAGAACGGCCGCCAGTGGGATCCGCCGTACAAGGGCCCCCACGACGACCCGACGCATGGCGTGGGCATCCAGCCTCACGGCGTCGTCAGCAAGTGCACGTTCTGCTACCACAAGACGAGCACCGCGCCCAAGGGCGTGGCCGACCTGGACGAGGACGATCCCGCCACCAAGGAGCACACCCCGGCCTGCGTGCGGGTCTGCCCGCCCAAGGCGCGTTACTTCGGCGACCTCGACAACCCGCAAAGCAAGGTCAACAAGCTGATCGCCGACAAGCGCGGCGTACGCCTGCTCGACCACACCGGCAACAAGCCGCAGGTCTACTACCTGTCCGGCGGCGCCGGCGCGGCCGTGCCGAGCTCGCGCGCCCATGAACGCACGACCTGAAGCCGCCCGAAGGAGAAGCTCATGTCCACCCTCGCCACTCCCCGACCCTCCGCCCCCACCAGCCCGATGGGCATGATCCTCATCGTCGCGCTCGTGGGCCTGGTCGCCAGCGGCGCCTACGTCGCCAGCCAGCTGATGACGCATGGCCACGCCGCTTACCACGGCGACAGTCGCGGCCTGTTCTGGGGCCTGCCGATCGTGACGTACGACTTCTTTCTGCTGTCCTCGACGGGGCTGACCATGCTGGCCTCGGTCTGGACGGTGTTCGGCGTCGAGGACTACCGCCCGATCGCGCGCCGCGCCACCTGGCTGGCGGTGGCCGCACTGGCCGGCGGTGTGGCGGCGCTGTTCCTGGAGCTCGGCTATCCGTTGCGTGCGGTGCTGCTGATTCCGTTCTCCGGTGCCACCGGCGCGCCGCTGTTCTGGAAAGTCTGGGGCGTGATCGTCTACGTCGTCGCCCTGCTGTGGCTGCTCATGACGTGGCTGCTGCCCCGCGCCCCGATCCCACCGCGCGCCGCGGCCGTGCTGTCCCTGGTCGCCGCCGTTTACATCACCTTCGTCGCCGGCGGGGTGTACGGCTGGATGTCGATGCGTCCGTTCTGGTTCGGCGGCGAGATGTCGCTGGCCTTCCTGGTGGAGTCGCTGCTGGGGGCCGTCACGTTCGTCATCATCTTCACCTGGCTGGCCCACGGCGGGCGGTCTGAACGGCTCGACGAGCCGACGCGTGCCCTGTTCGCCGGGCGTCTGGGCGGGCTGTTCGCCATCCTGATGGTGGCGCACGCCTTCTTCGTCGTCTCGCGCCTGGTGGCAGGTCTCTACAGCAATGCCGAGGGCATGCAGGTGTGGCACCACCTGTGGAGCCGGCCGCTGTTCCAGCTCGAGCTCTGGGTCGGCATCGGCCTTCCCCTGGCGCTGACGGTCGTGCCAGCGTGGCGGCGCAACCCCCAGCTGCTGCTGCTGGCCGCGGTGGTGGCCATCGTGGCGCTCTTCGCCGCCCGTTACGACTTCGTCATCGGCGGCCAGCTCGTGCCGCTGTTCAAGGGCAGCTGGGTGCATGGCCTGCTGGACTACCGGCCGTCGGCGACGGAATGGGCGGTGCTGGCGCTGGCGGTCTTCCTGTCCAACGTCCTCAACGCCGCGGGGGAAAAGTGGCTGCAGCTGGACGAACAGCGATGAGCGGCGTGACGCTGTCCGCGCCCGAATGGGAGCCGGCGTGGGAGCCGGAGGGTGAGGCCAGTTGGAGGGCCCGCGCCGACGCCTGCTGGTTGCTCGCACGGGCCTTCATGCCGCCTCCGCACGGCTGGCGCTTCCGTGACTGGTTCGAACCCCTGCTGGCGGATCTGGAGGATCTGGCCGCGCCGCTGCAACTCGATCTCGCGGCCGTGCAGGCGGCGGCAAGGCAGGTGGCCGAGCTGCGCCGCGACACCGAGGACGGTGGCGGCCCGGGGGCGGACTGGCTCGTGGCCTACGCCGCGCTGTTCCTGACCCCGCCGGTGCTGGCTCCCCTGAACACGGGGCTGCTGCTGGAGGGGTCGCTGGCGGGTTGGGTGGCGCAACAGGCCAAGGCCTGCTACCAGACGGCCGGTTTCGAGCCGTGCGAGGATTTTCACGATCTGCCCGACCACGTGGCGATGCAGCTGGAGTTCATGGCGCGCTTGCTGGATCGCGCTGCGCTCGATATCGAGGCGCGGGCCTTGGTCGAATCGTTCTCGCACCACTTTCCGGCTGCATGGGCGCCGCTGCTGCAGCAGGCGTGCCAGCGCGCCGCCCCCCGGGAGCCGGCCGGTCACGTTTACGCGGCCTTGGCAGGACTGATTCCCCAAGTGCTGCGTACCGCCAACGAGCCTCGCGCGCATGGGAGTCCGGCATGAAGACCTCACCCTCCATGATGAACGAGCCTTTCACCGCCTCCTCGGCGGAGCCGGGCGGGTGGATCGATCCCGGGATCCCGCGTTCCACGATCATCGAGACCCTGCTGCAACGCCACTCGGTGGGCCCGCGCTGGCTCACCGACCCGGGTCCGAGCGAGCGCGAACTGGCCACCGCGATCGCCTGTGCCCTCCGGGCTCCGGATCATGGTCTGCTGCGACCGTGGCGGGCCGTGCTGATCGGACGATCCCAGCGGGCGCAGCTTGGCGACCTGTTCGTCCGCATCGCGCTTGACCAGGGGCGTGACGCCGAGGATGCGGCCGCGGAGGTGGAGCGGGCCCAGCGCGGTCCCGTGCTGCTGGCGTGGATCGCCCGCATCCAGGCCGACATCGACGACGTGCCGATGCATGAGCAATGGATGTCGGCCGGCGGTGCCCTGACGTTGTTCCTGACGGCCCTGCACGCGATGGGCTACGGTGCCAAGACGCTGTCCGGTCGGAAGTGCCGCCATCCGCTGCTGCAGCAGGCGTTCTGCGGTCCGCAGGAACACCTGGTGGCCTTCGTCACCGTCGGCACGCCGACCCGGGCATCCCGCCCGCGTGGTCATGACACCATCGAAAATTTCCTCGGTCCTTGGCAGCCTGGCGCGCCACCCGGCGTCCACACGCCCAACTGATCCCGTCGAAGCAGGGTCGCGGCCGCGTCGACGCTTGGTCACCCGCACCGCGGTTTCGGCGTTCGCCATGCTGACGGTGGCGGCGGGGGCCGGCGCCGAGATGGGGGAAGAGGAGTACCAGAGTCAGGCACGCCCGCTGTCGGCGGTCGAGCGCGCCGAGCTGCAGCGCCGGCTGGAACAGGAGCAGGCCGAAGCCGCGCAGAGGCGGTCCAGGCAGGAGACGCTGGAGCGGCAGCGGCAGCTGGCCTTGCAGGCCTGGCTGGCGGCGCGTCCGGCCGAAGAGCGTCTGTTGCGCGAAAGGTGCACCCCCTGCCATGGCCTGGGGGTGGTCGAGCCCGCCCGCCACGGTCGTCTGGGCTGGACGTGGACCATTGCCCGCATGCGCTGGTGGCATGGCGCGCAGGTGGACACCGGCGAAATCGTTCGTCTGGCCGCACACCTGGCCCGGCGCGCCCGCGAGGGCCGGCCCGCCGTGGAGGCGCCACCGGATCCGGAAACACTGCCGGCATCGGAAAGTTTCCGGCAACACCAGGAAGGCCGGGTCGAGCCGAGGCCCCCGCCGTGATGAGGGCATGCCAGGGCGCGTGATTCCCTCCGGGCAGGCGCCGTGGCGGCGCGGGGGCTTACGAACGCCGGGCACTCCGCCGAGGCACGGCGGTCTATCATGGCCACACCCCCCGCCGAAGGACTGCCCCCATGTTCGGACGCCGCCGCCCCGTGCACATCGGCCTGTCGGCCCGCATCTTCCATCCCGAAGCCGGTGGCACCGGCCTGCGCACCAAGACGCTGCAGGTGCTGGAGCAGTCGGTGGCGCAGTGGGCCGCCTCGCGTGACACGCTGGTGCTGATGATCCCGTCGGTGCTGCAGGACGGCGCGCTGCAGCGCAGCAGCATCCGCGTGCGCGACTACGCCGATTACCTCGACGGCCTGATCCTGCAGGGTGGCGCCGACGTCAGCCCGCGCGCCTATGGCGAGGAGCCGCTCAAGCCCGAGTGGGCCGGCGATCCGGTGCGCGACGCCTACGAGCTGGAGCTGGTGCACGAGTTCCTGGAGGCCGGCAAGCCGATCCTGGGCATCTGCCGCGGCATGCAGCTGATCAACGTCGCCTTCGGCGGCAGCCTTTATCAAGACATCGCTGCGCTGGTGCCGCACGCAATCGCACATGAAACCGCCGATTACGACCGCCACCGCCACGAAGTGCAGCTGGCCCCTGGGGGCTGGCTGGAGCGCTGGAACGGCGCGCTGCCCGGACGCATGGTGGCCTCCATCCACCATCAGGCCATCAAGCGCCTCGGGCGCGATCTGGTCGTCGAGGCCACCGCGCCCGATGGCCTGGTCGAGGCGATCCGCTATCAAGGCCGCGCGTTCGTCTTCGGCGTGCAGTGGCACCCCGAGTTTCACCGCCTGGACGACGAGGCGATGCTGGATCCCACCCCGATGCTGGATGCGTTTCTGGCCGCGGCGCGGCGCTAGGCGGCTCGCGCCTGAAGGGATGGTGGCCGACGACCCTACGACAGGGCGGCCCGCGCCGACGCCGCCCCGGCGCCGGCGGCCTGCGCCAGCACCGCGGCCCAGCGCTCGGCATCCTCGACGCGGCGCGCCTCCACCATCACGCGCAGCACCGGCTCGGTGCCGCTGGCGCGGATCAGCACGCGGCCATCCGCGCCCAGCGCCGCCTCGGCCTCGCGCTGCGCCTGCTGCAGCGCGGCGTTGGCGCGCCAGTCCGCGCCCGGGGCCAACCGCACGTTGCGCAGCACCTGCGGAAAGCGCTCCACGCCCTGCAGGAGGTCGGCCAGCGTGCGCTGCTGGCGCAGGCAGGCCTGCAGCACCTGCAGCGCCGAGACGATGCCGTCACCCGTGGTCTGCTTGTCCAGGATGATCAGGTGGCCCGAGCCCTCCCCGCCCAGCAGCCAGTGGTGGCGGTGCAGCTCCTCCAGCACGTAGCGGTCGCCGACCTTGGCGCGCACCAGCCGCACGCCGCGCGCGGCCAGCGCCTGCTCGATGGCCATGTTGGTCATCAGCGTGCCGACCACGCCCGGCACCACCTCGTCGCGGCCCAGGCGGTCGTCCGCGAGCACGTACAGCAGCTCGTCGCCATCGTAGAGCCGGCCGCTGGCGTCCACCATCTGCAGCCGGTCGGCGTCGCCGTCCAGCGCGATGCCGAGGTCGGCCTCGTGCGCACGCACCGCAGCGATGAGCGTCTGCGGGTGCGTGGCGCCGACGCCGTCGTTGATGTTGCGGCCGTTGGGGCTGCAGCCGATCGGCACCACGTCGGCGCCCAGTTCGTGGAACACCGCCGGCGCGATCTGGTAGGCCGCGCCGTGCGCCGCGTCGACCACGATCTTGAGGCCCCGCAGGCTCAAGTCGGCGGCAAACGTGCTCTTGCAGAACTCGATGTAGCGCCCGGCGGCGTCGTTCAGCCGCCGCGCGGCGCCCAGCGCCGCCGACTCCACCCACGCCGGCGGCTGCGCCAGCGCCGCCTCCACCGCCAGCTCCCACTCATCCGGCAGCTTGGTGCCCTGGGCGCTGAAGAACTTGATGCCGTTGTCCGGGAAGGGGTTGTGGCTCGCGCTGATGACGACGCCAAGGCTGGCGCGCTGCGCGCGCGTCAGGTACGCCACCGCCGGCGTCGGCACCGGCCCGAGCAGCACCACGTCCACCCCGGCGGAGGCAAAGCCCGACTCCAGCGCCGACTCGAGCATGTAGCCGGAGATACGCGTGTCCTTGCCGATCAGCACCGTGGGCCGCGCCTCGGTGCGCCTGAGCACCTGGCCGACCGCGTGCGCCAGCCGCAACGCGAAGTCCGGCGTGATCGGCGGGTGCCCCACCGTGCCGCGGATGCCGTCGGTGCCGAAATATTGTCGTGTCGTCATGCGTCCTCCCTGTCGCTTTCCCTTTCGTTCAACGCCATCCAGACCTGCAGCGCCTGCACGGTGGCGGCGACGTCATGCACGCGCACGATGCGCGCGCCGCGCTGCACCGCGAGCAACGCCGCGGCGACGCTCGCCCCCAGCCGCTCGGCGGCCACCTCCACGCCGGTGATGCGGCCCAGCGTCGACTTGCGCGACCAGCCGGCCAGCAGCGGCCAGCCCAGCGCCAGCAGCTCGCGCTGGCGGGCCAGCAGATCCAGGTTCTGCTCCACCGTCTTGCCAAAACCGATGCCGTAGTCGAGCACGATGCGCTCGCGCGCCACGCCGCGCGCCAGCAGCGCTTGCGCCCGCGCGGCAAGGAATTCGCGCACCTGCGGCACGGCGTCGCCCTGCATCGGCTGCACCTGCATGTCCTGCGGCTGGCGGTGCATGTGCATCAGCACCACGCCGCAGGCCGGATCCTGCGCCACCACGTCCTCGGCGCTGCGGCCATCCGCGCCCGTGCGCCGCAGCGCCCAGACGTCGTTGACGATGTCCGCCCCCAGTGCCAGGCACTCGGCCATCACCTCGGGCTTGTAGGTGTCGATGCTGATCGGCACGCCCCAGCGCACCGCCTCGCGCACCACCGGAGCGACGCGCGCCAGCTCCTCCTCGAGCGGCACCGGCGGTGCGCCGGGTCGGGTCGATTCGCCACCGATATCGAGGATGTCGGCCCCTTCCTTCAGCAGCGCCTCGGCGTGGCGCAGGGCGCTTGCGGCGTCGGCGTGCGCGCCGCCGTCGGAGAACGAATCCGGCGTGACGTTGACGATGCCCATCACGCGCGGGCGGGCGAGGTCGAGCGCGAAGCGGCGGGTGCGCCAGACGGGCGCGGCGACGGTCTGCATGGCACGCTATTGTGCCCGAGCCCAGTCCCGGAAAAGGCCGCGACGCCTGGGCGGCCTGCGGGCCGACCGTGCGCCCGCAAAAGACGACGGGCCCCATGGAGGCCCGTCAACGGAAGGGGCCTGGGTGGCCCCGGAGGATGTTGCCGACGCTCAGGCCGCCGAGGGCGCCTGCGGAGCCGGCTCGCCCTTGCCGACCACGGCGGCCGCCCCACCGCCATCGCCACCGCCGGCCGAGGGGTTGGACGGCGAGGCATCCTTCGGCGGCCGCGGGGGACGGCCGGCCATGATGTCGTCGATCTGATCGGCGTCGATGGTCTCCCACTCCAGCAGCGCCTGCGCCAGCGCGTGCATCTTGTCCTTGTTCTCCTCGATCAGCCGCCGCGCCAGCGCGTACTGCTCGTCGATGATGCGGCGCACCTCGGCATCGACCTGCCGCATCGTCTCCTCGCTGATGTTGGTGGTCTTGGTGATCGAGCGGCCGAGGAACACCTCGCCCTCGTTTTCCGCATAGACCATCGGACCGAGCTTCTCGGACATGCCGTAGCGCATCACCATGTCGCGCGCGATCTGCGTGGCGCGCTCGAAGTCGTTGCTCGCCCCGGTGGTCATCTGGTTCATGAAGACCTCCTCGGCGATGCGGCCGCCGAACAGCATCGCGATCTGGTTCAGCATGTACTCCTTGTCGTAGGAGTAGCGATCCTTCTCCGGCAGGCTCATCGTCACGCCCAGGGCGCGGCCACGCGGGATGATCGTGACCTTGTGCACCGGGTCGCACTTGGGCAGCAGCTTGCCGATCAGCGCATGGCCGGCCTCGTGGTAGGCGGTGTTGCGCCGCTCTTCCTCCGGCATGACCATGCTCTTGCGCTCGGGGCCCATCAGGATCTTGTCCTTGGCCTTCTCGAAGTCCTGCATCTCGACGACGCGGGCGTTGCGCCGCGCCGCCATCAGCGCCGCCTCGTTGCACAGGTTGGCCAGGTCCGCGCCGCTCATGCCGGGGGTGCCGCGCGCGATCACCTCGGCGCTGACGTCCGGGCCGATCGGGATCTTGCGCATGTGGACCTTGAGGATCTGCTCGCGGCCGCGGATGTCGGGCAGCGTCACGTATACCTGCCGGTCGAAGCGGCCCGGGCGCAGCAGCGCGGCGTCCAGGATGTCGGGCCGGTTGGTGGCGGCGATCACGATGACGCCGAGGTTGGTCTCGAAGCCGTCCATCTCCACCAGCATCTGGTTGAGCGTCTGCTCGCGCTCGTCGTTGCCGCCGCCCAGCCCCGCGCCGCGCTGGCGCCCCACCGCGTCGATCTCGTCGATGAAGATGATGCAGGGCGCATTCTTCTTGGCCTGCTCGAACATGTCGCGCACGCGCGCCGCGCCCACGCCGACGAACATCTCGACGAAGTCCGAGCCGGAGATGCTGAAGAACGGCACCTTGGCCTCGCCGGCGATGGCCTTGGCCAGCAGCGTCTTGCCGGTGCCCGGAGGCCCCACCAGCAACAGCCCGCGCGGGATGCGCCCGCCGAGCTTCTGGAACTTCTGCGGATCCTTCAGGAAGTCGACCAGCTCCTTGACCTCTTCCTTGGCTTCGTCGCAGCCGGCCACGTCCGCGAACGTGACCGTATTGGCCGACTCGTCCAGCATGCGCGCCTTGCTCTTGCCGAAGCTGAAGGCGCCGCCGCGGCCGCCCTGCATCTGGCGCATGAAATAGATCCACACGCCGATCAGCAGCAGCATCGGCCCCCAGCTGACCAGCAGCGTCATCAGCAGCGAGCCCTCCTCGCGCGGGCGCACGTCGAACTTGACGTCGTTGGCGATCAGGTCACCGATGAGGCCGCGGTCCAGGTAGGTGGCGTTGGTGCGGATGCGCCGGTCGTCGGTGGTAAGGGCGATGATCTCGGTGCCGCTGGAGCCTTCCTGGATGGTGGCGCTCTTGATGCGCTGCGCCTTGACCTCGTTGAGGAAGTCGGAGTACGCCATGTAGCCGGCGCCGCTGGTGGCACGGCCGTCGAACTGCTTGAAGACCGTGAACAGCACCATGGCGATCACCATCCAGATCGCCACCTTGGAAATCCACTGGTTGTTGTTCAACGAAGGCTCCTGCTCAACCCGGGCGCCACGAGGGCGCGACACTGCTCCATGTGAGGCCCATTGTAGGCGTTCTCAAGCACGCCGCGCCGTCCGGCCAGTGAAACCATGGCTATCACGCGGATAGCGGTGCACCCCGGGGCCTCACCCCTTCAGACCACGGGCGACGAGGAAGGTTTCCGCCGACTGCGGCCGCGACGCCTTGGGCTTGTGCGCCTTGACGGTCAGGAAATGCTGGCGCAGCAGCCGTACCGCCGGCTCGTAGGCAGCGCCGTGGAACACCTTGACCACCAGCGCGCCGTCGGGCTTCAGGTGCCGCACCGCGAAATCCACCGCCAGCTCCACCAGATGCTCGATGCGGGCGGCGTCCACCTCGTCGATGCCACTCAGGTTCGGCGCCATGTCCGACACCACGAGGTCCACGGCGCGTTCGGGCGCCGCACCCAGCGCCTGGCGCAGCGTGGCCTGCAGCGCCGCCAGCGTCGCCTCGTCGCGGAAGTCGCCCTGCAGCACGTGCACGCCATCGATCGGCTCCACCGGCAGCAGGTCGACGCCGACGATCACGCCGCGCACGCGCGCACGTCCGTCCGGCCCCGGCTGCGTGCCGAGGCGGCGGCGCAGGTACTGGCACCACGCCCCCGGCGCGCAGCCCAGATCGACGATGACCTGCCCGGGCCGCACGAGGTGGAACGTCTCGTCGAGCTCCTGCAGCTTGTAGGCCGCGCGGGCGCGGTAGCCCTCCTGCTGCGCGCGCCGCACCCACGGGTCGGTGACATGCTGCTGGAACCAGGCCTTGTCGACCTTCTTGCTTTTCGTGCGGACCTTGACCATGGCCCACACTATATCGGCCACGCACCGCCCGGGGGATAATCGCCCCATGCCTGCCCTGAACCTGACACCTGCCGAGCGCGCCGCCCACCGTGGCGCGGCCCACCATCTGGAACCGGTCGCGATGATCGGCGCCGGCGGCCTGACCGACGCCGTCGTCGCCGAAATCGACGCGGCGCTCAAGGCGCACGGCCTCATCAAGGTGCGCGCGCTGGAGGGCGACCGCGCCCAGCGTGAGGCGTGGCTGGCGGAGCTGGCCGAGCGGCTGGACGCCGCGCCGGTGCAGCACATCGGCAAGCTGCTGGTGCTGTGGCGACCCAAGCCGGCCAAGGAAAAGGCCGCCGACCCGCAGCGCAAGCCCGGCCCGCGCGAATACAAGGTCATCAAGCCGGCCAAGCAGCCCGGCCGCCGGCCCGAGATCAAGACCGTGCGGGTGCTGGGCAACCAGCGCCTGACGCCGGGCGGCCTGGTCAAGAAGGCCAAGAAGCGGCTCAAGAGCGCGAAGAAGGCCGCCGCGGCCCGCAGCGGCTGAAGCGCCCGGTGTGCCGCCGCCCCTGCGGCGCGCGCGGGCGCGCCAGCCGTGGCATGCTTGCGGGCATGAACACCCGCACCGATCCATCCCTGCTCGCCAACCCGCTGCTGGACTTCGACGGCCTGCCGCGCTTCGACGCGGTGCGGCCCGAGCATGTCGAGCCGGCGCTCGAGGGGTTGCTGCACGACGCCGAGACGGCGCTGGCGCGCGCCACCGCGCCGGACTTTCCCGCCGACTGGCGCGAGCTTGCCCGCACGCTGGACGTGGCCACTGAGCGGCTCGGGCGCGCCTGGGGCGTGGTCAGCCACCTCAACGCCGTGGCCGACACGCCCGCGCTGCGCGCCGCCTACAACGCGCTGCTGCCGCGCGTGACCGAGTTCTGGACGCGCCTGGGCGCCGACGAGGCGCTCTACGCCAAGTACAAGGCGCTGGATGAGACGGCGCTGGATGCCGTGCAGCGGCGCGCGCGCGAACTGGCGCTGCAGGGCTTCGTGCTCGGCGGCGCCGAGCTGCAGGGCGAGGCCAAGGCGCGCTTTGCCGCCATCCAGGAACGGCAGGCCGAACTCGCGCAAAAGTTCAGCGAGAACGCGCTCGACGCCACCGACGCCTGGACCTGTGACGCCAGCGAGGACGAGGTGGCCGGCCTGCCCGACGACGTGCGCGCCAGCGCCCGCGCCGCCGCCGAGGCCGCCGGCCAGCCGGGACGCTACCGGCTGGGGCTGAAGCTGCCGGTCTATCTGCCGGTGCAGCAGTTCGCGCACCACCGCGGCCTGCGCGAGCGGCTCTACCGCGCCTACGGCACGCGCGCCAGCGACCAGGCCGAGGGTGACCTGAAACGCTTCGACAACGGTGCCCTCATCCGCGAGTTGCTCGAGCTGCGTGCCGAGGAGGCGCGGCTGCTGGGCTTTGCCAGCTTTGCCCACCTCTCGCTCGAGCCGAAGATGGCCGAAACGCCCGAGCAGGTGCTCGGCTTCCTGCGCAACCTGGCGCGGCGCGCGCGCCCCTTCGCCGAGCGCGACGTGGCCGACATGCGCGCGTTTGCGACGCAGCAGCTGGGGCTGGCCGACCCGCAGCCGTGGGACTGGACCTACATCGCCGAGCGGCTGCGCGAGCAGCGCTACGCCTACAGCGAGCAGGAGGTCAAGCCCTATTTCCCGCTGCCGCGGGTGCTGGAGGGGTTGTTCACGATCGTCGGGCGGCTGTTCGAGCTGCGCATCGTGCCGGACGAGGCGCCGGTGTGGCATCCGTCGGTGCGCGTGTTCCGGCTGGAGCGCGACGGCGAACTGCTCGGGCAGTTCTACCTCGACCCCAGCGCCCGTGCCGGCAAGCGCGGTGGCGCCTGGATGGACGACGTGCGCGGTCGCTGGCGCCGCCCCGACGACGGCCGGCTGCAGACGCCGGTGGCGCACCTGGTGTGCAACTTCGGCGAGGGCGCCGACGGACGGCCGCCGCTGCTGACGCACGACGACGTCACCACGCTGTTCCACGAGTTCGGCCACGGGCTGCACCACCTGCTGACGCGGGTGGACGAACACGACGTGGCCGGCATCAGCGGCGTGGAGTGGGACGCGGTGGAGCTGCCGAGCCAGTTCATGGAAAACTTCTGCTGGGACTACGAGGCGCTGCAGGCCCTGAGCGGCCACGTGGACACGGATGAGCCGCTGCCGCGCGCGCTGTTCGACAAGATGCTGGCGGCGCGCAACTTCCAGAGCGGCCTGCAGCTGCTGCGGCAGGTCGAATACGCGCTGTTCGACATGCGGCTGCACCTGGAGGGCGCCCCGGGCGGCGACGTGATGGCCCTGCTGGAACAGGTGCGCGACGAGGTGGCCGTGCTGCGCCCGCCGGCCTGGCACCGCATGCCGCACACCTTCAGCCACATCTTCGCCGGCGGCTACGCGGCCGGCTACTACAGCTACCTGTGGGCCGAGGTGCTCAGCAGCGATGCGTTCGCCGCCTTCGAGGAGGCCGCCGCCGCAGGCGGCAGCGTGCTCGACGTGGCCACCGGACGGCGCTTCCGGCAGGAGATCCTGGAGGTCGGCGGCAGCCGCCCGGCGCTGCAGTCGTTCAAGGCGTTCCGCGGCCGCGAGCCGCGCATCGACGCGCTGCTGCGCCACAAGGGGCTGGCAGGCGAGCCGGTCTGAATGGGCGCGCGGGCCGCGGCGGCCCGCCGCGGCCCGGCGTCTCAGCGCCCCGGCCCGTCGAACGAGATCGTGCGTACGCCCTCGGGCGTGCCCATCAGGCAGACGTGCGCGCGCTGGTGCGCGAACACCCCCACCGTCACCACGCCTGGCCAGTCGTTGACCATGCTCTCGAAGGCCGGCGGATCGGTGATCGCAAGCCCCGTCACGTCCAGGATGTGCTGGCCGTTGTCGGTGACCAGCGGCGCACCGTCGCGCAGGCGCACGCGCGCGGTGCCGCCCAGCGCGGCGAACTGGCGGATGATGCGCTGCGTGGCCATCGGGATCACCTCCACCGGCAGCGGAAAGCGCCCGAGCGTCTGCACCCACTTGCTCTGGTCGACGATGCACACGAAGCGGCGCGCCTGCGCGGCGACGATCTTCTCGCGCGTCAGCGCCGCGCCGCCGCCCTTGATCATGAAGCCGCGCGGGTCGATCTCGTCGGCGCCGTCGACGTAGACCGCCAGCTCCTCGACCTCGTTGGCGTCGAAGACGCGGATGCCGTGCGCGCGCAGCCGCTGCGTCGTGGCCTCGGAGCTGGACACCGCGCCGACGATGCGCTCGCGCTGCTGCGCCAGCGCCTCGATGAAGTGGTTGACGGTGGAGCCGGTGCCGATGCCGATGATGTGGCCATGACCGATGTGCTCCAGCGCGGCGCGGCCCACCAGGGCCTTCAGTTCGTCCTGGGTCATCGGGGTGGCGGCGCTCATGGGCGGGACTCCTCGTCGTGCGGGATGGGGGTGGGGGAATGCGACAATTATCCGATGAGCTGGATCCCCTACGCCGCCGCCCGCGCCGTTCTGTTTCGCCTCGACCCCGAGCAGGCGCACGAGCTGACGCTGCGCTGGCTGGAGCGCGTGCAGCACACCCCGCTGATGCGCTGCCTGGCCGATGCGCGCGTCGACGACCCGGTGCAACTGGCCGGCCTGCGCCTGCCCAACCGGGTGGGGCTCGCGGCCGGCCTGGACAAGAACGCGCGCTGCATCGACGCCTGGGCGGCGCTGGGCTTCGGCTTCGTCGAGGTCGGCACCGTCACGCCGCGGCCGCAGCCCGGCAACCCGCGCCCGCGGCTGTTTCGCCTGCCGCAGGCGCAGGCGCTGATCAACCGCTTCGGCTTCAACAACGACGGGCTGGAGGCCTTCGTCGAGCACGTGCGCGCCAGCCGCGTGCGCCGCGAAGGGGCGCCCTCGCTGGTGCTGGGCCTCAACATCGGCAAGAACGCCGCCACGCCGATCGAGCGCGCGGTGGACGACTACCTGCTCGGCCTGCGGGGGGTGTACGCGCACGCCGACTACGTCACCGTCAACATCTCCAGCCCCAACACCGCCAACCTGCGCCAGCTGCAGAGCGACGCGGCGCTGGAGGGGTTGCTGGCGGCGCTGATGCAGGAGCGCGCGCGGCTGGAAGACGCGCACGGCGCGCGCAAGCCGCTGTTCGTCAAGATCGCGCCGGACCTGGATGAGGCGCAGCTCGGCGCCATCGCCGAGGCGCTGCGCCGCCACGGGGTCGATGGCGTCATCGCCACCAACACGACGCTGGCGCGCGAGGCGGTGCGCGGCCTGCCGCACGCCGAGGAAGCCGGCGGGCTGTCGGGCGCGCCGCTGGCCACCGCGAGCAACCGGGTGATCGCCGCGCTGCGCGCGCGCCTGGGGCCCGGCTACCCGATCATCGGCGTCGGCGGGATCTTGAGCGGCGCCGACGCCGCGGCCAAGCTGCGCGCCGGAGCGGACGCGGTGCAGCTTTACACCGGCCTGATCTATCGCGGCCCGGCGCTGGTGAGCGAGGTGGCGCAGGCGCTGCGCGCGGCGCGGCCAACCTGAAGGCAGCGCCACCCCGGCAACGATCGGGTCGCGATCCTGGTCGTTGGTCAACCGAAGAAGGCCGGTTGCTGACCCCAGCCGCGGCAGGCGCCGCGGGCTGGATCACCGGCCTCTACCCCCGTCGGCCCGCGCCGGCGACAGCAGCACGTCGCACGGCGCCTCGGCCAGCACGTGCTTGGTGACGCTGCCGAGCAGCAGCTCTTCCGTGGCGCTGCGGCCGTGCTTGCCGATGACGATGAGATCGCTGCCGCGGCGCTGCGCCTGCTCGACGACCGCGGCGGCGGCGTCGCCCTCGTGCAGCAGCGCCTGGTAGCGTGATGGGGGCCAGCCGGCGCGGTGCGCCAGCGCGTGCAGCTCGGCGCTGGCGTGCTGGCGTGCGCGCTCGCGGTAGCGGGCGATCACCTCGTCGTCGACGCCGGCAAAGCGCAGCTTTTCCTCGAACGGCACGGTGTAGACGTGCAGCAGCTCCACCGCCGCCTGCGGCGCGAAGCGCTGCGCCAGCTCCAGCGTTGGCGCCGACCAGGCGGAAAAGTCCACCGGCAGCAGCACGCGCCGGTAGGCGTCGGGCGCCGGCGTGCGCACCACCAGCAGCGGATGGGCGGCCTTGCGCAGCAGCCGCTCCGAGGTCGTGCCCAGCAGCAGGCGTCGCAGAGGGTTGCCGCCGCGCGCGCCGACCACGATGCAGCGCGGCTGCAGCCGCTGCGCCACGGCGACGATCTGCGCCACCGGATGCCCCTCGATCACGCACGGCTGCACGGTCACCCCATGCGCCGCGGCCAGCGCCTCGGCGCGCTGCGCCAAGGTGACCTCGGTCTGCCGCTGCACGCGCTCGGCCCCGGCGGTCGGCCCCATCCACTCGCGCAGCGCCTGCAGCCAGTCATGCGCCAGCACGTGCAGCAGCACCAGCGCGCAACCCTGCTCGCGCGCCAGCCGGGCCGCGCGCGCCTCCGCCAGCGCCGCGCCGTCCGACAGGTCGGTGGCGGCCAGCACCGCCTGCGGCGGCATGGGCGCACAGGTCGCCTCGTCCATCGTCGTCATCCTCCTTGCGGGTCCACCCCCAACAGTCCGTGCAGCCGCTCGGCGGCGTGCGCGGCGCCGTCCTCGAACGGGCGGAACACGCAGCCGACGCGGTGCCCGCGCAGCGCGGCGCCCATCTCGGCGTCGCGCACCGTCACCGCCATCTGCCCATCGTAGCCGGCCTGCCGCAAGGCGTGCAGCAGCGCGCGCACCGAGGCCGCCATCGGCAGCGTCACCACCACCCAGCGAACGCCGGCCAGCGGCAGGCCCTCGACGAAATCGACGTTCTCGGCATCGCCGTAGAGCACCGGAAGCCCCGCGCGCTGCAGGTGGCGCACCACCTCGGGATCGTGGTCGATGCCGAGCACGCGCACGCCGCGTCCGTGCAGCTGGCGCAGCAGTTCCACGCCATAGCGGCCGAGGCCGAAGATCATCACATCGGGGCGCAGCTCGCGCGCGCCGTCGTCGGGCTGCAGCTCGCGGAACGGCCGGCGGCGCTCGAACACGCCGAGCCACGGCGCCAGCCGCTCGTACAGGGGCTGCGAGTACAGGATCATGTAGGTGGACAGCGTGATCGTCACCAGGCCCACCAGCGTCGTCAGCCCCAGCGCCTCCACGCCCACATGCCCGAGCGCGATGCCCATCGCGACGAAGACGATCGAGAACTCGCTGATCTGCGCCACCGTCAGCCCGGCGAGAAAGCCGGTGCGCTTGCGGTAGCCCATCCAGCCCATGATGGCCATCACGATCAGCGGGTTGCCCACCAGCACGAACACCGACAGCACCAGCGCCGCCGGCAGCTCCTGCCCGAGCGTGGACAGATCCAGCTCCGCCCCCATGTGGATGAAGAAGAACAGCAGCAGGAAGTCGCGCACGCCGCCCAGGCGCGCGTGGATTGCCTCGCGGTAGGCCGTGGAGGCCAGCGTGAAGCCGGCGATGAAGGCACCGGCCTCCATCGAGAAACCGGCCCATTCCCCCAGCGCCGCCAGCGCCGTGCCCCAGGCCAGCGCGAACACCAGCAGCAGCTCCTGCGAGCGCGCCATCGTCGCCACCAGCCGCGGCAGCACCCAGCGCATCAGCGCCGCCACCAGCGCCACCGCCACCACGAGCCGCCCCAGCAGCGACAGCAGCGCCGGCCCCCACGCCAGCTCCTGCCCGGCCGGAGCGCGCAGCGCGCTCATCGCCATCATCGCCAGCACCACCGCCAGATCCTGCACGATCAGGAACCCCACCGCGATGCGGCCGTGCAGGCTGTCGAGCTCGCGCTTGTCGGTCAGCAGCTTGACGATGATGATGGTGCTGGAAAAGGTCAGCGCCACCGCGACGTAGAGCGCCGTCATCACGTCCTTGCCGAGCAGCAGCACCAGCACGAAGCCGCCGGCGATCGTGAACGCCAGCTGTCCCAGACCCGTGGCCAGCGCCACCGGGCCGATGTGGCGCACCTGGTGCCAATCGAGCTTGAGGCCGACGATGAACAGCAGCACCGTCACGCCGATCTGCGCCAGCAGCGCCACCTGGTCGTGCGCCTTGACCAGGCCCAGCCCGGCCGGCCCCAGGGCCAGGCCCAGCACCAGGTAGGCGATCAGCACCGGCTGGCGCAGCCGCACGAACACCGCCCCTGCCAGTGCGGCGATCAGCAACAGCGCGGCCAGCTCGGCAAACGGCGTGAGTTCCATGCCTGAACGAGCCGTCGCGGCGGGGGGTGGTTCCCGCCCGCTGCTTGACGAAGATCAAGGACGCGCACCGCGGCTGGAACCGATCAGGCGCCGGCGAGCCGCCGCACCACCTCCTCGCCCAGCGCCAGCGCGGCGGTCAGCCCCGGCGACTCGATGCCAAGCAGGTGCACGAGCCCCGCGTGGCCATGCTCGGCCGGGCCGTCGACGCGGAAATCGGGCGCCGGCTCGTGCGGGCCGTGGATCTTCGGCCGCACGCCGGCATAGGCCGGGCTCAACGCCGCCTGCGGCAGGCCCGGCCAGTAGCGCCGGATCGCCTGCACGAACGCCGCGCGCCGCCCCTCGTCGACGGCGTAGTCCAGCCGCGCCGGGTCATCGGCGTCGAGCCACTCCAGATCGGGGCCGAAGCGCGCCTGCCCCGCCAGGTCCAGCGTCAGGTGGATGCCGAGCCAGGCATCCTGCGGCGCCGGATAGACCAGGCAGTCCGCCGGGGCCGGCGCGTGCAGCGCGAAGTAGTGCCCCTTGGCGTAACGCGGCTGCGGCCAGCGTGCCGGGTCGGGGCCCGCCACCGCGCGCGCCACGTGGCAGGCCCACAGCCCGGCGGCGTTGATGAGCACGTCGGCCTGCAGCGCAAACGCCTCGCCCTGGCGCGTGCGCCCGCGCACGCGCCAGCCGCCCTGCCCCGCGCGGCCCAGCGGCTCGGCGCCCTCGAACACCGACCCCAGCGCCAGCAGGCCGCCGGCGCGCTGCAGGTCGCCCAGCAGCGCCTGCATCAGGCCGTGGCTGTCGACGATGCCGGTGGTCGGCGACACCAGCGCCGCGCGTGCCCGCAGCGCCGGAGCGCGCCGCCGCACCTCCTCGCCCGAGCGCCACTGCACCGGCACCCCGTTGGCCTCGGCGCGGCGCTGCAGCGCGTCCAGCGCCGGCAGCTGCGCGTCCTCGGTGGCCACCACCAGCTTGCCGCAGACGCGGTGCGCCACCCCGGCGCGCGCCGCGTAGTCCAGCAGCGCGTGCTTGCCCTGCACGCACAACCGCGCCTTCAGCGACCCTGGCGGGTAATACAGCCCGGCGTGGATCACCTCGCTGCTGCGCGAGCTCACCCCCTGGCCGATGGCCGCTTCGCGCTCCAGGACGACGACCTCGCGCCCGGCGCGGGCCAGCGCACGCGCCGCCGCCAGGCCCACCACGCCTGCGCCGATGACCAGCGCGCCGACACGCTCCATGCCACTAGCGCCGTCCGCCCAGCGCCAGCCCGGCCAGCAGCGCCGCCGCCAGCGCGACGAAATTCAGGAACGACCAGTTGGCGATCGTCAGGCCCAGCAGCGTCCAGTCCACCGCGCTGCAGTCACCCGTGCCACGGAAGATCATCGGGATCGCGCGGCGCAGCGGAAACGCCTCGATCATGCCGTAGAAATCGCGCCCGCAGGTCTGGATCTCGGGCGGAAACCACTGCAGCCACGACTGCCGCGCCGCCACGAACGCGCCAAACCCGGCCACAACCGCCGCCAGCGCCTGCAGCGCCAGCTGGCCCGCGCGCGGCAGCAGCGCCGCCGCAAGCGCCAGCAGCGCCACACCGACCAGCGCGTAGCGCTGCACGACGCACATGGGACACGGCTCCAGCCCGACGACGTGCTGCAGGTACAGGCCGAAGCCCAGCAACGCCAGACACCACGCCACCACCGCGGCCGGCAGCGCGCGGGGATGGTCGGCCAGCCAGCGCAGCGCAGCCCTCATCGCGGCGGTACCCCCCTCAATTGGCTTCGGCAAACGCGCGCTCGATGACGAACTGCCCCGGCGTGCTGGTGTTGCCCTCGACGAAGCCGTAACGCTCGCACATCGCCTTGAGGTCACGCAGCATCGCCGGGCTGCCGCAGATCATCACGCGGTCGGTCTCGGGGTTGAGCTGCGGCAGGCCCAGCTCGCGCGCCATCTGCCCGCTTTCCACCAGCTGCGGGATGCGCCCCTGGCGCTCGAACGGCTCGCGCGTCACGGTGGGATAGTAGCGCAGCTGCTGACGCACCATCTCGCCGAGGAACTCGTGCTGCGGCAGCTCCCGGGTGATGTAGTCGCGGTAGGCCAGCTCCGCCACCAGCCGCACGCCGTGTACCAGGATCACCTGCTCGAAGCGCTCGTAGGTGGCCGGGTCGCGGATGATGCTCATGAACGGCGCCAGCCCCGTGCCGGTGCCGAACAGATACAGGTGCTTGCCCGGCAGCAGGTAGTCGATCACCAGCGTGCCGGTGGGCTTGTGGCCGACGATGATGTGGTCGCCCGGCTGGATGTGCTGCAGGCGGCTGGTCAGCGGACCGTCGGGCACCTTGATGCTGAGGAACTCCAGGTGCTCCTCGTAGTTGGCCGACACGATGCTGTAGGCGCGCAGCAGCGGCTTGCCGTTTTCCAGCCGCAGGCCGATCATCGTGAACTGGCCGTTGAGGAAGCGCAGGCCCGCGTTGCGCGTGGTGGTGAAGGAAAACAGCCGGTCGGTCCAGTGGTGCACGCTGAGCACGCGCTCGTCGTCGAAGGCGCTCATGATCAGAACAGTCAGGCAGTGAAGGGGTCGATCGGAGGATGCCCGCCAGCGTAATACTCCCATGGGCATCCTGCCTTGACCGGGGTCAAAGGCACAGCCCACCGCGGGCCGCCGCGCCGTGGGGTACAGTGTCGAGTTGTTCCGATCGTACCAAAGCCGTCATGCCCGTCGAGCCAAGGTCTCATGACCGCAGGTCATGAAGGCTCGCAGGCGGCATCCACACAGGAGTTTGCCCATGGCACGCATGGTTCGCTGCATCAAGCTCGGCATCGAGGCCGAAGGTCTGGACTTTCCGCCCTACCCCGGCGAGCTGGGCAAGCGCATCTACGACAACGTCAGCAAGCAGGCGTGGCAGGAGTGGCTGCGCCACCAGACCATGCTGGTCAACGAGAACCGGCTGAATCTCGCCGACGCGCGCGCGCGCCAGTACCTGGCGCGGCAGATGGAAAAGCACTTCTTCGGCGAGGGCGCCGACGTGGCGGCGGGCTACGTGCCGCCCACCAACGGCTGACGTGACCGGCGTCGTCGAGTGGCTGCCGGACGGCACCCCGCACAGTCCGCGCTACGGGGACATCTACCGCAGCCGCGGCGCCGACGGCCACGGTGGCCTGGCGCAGGCGCGGCACGTGTTCCTGCGCGGCTGCGGCCTGCTGCCTGACGGCGCCCAGGAGGCCGCGGCCTGGGCCGGTGCCCCGCGCTGGCACGTGCTGGAAAACGGGTTCGGGCTGGGGCTCAACTTCCTGGCCACGTGGCTGGCGTGGCGCAATGACCCGGCCGCGCCAGCGGTGCTGTTCTACACCGGCATCGAGGCGCACCCCTGCACGGCGGACGACGTGCGGCGCAGCGCCGCGGTATTCGCGGAGCTGGCGCCGCTGGTGCCGCGGCTGGCCGCGGCGTGGCGCGGGCTGCTGCCGGGCGTGCACCGCTGGACGTGGGCCGACGCGGGCCCGGACGGCGCGCCGCGCACACTGCATCTGACGCTGTGCGTGGGCGAGGCGGCGCACTGCCTGCCGGCGCTGGACGTGGCGGTCGACAGCGTCTACCTGGACGGCTTCGATCCGGCGCGCAACCCGGCGATGTGGGCGCCCCCGGTGCTGCGCGCGGTGGCACGGCTGTGCCGGCGCGGCGCGCGCCTGGCCACCTGGAGCGTGGCCCGCGCCGTGCGCGACGGCCTGGCGCAATCCGGCTTCACGGTGACCAAGGCAGCCGGCCTGCCGCCCAAGCGCGAGTGCCTGCGCGCCGTGTTCGACCCGCCGTGGCAGCCGCGGCGCACCCTGCGCGCGAGTCTGCCCTGCGCGGCCGAGCCCGGCGCCGCCGCCATCGTCGGCGGCGGGCTGGCCGGTGCCGCGGCGGCCTTCAGCCTCGCGCAGCGCGGCTGGCACGTCACGGTGCTGGACCGCGCCGCCGATCCCGCCGCTGGCGCCTCCGGCCTGCCGGTGGGGTTGCTGGCGCCGCACACCTCCCCGGACGATGCGCCGCTGTCGCGGCTGACGCGCGCCGGGCTGGCGCTCACGCGCCAGCGCGCCGAAGCGCTGCTGGCCGAGGGGCAGGACTGGGGTGCCAGCGGGGTGCTGGAGCACCGCGTCGAGGACAAGCACGCCCTGCCAGAGGCCGCGCGCTGGCAGCCCTGGGGCCTGGACTGGAGCCGCGCGGCCGACGCCGGCCAGTGCCGCCCCGCCGGCCTGCCGCCCGATGCACCGGGGCTGTGGCATGCGGCAGGCGGCTGGCTGCGTCCGGCGCGGCTGGTGCAGGCGCAGCTGCAGGCTGCCGGCGCCGTCTGGCGCGGCGGCGCGGAGGTGGCGGCGCTGCAACCCAACCCCTCCGGCGGCTGGCGGCTGCTGGACGGCCAAGGACGCAACCTGCTCGAGGCCGACCTCGTCGTGCTGGCCGCGGGCCACGCCACCCGCGCCCTGTTGCAGGCGCTGGGCACGGATGCGCCGCTGCACGCCCTGCGCGGGCAGGTCGCCTGGGGCGCGATGGCCGCGCTGCCCGAGGCCAGCGCCGCGGCGCTGCCGCCGTTTCCGGTCAACGGCCACGGCTCGCTCGTCGCGGGCGTGCCGGCCGGACCGCGGGGCGAAGCGATCTGGTGCATGGGCTCGACCTTTCTGCGCGGCCGCACCGACACCGCCCCGACCGTGGAGGAGCACGCCGCCAATCTGGCCAGGCTGCAGCGGCTGCTGCCCGCCGCGGCCGAGGCGCTGGCCCCGCACTGGGCGGCGGCGCAGACCTGGGCCGGCGTGCGCTGCACGCTGCCGGACCGCTTCCCGGCCGTCGGGGCGGCGGATCCCGAGCGGCTGCCCGGCCTGTGCGTGCTGACCGGGCTGGGCGCGCGCGGGCTGACGCTGTCGGTGCTGGGCGGCGAGGTGCTGGCGGCCGAGTTGCAAGGCGAGCCCTGGCCCGTGGAGCGTTCGTTGGCGCAGGCCCTACTGGCCCGGCGCTTTGCCGCCCCGCGCGGGCGAGGCGGCGCGGGCGGGGGCTGATTCAGTCGCCGTAGCGCACCATCACGTAGCGGCCCGGCGCCGGCCCGAGCGCCGGATCCTGCGGCGGCTGGCGGGCCGGCACCTCCTGCCCGCTGCCCTGCTGCTTCAGCCACGCCGACCACGACGGCCACCAGCTGCCCTCCAGCCGCGGCGCGGCGGCCAGCCATTCGTCCGGCGTGCGCCACGGGTGGTCCGCCGGCGTCGTCAGCAGGTGGTGGTAGCGCCCGCGGTGCCCCGGCTCCGACACGATGCCGGCGTTGTGCCCGCCGTTGGTCAGCGCAAAGGTCACGTCGGCCGAGACCAGGTGGTGGATCTTGTACACCGAGCGCCATGGCGCCACGTGGTCCTTGACGGTGCCGACCGCGAACACCGGCACGCGGATGTCGCGCAGCGCGATCGGCTGCCCCTCGAACTGGAAGCGCCCCTCGGCCAGGTCGTTGTTCAGGTAGCAGCCGCGCAGGTACTGGCTGTGCATCACCGCCGGCAGGCGCGTCACGTCGGCGTTCCACGCCATCAGATCGTTGCCGACCTCGTCCTCGCCGAGCAGCCAGCGCCGCGTCTGGCTGGACCAGACCAGCTCGCGCGAGTGCAGGAACTGGAACGACCCGGCCATCTGCTGCCCGGTCAGGTAGCCGCGCGCGGCCATCATGTCCTCCAGCAGCCGCACCTGCGCCTCGTCGATCAGGATGCCGAGCTCACCGGGCTCCTTGAAGTCGGTCTCGGCCGCCAGCAGCGTCAGACTCGCCAGCACCTCCTCTTCGGTACCTTCCACCGCGCGCTGGCAACCCAGCCGCGCATCGCCGCCGCCCAGCGCCGCCGCGGCGATGGCGGCGAACGTCCCGCCCAGGCAATAGCCCATCAGGTGCACCGGCGCGCCGGTGGCGCAGCGCACGTGGTCCAGCGCCGCCAGCACGCCGTCGCGCACGTAGTCGTCCATGCCCAGCAGCGCGTCGTCCTCGTCCGGGTTCTTCCACGAGACGATGTAGACCGTGTGGCCCTGCCCGACCAGCCAGCGCACCAGCGAGTTGTGCGGCGACAGGTCGAGGATGTAGTACTTCATGATGCACGACGGGATCACGAGCACCGGCTCGCGCTGCACCGTCGGCGTCGTCGGCGCGTACTGGATCAGCTCGATCAGCGCGTTGCGCAGCACCACCTGGCCCGGCGTGGTGGCCAGCCCCCGGCCGGGGGCGAGTTCGGGGTCGAAGCGCCGCGGCGGCGACTGCAGCCCCAGGCGCCACTGCACGTCCTCCACCATGCGGCCCCAGCCCTTGACGAGCGACTGGCCGCCCGTCTCCCAGGCGCGCTGCAGCGCCTGCGGGTTGGTCCACAGCACGTTGCTCGGCGCCCAGGCGTCCAGCCACTGGCGGCCGTAGAAGCGCATCTGCTCGCGGCTGTGCGGCTGCATGCCGCGCAGCGCCGCGGCCTGCTGCCACCACAGCTCCAGCGCCTTGCCGGCGCCGGCCAGCGCCCACCACGGCCAGCGCTGCCACGCCGGGTCGGCGTAGCGCGCGTCCTCGGCCAGCGCTTGCGCCAGCGGGCTTTCGGCCTGCGGCTGCGGCGCTGTGCTGCCTGCCGCCTCGGTCGGCGCGTCGGGCTGCCGCACCGCCGGCAGCGACGCGGCGGCCGTGCGCGCCCAGGCGCGCCATGCTTCCTGCCACCAGGCATGCGCCAGCTCAGCCGCCTGGCGTGACAGGCGCCACTGCGAGCCCGGCGAGCTGGCCAGGTGCAGCGCCCAGTCGGTGGCCGCCAGCGCCAGCGAAATCGGCGAGATGCCGCTCCACAGCTGCGCCATCAGCACCGAGGCCTGCCGGTCGAGCGCGTGACCGTCGTCGTCGGCGCGGCGGTGGCCGGCCGGCCACGCTGCCGCGGCGCCCGTCGGGGCGTCATGATCAAGACGTCGGGGATGCAGCATGGAACCTCCTGCGGCGGCTTATACCCGCACCGTATGTCAGCATGATGATCCACGTCAAGCCACCGCCAGCGGCCGACCGCCTACAATTCGCCCCTCTGTCGGGGCCGCGGGCACGACCGTCGCGACGGCCTGCCGGCCCGCCGAAGGAACACGCCATCATGACCCACGTCGTCACCGAAGCCTGCATCGCCTGCAAGTACACCGACTGCGTCGACGTCTGCCCGGTGGACTGCTTCCGCGAGGGCCCCAACTTCCTGGCCATCGACCCCGATGAGTGCATCGACTGCGCGGTGTGCATTCCGGAGTGCCCGGTCGGCGCCATCTACGCCGAGGAAGATGTGCCGCGCGACCAGCAGCACATGATCGCCCTCAACGCCGAGCTGGCCAAGCTGCCGACCTGGAAGAGCATCACCAAGCGCAAGGCGCCGCTGCCGGACGCGGACAAGTACAAGGACATGACCGGCAAGCTGCACCTGCTGCAGCGCTGAGCCCGGCTCCCCATGGCCACAGCGGCCGCAGCCGTCATCGACACCGACGTCGTCGTCATCGGCGCCGGGCCGGCGGGGCTGTATGCGGCCTTCCAGCTCGGGCTGCAGGAGCTGGACACCCACGTCGTCGACAGCCTGCCGCACGCGGGCGGCCAGTGCGCCGAGCTCTACCCCGACAAGCCGATCTACGACGTCCCCGGTCTGCCGGCGGTCAGCGGGCGCGAGCTGACGCAGCGGCTGTTGCAGCAGCTGCGGCCGCTGGCCGTCCCGCTGCACTTGGGACAGGTGGTGGCGCACCTGCAGGCGGACGGGGTCGACGCACCGTCCGCGCCCGGGCGCTGGCGCCTGCGCACCGCGGGTGAGCTGCAGTTTGCGGCGCGCGCCGTCGTGATCGCCGCCGGCGTGGGCGCCTTCCTGCCGCGGCGGCTGGCGGTGCCGGGCCTGCAGGCTTGGGAAGGCACGCAGGTGCATTACGACGACCCGCCGCCTCAGAGCTGGCTGGACCGACACGTGGTCGTCACGGGCGGCGGCGAGGCCGCCGTGCGGCTGGCACTGCGTCTGGCCGAGGCAGGCGCCGCACGCGTCACGCTGCTGCACCGCACCGACCGCTTCGCGATCGAGGCGGCGCTGGATGAGCAGCTGCAGTCGGCCATTGGCGCGGGCTGGATCCGGCTGTGCCTGGGGCAGCCGATCGGCGCGCTGGCCGGCGAGGACGGCTCGCTGCAGGCGCTGGAGATCGCCACCGAGCGCGACGAGCGCCTGAGCCTGCCGCTTGACCTGCTGCTGCCGCGGCTCGGCCTGCACCCGCGCCTGGGGCCGATCGCCGACTGGGGGCTGGCGCTGGAGCGCAAGCACCTGCTGGTCGATCCGCTCACGCTGCAGACCTCGCATTCCGGCATCCACGCCATCGGCGACGTCGTGCACTACCCCGGCAAGCGCAAGCTGATCGTGTGCGCGTTCCACGAGGCGACCCTGGCGGCCTTCGCGATCGCCGAGCGCCTGCGCGGCGGGCCGGTGCCGCTGGAGTACACGACCACCAGCCCGCGGCTGCTGGCGCTGCTGCGCGGGGCGGGCTGAGGGCGCCGCGGACGGACCCCCAGGCCGTCAGCGCAGCAGCCGCATCGGCACCGGCGCCCAGCCGTGGTTCAGCGGCCCGCTGCCCTGCCCGGTGCGCACGTGGGCACCGGCCTGCAGCGCCCCGCGCACCCAGCCGTGTGCCGACTGCACCGCCTCCTCCAGCGTCTGGCCCAACGCGAGGAACGAGGCGATCGCCGACGACAGCGTGCAGCCGGTGCCGTGCTGGTTGGGGCTGGCGATGCGCTCGCCGCGCAGCCATGTCCAGTAGGCGGGTGGCTCACCGGCCAGCGCCAGCACGTCGGTGACGACCTCCCCGCTGAGGTGTCCGCCCTTGAGCAGCACCGCGCGCGCCCCCAGCGCCAGCAGATCGGCCGCAGCCTGCTCCAGTTGCGCCTCCTCGCTCAGCGCCCGCCCGAGCAGCAGCGCGGCCTCGTCCAGGTTGGGCGTCACCAGCGCCGCGCGCGGGAATAGCTCACCGACCAGCCGCTCGATCGTGGCGGGCTCGATCAGCGTGTCGCCGCTGGTGGCCACCATCACCGGATCGAGCACCACGTTGGGCAGACGGTACGTGTCGATCGCCCACGCCACCGCATCGACGATGTCGGGCGCGTGCAGCATGCCGATCTTGACCGCATCGACCCCGATGTCCTCCACCACCGCGGCGATCTGCTCCTTCAGGAACGAGGCCGGCACCGGGTGGATGGCACGCACCCCCACGGTGTTCTGCGCCGTCAGCGCGGTGATGGCCGTCATGCCATAGCAGCCCAGCGCCGCGATGGTCTTGAGGTCAGCCTGGATGCCGGCGCCACCGCCGGAATCGCTGCCGGCAATCGACAGCACACGCGGGTAGCGCCACGGTTCGGGGTGGGCCAGCTCATCGAGGTGCGACATGGATCAAATCATACGCCGACGGGGCTGGGGTACGATCAGCGCCATGCCCGCTGCCCACACTGCGCTGATCCTGGGGGCCGGCCTGCTGGGCCGGCTGCTGGCCGTGACGCTGGCGCGCGCCGGCTGGCGCGTCGAAGTGGCCGAAGCCTGCGCCGATGCCCGGCAGGCCGGTGGCGCCGCCCGCGTGGCCGCTGCCATGCTGGCGCCGCTGGCGGAATCCGCCGTCACCGAGCCCAACGTCGTGGCGATGGGCCGCTACGCGTTGCCGCGCTGGCGCGAGCTGTGCGCCCAGCTGCCCGAGCCGGTGTTCTTCCAGCAGAACGGCACGCTGATCCTCTGGCACCGCCAGGATGCGCGCGAGGCCAACCGCTTCGAGGCGCTGCTGCGTGCCACCGCCAGTCGCCTGTCTGATCTCCCCGTGCCGCAGCCACTGGACGCCGCGCGGCTGGCCGAGGTCGAGCCGGCAGTGGCGGGCCGCTTCACGCAGGGCCTCTACCTGCCGGACGAAGGCCAGCTCGACGGCCGTCAGCTGCTGGCGGCGCTGCTGGCCGAGCTGCGACGGCGCGGCGTGCCGATCCACTGGGGCCGCTCGCTGACACTGGCGCAGGCGCAGGCGTGGCAGCGCGATCACCCGGGCGCCTGGGTGCTGGACTGCCGGGGCCTGGGCGCACGTGACGAATGGCCGCGCGACGCCGCCCCCGGCGCCGGTCCGCTGCGCGGCGTGCGCGGCGAGGTCGTGCGCCTGCACGCGCCGGACGTGACGCTGCAGCGCCCCACGCGGCTGCTGCACCCGCGCTACCCGATCTACATCGCGCCCAAGGAAGACCACCGCTTCGTCATCGGCGCCACCGAGATCGAGGCCGACGACCGCTCGCCCGCGAGCGTGCGCTCGACGCTGGAGCTGCTGAGTGCCGCCTACGCCGTGCACCCGGGCTTTGCCGAGGCGCGCATCCTGGAGCTCAACACCGAGTGCCGCCCGACCCTGCCGGACAACCTGCCGGCGGTGCGGCTGGCCGCACCGCGCGTGCTGCAGGTCAACGGCCTGTACCGGCACGGCTACCTGATCGCCCCGGCGGTGCACGACGCCGTCGTGGAATTCATCCAGCACGGCACGCGCTCCCTGGCCGCTCGGCTGGGCCTGACCTTCGTCGACGAGCGCCTGGCGCAGGAGCTGCCGGCATGAACGTCGAGCTCAACGGCCGCCCGCTGCCGCTGCCCGACGGCGCCACCGTGGCCGACGCGGTGGCGTGCGCCGAGCGCGAGCTGGACCTGCGCCCGCCCTTTGCCGTGGCGCTGAACCTGCAGTTCGTGCCACGGGCACAATACGCGGCCACCCCCCTGCGCGAGGGGGACCGCCTCGAAATCATCACCCCGATCACCGGGGGCTGACCCCGCCCATGACCGATACCAACGACGACGATGCGCTGACGCTGTACGGGCAGCCCTTCGGCTCCCGCCTGATGCTGGGCACCTCCCGCTACCCCTCCCCCGCCGTGCTGGAGCAGGCGGTGCACCGCGCGCGCCCCTGCATGCTGACCGCCTCGCTGCGGCGCCACGGGGCGCTCGGCGCCGATGCCAGCCACGGTTTCTGGCAGCTGCTGCAGCGGCTGGGCATCCCGGTGCTGCCCAACACCGCCGGCTGCCACAGCGTGCAGGAGGTCATCACCACCGCCGAGATGGCACGCGAGGTCTTCGCCACCGACTGGATCAAGCTGGAGCTGATCGGCGACGACTACACCCTGCAGCCCGACACGCTGCAGCTGCCCACCGCCGCCGCCGAGCTGGTGCGCCGCGGCTTCAAGGTGCTGCCATACTGCACCGAGGATCTCGTGCTGTGCCAGCGGCTGCTGGACGTCGGCTGCCAGGCCGTCATGCCGTGGGCTGCACCGATCGGCACCGGCCAAGGGCCGGTCAACCCGTACGCGCTGCGGCTGCTGCGCGAGCGGCTGCCGGACGTGCCGCTGATCGTCGACGCAGGCCTGGGGCGGCCTTCGCACGCCTGCCAGGTGATGGAGTGGGGCTTTGACGCCGTGCTGCTCAACACCGCAGTGGCGCTGGCGCGCGACCCGGTGGCGATGGCCGGTGCTTTCGCCGACGCGGTGATCGCCGGCCGCGCCGCCTGGCGCGCCGGCGCCATCGAGCCACAGACCGCCGCCCAGCCCAGCACCCCGGTGCTCGGCACCCCGTTCTGGCACCAGGCCTGACCCCACCTTGCCCCATGCCCGCCCGAATGCGCCTTTCGGACCCTGAAGCGGCCGTCGCCGCCATCGTCGCCGCCCATGCCGACAAGGCCATCGCGCGCGACGCCGACCCCGAAGCCTGCGCCACCGACGGCAGCGTGTATGCCGTCACCTACGCCGCGGCGCGCCGTCTCGGCTTCGTGCCAGACGATGCCGCCGTATTGGCCAGCGCCTGGGTACGCCGCACGGCGCGCCTGGGCTTCGACCCGCGCGACTGGCCCGACGACGCGGCACAGGACTTCGGCCTGGCCCTGCCCCCGGCGCCGTTTGCGCCCTGCCCGCCCGAGCTCGGCCTGTACGCCGTGCTGCCCGACGCCGCCTGGGTGGCGCGCATGGCCGCCGCCGGCGTGCCGACGCTGCAGCTGCGCTTCAAGCACGACGACCCGGCGCGCATCGCCGCCGAGGTGGAGGCCGCGGTGCGTGCCGTGCAGGGCACGCCGGCGCGTCTCTTCATCAACGACCACTGGCGCGCCGCGCTGCAGGCTGGCGCCTGGGGCGTGCACCTGGGCCAGGAAGACCTGCAAACCCTCTCCCCCGACGACATCGCCACGCTGCGCGCAAGCGGGCTGCGGCTCGGCATCAGCACCCACGGCTACGCCGAGATGGTGCGCGCCTGGCGGCTCGGCCCCAGCTACCTCGCGCTCGGCGCGGTCTACCCGACGACGCTGAAGGCCATGCCCACCGCCCCGCAGGGCCCGGGGCGGCTGCGCGCCTATGCGCGGCTGGCGCAGCGCCTGCCGACGGTGGCCATCGGCGGTATCGGGCTGGAGCAGCTGCCGGAGGTGGCCGCAAGCTGCGTCGGCTCCTTCGCCGTGGTGCGCGCGCTGGTGCAAGCCGCTGACCCCGAGGCCGCCGCGCGCGAGCTGATGCGGCGCTGGCAGGCCTTGCGCAGCGGCTATAATGCAGGGCTGACCGATCCCCGATAGCTCAGTCGGTAGAGCGCCGGACTGTTAATCCGTAGGTCCCTGGTTCGAGCCCAGGTCGGGGAGCCAACGAAATCGACGACTTGGCCCGCCTCCGTGCGGGCTTTTTCGTGGCCGCAAGGGGTTTTGCTGCATTTTTGCTGCACGACTTGACTAGTTTTTTGCGGGGCGGTGTCAGGCACCAAGTGCAACAGTGGAATCACTGAAGGGAGTTGCTGGCTTGGGTGGCCTTCTGCAGCATGGCCTGGCAGACGGCGATCGGGGGTAGAAGCCGTGGATGGTGCGCGGGCGGTTGTTGAGCCTGTCGGCGATCGCATCGAGCTCTTCCTGGCTGTAGACCGACAGGTCCGTGCCCTTGGGCAGGTACTGGCGCAGCAGGTCGTTGATATTCTCGCAACTGCCCCGCTGCCACGGACTGCGCGGGTCCCAGAACAGCACGAAATGGGGACTGGCGATGGCAGGAATACGCCAGGAGTTGAAGTCGCCCCGTTTTGACGGACGCCTTACCCCCTGAGAACGGAAACAAGGAGTCCGACATGCCCATGACCCGACCGCCGTACTCGCAGATCCTGGAGCTGGTGGCACTGGGGCGCACGCGGGCTGAGCTCGACCGGGAGTTTGGCTGCTTGGCGCAAACCATTACCAACTGGATGAAGCGCGCAGCTGCCCGCGGGCTGGCAAGGCTGGCGGCGACAAGGACACCGTGCTCGGTGAGGCCCGGCGCCAGGAGCTGCCGCGACTGCGACGCGAGAACCGCCGCCTGTCCGCCCATCCATGCGGCCTCTGGCGGCTCCAACGGGGCGCCGGCGGGCTGCGCGCCCCAAGGTTCAGTGTACGGTGCAGGTGTCGCCTGACGACTTGACCATATTATCGCACCACGATAATATTCCTGCCATGATCGCATCGTTCCGCGACGAAGCCGCCGAAGCCGTCTGGCAAGGGCGCTTCACCCGCAAGCTGCCCAACCAGATTCAGACCGTGGCGCGGCGCAAGCTGCGCATGCTGGATGCGGCGCAGTGTCTGGACGATCTGCGCATCCCGCCCAACAACCGGCTGGAGGCGCTGCGCGGGGATCGCGCCGGGCAGCACAGCATCCGCATCAACGACCAGTGGCGCATCTGCTTCGTGTGGGACGGCAGGAACGCGCAAGACGTCGAGATCGTCGATTACCACTAAAGGAGCGAGCATGGACACGCTGCCCAACATCCACCCCGGCGAAGTGCTGCGGGAAGAGTTCCTGATCCCGCTGGGCATCAGCCAGTACCGGCTGGCCAAGGCCATCGGCGTGCCGCCGATGCGCATCAGCGAGATTTGCGCCGGCAAGCGCTCGATCACCGCCGACACGGCCTTGCGGCTGGCGCGTGCGCTGGGCACGACGCCGGGTTTCTGGCTGGCGCTGCAGGCCAGCTACGACACCGAAGCCGTGATGCGCGACCACGGCGAGGCCATCGAACGCATCACGCCGCTTGCGGCCTGAGTGCGTCGGTCGCACGCGCCGACCACGACGAAGGCGTCTGCTCTTCTTGGACGCCATCTTCGGCAGGCCAGAAACGTTCGAGCCGCTCCACGCCACCGATGGTGGCCCGCGAGCAGCAGGCCGTTGCCACGTCCCTCAACCTTCTGTCCACCCCGACCCAGGCTTGCTTCCCAAGCCCTCGACCGTCCGCGGAAGTGGGGCCACTCCGCTGGCGTTGGCAGGGATGGGATACGAGGGTCCCGTGCTTCAGCCGGTGCCGTGGCCACCGTCGTAGCGCCGCAGCGCCGCGCGCAGCTCCTCGGCCACCAGGGCGCGCAGCTCGGCGGGCTGCTCCACTTCCACCTGCGCGCCGTGGCGCAGCACCTCCATGGCCAGCTCGCGCAGGTCGGTGTACGGCACGCGCAGCTGCAGCGTTCCGTCGTCGCACCAGCGCTGCTGCTGACGCGGATGCCAGGTCTCGCAGGCCACCCAGCGCGCCCGCTCGGGGGCAAAGCGCAGCTGCGCCCAGCGCACCTGCGTGCCCGAGAAGATGCCGTAGCCCTGCCCGATGAAGGCTTCCAGCTCGGCCGGCTCGACCTCGCACGCCGGTGCGTCCAGCAGCTGCACCTGCTCGATGGCTTCCAGCGCGAAGGAGCGCAGCCCCTGGCGCAGGTGACACCAGGCCAGCAGATACCAGCCGCCGCGGTGGTACAGCAGCATCTGCGGGCACACGCGCCGCTGGCTGTGTTCGTCGCGGGCGCGCACGTAGTAGTGCAGCTCGAGCTGGCGGCGCTGCAGCACGGCGCTGGCCACGAGCTCGAAGTGCGCCTGCGGCACCGGGCGCTGGCCCGCGGTGAGCAGTCGCACGCGCCGCTGCACGTCCTCGGCGGCGTGCTGGCCGGTTTCCAGCAGCGCCCGCAGCCGCGCCCGCAGCGGCTCGATGTGGGGTTTGAGCAGCGTGGGCTGCAGCTGCTCCAGCAGCGCCTGCATCAGCAGCAGGGCGTGCGCCTCCTGCGCGTTGAACCACAGGCCCGGCAGCGGCTGGACGGGCTCGTGCGCATCGGGCTGGTAGCGGTAGCCGCGCGCCTGGCGGTCCCACACGATCGGCGCGCCGAGCCGGTCGCGCAGGTAGGCCAGGTCGCGCCGGAGCGTGGCGCGGGAGACCTGCAGCGCCTCCTGCAGGCGCTCGAACGTCACCACCCGCTGGCTTTGCAGCAGGGCGTCGATGCGATAGAAGCGCTCGGTGCGGTCCATGGTGTCGGCGGCATGCGACAGGCTCAACTGCTGAGCCCACAAGGCCAGCATACTGCAGCTCGCGCCCCCAGCCCTCACCCTTGCGCTCATGACCGCCCGGCACACCGAGAAGTTGCACCATCAGGCCGAGGAGTAAGCCCTGCGCAGCCTGCCGATGAGCGACTACTTCATCCTCACCGGCAAGCCATCGCCGTCCAGCGGCCGCTGGTGCACGGCGCTGTGGCGGCCTACGCCGTGGTGGACATGACCGTCACGGTGCTGTTGCCGTTGGCGACCCGAAACAAATGGACGACCGGGCCGTCTTGGCGGCCGATCGAGGCACGGCTGGCCCCTGCCCTACCCTGCTGTGGCGCCTCGGGGCGAGGGAGCGGAGCCGACTGGCCAGGCTGGTGTGGCTGCCGACTCATCCGTCGGAAGCCAACGCCATCCACCCCTCGTCTTCCAGAGCACGGGTCACCATCCCGTCCGCCACATGCAAGAGCGCCGTGCGCACAGGGGCGGGCAGGAAGCTGCGCTCGAACCCCTGACGCATCAAGGCCAGAGCCTCCCACACGGTCAACCCACCCGGCACGATTCGGGAGGCCGTCAGATACTCCTCTGCCAAGGTCGTGCGCGAGATACCGGGGTTATCGGTGCAAAGCGTCAGCGGCAAACCTGCTTGCATCAGGGTACGCAACGGGTAGGTTGGCAGCCCCTCCGTCAATGGCCGCAGGGGATCGTGGTAGCCCACGACCTCGATGTTGGAAGTTGGGCACAGCTCAAGGCAGATGCCTCGCTCCCTGAAGCGGGCCATCAAGCGTGGGTTGTCGTGCAGCGTCAACCCGTGACCGATACGGTCTGCGTACATGTGGTACGCCGCCTCCCAGATGTTTTCCGCGGGTTCGTCCTCGCCGGCGTGCACGGTGACGAACAGGCACTCGCGAAACGCTGGTGCAAACAGGCCACCCCACCGCTGCGGCGAGCTGGAGCTTTCGTCGCCAGCCAAATCCAGCCCGATCATGAACCCCTCCAGCTCCGCGTGCGCGCGGACTGCGGCCTGAAGAACCGCCTCGGCTCCGGCCTGGTTTCGACGGTCCAAGATCCAGATGAAACCCACATGCAGCCCGGTGGACCGATCGGGCCGACTCTGCAACGTCGACCCCACCGAAGCGCCGGCCCGCACCAGAGCATCCCGCAACCGCCGCACAAAACCCACCGGGTCCTGCGGTGCATACTTGTGCGGGCTGCCCCGCAGTTCCACGGCCACAAGCCCCTCCAGCTTGGCCAAGCGCACCACCTCATCCGCATAGGGCTGCAACGAGGCCGGATGCGAAAGCACGGCACTGCCAACCAATTCCCCCGGGCGCTCGTAAGCCGAAAACCCTGCAGGATGCCGACTCTTCAACGCAACCCGCGGCTGCGTCGACCCGAAAAGCTGAGCGTCCAGCAATGCCTCGTCGGCGAATGAAAGCAAAGCCGCACACAGGGCGGCCCTCCGGGGCGACTGCCGCAACCGCTGCGGCCAGTCGGGCGGCCACTGGCCGTGCAGCCACCCCAGTTCCCGCAACTCCTGTCGTGTGGCCTGCTGCTCCGCGTGCACCAAGCTGTTCCACATCGCGCGGCCGACCCGGCGTTGTGCCGACAGGTCAAGACAGCCGCCCAGGTGGCGGTGCAAATCGATCTTGGGGAGCCGGCACAGCAGCGTCCGATGTGACTCCGTCAGCATCGTGGTCCGGAGCCGATCCAGCACGGCCGGAGGCAGCCGCAGCAATCCTGGCCAATTTGGATACACCTCCCCAGCCACCATGGTGCTGACGAAGTTGCGCACCAGTCGCGCCCCCTCACGCTGCCGTCGCTCGATCTCCTCGGTCAGCAGTGGGCTGCCCCGTGCTGGCGACCACTTTTCGATCGGATCGGCCAACGGCAGCGGGAAAAACGTGCTGTCCACACGAACACCCTCCTCGGACGGCACCTGCAGGGTTTCATCCCACTGCCCGCGGCCCACCACCACCGGTACGACCGCCCGGGCGAGCTCGACCGGCAAGGTCTGCGTAAACAACGAAGGGACAGGACTCCCGCGCAGCGCGTCCGGCATGGGATCCGGCCCCGCCACGTGCAACCAGGCGTGAGCACCCAGCACCGCCCCGGCGGCCTGCAGATCGGCGCTCATCGTCTTGCGCCCGCCCGCCAGCGAAAGCAGCAGCTGCCCCCCCGCGCAGCGCTCTCGTGCCAACAGAACGACCCGAAACGTCAACTCGCGGATGCACAGACACTCCTGCGGCGTCGCGAGCTGATCGGTCTGCTCGGCAACCCAGATGCGCAGGGGCATGGGGTTCCCCAGCATCTCCCACCACTGACGAATGGAGGCCAGCGACTGCTCCGCCTGTTGCCCTGCCGAAGTGATGAGCCAGAGCTCGTCCGGTACCCGCAAGCCGTGTTGACGCCGACTCCGTTCGAGGGTCTTCGCCTGGGGATGAAGGCTGTAGAGAGGCAGCAGATCCGGCGCCACGAAGCCCAGCACTTCGGGAACCACGGCCCAGCTGGCGCCAACCGTACAAACCAGAATGTTGCGGTCTTGCGATGCCTTCATCCGATCTGATTATGCAGGCTCACTGCCTGCCACGCCCACCGATGCGACGACCGACTCGTTCAAGGGGATCTCGTCGTCTGCATCCCAGCCCCACCCGGCTGGAACCCCCGACCACTCGATCCCCTGCGGCAAAACCGGCGCTCCCAGGCGCAGCCTGAATCCCCGCGCCGCGATGGCGTACATGCGCAGATCGTCTTGGCCGCCGTCGAGAAGGGGCAGAATCTCCTGCAGGCAGCGCAACCGGGAGGTGGGCGTGCCCACCAGCCAGAAGACGCTGTACTCGATCGGCACCGCATGGCGACACATCGCTCGATGCACGCGAACCAAGCGGCGAGGATCAGTCACGTCATAGGCCACCACCCACGCCCTCAGCTCGCTCGCTGCCGCCATGATCACCCTCCTGCTCGCTTGAAGCTACGGAAAGTGTCTCCCCCGTAATCGCCGCCACCAGGGCCGCGCACGACACCCGCAGAGACTGCCGCAAACCCTCAGCCACGGCAGACCAATTTCGGTAGAAATGTTGCCGTCCAGCCTTGCTCAGCATGCAGGCCCCCTGGACACGGCTGAAATGGTCCACGGTCAGCACGCGCTCGCGAAAAAGCCGCCACGTCAATCGCTCGACACCGCAGCGATGGGGCTCCACCAAATCACAAGCGAGAGATTCACGACCGTAATCCAGATCATGCAAAAAACCGACGTAAGGGTCCAAACCCATCGCATGGGCTTGCAGCACCGCCTCGGCATGCAACAGCGTGTAGCCAAGTGAGAGAACAGCGTTTACCGGATCCTGTGGAGGACGGCGGTTACGTCCGCTGAAATGCAACGACGGCGCAAACAGCGTCTGGAAACCCATGAAGAACGCCTGCGCAGCAGCTCCTTCAGCGCCCCGCAGCGCAGCAAGGGTCTGCGCTTCCATCAACGATTGCGCTGCAGCCTCCATCCTTTGCGCCGCGGTACGCAACTCATAACGGTGCATCAAGTCTTCCTGAGCACGCTCAAGAAGAAAACGCCGCTGAGAGCCCACCTTGCGCTTTAGCAATTCTCGAGCGACTGACAGACGAAATTCATTGTCCTGCGAGCGCTGCCACTGCATAACTCGCCGCCTGGCGTCATTATGCGGCCGTTGCATCAACAACGCAGGCTCCCCCTTGCGGCCGGACAGCACCAACACCCCAATGCCGGCTTGACCAAGCTTGCCGAGCAGCCCTGCCGAAAGCGTAACGTCGCCACGCAGCACGACCCGTTCCAACGGCGCCAACGGGATCGTCGCAACCCGACTGCCGCCTTCTTCAAAGACCAGCGTCCCCCCGTCCAGGCGCAACGTGACCCCTTTGCGGTCGACGTAAAGCGTACTCATGACCTCTTCTTCTCCCGAACCAAGCGCCGCCCAGGAGACAGCCAAGCGATTCCCGGCTGCTTCTAGACCACCATCAACGGACCGCCATCCCAAGGACGCCCTTTGCCCCAACCCTCACGCGGCATGCGCGGATCCAGAGCCACGACATGAACCCGATCCGACCGCGGATCCATCATGGCTCGCAACTGCGCCAAACTGTTGATCACCTCACCGGGGGTCATCAGACACTCGCACACAGACTTCTGCCCGCTGACCCGGTACTGGGCCAAGTACCGCTGAATCTTCACGCGCTGCCGATTGGACGAGATGTCATAACACACAAGATACAGACCACGTTGCGCCACAGCTTCTGCCCTCCAGCGCCATCTGATGGGCATCTTTTTACCAAACGACCGCGCACAAACACCAATTCACAAGCTTGTGAACCCCAGCAGTCCGGACACGGCACGCTGCGTACCACGCTCACGGCGCTGGGCAACCCCTCGACACTGTACTTCCGTTCACAGCTAGTCGAAGAAAAACCCATACGGCCCGGCTACCCCCTGCCCAGTCGTCGTCAACGCCCTTGCAGCAGCGTTCAACTCGTCCAACTTCGTCACTGTCCAGCATCCACGCCACCCTTACAAACTCGACAAACCGGGAGCTCTTGAATCCCTTTGCTGCAAGAACTCGCCCCATACGCAGCGCCGGCATCACGGCTAAACACCTGATCACTTACCCGCCTCAGAAACAGGGTTTGACTCGAACTCAACGACACGGTCTGACCCAGTCGCCACGTACTGCCTCGATCCCTTTTCAATCTACGTTTGGTTGGGACCGTTACAACGTAACGCTTAGGCAAGGAAAGACTGGTCGCAACCCTTTTAACAAAACTTTGGATTGATAACCGGATCGACCGAAAAATGCGACCCAAGATATAAATCTCAATCCATTTGAAATCAGGGCTTGGTTCGGACTCGCCGGCGCTACCAAACACGGCGTGATCAAGTTCGTCTTAATCCCTTTGAAATCAGGGCTGGGTTCGGACGCAACCCGCGGCTGAGAAACGCGCTTCGGCATTAAGTCTTAATCCCTTTGAAATCAGGGCTTGGTTCGGACGCTCACGCGCGATGGGACTGCCGCCAGCCTGGCAAGGTCTTAATCCCTTTGAAATCAGGGCTTGGTTCGGACAGTCTGGCGGAGTACGCCAGGCTCAGGGGAGACGGGTCTTAATCCCTTTGAAATCAGGGCTTGGTTCGGACACAACGGAACCGTATGGATCGCCACGATTCACGACGTCTTAATCCCTTTGAAATCAGGGCTTGGTTCGGACAACCGGCGCCAAAGCGCCGGTCAGCGGCGCCGAGGTCTTAATCCCTTTGAAATCAGGGCTTGGTTCGGACAGCCGTCACAAACGGCATTTACACCGTGGAGGGTAAGTCTTAATCCCTTTGAAATCAGGGCTTGGTTCGGACCAAGGCCAAGTAAGAAAAAAGCGCATCGGCGCTAAGTCTTAATCCCTTTGAAATCAGGGCTTGGTTCGGACCCGTAAGCGTGACAGCCAAGGCCAAGTAAGAAAAAAAGTCTTAATCCCTTTGAAATCAGGGCTTGGTTCGGACGGTCATTGGCAACAATGTCTTGCCCCCGGTGAGTCTTAATCCCTTTGAAATCAGGGCTTGGTTCGGACCCTTTGTCAAACTCTACGACCTCCGCCTGGGGGTGTCTTAATCCCTTTGAAATCAGGGCTTGGTTCGGACGCGCGCGCCTACTTTAGCAGGGCGCACGCCGAAGCGTCTTAATCCCTTTGAAATCAGGGCTTGGTTCGGACGCTTGTAGCCGCGCGGTCTTGGGAAAGCCTGGCGGGTCTTAATCCCTTTGAAATCAGGGCTTGGTTCGGACGTGCGCAATGGCGCCTACACCGTGGATGGTAACACGTCTTAATCCCTTTGAAATCAGGGCTTGGTTCGGACGCGCCGTGTTCTTTAGACAATTCATGAACCCGCGTCTTAATCCCTTTGAAATCAGGGCTTGGTTCGGACGACTCACGCGCGATGGCACGGCCGCTAGCCTTGAGTCTTAATCCCTTTGAAATCAGGGCTTGGTTCGGACTTTTTTGGAGAGTACCATGTATACAGCAGTGAAAGTGTCTTAATCCCTTTGAAATCAGGGCTTGGTTCGGACCGGCGTTATTTGCAATCTAATGACGTATCATTACGTCTTAATCCCTTTGAAATCAGGGCTTGGTTCGGACGGCTTACGCGCGACGGCACCTACACTGTGGATGGTGTCTTAATCCCTTTGAAATCAGGGCTTGGTTCGGACCGATGCGCTTTTTTGCAAGCCTACGATAGACATAGTCTTAATCCCTTTGAAATCAGGGCTTGGTTCGGACCTTATCAGTATGTACGGCCTGCAGCTGCAGGTAAGTCTTAATCCCTTTGAAATCAGGGCTTGGTTCGGACACAAAATCAAGGCCGAACTGGTTTCGGCCTTGCAAAGTCTTAATCCCTTTGAAATCAGGGCTTGGTTCGGACTCTGGCGGCGCGTGGAGAAACGGGCGCGGCCGCGAGTCTTAATCCCTTTGAAATCAGGGCTTGGTTCGGACTTTGCGCGCGCCGACAAGGCCGCCACCCGCGCGGTGTCTTAATCCCTTTGAAATCAGGGCTTGGTTCGGACGCATCGCCTATTGAAGGCGGTAGGGCTCACGAGCGTCTTAATCCCTTTGAAATCAGGGCTTGGTTCGGACCGAGGATATCGTGAGCAAGCCCAAGGAGGATTGATGTGTCTTAATCCCTTTGAAATCAGGGCTTGGTTCGGACCAAAGCCTGGCGCGATGATATGGAAAATGCCATGTCTTAATCCCTTTGAAATCAGGGCTTGGTTCGGACCTAAGGCCGTCGCTCGAATCAAGGCTGATCTTGTGTCTTAATCCCTTTGAAATCAGGGCTTGGTTCGGACTTTGACAGTCAGCGAACCCACCAAAGCGTTACAGGTCTTAATCCCTTTGAAATCAGGGCTTGGTTCGGACCTGCATTACCTCGCAACTGGCAAGGTGCAAAGCGTCTTAATCCCTTTGAAATCAGGGCTTGGTTCGGACTGCACCCCCACAAAATCCATTTGCAAGACAGGCACTTGCGCGCGACGCTGTGGACGTTTGGGGATCTGACGGGAGCTTTCTCAGCCGCACGAGCACACCTCAAGGTGATATTGGCCGAGCCCCATAGTAACATTTTTACCAAGATGCAGCCACTGGCCTAACCACAGCCATGACCACGCCTTGGACCAGCTCGGTGCGGTCAGGATCCAGGGCCCAACCACGCCTCCCAGTATCATCTCCCGCCCCTGCCGGCTTGAGTACCGCGTCCAGTCGCGCCAGGTCAGGGCGTCGCGCTGGTCACGCATCTGCGGCACGAGCTCCAGCAGCCCTTTGACGTCCACTTGGATTTTTCGATCCATGTGTAGTTCTGACATGAGGCTGGCCCGGCGCAGTGCCGTCAGCAACAGGGTCCGCACACTGAGCTCCTCCGGACGCAAAGGCTTGCCCTGGTGCTGCAGGCGCAGCGGGGTGATCGCCATCAGGCGTAATGATGATCCATCTTCCGGTGGCTCCGGGACATTGAGCTTGGGGCGGTGCGCTGCGACACGCCCTGATTCAGCCGTCCAGACATCCTGTACTGTCTGATCGGGTTTGCACCATTGAACCCGCTCCAGATGCAGCCTGATGCGCTGGCGGCCCAGACCTTGACGAAAGGCATGTTGCCACGCTTCGACCAACAAAGGCAGCTGTCCGATGGCCCAATCGCCAACCAGCACCATATGAAATTGGAGGTGCTGGCCAGCCTTTGCAACAGGCGTGTCCAGGGTCGGTGGTTCGATCACGTAGGGATTGGGAACCTGACTGAATTGTTGCTTCAGAGTGGTGGGTCGCGGCGGTGTTTCAAATATCGCGGGATACGCGCAACGCCGATACAGGGAACATACTGAGCAGTGCTTTTCACCGGTGACGCAGACGATCTTTCGCAGCGCTGCGCCAAATACGCTGCGCAACAGTGACCCTGCATAGTCGGGCAGGGACAGGTCTTTTTCGGGTCGCGCCATGAATCGGTATCGCGCGACAGGCAGACCCTCCCCATCAGGTATCACGACGCTTGGTTGATCCACGGCCTGGCATGCTCATTCAAGACTGGTTGAGCCATGGTGTCAGCCCGAGCCGCTTGCGGGCTTCCTTCCAGTCGATTTCAATAACTTGCTCCAACCACTGCTGGAGCATAGCGGCGAGTTGGCTGCGCTCTTCATTGGTCCAGCCTTCCCCTCTGGCTTGGTTGACCAGCGCCTGCACCTCGGCGGTCAGCGCCTGGCCCCAACGTTCCTTGCGGCCGTGCAGCTCCTGCCGGCGCTGCTGCAGCTTTTCCTGCAGCTGCACGATCTTGCGCTGGTTTTCGCTCAGCTTGTCGAGAGTGGCCCGGCGGCGAGCTTCTTCGGCCGCCTTCCGTTGGGCCTGGCGGGCGCGGTTGAGCGCGTCTCGATCCAGAGCCATGGCACCGTAGCCGACCGCCGTCTTGGCCCCGAAGCCCAGCCACTGGAAGGCATGCTCAAAGGCTGCCAGCAGCAGGTTTTTCCAGCACGGCTCATCATCGTCTCGGTTGGGCTCCAGCAACGCCGGCGCCAGCCGCTTCAGGCGCACCTCGTCGCACACGACGTGAAACCTGAAGCTGGAACCCGGCGGCACGGTCAGAAAGCTGATAGGGGTGGGCTGGCCGCTGTCGTGGGGAGTGGTACTGTCACCACTCCTGCGGTCGCGCTTCTGCTGGTAGTAGTGCGACTGGTGCGGGGTCATGACCTCCACCAGCAGACGGCCGCCTTCGATCTGCGGAATCACGTCCCAGAAGCTGAGCACGCCGCGCACGTGCTCGGACTCGCCGCCGGCGGGCTCGCGGCCGAACAGCACGTCGATGACCGACAGCCCCACCTTGCGCTGGTTCACGGTCGGGGTGGCGATGGTTTCGCGGCTCCAGCCGTGGGTGTCACCCCAGGAGCCGTCAGCCAGTTCCTGCGCCGCGCGGCGCAGCACGCCCTTGACACCACTGCCCGGCAGGTACGGCAGGCCGTAGGGGTTGAGGAAGGCAAAGCCGTTTTCCAGCGGGTGCTCGTTGCCAAGGCCGGTGGTGAACGGCGCCACGGCCTGGGTCTCGAGTTGCAGAAGACAGGCTGCAGGCACGGTTTCGGCACATGCACTGAACCTTGCTTCCAGTTCCTTCATGAGATTGACGTCGCGCTTGCTCAGGCGACCGCTGTCGGCCAGTGCCGACGTCTTGTTCTCGATTTTGACCTCGCGCTCTTGACGCTCCTGCCCGCGGACTTGATAGTCAAGGTCATGAGTCGTCCACAGGAGCTGCCGTGTACGACGGTTGACGCCCCAAAGGCTGAGGTACATCCCAAACCGCAAGGCCGGTGAGGCGTCCGCGAAATTTTGGCCCAGGTAGGCGGGAACAGCAGCCACCGGCATGTCACTCTCCCTTCACCCTGGCCGCAGCCATCTGTCGCAGCCACTTCAGCCACGCAAACGCTTCCGACGTGATGGCCTGAAAGTCGCGCGGGCTTGCCTGCATCAGCGCCTCCATCAACGTGCTGAAATCGCTCGAGCGCAGCAGCTGCGGAAAGCGGGACTGAAGCCACGCCCGCAGATCGGAGGCGACGACCTCGTGCTTGTCGCCTTTCTCATGGCAAAACGCCAGCACCTGCATGAGCCCGGAGTTCATGATCAGCGCCGGCAGGCCTTTGGCGATGTTGACGTGTTCCTTGGTGTAGCGCTGGGCGCGCTGCCAGGCATCCCGGGCACGGCGCTGCTCCAGCGTCATGCGGCTGGCCGTGGCGGTGGGCGCGGCTGCTGGCGGTTGCGGCTTTTTCAGCGACAGCGTGTTCATGTCACTGGCCCTCCACGATGCGGGCCACCACCAGGCCCCGTCCGGTGGTGGCGTCCCCACCGATCTGCAGCAGGCGGCCGTCCAGCACGGTCTTCATCTGCGCCATGACGGCTTCGGCCGGCGTTTCGGCGTCCTGGCCTTTGCCGGTACGCGTCGCGCTGGCCAGCAGTGGCGCCACCAGCAGCGACTCCGGCGGCAGGTTTTCGGTGTAGAAGAGCCCTCCGTCGCTGGCCGTGCCAGTCTCGTCATCGATGCGCACGTGGGGCTCCACCAGCATCGCGTGCTCGGCGAAGTAGCCAAAGTCGGTGTCGTGCAGCACGACGAGGTCGGTCTTGAGCTTGTCGGCAAAGTAGGCGTAGCCATCGGCTTGCGGCAAGGCGTGCTGCGCCAGCCACGCGGCGACTGCCTTGACGGCGGCACTGTCCTTGTCCCTGGCCGTGTATTCGAAGGCTTCCAGGTGAAGCCTGTCGCCTGACAGCAGTGCTGGGTTCGTCAACAGGCACTCGCCTTCGGCAAGCGTCGGCAGCGCCGGCCACGGGGCCTGAACGCCCAGCAGCGCCAGCAGCCGCTGCGCGCGCGCCAGCGCCTGCGGGCAGGTGGCATAGACGTAGCCGCCACGCAGCGAGCGCACCGGCAGGCATACGGTTTGCGCGTCGCCGAACGAGACGGCTCCGGCGTGCAGCTCGGACGATCCGGCCTCGGGCCCGAACAGGCGCGTCAGATGATCCTTTTGGCCCCCCAGCGCCTCGAACCCGTGCCGCACGGCGCCCTTGATGCCGCTGCCGGCAAGGCTCGGGTGCCCCGTGTGGCGCTCGCGCTGGATGGGATTGTCGATGACGCCGATGGCTTGGCCCGCACCCATGTGGACGGGGCTGACGGCGTAGAGGAAGACGGCGGCGTGTCGTTGGAACATCGTAACCTCGTTTCAATATTCAAGGGATCAGGGTGACGGCTTCTTGCTCCAGGCGGGCTCGGCTGCTGTGGGGGATGTCGCGTTCTTGCACCAAATCCACCCGAAACGGCAAATCGCTCTCTTCAAATGCAGCAACCAGGGCCGCGCGCACTTGATCATCCAGCGGTGGTCCCGGAATCAGCAGGTCAAGATCCGAATGCGGCTTGGCGCGCTCCGCGGCGCGAGAGCCGAACACGCGCACCGCTCGCCCGGGTATGTGCGCGTCCAGAATGCGGCGCACGGTGTCCAGTTGCTCAGGTGTGAGGTCAAGCATCATCGGCCCCTCGAGCTTGCAATCTTTGCAGCAGGGCCCGGGCGTGTTGCGCAAACGCTGGCACGATCGCGGCCACCTCGGCAGCCTTGGCGGCATCGTAGGTGTGCGAGGTGATGTTGCGTTTGTCGCGGTAAACAAACCATGCCGCGACGGTGTCCGCCTCAATCAACCCGTATTCGGCTCCGACGCGAATCAGCGTGCGGTAGCTCATGCCGTCCACCTCCTGCGCGTTGGGCAAATCGAGCTCCAGCCGGCGCTTGAGCATTTTCCAGGCCAGCTCAAACGTAAACTCGAAGCGCTGGATGGTGGCATCGCGCAACTCTTCGTCTTCCGGCGCGGCAGCGGCGCGTGCCAGCGCGCGCTCCAGAGCTGCCAGGGCGCGCTCAAACGCGCTCAAGTCAAGGTTCGCTGCTGTCATCGGTGATCCGTCCACGGCGCGATGGCCACGCGGTTGAACCCCTCGGCACGACGGGCGGCATCCTCGCACGCCTCGCTCCAGAGGCCGCGCTCGACAAGCTTGGCCAGCGCCTCGGGCGTGGCCTGCAGCTCGTCGAACCAGTAGACGCTGCCCGCGGGGGCGGCACGCTCGGCAGGCTTGGGTCGCCGGTGGGCCAGGTCCCAGCCGGAGATCACTTCCGCGCGCGGCACCGCGGCGCACACCAGTCGAGCCCGCACACCGTGCAGGTCCAGGCGCAGGCTGCCGTCGTCTGCGCGCGCGACGCCGTTGGGCAGCCAGCCCTGGGCGAACAACGCCGGGGTGGTGAGCACCAGGCGACAGCGGCCCGAGCGCGCCACGGCCACGTAGTCAGGCTGCGGCAGCGCCTTGTCGACGGCGCGGACGGCTGCGGCGCGGCCATCTCCCCCGAAGCGCACCGTGCCTGACTTGGGCAGCCGCGCTCCGGCGACCGTGGCCAGGAAGCCGACGTCGGCGGCCATCGCCACGGCCTGCACGGTGAAGAGCTTGCCGTCATCGGCGCGGCGGGTCTCGGCGCTCAAGCCCACGCCAACGCGCGGCTCCAGCGCCCACAGCGCCGAGGGGGCGAGCAGCTGGTCCGGTGTGGGGAGCTTGCCACCCAGATAGGCGCACCAGCCTGCCTCCGTCAGCCACACGCCGCTTTCGGGCTTGAAGCGCGTCGGCTCGGCCAGCACCGGCTGCAGCGGCAGCGGCGCCGACGACATCAGCCCAAGGTTCGCCAGCGCCGTGGGCGCAAGCGCCCGGACGTGGGTCTTGCCGTCGTCCCCCTTGCTGATCACCAGATCCGCAGGGGGCGCCACGAACAGCTCCACCTCACCATCAGCCCGGCGCCGGGCGAGATGAAAGGCGGTCAGCGTGAACGCTCCTGGGCCCTTGGGGGTGCCGAGTTCCGGGTGCCCGACCGCGCCGTCGGCAAAGGCGGCCAAGTCCACGCCCGCATCGGCCAGCATGCGCGAGCGCAGCGCCCCGGCGGCCACCGACGGCCACGGCGGCACCAGCGACTCCCCGTAGCTGCCTGGGTCGCCAAACAGCTTGTTGCCGCGCAGGAACAGCACGTCCAGCGGCTCGAGAAAGACGGCGGTCGTCATGCGGCTTGTTTCTCCTGTTGCATCGTGGCCTTGAGACCACCGCGCGTTTCACGGGCGAGGAATTCGGCCACCGAGAGGAAGTTGGCGAGCCACTCGCGGGCCTCGCCGCCCTGCTCGACCGCCAGCCGGGTGAGCCGCGCGGCCAGGACGGGCTCCTGCTTGCGCGCATCGCCGCCGGACTGGCGATCGAGCTGGTAGGCGAGCAGTTTCTCGAGCATCGCAGGCTGTTGCCCGGGATCGGGCAGGTCGCGCAGCCACTCGAGGCTGCGGTAAACCGCGCGGCGGGAGGTGCCCTCGTCGCGCAGGAATTCGATCAGGTCCCCCAGCAGCGCCAGCGGCTCGCCCCACTCGGCGGTCAGGTAAAGCGCCCCGCCCGAGCGCTTGATGACGGTGATGGAAAACGCATCCCGACCGCCCTCGCTTTTGGCGCGCTTCTCCGCGGCGCGCAGCTCACGCAGCACCGCCGCCAGCGGCGCCTGGTAGTGGGCGATGACCGCGCCGGTGGAGGCCGTGGCGCGCTCGCCCATCATGCGCATGAGCCGCCCCCGCAGCCAGGCAAAGCCTGCCTTGCAATGCAGCGCTTCGGGGTCCTTGCCCAGGTTCCCCCAATCCAAGGCTTCATCTTCGGGGGCCGCACCCGAATAGGCATGGCGCAGCCGCTGCATGCAGCGCAGAAGATCGGCCACCGGCAGCATGGCCAGCACGTCGTCGCCGCCGGCATAGATGACCCGCCCCAGATGCTCTTCCTCGACGACGTGACGCACGACGGTCTGCGAGAAGTCGTTGAGCGCGCCGGAGATGGCCAGATGCCGGTTGGGCGAGACCGGGCGCTTTTGCGCGCCATAGCGCTGGATGAGCGGCTGGCGCGCAGCATGCCGGTCGAAGCCGGTCTGCACCTGCGGGTGAAAGCTTTGGCGATAGGTGATCGAGGTGTGGTCCTCGCCAGAGAGGATGGCGCCCATGCGGTCGCCATCCATCATCAGCATGGCGTAGTAGGTCTCGAGCTTGGCTTCGTCCTGATTGAGCGCCGTGCCCAGCGTCAGCCTGAGCTTTTTCTGGGCATCGGCCAGTTTTTCGTCCTCGTCGTCGCGCGCCGCCTCCAGCAGCCCCGGCAGGCGCTTGGCATCGGCCAGCGCCGGTTTTTTCGCGTGGCGGCGCGTGAGCCGACGCGGCAGGGCAACCGGTTCGGCATCCTTGAGCGCCTCCGCTGTGCCTGCGGCGGCATGCCCACCGCGCTCGAGCCACCAGTCGAGCTGATGTGCCAGCGCCATCGTGTGCGTGGACACGACGAAGCGGCTCACGTCCTTGCCGAGCGCCTGGCTGACTTCTTCGGCGAACATCGTCGGCCACAGGCGCTTGAGGGCTGACAGGGCCCCGAGATGCTCGCCCTTCCTGGCCCAGGCCGGCTTGCGATCGGCCACGCGCGTCCACAGCGTGTCGGTGCGCTGACCCGGCGGCAGGGCAAGTTGGGTGCGGTCGGTGGTGAGCCACTCCACCTCGCCCGACAACGCATCGCGCCAGCCCTGCTGCTGCTGTTGCTCGAAGGTGCGGGCTGCCTTGGCCGCGGCCAGCACGCGCTCAGCCAGGTCATAGACCGCCGGATACAACACGCCAGGATTCGGCGCGAAAAAGGTGGTGCCGTCGCCCCAGTCGATGTCCTTGGCCAGCGCTTGCCATGCCGGGGTGTCGAGAAAGCCGCAGGGCTTGCCCGGTTCGACACCGAAAAACGGGGCCATCGCGTCCAGCAAGGCACTGACGTCGAGGTCGGTTTGTTTGTCCTCGTTGCGCGGCCGGATCAGCGAGAACGGCACCGCAGCCCAGTGCACTTCCGGAAAGCCGGCCAGCTGCTCGCGCATCTGCTCAAACGGCGTGGGCGTGGCCTGCGGGTCAGGGTTTGCGACTTCCAGCAGCCGACGCACCACCTCCTGGCCGCGCTCGGCCAGCCACGCGCGCACGGCCTGAGCGCAGCGCTCGGCCAGCTCGCGCGCCTGGCTGGCCGGCACCACCGCCACGAAGCGGTTGGGCAGCGCCGCCGAAAACAGCGGGTTGGCATCGGTGCCGGTCATGCGCCATTCACAGCCCTCGAACAGCCTGTCCGGCAGGCCCATCTGGTCGCGCAGCCAGAGGTCCACCTGCGGGATGCCGCGCAGCCGCGGGAACAGAATGGCATCGGGACCCAGCGCCTCGCAAACCGGGCGCATCGTCTCCCACGCCAGGCGCGACAGCAGATGCGAGCCAGCCCAGAGGTCCGAGGTGGAGCGCGCTGCGGCGATGAAGCTCTGCACCGGACCGATCGAGACGGCCAACAGCGCCGCCTCACCTTTGGGGTCGGCCACAAACGCGCCGGCAAACGCACTGGTGAGGTCCAGGTGATCCCAGATGGAGTGATCGGGCACGCGGGTGTCGGCCGGCAGCAGCGGCCACAGGGCACCCAGCTTGCCGTTGTCCTGCTCCTCGGTGAGTTCCGGCCCGAAGCGCCAGTAGGCCAGCAGCGTCTTGCGCCAGTCCTGGGGGGCGTCGCCTTCAGCACCCAGGGCCTTCAGCAAACCGGAAAAGTGCGCAAAACTGCGTTCCTTGAGGTCATGGATGTCCGTCTCGCCAAGCCGCCCGAGATCGAACTGCGCGCCGGTGAGCGGATGAATCAGCACGGGCTGTTGCGCCCAGTCCACCCGGGCCCACGGTGCGACCGCGATGGTCTTTTCCTCGCCGCGCTTCGTGGTGACGGTGATCTCCTGCATCGGCCACTGGGGCCGATCCGCCGCCGCCGCCCACCAGTCGGCGCGCTGCACGTGACGGTACACCTCCCGCGACACCCCTCGATGGAACAGGACCGTCGAGAGGACGTCATCGTTGTCGGAGTCGATCTGCTGCGGCAGCGGCTCCAGCCCGAGCAGCCGCTTGAGCGCACGGCTGGTGCCGCCTTCGTGCCCCGCTGGGTCGCGCAGCAGGACCAGGGCCTTTTCCGCGGGGTCGTGGATGCGGGCGGCAAGTTTGGTTTGCCAAAGCAAATCGGAAGACATGGCGTGGGTCATGGCTTGGGGCCCTGGATACGAAACAGCTTTTGAGCGGGTGCGTCGAGAAAGGCATGAACCTGTTGCCAAACATGCTCGACGGCGGTGCGGTTGGGATGAAACGCCGGGGGCGGCCGGTGCGGCATGTGAAAAATGACACCGACCAGCTGACCGTTGGCCAACGCACGGACCTTGAAGCGCAACTGATTGGGCAGCCTGGCGCTGCCTCCCCATGGACCAACGGAGTGATTGGTGACTGGATAGGCCAGCCAATGCCGGGCTTCGGGCTGCGGGGCGTTGCGCCCGGTCGTGAATCGAAACTGCGTGCGCAGCCCGATCTTGAGGATGGCCAGCGTTCGCATCAGCTCCTTCCAATCCGCATGCGGCGTGGTCTGCCAGACGAGGGGGCCCTTCTCATCCTTGCCGATGGCGTGGGGCCAGTCGAGCTCCAGACATCGCTGCCAGTCCCGCACGGGCAGCGCCCCTCTGAGCTCGGGGGTGCCTTCTTGCGGGATCAGCGCGTAGGAGCCCCAGCCGTTGCGGCTGCGCCCGCCCACCGTGCCGTAGCGATGCATCAGTGCCAGCGCCTGCTCGATGCGATCGGCATGCTGCGCGGGCACCGCGACAGACAGGACGGCCGATTCGCCCGCCTGGATGGCGGCATTGGCTTTCAAGGTGGGCCGCTGCGCGCCCCGAGGAAGAACGACCGGTCCATAGCCAAGGTAAAGGTCACTTGCCACAGCCTGGCGCACCTCGGGGTGCGTGACCGTGCTGAGCGACGACCACTGGGCCGCCCGCAGGCTACCCTGCTGCCACTTGTCGAACCGCATCCGCGTGAGGCTTTTGCGAAAGCCGTCGGTCAGCCACGCATTCCCAAAGAGCAAACCCTCCTCCTGCCGCATCGCCGCCTCCAGGCCCGGCTTGAAGCCCGCCTGCGCGGCATACACCACCCGCCACCACTGCCGCAGCTGGGCCTTGAAGGGCGGCGTGCGCCAGCGGCCGCTTTGCTCGGCATCGCCAAGAAAGGCCGGCGTGAGGAACCGCACCTCGTAGCGGTACGTTTGCATACGGGAAGGCGCTGCTTCGTGCGGTGTGCGAGGTTGGATCGCAGTTGTCGTGGTCATGGACGTAACCTATTGCAGAGGGCTGGGCAGCAAAACCATCGCAAGCTTGGGATGCATCGTCAAACGGGTGTGTTGGTTAACCGGTTGAGCGTGGCCTCCAGTTCGCGGCGCAACCGCTCGGGGTTCTGCATCAGCTGGGCATGCGGCCGGTAGGTCGGGCGCGAGGCGTGCGCCAGCGCGTTGCGCACGTTGTTGAGCAGCCAGTAGGCGCTGCGCTTCCAGTCCGGGTGTTCGCCCTCGCGCAGCGCCTGCTGGAACTGTGCTGCAGCGCGCTCGCGCGCCTGGTAGTCCAGCGGGTCGCCTCCGATGCTGGCCACTTCCCGCGTCAGAAAGCTCTCCAGCCCGAGCACCGCCGCGCGCAGCAAGTCCTGGCGCTGCAAGGCCTGCAGCGCCAGCAACCGGAGCTGTTCGTGCAGCGCCTCGGCCTGCGTCCAGCGCAACATCCTGGCCAGCTGGGCGCGGTAGAGCTCGGAGGCTCCATGGAGCGGTTCGGTCAGCGCCCGCACCACCGGCCGCAGCACCCGTGCCGCGTCGGCCACGTTCATCGCGCCCAGCAGCTGCCAGCCGCGGACGAGCGCCTGCACGTGCTCGGCCGCCAGCCCATCGCGCGCCAGCAGCGGCGCCAAGCGCGCGAAGTCACCGCTGGCCTCGCAGGCGCTCAGCACCTCGGCCCATTCCTGCAGATGCGACAGACCTGACAGTTCCACCACCGGCGTGACGCCACCCTCGGTCATGTCCAGCGCGCCGTAGTAGATCGCCTCGACGCTGACGCCGCGCGCATGGGCCAGATAGCGTGCCGCACTCAGCCCCAGCATCGCCAAGTGGCGAAAGCCATGGGTGACATCCAGCACGGCGTGCTCGCCCCGCGCCAGATGATCCGCCAGACGCTGCAGCAGCGCCTGCTGGTCGGCGAATTCCGCGGCAAACGGAATCAACAGCGTGGCCACCGGGCGCCCCAGTCGGCGCTGCAGCGCCGGGTGCAGCGCCTCGAGCAACGACTCGGTGACGCTGCCTGCGCGTACCGCCTCCATCAGCTCCAGGCGCAGCGCCTCATCGGCGTCGTCCCCCACCGTGGACTCCACCAGCAGATCCCACATGCTGGAAGACGTGCCCAGAAGCAGCACGCGCTGCGCCTGCAGGTGGTCTGCCAGGGCCAGCCCGAAGTAGGCGGTTTCGTATTGGCGACCATCCGCAAAACGGTAGCACGCCGTGCGGTAGCCTGAGCGACTGTCGAGCTGACTTTTGCCAAGGAAGGAAATGAGGGTGGTCATCGGGCGGCTCAGCGCAGGGTGATGGCGGATGGATCCAGGCTGAAGCGGTATTCGCTGCCACCGCGCGGCCCGGTGCGTTGCAGCAGGTAGGGTTGGGCGCGACCTTCGCCCAGCGCGGCGGTGAAGGCGCGCTTGATGCGTGAGCGCCGCTCGTCGAAAAAGCCCATCAGCAGTCCGCGATCCTTGGCCAGCCGGGCGTGCGTGCGGGTGTCGGTGTCGGCGGGATCGTCGCCCAGTCGGGCATACTGCGCGAGATACTCCTGTGCATCGGCGCGCGCCTCGGCCTGATTGAGCCGGCGGTGACGCTGCAACGGCCTGCCCTCCAGGTGACGCTGCAGCGCCCAGGCCAGAAAGGCCAGATCGGCCGGCTCCAGCCGGATCGCCACCCCGCCGGCCAGGACGAGCCGCTGCCGGCGATCGAGCACGAGCGAGGGGGCGACGCTGGCCTGCACGGCGCGGACCGACTCCGCAAAGGCGATGTGCGCCCGCTCGCGCATGTCCCGCGGCAGCGCGGTGCGCAGCCGCACGAAGGGGATGTCGCCCAGCCAGATGCGCGCCTGGGCGGCGTCGAGCACCTCGTTGGCACTGCCGGGCCGGCGGATGACCTGCGACTGCGGCGTCGGATAGAAGAACTCCGGGGAAGACTCGTAGGGGCTGCTGACCAGCACGTGGCTGAGGCGATCCTGCGCCCTGCCGTAAAGGCTCATCGCATAGCCGAGGAAAAAGCCCATGGTCTTGCGTCCGCCGGCGATGCTGGCGTGCACGGCGCTGTCGGGATCCTGCGTCAGCCGGCGCACCCATTCGGTGATGGTGTCGGCGGCAAGGCGGTTGTCATCGTCGTCGCGAATGTCGTCCAGCGCCGTGCCGTCCGGCCGCTCGATCAGATGGATGGAGCTTTCATCGAACTGGATCGGCGGCAGGCCGTAGTCCTGCCGCAGCCGATGAAACCACCCGCTGACCGGGTGCAGCAATTGCAGCCTGGCGTTGTCGGCCCCGCGGGTCGTGGTGATCAGGTGGACTTCAGTCGGGATCCACGGAGGCTGGCCCGCATGGCCAACCGCCAGCGCGCAGATCGTTTCGGTGACGACCTGCGGACTCAAGCCGGTGACAACCAGCAGAACGCGGCGGGAACCAACTCCAGACATGGAGGATGAGTGCGAGACTACCGGGCAGGCATCCGCACCAGCGGGCACCTGTGTGTGTGACATGCAGCAAAGTATGCCATGACTTTCAGAACTGTCCAGTCGCCGCAAGCTTGCGACGGCGCCAGGTCCGCAGCCTACAGCAACTTGTGCTGCCAGCCGTCTCGGAAGACGGAGTAGAGTGAAGCCGGGGCCTGAAAGGGGTATGCTTTGCGCTTTTCGGTCACCAGGCTGTCATTGAGCGGGCCTGCCACCCGTTTTGCCATCGAATGTGCGACAGGCTTGTGGAGTCGCCCCACAGAATGTGAACCCGTAAGATTGGGAACACCTCTCGGCTTCGGCGGCGCCATGAGCCCGCAGTCAACGCCAGCATCACCAAGCATCTTCTTCAGCGCTCTTCGAACGCCATCTTCACGATGCATCGACCCCCAACCACCCCAACCTCCAAACCATCATCCAGAGCCACGCGTCGCTGGCTCATCAACAGCCCTGTACTTACGGCCTGGGGCTTATGGAGATTTGCCGGCCCGCTTTCCTTGGAAGAGGCCAGAAAATGGGCCGCAGACGGCTTTCGTTCCGCGGTCGGACATGCAAGCACGGCAGAACTTCTCAGCGACTTGCTGGGGCAGCCCGTGCCTGTGGAGCGGATATCCATCCATATGGAGCCGGGCGACGAGGCATTAGTGGTAAGGCTGCTGCAACGCCTCCCGGAGGGCACCATACTTACCACCCCTGAGCTGCGCACGTCTCCTTACGAGTTTGGCCTCCTGCAACGGATTGAGTGATGCCCAACAAGGGAATGGAGTCAATAATCAAGTACAATACCCCTGATCTGCCTTGCACCTGACCTTGCCACCTTCCCAAGGGAAGCCATAATCAGCACCTACGTGCCGAGAAGCGCCCCACCATCATGATTATGCTGCAGCAGATCCGTATAGTGCGGATCTGTCGGTCTACAGCCACGATGATCTTGACGCGATCGCAGACCGGCTTGGGAAACCGCTCGCTCGCCATCCACGGTGTCTATCCCCCGATCGCCGTCTGGCAGGCCCCGCTGGAGAAGCGACACCCAAGCCAGAGCAACTCCCTTCAGTGATCCCGCCGTTGCACCTGGTGCCTGACATAGCCCGTTGTCACGGCCGGTACTCGAAGGCTACGTAATCCAAACCGCTGCCGTGCAACAGCTGAGCCGCGGCAGCACGCACGTCGAACGGGTCGGCGTAGAGGGCCGGATCGAGCAGCCGATCCAGCAGCACCTCGGTCGTTGGCGCCCCGATCACCTGTCGCAATCGCTGCGCCAGCGGGCTTTCTGGAAACATAGCGCAATGGCGATGCGGGGCCACCCAACGGTGGGCGACATAGCTCTCCATGCCCTCGCCCTTGCCATCCTGTTCCACCTCGTCGTCCACCATCAGCCAGGTCAGGAACACCGGTTGCCCCAGACGATCCGTCAAGGCCTGCAGCGCGCGCTGGTGGCGTTCATGCCAAGCGTCATGGTTCAATACTGGCCGAGTCCAGACCGGCCAGTCGTGGGGGCGTTCCGCCGGGTCACTGGGCTCCATGTGCTGAGCCATCCGAAGCGGGGTTGGCACGCCCGGACGCCAGGCGAGGCAGACAAGTCGCTTTTCGGCTTTGTCTTCGTCTGCTCCGCCCTCCTCTTCCGAGTCGTCTGGCGGGGGGTCGACGGGATCGAAGAGGGGTATGCCGGCGATCCGATCAGCACACGAGGCTATAAAAGCCAACATGTCGTCCCCGCGCCGCAGCACTTCGTCCACGGCCGCAGACGCTCGGCGGACATGTGGCAGCCACTCCAGCCAGTCGCCCACGGTGATCATCGGCTGCGGAAGAGCCACGCCGTCAGAGGTAAAAAAGGGATGCTGACGCGATGGCGGCACGTGAGCGTCGATCAGTGGCCGCGAGTCGCGGGCCAGCCCGTTGGCGTACTCGGGATCCACACCCAGAGCAGTCAGGACGATGCGCAGCGCTCGCGTGGGCAGCAACACTGGTTCATCGATGGCGCGCGCAGGCTCGAACAGTTCCAGGGGGTCCACTGCGGGGCCGCGCAGCCCGGTGGCACCCGCCGCGCGCAGCAGCGTGGCAGCAGAACTCTTGACCGGAACAGCAGGAGCCAGGTCGATCACCGCCATTGGCTGCGGCTCCAGGCTCTCATAGGGAAAAAGGGCATGAAGGCGGCGCAGCACGGTGTCGTTGGTCATGGCAAGGCTTGCAGGAAAACAGCACAAAACAGCGCAGTGATACGTCGAATGCGCAAATGGCGCGGCACGACCTCAACCGAGCAGTGAGCGGTTGAAGAAGCTTGGCGCGGGCTTGATCTTGACGAAGGCGTCAGTGATGACAAAGTCGTGAGTCCGCAGCTCGGGATCATGAGCAATGATGGCCAAGAGGTGAGGACGCACGAAAGTCGCGAACTTCAGCAGTTCAATCTCCTCCGCGGGAATTCCCTTGGTCAGATAACGCCACTCGATCACCCCGCGGTCGTAGTCCATGAGGACAAAGCCGTCCCGCTTCAGGAAACGGGCGGCCCGGCGAGTGAACGACTCATGCGTCGGGTACCAGCGCAACCACACACCTTTATCCTCAACGTTGAAGCTGCGGCCGGTTTTGAGGTCCTCCACGTGGTAGCCCATGTGCAGCGAGCCAAAGAAAGGAGCATCGTGGGGCTCGACCGCCAGCGATACGACCCCGTTTTCCCGCAGCTGACAGCCCGTTTCCAGCGCAACGCAGCCAGCAAAAGCATTGCGCAGGCGAAGATTCTCGATATCGACAGATTGGACCGTGATCATGGGATGTTTCATGACGTTTCCGAATTCGTCTTGCCTGAAATACCGGCTTTCAACCTCCCGCAGCATCAGAGACGAGATTCATTAGACTTTCCTCGGCTTGATGTTTTCGAGTTTGAGCAACGTGTGCCCCCCACCAGATAATTGACGGATCGGGAATTCAGGCGGGCCTCAGGCGGCTTCCTGCAGCGGCTGCTCACAAGCCCCGCACACCAGCTCCGTCAGCGGTGCCGCCCACGCCTTGATCCCGCACGCGGGGCAAAGGTAGCGAACCCGATCGGCCAGGCGCTTCGGCGCTGGCGGTATCAGGGCGGTGGGAGCGCCCTCGACCGGCAGGGTCTCCAACGCCACCACCGGCGGATCGGCCAGCTCAAGCGCCACGCCCGCCTCGGCCAATGCCTGTCGATGCCGGGCCTGCGTCTCGGGCGTGGTGGGCACGTGCCGGTCGAACCACGGCAAGGCAAAGCCCTGCTCGAGCAGCTCACGGCAGGCACGCAGGAAGGCGCCATCGGGCCGGATGTAGTGACTGACGCGGTGGCCACCATCCTTGCCGCCCGGCAGGCCGGTGGAGCTGGGCTCCAGCCCCAGGCTGCGCATCTTGGCCGCCCACTCGCGGTTGTGCGGGTTGCCCTTGGAAGGCCGGCCGAAGTGCGCCTGCCAGTGATGCACCATCTCGTGCACGAGGGTTGAGAGCGTCTCCTCCGGCGCGCGCAGGGTGAAGAAGCCCGGGTGCAGGCCGAGCTCGGCAACCGTCTGGCCGCGCAGGTTGACGAAGCGAGCCTCGTGGTGGTAGCCGTGGTGCCGGTGGGAGGAGCGCAGCGTGATCAGGCACGGCGGCAGCTGCCCGCTGAAGAGTGTGGCGTTGAAGTGGTCGTAGGCGCGCTGCAGCGCCTGGTATTGGGCCAGCGTCGGCGCCGGCTCTTGGTTCGGGTCGGTCGGGGCGGCAGCGGCGGCCATGGCGGCACGGTGGATGTGTGACAGCGTGGCTTTCAGTATGCGCCGCTTGGTGGCTCATGGCGTGAGCCTGTGGCGCCGTGACCACGAACTCGAGCAGCCCGGCGCGGCGGTCAAGCCAGGGAGGCTTGACGTGCAACACCCCGAACGAGAGCAAAGAAAGGAAGCGCGCAGGCTTGTCCGTGTAGGAAAGGTTACAGGCTCAGGTGGCTCACGCCATGAGCCACTCGGGTTTCCAGAATAGCTTTATCGCTGTCACACGCAACCCAAGGAAGTCGCGTGAGGCCCCCTCCCGCACGGCCATCCTCGCACGTGAGCACCGCGACATCTACGCCGTGGTGGACGGCGACGGCTGCATCGTCACCGTGGGGCATCGCTTCCGCCGCGTGCTGCGCGACCGCAGCCTGGCCAATGTCCGCCCCCGCGGCTGGCGCCGCTCAGCAAGCCGGCAGGCCGCGCCATATTGTTACACCACTAAAGACAGTTTTAGTGTGCTATAGTGTCGGCATGTCCACCACTTTCCAGCTCACCGAGCTGTGCGCGCGGGTCGACCTGCCCATCCGCACGGTGCGCTACTACATCCAGGAAGGCTTGGTGGACCGCCCAGAGGGCGAGACGCGCGCAGCGCGCTACGGGCAACGACATCTCGAACAACTGCTGCTCATCAAGAAGTGGACCGCCGCCGGTCTGTCGCTACAGCGCATCCGTGAATTGCTGCGAGGCGAAACGGCGGACGTGCCGCAGCGGCCCCGCACCCGCGGCACGCTCGAGGTGCTCAGCCGGCTTCACATCGCCGACGGGGTCGAGCTCCTCATCGACCCCGCGCGCGCCGGTCTTTCGCCCGAGCAGGTGCGCGCCTTCAGCCGGGCCGTGATGCAGGCCTTCGATGCCGCCACGGCCCGTCCCAACGATTCCGCTGTCACACATCCACACCAGGGAGCTCAGCATGCACGACACCCCGAGGACCCAATGCCGCTCGACTAACGGCCCGTTGCCCCTGCAGGGGGTGCATGCCCGTGGCCGCGTCGTCGGCCGCACGCTCGAGATGCAGCTCGAGCAGCGCTACTGCAACCCCGAGGACGTCAACGTCGAGGTCGTCTACACCTTTCCACTGCCTTGGCATGCCGTTCTGCTCGGGCTGGAGGTCGAACTCAACGGCGAGACGCTGAGCGGCATCGTCAAGGCCCGAAACCAGGCCCGCACCGACTACGAGGATGCGCTGGCGGACGTGGACAGCGCCGTGCTCGTCACCGTCAACCCCGACCGCACCCACACGCTGGAACTCGGCAACCTGCTGCCGGGCGAGACCTGCGTGGTGCGCCTGCGCTATGTCCAGCCCCTGCAGCCCCAGCAGGGCAGCCTGCGTCTGCTGCTGCCCACCACGCTGGCCCCGCGCTACGGCGACCCGGTGCGCGAAGGAGGCTACGAGCCCCACGCCGTACCGCAGGTCGACCCCACCGCCGAATACCCCTTTGACATTCGGATCGACATCGAAGGCGAACTCACCCGCGCGGCCATCGGCTCGCCCTCGCACCCGGTGACGCTGCGCACCCTGTCCGGGGCGGCTGGGACGGTGGTGCAAGTGGCGCTGGGGCGCACCGCCTGGCTCGACCGCGACTTCGTGCTGGTCTTCGACGGCATCGACCAGGCCAGCCACGGCCTGGCTGCGTGGGATCGGCTCGAACCGGGCCTGGGCGTCGTGATGGCCAACTTCACCCCGTCGCTACCCGACCGCGAGCCCCTGCCCGCCGCCTTGAAGGTGTTGGTGGATTGCAGTGGCTCCATGGCCGGCGACAGCATACAGGCTGCACGTCGGGCGCTGCAGCGCATCTTGCAGGCGCTGCGCACTGGCGACCGCTTCAGTCTCAGCCGCTTCGGCAGCACGGTCGACCACCGCAGCCGCGGCCTGTGGAAGGTCACCTCGGCGACGCTTGCCTCCGGACGGCGCTGGGTCGAAATGCTCGATGCCGACATGGGTGGCACCGAGATGGGTGCGGCCATCCTCTCCACCCTCCAGCTCGGCAGCGACCACGCCCCTTCCGGTATCGGGGAGGGACCTTCCCCCCAAAGCGATGTGCTGCTCATCACCGACGGCGAAATCGAGGCCATCGATGAGGTGGTGGCAACCGCCCGCCGCTCGCGCCATCGCTTCTTCGTGGTCGGCATCGGTGCCAGCGTCGCCGAAGGGCTGCTGCGGCGGCTGGCCGAAACCACCGGCGGCAGCTGCGAGTTCGTCGCGCCTGGCGAGGAGGTCGAGCCTGCCGTGCTGCGGCTGTTTCACCGCATGCGCGCGCCCAAGGTGCTGCATGCCCGCATCGAGTGGCCTGCCGGGTGCACCGTGCACACCGAGGGCGGCCTGCCGCGCAGCGTGTTTGCCGGGGATGACGTGACCGTCTTCGCCTGGCTGCGCGCCCCCAGCGCCGAGGCGCTGTGCGGCCCCGTGCGTCTGTATGGCCGCATCGCCGGTGCCGATGGCGAGGTGCTGCTGGCCGAGCTGCAGCCGCACTTCATCGAAGATGAGCCCAGCACCCTGGCCCGTCTGGCCGCTTACCAGCGCTACCAGCAATGGCGCCAGGCCGGCGCCGACGCCCCCGCGGTGCTGCACCAGCAGTTGCCAGTGCTGGCCGAGAAGTACCAGCTCGTCACCGAGGACACGAGCCTGGTGCTCGTCAAGCAACGCGCCGAAGGCCAGCAGGCGCACACCATGCCCGAACTGCGGTCCGTCAAGGGCATGCTTGCCGCTGGATGGGGCGGGCATGGCAGCGTGCAGTTCGACATGGACCAGCCGATGTTCTACTACTCGATGGCGTCCGACCCGGGCTCTACCCGAATGCGGTTTGGTATCGATCCGCCTGCCGGCGCAGACCAGAACGCCAGCCTCGTCAGGCGGGCCAAACGGCGGCTTGCGCTTCTCGGCGACCTCTTGGACGATGGCCCCATGCAGGAAGTCGTCAGGACACCCGAGCGCAAGCCCGAGTTTTGGACCTCGGTGGGTGCGGATACCTCGGAGGTCAGCTGGGCAGCCCACGAGGGATTGACGCCAGCGGGCTTCCTGGAATGGCTGCGCCTGAACCCTCAAAAGCCGCCTGCCACCTTCGAGGCGCTGCGCCAGACGGGGCTGCCGGCCGCCGTGGTCGAGTGGCTCGAGTTCGTGGTGGGCGAGCACGCCCCCGAGGCCGAAGTCGTCGCAGCCTTCGTGCAGGTCATGCTCACTCAGCACTTCACCCTCGCACAGGCCGTGGCCAGCGCCTTGGGCCGACTGCCCAAGCCGCAGCAGCCTGTCTGCGACGCCGTGCTGCAGGCCGTGCGCTCGGCCCTCGCATCCATGACCGAGACCGCGTGGCCGCAGAGCGTGCTGGACTACGGCGAAGTCGGAGAAGGCGGCTGATGGGCTTGGCTGCTGGTGCCCGCCGCCGCCTGCTGGCGCATGCGGACCTGTTGCGCCTTCGTCGGCCGTCCCGGGCCACGGGTCGGCTCGGGCCGATGTTCGTGCAGGTCCGGCGGCAGGCCGCTTTCCAGGCTCTGCAGCCAGCGCTCGACGTCGCGCGGTCGGTAGCGCACCTTGTTGCCGACAAGGATGGTCGGCGGCATCGAGGCGCCGTTGCTGCGGCGGTTGCAGAGATCTCGATGCCCTCCTGGCGCAGGCCAAGCCGCCGCGGTAAAGCAAGGCGCGCAAGGAGTTCTGACATCCGGGAGTCGCGCACGATCGCGCTCGCCCAAGTCACCTCCAAGGGCCAGACCACCATCCCCGCCGAAATCCGCGCCGTCCTGCACGTCAGCCCGGGCGACCTCATCGCTTGGGAGCTCGAGCCGGACGGCAGCGCGCGCGTGCGCCGCGTGCAGCCGCTGGACCTCGACTACCTCAAGGCCGTCGAGGGCACGCTCTCGGAATGGATGAGCCCCGCCGACGAGGAGGCATACCGTGACCTGTGAGCGCGGTCAGGTGGTGCGCGTGCCGTTTCCGTTCACCGACCGCGCCGCCAGCAAAAACCGCCCGGCGCTGGTCGGCCTTCAACACCCCGGCGGGGCTCGTCGAGCTGGCCATGATCCACCTCGGCCAAGGACCCGCCGTGGCCGCTCGACTGCGCCATCGAGGACCTGACCGCCGCCGGCCTGCCAGCCCCCTCGGTCGTGCGCGCCAAACTCTTCCCGCTGGAGGCGCGGCTCATCCGGGGCACGCCTGGCTGCCTCAGCGCACCGGACGCCGCGCGCGTCCATCCCGGCTCGCCCCGGCTGCCCGGTTGAGTTGCCCGAGAGCCGCCCGCTGTTTTTCGTCGGCCCGCTCAACCCTCGCGAATGACGCTGCGGCAGGGGTTGGATTTCACGTGACGGGTTCGGTCAGGACCGGCTCGTGCTAGCCAAGCAGGGAGGCAAGCAGCGGATGCGGCTCGACGAAGGGGTTGAGCACGGTGACCCCCGCCAGGTGAAGCCATGCTGGAAGTCTTCCGATAGCAGCAGTCGACAGCGCGCTTGCGCCGCGACGGCCAGAATCAAGGCGTCCCAGATGGGCAACTGATGGTCGACGGTCAAGTCCAGCGCTGCCTCAAATGCCGGCCAGGTCGAGTCGGCCACCTCAAAGCTGTCGGCCCAGCTCAAAACGTCTTGGCGCACCACAATCGCATCGCGGCCAGCCTTGCGGGTGAGCACGCGGACAAGCTCCCCCAACGTCTGCACCGGCAGATGACGTCATGGCCCTCCAAGCGCCCGACCCACTGCCGAGCCTGCACGCAGCGTGCGGTATCACCGACACCCTCAGCATACGCCAACACGTTGGTATCGAGCGCCACACGCACGGCGGTCAGCCTTCGTACGACTCATCGCGTGTCCAGTTGCGTGCGCTGCTGGCGGGTTGCTGGTGCAGCCGCGCAAGCAGCCGCTGACGCGCACGCTGCCGCTCGAAGTGCCCTGGCCGGGCAGGCAGGATCGTGGCCACTGTCTTGCCGCGCGAGACGATGGTGACCACCTCGCCCTCGGCGACTTGGCGCAGCAGATGGGAGAAATGCCGGTAGGCTTCGCTGGCCGTCAGTGTCTTCATGGCACCGCCAAAAGTAGTGTTGAAAACTATTCCACCCTATGGCCAGGCGAAGCGGCCGTCAAGCGTCAGTCTTGTCCAACGAGGCATGAGCCTGCGGCGTGGTCGCGACGAAATCCCCGGGTCAGCCCCTTTCGGGGGCACGGCAGAGGTGGTGTAATCAGGTCGGCCGATGCCCCGGAGTCTCCATGGACTGCACACCCGCCGACGAGGTGCTGCCGCCGCTGCCGCCCCAGCCGATCAGCGTGGAGGTGCTGCGGCAGCGCTACTTTGCGCCGGGCGAGCGGGGGCCGGACGACTTGTTCGGGCGTGTCGCACGGGCCGTGGCCGCGGCCGAGCCGGCGGATCGGCGGATCATGTGGGCGCGGCGCTTCCGCCAGCACCTGGCTGCCGGGGCGATCGGCGCTGGCCGCATCATGAGCGCGGCGGGCCGCGGCACGCCGGCGACGCTGGTGAACTGCTTCGTGCAGCCGCTGGGAGATGCCCTGCACGGCACGGATGCGGACGGTTACCCGGGGCTGGAGGCCGCGCTGCGCGAGGCGGGCGAGACGCTGCGCCTGGGCGGGGGCGTCGGCTGCGACTTTTCCCGCGTCCGGCCGCGCGACGCTCGGCCGGACCCCACCGCGCCGACGGGCGGCCCGTGCGCCTGCGTCGACGCCTTCGAGCGCATGGCCTCGGCGGTGGCTGGCGACGGTGTGCGCCCCGGCGCTCAAATGGCGGTGCTGCGCATCGACCACCCCGACGTACTCGAGTTCGTCACCGCCAAGCGCACGCCGGGGCGGTGGAGCCCCTTCAACGTCTCGGTCGCGGTGCCGGACGCCTTCATCGAGGCCGTGCAGGCCGGCGCCGAGTGGGAGCTGATGCACCGCGCCGAGCCGTCCGACGAGCGCAAGGCCGCCGGGGCGGCGCGTAGGGCCGATGGCCTGTGGGTGTACCGGCGCGTGCCGGCGCGCGCGCTGTGGGAGGCGCTGACGCGCGCCGCCTACGACTGTGCCGAGCCGGGCGTGCTGTTCCTCGACGCCATCCAGCGCGACAACAACTTGCGCGCGATCGAGCGCATCGAGGCCACCAACCCGTGCGGCGAGCAGCCGCTGCCGCCGTACGGCGGTTGCTGCCTGGGGCCCCTGATCCTGCCCCGCTTCGTGCGCCACCCGTTCGGGCACGGCGGGCCGGCGCAGCTCGACTTCGACGCCTTGGCGCAAGCGGTGGCGGTGCAGGTGCGGCTGCTGGACGACGTGCTGGATGTCACGCCGTGGCCGCTGCCGCAGCAGCAGGCCGAGGCGCGCGCCAAGCGCCGCATCGGCGTCGGCTTCACCGGGCTGGGCGATGCGCTGATCATGCTCGGGCTGCGCTACGACCGCGACGACGGCCGCGCGATGGCCAGCCGCATCGCGCGCACGATGCGCGACGCGGCCTACCGCGCCTCGGTGGCGCTGGCGCGCGAGAAAGGGGCTTACCCCCTGTTCGACGCCGATGCCGTGCTGGCCGAAGGCACCTTCGCCAGCCGGCTGCCCGATGATCTCAAGGCCGCCATCCGCGCCCACGGTCTGCGCAACAGCCACCTGCTGTCGATCGCGCCCACCGGCACCGTCAGCCTGGCCTTCGCCGACAACACTTCCAACGGCATCGAGCCGGCCTTCGCATGGACTTACACGCGCCGCAAGCGCGAGGCCGACGGCCACGTGCGCGTCCACGAGGTGCAGGACCACGCCTGGCGCCTGTACCGGGCACTGCATGGACCGCAGGCCCCCTTGACGGAAGCGTTCGTCAGCGCCTTGGAAATCGCCCCGGCGGACCACGTGGCGATGGTGGCCGCGGTGCAGCCTTTCGTCGACGCCGGCATCAGCAAGACGGTCAACGTCCCGGCCGACTGTCCCAGCGAGGCGTTTCGGGATCTCTATCTGCAGGCCTGGCGCGCCGGGCTGAAGGGGCTGACCACCTACCGGCCGAATGCGGTGGTCGGGTCGGTGCTCGACCCCGTCCCGCGGGCCGCACAGGCCCCCTCACCCGCTCCCGCGCGAGAGCCTGTCGAGGCCTGCGCGGGGTGCGGCGGCGCCCGCTGCGGCGCCTGCGGCCAGCGCACGGTCTTCGACTGACCGGCCGCGGACACCATGCCCGGCCGTGGTGCAGCCGCACCACCACGGTGCGAGCAGCGCACGAGTCGGCCGCGCACGAGAGGCCGGCAGGCCGCCGGCAACCCTTCCGCAGATGGGGATGTTCGGGCCCGACCGCGCTGGCATGCCCTTTGCTTGCTTCAGGTTTGCGCGGGGGCGGACGACGCCCCAAGACCGCTAGGGTTCCGATCGCGCCGCAGTTCCGGCGGCCGGTGTCTGGTCCGAGAGCGGTCGGCCGCGGCTGGGTGCAGCCGGGGCTACACGGCGGGACAAAAGCCCGGGAGGTCGCAGCGACGCGTTCGCCCTGCGCCCTTCCCATCCAGGAGCCCGCCATGCCTCTGCCTACCTTCGCTCGCCGCACCTTCATGACGCTGGCCCTCGCGGCCGCCACCCTCACCGCCCCCCTGGCCGCGCAGGCCACCGTCCGTGTCGGGGTCTCCGACTGGCCCGGCTGGGTGGCGTGGTACGTCGCCGAACAGAAGGGCTTCTTCAAGAAGCACGGCGCCGACGTCAAGCTGGTCTGGTTCGCCAACTACACCGACTCGATCTCGGCACTGTCCGCGGGCCAGCTCGACGCCAACTCCCAGACCTGGAGCGACACCATGGCGCCGCTGGCCAAGGGCGTGCCGCTGAAGGCGATCCTCGTCAACGACAACTCGGCCGGCAACGACGCCATCATGGTCGGCCCCGGCATCCGCTCGTTCGCCGACCTGAAGGGCAAGAAGATCGCGCTGGAGGAGTTCAGCGTCTCGCACTTCCTGCTGACGGTGGCGCTGAGCCGCCACGGCCTGACGCTGAAGGACGTGCAGGTGGTCAACCTCGCCGCCGGCGATGCGGCCGCCGCCTTCATGGCCGGCCGCGTCGACGCCGCGGTGGTGTGGAACCCGTGGATCGCGCGCATCGAGGCCAGCGGCAAGGGCAAGGCGCTGTTCACCTCCAGGGATCTGCCCGGCATGATCCCCGACCTGCTGGTGGCGCACGACAAGGCGCTGAAGGACCCGGTCAAGCGCAAGGACTTCGTCGGCATGGTGCGCGCCTGGTACGACGTGCAGGCCTTCATTCGCGCCAACCCGGCCGAGGCGGCGCAGATCATGGCCAAGGTGGTCGAGATGGATCCGAAGGAGTACGCCGTCTTCCTGGCCGGCACGCGCTTCTTCGACCAGGCCGACAATCTGAAGGCCTTCGGTCCTGCCAGCGAGCCGACCTCGCTGCTCGCGGTGGCGCCGACCATCGTGCGCTTCCTGCTGGACAACAAGCTGATGGAAGGCAAGGTCGACCCGGCCAAGGGGCTGGACGCCTCGCTGGTGCGTGACGTCGCGGGGGTCAAGTGAGCGCGACCATGTCTCCATCCGGACGGCGCGCCAGCGCCTGGCGGCTGCGCGCCCCGATCGGCCGCCGCGCGTACTGGTGGTACGCCAGCCTGGGCCTGCTGGTGCCGCTGGCGCTGTGGTGGGCGCTGGCGGCGCTGGAGGTGGTCGACCGCGTGTTCCTGCCCTCGCCGCTGGATGTGGCCGCCCGGCTGGTGACGTGGTGGCGCGAGGACGGGCTGCTCGGCGACCTGCTGATCAGCATCTACCGCGTCGGCGCCGGCTTCGCGCTGTCGGCGGTGATCGCGCTGCCGCTGGCGCTGCTGATCGGCACCTTCCGCCCGGTGCAGGCGCTTCTGGAGCCGCTGACCGACTTCATCCGCTACATGCCGGCGGTGGCCTTCATCCCGCTGGTGATGCTGTGGGTCGGCATCGGCGAGGCGTCCAAGATCGCCATCATCTGGATCGGCACCTTCTTCCAGATGGTGCTGATGATGGCCGAGGACGTGCGCCGCGTGCCGATGGCGCAGGTGGAGGCGGCCCAGACCATGGGCGCGCGCACCGGCGAGATCATCCAGTGGGTGATCCTGCCGGCGGCCAAGCCGGCGCTGCTGGACACGCTGCGCGTGACGATGGGCTGGGCCTGGACCTACCTGGTGGTGGCCGAGCTGGTGGCGGCCAACTCCGGGCTCGGCTACGCGATCCTGAAGGCCCAGCGCTTCCTGCAGACCGACAAGATCTTCGTCGGCATCCTGCTGATCGGCGCCATCGGGCTGGTGATGGACCAGCTGTTCCGCTGGGCGCACCGGCGCGCCTTCCCGTGGCTGTACCTGAGGGGCTGAACATGGCGGCCGAAATCGAGATCCGCGCGCTGGGCAAGTGGTTCGACGAGGGCGCGCGCCGCGTCGAGGCGCTGCGCGCGATCGACCTGGACGTGGCGCACAACGAGTTCGTGACGCTGGTGGGCGCCTCGGGCTGCGGCAAATCGACGCTGCTGCGCGTGCTGGCCGGGCTGGAAACGCACGACGAGGGCACGATCCGCGTCGGCGGCCAGCCGGTGCACGGGCCCGGCGCCGACCGCGCGATGGTGTTCCAGCACTACAGCCTGTACCCGTGGCTGACGGTGGAGGACAACGTCAAGTTCAGCCGCCGCCTGCGCCACGGGCGCGAGAACCTGACGCTGGCCGACGTGGAGGCCGCCTCCGGGCGTGCCGACGCGCTGCTGGCGCTGATGGGGCTGACCGGGGCGGCACGCGCATGGCCGAACCAGCTCTCCGGCGGCATGCAGCAGCGCGTGGCCATCGCGCGCGCGCTGATGGGGCGTCCGCGCATCCTGCTGATGGATGAGCCGTTCGGCGCGCTGGACGCGCAGACGCGCGAGGTGATGCACGACCTGATCCGCCACGTGCATCGCGTGGAGGCCACCACCCTCGTGTTCGTCACGCACGACGTCGAGGAGGCGATCTACCTGGCCGACCGCGTCGTCGTGCTGGCGCCCCGCCCGGGGCGCATCGACACCATCTACCCGGTGCCGTTGCCGGCGCAGCGCGACCCGGACATGAAGCACGCGCCGGAGTTCCTGGCGCTGAAGAAGGAGATCCTGGCGCGCATCCGCGCCACCTCCGGCATGAAGACCGACCAGGGCCTGCTCGAGCGGCTCAACCGCGCCACCGAGCCGGCCGCCCAACCGTGATCCACCGTTCACCGACGAGGTTAGCCCGATGGCCCAGCATCTGCATCCCCTGCCTCCCGAGCGCTTCCTGTGGGAGGAGCGTCTGCCCGGCGGCTGCCACTGGTCCGGCGTGATGCGCCGCGGCAGCGCGCTGCGCCTGACCGACCTGGACGGCCGCGCCAACGTGGCCGCCCTGTTCTTCAACGCCGAGGAAAAGCTCGAGCGCTACAACATGGCCGACACCCTCAAGGCGCAGCACACCGCCTACCTGACCGCCGGGCACGTGTGCTACTCCGACATGGGGCGGGTGCTGTGCTCGATCGTGCGCGACACCAGCGGCTGGCACGACACCGTCTGCGGCGTGACCGACGCGCAGCTGGTGCGCGCCAAGTACGGCGTGGCCACCTACCAGACGCACCGCAATGCGATGTACCGCAACGGACGCGACGGTCTGCTGATCGAGCTGGCCAAGTGGGGCCTGGGCAAGCGCGACCTGGTGCCCAACGTCAACTTCTTCAGCCGCGTGGCGGCCGACGAGGAAGGCCGGCTGACGTTCGACCTCGGCCACGGCAAGGCCGGCGCCTGCGTCGACCTGCGCTTCGAGATGAACGTGCTGGTGGTGCTGTCGGCCGCGCCGCACCCGCTCGATCCCCGCCCGGACTATGCCCCCGGCGACGTGATGCTGACCGCCTGGCGCGCCGATCCGCCCGGGCCGGACGACCTCTGCCGCAACCACTGCCCGGAAAACCAGCGCGGCTTCTACCTGACCGAGATCCTGTTCCGCTGAACGCGCCCCCGCCGACGCGAAGGAGCCCGACCCATGACCGCATTCCACCTCGTCGAAAGCCCGCTCGACCCTGCCGCGGCCACCTACGACGCCGTCGTCGAGGCCGGCGATTACTGGATCCACCCGGTGCGCCGCGGCCAGACGCTGCGCATCGTCGACCTCGAAGGCAACCAGGCCGTCGACACGCTGTTCTACAACCTGCACGACCCGCAGGAGCGCTACTCCGCCGCCGACACCGTGCGCGCGCAGCAGGCGCTGTACCTGACCGCCGGCAGCCGGCTGATCTCCAGCGAGGGCAACGTGATGCTGACCATCACCGCCGACACCTGCGGCCGCCACGACACCCTGGGCGGCGCCTGCGCCTGCGAGAGCAACGCGGTGCGCTACAGCCTGGACAAGAGGCCGATGCACGCCTGCCGCGACAGCTTCCTGCTGGCGCTGGCGCACTGGGACGGCGACGGCACCACCGGGCCGCTGACCAAGCGCGACATCACCAGCAACATCAACTTCTTCATGAACGTGCCGGTCACGCCGCAGGGACGGCTGACGTTCGCCGACGGCGTCTCCGCGCCGGGCAAGTACGTGGAGCTGCGCGCCGAGATGGACGTGCTGTGTCTGATCTCCAACTGCCCGCAGCTCAACAACCCCTGCAACGCCTACAACCCGACGCCGATCCGCGTGCTGATCTGGGACGCCCCGTCGGCCTGAGCCCCCTGCAATCCCGCCGCGGGACGGCCCGCGGCGCGACATCGACGCCGGCGGGACGGCCCGCCCCGAGGAACGCATGATCGACACGGTGCTGATCGCCAACCGCGGCGCGATTGCCTGCCGCATCATCCGCACGCTGCGCCGCATGGGCATCCGCAGCGTGGCGGTCTACTCCGAGGCCGACCGCGACAGCCTGCACGTGCGCCAGGCGGACGTGGCGCTGCCGATCGGCCCGGCACCCGCCGCGCAGAGCTACCTGCGCATCGAGCGCATCCTGCAGGCCGCGCGCGACGCCGGCGCGCAGGCCATCCACCCGGGCTACGGCTTCCTGTCGGAAAACGCCGCCTTCGCCGAGGCGTGCGCCGCCGCCGGCCTCACCTTCATCGGCCCGACGCCGCAGCAGATGCGCGCCTTCGGCCTGAAGCACGCGGCGCGCGAGCTGGCTGAGACGCACGGTGTGCCGCTGCTGCCCGGCTCCGGCCTGCTGGCCGACGCCACGCACGCGCTCGCGGAGGCCGCGCGCATCGGCTACCCCGTGCTGCTCAAGAGCACCGGCGGGGGCGGCGGCATCGGCATGCGGCTGGTGCGCGCGCCGGAGGAGCTGCGCGAGGCGTTCGACGCCGTGCAACGGCTGGCGCGCGGCAACTTCCGCGACGGCGGCATCTTCCTCGAGAAGTACGTCGAGCGCGCGCGTCACATCGAGGTGCAGATCTTCGGCGACGGCCGCGGCCACGTGGTCGCGCTGGGCGAGCGCGACTGCTCGGTGCAGCGCCGCCACCAGAAGGTGCTGGAGGAGACCCCTGCCCCCGGGTTGACGGCGCGGCAGCGCCAAGCGCTGCTGGAGGCGGCCGAGCGGCTGGGCCGGGCGGTCGGCTACCGCAGCGCCGGCACGGTGGAGTTCGTGCTCGACGCCGACCGCGGCGACTTCTACTTTCTCGAGGTCAACACCCGGCTGCAGGTGGAGCACGGCGTCACCGAGGAGGTGCTCGGCGTGGACCTCGTGGAGTGGATGGTGCGCGAGGCCGCCGGCGAGCTGGACCTGGCCGGCTGGACGCCGCATCCGCGCGGCCACGCGATCCAGGCGCGCGTCTATGCCGAGGATCCCGCGCGCGACTTCCAGCCCTGCGCCGGGGTGCTCACCGAGGTCGCGTTGCCCGCGGGCGTGCGCGTGGAAACCTGGGTCGAGCGCGGCACCGAGGTGCCACCGCACTACGACCCGATGCTGGGCAAGGTCATCGCGGTCGGCGCCGACCGCGCCGAGGCGCTGGCGCGGCTGGATGCGGCGCTGGCCGCCACGCGGCTGGGTGGCATCGAGACCAACGTGGCCTACCTGCGCCGCATCCTGGCCGACGCGACGTTCGCGGCCGGGCGGGCCACCACCGGGCTGCTGCGCACGCTGCCGCACGCGCCGGACGGCATCGAGGTGCTGGAGCCCGGGCTGCAGACCACCGTGCAGGACTGGCCCGGGCGCACCGGCCTGTGGGCGGTGGGGGTGCCGCCATCCGGCCCGATGGACGCGCTGGCGCTGCGGCTGGCCAACCGCCTCGTCGGCAATCCGGAAGGCGCCGCCGCGCTGGAGATGACGCTGACCGGCCCGACGCTGCGCTTCCACCGCGACGGCGTGATCGCGCTGGCCGGCGCCGACATGGGTGCCGAGCTGGACGGGCGGCCGCTGGCCAACTGGAGCCGCCATGCCGTGGCGGCCGGCTCGACGCTGCGACTGGGCGCGGTGCGCGGCCCCGGGGCGCGTGCCTACCTGGCGGTGCGCGGCGGGCTGGACGTGCCCGAATACCTCGGCAGCCGCGCCACCTTCACGCTCGGCCAATTCGGCGGCCACGCCGGTCGCGCCCTGCGCGGCGGCGACGTGCTGCACCTCGGCGCAGCGCCGGCGGTGGACGACACCGCCCTGCCGGCCTGCGTGCCGCCAGCGCAGCGGCCGGCCTACGGCACGCACTGGACCCTGGGCGTGCTGTACGGACCGCACGGCGCACCGGACTTCTTCACCGACGCCGACGTCGAGATGCTGTTGGCCACCGACTGGGAAGTGCACCACAACTCCAGCCGCACCGGCGTGCGCCTGGTCGGCCCCAAGCCGCAGTGGGCACGCCCGGACGGGGGCGAGGCCGGTCTGCACCCCTCCAACATCCACGACAACGCCTACGCCATCGGCGCCATCGACTTCACCGGCGACATGCCGGTGATCCTGGGGCCCGACGGGCCGAGCCTGGGCGGCTTCGTCTGCCCGGCGGTGGTGGTGCAGGCCGAGCGCTGGAAGCTGGGCCAGCTGCGCCCCGGCGACACGGTACGCTTCCTGCCGCTGACGGCCGACGAAGCCGCCGCGCTGCAGCAGGCGCAGGACGCCTTCGTCGCCATGCTGGGCACGCCACCCCCGGCGCCGGCGGCCCCGGCCTCGCCGAAGCCGGCGCCGCGCCAGGACATCCGGCTGGCCACGCCGATCCTGCTGCAGCGCCAGCCGCCGCAGCACCCGGTCGGCATGACCGTGCGCCAGTCCGGCGACGACTACCTGCTGGTCGAGTATGGGCCGCAGGTGCTCGACATCGGGCTGCGGCTGCGCGTGCACGCGCTGATGGAGGCGCTCGAGCGCGCCGGCCTGCCCGGCATCCTCGACCTGACGCCGGGCATCCGCTCGCTGCAGGTGCACCACGACCCGGCGCGCCTGCCGCGGCGGCGGCTGCTGGACGAGCTGGCCGAGCTGGATGCGGCGCTGGGCGCCATCGACGACTGGGAAGTGCCCAGCCGCATCGTGCACCTGCCGCTGTCGTGGGACGACGCCGCCACGCGGCTGGCCATCGAGCGCTACATGCAGACCGTGCGCCGCGACGCGCCGTGGTGCCCCTCCAACCTGGAGTTCATCCGCCGCATCAACGGGCTGGACTCGATCGAGGAGGTGCGCCGCATCGTCTTCGACGCGAGCTACCTCGTGCTCGGGCTGGGCGACGTCTACCTCGGCGCCCCGGTGGCCACGCCGCTGGATCCGCGCCACCGCCTCGTCACCACCAAGTACAACCCGGCGCGCACCTGGACGCCGGAAAACGCCGTCGGCATCGGCGGCGCCTACCTGTGCATCTACGGCATGGAGGGCCCGGGCGGCTACCAGTTCGTCGGCCGCACGGTGCAGGTGTGGAACCGCTGGCGCGACGCGCGTCACGGCGCCGCCGCCTTCGAGCCCGGCCGACCGTGGCTGCTGCGCTTCTTCGACCAGATCCGCTTCCATCCGGTCAGCGAAGAGGAGCTGCTGGCGCTGCGCGCCGACCTGCCCAGCGGCCGCTACACGCCGCGCATCGAGCCCACCACCTTCAGCCTGCGCGCCTACCGCGCGTTCCTGACCGAGCACGCCGACTCCATCGCCGCCTTCAAGGCGCGCCAGCAGGCCGCCTTCGAGGCCGAGCGCGAGCGCTGGCGCGCGCTCGGGCTGGACGCGCCGATGGAGGCCGCCGCGCTGCGCGACGCCGCCGTCGACACCGAGCTGGACCTGCCCCCGGGGGCGCGCGTCGTCACCAGCCACGTCGCCGGCAGCGTCTGGAAGGTGGAGGTCGCCCCCGGCACGGTGGTCGACGCCGGCCAGACGCTGGCGGTGGTCGAGTCGATGAAGATGGAATTCGCCGTCACCGCGCCGCACGCCGGCCGCGTGCACCGCGTGCTGTGCCGCGAAGGCGCCACCGTCGCCGCCGGTCAGGAGCTGCTGGTGCTGGTCGACGCCTGAACCGACGCCCATCCTAGGAAAGGACACCCCGATGCTGCCCCCCCTGAACCTGGCGCGGCTGCGCGCCGCCTACCTGGCGCGCGAGCTGACCCCCGTCGAGCTCGTCGAGCGCCTGTGGGATGCCCTCGAAGCCGAGGGCCACACCCACGGCATCTGGATCACGCGTGTACCGCGCGAGGCGCTGCTCGCACGTGCCCGCGCCCTGCTCGACCACGACCCGGCCGCGCTGCCGCTGTACGGCGTGCCGTTCGCGGTCAAGGACAACATCGACGTCACCGGCCTGCCCACCACCGCCGCCTGCCCGGCGTTCGCCTATCAGCCGGCGCGCCACGCCACGGTGGTGCAGCGGCTGCTGGACGCCGGCGCGATCCTGGTCGGCAAGACCAACCTCGACCAGTTCGCCACCGGGCTCAACGGCACACGCTCGCCGTACGGCGTCTGCCGCAACGCGTTCGATCCGCAGTGGATCTCGGGCGGCTCCAGCTCCGGCTCGGCGGTGGCGGTCGCGCTCGGCTTGGCGAGCTTTGCGCTCGGCACCGACACGGCCGGCTCCGGGCGCGTGCCGGCGGCCTTCAACCACCTCGTCGGCCACAAGCCCACGCGCGGCCTCATCCCCGCCACCGGCGTGGTGCCGGCGTGCCGCACGCTGGACTGCGTGTCGATCTTCGCGCTCACCGCCGAGGACGCCGCACAGGTGCTGGCGGTGGCCGCCGGACCGGACGGGGAGGATCCGTACGCGCGGCCGCTGGCGGGGCTGGGCGGGGACTTCGCCGCGCGGCCGGGCTGGCGGCTGGCCGTGCCGCGCGACGAGGATCTGGCGTTCTTCGGCAACGCCGACGGCGAGCGGCTGTACCGGCAGGCGGTCGAGCAGGCCCGCGCGCTGGGCGCCACCTGCGTGCCGTTCGACCTGCGGCCCTTCCTGGAAGCGGCGCGGCTGCTGTACGAAGGCCCGTGGGTGGCCGAGCGCCACGCGGCCATCCGCTCCTTCTTCGACGCTCACGCCGCGGAAGTGATCGAACCGGTGCGCAGCATCATCGAGGGCGCGCGCCGCCACAGCGCCACCGACGCCTTCGAGGCGCAGTACCGCCTGCAGGCGCTGCGCGCGACCTGCGACGCCCTGTGGGGTGACGTCGACGCGATGCTGCTGCCGACCGCCGCCCGGGTGCACCGCATCGACGCGATGCAGGCCGACCCGGTGCGGCTCAACAGCGAGCTCGGCCACTACACCAACTTCGTCAACCTGCTGGACCTGGCCGCCACCGCGGTGCCGGCCGGCCTGCAGGCCGACGGGCTGCCGTTCGGCGTGACGCTGATCGCACCGGCGCACCGCGACGCCGGGCTGCTGCGGCTGGCGGCGCGGCTGCACCGGCGCCTGGCCGACACGATGGGGGCCACAGGCTGGACACTGCCGCCGCAGCCCGACGAGGCCCTGCTCGCCACCCTGGCCAGCGGGATGGTGCAGGTGGCCGTGTTCGGTGCCCATCTGTCCGGCCTGCCGCTCAATGGCCAGTTGCTCAAGCGCGGCGGCCGGCTGGTGGCGGCGGCCCGCACCGCGCCGCGCTACCGCCTGTACGCGCTGCCGGACGGTCGCCGGCCCGGCCTCGTGCGGGTCCGCGAGGGCGGCCAGCCGATCGCGTGCGAGGTGTGGGAACTGCCGGCGACGGCCTTCGGCTCCTTCGTCGACCTGGTGGCCGCGCCGCTGGCCATCGGCAAGGTCGAGCTGGACGACGGCCGCTGGATCAACGGCTTCGTCTGCGAGGCGGCGGGCGTCGAGGGGGCCCAGGACATCAGCGCCTGCGGCGGCTGGCGGGCGTGGCTGGCGGCCCGGGCGGCTGCGGCATGACGGACTTCTGCGGCATGCGCACGGCGATGAGGCACCGACGCCCGCCACGCACCACCGTGGGGCGGGTCTGCCGCGAAAGCGGACCCCCGCTTCCGACATGGGGCATTCAACGCGCTGCTTGTTGCCGTTTTCATCAATTTCAAAGACCTTTTCTGGGTGTTCGTGGTGGCATTTTTCTTGCTTTTTCACGGATACCCCTCCCCCTCCTGAAGGAGAGCACCATGCCGCGCCACCCGTCGTCCTCCCCCGTGCCCGTTGACCATCAACCCCAGCGCCGACGCTGTCTCGCCGCCCTGGGCGCCGCAGCCGCAACCGGCCTGCTGCCGGCGCTGGCCGCGGCCTCCACCGCGTCGCTGAAGATCGGCACCGTGGTCTGGATCGGCTACGGGCCGTTCTACGTCGCCGACGCGCTTGACCTGTACAGGAAGCACGGCCTGAAGGTAACGCTGGAAGTCTTCAACGACCCGGCGCTGATCCCCTCGGCGATCAACGCCGGCTCGGTCGACGGCGGCATGCTCACCTACGACCAGGTGATCGGGCAGGTCGCCGCGGGTCGGCGCATGCGCGTCGTGATGCCGATCGACTATTCCAACGGCGGCGACGCCATCGTCGCGCAGGCATCCATCAAGGGCGTCAAGGACTTCAAGGGGCGCAAGGTCGGCTTCAACCCGCTGTCACCGTCGGACTTCCTGCTGTCCTACGCGCTGAAGCTGCACGGCATGACCGAGAAGGACATCGTGCCGGTCAGCATGACGCCCGAGGCGGTGCCGGCCGCGATGGCCTCCGGCCAGCTGCCGATCGGCGTCACCTACGAGCCCAGCCTGTCGCAGATCCTGTCGCAGGGTGGCGGCGGCAAGTTCAAGGTCGTCTTCTCCTCCAAGGACGCCCCGGGCCTGATCGCCGACGTGCTGGTGTTCGACGACAAGGTCATCCAGGCGCGGCGCGCCGCCATCACGGCGCTCATCAAGGGCTACCTCGACGGCATGGCCTACATGAAGAGCAATCCCGAGGAGGCCGCGCGCCTGATCGGCAAGTTCATGGGCATCAGCGCCGCCGAGGTCAAGGAGCAGCTGGCCGGCGTCTACAACATCCCGCTGGCCGAGATGCCGCGCGCATTCGAGCCGTCGCAGGCGACCACCTCGTACCACGCCAGCGCCGCCGTGATCGCCCCGCTGCTGAAGGCCAAGGGCCAGATCCGCGTCATCCCGCGCATCGAGGACACCTTCGATGCGTCGTTCGTGCGGGGGCTGCTGTGAGCGGGTCCACCGCCCTGCCCGTCTGGCGGTACGCCGACGGCCGCTGGCCCAACACCCTGGCGCTGGCGCTGGTGCTGCTCGGCTGGCCGCTCGGCCTCTGGATGCTCGGCCAGCCGGGCTGGCTGGTCAACGCCGCCGGTGTCGCCCTGACGACGCTGACGCTGACGTGGTCGGCGTACTTCCTGCACGAATTCGCGCACCAGACGATCTTCCGCGATGCGCGCGACAACGAGCGCTGGGGCACGCTGATGACGTGGATCCATGGCAGCTGCTTCGCCCCGTTCGCCGACCTGCGGCGCAAGCACATGCGCCACCACACCGAGCGCGCCGACGTCATCACCTTCGACGCGCGCGGCTTTCTGCGCCGCCACCCCTGGGTGCGGCGGCTGACGCTGGCGCTGGAGTGGGCGTACATCCCGGCGGTGGAATTCCTGATGCGCGGCTACGTCATCGCCCTGCCGTTCCTCGACGAACGCCGCCGCAGCGGGCGGCGCCGGGTGCTGCTCGTCGGTGCGGTGCGGCTGGCGTTCTGGGCCGCGGTGGCCTGGTGGTCGCTCAAGGCGGTGGCGCTTTACGCGCTGGCGTACCTGCTGTTCATCCATCTGCTGCGCTTTGCGGACTGCTTCCAGCACACCTACGACGCCTATCCCATCCTCGACAACGAGGCCATCCCGCAGGACAAGGTCCGCGACCGCGCCTACGAGCAGGCCAACACCTACAGCGACATCGTCGGGCTGGACGCGCGCTGGCTCAACCTGCTGTGGCTCAATTTCGGCTTTCACAACGCGCACCACGACCGGCCGGTGGAGCCGTGGTACCGCCTGCCGCGCCTGCACCGCCAGCTCTACGGGGAGGACTACCCTCAGGTCGTCACCGTGCGCGAGCTGCTCGGTGCCTACCATCGCCACCGGGTGCGGCGCGTGCTGGCCGACGACTACGGCGAGGTGCGGCCGCCCGGCCACCCCGACCGCGCCGCGGGCTTCATCGGCGCCGTCGGCGTCTCGTTCCTGACCGCGGTCTGATCTCGCGATGGAAGCCGACGCGCATCGCCCGCTGACGGGACGCACGGCGCTGGTGACCGGCGCGGCCACCGGCATCGGCCGCGCCACGGCGCTGGCGCTGGCAGCCGCCGGCGCGCGCGTGGTGGTCAACCACCTGCGCCAGCCGGACGCCGCCGCCGCGCTGGTCGAGCGCATCGCGGACCAGGGGGGCGAGGCGCTGGCAGTGGATGCCGACGTCAGCCGCGCCGCAGAGGTCGCGGCGCTGGCGCGGCAGGCGCAGGAATTTGCCGGCGGCGCGCTCGACATCCTCGTCAACAACGCCGGCGTCATCCTGGAGCGGCCGTTCCTCGAGCTGTCCGAGGAGGACTGGGACCGCATCGTCGCCGTCGACCTGAAGTCGGTCTTCCTCTGCTGCCGCGCCCTGCTGCCCGCGATGGTCGCGCGCGGCCGCGGCACCGTCGTCAACGTGGCCTCCGACCTGGCGCTGCTGGGCCGGGCGGGCTTCGCGCCGTACTGCGCCGCCAAGGCCGGCGTGATCGGGCTGACACGCGCGCTGGCGCGCGAGTTCGCACCCTCCATCCGCGTCAACGCGGTGGCCCCCGGCCCGGTCGACACGGCGATGGTGTCGGCCGCCACCCTCAGCCCCCGAACGCTCGAGCTGGAGCGCGACAACCTGCAACGGCGCATCGCCCACCCGGACGAGATCGCCCGCGTGATCCTGTTTCTCGCCAGCGACGACGCCAGCTTCATCACCGGTCAGACCATCGGCCCCAACGGCGGCTCGGTGCTGACGTGATGCCCGCAACCCGACGAAAGGACGCCGATGGCCGGCCTCTTCACTTCCCTGCGCGACGACGCCTCCCTCTGGATGGATCACCTGTCGTGGCTCGACTACGAGCGGCGCGTGCAGGCGCCCGACGCCACGGTGCTGCTGCCGGTCGGCGCGCTGGAGCAGCACGGGCCGCACCTGCCGCTGGGCACCGACGCGATGCTGGCCACCGCGGTGGCCGCGGACGTGGCGCGGCGCACCGGCGCGCTGGTGGCGCCTCCGATCAGCTACGGCTACAAATCGCAGATCAAGTGCGGTGGCGGCCAGCACTTCTGCGGCACCACCAGCGTCGACGCGGCCACGCTGGCGGGCCAGGTCCGCGACGCCGTGCGCGAGTTTGCCCGCCACGGGCTGCGCCGTCTGGCCATCGTCAACGGCCACTACGAAAACCAGTGGTTCCTGATCGAGGGCATCGACCTCGGTCTGCGTGACGTGCGGCTGCTGCATCCGCAGCACGACCTGCAGGTGATGCGGCTGGAGTACTGGGACTTCCTGACGCCGCAGACGCTGGCCGCCGTCTTCCCGCAGGGCTTTCCCGGCTTTGCGCTGGAGCACGCGGCCGTCATCGAGACGTCGCTGATGCTGCACTACCACCCCGATGCGGTGCGGCTCGACCTGATTCCCGACGATCCGCCGGCCGACTTTCCCCCGTACGACATGTTTCCGCCCCGGCCGGCGTGGGTGCCGCCCTCGGGGGTGCTGTCGAGCGCCCGCGCGGCCAGCGCAGAGAAGGGCCGACTGCTGGCCGAAGAAGTCGCGCAGCGACTGGCCGAGGCCGTGCGCTCGGGGTTTGCACGCTGAACCGGATTCGCCGTCGGGTCCCTCCCGACCGTCGCCGCGCCACCCTGGCGTTTCGATTGCAGGTCCGCGCCATGCGCGTCCGCCGGCCGCGGGCGCGGCCCTCCCCGACGTCCGGCCCGGGTGTGCTTGCGAGCGCCACAGGCGCAGAGCCCCTGATCCCGCAAGCGTTGCTTCGTCATGGTGCGTGCAGGGCCAGCGCGACCGCTGCACAATGCGGCGGTGTGAACACGCCTGCCCCCACCCCCTACGCCGCGCTCGGCGGCGAGGCTGCCGTGCGCCGGCTGGTCAATCGCTTCTATGACCTGATGGACGAGCTGCCGGAGGCCTGGGCGGTGCGCAAGCTGCACCCCGACAGCCTGGACGGCGCGCGCCAGAGCCTGTTCGAGTTCCTCTCCGGCTGGCTGGGCGGCCCGCCCCTTTACGTGCAGAAAAAGGGTCACCCGCGCCTGCGGATGCGCCACCTGCCGTACGCCATCGGCCCGCGCGAGCGCGACCAGTGGATGCTGTGCATGCGGCTGGCGCTGGCCGAGGAGGTGGCCGACGAGGGCCTGCGCCACGCGCTGGCCGAGGCGCTGCAGCAGCTGGCCGACCACATGGTCAACGTCGCGCCGGCGACAGCCTGACCGGACGACCTCCCCCAAACGGGGGATGGCAAAGGTCAACCCAAGTTCATATCATAGCGTTTTTATCGGATCTGGCCTCCCGCCCCCATGCACCGTCAGCCGCTGCTGCCCGCCTCGCCGACGTCCGAGACGGCCGGTGGCGCCTGGCCTTGGCCGGCGCCACCCGAGGTGCTGCTGGCGCTGGCCGCCGACTGGGTCTGGACGATGGACGCGCAGTTTCGCCTCGCGCGCATGGCGCGGATCGACGGCCAGCCGCTGCCGTCCGGCCTTGAGCAGGCGCTGGGCGTGGCGCCGTGGGACAGCCCCTTGTTCGAGCCGGGTCATGGTCACTGGCGCCGCCACCGGCGGGTGCTGTGGTCACACCGGCCGTTCGCGGGGCTGGAGCTCGGCTGGCACCGCCCCGGTCAGCCGCTGCGCTGGTTTGCCATCAGCGGCATGCCGCGCTTCGACGACCATGGACGTTTCGCCGGCTACGTGGGCGTGGCGGTCGACATCACGGCGCGCAAGCGCACCGAACAAACCTTGCGCGAGGTGCGGGCGGATCTGACGGCGACGCTGCGTGCCCTGCCGGACCTGATGTTCGAGGTCGACCGCGAGGGCACCTTCCACCACGTGCACGCTCCCCGGCCCGAGTTGCTGCTGGTGCCACCGCAGGCCATCGTCGGCCGCAACCAGCGCGACCTGCTGCCGCCGCAGGCCCTGCGCGTGGCCGAGCAGGCGCTGGCGCAGGCCGAGCGTGACGGCCACGCGCACGGGTACCGCTACGCGCTGCAGCTTCCCGATGGGTGGCGCTGGTTCGAGCTGTCGGTGGCGCGCAAGGACACCGCGGCCACGCGGACCCCCCGCTTCGTCGTGCTGGTGCGTGACATCACCGAGCTCAAGCGCCGCGAGGCCGAGCTGAGCGAGCTGGCGTTCTACGACACGCTGACCGGCCTGCCCAACCGCCGCCTGCTGCTCGACCGCATCGAGCAGGCGCTGCTGCGCCAGGCGCGCGAGCCGTCGTGGTGCGCGCTGCTGTTCATCGACCTGGACGATTTCAAGGCCATCAACGACCGCCACGGCCACGGCGTCGGCGACCAGGTGCTGGCCGTGGTGGCGCAGCGCCTGCGCGCCGGCTTGCGCGAGACCGACCCGCTCGGCCGGCTGGCCGGCGACGAGTTCGTCGCCCTGCTGCCGGACCTCGGCGAGGACGCCGCCACCGCGCGCCGGGTGGCGCAGCGGGTGGCGCGCACGCTCGTGCGCATGCTGCGCATGCCGCTGCACGAGCGGCCCGGGGTCGTCCCGTCGGCCAGCGTCGGGGTGCTGATGTTCCGCGGCCACCACCCGTTGCCGGCGCTGCTGGCGCAGGCCGACACGCTGATGTACCGCGCCAAGGACGCCGGCAAGGGTCGGCTGACGCTGCGCTGGTTCGGCCGCGACGCGCCCAGCCCCTGCCCGCCGGCGCCGTGACCGGCGCGCGCGGCGGGCCGTTCAGCGCCGCAGCGCCGCGTCGAGCTGGTCGACCAGCTCGGCCCAGTCGGCATCCTCGCCAACCGCCTCGCGCAGGAAGCGCGCCTGCGCCGGCGTCCACCAGGGTGCGTCGGCCAGCGCGACACCGGCCGGCAGCGGGGCGTGCGTTTGCACGAAGGCCTCGATCGAGGCCGCATCGTCGGGCAGACCCAGCTGTCGGAACAGTTCCGCGAAACGGTGCACCGGGGGCTCCATGTCATGCTCCTTTGGGGTCGGGGAATCAGTACCCGCTGTCGTAACCAGCCAGATTCTCGAAGCGCGTCAGCGCGCTCAGGAACGCCAGCTTGACGGTGCCGGTGGGGCCGTTGCGCTGCTTGCCGATGATGATCTCGGCCACGCCCGGCTCCTTGCACTGTTCCTTGGTGTAGTACTCGTCGCGGTAGATGAACATGATGATGTCGGCGTCCTGCTCGATCGCGCCCGAATTGTGGCTGACGATGCCATCGGCCAGCCAGGACGCCGGCCCCGGTACCGTCAGGTCGTAGACCGGCTGCTCGCCGAGCGGCTCCACCGCCTCCACCACGTCCCAGAACAGGTCGGAGTTTGCCCAGTCGCGCAGCGTGGCGTCGTCGAGCCGCTCGGCGTAGTCGGCCAGCAGCGCGCGCGACGGCGCGAAGCGCCAGTGGGCGTTGCCCCCGTAGGCGGTACCGCGCAGGGCCGCCAGGGCGCGCTGACTGAGACCCCGCTCGCGCATCAGCCGCCGCACGCGCTCGAACACCTGCCGCGGCAGGGTGTCGACGTTGGCACCGACCTCGGCTTCGGGCCGGTCCAGCCAGGCGCGCAGCGCCTCGGCCTGCGCGACCCGCGGGCCGAAGGCACCGACGCGATCGAGAAAGCGGCGTTGCGCCTCGCTGCCGGAGACCTCCACCGTCCAGACGCGCCCCTGCGCCTTCGGCGCGCGCAGCCGGGCGACGATGCCCAGCCGCAGCAACAGGGCTGCAACGTCCGCCGCCAGGGCTGCGCTGGCGGTGGAGAAGTACACCCGGGCAGGACCGCGCCGCCCCGGCGCGCGCACGTGGATCGAGCCGTCGGTGGCCCACAGGTGCCGCAGCAGCGTGGCCAGGCTCGCGTCGTCCAGCGCGAAGACCTCCTCGGGCAGGCGCTTCTCGTGCGAGCGCTGGTCGAAGATGCCCAGCGACCGCAGCCAGGCGTTGACGCCCCGCGGCTGCCAGCGGTGGCCGTTGCCGGCAATGAGAAGCTGGAACCAGCGCCCCCGCCCGCGGTGGCGCGTCACGGTGCTGCCCAGCGCGCGCGCGGCACGCTCGACCACGGCGGCGTTGTCCTCGCTGGCGGTGGTGTAGCGCAGTGGCTGGCCCTTCAGGTAACTGCCGTCGCCGACCAGGTGGCCCAGCAAGGCCAGCCGGTCCTCGTCCCACGCTCCCGCGGCGGCGGGAGCCGGAAGGCGGCGCGCCAGCGCCACGCGGTCGCCGCGGCGCAGCTGGCCGAGCGTCACCCAGCCGCTGCCACTGAGCACGCGGTGCTCGGCGGTTGCCTGCAAGCAGCGCCCGCTGCGCAGCCGCAGCCGCCACACGGGACGCACGCCCGCCGCCCAGACCTGCGCGGCCTGCGCGGCCACCAGCCGCTGGTGCGCATCGACCGCCCAGACCTCGGGCCGCGTGCCGACCAGCCGCTCGATCGGCACGCGCCGTCCATCGGTCAGGCACACGAGGGTATCGCCGGTCACGCACTCGCGCAGATCCGACATCATCGGCCGCTTGTCGGTGCGCTGCTCCACGCCGCGGTTGAGCTGCGACAGCGCGATCACCGGGCACTGCAGCTCCTTGGCCAGCATCTTGAGGCCGCGCGAGATCTCGCCCAGCTCGGTGGCGCGGTTCTCCTCGCCGGAGCCGGAGCCGTTCATCAGCTGCAGGTAGTCGACCACGATCAGCCCGAGCTTGCCGCACTGGCGCGCCAGCCGGCGCGCGTTGGCGCGCAGTTCGGCCGGCGTCAGCCCCGGCGTCTCGTCGATGAACAGCGAGACGTGGCGCAGCTTCTCGATCGCCTCGGTCAGGCGCGGCCACTCGTCGGGCGTGAGCTTGCCGGTGCGCAGGTGGCTCTGGTTGATGCGCCCGATCGAGCCGACCACCCGCACCGCCAGCTGCGCCGCGCCCATCTCCATCGAGAACACCGCCACCGGCAGCCCCTCGTGCAGCGCCACGTGCTCGGCGATGTTGATCGCAAACGCGGTGTTGTGGGTGACGATGTCGCCGTCGGTGATGTAGAGGCGCGAGGGGTGGCTGACGGCGATGCACTGGCACTCGGCCTCGCGGGTCGGCTCGATGGCGACGATGTTGAGCCGTTTCTGGCGCATCCGCCGGGGTTGCAGCCGCGCCTGCTTGTCCGACAGCAGCAGCAACTGGTCGGGCTGCGGGTGGGCGATGTCGAGCACGTGGGCCGGGCGGCCCGTGCGGACCTGCCCGCGCGCGTCGCGGAATGTCGTCGTGCGGACGTGCACGCGGCACCAGCCCCCCAGCGAGCGCACCAGCTCGGCCACGTCCTGCGCCAGCTGGGGGCTGGCGGTCGCGAAGCGGATGCTGCCCCAGCGCTCGACCCAGCCGTCGGTGTCCAGCAGACCGCGCAGCAGGTCCAGACGCGCCGCCCGGGATGCCTCGAGGTACAGGCGAGGAATGAACTTGTGTTCGCTCGACACGCCGGTCAGACCGAGCGCATCCAGCGCCTGACGCAGCGGGTTCGGCAGCAGCCCGGCGCGCCCGGCCGCGTGCGCGCCGCCGCGGCGCACGATGCGGTGATCGACCGCCGAGGCCGAACTGAGCGCAAGTTCCCCACCCAGCCGCTCGGCCAGACGCTGCAGCATCTCGTCCGAGGCGGTGGCCAAGCGCACCGTCCCGCTGCCGGTCAGGTTGCCGACGCCCAGCAGCGCTCCCAGCACCCACGGATCGATCGGCAGCGGCTCGTGGTGGCCGAACTCGCCGCTGTGCGGCTCGATCCAGACGCGGTTGCGGTGGCGCGCCTTGCCGAGCAGTACCATGAGCTCCACGGTGCTGAGCACGCGCGGCCCGTTCCAGTGGCGGCAGTGCACCTGCCACAGGTGCTCGGCACAGCACTCGGTGCTGCGCCCGTCCGACAGCGTGACGCGGTACAGCGCGCGCCGCCCCTGCGGGTAGATGCCGGTGACGATCGACGGGCGCCCGTCGACCGAGGCCAGCGCGTCGCCGACGCGCAGCTCGCCCATGCGCTTCCAGCCCGTGAGGGTGCGCACGCGGGCGTCCAGCGGCTGGGCCTTGCCCATGCTCGGGCGCGCGGCGATGATGATCAGGTCGCCCGGCTGCAGGCCGGCGGTCATGCGGTCCAGGTCGATGAAGCCGGTGGGCACCCCGGTGATGTCGTTGGGGTTGTCGGCCATCTCCTGCACGCGGTCGAGCAGCTCCACCACCAGCTTGTCCATCGACTGGAAGCCCTGCTTCATGCGGCTGCCTTCCTCGCCGATCGACAGGATCTTCTGCTCGGCCTCGTCGAGAATGGTGGCCACGGGCTTGCCGCGCGGAGCGAAGGCCTGTGCGGCGATCTCGTCGCTGGCGGCGATCAGCTTGCGCAGGATGGCGCGCTCGCGCACGATCTCGGCGTAGCGGCGGATGTTGGCGGCGCTGGGCACGAACTGCGCCAGCTGGTTCAGGTAGGCCAGCCCGCCCACGTCCTCGGCCCGGCCCAGCGAGCTCAGGTGCTCGTGCACGGTGACGACGTCGGCCGGCTTGCCGGCGCCGATCAGCGCGTCGATGGCGGCGAAGATCTGCCGGTGCTCGGGGCGGTAGAAGTCGCTTTCGGTGAGCAGGTCGGCTACCCGGTCCCAGGCGGCGTTGTCCAGCAGCAGGCCGCCCAGCACGCTCGATTCGGCCTCCAGCGAATGCGGCGGCACGCGCAGCGCGGCCAGCTGCGCGTCGTGCTCCAGCGGCGGCAGCGCCGGGCCGCCGGCCAGCGATTCAGGCATGCGTTCATGATCCATCGGGGCCGATTGTGGCAGCAACGCCGGCGCCATCGGCCAACGCTGGCCACGTTCACGCCGCTGCCGGCGTGGCCAGCCAACGCGCATGCCAGCCGGCGGCATCGTGCTTGCGCACGAGCGTGACGAAGTCGGCCTCGTCCAGGGCGGCACAGAACAGCCAACCCTGCATGACGTCGCAGCCGGCCTCGGCCAGGAAGCGCGCCTGCTCCACCGTCTCGACCCCTTCGGCGATGGTGCTCAGGCCCAGCGTGTGCGCCAGCTGCACGATGGCGCGGATGATGGCCTCATCGTCGGCGTCGCGGCCGATGTCCTGCACGAAGACGCGATCGATCTTCAGGCGCGCAAATCCCAGCCGGCGCAGGTAGGCCAGCGACGAGTAGCCGGTGCCGAAGTCGTCGATGGCCACGGCAAAGCCCGCTTCCACCAGGGACCGCAGGGTCCGGCGGGCGTCCTCCAGCCCGCCGGCGGCCACCGATTCGGTCACCTCCAGCTCCAGCCGCTGCGGCGGCAGGCCGGCGCGTGCGGTCAGCTCACGCACCCGCGCGGCGAAGTCGGGCTGCAGCAGCTGGGGCACCGAGACGTTGACCGCCACGTAGGGTGCCTGCGGCAGGTCAACCCAGCGGCGCGCGGCCGCCACGGCTTCGCGCAGCACCCAGTCGCCGATTTCGACGATGCGGCCGGAGCTCTCGGCCACCGGGATGAACTCGGCCGGCGCAACCTCCCCGAGCCCGGGGTGACGCCAGCGCAGCAGCGCCTCGGCACCCACGATGCGTCCGTCGCGCAGCGACACCTGAGGCTGGTACTGCAGGCGCAGCTCGCCGCGCGGCAGCGCCTGCGCCAGCGCGGTGGAAAGCCTGAGCAGCCGGTCGGAGTGATGCTGCAGCGCCGGCGTGTAGAAGCGCCACGAGTGACGCGCGGTCTGCTTGGCCTGATGCATGGCCGCCTCGGCGCGCCGCATCAGCTCGTCAGGATCGTCGCCGTCGTCCGGAAAGAGCGCGATGCCGATCGTGGCGCCGAGCCCGATCTCGCCGCCGGCGATGCGGCACGGCCTCGAGATCGCCTCCAGCAGCGCCTGCGCGCGCTGCATCGCGCCCTGCGCATCGACGTCGGTCAGCACGAGCGCGAACTCGTCGCCGGCCATGCGTGCCACCAGATCGCGCGGGCCGCAGCCGGCCTGCAGGCGCTGCGCCACCTCGCCGAGCAGCGCATCTCCCACCCCCAGGCCCTGCGCCTCGTTGACGGTCTTGAAGTGATCCAGATCCACCATCAGCACCGCCAACGCCTGCCGCTGCAGGCGCGCGGCGGCCAGCAGCGCGCGCAACTGCTGGCGCAGGTGTTCGCGGTTGGGCAGACCGGTGAGCTGGTCGTACCGCGCCAGCTGCTCGATGCGCGCCTGCGCGGCGCGCCGCTCGGTGATGTCGCGGGTCACGCCCAGCACCTCCACGCGGCCGTCCTCGGGGCGCCGCACCAGGGTGCTGACCACCTCGGTCCAGACGACGCCGCCATCCTTGCGCGGCTGCGCGAGCTCCAGCACCGCCGGCTCGCTCTGGCTGCGGCCGCTGGCCTCGAAGTCCGCCAGCCGCCGCGCCAGCAGCGCCCGCACCCGCACGGCGGACTCGGGCGTCAACGCCGACTCCAGCGGCTGACCGACGATCTCCTCGGGCGTGTGGCCGCGCAGGCGCTGCACCGCCGGGCTGACGTAGGTGAAGCGCATCGTGACCGGATCCAAGGTCCAGATGACATCGTTGATGGTTTCGGTGAGCTCGCGGTAGCGCCGTTCGCTGCGCCGCAGCTCCTCGGTGGCCTGGTGCACTCGACGGCGCAGCCACAGCGACACGCCGCCGAACAGCAGCGCCACCCCGGCCAGCCCGCCCAGCGCCGGCCAGGCCCAAGCCGGCAGGCGCACCACGCCCTGCGGCGTGGCCCAGCGCCGCATGATCTCGTGGTACGGCGAGGAAGGGTCCGATCCCCACTGCAGCAGATGGCGGTCGATGGCGGCCAGCACGTCGCCGTGACGGCCGCGCGGCGCGGCGAAGTACAGGCGCGAGGGGTTGAACACCACCGGCGTGGCGCGCAGGCCGTAGACGTTCATGTGATAGTCGCCGAAGTGCACGTTGGCTGCGGCGGCGTCGGCCCCTCCCTGCGCCACCGCGGCGAAGGCCTCGGCGAGCGAGTCGACCGGCACGAGCGTGACGCGCAACGCAAAACCCTGCAGCATTCCCTGCAGCGCGCCGGCCTGCGCGCTGTCGCGCAGCACCGCCACGCGACGCCCGTCCAGATCCAGCACCGAGCCGATCGTCACCGCGGGGGCGCGGTACAGCTGCGACCAGCTCAGCATCGCCGGCTGGACGTGGAAATCGAAGCGCGTCTGACGGTCAGCGGTGAGGGCCACGTCCGGCATCAGGTCGAGCTCACCGCGCTCCAGCCGCTCCAGACATTGCGCCCAGCGGCACTCCTGCCACTGCAGCGTCCAGCCCTCCGCGCGCGCGATGGCCTGCAGCAGCTCGACGAAGCTGCCGCCCGGCTCGCCGGTGCTGGTGCGCGTCAGCTTCGGGGGATTGTCGTAGAAACCGACCTTGAGGGTGCGCGCTGGCGCCGCCACCGCCACGGTGGCCATCACGACCACGAGCGCCAGCCGCGCGGGCACGCGCCACGGCCTGGCACAGCGGGAAAGGGGCATGGACCCAGCCATGGCGGGCATCTTATGCGATGCCCCCGCAAAGCAAAACACCGAACGGGCAACCCGCTCGGTGTCGATGCGAAACTGGTAGGCGCGATTGGACTCGAACCAACGACCCCCACCATGTCAAGGTGGTGCTCTAACCAGCTGAGCTACGCGCCTGGGTCGATCTTGCGCGCCCTGCTTCGAAGGAGAAGCATCGGCAGCGAAGAGCCCGCATTATAGACGAAAAACACCCGCGCCCCGCGGCGTCAGCGGCGCCAGACCTTCAGCACGCCCGGGACGTCGGCCAGCACCGCCATCACGCGCGCCACGCGTGAGGCGTCGCTGACCTCCACCGTGAAGGTCATCCAGGCCGTGTCCTTGACGGTCTGCGTCTGCACGCCGACGACGTTGATCTTCTCGCGCGCAAAAGCCTCGGAGATGTCGCGCAGCAGGCCTTGGCGATCCTGGGCCTGCACGCCCACGTCCACCGCATACACCGGCCCATGGGGCCCGTCCGACGGCGCCGCAGCCCAGGCTACGTCGATGACGCGATGCGGCTGGCGCGCGGCCAGCGCGGCAAAATCCGGGCAGTCGGCGCGATGGACACTGACACCCTTGCCGCGCGTGACGAAGCCGCGGATGTCGTCGGGCGGCGCCGGCTTGCAGCAGCGCGCCAGCGTCGTCATCAGCGAGCCGACCCCCACCACCAGCACGTCGCCGGCGCGCGCGGCTGCAGGGCGTGCCTTCTTTACCACCAGCGGCGCCGGCTCGGCGGCGGCCGCTGGTGGCGGCGCCAGCGCCTGCTCCACCGCGCGCAGCGTGATGGCTTCCTTGCCGACGGCCTCGAACAGCCCCTCGGGGGTGTCGAAACCCAGCGCCTCGGCCAGCGCCTCCAGGCTGGTGGTGCGATTGCCCTCGCGCTGCAGCAGCCGCTCGACCTGCTCGCGCCCGCGCGCGATGTTTTCCTGCGCGGCCAGGTGGTTGAACCAGGCGCGCACCTTGGCCTTGGCGCGGTGGCTGACCAGGTAGCCGGCCTCGGGGTTGAGCCAGTCGCGCGACGGGCCGCCCTCCTTGGCGGCGATGATCTCCACCGTCTGCCCGGTGGACAGCGGCGTGTTGAGCGGCACCATCTGCCCGTCCACGCGCGCGCCGCGGCAACGGTGGCCCAGGTCGGTGTGCACCGCGTAGGCGAAGTCCACCGGCGTGGCGCCCTTGGGCAGCTCGACGATGGCGGCCTGCGGCGTGAAGACGTAGATGGTGTCGTCGAACAGGCCGTGCGCCATGCCGCTCAAGTCGCGCTGCCAGGCCAGCAGCTGGCGCAGCACGGCGATCTTGGCGTCGTAGCTGGAGGCGGCCGTCACGCCGGCGTAGCCCTTGGTGCCGGCCTCCTTGTAGGCCCAGTGCGCCGCCACGCCGTGCTCGGCGTGCTCGTGCATCGCGCGCGTGCGGATCTGGATCTCGAACGTGCGGCCCTGCTCGTCACGCACCACGGTGTGCAGCGACTGGTAGCCGTTGGGCTTGGGGCGCGCGATGTAGTCGTCGAACTCCTCCGGCAGCGGGGTGAAATGCTCGTGCACCCACGCCAGCACCCGATAGCACGCCTCCACCGTGTCGACGATGACGCGCAGCGCGCGCAGGTCGTACACCTGGTCGAACGCCAGCCCCTTGCCGCGCATCTTCTTGACGATGCTGACGATGTGCTTGGGCCGGCCCTGCACCTGCACGTCCAGCCCGAGCGCGCGCAGCTCGCGCTCCAGGCGCTGACGCACCTGCTCGACCACGCTTTCGCGCTCGGCGCGCTTCTCGTCGAGCAGCCGCGCGATCTCCTTGTAGGTCTGCGGCTCCAGGAAGCGGAACGCCAGGTCCTCCAGCTCCCACTTCAGCTGCCAGATGCCCAGCCGGTTGGCCAGCGGCGCAAAGACATGCATCGCTTCCGAGGCCACCACCCGCGGCGGCGGCTGCTTGACGGCGGCGTGGTAACGCAGCGTCTGCAGCCGCGAGGCCAGCCGCAGCAGCACCACGCGCAGGTCGCGCGAGAACGCCAGCAGCATCTTGCGCACGTTTTCGGTCTGCGCGCGGTCCAGCTCGCTGGCCGGCGCACCCGGCTGGGCGGGCTGCGCGCGCAGCCGCGCCTGGCGCTGCAGCTGGATCAGCTTGTGCGTCTCCAGCGCCACGTCGGCCAGCGCCTCGCCGAAGGCCTTGGCGATGCTTTCGCGCGGTCGCGCCAAGAACCCCACGGCATAAACAAGGTAGGCGCAGGCGCGCAGCTCGGCGGTGGCGCCGATGCGCTGCAGGATCGCGGCCACGCCGTCGGCATGGTCCAGCGCCGGCTCGCCGGTGTCGAGCCGCTCGCCGGCCAGCAGCGGCTCGGCGAACGCCCGCGCGCGCTGCAGGGCCAGCTCGTCGTGCGCCTGCGGCGAATCCAGCGCCGCGTGGATGGCCGCCGCGCTGGCGCGCGCCTGGGGCGCTTCGGTCACCGTGCCGCCGATCATGGCTCGAGCAGGAAATCGCGCACCACGCGCACCTGATCGGGCTGCACCAGCATCGGCGCGTGGCCGACGCCGTCGAACTCCACCAGCCGGGCGCGCGGACCGCGCCGCGTCATCGCCTGCGCGGTGGCGCGCGAAAGCAGGTCGGACTCAGCCCCGCGCAGCAGCAACGTCGGACACGTGATCGCGTCGTAAAGGGCCCACAGCATCGCCTCGCCAGCCTGGGCAGCGGCCTCCGAAGCGACCTGCGCCGCCCGCGGGTCGGCCGCGGCGGCGGCGCGCTGCGCCTGCACCATCGCCCGGAACGGGATCGCCAGCGCCGGGTCGTAGTGCAGCCGCCAGCCACCGCCGGGATGGGGACGCAGCATCGGCCGCGTCAGCGCCAGCCACTGCTCGCGCGAGTGCGGGCCGAAGGTCGGCGAGGCCGCCCACAGCGCATCGGCCGCCTCCTCGACGGTGGCAAAGACCGGGTCGGCGCCGACGTAGCGCGCGATGCGCTCCAGCGACACCGGCTCGATCACGGGCCCGACGTCGTTGAGCACGAGGCGATGGATGCCCGCGGCGGGTTGCGCCGCCACCGCCATGCCGATCAGTCCGCCCATGCTGGTGCCGACCCAGTCCACGGTCAGCGTCATCGGGTCGCCGCCGGTGGCCAGCGCGTGCCGCTGGCGCAGGTGACCGACCAGCGCCATCAGGTCGGCCACGTAGGTCGGCATCTGGTAGCCCATCGGGTCGTCGAGCCAGTCGCTTTCGCCGCGGCCGGCCACGTCCACCGCCGCCACCGCCATGTGCGGGGCCAGCGCCTGCGCCAGCACGTCGAAGTCGCGTGCCTGCCGCGTCAGGCCGTGTACGCACACGGCGACACGCGGCGGATGGTCGCGGCCGGTGGCGTTCCACCACCACCAGGCCAGGTGGCGCGGCTGGCCGCCGCGCGCGGCGGGACCAGGGACGGGCAGGCGTTGCAGGACGGGTTCCATCGGGTGACAGCACGGGCCGCGCAGGCGGCATAATGGGTTGGTACCGTATCAGGATCGTAGCGGATCGCAAGGAGTTCGACGCATGCTGCACGGCAAGACGGCGCTGGTGACCGGATCGACCAGCGGGATCGGGCTGGGGATCGCCAAGGCGCTGGCGGCGCGCGGCGCCAACATCGTGCTCAACGGTTTCGGCGACGTCGAGGGGGCGCGCACCCAGATCGAGGCGTTGGGCGTACCGGTGCTCTACCACGGCGCCGACATGAGCAAGCCGGCCGAGATCGAGGACATGATGCGTGCGGCGGCTGCCCGCTTCGGTCGCGTCGACATCCTGGTCAACAACGCCGGTATCCAGCACGTGGCACCGATCGAGGAGTTCCCGCCCGAGCGCTGGGACGCCATCCTGGCGATCAACCTGAGCAGCGCGTTCCACACCATCCGTCTGGCGCTGCCGGCCATGCGCGCTGCCGGCTGGGGACGCATCATCAACGTCGCCTCGGTGCACGGGCTGGTGGCCTCGGTGCACAAGTCGGCCTATGTCGCAGCCAAGCACGGGCTGGTGGGCCTGACCAAGGTGGTGGCGCTGGAGACGGCCACCACCGGCATCACCTGCAACGCCATCTGCCCCGGCTGGGTGCTGACGCCGCTGGTGCAGAAGCAGGTCGACGCCAAGGCCGCTGCGCTGGGCATCAGCAACGAGGAGGCCACGCGCCTGCTGCTGGGCGAAAAGGAGCCCTCGATGCGTTTCACCACGCCCGAGGAGCTGGGCGAACTCGCGGTGTTCTTCTGCTCGCCCGCGGGCGACAACGTGCGCGGCGTGTCCTGGAACATGGACGGCGGCTGGGCGGCGCAGTGAGCGGCCACGACGGCGCGCCCGGTGCTCACGGGTGCAGGGTCACGCTGCCCGAGACGGTGACCTGCAGCCAGGCCTGACCAGGCTCCAGCGGCAGAGGCGCCCCGGCCTCGGCGCCTGCGGCCAGCGCCATCGCGCGCAGCGGCGGTGGCTCGCTGGGTGTGGCCACGCCGACGTGCGCCTCGCGCAGCGTCCAGCCGCGCGCTCCGAACGCCCGCGCCACCTCGTCGGCCTGCTGTCGGAAGGCCTCGATGGCCTGCTGACGCAGCGCGGATTCGGCCTCGCGCCGCGTCTCGCGCGCCAGCTCCTGACGCACCCCACTCACCGTCAGGCCCTGCAGCCCCTGCACCAGGGCGGCCAGGCGCGCCAGGTCGCGCCCCTGCACACGCAGCTCGGCACTGCCCTGCCAGCCGACGATCTGGCCTTCGCGGCCCAGGCGCGGCTGCACGGTGAAGGCGCCGCTGGCGACCTCCAGCACGCCCGGTTGCTGATGCGGGCGCAGCTGCGCCAGCGCCTGCTGCAGCGCCTGCGCCAGCTGGGCCTGCAGCACCGCGGCCTCCGCCCCCTGCTGGCGCGCCATCAAGGTGACCACCACCCAGTCGTGCGGCAGGCGCCGCTCGGCCTGCGCCTGCAGGTGCACCAGGCGCGCCGGCTCGGCGGCCCCCTGCCCGGCCGCCGCCGACCCCGTGCCCGCCGCCAGCGCCGCGACCAGCAGCACCACCCCCATCAACCCGCTGCGATGCGTTTCCATGGGATTCCACCTCCTCGGCCAACCAAGCGCGGCGACATGCCCGCCTCGCGCGCCCTGCCGCCGGCAGTCTGCCACATCCCCCCGCCAAGCATCCGCCGCGTTACCGATGGTTGCACGTGTTGCGCCGGTTTGCCGTCACAATCACTGTCGCTGCCGCGGCCACGGCATGCTGGCCGCTCACCCCTGGCCTGGAGCAAGCTGCCCGATGCAGAACCGCCGCCCGACCCGCCTGATCGTCGTCGACGACGATGCCCGCATCCGTGAGCTGCTGCAGCGCTACCTGACGCAGGAAGGCTTCGACGTGCTGCTGGCCGAGGACGGCGCGCGCCTGGACCGCCTGCTGCAGCGCGAGGCAGCCGACCTGATCGTGCTGGACCTGATGCTGCCCGGGGAGGATGGCCTGAGCATCTGCCGCCGGCTGCGCGCGGCGGGCGACGCCACCCCGATCATCATGCTGACCGCCAAGGGTGAGGACGTCGACCGCATCGTCGGGCTGGAGCTGGGCGCCGACGACTACCTGCCCAAGCCGTTCAACCCGCGCGAGCTGCTGGCGCGCATCCACGCGGTGCTGCGCCGCCGCCCCCCGCCAGAAGCGCCGGGAGCCGCCGCGGCCGACGGGGCGGTGGTGACGTTCGGGCCGTTCACGTTCGACCTGGGACGGCGGCGCCTGCTGCGCGACAGCCAGGACGTGCCGCTGACCACCGGCGAGTATGCGATGCTGAAGGCGCTGGTGCGCCATCCGCGCCAGCCGATGTCGCGCGAGAAACTCGCCCAGCTGGCGCGCGGGCGTGAGTTCGAGCCGTTCGACCGCAGCCTGGACGTGCAGGTCTCGCGCCTGCGCAAACTCATCGAACCCGACCCGGCCAACCCGCGCTACATCCAGACCGTCTGGGGCGTGGGCTACATGTTCGTGCCGGACGACCGATGAGCCTGTTCTGGCGCAACTTCCTGCTGCTGGCCGGGCTGCTGGCGTTGTCGGTGCTGGCGTGGTTCCAGGCGCTGCGCACGCTGGAGCAGGAGCCGCGCGCGCTGCAGAGCGCGCAGGCGCTGGCCTCGCTGGTCAACCTGACGCGCGCGGCGCTCATCTACACCGACCCGATCGCGCGCGTGGCGCTGGTCAAGACGCTGGTCGACGAGGAAAACGTGCGCATCGCCGTGCGCGACGACGGCGACGAACACCAGCCCTACCCGCCCGGCACGCTGGGCGCGCGCGTGGCGCAGGCGCTGCAGGACAGGCTCGGCCCCGGCACCGTCGTGGCGCGCGAGGTCAACGGCTTCGACGGCCTGTGGATCGGCTTCGCCATCGAGGACGAGAAGTACTGGCTGCTGGCCGACCCCTCGCGCCTGGCCGGCGTGCAGGGGCGCACGTGGCTGGTGTGGGGCGCCACCGCGCTGGGGTTGTCGCTGCTGGGTGCGGTGCTGATCACGCGCGTGATCAACCGCCCGCTGCAGCAGCTCGCCCAGGCCGCGCGCCGCGTCGGCGAGGGCGACTTCGACGGCGCCCGGCTGGACGAAAGCCAGCCCACACGGGAGATCGCCAGCGTCAACCACGCCTTCAACGCGATGGCGGCGCGGCTGGCGCGCTCGGAGGCCGACCGGCGGCTGATGCTGGCCGGCATCTCGCACGACCTGCGCACGCCGCTGGCGCGGCTGCGGCTGGAGATCGAGCTGGGCGTTCCGGATGCGGCCACGCGCAGCCGCATGGCCGACGACGTCGCCGAGGTCGACGCCATCCTCGGCCAGTTCCTCGACTTCGCGCGCGAGCGGCCGCTGCAGACCGAAGCGCTGGCGCTGGGGCCGGCGCTGGAGCGTGCCGCCGCGCCCTACCGCGCGCGCGGCGATGTCGCGCTGAATGTGCGCGTCGCCGATGACCTGCACGTGCGCGCCGATGCCACGGTGCTGCTGCGCATCCTGACCAATCTGCTGGAAAACGCCGTGCGCCACGGTCGCAGCGCCGATGGCACGGTGCATCTGGAGATCGAGGCGGCCCGCGACGAACCGGGCTGGGTGCGGCTGCGCGTGCGCGACCACGGGCCCGGCGTGCCGGTGGAAGTGCTGCCGCGCCTGACCGAGCCGTTCTACCGCGCCGAGGCGGCCCGCACCACGCCCGGCAGCGGGCTGGGGCTGGCGATCGTGCGCCGCGGCGCCGAGCGCCTGGGCGGGCGTCTGACGCTGGCGCTGGCCGAGGGCGGCGGGCTGGAGGCGACGCTGCACCTGCCGGCGGCATGACGGGGACGCCGCGTCAGCCGCGCTGCAGCAGCACCACCGCACGCGCCTCGATCGCCAGCCCCTGCCCCACCGGCCCCAGCCGCTCGGCGGTCTTGGCCTTGACGTTGACCGCCTCCGGTGGCAGCGCCAGCGTCGCGGCGATGCGCGCCTGCATCGCCGCGCGGTGCGGCGCCAGCCGCGGCGCCTGCGCCACCACGGTGGCGTCCACGTTGACCGGCTGCCAGCCGCGCGCGCGCACCTGCGCGGCCGCCTCGTCCAGCAGGCGGGCCGAATCGGCGCCGCGCCAGCGCTCGTCGTGGTCGGGAAACCACGTGCCGATGTCGCCCAGCCCGGCCGCGCCCAGCAGCGCGTCGGTGATCGCGTGCAGCAGCGCATCGGCGTCGGAGTGGCCGAGCAGCCCCTTGTCAAACGGGATCGTCACGCCGCCCAGCACCAGCGGCCGGCCGGGCACCAGCGCGTGGACGTCCCAGCCTTCGCCGACACGCCACTGGGGCGCCGGCGCCTGCCCGCGCAGCCAGGCCTCGGCCATCGCGAAATCCTCCGGATAGGTCAGCTTGACGTTGCCGGGGTGGCCCGGCACGAGCCGGGGCGGCAGCCCCAGCCGCTCGACGGCGCTGGCCTCGTCGGTGATGCCGTCGAAGTCCGCCGCCTCGCACGCCTGCAGCGCCCGGCGCAGCAGACCGAGGCGAAACATCTGCGGCGTCTGCGCCTGCCACAGCCCCTCGCGCGGCCGGGTGGCGGCGACGCGGCCATCCGTGCCCTCTTCCTTCAGGGTGTCGGCCAGCGGCACCGCCAGCAACCCGCCGACCGCATCGTGGCGGCACGCCTCGATCAGCCGCTGCACGTCCTGCGGCCGCAGCAGGCAGCGCGCCGCGTCGTGCACCAGCACCCAGTCGTCGTCGCGCGCACCGTGGGCGGCCCACTGCCGCAAGCCCGCCAGCACGCTGGCCGCGCGCGTGGCGCCGCCCACGCGCCAGACGTGCACGCCCGGCGGCGGTTGCCAGCCGCTCGTGTCGTCCGGCGCCAGCACCACCGCCACGCCGTCCAGCCCCGGCACCGCCTGCAACGCCGCCAGCGTGTGGTCGAGCACACGCCGGCCCGCCAGCATCTGGTGCTGCTTGGGCTGCGCCAGCCCGGCCCGCCGTCCGCTGCCGGCCGCCGGCACCAGCGCCCAGCAGCGCGCGCGCGCCGGCGTCTCGGTCGCCATCGTCGTCATGGCCGGCGATTCTAGAATGTCGCCCCTCATGGATCTGCCGCGCCTCACTCCCGGTCACCGTTTCCAGTCGCCGTGCCCGCCCCCCAGCGCCGATGCGCTGCTGCTGGCGCGGCTGGCCGCGCGCGAGCGCGACGTCGGGCGGCTGACCGCGATCGTCTGCGCCGACGCCGCCGACGCCCAGCGGCTGCTGGGGGAGCTGCCGTTCTTCGAGCCGGGGCTGCGCTGCGCGCTGTTTCCGGACTGGGAGACGCTGCCGTACGACACCTTCTCGCCGCACCAGGACCTGATCTCCGAGCGGCTGGCCACGCTGTGGCGCATCCTGCAGGGCCGGCGCGCCGACGACGGCGTCGACGTGGTGCTGGTGCCGGCCTCCACGGCGCTTTACCGCCTGGCGCCGCCGTCGTTCCTGGCGGCCTACACGTTCCAGTTCCGCACCGGGCAGAAGCTCGACGAGGCGCGGCTGCGCGAGCAGCTGGTCATGGCCGGCTACCAGCACGTCACGCAGGTGGCCAGTCCCGGCGAGTACGCGGTGCGTGGCGGCCTGATCGACCTCTACCCGATGGGGGCGGCGCTGCCTTACCGCATCGACCTCTTCGACGACGAGATCGACTCGATCCGCGCCTTCGACCCCGACAGCCAGCGCAGCCTGTATCCGGTGCCCGAGGTGCGGCTGCTGCCCGGACGCGAATTTCCGCTCGACGAGGCGGCGCGGGCGCGCTTCCGCGCCCGCTGGCGCGAGCTGCTGGAGGGTGATCCGACGCGCAGCCGCCTCTACAAGGACATCGCCAACGGCGTGGCCGGCGCCGGCATCGAGTACTACCTGCCGCTCTTCTTCGACGAGACCGCCACGGTGTTCGACTACCTGGGCGCTCAGGTGACGCTGGCGCTGCACGGCGAGGTCGATGCGGCGATCCAGCGCTTCTGGGACGATACGCGCGAGCGCCACCGCCTGGCGCAGGGCGACCCGGAGCGGCCGGTGCTGCCGCCGCAGGCGCTGTTCCTCGACGCGGAGGGGTTCTGGCGCCTGGCCAACGCCCACCCCCAGTGGGCGCTGCGCCCGGGCGGCATCGAGCAGGCGCAGGGCACGTGGGGCCAGGTGATCGGCCGGCTGCCGGACCTGACCGTGCAGCGCGGGGCGGAAGAACCGCTGCAGCGGCTCAAGGACCACCTGGCGCGTACCGCGGCGCGGGTGCTGATCCTGGCCGACAGCGACGGCCGGCGCGAAAGCCTGCTCGACGTGCTGCGCGCCAGCCACCTCGATCCGCCGGCGTTCGACGATCTGGAGTCCTTCCGCCAGTCGCAGGCACGCCTGGGCATCGCCACCGCGCCGCTGGCCGCGGGCTTCGCGTGGCTGCAGGAAGGGCTGGAGTTCGTCACCGAGACCGAGCTGTTCGCCGCCGGCCCCAGCGTGCGCCGCCGCCGCAAGCAGGAGCAGGTCAGCGACGTCGAGGCCCTGATCAAGGACCTGAGCGAGCTGCAGCCGGGTGATCCGGTGGTGCACGCGCAGCACGGCATCGGGCGCTACCGGGGCCTGGTCAACCTCGACCTCGGCGAGAAGAATCCCGACGGCACGCCGGCGCTGCAGGAGTTCCTGCACCTCGAATACGCGCAGGGGGCGACGCTGTATGTGCCGGTGGCGCAGCTGCACCTGATCAGCCGCTACACCGGGGTGAGCGCCGAGGAGGCGCCGCTGCACCGCCTGGGCAGCGGCCAGTGGGACAAGGCCCGCCGCAAGGCCGCCGAGCAGGTGCGCGACACCGCCGCCGAGCTGCTCGACGTCTACGCGCGCCGCGCCGCGCGCCAGGGCCATGCCTTCCGCTTCGACGCCAAGGACTACGAGGCGTTCGCCAACGACTTCGGGTTCGAGGAGACCCCGGACCAGCGCGCCGCCATCCACGCCGTCATCCAGGACATGGTCAGCCCGCGGCCGATGGACCGCCTGGTCTGCGGCGACGTGGGCTTCGGCAAGACCGAGGTGGCGCTGCGCGCCGCGTTCGTGGCGGTGATGGACGGCAAGCAGGTGGCGTTCCTCGCGCCGACCACGCTGCTGGCCGAGCAGCACTACCAGACGCTCAAAGATCGCTTTGCCAAGTGGCCGGTGCGCATCGCCGAGCTGAGCCGCTTCCGCACCGCCAAGGAAACCGCCGCGGCGCTCAAGGGTCTGGAGGACGGCAGCATCGACATCGTGGTCGGCACGCACAAGCTGCTGTCGGAGAAGACCCGCTTCAAGAACCTGGGGCTGCTGATCATCGACGAGGAGCACCGCTTCGGCGTGCGCCACAAGGAGGCCATCAAGGCGCTGCGCGCCGAGGTGGACGTGCTGACGCTGACGGCCACCCCCATCCCGCGCACGCTCGGCATGGCGCTGGAGGGGCTGCGCGATCTGTCGGTGATCGCCACCGCGCCGCAGCGGCGGCTGGCCATCAAGACCTTCGTGCGCGAGGAAAACGCCGGCGTCATCCGCGAGGCGGTGCTGCGCGAGCTCAAGCGCGGCGGGCAGGTCTACTTCCTGCACAACGAAGTGGAAACGATCGAGAACCGCCGCACCCAGCTGGAGCAGCTGCTGCCGGAGGCGCGCATCGCCATCGCCCACGGCCAGATGCCGGAGCGGGAGCTGGAGCGCGTGATGCGCGACTTCGTCGCCCAGCGCTTCAACCTGCTGCTGTGCTCCACCATCATCGAGACCGGCATCGACGTGCCCACCGCCAACACCATCGTCATCAGCCGTGCGGACAAGTTCGGCCTGGCGCAGCTGCACCAGCTGCGCGGGCGGGTCGGCCGCAGCCACCACCAGGCCTATGCCTACCTGCTGGTGCCGGACCTGCAAGGGTTGACCAAGCAGGCCGCGCAGCGGCTGGAGGCGATCCAGCAGATGGAGGAACTCGGCAGCGGCTTTTACCTCGCGATGCACGACCTGGAGATCCGCGGCGCCGGCGAGGTGCTGGGCGAGGCGCAAAGCGGCAACATCACCGAGATCGGCTTTCAGCTCTACAACGAGATGCTGGCCGAAGCGGTGCGCGCGCTGCGCGAGGGGCGCGAGCCCGACCTGCTCAAGCCCCTGAGCGCCACCACCGAGATCAACCTGCACGCCCCGGCCCTGCTGCCGCAGGACTACTGCGGCGACGTGCACCTGCGGCTGAGCTTCTACAAGAAGCTGGCCACCGCCAAGGGCCCCGAGCAGCTGGAGGCGCTGGTGGAGGAGATCGTCGACCGCTTCGGCAAGCTGCCGCCGGCGGCGGCCAACCTGATCGACGTGCACCGGCTGCGGCTGCTGGCGCAGCGCTGCGGCGTCGTCAAGATCGACGCCGCGCCCAGCCACGTGCTGATCACCTTCGGCCCCAACCCGCCGATCGACCCCATGCGCATCATCGAGCTGGTGCAGAAGAACCGCCACGTCAAGCTGGCCGGGCAGGACCGGCTGAAGCTGGAGCGTGCGCTGCCCGAGGTGCGCGACCGCGTGCAACTCGTTCGCGACGTGCTGCGCCACCTGCTGCCGGCCACCGCTGCCGCCTGATGCAAGAGGCACTGCGCGATGACGATCCCGCCGTCCCCCGCCGCCGCCCCTGGGGCCTGCGCCGACGTGCCGTTTCCACCCGACCGCCACACCTGGTTCGACGACGCCCAGGCGCTGCTGACCGGCACGCTGCTCGTCGCGCTGGGCCTGGTGCTGTTTCGCCACGCCGGCTTCGTCACCGGCGGCACGGTGGGGCTGGCGTTCGTGCTGCACTACGCCAGCGGCTGGCCGTTCGGCGCGCTGGTGTTCGCGATCAACCTGCCGTTCTACGCGCTGGCCTGGGTGCGCATGGGGCGGGCGTTCACGCTCAAGACGGTGCTGGCGGTGGGGTTGCTGGCCGCGTTCACCGAGGTCATGCCGCGCTGGATCGTCATCGGCGCGCTCAACCCCTGGTTTGCCGCCGTGGCCGGCGGGCTGCTGATCGGGGTGGGCTTCATCATCCTGTTCCGCCACCGGGCCAGCCTCGGCGGCTTCAACACCCTGGTGCTGTGGCTGCAGGAGCGCTACGGCTGGCGCGCCGGCGTGGTGCAGCTGGCCATCGACGCCGCCATCCTGCTGGCGGCCATCCCCTGGGTCGGCCCGCTGCAGTTGCTGCTGTCGGTGCTCGGCGCGGCGCTGATGAACCTGACACTGGCCATCAACCACAAGCCCGGACGCTATGTGGCCTACTGATCCGGTGGGCCCCGTAGAATTCAGGCGTCAAAGACCTCGGGCCACGACGATCATGACCACCCTTGCCGAGCGACTGCTGGAGCGATTTCAGACGCTGCCCGCCGATGCGCAGGTGGAGGTCATCGACTTCGTCGAGTTCCTGCTCGCGCGGCGCAGGCTGCGGAGTGGTACCGTGCCCGACTGGAGTGTGGAGGATCAGGCCATGCTGGCGCAGCAGGCCATGAGCTCGGATGATGATCCCGTGACGTACGACGAGTGCGACCTGCGGGAACGCTGGGCATGAAGCGGCCCGGTCAGATCGCCCTGCTGCGCCTTGCCCAGACCGTCCTTGCCCCCGGCAAGCTGCGGCCCGTCCTGCTGCTGCGCCGCGCCTCCAGCCGTTTTGACGACTGGCTGGTCTGCATGGTCACCTCCCGCCTGCACCAGGCTGAACCGGATCTGGATGAACCGATCCTGCCCACCGACCCGGACTTCGCCGACACCGGCCTGAAGGCCCCGAGCATGGCACGGCTGTCGCGGCTGGCGGTGGTCGAGGGCGCCACGCTGGCAGGCGCGCTGGGTGCCGTCGCGCCCGCCCGGCTGCAACGCATGCGCCAGCGGCTGGCCCGCTGGATCCTCCAAGAACCACCCCTGTCATGACCCCACTGACCGACATCGCCCCCGGCCTCGCGGTGCGGGGCATCACGCCGCCGCTGCGCCTGCGCGACTTCCGGCTGATCGCCTTCGACATGGACTCCACGCTGATCAACATCGAGTGCGTGGACGAGATCGCCGACGCCGCCGGGCGCAAGGCCGAGGTCGCCGCCATCACCGAGGCCGCGATGCGCGGCGAGATCACCGACTACAAGGAAAGCCTGCGCCGCCGCGTGGCGCTGCTGGCCGGCGTGCCGGTGCAGCACCTGGAGGACGTGTATCGCCAGCGCCTCAAGCTCAACCCCGGCGCGGCCGAGCTGGTGCTGGCGTGCAAGGGGGCGGGCCTGAAGGTGCTGCTCGTCAGCGGGGGCTTTACCTTCTTCACCGACCGTCTGCGCGAGCGGCTGGCGCTGGACTTCGCGCGCAGCAACAGGCTGGAAATCGTCGACGGCCGCCTGACCGGCCGGCTCCTGGACCAGCACTGGGGTGACATCTGCGACGGCGCCGAGAAGCGCCGCACCCTGCTGCAGGCGTGCGACCTGATCGGCTGCACGCCCGAACAGGCCATCGCGATGGGCGACGGCGCCAACGACCTCGAGATGATGGCCGCGGCGGGCCTGGCGGTGGCCTACCGCGCCAAGCCGAAGGTGCGCGAGCAAGCGCACATCGCCATCGACATGGGCGGGCTGGATCGGCTGCTCGAAGTCGTGCGGCCCTGAGCGACCCGCCGTTTTCCGTGCCAATCGGAAAGCCAACTTTCCGATTGGCATGATCTTCGGCCCGCGGGCCGGTCACCCATCGGATGCCGACCCACGTGTTTCTCACACCGGCTCCGGCACGCTCGGCAGGCCCGCGAGCGCCATCGCCAGCTCGCGCTCGTCGTAGGTCTCGTCCTTGAGCTCGCCGGCGAAGTATTTCTGGTACGCGGCCATGTCGAAGTGGCCGTGGCCGCACAGGTTGAACAGGATCGTCTCGCTCCTGCCCTCGCGCTTGCAGCGCAGCGCCTCCTCGATCGCGCCCTTGACGGCGTGGTTGGCCTCCGGCGCCGGCACGATGCCCTCGCAGCGCGCGAACAGCACGCCGGCCTCGAAACACTGCGTCTGCGTGTAGGCCACCGCCTCGATCAGGCCCAGCTCCTTCAGGTGCGACACCAGCGGCGCCATGCCGTGGTAGCGCAGCCCGCCGGCATGGAACGGCGGCGGCGTGAAGGTCGAGCCCAGCGTATGCATCTTGGTCAGCGGCGTCAGGTGCGCCGTGTCGCCGAAGTCGTAGGCGTACTTGCCGCGCGTCAGCGACGGGCAGGCGGCCGGCTCCACCGCCACCACGCGCGGCCGCGCCCCGCCGCGCAGCGCATGGCCGATGAACGGGAAGGCAATGCCGGCGAAGTTGCTGCCGCCGCCGGTGGCGCCGACGATCACGTCCGGCCAGGCGTCGGCCATCTGCAGCTGCTCCATCGCCTCCAGGCCGATGACGGTCTGGTGCAGCAGCACGTGGTTGAGCACCGAGCCGAGCGCGTACTTGGTGTCCTCGCGCTGCGCGGCCAGCTCCACCGCCTCGGAGATCGCGATGCCGAGGCTGCCCGGGTGGTCCGGCCGCTGCGCCAGCACGCGCCGGCCGTACTCGGTCTCGGTGGAGGGCGACGGCAGGCAGCGCGCGCCGTAGGTCTCCATCACCGCGCGGCGGTAGGGCTTCTGGTCGTAGCTGACGCGCACCTGGAACACCAGCACCTCCAGCCCGAACAGCTGCCCCGCGAACGACAGCGACGTGCCCCACTGGCCGGCGCCGGTCTCGGTGGTCAGACGCTTCGTGCCAGCCTGCGCGTTGTAGAACGCCTGCGGCACGGCGGTGTTGGGCTTGTGGCTGCCGGCGGGGCTGACGCCCTCGTACTTGTAGAAGATCTTGGCCGGCGTGCCCAAGGCCTTTTCCAGCCGGTGGGCGCGAAACAGCGGGCTGGGCCGCCAGAGGCGGTAGATCTCGCGCACCGGCTCGGGGATCTCGATCTCGCGCTCGGTGCTGACCTCCTGCAGGATCAGCTCCATCGGAAAGAGCGGCGCCAGATCGTCCGGGCCGACCGGCTGCAGCGTGCCCGGGTGCAGCACCGGCGGCGGGGCCTTGGGCAGGTCCGCGGCGATGTTGTACCAGTACTTGGGCATCTGGCTTTCCTGCAGCAGGAACTTGGTCGGCGTCGTCACGGGGGGATCTCCTAGAGGCTCGGATACGGTGGGGGGTGGCCGGGCACAATGGCGCCATGGGCCGCATCCGCCATTTTGTACGCGAAGCTTCGATCACCCTGACGCTGGCGCTCGGGGTTTTCCTGGGGGTGCAGGCGTGGCTGACGCGCGCCACGCCGCAGCAGTGGGCGCCCGAAGGGACGCTGGCGTGGCTGCTGCCGGACGGCACCGAGGGCCGCGGCAGCTGGGCCGACCTGCGCGCGCAGCTCGGCGCCGGAGCCGATTCGCCGCTGGCCCTGCACGTCTGGGCCACCTGGTGCGGCATCTGCCGCGCCGAGGAAGGCACCGTCACCGCGCTGGCGGCCGACCGCCCGGTGGTGACGCTGGCCACTCGCAGCGGCGATGCGGCCACCGTGCGCGCTTACCTGCGCCAGCGCGGCCTGCCGTGGGTCACGGTGCTGGACGCCGACGGGCGCCTGGCCGCCGCGCACGGCTGGCGCTCGGTGCCGGTGTTCGCGGTGCTGGACGCCGGCGACCGCCTGCGCCACGTCACCGTCGGCTACACCACCGGCGTCGGCATGCGGCTCAGGCTGTGGGCGACCACGCTGTGGTGGTCAAGCGAAGAAAAATAAGCACTGAGGCGGCAAAAAGCACGACGGCGATGAGTTTGGACAGCGCATCACGGGAAGCGGGAGTGCGGGCCCACCGCCCACCCAACCATCGGCCCAGCACGATGGCACCGGCCCAAAGCACCATGACCCCGACCACGAGGGCCACGGTCTTGAAGAAGATGGCCTGAACCATCCCCGCGCACCTTTCAGCCCAAGGCCGCCGCCAGCCGCCGCACCCCCTCGCGGATGCGATCCTCGTCCACCGTCGCGAAGCTCAGCCGCAGCGTCGCCGGATCAGGGTCGCGGGCGAAGAACGGCGCTCCCGGCACGAAGGCCACGCCCTGCTCGATCGCCCGGCGGGCCAGTTCCCCGCCATCGGCCGTCTTGCCGTTCGCGCCGGTCAGCCGCGCCCAGACGAACAGCCCGCCGCGCGGCGGCACGAAGTCGATCGCCGCGCCCAGCTCCTGCCGCAGCGCCTCCACCATCGCCGCGGCGCGGCGGGCGTAGATGCCGCGCACGCGCTCCAGCGTCGCCGGCATGCGGCCGCTGGCCAGATACTGCGCCGCGGTGGCCTGCGCGTAGGTGCTGGTATGCGCGTCGCTGAACTGCTTGCACATCGTCGCCTTGGCCAGCAGCTCGGGCGGGGCCACCATCCAGCCGATGCGCAGTCCGGGCGAGAGCACCTTGCTCAGGCTGCCGCAGTGCACGAGGCACGCCCGGCTGCCCGGCACCTCGTGGCTCAAGGCCAGCAGACTCGGCGGCGGCGGGACGTCGAAGTACAGGTCGCCGTACGGGTCGTCCTCCACCACCAGCGTGCGCGTGCGCACCGCCAGCTCCAGCACGCGGCGGCGGCGCTCCAGGCTCATCTGCGCCCCGCTCGGGTTGCCGAACGTCGGGATCAGGTAGACGAACTTGGGCCGGTGCTGCTCGATCAGGCGCTCCAGCGCCTCCACGTCCGCGCCCTGCCCGTCCACCGGCACCGTCAGCAGCTGCGCACCGTAGAGGCGGAAGCACTGGATGGTGGCCAGAAACGTCGGCGCCTCGACGATCACCGTGTCGCCCGGCGAGACGAGCGTCTTGCCGATCAGGTCCAGCGCCTGCTGGCTGCCGGTGGTCACGATCAGGTCGCCGGGCGCCACGCCGCGCGCGCCCTTGGCGGCCATGAAGGCGGCGAGCTGCTCGCGCAGCGGATCGAACCCCTCGGTGGCGCCGTACTGCAGCGCCGCGCCCGGGTTGGCCGCCAGCGCCGCCAGCGTCGCCTCGCGGATGCCCTCGACGTCGAACAGCGCCGCATCCGGAAAGCCGCCGGCGAAGCTGATGATGCCGGGCTTGCCCAGCAGCTTGAACAGTTCCCGGATCGCCGAGGTCTCGACGTTGGCCAGCCGCTCGGCCAGCCGCACCGGGGAGGCGGGCGCGTGATCCGTCATCGCGTATCCTTGCAAGGCACGTGCATGCGAAGGCGCCGCAGCCCCGTGGGGCCCGGCGCCGCCATCTGGGTCATGAAACCGCGCGACATCGAAGCCTTCTTCTCGGCGCTGCAGGCCGAGCGGCCTCAGCCGCAAAGCGAACTCGAGTATACGAGCGTGTTCGAGCTGCTCGTGGCCGTGATGCTCAGCGCCCAGGCCACCGACCGCAGCGTCAACCAGGCCACGCGGCGGCTGTTCCCCATCGCCAACACGCCGCAGGCGATCCTGGCGCTCGGGCAGGAGGGGCTGGAAGCGCACATCCGCACCATCGGGCTGTACCGCAGCAAGGCGCGCCACGTGATCGAGACCTGCCGCCTGCTGCTGCAGCGCCACGGCGGCCAGGTGCCGCGCCGCCGCGAGGATCTGGAAGCCCTGCCCGGCGTCGGCCGCAAGACCGCCAACGTGGTGCTCAACGTCGCCTTCGGCGAGCCGACGATGGCGGTGGACACGCACATCTTTCGCGTCGCCAACCGCACGGGCCTGGCCCCCGGCAGGACGCCGCTGCAGGTCGAGCAGGGGCTGCTGCAGCGGGTGCCCGCGCGCTTCCTGCGCGACGCGCACCACTGGCTGATCCTGCACGGCCGCTACACCTGCACCGCGCGCGCGCCCAAGTGCGGTGCGTGCCCGGTGGCCGCGTGGTGCGACCACGCCTGCGCGCAGGCCAAGGCCGCGCCGCCGCGCCGCCGTGCCACGGCCCGCAGCGGTGCTTCGGATTCCGGCTCGAACGGGCCGTCCCGATGAGCGCGCGCCGACCCCTGCCCTGGCTGGAGCCGGGCGAGCCCTTTCCGCCGGTGGAGCAGGCGTGGGGGCCCGGTGACCCGGTGCCGGGGCTGCTGGCCGCAGGAGGGGCGTTGGACGTCGACACGCTCGTGCGCGCCTACGCGCACGGCATCTTCCCGTGGTACGGCCCGGAGCAGCCGATCCTGTGGTGGAGCCCCGATCCGCGCATGGTGCTGCAGCCGGCGCGCTTTCGCCTGCACGATTCGCTGCGCAAGGCGCTGCGCGCGGCGCTGCGCCAGGGGCGGCTGGAGATCCGCATCGACACCGCGTTCGACGCCGTCATCGCCGCCTGCGCCAGCACCCCGCGCCCCGGGCAGGACGGCACGTGGATCGTGCCGGCGATGCAGGCCGCCTACCGTGCCTTGCACCGCGCCGGTCACGCGCACAGCGTCGAGACCTGGTGGGACGGCGTGCTGGTCGGCGGGCTGTACCTGGTCAACCTGGGGCAGGCGGTGTTCGGTGAGTCGATGTTCACCCATCGCCGCGATGCCTCCAAGATGGCGTTGGCGGCGCTGGTGGCCGCCTGCCGCGTCTGGGGCGTGGAACTGATCGACTGCCAGCAGCAGACCGCGCACCTGGCCTCCCTGGGGGCGGCGCCGCAGCCGCGCGCGGACTTTGTCCGTGCGCTGCGGCAGGCCATCGAGCGGCCAGCACCGGTCTGGCACTTCGACCCCCTATACTGGAACGCGTTGTGGCCGCATGCGCCACTGTCCGTCGCCACGCCGTGACCCGCCTGCAGGATCTGCCCCTGACCGCCGTGCAGTTCTACGCCACGGCGCCCTACCCGTGCAGCTACCTGCCCGGGCGCACCGCGCGGTCGCAGGTGGCCACCCCCAGCCACCTGATCCGCGGTGAGATCTACTCGCGGCTGGTGGCCAGCGGGTTTCGCCGCAGCGGCCTGTTCACCTACCGGCCCTACTGCGACGGCTGCCGTGCCTGCATCCCGCTGCGCATCCGCGCCAGCGACTTCCGCCCGGACCGCACGCAGCGCCGCGTCTGGCGCCGCCACGCCGACCTGCAGGTGCGCGTGATGCGGCTCGGCTACGCGCCGGAGCACTACGCGCTTTACCTGCGCTACCAGCGGCGGCGGCATCCCGGCGGCGGCATGGACCAGGACGACGTCGAGCAGTACAGCCAGTTCCTGCTGCAGAGCCACGTGAACTCGCGTCTGGTCGAATTCCGCGCCCCGGCGGCGCAGGGTGGCCGGCTGCTGATGGTGTCGCTGATCGATATCCTGGACGATGGCCTGTCGGCGGTCTACACGTTCTACGAGCCGGACTGGCCCGGCTCGCTCGGCACCTACGCGATCCTGTGGCAGATCGACCAGGCGCGCGAGCTGCAGCTGCCCTACGTCTACCTCGGCTACTGGATCGAGACCAGCGACAAGATGGCCTACAAGGAGCGCTTCCGCCCGCACGAGATCCTGCGCGACGGGCGCTGGCAGCTCGTGCCCTGATGGCGCCGCAACGGCGTTTCGTCAGGTAAAATGCGGACGTGCCCCGCCCGAAGACACCCGCTTCCGCGGCGACGTCCACCCGCCCCAGCGTGCAGGTGCTCGAGCGCGCCTTCGCGCTGCTGGACGTGCTGGCCGCGCACGACGAACCAGTCCCGCTGAAGACCCTGGCCGAGGCCACCGGGCTGCACCCCTCCACCACGCACCGCATCCTGCATGACCTGGCGCTGGGCGGCTTCGTCGAGCGGCCGCAGTCCGGGGTCTACCGGCTCGGCCTGCGCCTGCTGGAGCTGGGCAACCTCGTCAAGGCGCGGCTGGACGTGCGCGAGGTGGCGCTGGCACCGATGCGCGAGCTGCACCGCCAGATCCAGCAGCCGGTCAACCTCTCGGTGCGACAGGGCGACGAAATCGTCTACATCGAACGCGCCTACAGCGAGCGCTCCGGCATGCAGGTGGTGCGCGCCATCGGCGGGCGCGCGCCGCTGCACCTGACCTCGGTGGGCAAGCTGTTTCTGGCGCAGGAGGATCCGCAGCGCCTGCGCGCCTACGCCACCCGCACGGGGCTGGCCGGCAACACCCCCAACAGCATCACGCAGCTGGCCGCGCTGGAGCGCGAGCTGGCGCAGTGCCGCCGCCTGGGCATCGCGCGCGACAACGAGGAGCTGGAGCCGGGGGTGCGCTGCATGGCCGCCGGCATCTACGATGACCAAGGGCGGCTGGTGGCGGGACTGTCGATCTCGGCGCCGGCCGACCGTATCGACGAGGGCTGGATCGCCAAGCTGCAGGCCACCGCCGCGCAGATCAGCGCCGCGCTCGGCTACCGGCCCGCCACGTCTGCCGCCGGCGGCTCCACCCCCCGGACCTGAGCCCCGGGCAGGCCGGCGCCACCCCGCACGGCAGCGCGCGCCGGGTCAGAGACGTGGCGCCGCCCCCGACGGGGCGCTGCCGACCAGCGAGCGCTGCAGCCACTGCAGCAGCGTCTCGGCGTCGGCCCAGCGCGCCGCCGAGTTGCCGGCGTTCATCAGCACCATGATGACGTTGCGTCCGGCCAGCCGCACCTGCATGGCCACGCAGCGGCCGGCCTCGCGGATGTAGCCGGTCTTCTGCAGCAGGATGTCCCAGTCGCTTTCCCGCACCAGCTTGTTGCTGTTGCGGTAGTGCACCACACGGCGGCCGTCGTCCAGCGCGTACTGCGGCGAGACGCTGAGCTCGCGCAGCAGCGGCCGCGTCGAGGCCACCTGCACCAGCCGCGCCAGATCGCGCGGGCTGGAGCGGTTGTCGCTCGACAGCCCCGTGGGCTCGACGAAGCGGGTCTGCTCCAGCCCCAGCTCGCGCGCCTTGTTGTTCATCGCCGCCACGAACGCGCCGACACCGCCGGGGTAGGTGCGCCCGAGCGCGTGGGCGGCGCGGTTCTCGCTGGACATCAGCGCCAGGTGCAGCGCCTCGGCGCGCGTCAGCCGCGTGCCCACCGCCAGCCGCGAGCCGCTGCCCTTGAGGCGGTCGACGTCGTCGTCGGTGATCGTGAGCACCTCGTCCATCGGCAGGCCGGCATCCACCACCACCAGCGCCGTCATCAGCTTGGTCAGCGAGGCGATCGGCAGCACCGCATCATCGTTCTTGTTGAGCAGCACCGCGTTGGTGTCGGCATCCAGCACCAGCACCGCGTTGGAATGCAGGCGCAACCCCTCGTGGAACCAGGTCACCTCCTCGCCGTCGCCGGCCCCGGCCCAGGCCGACCCGGCAGCCAGCGCAGCCCCTGCGGCCGCCGGCGCGCCGCCGGCCTGCGCCGGCACGGCCGCCTCGCGCCGCGGTGCCGCCGCCTTGACCACCCGCGCGGTCGGCGCCGGCTGGAGGCGCGGACGCGCCGGCGCCTTGGCCACCTTCCTCTTCAGGCTGGCGGCCTTCTTCTGGGCGCTGGCGGCCGGCTTGGCCTGCCGCTGCGCGGCCTCGGCGCTGGGCAGCAGCGGCAGCGCCATGGCCGCCATCAACAGCGCCGCCAGCGCGGGGCGCAGCGTGCGGGAGAGCTTCGGGGTCATCGTGGCGTCTCCGCTCGGTACGGTGCAGGCCGCAGTATACGGGCGAAGCCTCCCGAAACGTCAAGCGCCACAGCCTCTTGGCGCACTTTTTTGATCCGGCGGCGCAGCTCGGCCCCCCGCGCCGTCCACCGCGCCCACCGGCGGCTCCACGACCGGCGTCGCGCCGGCGGCCGTCAGCCCTGGGCGGCGACGCGCTCGACCTGGCTGTGCAGCTTGGTCAGCGCCGCCAGATAGGCCTTGGCCGAGGCCACGACGATATCCGGATCGGCGCCCACGCCGTTGACCACGCGCCCGCCGTGCTGCAGCCGGATCGTCACCTCGCCCTGCGACTCGGTGGAGCCGCTGGTGATGGCGTTGACGGAGTACAGCAGCAGTTCCGCGCCGCTCTTGACGTGCGACTCGATGGCCTTGATGCTGGCATCCACCGGGCCGTTGCCGTCGGCCTCGCCGACGTACTCCCTGCCATCGATCGTGAAGACCACGCGCGCATGCGGCCGCTCACCGGTCTCGGAATGCTGCCACAGCGACACCAGCGCGTAGCGCTCCTTCTCCGGCGTGACGCTTTCGTCGCCCACCAGAGCGATGATGTCTTCGTCGAAGATCTCGGCCTTGCGGTCCGCAAGCTCCTTGAACTTGGCGAACGCCGCGTTGAGCTCCGACTCCGACTCCATCACGATGCCGAGCTCCTGCAGGCGCTGCTTGAAGGCGTTGCGGCCCGACAGCTTGCCCAGCACGATCTTGTTGGCGCTCCAGCCCACGTCCTCGGCACGCATGATCTCGTAGGTGTCGCGCGCCTTGAGCACACCGTCCTGGTGGATGCCGCTGGCGTGCGCGAACGCGTTGGCCCCCACCACGGCCTTGTTCGGCTGCACGACGAAGCCGGTGGTCTGGGAGACCAGGCGGCTGGCCGGCACGATCTGCGTGGTGTCGATGCCGACCTCGAGTCCGAAGTAGTCGCGCCGCGTCTTGACGGCCATGACCACCTCCTCCAGCGCGCAGTTGCCGGCGCGCTCGCCCAGGCCGTTGATGGTGCACTCGACCTGGCGCGCACCGCCGATCTTGACGCCGGCCAGCGAGTTGGCCACCGCCATGCCCAGGTCGTTGTGGCAGTGCACGCTCCAGATCGCCTTGTCCGAATTCGGAATGCGCTCGCGCAGCGTGCGGATGAACTCGCCATAGAGCTCGGGGATCGCGTAGCCGACCGTGTCGGGAATGTTGATCGTCGTGGCGCCCTCGTCGATCACCGCCTCCAGCACGCGGCAGAGGAAGTCGATCTCGCTGCGGTAGCCGTCCTCGGGGCTGAACTCGACGTCCGGGCACAGGTTGCGCGCATAGCGCACGGCCAGCCGCGCCTGCTCGTACACCTGGTCCGGCGTCATGCGCAGCTTCTTTTCCATGTGCAGCGGGCTGGTGGCGATGAAGGTGTGGATGCGCGCACGCTGCGCGCCCTTGAGCGCCTCGGCCGCGCGGGCGATGTCGCGGTCGTTGGCGCGCGCCAGCGAGCACACGGTGGAATCCTTGATCGTGTCGGCGATGGCCTTGACGGCCTCGAAGTCGCCGTTGGAGCTGGCCGCGAAGCCCGCCTCGATCACGTCGACGCGCAGGCGCTCGAGCTGGCGCGCGATGCGCAGCTTCTCCTCCTTGGTCATCGAGGCGCCGGGCGACTGCTCGCCGTCGCGCAGCGTGGTGTCGAAGATGATCAGCTTGTCGGTCATGGCTCAACGCTCCGGTTCGGGTCAGTGGGAGGGGCCGGCGCCTGCCGCGGGGGACAAAACGAACGGCCCGCAGCGGCAAGGCATGCGGGCCGTCGGTGGTCGGGTTGCGCGCGCTAGTCCACCTGCCCGCCCGGGGGCAGCGCTAGCAGCAGCGGCGACACAACGCGAACCATGGCGGTGACTGTAGCACAAGGCTCGCGGCCGTGCGCGGGCACGGCGCGCATGCCGCTGCGGCGCTCACTCGTGCAGCCCGCGCTCGTCGGGCTCGTCGGTGGAAGTGGACAGCACGCTTGCCGGCTTGCCCTTGGCCTTGCGCACCGCGTAGACCGCGTAGCCCGACAGGCCGTACAGCACGAACAGCGCGAACAGCACCGTCGGCGGATGGATGTTGATGACGGCGATGCCCAGCGCGATGGCCACCAGCGTCGCGAACGGCACGCTGCGCTTCAGGCTCAGATCCTTGAAGCTGTAGAACGGCACGTTGGTCACCATCGTCAGCCCGGCGTACAGCGTCAGCGCAAACAGCGGCCACTGCAATCCGTCGCCGTCGAGCCCGGCGTCGGTGGCCAGCCAGATGAAGCCGGCCACCAGCGCCGCCGCCGCCGGCGACGGCAGCCCCTGGAAGTAGCGCTTGTCCACCACGTGCGTGTTGACGTTGAAGCGCGCCAGCCGCAGCGCCGCACAGGCGCAGTAGACGAACGCCGCGATCCAGCCCCACCGCCCCAGGTCACGCAGCGCCCACTCGTAGGCCACGAGCGCCGGCGCGGCGCCGAACGAGACCATGTCCGACAGCGAGTCCATCTGCTCGCCGAAGGCGCTTTGCGTGTGCGTCAGGCGCGCGATGCGGCCGTCCAGGCTGTCGAGCACCATGGCGACGAAGATGCCGCTGGTGGCCAGGTCGTAGCGGCCGTTCATCGCCATCACGATGGCGTAGAAGCCGCCGAACAGCGCCGCCAGCGTGACCAGGTTGGGCAGCAGGTAGATGCCCTTGGGCCGGCGCGGCGGCTCGGCGGCGACAGGGGTGTCCGCGGTGTCCAACATGCCCTCGCAGCAAACGGTCGAGCGGGCGCGGCGCCTGCCGGCGGCCGCACCCGGCTCGCAAGTGTAGCGCCCCCGCCGCGCTGTCGCCGTCATGCATCACGGCGCCCGGCGGGCGCGCGCCGCTCAGTTGCGCGTCTGGTCGACCAGCTTGTTCTTCGCGATCCAGGGCATCATCGCGCGCAGCTTGGCGCCCACCTGCTCGATCGGGTGCGCGGCCAGGTTGCGCCGGCGCGCCGTCATGCTCGGGTAGCCGGTACGGCCTTCCAGGATGAACATCTTGGCGTAGTCGCCGTTCTGGATGCGCTCCAGCGCCCGCTTCATCGCCGCGCGCGACTGCTCGTTGATGACCTCGGGGCCGGTGACGTACTCGCCGAACTCCGCGTTGTTGGAGATCGAGTAGTTCATGTTGGCGATGCCGCCCTCGTACATCAGGTCGACGATGAGCTTCAACTCGTGCAGGCATTCGAAGTAGGCCATCTCGGGCGAGTAGCCGGCCTCCACCAGCGTCTCGAAGCCCGCCTTGACGAGCTCCACCGCGCCGCCGCACAGCACCGCCTGCTCGCCGAACAGGTCGGTCTCGGTCTCTTCCTTGAAGGTGGTCTCGATGATGCCGGCCTTGCCGCCGCCGTTGGCCATGGCGTAGGACAGCGCCAGGTCGCGCGCCTTGCCGGAGCGATCCTGATGCACCGCCACCAGATGCGGCACGCCGCCGCCCTGCAGGTAGGTGCTGCGCACGGTGTGGCCGGGGGCCTTCGGCGCCACCATCCAGACGTCCAGGTCGTCGCGCGGCACCACCTGGTTGTAGTGCACGTTGAAGCCGTGCGCGAACGCCAGCGAGGCGCCCTGGCGGATGTTGGGCTCGACCTGCGTGCGGTAGACGTCGGCGATCTGCTCGTCGGGCAGCAGGATCATCACCACGTCGGCGGCGCGCACGGCGTCGGCCACCTCCATCACCGTCAGGCCGGCCTTCTCGGCCTTGGCCCACGACGGGCCGCCCTTGCGCACGCCGACGATGACCTTGACGCCGCTGTCGTTGAGGTTCTGCGCGTGCGCGTGCCCCTGGCTGCCGTAGCCGATGATGGCCACGGTCTTGCCCTTGATCAGGCTCAGGTCGCAATCCTTGTCGTAGAAGACTTTCATGGGTTCGGTCCTTCGGGGGTCAACGAAAAAGGGGGATGGCGCGGCCGCACACCGGCGGCGTGGCCGCCGCGCTCAGACGCGCAGGATGCGCTCGCCGCGGCCGATGCCGCAGGCGCCGGTGCGCACCGTCTCCAGGATGGCGCTGCGGTCGATCGCCTGCAGGAAGGCGTCGCACTTGCCCTGGTCTCCGGTGATCTCGATCGTGTAGCTCTTGTCGGTGACGTCGATGATGCGGCCGCGGAAGATGTCGGCCATGCGCTTCATCTCCTCGCGCTCCTTGCCGACGGCGCGCACCTTGACCAGCATCAGCTCGCGCTCGGTGTAGGCACCCTCGGTCAGGTCGACGACCTTGACGACCTCGATCAGGCGGTTGAGGTGCTTGGTGATCTGCTCGATGACGTCGTCGGAGCCGGTGGTCTGGATCGTCATGCGCGACAGCGACGGATCCTCGGTGGGGGCGACGGTGAGCGACTCGATGTTGTAGCCCCGCGCCGAGAACAGCCCGACGACGCGCGACAGGGCTCCGGCCTCGTTTTCCAGCAGAACGGCGATGATGTGCTTCATGGATCGGATTCCTCTTTTCGGCCGCCCTCCCCCGCCCCCGGTAAGGGGCGGGCTCGGCGGTCAATAGATTCCTCGCTGGCGGGCCGCCGCCCCCGGGCAGGGCGCGGCCCGCGGGCGCGCGGTCACAGGTCCTCGCTGCCGAGCAGCATCTCGGTGATGCCCTTGCCGGCCTGCACCATCGGCCAGACGTTCTCGGTCGGGTCGGTGCGGAAGTCGATGAACACCGTGCGGTCCTTCAGGCGCCGCGCCTCGCGCAGCGCCGGCTCGACGTCCTGCGGCCGCTCCACCAGCAGGCCGACGTGCCCGTAGGCCTCGGCCAGCTTGACGAAGTTGGGCAGCGCGTCCATGTAGGAGTGGCTGTAGCGGCCGGAGTATTCGATCTCCTGCCACTGCCGCACCATGCCGAGGTAGCGGTTGTTGAGCGACAGGATCTTGATCGGTGTGTTGTACTGCAGGCAGGTCGACAGCTCCTGGATGCACATCTGCACCGAGCCCTCGCCGGTGACGCAGAACACCTCGGCCTCGGGGCGCGCCATCTTGATGCCCATGGCGTACGGGATGCCCACTCCCATCGTGCCCAGCCCGCCGGAGTTGATCCAGCGCCGCGGGCGGTCGAACTTGTAGAACTGCGCCGCCCACATCTGGTGCTGGCCGACGTCGGAGGTGATGTAGACGTCGTCGTCCTTGGTCAGGTTCCACAGCGTCTCGATGACGTACTGCGGCTTGATGACCTCGGTGTTGTGGCGGTCGTACTTCAGGCAGTCGCGCGCGCGCCAGCCCTCGATGGTCGCCCACCACTGCGCCAACGCCTGCTCGTCGGGGCGGCGGCCGGCCTCGCGCAGCATGCCGATCAGCTCGGTGAGCACCTCCTTGACGTCGCCGACGATCGGCACGTCGACCTTGACGCGCTTGGAGATGCTGGAGGGGTCGATGTCGATGTGGATGATCTTGCGCTCGACCTGCGCGAAGTGGCGCGGGTTGCCGATGACGCGGTCGTCGAAGCGCGCCCCCACCGCCAGCAGCACGTCGCAGTGCTGCATCGCGTTGTTGGCCTCGAAGGTGCCGTGCATGCCCAGCATCCCGAGGAAGCGCCGGTCGGTGGCCGGAAACGCCCCCAACCCCATCAGCGTGTTGGTGACCGGGAAGTTCAGCAGATCCACCAGCTCGCGCAGCTCGGCCACCGCGTCGCCCAGGATCACGCCGCCGCCGGTGTAGATGTAGGGCCGCCTGGCGCTGAGCAGCAGCTGCAGCGCCTTGCGGATCTGGCCGCCATGTCCCTTGCGCACCGGGTTGTAGGAGCGCATCGTCACCGACTCCGGATAGCCGGTGAAGGCGGTCTTCTTGAACGAGACGTCCTTCGGGATGTCGACCACCACCGGGCCGGGGCGGCCGGTGCGCGCGATGTGGAACGCCTTCTTGATCGTCAGCGCCAGGTCGCGCACGTCCTTGACCAGGAAATTGTGCTTGACGATCGGGCGCGTGATGCCCACCGTGTCGCACTCCTGGAATGCATCCTGTCCGATGGCGTGCGTGGGCACCTGCCCGGTGATGATCACCATCGGGATCGAGTCCATGTAGGCCGTGGCGATGCCGGTGATCGCGTTGGTCACGCCCGGGCCGCTGGTGACCAGCGCCACGCCGACCTTGCCGGTGGCGCGTGCGTAGCCGTCGGCCGCGTGCACCGCGGCCTGCTCGTGGCGCACCAGGATGTGCTGGATCGCGTCCTGCTTGTAGAGCGCGTCGTAGATGTAGAGCACCGCGCCGCCGGGATAACCCCAGACGTACTCCACGCCCTCGGCCTGCAGGCAGCGCACCAGGATGTCGGCGCCCATCAGCTCCTCGGCGGACGCGCGCGAGGCCGCGGCGGCCGAGACCAGTTCGGGTTGGGAAATCTTCATGATGTGAACCTTCCAGTTTTTCTCTGACGAAGAACCTCCGGTGCCCCTCGGATGACGCGCCCTCGTGAGGCGGCCTCGGGACTTAGGACCCTGCGGCCATGGCGACTTCACCGCCGACCGGGGCCCGTTTCGGGCTGCATGGATAATGTCTGCTGCATTATCGCACCAAAACCCCGCGTCGTGACCGACTCTGCCCTCCCGCCCACGCCCTCGTTGCCGCGCCGCATGGCCTGCTGGCTCTACGAGGGGATGCTGCTGTTCGGCGTGGTCTTCATCGCCGGCTACCTGTTCTCGGCGCTGACGCAGCAGCGTCACGCGCTGCAGCACCGCGAGGCGCTGCAGGCGTTCCTGTTCGTCGTGCTCGGCCTCTACTTCACGTGGTTCTGGCACAAGGGCCAGACGCTGGCGATGAAGACCTGGCACATCCGGCTGGTGACCGCCGACGGCGGTCCGGTCTCGCAGGGCCGCGCCTTCGCGCGCTACCTGCTGGCGTGGGTTTGGTTCTGGCCGCCGCTGGCGGTGCGCGCTCTGTGGAACCTGCCCGCCCCCGAGGTGCTGGTGCTGCTGGGGGGCTGGATCGCGGTGTGGGCGCTGCTGGCGCGCTTTCATCCGCAGCGCCAGTTCTGGCACGATGCGCTGGCCGGCACGCGGCTGGTGGACGCGCGGCCCGCCGCCGCGCCGAAGGAGCGGGAGGCGCGCGCATGACGACGGCGGCCATCCCGGCCCCGCCGCCGGCGTTCTCGCTGTGCGTCTACTGCGGCTCGCGCGCGGGCGCCGATCCTCGCTTCGCGCAGCTGGCCGAGCAGGTCGGCACCTGGATCGGTCGCCACGGCGGCCAGCTGGTCTACGGCGGCGGCAACGCGGGCCTGATGGGCATCGTGGCCGGCGCCACGCTGGCCGCCGGGGGCCGCGTCATCGGCGTGATCCCGCAGAGCCTGGTGGCGCGCGAATTCGCCAAGCGCGACTGCACCGAGCTGCACGTCGTGGCCACGATGCACGAGCGCAAGCGCCTGATGGCCGAGCGCGCCGACGCGTTCCTCGCGCTGCCCGGGGGGCTGGGCACGCTGGAGGAGCTGTTCGAGGTGTGGACCTGGCGCCAGCTGGGCTACCACGCCAAGCCGCTCGGGCTGCTCAACGCCGGCGGCTACTGGGACGGGCTGCTGGCCTTCCTGCGGCAGACGCGCGCCGCCGGCTTCGTCGGCGATGCGCAGCTGGGGCTGGTGGACGTCGACGGCGATGCGCTGGCGCTGCTGCCGCGGCTGGTGCAGGCCGCGGGGTTGGCCCCCGCGGCCGACCTGCGCGCGATCTGAGCGACGCCGCGCCTCAGATCGCCGCGTCGTCTTCTTCGCCGGTGCGGATGCGGATGACCCGCTCCACCGGCGTGACGAAGATCTTGCCGTCGCCGATCTTGCCGGTGCGCGCCGCGCGCACGATGGCGTCGATGCAGCGCTCGACGTCGCCGTCGCGCACGACCACGTCGATGCGCACCTTGGGCAGGAAGTCCACCACGTACTCGGCACCGCGATACAGCTCGGTGTGCCCCTTCTGGCGGCCGAAGCCCTTGACCTCCGTCACCGTCAAGCCCGTGACGCCCTGTTCGGCCAGCGCCTCGCGCACCTCCTCGAGCTTGAACGGCTTGATGATGGCGGTGATCTGCTTCATGCGGGTTGACTCCGGATAGACACGTCCGATGGCGAAGGCGGCCGGCGCTGCGGCGCAGCCGCGATGATAGCGTCGGCGCCGATACCCCGCGCGCGCCTCAGCCGCGCCAGCGGTTGGTATTGGGGTAGCGCCAGTCCTTGCCGAAGCTGCGGTGCGTGACGCGGATGCCCACCGGCGCCTGGCGGCGCTTGTACTCGTTGAGGCGCAGCAGACGCACCACCTGCTCCACCGCCGCGCGGTCGAAGCCCTCGGCCACGATCTCCTCGACGCTGCGGTCGTTTTCCATGTAGCGCTCGACGATGGCGTCGAGCACCTCGTACGGCGGCAGGCTGTCCTGGTCGGTCTGGCCCGGACGCAGCTCGGCGCTGGGCGGCCGCGTGATGATGCGCTCGGGGATGGGCTGCGCGCCGCGACCGAACGGATCGTGCGCATTGCGCCAGCGCGCCAGCCGCCACACCCAGGTCTTGGCCACGTCCTTCAGCACCGCAAATCCCCCGGCCATGTCGCCGTAGAGCGTGCAGTAGCCGGTGGCCATCTCGCTCTTGTTGCCGGTGGTCAGCACGATGTCGCCGAACTTGTTGGACAGCGCCATCAGCAGCGTGCCGCGGATGCGCGCCTGCAGGTTCTCCTCGGTGGTGTCGGGCGGGCGGCCCTGCAGCAGCGGCGCCAGCTGCCCGAGGTAGGCGTCGAACAACGGGCCGATCGGGATCTCGTCGTAGCGCACGCCCAGCCGGGCGGCCATCGCGCGCGCATCCAGCCACGAGATCTCGGCGGTGTACGGCGAAGGCATCATGACCGCGCGCACGCGCTGCGGGCCCAGCGCATCGACCGCGATCGCCAGCACCAGCGCCGAGTCCACGCCGCCCGACAGGCCGACGATGGCGCCCGGAAAGCCGTTCTTGTCGACGTAGTCGCGCGTGCCCAGCACCAGCGCGTGCCAGAGGTCGTGCTCGGTATCGCCCACGGGGGCCAGCGGCCCGCCGACCCGCGCGGCTCCGGCGGGGTCGGGCTGCAGTTCGACGAGGAAAAGATCCTCGCTGAACGAGGGCGCGCGCGCCGCCACGGCACCGGTGCCGTCCAGCGCGAAGCTGCGTCCCTCGAAGACCAGCTCGTCCTGCCCGCCCACCAGATGGGCGTAGACGAGCGGCCGGCCGGTCTCGCGCACGCGCTGGCGCATCGCGCGCTCGCGCTCGTCGCCCTTGCCGAGGTGGAACGGCGAGGCGTTGAGCACGCACAGGACCTCGGCGCCGGCCGCCACGGTCTCGGCCGCCGGCGCCGCGAACCAGGCGTCCTCGCAGATCAGCAGCCCGAGCCGCCAGCGCCGGCCACTCGCCTCGACCTCGACCACGCAGGGCCGCGTGCCGGGCACGAAGTAGCGCCGCTCGTCGAACACCTGGTAGTTGGGCAGCTCGCGCTTGGCGTAGCGGTGCGTGACCGCCCCCTCGCACAGGACGGTGGCGGCGTTGAGGCAGGGCGCGCGCCCGACGCTGCGTCCGCCGGCCGCCGCCGCTCCCGGCGCCGGCAGCGGCTGGCCGACGACGAGGTGCAGGCCGCGCAGGCGGGCGGTGCGCCGCGCCAGCTCCTGCACCGCCTCGTCACACGCGGCGACGAACGCCGGCCGCAGCAGCAGGTCTTCGGCGGCGTAGCCACAGATGGCCAGCTCCGGCGTCAGCAGCACCTGCGCGCCGGCGGCGTGCGCCGCCTCGGCCGCCTCGGCGATGCGCCGTGCGTTGCCGGCCAGGTCGCCGACGACGAAATCCAGCTGCGCGACCGCGATCCGCAGGCTCATCGTGCGCTCACCCGACGGCGGCCGTGGGTCGGCGGCACCCTCAGCCGCCGTGCTGGGCGCGGTACGCCTGCACGCCCGACAGGATCTCCTGACGGGCCTCCTCCACCGAGCCCCAGCCCAGCACCTTGACCCACTTGCCCGGATCGAGATCCTTGTAGTGCTCGAAGAAGTGCTCGATGGTGCGCAGGCGCACCGGGTTGAGATCCTCCAGCGTCTTCCAGCGCGAGTACAGCGGCAGCACCTTCTCGGTCGGCACGGCCAGCACCTTGCCGTCGACGCCACCCTCGTCCTCCATCTTGAGCAGGCCCAGCGCGCGGCACGGCACGACCACGCCCGGCGGCAGCGGCACCGGGGTGATGACCAGCACGTCCACCGGGTCACCGTCACCGGCGATGGTCTGCGGCACGTACCCATAGTTGGTGGGGTAGTGCATCGCGGTGTTCATGAAGCGGTCGACGAAGATCGCGCCCGAGGCCTTGTCGACCTCGTACTTGATCGGCTCGCCGTGCATGGAGATCTCGATGATGACGTTGAAGGCGTCGGGCACTTTGTCGCCCGCGGTGACTTGATCGAGGGACATGATGGCGTCGAAGGACAGTCAGCAAGGGATGAAGGGAAAGCGTGCGCGCCAGCCCCCGCGGGGCCAGCGGCCGCACACCCGACTGTCGCCCATTTTACTGGCGCGACGCTGACGGCCCGCACGCGCGCCCCGCGGGGGGATGCATCGCGGCAAGGCTTGCGCTACATTGGAGGCGTTGGCCAATCGCCGCGCGGCGGGGTCGGGGACGGGGACCGCGCGCGGCGAGGAAGCAACGCAGCGGAAGCCGACGGCTGTCACGACTGCGTTGGCTTCCGACCGAGCAACCCTGGCAAGAGGAGACATCGGTATGGTTGGTCAATCGGCCCTGATCTTCGCCGTCGCCTGTGCGCTGGTGGCGGTGGGCTACGGCTTGTGGGCGCGCGCCTGGATCCTGGCCCAGGATGCGGGCAACGCGCGCATGCAGGAAATCGCCGCCGCGGTGCAGACCGGCGCGGCCGCCTATCTGGCGCGGCAGTACAAGACGATCGCCGTCGTCGGCGCGGTGCTGGCCGTGCTGATCGGCGTCTTCCTCGACGGGACGACGGCGCTGGCCTTCGTGGTCGGCGCGGTGCTGTCGGGTGCGTGCGGCTTCATCGGCATGAACGTGTCGGTGCGTGCCAACGTGCGCACCGCGCAGGCCGCCGCGCGCGGCATCGAGCCGGCGCTGGAGGTGGCCTTCCGCGGCGGCGCCATCACCGGCATGCTGGTGGTGGGCCTGGGGCTGCTGGGCGTGGCGGTGTTCTACTGGTTCCTGGTCGGCAACGGGCAACTGACGCCCGACCGCCGGCTCACGACGTTGCTGCAGCCGATGATCGGGCTGGCCTTCGGCGCCTCGCTGATCTCGATCTTCGCGCGGCTGGGCGGCGGCATCTTCACCAAGGGCGCCGACGTCGGCGCCGACCTGGTCGGCAAGGTGGAGGCCGGCATCCCCGAGGACGACCCGCGCAACCCGGCGGTGATCGCCGACAACGTCGGCGACAACGTCGGCGACTGCGCCGGCATGGCCGCCGACCTGTTCGAGACCTACGCCGTCACGCTCATCGCCACCATCGTGCTGGGGGCGCTGCTGGTGGGCGCCGCGCCGCTGCAGGCCAGCCTCTACCCGCTGGCGCTGGGCGGAGTCTCGATCCTGGCCTCGATCATCGGCGCGTCCTTCGTCAAGGCCACGCCGGGCATGAAGAACGTGATGCCCGCGCTCTACAAGGGCCTGATCGTGGCCGGCGCGGTCTCGGCGGTGGCCTTCTACGGCGTGACGGCGTGGCTGATTCCGGACGACGCCATCGCCGCCAGCGGCAGCCAGTGGCGCCTGTGGGCCGCGGCGCTGGTGGGCCTGGCGCTGACGGCGGCGATGGTGTGGATCACCGAGTACTACACGGGCACCGACTACGCGCCGGTGCGGCACGTGGCCCAGGCCTCCACCACCGGGCACGCCACCAACATCATCGCCGGCATCGGCGTCAGCATGAAGTCCACCGCCTGGCCGGTGCTGGCGGTGTGCGCGGCCATCCTGGCCTCCTACGCGCTGGCCGGGCTGTACGGGGTGGCGGTGGCGGCCACCTCGATGCTGAGCATGGCCGGCATCATCGTGGCGCTGGACGCCTACGGTCCCATCACCGACAACGCCGGCGGCATTGCCGAGATGGCCGAACTGCCCTCCAGCGTGCGCGACGTCACCGATCCGCTCGACGCCGTGGGCAACACCACCAAGGCGGTCACCAAGGGCTACGCGATCGGCTCGGCGGGGCTGGCCGCGCTGGTGCTGTTCGCCGACTACACGCACAAGCTGGAGGACGCCGGCCGGGCGCTGCGCTTCGACCTCTCGGACCCGATGGTCATCGTCGGGCTGTTCATCGGCGGCCTGATCCCGTACCTGTTCGGTGCGCTGGCGATGGAGGCGGTGGGCCGCGCCGCCGGCAGCGTCGTCGAGGAGGTGCGGCGCCAGTTCCGCGAGATCAAGGGCATCATGGAGGGCACCGCCAAGCCTGAGTACGGGCGCGCGGTGGACATGCTGACCACCGCGGCGATCAAGGAGATGATGCTGCCCAGCCTGCTGCCGGTGGTGGTGCCGATCGTGGTGGGTCTGCTGCTCGGGCCGGTGGCACTGGGCGGGCTGCTGCTGGGCACGATCGTCACCGGGCTGTTCGTCGCCATCAGCATGTGCACCGGCGGAGGCGCCTGGGACAACGCCAAGAAGTACATCGAGGACGGTCACCACGGCGGCAAGGGTTCGGAGGCGCACAAGGCCGCCGTCACCGGCGACACCGTGGGCGACCCCTACAAGGACACCGCCGGACCGGCGGTCAACCCGCTGATCAAGATCATCAACATCGTGGCGCTGCTGATCGTGCCGCTGCTGGCGTGAGCACCCGCCTGCCCACGGCGCAGGGGCGCCCGTCCCGCCTCTGCGGCGTCCGGCCGGCGGCGGGGCGGCGCGGCCTCACAGCCACTGCGCGATGGCGTCGATGTCCTCGGCGAACAGCTGGCCGCGCTCGGCCATCAGGATGCGGCCGTCGCGCCCGCGCACCAGCGTGATCGGCAGCCCCTTGGGCTTGGGCATGGCGCGCTGGATGTCGGGTGTCACCCAGGCGCACGGGAACGCGTAGCCGCGCTGCTGCAGGTAGCGCACCGCCGCCTCGCGCGTGCGGTCGATCGACAGCGTCAGCAGCTGCCAGCCGGGGCGCTGGCGGTGGCGCTGCCAGAAGGCGTCGAGGTGCGGCGTCGTGACGGCGCAGAACGGACAGGTGCTGGCCCACCAGTACAGCACCAGCAGCTGCCCGTCGGCGCGCGCCGGCTCGAAGCGGCTGCCGTCCAGCAGCTCCAGTGCCGGCACGGGCCAGGGTGCCCCCAGCGCCGGCAGCGGCGGCGCCTTGGCCTCCGCGGCCGCCGCCTCGGCCGGCTGCGCCCCCGCGCGGGCGGCACCCGCGGCCAGCGCCAGCACCGCAGCCCGCCGCAGCCATTGACGTCGATCGGTCGGCATCCTTCGTTCCTCGACTTGCCGGCACTGTCGCCCGCGGGAAACCCCACCCGCGGCGCAGTTGCCGGCTGGCGATAATCTAGCGCACCATGGCCGAGCGCGTCATCCCCCTCTACGACCAGCGCGTGGCGGCGCTGGCGGCGCCCCGTCCGATCCAGGCCCTGCCACCGCAGGGCCGTCTGCTGGATCGTCTGCAGCGCCCGCTGCGCGACCTGCGCATCAGCGTCACCGACCGCTGCAACTTCCGCTGCAGCTACTGCATGCCCAAGGAGGTGTTCGGCAAGGATTACCCCTACCTGCCGCATGCGGATCTGCTGACGTTCGAGGAGATCACGCGCCTGGCGCGCATCTTCCTCGCGCACGGGGTGCGCAAGATCCGCCTGACCGGCGGTGAGCCGCTGCTGCGCAAGAACGTCGAGCGCCTGGTCGAGATGCTGGCCGCGCTGCGCACGGTGGAGGGCACGCCACCGGAGCTGACGCTGACCACCAACGGCAGCCTGCTCAAGCGCAAGGCGCGCGCGCTGCGCGACGCGGGGCTGCAGCGCGTCACGGTCAGCCTGGACGCGCTGGACGACGCGGTGTTCCAGCGCATGAACGACGTCGGCTTTCCGGTGGCCGAGGTATTGGAGGGCATCGAGGCGGCCCGGCAGGCCGGCCTGGCGCCGATCAAGGTCAACATGGTGGTCAAGCGCGGCACCAACGACGACCAGATCGTGCCGATGGCGCGTCACTTCCGCGGCACCGGCATCGTGCTGCGCTTCATCGAGTACATGGACGTGGGCAGCTCCAACGGCTGGTGCATGGACGAGGTGCTGCCCAGCGCCGAGGTGCGGGCGCGCCTGCAGCAGGCCTTCGCGCTGGTGCCGCTGGAACCCTCCAGCCCGGGCGAGACGGCCGAGCGCTGGGGCTACGCTGGCGCAGACGGCCGCCACGATCCGGCGCTGGGCGAAGTCGGCTTCATCAGCAGCGTCACGCAGGCGTTCTGCCGCGACTGCAACCGCGCGCGCCTGTCCACCGAGGGGCGCCTGTACCTCTGCCTGTTCGCCGAGCGCGGCTACGACCTGCGCACGCTGCTGCGCGGCGGGGCCAGCGACGACGACATCGCCGCGTCGCTGGCCGCCATCTGGGGCCAGCGCGCCGACCGCTACTCCGAGATCCGCGCCAGCCTGCCACCCGAGACGCGGCGCAGCGCGCGGCGCATCGAGATGAGCTACATCGGGGGCTGAGGACGTGACGGCAGCCACCCCCCATCCCGACTGGAGCGCCCCGACCCCGGGCGGCGTCACCGGCCTGGTGCTGGCCGGAGGCCGCGGCAGCCGCATGGGCGGCCTGGACAAGGGCCTGCAGACCTTCCGCGGTGCGCCACTGGCCTTGCACGCGCTGCTGCGGCTGCAGCAGCAGCGCGGCGGCTGGGTCGGCCCGTGCCTCATCAACGCCAATCGGCACCTGGCCGCCTACGAGGCGCTGGGCGCACCGGTGTGGCCCGACGTCGTCGAGGGATACGCCGGCCCGCTGGCGGGCATGCTCACCGGGCTGATCCACGCCACCACGCCGTGGGTGCTGAGCGTGCCGTGCGACTCCCCCCTGCTGCCGCTCGACCTGGCCGAGCGGCTGGTTGCGGCGCTGACCGCCGCGCAGGCCGACGTCGCGCTGGCCGCCGCGCGCGAGGACGACGGCGTGCTGCGAGCGCAACCGGTGTTCGCGCTGCTGGGCGCCCACCTGCTGGACGACCTGCAGACCTTCCTGCGCGACGGTGGGCGCAAGATCGACGCCTGGACGGCGCGGCAGCGCTGCGTCGTCGTGCCATTCGACCAGCCGGGCGACGATCCCCTGGCCTTCGCCAACGTCAACACCCTGCACGAACTGCACGCGCTGGATGCCGCCGGCGCCGTGCCCCCGAACCGCCGATGAAGACCCTGGAGCAGATTGCCGCCGAGCTGCAAGGCTACGACCCGCACGCGCTGCCCGCCGAGCTGGTGGGCGCGTTTCTCGAGCGGCTGGTGGAGCCGCTGCCGGAAACCGAGACCGTGGCGTTGCCGCAGGCGCTGCAGCGCGTGCTGGCGCGCGACGTCATCTCGCCGATGGACGTGCCTCCCCACGACAACGCCGCGATGGACGGCTACGCGCTGCGCGGCGGCGACCTGCGCGCCGAGGGTGACACGACGCTGCGGGTGCTGGGCACCTGCTACGCCGGCGGACAGGGCTGGACGCAGCCCGTGCCGGCAGGGGCCTGTGTGCGGATCATGACCGGCGCCGTCATGCCCGCCGATTGCGACACCGTGGTGCCGCTGGAGTTCGTCGCCGACGGCGACGGCGGCGACGGCACGATCACGGTGCCGGCCGGCGTGGTGCGCCCCGGCGACCACCGTCGGCTGCGCGGCGAGGACTTGGCCGCCGGCCGGCCCGCGCTGCACGCCGGGCAGCGTCTGGGGCCGGCGGCGCTGGGGCTCGTGGCCAGCCTCGGCATCGGCGAAGTGACGGTTCGGCGCCGTGCGCGCGTGGCCTACTTTTCCACCGGCGACGAGGTGCTCAGCCTCGGCGAGCCCTGGCGGCCCGGCGCGATCTACGACAGCAACCGCCACACGATCACCGCGCTGCTGTGCCGCCTCGGCGTGGACGTGCTCGACTTCGGCGTGGTGCGCGACGAGCCGGCGGCGCTGGAGGCCGCCTTCCGCCAGGCGGCGGCGCAGGCCGATGCCGTCATCACCAGCGGCGGCGTCAGCATGGGCGAGGCCGACCACACCAAGGCGATGATGCGCCGGCTCGGCGAGGTTGCGTTCTGGCGCATCGCGATGCGGCCGGGCAGACCGATGGCGGTCGGCCGGCTGCAGGCCGGCAGCCGCTCCACGCTGCTGTTCGGCCTGCCCGGCAACCCGGTGGCGGCGATGGTGACCTTCCTGATGTTCGTGCGGCCGGCGCTGCTGCGCCTGATGGGGGCGACGGCCGCGGCGCCGATTCCGTTGCGCGCGCGCAGCACCGAGCCGATGCGCAAGAAACCCGGTCGCACCGAGTACCAGCGCGGCATCGTCACGCGCGCGGCCGACGGCACGCTGCTGGTGCGCACCACCGGTCAGCAGGGCTCGGGCGTGCTGCGCTCGATGGTGGAGGCCAACGGGCTGATCGTGCTGCACCACCACCAAGGCAGCGTCGCACCCGGCGACGAGGTCGACGTGCTGATGTTCGAGGGGCTGATCTGATCCGCGCCGCGCGGCACGCCGCGATCAGCCCAGCAGCATCAGCGCCACCTGCAGCCCGATCAGCAGCACCAGCACCGACAGGTCGACCCCGCCGACGGTGGGGATGACGCGGCGCACCGGCGCCAGCAGCGGCTCCAGCAGGCGGCCCAGCAGTCCCAGCACCGGCGCCATCGGCTGCACCCAGGACAGCACGGCGTAGACCAGCAGCAGCACCATCAGCCCCTGCAGCACCGTGCGCAGCAGAAAGTGCAGCGCCAGCAGCGGAATGCCGAACAGATAGCCTGCGCCGTCGGAAAGCAGTGCCACCAGCCCGGCGTACGCCAGCGCCAGCAGCAGCGCCGCCAGCAGGCTGCCCCAGTCGGTGTTGGCCTGCGCCCAGGGGCGCGGCAGCGTGCGCCGCAGCGGCTGCACGATCCAGTCGGTGATGGCGATGACGAACGGGCCGGGCTGCTGCGTCATGCGCAGCCGGCGCGTGTTCATCCAGCCGCGCAGCAACGCCGCCGCGACCAGGATGAAGAACAGGGTATCGAGCAGAAACAGGACGATGCGCATGGCGGGCAATCGTACGGGATGGGAGCGGGGGTGCCAACGAGGCCATGCCGTTCAGCGCCGCGGCGTGCGCCCGCGCCGGCCGCGCGGCGCCGGCGTCCCCGCCTCGCGCCGGGGGGCGGACGCACCGGCAGCCCCGCGCGCGCGCTTGCGCCCGGCCGGCTCACCGCGCGTGTCGCCGGCGCCCGCGTCGGCGACCGCGGCCCGCTCCGCCTTGCGCCGGCGCGGACCGTCACCGGTGGTGCGCACCGCCTCCTCCCCTTGCGGCCGCACGAGGCGGAAATCGATACGCCGCCCGTCCAGGTCGACGCGGCTGACCTGCACCCGCACCGGCGTGCCCAGCGTGTAGCGCACGCCGGTGCGCTCGCCGCGCAGCTCCTGGCGCCGCTCGTCGTACTGGAAGTACTCCGCGCCCAGCTCGGTGATGTGCACCAGCCCCTCGACGTACATCGCATCCAGCGTGACGAACAGACCGAAGCTGGTGACCGCGCTGACCGTGCCGGCGAACTCCTCGCCCAGGTGCTCGCGCATGTACTTGCACTTCAGCCACGCCTCGACGTCGCGGCTGGCCTCGTCGGCGCGGCGCTCGTTGGCGCTGCAGTGCAGGCCGGCGGCCTCCCAGCCGAGCACCTCGTCGCTGGGTCGCCCGCGCGTGCGCGTCATCGCCTCGGAGGCGCCGCGATCCTGCAGCCGCTTGGCCAGCTTGGCCTGCGCCTCGCCCGGCAGCGGCAGCGCCGGCAGGTGGTAGCGCTCGCCCTTCAGGATCGCCTTGATGACGCGGTGCACCAGCAGGTCCGGGTAGCGCCGGATCGGGCTCGTGAAGTGCGTGTAGGCCTCGAACGCCAGCCCGAAGTGGCCCACATTGTGCGGTGAGTACATGGCCTGCTGCATCGAGCGCAGCAGCATCTGGTGGATCTGCGGCGCGTCGGGGCGATCGGCCGTGGCCTTGGACAGCGCCTGGAAGTCGCGCGGCGCCGGCGCATCGGGCAGCGTCGCCGCCACGCCGAGCGCCTTGAGGTACTCGCGCAGCAGCTCCACCTTGTCCGCCGAGGGGGGCTCGTGCACGCGGTACAGGCACGGATGGTGGTGGCTGGCGATGAAGTCGGCGGCGCAGACGTTGGCCGCCAGCATCGCCTCCTCGATCAGGCGGTGCGCGTCGTTGCGCGTGCGCGGCTCGATGCGCTCGATGCGGCCGGCCTCGTCGCAGACGATCTGCGTCTCCACCGTCTCCAGGTCCACCGCGCCGCGCGCCTCGCGCGCGCGCAGCAGCGCGCGGAAGACGTCGTGCAGGTTGAGCAGGTGCGGCACCAGCTGCGCGTGGCGCTGCGCCTCGGGGCCGCGCGTGTTCTGCAGGATGGCGGCCACCTCGGTGTAGGTGAAACGCTGGTGGCTGTGCATCACCGCCGGATAGAACTGGTAGGCCTGCACCTGCCCCTTGGCGTCGATCAGCATGTCGCACACCATGCACAGCCGGTCCACCCCGGGGTTGAGCGAGCAAAGCCCGTTGGAGAGTTTTTCCGGCAGCATCGGGATGACGCGGCGCGGGAAATAGACGCTGGTGGCGCGCTCGTAGGCGTCGACGTCCAGCGCCGAGCCATTGCGCACGTAGTGGCTGACGTCGGCGATGGCCACCAGCAGCCGCCAGCCCTTGCCGCGCCCGACGCGCGCCGGCTCGCAGTAGACGGCGTCGTCGAAGTCGCGCGCGTCCTCGCCGTCGATGGTCACCAGCGGCACGTCGGTCAGGTCGATGCGACCGCGGCGGTCGGCCGCGCGCACCTTGTCCGGCAGCGCGCGCGCCTCGGCCAGCGCGGCCTCGGAGAACTGGTGCGGCACGCCATACTTGCGCACCGCGATCTCGATCTCCATGCCCGGGTCGTCGATGTCGCCCAGCACCTCGGTGACGCGGCCCACCGGCTGACCATAGAGGGCCGGCGGTTCGGTCAGCTCCACCACCACCACCTGCCCCGGCTGCGCGGTGCCGGTGGCCCCCTTGGGGATGAGGATGTCCTGGCCGTAGCGCTTGTCCTCCGGCGCCACCAGCCACACGCCGTTTTCGTGCAGCAGCCGCCCGATGATCGGCGTGGCCGGCCGCGCCAGGATCTCGGTCACGCGTCCCTCGGGTCGGCCACGTCGATCCAGCCGCAGGATGCGCACGCGCACGCGGTCGCGGTGCAGCACCGCGCGCATCTCGTTGGGCGGCAGGTAGATGTCGGGTTGCCCATCGTCGCGCACGACGAAGCCGTGGCCGTCGCGGTGACCGACGACGGTGCCTTCGATCTCGGGCACGATGGGGGTGTTCTTGTCTTTCACGTTCAATGAGACCCTCGCGCGGTCGCGGACCGCGGGTGTGTTTGGTGTATGATTATGGCTTCCTGAGACGCCCAGGTGGCGGAATTGGTAGACGCACCAGTTTCAGGTACTGGCGCCGCGAGGCGTGGAGGTTCGAGTCCTCTCCTGGGCACCACAGCGCATGGGCGCCGTCTCGGGCCACCGATGATGCCACAGTTGGCGCGCCGTCGCGGCATTGGCGCATCGGTTACAATTCGAAAATCCTGAATTGCCCAGGTGGCGGAATTGGTAGACGCACCAGTTTCAGGTACTGGCGCCGCGAGGCGTGGAGGTTCGAGTCCTCTCCTGGGCACCAAGTTTCGCGTGGGTGGTCTCTGCGGCCTCTGCGCAGTGTGATGTGACAGCCGACCGCAAGGTCGGCTTTTGCTTTGGGGCGCCGCTGACCAGGTGACCGCCGGTCAGCCGCACGGCGGCCGTGCTCACACCGGCAGGCCGACCAGATCGTGCCCCTCGGCCGCGACGATGCGCGCGCGGATGAAGTCGCCGGCGCGGTAGGTCTTGCTGGCCTTTTCGGGCGGCAGCAGCCGCACCGTGCCGTCGATCTCCGGCGCGTCGGCGTAGGTGCGCCCCACCCCGCCCTTCTTGCCCAGGCTGAGCGCCTGATCGACCAGCACCTGCATCGTGGCGCCGACACGGCGCTTGAGGCGCTCCACCGCCACCGCCTCGGCCACTTCCATGAAGCGCGCGCGCCGCTCCTGCCGCACCTCGTCCGGCAGCGCACCGGGCAGCGCGTTGGCCGCCGCGCCCTCCACCGGCGAGTAGGCAAAGCAGCCGGCGCGGTCGATCTGCGCCTCGCGCACAAAGTCCAGCAGGTGCTGGAACTCCGCCTCCGTCTCGCCGGGAAAGCCGGCGATGAAGGTGCTGCGCACGACGAGTTCCGGGCAGGCGCTCCGCCATGCCTGGATGCGCTCCAGGTTGCGCTCGCCGCTGGCGGGGCGCTTCATGCGTCGCAGCACGTCCGGGTGGCTGTGCTGGAACGGCACGTCCAGGTACGGCAGCACCAGCCCCTCGGCCATCAGCGGGATGAGCTCGTCCACGTGCGGGTACGGGTAGACGTAGTGCAGCCGCACCCAGGCACCGTGCGCGCGCGCCAGCAGCCCCAGCTCCCGCACGAGCTCCAGCAGCCGCGTGCGCACCGGCCGGCCGTTCCAGAAGCCGGTGCGGTACTTGACGTCCACCCCGTAGGCCGACGTGTCCTGGCTGACGATCAGCAGCTCCTTGACGCCACCCTCCAGCAACCGCTGCGCTTCGGTGAGCACCTCCCCGATCGGGCGGCTGACCAGGTCGCCACGCATCGACGGGATGATGCAGAACGTGCAGCGGTGGTTGCATCCCTCGCTGATCTTGAGGTAAGCGTAGTGGCGCGGCGTGAGCTTGACGCCGACGCCCTCGATCGCGTTGGACGGCGGCGGCACGAGGTCGGTGAACGGATCGTGGGGCTTGGGCGCGTGACGGTGCACGGCGTCCAGCACCTCGTCGGCGGCGTGCGGGCCGGTGACGGCCAGCACCGCCGGGTGCAGCTGGCGCACCAGGTTGCCGCCAGCGGCGTCCTGGCGGGCGCCCAGGCAGCCGGTGACGATGACGCGGCCGTTGGCGGCCAGCGCCTCGCCGATGGCGTCCAGGCTTTCCTTGACGGCCTCGTCGATGAAGCCGCAGGTGTTGACGATGACGAGGTCGGCGCCCTCGTAGGTCTTGCTGGTGCGGTAGCCCTCGGCGCTCAGGCGCGTCAGGATCAGCTCGGCATCGGTCAGCGCCTTGGGGCAGCCGAGGCTGACGAAGCCGATGGTGGGGGCGCGCACGGCCTCGGCGGGCGCGGCGGGGGTGGCGGTCTCGCTCATCCGCGTATTGTCCCGCAAGGCGCGCGCCGCCGCCGGCCCGCCGCGGGCGCCCGTCCCCGGCAACGGCGGGCAGCGCCGGTCAGTGCGGCCGCTTGCCGGCCAGCGCTCCCAGCATCTGCTCCTGCATCTGCAGGAAGGCCTTCTGCGACTGCGCGAACAGGTTGCCCATCATCAGCGGCGACTGCGCCGCCATGAACTGCTGCCACAGCTCGGGCGTGACTTCCTTGGCCTGCTCGGCCATCTTCTGCTGCAGCTCGAAGAACAGCTGCAGGTTGCGCTCCAGGTAGCTGCCCATGAAGCCCTGCATCGCATGGCCGTAGAAGCGGATGATGTTGGCCAGCATCTTCTCGGAGAACAGCGGCACGCCGGCCGTCTCCTCCTCGAGGATGATCTGCAGCAGGATCGCGCGCGTCAGATCCTCGCCGCTGCGGGCATCGCGCACGACGAACGGCTCGCCGCGCATCACCAGCGCCTTGACGTCGCCCAAGGTGATGTAGGAGGAGCTGTCGGTGTCGTACAAGCGCCGGTTCGGATATTTCTTGATGACGCGTACCTTGGCCCCTTCCGGGGCCGCCCCCCTGGGCGCGGCGTCGTCGGCACCGGCCTTGGCATTCGTCGACGGCACGAGACGGACTCCTGAGAGACGATGGACATGGCGGCCGCCGCGCACTTGGCCCGGTCGGCCCTGCGCCGCATTGTAGGCGCACCGCAGGACGGCACCGGGCGGGGATTTCCCGGTGCGCCCGCGGCCGGGGACGACCTCAGGCGGCGGGCACGCCCAACCGCTGGCGCAGCGCCTCGTACAGGCACACCGCGCTGGCCACCGAGACGTTGAGGCTCTCCACCGCGCCGCGCATCGGGATGGCCAGCAGCTCGTCGCAGGTGCGCCGCACCAGAGGGCGCATGCCCTGCCCTTCGGCGCCCATGACCACCGCCAGCGGCCCGCGCCAGTCGTGCTGGTAGATCGTGCGCGGCGCATCGTCACTGGTGCCCACCACCCACAGGCCGCGCTCCTTCAGCCGCTGCAGCGTGCGCGCCAGGTTGGTCACCATCAGGTACGGCACCGTCTCGGCCGCACCGCTGGCCACCTTGGCCACCGTGGCGTTGAGGCCGCAGGCACGGTCCTTCGGGGCGATGACCGCGTGCGCGCCGGCGCCGTCGGCCACGCGCAGGCAGGCGCCCAGGTTGTGGGGATCGGTGACGCCGTCCAGCACCAGCAGCAGCGGCGGGTCGGCGCGGCGCTCGGTCTCGCTTCGCCCTTCCAGCTGGTCCAGCAGGTCGTCCAGCGTGCGCGCCTGCTCCAGCGCCCGCACGCGCGCCACCACCCCCTGGTGATGGCCACCGCCAGCCAGCCCGGCCAGGCGCGCGCCGTCGGCCTCGATCACGCGCACGCCAGCCTCCTGCGCGCGCGCCAGGAACTGCCGCATGCGCGCGTCGCGCCGCGTCGGGTCGACGTAGAGCTCGACGATCGAGTCGGGCGCCGTCTTCAGGCGCACGCCCACGGCGTGAAAGCCGTACAGGATGCGGGTGTCGCTGGCCATGGGGCGCGATTATGCGCCGCCGTCCAGCTCGCGCGCGCGCCCAGCCTCGATCGCCAGCCGCCGCTGGCAGCGCGCCGCGATCGCCGCGTCGTGCGTCACCAGCACCAGCGTGGTGCCGTGCTCGCGGTTGAGCTCGAACATCAGCTCCATCACGCGCGCGCCAGTGGCGTGATCCAGGCTGCCGGTGGGCTCGTCGGCCAGCAGGATGTCGGGTTCGACGACGAAGGCGCGCGCCAGCGCCACGCGCTGCTGCTCTCCCCCCGAGAGCACCTTCGGGTAGTGCCGCAGCCGCGCGCCCAGTCCGACGCGCTCCAGCATGCGCTGCGCCGCGGCTGCGGCGTCGCGCCGGCCCGCCAGCTCCAGCGGCAGCATGACGTTTTCCAGCGCGGTCAGGTTGGCCAGCAGCTGAAAGCTCTGGAACACGAAGCCCACCCGCTGGCCGCGCAGCGCCGCGCGCGCGTCCTCGTCCAGCGTGAAGATGTCGGTGCCGGCCCAGCGAACCGTGCCACCGCTGGGCGTATCCAAGCCGGCGATGAGTGACAGCAGGGTGCTCTTGCCTGAACCCGAGGTGCCGACGATGGCCAGCGTCTGGCCCGCCGCGACGGCAAAATCGACCTCGTGCAGGATGGTCAGCGGCGTGCCGTCGGTATCGGTCACCGTCTTGGACAGGCGCTCGACTTCGATGATCGGGATGGACATGAAAGGATGCGAGGGTGAAGCGACGCCACTGTAGCGCAGCGCTGGCGGCGGGCCTGCTGCTGGGGGCATGGCCGGTCAGAGCGACGGCGGCGGCCGACGGTTCCCCGCCGGTGATCCTGGTGGTGGGCGACTCGCTCAGCGCCGAGTACGGCCTGGCGCGCGGCCGCGGCTGGGTGGCGCTGCTGGAAGAACGGCTGGCGCAGCAGCGCCTGCGCGCGCGCGTGGTCAACGCCAGCGTCAGCGGCGACACCACCGCCGGCGGGCGCAGCCGCCTGGGCGCGCTGCTGCAGCAGCACCGCCCGGCGGTGGTGGTGATCGAGCTGGGCGGCAACGACGCGCTGCGCGGCCTGCCGCTCACCGGCACGCGCGACAACCTGCGCGCCATGATCCGCGCCAGCCGCGAGGCCGGCGCGCGCGTGCTGCTGCTGGGCATGGACATGCCGCCCAACTACGGCGAGCGCTTCCGCGCCGACTTCCGCGCCATCTACGCCGACCTGGCCCGGGAGGAAAAGGTGGCGCTGGTACCGTTCTTCCTGGCCGGCGTGGCCGACGGCCCGCAGGCCGCCGCCCTGTTCCAGCCCGACCGCATCCACCCGAACGAAAAGGCGCAGCCGATCCTGCTGGACAACGTCTGGCCGCAGCTGCGCCGGCTGTTGCCGAAGGGGTGAAGCCCCTGCGTCCGGCGCTACGATAGCGGCACCGGCACGCCGAGCCCGCCGCCACGTGGCGGCGGCGCGCCTTGCGTGGCCCGTCGCCGCCCATCCAAAAAATCAAGGAGGAGCCCCCATGCCCCGCCGGCGCACCACCCCCGCCCCAGCAGCCAGTGCCGCTCCCGGCGCACACCTCGGCTTCGAGGCCGAACTGTTCAAGGCGGCCGACAAGCTGCGCGGCAATCTGGAGCCCAGCGAATACAAGCACGTCGTGCTGGGACTCATCTTCCTGAAGTACATCTCCGACGCCTTCGAGGCCAAGCACGCCGCCCTGCTGGCCGAAGACCCGCTGGCCGCCGAGGATCGCGACGAGTATCTGGCCGACAACATCTTCTGGGTACCGAAAGAGGCGCGCTGGTCGCACCTGCGCGCCAACGCCCGCCACCCGGCCATCGGCGTGCTGATCGACGAGGCCATGCGCGCCATCGAGCAGGAAAACGACGCCCTCAAGGGCGTGCTGCCCAAGGACTACGCCCGCCCGGCGCTCAACAAGGTGATGCTGGGCGAACTGATCGACCTCTTCTCCAACATCGGGCTGGGCGGCGACGAACACCGGGCCCGCGACGTGCTGGGGCGCGTGTACGAGTACTTCCTCAGCGAATTCGCCGGCGCCGAAGGCAAGCGCGGCGGGGAGTTCTACACCCCGCGCTGCGTCGTGCGCGTGATGGTGTCGATGCTGGAGCCGTACTCCGGCCGTGTCTATGACCCGTGCTGCGGCTCCGGCGGCATGTTCGTGCAGAGCGAGAAATTCGTCGAGGAGCACGGCGGGCGCATCGGCGACATCGCGATCTACGGGCAGGAAATCAACTACACCACCTGGCGGCTGTGCAAGATGAACCTCGCGGTGCGGGGGATCGACGCCGACATCCGCTGGAACAACGAGGGCAGCTTCCACAAGGACGAGCTGCCCGACCTGCGCGCCGACTTCATCCTGGCCAACCCGCCGTTCAACATCTCCGACTGGGGCGGCGAGCGCCTGCGTGAAGACGTGCGCTGGAAATTCGGCGTGCCGCCCGTGGGCAACGCCAACTACGCCTGGCTGCAGCACATCGTCCATCACCTCGCCCCCAACGGCACCGCCGGCGTGGTGCTGGCCAACGGCTCGATGTCCTCGCAGCAGTCCGGCGAGGGCGAGATTCGCCGCGCCATGCTGGAGGCCGACGTGGTGGACTGCATGGTGGCGCTGCCGGGGCAGCTTTTCTACTCCACCCAGATTCCGGCCTGCCTGTGGTTCCTCGCCCGCAACAAGAACCCCGGCAAGGGTTGGCGCGACCGGCGCGGACAGGTGCTCTTCATCGACGCCCGCAGGATGGGTGTGATGGTGGACCGCACCCGGCGCGAGCTCACCGACGAGGAGATCCAGAAGATCGCCGACACCTACCACGCCTGGCGCGGCGAGCCGGGCGCAGGCGACTACGCCGACATGCCGGGCTTTTGCAAATCCGCCACGCTGGAGGAGATCCGCAGGCACGGCCACGTGCTCACCCCGGGGCGCTACGTCGGCGCGGCGGCGCAAGACGACGACGGCGAGCCGTTCGAGGAAAAGATGGCGCGGCTTGCGGCCCAGTGGCGGGCGCAGCAGGCCGAGGCGGCGCGACTGGATGCGGCGATCGAGGCCAACCTGAAGGCGCTCGGGTTTTGAAGGAGGTTATTTTTACTAATAGCATTAAACTAAAATAGTTCGCCCCGCTATTTTCACTGGCGAACACAGGCAGGCATCTCATGCAACGCGGCTCAACGGGTACGTGGCAGACGATCGGCGCGGGCGGCGAAACCGTGCGCGCCTTCATCCCTGCGCCCCTGCCGCCCGACCCGCCGCTCGACTTGAGCGGCCCTTTGCGCGACAAGCTCTCGCAAGCCGATTACGCGCTCGGCCTTCTCGACGGCGCGGTGCTGACGCTGCCCGACCCCGACCTCTTCGTCTTCATGTACATGCGCAAGGAGGGCGTGCTCTCCAACCAGGGCATCGGGCTTTTGCGCGAGATCACCGGCGATGCCAGAAATCGGCGCTTTCGTTTCGAGCCTTGCTTTCGGCTGTTCGAGGAGACAGCGGAATGGAACAATCGGCGCGAGCAGGATGGCATGTAGTCGTGCAGATCGATGTGGCACCCGTCCTGCGGCGAAAGTGCTGACCGGGAGAAGATGAATGACCAACGATGCCCTTGACCTGACCCCCCTTCGCAATGCCCTCGCGCGGCTCAACGAAGGCTGGGAACGCTATCAAAAAGACACGACGGATACCCAGATCCGCGACGGCCTGATCCAGCGCTTCGAGTTCACGTACGAAATCAGCCACAAGATGCTGAAGCGTTATCTCAAGGCCACCTCGGCGAACGCAGCCGAATTCGACGAGATGAGCTTCCAGGACCTCATCCGCACCGGGCATGAACGCGGCCTGCTATTACATGGCTGGCCGCAGTGGCGCGTCTACCGCGAGATGCGGGCCAAGACCAGCCACACCTACGACGAGGACGTGGCGCTGGAAGTCGTAGCCGGCATCCCCGATTTTCAGCGAGAAGCGGCCTTTCTGCTGCAAAAGCTGGAAAGTGGGAAGGCATGACCACGGCCGACACCACCCCGCCGCCGATCGACATCGCGCCGGAGCACTGGCGGATCGTCCGGCAGATACTCCGCCAGCACGTGCCCCAGCACCCGGTGTGGGCATTCGGCTCGCGCGCCCGACGCGCCGCGCGCCCGCTCTCGGACCTGGACCTCGCCATCATCACCGACCGGCCGCTGCCGCTGTCGGTGCACGCGGCGCTGACGGAGGCGTTCTCGGAGTCGGACCTGCCTTACAAGGTGGATATCGTCGATTGGGCCACGACCAGCGATTCATTCAGAAAGATCATCGAGCGGGACAAGGTGGTGGTGCAGGAGGGAGGATCGGAATATGGCGGGTGAGTGGACGAAGTATCGAATCGAAGAGGTTGCCGAACGTGTGGCTATGGGACCGTTCGGCTCTTCAATCAAGGTCGAGACGTTTGTCCCTGAGGGCGTGCCCGTGATCAGTGGGCAGCATTTACACGGCTTTCGCCTTGACGATACGCCGGGGTATAACTTCATCACCCCCGAGCATGCGGAACGGCTACGCAATGCAAATGTGCAGCGGGGTGACGTTGTCTTCACTCATGCGGGAAACATCGGACAAGTTGCTTATATATCGAACACATCTGCCTTTAACAGATACGTCATTTCCCAGCGCCAGTTCTACCTGCGTCCCGATCAAAGCAAAGTCCTGCCAGAATTTCTCGTCGCCTACTTCCGCTCGCCGGACGGCCAGCACAAACTGCTGGCCAATACCTCGCAGGTTGGCGTCCCGTCGATTGCGCAGCCGGTGACTTATCTGCGTTCGTTAGAAATTCCACTGCCTCCCCTTCCCGAACAACGCGCCATCGCCCACATCCTCGGCACGCTGGACGACAAGATCGAACTCTTGCGCCGCCAGAACGAAACGCTGGAGGCGATGGCCCGTGCCTTGTTCAAGGCCTGGTTCGTGGACTTCGAGCCGGTGCGCGCCAAGATGAATCTCCCCTCTCCCCCCGGGAGAGGGGCCGGGGGTGAGGGCACCACCAAGCCCAAACTCCCCCCTGACCTGCTCGACTTCGCCCGCGAGCTGCGCACTCGCATGACCGATGCCGAAGCGCTGCTGTGGCGCCTGCTGCGCAACCGTCGGCTGGCAGGCGCGAAGTTCCGCCGCCAGCACCCCTTCCCGCCGTATGTGCTCGACTTCTATTGCCACGAACACAGGCTGGCCGTGGAGATTGACGGTGGGCAGCACAACGAAGAGGCCGGGCGGCGGCACGACGCCCGCCGCGATGCCTTTTTGGCCGAACATGGCCTGCGGGTTTTACGTTTTTGGAGTCACGACGTTCTGCAGCAGACCGAGGCGGTGCTGGAGGCGATTTTTCAGGCGATTGTGGAGCACCGTTTGCCCTCACCCCCGGCCCCTCTCCCGGGGGGAGAGGGGGGCAAACTTCCCTCACCCCCAACCCCTCTCCCAGAGGGAGAGGGGAGCTGGGGCGCGCTCGGCGCGGATGGGGTATGGCATTGGCCGCAGCACATCCTCGACCTCTTCCCCGACCGCCTCGTCGAATCGGAATTGGGGGAGATTCCGGAGGGGTGGGAGGTTGGCGTACTCGGCGATGTTGCGGAACATCTGCGGCGTAGCGCGCAGCCCGACAGGATCGAACCCGACACGCCATACATCGCGCTGGAACACATGCCCAGACGCTGTATTAGCCTTGCTGATTGGGGCTCTGCGGAAGGATTGGAGAGCAACAAGTTTGCCTTCAGGCAGGGGGAGATTCTTTTCGGGAAGCTCCGGCCTTACTTCCACAAGGTCGGCGTCGCGCCGGTCGATGGCGTCTGCTCGACCGACATTGTCGTTGTGGCTCCGAAAAACAGCCACTGGTTCGGGTTCGTCCTCGGACATGTGTCGAGCAGTGAGTTCGTCGAGTACACGAACGCTGGCTCAACTGGGACGAAGATGCCGCGTACGAGCTGGGCTGACATGGCTCGCTATGAGGTTGTCTTGCCGCCGGAACCGGTGGCCGAGGCCATGACACAGCTGGTGCAGCCATCGGTTGAGCGGATCATCGCTGCCATTCACGAATCCCGCACCCTCGCCCAACTGCGCGACACCCTTCTACCCAAACTCATCTCCGGCGAGCTGCGCGTGAAGGACGCCGAGGCGTTTTTGAAGGAGCGCGGCTTATGAAGCCAGCCTCCGGCATCATCATCTACGACGGTGGTGAAGCACGCGTCGAGGTGCGGCTGGAGCGCGACACGGTCTGGCTGACGCAGGAGCAGATGGCGCTGCTGTTTGGCCGCGAGCGCTCGGTCATCACCAAGCACATCCGCAATGTCTTCGCCGAGGGCGAACTGGAGCGCGAGGCAGTATGTGCAAAATGTGCACATACTGCCTCGGACGGAAAGACGTACCAAGGCGAGTCCAACAACCTCGACGTCATCATCTCGGTCGGCTACCGGGTCAAGTCGCTGCAAGGCACGCGCTTCCGCCAGTGGGCCACGCGGGTGCTGCGCGAGCATTTGACGCGCGGCTACACGCTGGACCGCCAGCGCTTCGAGCAGAACGCCGCCCTGCTGGTGGCGAAGTCGGACGCCAAGAACAAGAACCCGATGGTCCGCCTGATCGAGAACATGCCGACCCTTTCGGGGGCACCAATACGAGGAGTCGAGCCGTGACGGTCAACCTCTCTCCCCCGCGCATCGAAAACCTGCGCGTAAGGAATTACCGCGCGCTCCAGAACGTCGAACTTGATCGCATCACACCACTGACCGTCCTGCTAGGGCCAAACGGCAGCGGCAAATCCACGGTTTTCGACGTCTTCGCATTCTTAGCCGAATGCTTCTCAGACGGCCTGCGCAAAGCGTGGGATCGCAGGGGACGATTCCGCGAGCTGCGCAGCCGGGACCAGGACGGCCCCATCGTCATCGATCTCCAATACCGGGAGCGCCCTGGCGCCCCCCTCATCACCTATCATCTGGAAATCGAAGAACAGGCCAAGGGCCCGGTCGTCGCGCGGGAGTTTCTGCGCTGGAAGCGCGGCCATCCCGCCGCGCCGTTCCATTTCCTGGATTACCAGTATGGCCACGGCAAGGTCATTACCGGCGAAGCGCCAGAGGCAAGCGACATACGTGTCGATAAGCCGCTCTCCGGCCCGGACGTACTGGCGGTCAGCACGCTGGGCACCTTGGCCGAAAACCCGCGCGTGATCGCGCTGCGCGACTTCATCACCGGCTGGCACCTTTCCTACCTCTCGACGGACGCCGCCCGCGGCAACCCGGAGGCGGGGGCGGAGGAACGCTTGTCCCCAACCGGCGACAACCTGCCCAATGTCATTCAATACCTGCGCGAGCAACACCCTGATCGCCTGGAACATATTTTCGAAACATTGCGGCGGCGCATCCCTCGCATCGAGAAGGTCGAAGCCCAAGTATTGGAAGACAGCCGCTTGCTGCTGTTGGTCAAGGATGCACCGTTTTCCAAGCCGGTGCTGTCACGCTTTGCATCCGACGGCACGCTCAAGTTGCTGGCCTATCTGACCGTTCTCTACGACCCCGATCCGCCCCGACTCGTGGGCATCGAGGAGCCGGAGAACTACCTGCATCCCCGTCTGCTGCCGGAGCTGGCCGAGGAGTGCCAGCAGGCCGCGGATCGCACGCAGCTGATCGTCACGACGCATTCGCCATTCTTCATCAACCCTCTGCGGCCGGAAGAGGTGCGCGTGCTCTACCGTGCCGCCGATGGATATACCCGCATTCGCCGGGTGGTCGACATGCCGGGCATACAGGACTTTATCCGGCAGGGCGCAACGCTCGGTGAGCTTTGGATGGAAGGGCATTTCGACGCCGGCGATCCGCTTGACATGGGGGATGAGGGGTGACGCAGATCGAGTTTTTGGTCGAAGAGCCTTCGGCAGAAGAGGCGCTTCGGCATGTGCTGCCGAGGCTGCTGCGCGGGCGCGCGCGCTGGAAACTGATCAACCTGGGGAGCAAATACAAACTGCTCCGGGCCCTACCCGACCGGCTTGCGGCCTATCGTGATCGCATCGCGCGGGGCGAGCCGTTGCGCGTGGTCGTGCTGGTGGACCGGGATACCGACGATTGCGCGGCGCTCAAGCGTCAGCTCGAAGACATGGCGAAGGCGGCTGCACTCGCGACCAAGACCCACCCTGATGCACAAGGGCTGTTCCACGTCGTCAACCGAATCGCGGTCGAGGAATTGGAATCGTGGTTTATCGGTGACGCCGCAGCGCTGCGGCAGGCGTTCCGCAGCCTGCCCACGGTCGATGTCGGCAAAGGCGTCTTTCGCAATCCTGACAATGGCGGCTCTTGGGAAGCGTTACATCGCTTCCTCAAGAAGCACGGCATCTACAAGAACAGCTATCCCAAAATCGACGCCGCGCGGCGCATCGCCCCCTACCTCGACCTGCAAGTCAACCGCTCGCGCAGCTTTCAGGTCTTCGTTGAAGGCGTGGAGGCACTGCTGATATGACGTTCTGTTCTGATGATCGCGCGTCGTTCCTGGCCACTGCCGCCGCCCCGGAATAAGGAGTGACCCGATGGCGTTTCTGCCTGAATCAGACGTTGAGGCGGCGCTGCTCGCGCAGTTGCAAACCTTGGGCTTTGCCGTGGAACGCGAAGAGGACATCGGCCCCGACGGTCGGCGGCCACAGCGCACCGGGCATGACGAGGTGGTGCTGCGCCCTCGGTTGGAGACGGCGCTGGCAGGGTTGAATCCCACGCTGCCCGAGGCGGCGCGGCAGGAGGCGCTGCGCCGCGTGCTGCAGGTTGAGCGCCCCGCGTTGCTCGAGGAGAACCGCCGCCTGCATCGGCTGATGACCGAGGGCGTGGACGTGGAGTACGACGCCCTTGACGGCACGCTGGCCGCCGGCAAGGTGCGGCTGATCGATTTCGAACGCCCGGAGCGGAACGACTGGCTGGCGGTTCCGCAGTTCACCGTCGTCCACGGCGGCCACCAGCGCCGGCCGGACGTGGTGATCTTCGTCAATGGCATGCCGCTGGTGGTGGTGGAGCTGAAGGCGCCGGGCGCGGAGCAGGCAACGCTGCAAGGCGCCTTCAACCAGTTGCAGACCTACAAGGCGCAGATCGCGCCGCTGTTTCGCACCAACGCGCTGCTGATCGCCTCCGACGGCCTGCAGGCCCGGGTCGGCTCGCTGTCGGCGGATTTCGAGCGCTTCATGCCGTGGCGCACCACCGACGGGGCGAGCATCGCGCCGAAAGGCGCCCCGGAGCTGCCGACGCTCATCGAAGGGGTACTGCAGCCGGAACGGCTCTTGGCGCTGCTGCGCGACTTCACGGTGTTCGGCCAGACCGGCGCGGGGCTCGTCAAGATCATCGCGGGCTACCATCAGTTCCACGCGGTGAGGAAGGCGGTGGAACAGACGATCCGCGCGATGCCGCCGGTCAACGCGGTGCGGGAGGAGCCGGCGGTCTACGGCCTGCCCTCGGCGCGCGACCAGCGGCCCGGGGACCGGCGCGTGGGCGTGATCTGGCACACGCAGGGATCGGGCAAGAGCCTGCTGATGGCGTTTTACGCCGGGGTGCTGGTCAAGCACCCGCGGCTGGAAAACCCGACGCTCGTGGTCATCACCGACCGCAATGACCTGGACGATCAGCTCTTTGCCACGTTCTCGATGTGCCGGGATCTCATCCGCCAGACGCCGGTTCAGGCGGAAAGCCGCGAGCACCTGAAGACACTGCTGGATCGCGCTTCGGGCGGGGTGATCTTCACGACGCTGCAGAAATTCGGCGAGGTGGACGGGGCGCTGACGACCCGGCGCAACGTGGTGGTGATCGCCGATGAGGCGCACCGAAGCCAGTATGGCTTTCGCGCCCGGCTGGACGCCAAGACGGGCGAGGTGGGCTACGGCTTCGCGAAGTACCTGCGCGACGCGCTGCCCAACGCCAGCTTCATCGGCTTTACCGGCACGCCGGTGGAGGCCGACGACCGCAACACCCCGGCGGTGTTCGGCCACTACATCGACATCTACGACGTCAGCCGTGCGGTGGAGGACGGCGCCACGGTGCCGATCTATTACGAATCGCGGCTGGCCAGGCTGACCCTGGCCGAGGACGAGAAGCCCAGGATCGACGCCGAGATCGAGGAACTGCTGGAGGACGAGGAAGAGACGGCGCGCGAGCGCGCCAAGCAGAAATGGGCGACGGTGGAAGCGCTGGTGGGCGCGGACAAGCGCATCGCGCAGGTGGCGCAGGACATCGTGCAGCACTTCGAGGCACGGCAAGCGGCGCTCGCGGGCAAGGGCATGATCGTCTGCATGAGCCGGCGCATCTGCGTCAAGCTCTACGAGGCCATCGTGCGGCTGCGCCCGCAGTGGCACAGCGACGATGACGCCCAGGGCGCGATCAAGATCGTGATGACCGGGGCGGCGAGCGACCCGCCCGAGTGGCAGCCGCACATCGGCAACAAGGCGCGGCGCGACCTGCTCGCCAAGCGCGCGCGTGACCCGAATGACCCGCTCAAGCTCGTGATCGTGCGCGACATGTGGCTGACCGGCTTCGATGCGCCGTGCATGCACACGATGTACGTGGACAAGCCGATGCGCGGGCATGGCCTCATGCAGGCCATCGCACGGGTGAACCGGGTGTTTCGCGACAAGCCGGCGGGCCTGATCGTGGACTACATCGGCATCGCGCAGAACCTCAAGTCCGCGCTCGCCCAGTATTCCCCGCGCGACCGGGAACAGACCGGCATCGACGAGGCCGAGGCGGTGGCCGTGCTGCTGGAAAAGCTCGAGGTCGTGCGCGCGATGTTCCACGGCTTCGACTACACGGCGGCGCTGGAGGGCACGCCGGCGCAGCGCCTGGCGGTGATGGCCGGCGCGCTGGAGTGGATCCTGGAGCGGCAACGGCAGTGGGCGGCGCAGGAAACGACCCCTGAGGGCCGGAAGGCCGCGTGGCGGCGCTTTGCGGACGCGGTGCTGGCGCTGTCAAGGGCTTACGCGCTGGCCGCGGCGAGTGAGGAGGCGCGCGCCGTGCGCGAGGAGGTCGGATTTTTCCAGGCGCTGCGCGCGGCGCTTGCCAAGACAGGCCCGGGCAGCGCGCGCAGCGCGCAGGAGCGCGAGCTCGCCATCCAGCAGATCGTCAGCCGGGCGGTGGTCTCCACGGAGATCGTGGACATCCTGCAGGCCGCGGGGCTGAAGACACCCGACATCTCCATCCTGTCGGAGGAATTCCTCGCCGAAGTGCAGCAGATGGAGAAGAAGAACCTGGCGCTGGAGGCGCTGAGGAAGCTGCTGCAGGACGGCATCCGTGCCCGCGCCCGGGCCAACGTGGTGCAGACGCGCGCCTTCTCGCAGCGGCTGGAGGAAGCCATGGCTCGCTATCACGCCAACGCCCTCACCACGGCCGAGGTGCTGCAGGAACTGATCCAGTTGGCCCGCGACATCCGCGCGGCCCGAAGTCGGGGCGAGGAGACGGGACTGACGGAGGAGGAGATCGCCTTCTACGACGCCTTGGCCGAAAACGAGAGCGCGGTGCAGGTGATGGGTGACGAGAAGCTGCGCGTGATCGCGCATGAGCTGCTCACCAGCCTGCGGCAGAACGTCACGGTGGACTGGGCGCACCGCGAGTCGGCCCGGGCGCGGCTGCGCGTGCTGGTCAAGCGCATCCTGCGCAAATACGGCTACCCGCCCGACCTGCAGGACAGGGCGGTGCAGACCGTGCTGGCGCAGGCGGAAGCGTGGTCGGCGACCTGGAGCGCCGAGCTCGCGCGGGCCTGAGCGTCCCTCACCCCAACGCCGCCCACGCCTGCGCGAGGTCGGCGCGCAGGTCCTCCACGTCCTCCAGCCCCACCGCCAGCCGCACCACGCGCGGCGCGTGGGGCCACGGGCGCTGGCGCATGGCGGGGATGTCGTAGGGCACGCACAGGCTGACCGGCCCGGCCCAGCTGTAGCCGAGGCGAAACAGCCGCAGCGCATCGCAGAAGGCGTCGATGCGCTCGGACGCCACGTCCGGCTCGAAGACGAGGGTCAGCAGCGCCGCAGCGCCCCGCGCCAGGCGCCGCCAGTGCTCGTGGCCGGGGGAGCCGGGCAGCGCCGGATGCAGCACCCGCGCCACGCGCGGCTGCCGCGCCAGCCACTGGGCCAGTGCCCGGCAGCGCTCGTCCTGCGCGCGGTAGCGCAGCTCCAGGCTCGGCAGCCCGCGCAGCACGGCTTCGGCGTCGTTGGCGCCGACACCCAGCCCCAGCCGCATGTGCGTCATCAGCAGCGCGTGGTGCAGCGCCTCGTCGCGCGTGCACACCGCGCCCATCAGCACGTCGGCGCCGCCGCTGGCGTACTTGGTCAGCGCCTGCATCGTCACGTCCACGCCCCAGTCGAACGGCTGGTAGGCCACGCCGGCGCCCCAGGTGTCGTCCAGCGCGGTGACGATCGGCCGCGCGCGCCCGGCATTGGCGCGGCGCACCACCTCCACCAGCGCCGGCACGTCCGGAAACTCCAGCGTCACCGAGCCGGCCGCCTCCAGCCACACCAGGCGCGTGCGCTCGCCGATCGAAGCGGCCAGGTCGGCCGGATCCATCGGGTCGTAGACGCGGTGCGTGATGCCCCAGCCGGCCAGCTCGTGCTGCGCCAGCGCCAGGTTCGGGCCGTAGGCATTGTCAGGGATCAGCACCTCGTCGCCGGCGCGCAGCAGCGCCAGGTCCACCAGCGCGATCGCGGCCAGCCCGCTGGGCGCCAGCACGCAGTGGCGCGCGCCCTCCAGCGTCGCCAGCCGCTCCTCCAGCGTGAAGGTGGTGGGCGTGCCGTGCAGGCCGTAGGTATAGCCGCTCTTGTCCTGCCAGCGCCGCGTGCGCAGCGCCGCCACGTTCGGGAAGAAGACGGTGGAGGCCTTGTGCACCGCCACCGGCGCAGCGTCGAAGCCGTCCGGCGCGCGGTACGGGTGGTGGATCAGGCGGGTGCTCAGACCTTCCATTTGGCCAGCAGCTGCTCGGGCCGCAGGTTGTCGTAGCACTCGAACGGCTGGTGGATCCAGGGGTTGGTCGGCAGGTATTCGACCGAGTAGTCCGGCGTGAAGATCGACACCGCCTTGGTCCAGATGACGGCGGTGCGCAGCTCGGTGATCGGCGCGTAGTGGGTGCGCAGCAGCTCCACCACCGCCTTCAGCGTGTGGCCGGAGTCGGCCAGGTCATCGACCAGCAGCACGCGGCCGGCGATCTCGCCCTTGGGCGTGGTGATGTAGCGCGCGATGTCCAGCTGGCCGCGCACCGTGCCACCCTCGGCGCGGTAGGAGCTGGTGGACATGATGGCCAGCGGCTTGTCGAAGATGCGGCTGAGGATGTCGCCCGGACGCATGCCGCCGCGCGCCAGGCACAGGATGGTGTCGAACTGCCAGCCGGACTGGTGGATCTTGATCGCCAGCTTCTCGATCAGGTTGTGGTATTCGTCGTACGAGACGTACAGGTGCTTGCCGTCTTCGGTGAGCATGGCGCAGAGTCCTTGGCGGCCACGGGCCGGGGTTCAGGCGGCGAACGGATGCCGCAGCAGGATGGTATGGTCGCGGTCCGGGCTTGTCGAGATGACGTGGATCGGCACGCCGGTGGTGGCCTCGATCCGCTCCAGGTAGCGGCGCGCGTTGGCCGGCAGGTCCTCGTAGCGCGTGATGCCGGCGGTGGGCTCGCTCCAGCCCGGCAGCGTCTCGTAGATGGGCTCGCAGCGCGCGATCTCGTCGGCGCCGAGCGGCAGCAGGTCGATCTCGCGCCCATCCAGGCGGTAGCCGACGCAGAGCTTGAGCTCCGGCAGGCCGTCGAGCACGTCCAGCTTGGTGATGCACAGGCCCGAGAGGCCATTGACCTGCGCCGAGCGCTTCAGCAGCGCGGCGTCGAACCAGCCGCAGCGGCGCGCGCGGCCGGTGGTGGTGCCCTTCTCGGCGCCGACGGTGGCCATGTGCCAGCCGGGCGTGCCCTCGGTCTGCCAGTCGAGTTCGGTCGGGAACGGCCCGCCGCCGACGCGCGTGCAGTAGGCCTTGGTGATGCCGAGCACGTAGTGCAGCAGCCCCGGGCCGACGCCGGAGCCGGCGGCGGCGTTGCCGGCCACGCAGTTGCTGGAGGTGACGAAGGGGTAGGTGCCGTGGTCGATGTCCAAGAGCGTCCCTTGCGCGCCCTCGAACAGCAGGTTGGCGCCGGCGCGGTGCGCGTCGTTGAGCTCGCGCGAGACGTCGGCCACCATCGGCCGCAGCTGCTCGGCCTGGCGCATCGCTTCCTCGTACACCGGCTCGAAGCGCACGCGCCCGCGCTCGATGTAGGGCGCCAGCGCCGGGCTCCACTCCAGCGTCTCGGAGCCCAGCAGCGTCACCAGCACGTGGTTGTGCAGCTCCAGCAGCTCGCGCAGCTTGGCGGCGAAGCGCTCGGGATACTGCAGGTCCTGCACGCGCAGCGCGCGGCGCGCCACCTTGTCCTCGTAGGCCGGGCCGATGCCGCGGCCGGTGGTGCCGATCTTGGCCGCGCCGGCCTTTTCCTTGGCGGCCTCGCGCGCCACGTCCAGCGCGGCGTGGAACGGCAGGATCAGCGGGCAGGCCTCGCTGATGCGCAGGCGGCTGCGCACCTCGACGCCCGCACGCTCCAGGCCCTCGATCTCCTCCAGCAGCTTGGCCGGCGACAGCACCACGCCGTTGCCGATGTAGCACTTCACGCCCGGGCGCATGATGCCGCTCGGGATCAGGTGCAGCGCGGTCTTGACGCCACCGATGACCAAGGTGTGGCCGGCGTTGTGCCCGCCCTGGAAGCGCACCACGCCGTGCGCGGTCTCGGTCAGCCAGTCGACCAGCTTGCCCTTGCCCTCGTCACCCCACTGGGTGCCGACCACCACCACGTTGCGCCCCGGCTGGGGCTGGAAAGCTCGGTTCGTCATCACTCGTAGGTCCGTCTCAGGCCGCCAGGGGGCGCTCGTCTGCATGCGTGCGGGGATGGGAGGAATCTCGTCAGGGAGCGCCCAGCGGCTGCACCACCCAGGCACCATCGCGCTGCACCAGTTCGCGGTCACAGGCGAATTCGTCGACCTCGTGCTCGTGCCCGGGCAGCACGCTGACCACCGTCTCGCCCTGCGCGCGCAGCGCCGCCACGGCGGCACGCAGCGCGGCGTCGTCATGCCGCCACGGCGCCCGGATGGCGGCGCGCAGCGCCGGGGCGGGCACCAGACGCACGAGCTGCTTGACGTCGAGGCTGAAACCCGCCGCCGGGCGCTGCCGCCCGAACACCGCGCCGACCGCATCGTAGCGGCCACCGCGGGCGATCTCGTGGCGCGCCGACGCCCCTCCCAGTACCGAAAAGCGCACTCCCGTGTAGTAGGCGTAACCGCGCAGATCGGCGAGGTCGAAGGTCACCTGCACCGGCAGACCGAGTTCGCCCAGGCGGTCGTGCAACCAGCGCAGATCGGCCAGCGCCGAGCGCAGCGCCGCGCTGGGGGGCAGGCGGCGCGCGGTTTCGTCCAGCACCGCCACGTCACCCCAGAGGTCGGGCAGCGCCTGCAACGCCGCGCGCACGGCCGCCGGCAGGTCCACGGTCAGCGCCTCGAGCCCCGCGGCGTCCTTGGCTGCCAGCGCCGCGTGGATCGCGGCCACCCGTGCCGGCGTCAGCTCGCAGCCGGCCAGCACCGCATCGACCACGCGCACGTCACCCAGATCGACCTGCAGGCCCGGCAGGCCGGCGGCGCGCAGGGCATCCAGCGCCAGCTCCAGGATCTCGAGGTCTGCCTCCAGTCCGGCGTGGCCGTAGATCTCGGCTCCGAACTGCAGCGGCTCGCGCGTGCCGTGCACGCCGCCGGCGCGCGTGTGCAGCACCGGGCCGCAGTAGCACAGACGCGCCACGCCCTGGCGGTTGAGCAGATGGGCATCGATGCGCGCCACCTGCGGCGTGGTGTCGGCGCGCAGCCCCAGCATGCGGCCCGAGAGCTGGTCGACCAGCTTGAAGGTCTGCAGCTCCAGCGCCTCGCCGGTGCCGGTCAGCAGCGACTCCAGGTGCTCCAGCAGCGGCGGGATCACGAGCTCGTAGCCGTAGCGCCGCGCCGCCTCCAGCAGGCTGCGGCGCAGGTCCTCCAGGTGGCGCGCCTCGGAGGGCAGGACATCGGCGATGTGATCCGGCAGCAGCCAGGCGGACATGGCACTCGGGGCTCGGGCAGCGGGCAAAGCCGCGATTGTAGCGCGCGACCTGCCTGCGCCCGGGGCGCGCGAGGCTTCAGCGCCCGCCGGCGCCGCCACCCGCGCCGGCCGAGCCCCGGAAGGCCTTGAAGAACTCCGACGACGGGTCGACGACCAGCACGTCGCCCTTGCCGCTGAAGGTGGCCTTGTAGGCCTCCAGACTGCGGTAGAACTGCGCGAACGCCGGATCGCGCCCGAACGCCTGGTTGTAGATGCGCGCCGCTTCGGCGTCGCCCTCGCCCTTGATCTTCTGCGCCTGGCGATAGGCCTCGGCCAGGATCACCTCGCGCTGGCGGTCGGCCTCGGCGCGGATCTTTTCGCCTTCGGCAAAGCCGGTGGAGCGCAGCTCGTTGGCCACGCGCTTGCGCTCGGCTTCCATGCGGTCATAGACCGAGCGGGTGATCGACTCGGCGTAGTCGATGCGCGAGATGCGCACGTCCACCACGTCGATGCCCCAGGGCTTTTCGGCGCCGCGCACCGCGGCCAGCACCTCGCGCTGCACCGCGGCCATCAGCTCCTCGCGCTTGGTGGACAGCAGCTCGCGCAGGGTGCGCTTGTTGACCTCCTGCTGGAAGGCGTTGCGCACCACGCGGTTCAACTGGGCGGCGCCGGCGCGCTCGTCCAGTCCGACGTTGCGGATATACGCCGACGGGTCGGAGATGCGCCAGCGCACATACCAGTCGATGACGACGCGCTGCTTCTCGGCGGTCAGCGTCGGCTCGGTGTCGGTGCTCTCCAGGGTCAGCAGCCGCTTGTCGATGTAGGACACGTTCTGGAACGGCGGCGGCAGCTTGAAGTTCAGGCCCGGCTCGGTGACGACCTTGCGGATCTGCCCGAGCTGGAACACCACGCCGAACTGGCGCTGGTCGACGACGAACATGGTGGAGCTCAGCACCGCCAGCAGCACCAGCAGCGACGAGACGAAGAATCCAATGCGGTTGGCCATGGCTTTGCGCTTCCTCTCCGTCAACGCCCTTCACGGTCACGGCTGCGCGCGTCGTCGCGCGAGCGCGTGTCGCGGCCGCTGCCGCCGGCCGCGGAGGCGGCGCCGGCGGCCAGCGGCGGCGCCACCGCGGTGGCAGCGCCGCCAGCCTCGCCGGCGCTGACCTGCTGCATGATCTTGTCCAGCGGCAGGTACAGCAGGCTGGACTGCGCGCGCGTGTCGACCAGCACCTTGGTCACGTTGGCGTAGATCTGCTGCATGGTCTCCAGGTACATGCGCTCGCGCATGACCTGCGGCGCCTTGGCGTACTCGGCCTGCACGAGGGCGAAGCGCTGCGCGTCACCCTGGGCCTGCGCCACGATGCGCGCCTTGTAGCCCTCGGCCTCCTCCAGCAGGCGCGAGGCCGCGCCGCGCGCGCGCGGCACGACGTCGTTGGCGTAGGCCTCGGCCTCGTTCTTGGCGCGCTCGCGCTCCTGGCCGGCCTTGAGCACGTCGTCGAAGGCGGCCTGCACCTGCTCGGGCGGGCGCACGCCGCCGGCCTGCAGGTTGATGCCGACGATCTCGATGCCGACGTTGTAGCGGTCCAGGATGGTCTGCATCAGCGTGCGCACGCGCGGCGCGATCTGCTCGCGCTCCTCGGCCAGCGCGGCATCCATCTTCATCTTGCCGACCACCTCGCGCACCGCCGTCTCGGCGGCCTTGACCACCGCGGCGTCCGGGTCGCGGCTGTTGAAGAGGTAGGCACGCGCATCGCTGAGGCGGTACTGCACGGCGAACTTGATCTCGACGATGTTCTCGTCCTCGGTCAGCATCGCCGACTCGCGCAGCCCGGTGGCGCGCACGATGGCGTCGCGGCCGATGTCGACCGAGCGGATCTGGGTCACGAACACCGTCTCGTGGCGCTGGATCGGGTACGGCAGCCGCCAGTTGAAGCCGGCCCCCACCGTGCTGTGGTAGCGGCCGAACTGGGTGATGACGGCCTGCTGGCCCTCCTGCACGACGAAGAAACCGGTGCCGAGCCAGATCAGCACCGCCACGCCGGCGATGAGGCCGATACCGATGCCGGTGCCCTTCGGGTCGGGGCGGCGCAAGGGCTCCTCGCCCCAGCCGCCGCGTCCGCCGTCGCCGCCCTGCCCGCGTCCGCCACGGCCGCCGAACAGGCCGCCCAGCTTGCGGTTGAAGTCGCGCCAGAGCTCGTCCAGATCCGGCGGCTGCTGGGCCCCGCCGCGCGGGCGCCGCGGCTCGTCTTGGCCGCCGCCGTCGTCGCCCCGTCCCCAGCGCGGATCGTTGAGGTTGAAGACACCGCGCAGCCCGCGCCACCAAGCGCGTACGCGGCCGCCGCCACGCTGCGACGGCACGCCACCTGGCTCAAGCCCCGCCGGGGTCAGGTCGTTCATCGGCTTTCGTTCCTCTCAAGGGTACGTCAATTGTGCCCCATCGCCGCCTTCGCCGGCGGCCGCCAGCCGATGCGCCCGTGCCGCCTCGGCCAGCACCGCGCGCAGCTCGGGCAGCCCCTCACCGGTCAGGGCGCTCACGAAGACCCGAGTCACGACGCGGCCGTCGAGTTCCATCTGGTCGCGCAGCGCGTGCGGCCGCTGCGCTGCGGGCAGCGCGTCGAGCTTGTTGGCCACCAGCACCTGCGGAATGTCGCCGGCACCGATGTCGCGCAGCACGCGCAGCACGTCCTCGATCTGCTCGGGGTGCTGCGGATTGGCCACGTCGACGACGTGCAGCAGCAGGTCGGCCTCGCGCGCCTCCTGCAGCGTGGCGGAAAACGCCTCCACCAGCGTGTGCGGCAGGTCGCGGATGAAGCCCACCGTGTCCGACAGCGACACGTGAGCGGCCTCGGGCCCCAGGTAGAGCTGGCGCGTGGTGGTGTCCAGCGTCGCGAACAGCTGGTCGGCCGCGTAGGCGCGCGCCTTGACCAGGGCGTTGAAAAGCGTGGACTTGCCGGCGTTGGTGTAGCCCACCAGCGAGACGTCGAACGTGCCGCGGCGCTGGCGCTGGCGGCGCTGCGTGTTGCGCTGGCGCTTGACCAGCTCCAGCCGCTTGCGCGTGCGCTGGATCGCCTCGGCGATCATGCGGCGGTCCAGCTCGATCTGCGTCTCGCCCGGGCCGCCGCGCAGGCCGATGCCGCCGCTTTGCCGCTCCAGGTGCGTCCAGCGGCGCACCAAGCGCGTCTGCAGGTACTGCAGGCGCGCCAGCTCCACCTGCAGCTTGCCTTCGTGGCTGCGCGCGCGCTGCGCGAAGATGTTGAGGATCAGCAGCACGCGGTCGTTGACAGGCAGCTTCAGGTGCCGCTCGAGGTTGCGCTGCTGCGCGGGGCTGAGCGCCTGGTCGAACAGCACCTCGCGCGCCCCGTGCGCCGCCGCCAGCGCCTGGATCTCGTCGGCCTTGCCCTTGCCGACGAACAGCGCCGCATCGGGGGCCTTGCGCCGGCATACGACGCGGTCCAGCACGACGAAGCCGGCGCTGCGCGCCAGCTCGGCCAGCTCGGCCAGCGTCGGATCGAAATGCGGCTGCCCGAGATCGACCCCGACCAGGATCACCCCCGGCGGGGTCGCCCCGGATTCGGCGTTGGCCGCCGCGTGCACGGCGCTCAGGCGTTGCCCTCGGCGCTGGCCGCCGGCGTGAACTGCACCGGACGGCCGGGCACGATGGTCGAGATGGCGTGCTTGTAGACCATCTGCGTCACCGTGTTGCGCAGCAGCACGACGTACTGGTCGAACGACTCGATCTGGCCCTGCAGCTTGATGCCGTTGACCAGGTAGATCGACACCGGCACGTGCTCGCGGCGCAGCTGGTTGAGAAACGGGTCCTGAAGGAGTTGGGCCTTGTTGTTGCTCACGATATCTTCCGTGTTCGTGGGGGGTGAAAAAAGAAAACCGAACGGCGAAGTTACCACAATCGCCACCTGTGCGCCGGCGCGCTCAGGCGTAGGGGTTGTCCTGCGTGCGCAACTCGATGCGCAGCGGCGTGCCGACGAGGTCGAACGCCTTGCGGAAGCGCGCCTCGAGGTAGCGCCGATAGGCGTCGCCGACATGCTCCAGCGCGTTGCCGTGGATGACGATGACCGGCGGGTTGTGGCCGCCCTGGTGGGCGTAGCGCAGCTTGGGGCGGACGTTGCCGGCGCGCTTCGGCGCCTGGTAGGCCACCGCCTCGTGCAGCAGACGGGTCAGCAGCGGCGTCGGCATCTTGATCATCGCCGATTCATAGGCGCGCACGATCGAGCCCCACAGCGCCTGGATGCCCTGGCGCTGACGCGCCGAGATGAAGTGCAGCGGCGCGTGCTTGAGGAAGCCCAGCCGCGCCTCGATCGAGCGCTGCACCAGCTGGCGCTGGTAGTCGTCGGCGGCGTCCCACTTGTTGACCGCCAGCACCACCGAGCGGCCGCTGTCGAGGATGAAGCCGGCGATGTGCGCGTCCTGCTCGGTGACGCCCTCGGTGGCGTCCAGCAGCAGCAGCACCACGTGCGCGCCCTCGATCGCCTGCAGCGTCTTGACGACCGAGAACTTCTCCACCGCCTGGAAGACCCTGCCCTTGCGGCGCAGGCCGGCGGTGTCGATCAGCTCGAAGCGCCGGCCCTGACGCTCGAACGGCACGCGGATGGCGTCGCGCGTGGTGCCCGGCAGGTCGAACGCCACCAGCCGCTCCTCGCCCAGCCAGGCGTTGATCAACGTCGACTTGCCAACGTTGGGCCGGCCGGCCACCGCCAGCCGGATGACCCCCTCGTCGTCGCGTGCCTTGGCTTGCCCGGCCGCCTCTTCGTCGTCCTGCGGCAGGTCGAGCCGCGCCAGCGCCGCCTCCACCAGCGAGCGCAGCCCCTGTCCGTGCGCCGCCGACACCGGCACCACGTCGCCCAGCCCGAGCTCGTAGAACTCGGCCCACTGACCGCTTTCGCGCATGCCCTCGGCCTTGTTGGCCACCAGCACCACCGGCTTGCCGAGGCGGCGCAGATAGGCGGCGATGTCGTGGTCCTGCGCCGTCAGCCCGGCACGCGCGTCGACGACGAACAGCACCACGTCGGCCTCGGCCACCGCCTGCCGCGTCTGCTTGGCCATCTCGCGCACGACGCCCTGCTCGGCGCTCGGCTCGAAGCCGCCGGTGTCGACGACGATGAAGTCGCGTCCACCCCAGCGCGCCTGGCCGTAGTGGCGGTCGCGCGTCAGGCCCGGCAGGTCGGCCACCAGCGCGTCGCGGCTGCGCGTGAGGCGGTTGAACAGCGTGGACTTGCCGACGTTGGGCCGCCCGACCAACGCCACCACCGGCGTCGGGCGCGTCATTGCGGCCGCCAGGCGTAGACGCCGCCGTTGCGCGTGACGGCGATCAGCGTGTTGCCCACCGCCAGCGGTCCGTCGACGATCGCCGAGCCGTCGGTGGGCAGGCGGTTGAGCATGGCGCCGTCGGCGCGGGCCAGCAGGTGCACGTAACCCTGCGCATCGCCGATGGCCAGCGAGCGGCCGATCGCCAGCGGGGCGGTCAGGCCCCGGTGCAGCAACCGCTCGTTGACCCACAGGCGCGCGCCGTCGCGCCGCGCCAGCGCGATGACGCGACCGTTGGCCTCGGCCCCGTAGACACGGTCGGCATCGGCCTGCACGCCGGTGGCGCCATCCGCCGGCTGTGTCCACAACAGGCGCCCGCTGGCGGCATCCACGCAACCGATGGCGGCCTGGAACGCGCGCGCACAGAGCACGTCGCCGTCGCGCCCGGCGCGGCCGACGAGATCGACCAGCCGCTCGATCTCGGTGGCACCGCGCGTGCGCCCGATCACCGCGTCCCAGCGCACGCGACCGTCGTCCGGATCCAGTCCCACGAGGCGACCGCCGATGCCGGCCACCAGCGTGTTGCCCACCGCGGTCAGCAGCCCGGTCTGCTGCAGCACCAGCGGCTCGGTACCGCGGCTGGTGTACTGCCACAGGCGCGCGCCGGTGCGCGCGTCGAACGCGCTGACACTGCGGTCGCCGGCCAGCACGAAGACACGCTCGCCCGCCACCAGCGGCGCGGTGTAGACGCGTGCCGACAGGCGCTGGCGCCACGCCACGCCGGCTGGCGTCAGCGCCACCAGCTCGCCGTCACGCGTCACCAGCGCGGCGCGGCGGCCGTCGAAGCCGACGCCGGCGGCCATCGGCGCGCCGGCCGCGGCGCGCCAGCGCAGGCTGCCGCCCTCGCCGTCGAAGACGCTGACCTCGCCGGCCGCGTTGGCCACCGCCAGCTGGCCGTCACGCACCACCGGCACCAGCAGCGCATCGACCGGACCGACCTGCTGTCGCCAGACCTGGCGCGCCTCCACCAGTGGCACCACCGGCTCCAGCGGCGCCGGTTGCGGCTTCTTGGCGCCAGAGGCACACGCCCCCAGCAGCACGACGCCGGTCAGCAGCGCGGCCACGGCCTGCCAGCGCCGCCTGCCCCCACGTGCGAGCATGGTCATGGCTGCTGCCCTCCCTGACTGGCGCCCGGATCGACGCCGAGCGCGTTGAGCTTGGCTTCGACGATGCCGCGCCAGCCGACGTCACCGTCCAGGCCGCGCCAGGCCTTCAGCCAGGCCTCGCGCGCCGCCTCGGCCTGGCCCTGGCGCTGGCGCAGGTCGCCCAGCCGGTCGGCGCGCCACGGCTCGAAGGCCGCCGGCACCGGGGCATCCAGCAGGCGCTGCGCCTCCTCCAGCTGACCGGCATCGAGCGCCAACCCCGCCAGGCGCAGCCGCGCCACCGCGGCGATCTCGTCATCGTCGCGCCGCCCGATCACGAAGCGCAGCGCCGCGCGCGCCTCATCGGCCCGTTCGGCCTCGGCCAACGAGCGCGCGGCCACGAGCGCCCCCAGGCGCGCCTGCGCGGTGCGCCCGGCCTGGGCCTGCAGGTCGGCCAGCGCGCGCTGCACGCGCGCCGCGTCGCCCGCCTGGGCGCCCTGTTCCAGCTCGTCCAGCAGCGCCGCGGCCTGCAACGCCTGCCGGTTCTGCCAGTATTGCCAGCCCTGCCAACCGGCGTAGGACAGCAGCGCGGCCGTCAGCGCCCAGGTGATGAGGCCACCCCACCGGGCCCAGAAGGCCTTGAGCTGGGCGAGCTGTTCCTGTTCTTCGAGATCGTAGGCGGCCATGGATCGTCCGTCACGTGCGTTGGCGCCGCATTGTAGGGGGTGCGCGGCGCGCCGCTCAGGCGCCGCGGCTGAGCAGCTCGCCCGCCCAGGCGGCCACGCCGTCCAGCGGGCGCAGCACCTGCTGCACGATGGCGCCCGCGGCCTCGGCGCGCAGCGGCTTGACCGCCACCATGCCCTGCGCCAGCTCGTCGGCGCCGAAGATCAGCGCGTAGCGCGCACCGCTGGCGTCGGCCTTCTTGAACTGCGCCTTCATGCTGGCCAGCCCCTCGGGGGTGCTGGCGTGCATCAGCACCTGCACGCCGGCGGCGCGCAGCGCGCGCAGCGCCGGCAGCACGCGCGGCCAGGCCGCCGCATCCGGCACGATCGCGTAGGCATCGGGCACCGGCGCCGCGGGCAGGCGCTGCTGCGCCTCCAGCAGCGCCAGGATCCGCTCCACGCCCATCGCCCAGCCCACCCCGGGCGCGGGCTTGCCGCCCAGCTCGGCGATCAGCCCGTCGTAGCGCCCGCCGGCGCAGACCGTGCCCTGGGCGCCCAGCGACGTGGTGACGAACTCGAACACCGTGTGCTGGTAATAGTCGAGCCCGCGCACCAGCCGCGGGTTGACGCGGTAGCCGATGCCCAGCGCCTCCAGCAGCGCACAGACGGTCTCGAAGTGTGCGCGCGAGGCCGACCCCAGGTGGTCCAGCAGCCGCGGCGCGCCCTCCACCAGCGCCTGCATCGCCGGGTTCTTGGTGTCGAGGATGCGCAGCGGGTTGGTGTGGAGGCGACGGCGCGCGTCCTCGTCGAGCTGATCGCGGTGCCGCTCGAAGTAGGCGATCAGCGCTTGCCGGTGCGCGGCACGCTCGGCCGGCTGGCCCAGCGTGTTGAGCTCCAGCGTGACGTCCTGCAACCCGAGCTCGCGCCACAGGTCGGCCGCCATCGCGATCAGCTCGGCATCCACCTCCGGCCCGGCCAGGCCCAACGCCTCCACCCCGATCTGGTGGAACTGGCGGTAGCGCCCGCGCTGCGGCCGCTCGTGCCGGAACATCGGCCCCATGTAGTAGAAGCGCTTCGGCCCGTCGTAGAGCAACGAATGCTCCACCACCGCGCGCACCACGCCGGCCGTGCCCTCCGGCCGCAGCGCCAGCTGCTCGCCGTTGAGCCGATCCTCGAAGGCGTACATCTCCTTCTCGACGATGTCGGTGACCTCGCCCAGCCCGCGCACGAACAGCGTCAGCGGCTCCACGATCGGCGTGCGGATGTTGCGGTAGCCGTAGCGCTGCAGCACGGTGCGCACGCGCGCCTCCAGCCACTCCCAGTGCGCCGACTGCGGCGGCGCGATGTCGTTCATGCCCTTGACGGCGGTGATGCGTTCGCTCATGCGTTGCCTTGTGCCTCGGCACGCCGGCCCCAGCGGCGCGCCACGTAATCCTCGACGATCTGGCGGAAGTCCTCGGCGATGCGCTCGCCGCGCAGCGTGGCCACCTTCTGGCCGTCGACGTACACCGGAGCGGCGGGCGCCTCGCCGGTGCCGGGCAGGCTGATGCCGATGTCGGCATGCTTGCTCTCGCCCGGGCCGTTGACGATGCAGCCCATCACCGCCACTTTCAGGTTCTCGACGCCGGGGTAGCGCCGGCGCCATTCGGGCATGGCGGCGCGCAGGTGGTCGTCGATCTGCTTGGCCAGCTCCTGGAACACGGTGCTGGTGGTGCGGCCGCAGCCCGGGCAGGCGGTGACGCTGGGCACGAAGGCGCGCAACCCCAGCGCCTGCAGGATCTCCAGCGCCACCACCACCTCCTGCGTGCGCGGCTCACCGGGCTGCGGCGTGAGGCTGACGCGGATGGTGTCGCCGATGCCCTGCTGCAGCAGCACCGCCAGCGCCGCGGTGGAAGCCACCACGCCGCGCGCGCCCATGCCGGCCTCGGTCAGACCCAGGTGCAGCGGGTGGTCGCAGCGGCGCGCCAGCTCCTGATAGACCGCGATCAAATCCTGCACGTGCGACACCTTGCACGACAGCACGATATCTTCGGGCTTCATGCCGAGCTGCTGCGCGCGCTCGGCCGAGGCCAGCGCGGAGGTGATCAACGCCTCGTACATGACCTGCCGCGCATCCCACGGCCGCGCGCGGCGCGCGTTGGCGTCCATCAGCTCGGCCAGCAGCTCCTGGTCCAGGCTGCCCCAGTTGACGCCGATGCGGATCGGCTTGCCCCAGCGCAGCGCCGCCTCCACCATCAGCGCGAACTGCCGGTCCTTCTTGTCGCCGCGGCCCACGTTGCCGGGGTTGATGCGGTACTTGGACAGCGCCTGCGCCATGTCCGGGTGATCGTGCAGCAGCCGGTGGCCGTTGAAGTGGAAGTCGCCGATCAGCGGCACCGGCACGCCCATGCGGTCGAGCTGCTCGCGGATGTGCGGCACCGCGCGCGCGGCCTCGTCGTGGTTGACGGTCAGGCGCACCAGCTCCGAGCCGGCCTGCGCCAGCTCCTTGACCTGGATCGCGGTGGCGATGGCGTCGGCGGTGTCGGTGTTGGTCATCGACTGCACGCGCACCGGCGCATCCCCCCCGAGGGTGACGCGGTGCGCGCCCCAACTCACCACCCCCTGGCGCGAGCGGCGCGGCGCGGCGGCCGGCAGCGGGATCGGGCGATCGTCGGCGGCCGCTCGATCGGCGGCCCTGGTCTTGGCGTCCATGGATGCGTCAGCGAACCTCGAAGCGGGCCACGTTGTTGCGCGCCAGTGCCGCCAGATCCAGCGGCCGGCCGCGCACCTCGGCCTGCGTGGCGTCGGCCCGCCCGACCACCACCGCCAGCGGCAGATCCTCATCGAAGCGCAGCGTCTCGCCGGGCGCCACGTTGCGCTGCAGCAGCACGCGGCCGGAGGCGCCGGTGACCTGGATCCAGCTGGAAGCCGACGCGCGCAGCAACAGCGCAGCCGGCGCCGCCTCGGCGGTCTGCCCGCCGGCAGGGGCGGCGGCGCCGGCCGCGCCCGGCGCTGGCTCACGGGCGGCGGGCTCCGATGCGGCTGGCGCAGGGGCCGAGGAAGGGAGGGCGTCGGACACCGCCACGCCGCCGGCCACGGTGCCACTCGGCCCGGAGCCGGCCGGCGCAGGCTGGGCCGGCATGGCCGCGGGGGACGTGGCCACCGGCTCGGCCACGGAGGACGCGGCGGGTGCCGGCACCGGGTCGAGCAGCCCGGCGGGCAGACCCCACCACGCCAGCGCCGCCGCCAGCAACAGCAGCAGGGCCAGCAGCAACGGGCCGCGCCGCGCCGTGGCGGCGGCCGCATCGGAGAAGGCCGGCACCGCCCCCTTGCGCGGCATCGGTGTGTCCAGATCGCCGCTGGAGGGTGTCAGCCGGGGCGCCTCACTGGTCGGCAAGGCCGCCAACACCGGCGCCGGATCGATCTTGAGCGCCCGGCACACCGACAGCGCCAGCGCGCGCGTGAAGGTGGCGTCGGGCAGCGCGTCGTAGGCACCGTCCTCCAGCGCCTGCAGGCGCTGCACCGGCACCTTGAGCATGCCGGCCAGCGTGGCGATGTGCACGCCGGCGCGCTCGCGTGCCTGGCGCAGCAGCGCGCCGGCGTCTTCGGCACGAGCCGGCGGCGACACCTCGGGTTCACTCATCGAACGCCCCCCGCTCCAGCGCGCCGGCCTCGCGCGAGGCCGGGAAGCGCCGCCGCAGCTGCTCACCCAGCTGCGCGGCCGCCTCGCGGTTGCCCAGCCGCCGCTCGATCTTGACGCCGAGCCACAGCGACTCGGCGTTGGCCAGCTCCGAGTTGTTGAGGCGGCGCGCGTAGAACTGCGCGCGCGCGTCGTCGCCGCGCTGGTGCAGCAGCAGCGCCAGGTTGTACATCGTGATCGGGTTGCCGGGGTCGAGCTCGAAGGCGCGCGCCAGCGTGCGCTCGGCTTCGGCCGGCTGACCGGCGCGCGCCTGACACACGCCCCAGGCCAGCCAGGTGCGTGGCTGCCCCCGGTAGGCGGGCGCCTCCAGCGCACGGCGGAAGGCGTCGAACGAGGCCGGGTAACGCCCGTCCTGGCAGTACATCCAGCCCAGGTTGTGCCACGTGTCGCCATCGCGCGGGTCGAGCCGCAGCGCCTGCTGAAAGCTGTCCTCGGCCAGACGCTGGTCACGCAGCGCGGTGTAGATCAGGCCGCGCAGGTTGAAGGCCGCGGCGTAGGTGGGATCGATCTGGATCGCCTGCTTGACCTCGTCCAGGGCCACCGTCAGCTGCCCTTGCTCGAAGTAGCCGGCGGCCAGCTCCACGCGCGTGCGGGCACGCTTGCGCTGCGGCGGCTCGTCGGATTCGGTGATCCAGTCCTGCCCTGCCCCGCCCGGACGCGGTCCGCCCGCGCAGCCGGCCAGCACCGCCGCCAGCAGCAGCGTCAGCAGCCACGGCACGGTGTGCCGCCCCGTCGGCCCGACGATCATGACGACGCCACCTCCGGCGCGGACGTGCGCCCCCGCTCCGGGCGCAGCGGCAGCACACGCCGCCGCGCCAGCCGCTCGGCGGCGCGCGTGCGATCGCGCACGTCGCCGGCCAGCTGGCCGCAGGCCGCATCGATGTCGTCGCCGCGCGTCTTGCGAATCGTCGTGACGATGCCGGCGGCGTTGAGCCGGTCGGCGAACGCCTTGACTGCCTCCCGCGGCGAGCGCCGCAGGCCCGACTGCGCAAAGGGGTTGAACGGGATCAGGTTGACTTTGCACGGCACGCCGCGGCCGCGGTGGCCGCGCAACAGCGCGATCAGCCGCTCGGCGTGCGCCGGCGTGTCGTTGACGCCGTCGAGCATGCAATATTCGAACGTGATGAAGTCGCGCGGCGCCGCCGGCAGGTAGCGCAGGCAGGCGTCCAGCAGCTCGGCCAGCGGGTACTTGCGGTTCAGCGGCACCAGCTCGTCGCGCAGCGCATCGTCGGGGGCGTGCAGCGACACCGCCAGCGCCACCGGACAATCCTGCGCCAGGCGCTCCATCATCGGCACCACGCCGGAGGTGGACACCGTCACGCGCCGCCGCGACAGGCCGTAGCCGTGGTCGTCCAGCATCACGCGCAGCGCCGGCACCAGTGCGGCGTAGTTCTGCAGCGGCTCGCCCATGCCCATCATCACCACGTTGGAAATGACGCGCTCGGAGGTACCGAAGCGGCGCCGCAGCGCGTGCTCGGCGTGCCACAGCTGGGCGATGATCTCGCCGGTGGTGAGGTTGCGGCTGAAGCCCTGGTGCCCCGTGGAGCAGAAGCGGCAGCCGACCGCGCAGCCGGCCTGGCTGGACACGCACAGCGTGCCACGGTCGTCCTCGGGGATGTAGACCGACTCGACGGCGTTGCCGTCGCCGACGTCGAACAGCCACTTGATGGTGCCGTCGGCCGAGACCTGCTCGGCCAGCACCGGCAGCGCGCGCACCGTGGCCACCTCAGCCAGCTGCTGGCGCAGGTCGCGCGCCAGGTCGGTCATGTCCTCGAAGCGCGCCACCCCCTTCTGGTGGATCCAGCGAAACAGCTGCACCGCGCGGAAGCGCTTGTGGCCCAGCCGCTCGCAGAAGGCGGCCAACCCCTCGAGGTCGAAGTCGAGCAAATTGGCCGTCATGACATGGTTCAGCGCGAGTAGATCGCCATGCCGGGGAAGAAGAACGCGATCTCGGCGGCGGCGGTTTCCGGCGCGTCGGAACCGTGCACCGCGTTGGCGTCGATGCTCTCGGCGAAGTCGGCGCGGATCGTGCCGGGGGCGGCCTTCTTCGGATCGGTGGCACCCATCAGCTCACGGTTCTTCGCGATGGCGTTCTCGCCTTCCAGCACCTGCACCATCACCGGACCGGAGACCATGAAATCGACCAGGTCCTTGAAGAACGGACGCTCGCGGTGCACGGCGTAGAAGGCTTCGGCTTCACGGCGCGACAGGTGCACCATCTTGGCCGCCACGATCTTGAGACCGGCCGCCTCGAAGCGGCTGTAGATCTGGCCGATGACGTTCTTGGCGACGGCGTCGGGCTTGATGATGGAAAGGGTGCGTTCGATGGCCATGGTATTCGTTCAAGGATTACAAAACCCGGCATTTTAGCCTTTGCGGCGCTTGCGCGGTGCAACCGTCGCTGCGGCGGCGGGTGCCGCCGCCCGTCTGCCGTCCTTCGCCACAGCCTCTTTCGCCGCCCCGGACTTGCCGGAAGCTGCCGCCGAAGCGGCCGTCCTGGTGGCGCCAGCCGGCGGCCTGGGCCGGCTGGGACGGGGGCCTGCCCCGCGCCCCGCGGCGCCGCGGCGCCGCGGGGCGGCGGGGCGCTGCGGCGGCGCCATGCCGGCCTGTGCCATCAGCTCCAGCACCGCCGCCGGCTCCAGCTCGACCCAGGCCCCGCGGCGCAGGCCGCGCGGCAGCAGCACCGTGCCGTAGCGCACGCGGATGAGGCGGCTGACGACGTGTCCGACCGCCTCGAAGAGGCGCCGCACCTCGCGGTTGCGTCCCTCGGCCAGCGTGACGCGGTACCAGCGGTTGGCGCCGCTGCCACCGGCCTCCTCCAGCGCCAGCACGCGCGCCGGCCCGTCCTCCAGCGTCACCCCCTCCAGCAGGCGCTGCCGCTCCTCGGCCGCAAGCGGCCCGAGCACCCGCACCGCGTACTCGCGCTGCAGGCCGAAGCGCGGGTGCATCAGCCGGTTGGCCAGCTCGCCGCTGTCGGTGAACAGCAGCAGCCCCTCGGTGTTGAGGTCGAGCCGGCCCACCGCCATCCACTTGCCGCTGCGCAGCCGCGGCAGCCGCCCGAACACGGTCGGGCGGTTCTGCGGATCGTCCAGGGTCACCACCTCGCCTGCCGGCTTGTGGTAGGCCAGCACGCGCGGCAGCCGGGTGGGCTGTGGCTGCCAGCGCACCGGCCGGCCGTCGACCTTGATGACGTCGCCGGCGGCGACCCGCTGGCCGACGTGCGCCGGCTGGCCGTTGACGGTGACGCGGCCGGCGGCGATGGCCTGCTCCATGTCGGCGCGCGAGCCGAGCCCGAGCTGGGCCAGCACCTTGTGCAGCTTGACGGAGACGTCGGCCCCCGCGGAGGCGCGCGGCCGACGCGCCGGCGGCGTCGCGGAAACGGGAGGGCGGGAAGCGGTCATGTCGTGGTCTCGGAAAGGGGGTCGGCCGCAGCCAGCCCGGGCAGTTCGGGGGTGGGGTCGGCGTCAGCCTCCAGCGCCGGCAGCGACGCCAGCGACGCCAGACCGAGGTCGTCGAGGAACTGGCGCGTGGTGGCGTACAGCGCCGGGCGCCCCGCGGTGTCGCGGTGTCCGACCACCTCGATCCAGCCGCGCTCCTCCAGCTGCCGCAGGATCGGCGTGCCCACCGTCACGCCGCGGATGGCCTCGATGTCGCCGCGCGTGACCGGCTGCCGGTAGGCGATGACCGCCAGCGTCTCCAGCACCGCGCGGCTGTAGCGCGGCGGCTTTTCGGGGTTGAGGCGCTCGAGGAACGGGTGTACGTGCGGCCGCGTCTGGAAGCGCCAGCCGCCGGCCACCTGCACGAGCGCGAGCCCGCGGCCATCCCAGGCGCGCTGCAGCGCCTGCAGCGCCGCCTGCACTTCGGCGCCCGGCAGGGCGCCGTCGAACAGCGCCGTCAGCTCCGCCAGCGTCAGCGGCCGGCCAGCGCACAACAGCGCGGCCTCCAGCACCTGCTGCGCCTCGTCACGGTCCATGCGCTACTCCTGCTCTTCCTGCGCCGGCCAAAGGAGCGCGGGATTGTAGTGCAGCGCCAGCGCCTGCACGGCCGCGCCAAGGTCGTGCGGCAGCGCGCTGTCGAACGCCAGCCAGCCACCCCCCACCGGGTGGCGCAGCCCGAGCCGCGCCGCATGCAGCCCCTGACGCTGCAGACCGGCCAGCGGACGGCCGCCGTAGAGCGCGTCGCCCACCAGCGGATGGCCGAGCCAGGCCAGGTGCACGCGGATCTGGTGCGTGCGGCCGGTGTGCAGCCGGCAGCCGATCAGCGTGGCCGCCGCGGCGCGGTCGAGCACGCGCACATCGGTGCGCGCCACGCGCGCCGCGGGGCTGCCGGACGGATGCACGGCCATGCGCAGCCGCTGGCGCGGATCGCGCCCGATCGGCGCCTCCACGCGACGTTCGGCCGCCCCGCTCCAGGCCCCTTGCGCCAGCGCCACGTAGATGCGCCGCACGCGGCGCGCGGCGATCGCCGCCACCAGACCCTCGTACGCGCGTGCGCTCTTGGCCACCACCATCAGCCCGCTGGTGTCCTTGTCCAGCCGGTGCACGATGCCGGCGCGCGGCAGCGCGGCCGCCCCGGCATGATGCGCCAGCAGCCCGTTGAGCAGCGTGCCGCTCCAGTGCCCGGCGCCCGGGTGCACGACCAGACCAGCCGGCTTGTCCAGCACCAGCAGGTGCTCGTCCTCGTACACCACCGGCAGCCCCATCGGCTGCGGCGCGTACGCCTGTGCCTGCGGTGTGGGCCGCAACTCGACGGCCACCGTCTCGCCCGCGCGCAGCCGGCGTGCGCACTTGGTCACCGTGGCGCCGTCGACCTGCACCGCCCCCTGCATGACGAGCTGCTGCAGGTGGCTGCGCGACAGCCCGTCCAGCGCCATCGCCAGCCATCGGTCCAGCCGCTGTCCGTGGCCCGCCGCGTCCACCGCCAGCGTGCGCCACTCGACCGCAGCGTCGGCCTCCTCGTCGGCGCCGTCGTCGGGCCGGTCGACCTCTATAATTTTTTCCATCTTGTCTAGCTGGCGCGGCTGCGCGCCGTCTGGGGCGCCACCCGATGAAATCCCGCACATTATCCGCCGCCTTCCTGCGTCGTCCGCTGCTGGGGACGGCCCTGCTTGTTGCGCTGCTGGGCGGCTGCGCCAGCGGCCCGGAGAAGGACGTCACCGCTGGCTGGAGCCCCAACAAGCTCTACGCCGAGGCGATGGACGAGCGCGCCGCCGGCAACTACGACAAGGCGATCCAGTACTTCGAGAAGCTGGAGGGCCGCGCGGCCGGCACGCCGCTGGCGCAGCAGGCGCAGCTGGAGAAGGCCTACGCGCACTACAAGAACGGCGAGCCGGCGCAGGCGATCGCGACGCTGGAGCGCTTCATGCGCCTGCACCCCGCCAGCCCGGCGCTGGACTACGCGCTGTACCTGAAGGGCCTGGTCAACTTCAACGACAACCTGGGCCTGTTCGGCTTCCTGTCGCAGCAGGATCTGTCGGAGCGCGACCAGAAGGCGGCCAAGGATTCGTTCGAGGCCTTCAAGGAGCTGGTGGAGCGCTTCCCCGACTCGCGCTACGCCCCCGATGCGCGCCAGCGCATGGTCTACATCGTCAACGCGCTGGCGCAGTCGGAGGTGCACATCGCCCGCTACTACCATCGGCGCGGCGCGCACGTGGCGGCCATCAACCGCGCCCAGCAGGCCATCCGGGACTATCCCAACGTGCCGGCCGTCGAGGAAGCGCTGTACATCCTGTACAAGTCCTACGAGGCGCTGGGCATGGAGGAGCAGGCGCGCGATGCGCGCCGCGTGCTGGAGGCCAACTTCCCCGGCAGCGTATTCCTGACGCGCGGCCTGCAGCGCGACAGCGGTCCGTGGTGGAAGCTGTGGTGAGCCGCCAGCGGCGCGCCCCGCACTGACCGCCCGCGCCCTCCAACGCATGAGGCCACCCGCACGGGTGGCCTCGTCTCCCGGATGGCGGCAGGCATGACCCGCCGCCCTGGACGCACGGCTCAGACCGTTTCGCCCAGCACCTGCACGTTGACGTCGACCACGACGTCGGTGTGCAGGCCGATCTGCACCGTGTAGTCGCCGACGTTCTTGAAGACGCCGTTGGGCATGCGCACCTGCGACTTGTGGATCGGGAAGCCGGCCTTGGTCAGCTCGGCGGCGATGTCGTGGTTGGTCACCGAGCCGAACAGGCGGCCGTCCACGCCGGCCTTCTGCGTGATGCGCACGGTGTGGCCGGCCAGCTTCTCGGCCAGCGCCTGCGCTTCGGCCAGCTTGGCCGCGGCGGCCTTCTCCAGCTCGGCGCGGCGGGCGTTGAACTCGTCGATGGCGGCCTGGGTGGCGCGGCGCGCACGGCCGGTCGGAATCAGGTAGTTGCGGGCGTAGCCGTCCTTGACCTTGACGATGTCGCCGAGGTTGCCCAGGTTGACGACCTTGTCGAGCAGAATGACTTGCATGGTGGCGGGCTCCTTCAGACGCGGTGCTGGTCGGTGTACGGCAGCAGGGCCAGGAAGCGCGCGCGCTTGATGGCGGTGGCCACCTGGCGCTGATAGATCGCGCGCGTGCCGGTCAGGCGCGCCGGAATGATCTTGCCGTTCTCGGCGATGAAGTCCTTCAGCGTGTCGATGTCCTTGTAGTCGACCTCCTCGACGCCGGCGACGGTGAAGCGGCAGAACTTCTTGCGCTTGAACAGCGGGTTGTTGCTGGTGCGCTTGGGGCGGTTGCCCGTGTTGCGTTGCGGTGCAGCCATGATGGATTCCTACTGCGTTTCGAATGTCTGGATGTGGAAGACGACGCCGTGACCCCGGCGCGTGGAGACGAGAAAGCCGCGGCACGCCAGCTCCTGCCCCGGGACGATGCGCGCCAGCCGCTCGGCCAGCTCCCCGAAGGCCACCGCCCTCAGGCGCAGCGTCACCACGCGCCGTCCGTCCGCCTCGGCCTGCAGCGACTGGTGCTCCAGCACCACGTCCTGCGCGGCCACGCCGGCGGGGGTATAGCGCAGCGGGGCCCGCTCGGCCAGCCGCGCCATCAGCTCCAGCCGGTTGACGGCGTCCGCGGACGCGCCAGCGCGGCTCAGGCCGCGGCCTCCTGCTGGGCCTGGGCCTTGCGGGCCTCCTCGCGCTCGACCGCCTTCATCATCGCGGAGGGCGCGGTCTCGGCCTTCTTCTTCTGCACCACCAGGTGGCGCAGCACGGCGTCATTGAAACGGAACGCCGTCTCGAGCTCGGCCATGACCTCCTTGCCGGCCTCGATGTTGAGGCACAGGTAGTGGGCCTTGGACAGCTTGTTGATCTGGTAGGCCAGCTGGCGGCGACCCCAGTCCTCGACGCGATGGATGATGCCACCGCCGGCGGTGATCATGCCCTTGTAGCGCTCCAGCATGGCGGGCACCTGCTCGCTCTGATCCGGATGGATCAGCATCACGATCTCGTAGTGACGCATGGACTCTCCTTGTGGAATGAACTGCCGCCCCGGCGTCAGACGGGTGCAGCAAGGAAGCCTTTCATTATAACTCGGGCCCACCCGGCATGCGCAGGCGCCGCACCCAGGCGCGCCGCGCCGCCGATGGCGCCGGCGTCAGCAGGCTGACCACCACCAGCGCGGCCGCGCCTGCCGGCACGCCGAAGACGCCGGCGGCGATCGGCTCGATGCCCCACCACAGCCACGGTCCACCTTCCAGGCCCAGCAGGCCGCGCAGCCAGGGCTGGTTGAGCGCCACGTAGCCGAGCGTCACGCCCATGCCGACCAGCATGCCGGCCACCGCGCCCGGCCCGTTGGCGCGCGACCAGAAGATGCCCAGCACCAGCGCCGGGAAGAATGCCGAGGCCGCCAGCGAGAACGCCGCCGCCACCAGCAGCAGGATGTCGGCGGGCTTGTGCGCGGCCACGTAGGCGGCCAGCAGCGCCACCACCAGCAGCACCACCTTGGACAGCGTGACGCGGCGCGCCGTCAGGGCCGCCGGAGCCAGCGTCTTGTAATAGACATCGTGGCTGAGCGCGCTGGTGATGGCCAGCAGCAGCCCGTCGGCGGTGGACAGCGCCGCGGCCATGCCGCCGGCGGCCACCAGCGCGGCGATGACGTATGGCAGGCCGGCGATCTCGGCGGCGGCCAGCACGATCACGTCCGCCCCGAGCGTGATCTCGCCCAGCTGCAGCACGCCGTCGCGGTTGACGTCGCGCACCGACAGCAGGGCCGGATCGACCTTGCTCCAGGCCGCCACCCAGGCGGGCAGCTCGTCGAAGCGCGTGCCGACGAGCTGCGTGAACACCTCGTGCTTGACCAGCACCGCCAGCGCCGGCGCCGTCAGGTACAGCGCGGCGATGAAGACGATGCCCCAGGCCACCGACTGCCGCGCCTGCGCGACGCTGGGCACGGTGTAGAAGCGCACCAGCAGATGCGGCAGCGCCGCCGTGCCCACCACCAGACAGAACACCAGCGCCAGAAAGTTGCGTCGCGAGACCTCGAATGCGGCGCGCTGCGCCGGCTCGCCATCGGGCGCACCGGCAAAGGGCTGGGCGTGCGGCGGCAGCCCCCCCAGTGGCTGCGCGCGCGCCTGTGCCTGCGCCAGCTGCTGGCTCCACAGCATGCGCGCGGCCTCGGCGTCGCGCGGCAGGCGCGCCAGCGCCCGCTCGGCCGCGGCGATCTCGCCTGCCTCCGCCCCCAGCAGGCGCAGCGCCTCCAGGTGCCCCTCCAGCTGCGCGCGCTCGCGCTGCAGCGCCGCGGCCGGGTCGCGCAGGCGCTCGGCCAGCACGTGCGCGTGGTGCGCCCAGACGCGCTGCACGTGGCGCTCGTCGGCGGCTTCGCGCAGCGCCTGCTCGCGCGCGCTGACCTGCTGCAGCTGCGCCACGTAGCCGAGCTGCGGCAGCAGCGAGCCGGTCTGCTTCAGCGACAGCCACAGCACCGGCGCGACGAAGGCCACGATCAGCACGATGTACTGCGCCACCTGCGTCCACGTGATGGCGCGCATGCCGCCGAGGAACGAGCACACGAGGATGCCGCCCAGGCCGAGGAAGACACCGACCTCGAAGGCCAGCCCGGTCAGCCGCGAGGTGATCAGCCCGACACCCACGATCTGCGCCACCACGTAGATGAACGAGCACAGCACCAGCGCCACCACCCCGATCAGGCGCGGCACCGCCCCGCCGTAACGCTCGGCCAGGAAGTCCGGGATGGTGAACTGGCCGAAACGGCGCAGGTACGGCGCCAGGAACACCGCCACCAGCACGAAGCCGCCCGACCAGCCCAGCACGAACGCCAGCCCGCCGTAGCCCTGCAGGTACAGCGTGCCGGCCAGCCCGATGAAGGACGCCGCCGACAGCCAGTCGGCCGCCAGCGCCATGCCGTTGAACGGCGCCGGCACGCGCCGCCCGGCCACGTAGTACTCGACCGGATCGACCGTGCGCGTCAGGATGCCGATGGTGGCGTAGACCGCCAGCGTCGCCAGCAGGAACACCACGCCGATCAGGGTGCGCGACCAGCCCAGTCGCTCCAGCGCCGCCAGCAGCAGCGTGAAGGCCAGGAACGCCAGCGTGAAGCGCGCGTACAGCCGCACCAGCTGGCGGCGGTAGGCGGCGTCGTCGGCGTTCGTTCGCATCGGCATTCGGCAGGGTGCCCCGCCGCGGAGCGCGGCGGCGCCGTCAGCGAGGTGTACGATGCCGATGTTAGCGTGTCGCCATGCGCCCGATGTCCGACCCCGCCCCTGCCCTCGACGACAGTCTGACGCTGAGCACCACGCCGGTGCGCGCGCTGCTGCGCCGCGCGCCGGTGTGCGTGCCGCCGGAGCTGCCGATCCGCGCCGCCGCCCAGCGCATGCGCGAGCACGGCGTCTCCTCGGTACTGGTGACGCAGGACGGGGCGCTGCTGGGCATCGTCACCGACCGCGACCTGCGCAACCGGGTGCTGGCCGTCGGGCTGGATCCGCAGCGACCGGTGATCGAGGTGGCCACCACCGCGCTGCAGACGGTGGACATCGGCGATGCGGCCTTCGATGCGCTGCTGCTGATGGCGCGGCTCAACATCCACCACGTGCCGGTGACCGACGGCGGCCGCGTGGTCGGGCTGATCTCCAGCACCGACCTGCACCAGCGCCAGAGCGACTCGGCGGTGGTGCTGGCACAGGCCATCCACCAGCAGGACGACGTGGAGGATCTGCGGCAGGTGGCCAGCCGCATCGGCGCGCTGCAGCGCCAGCTGGTCGCCGCCGGCACCAGCGCGCACGCCATGGGGCGGGTGGTGTCGGCGATGACCGACGCCCTGACCGTGCGGCTGCTGCAGCTGGCCGAGCGCAAGCTGGGGCCGGCGCCGGTACCCTACGCCTGGGTGGCTGCCGGCTCGCAGGGTCGCAACGAGCAGACCGCCAAGAGCGACCAGGACAACTGCCTGGTGCTGGACGACGCCTACGACGAGGCGCGCCACGGCGCCTACTTCGAGGCGCTGGCGCGCTTCGTCTGCGACGGCCTCAACGCCTGCGGCTACGTCTACTGCCCGGGCGAGATGATGGCGATGACGGCGCAGTGGCGCCAGCCGCTGGCGCGCTGGCGCGAGTATTTCCGGCGCTGGATCGACACGCCCGACCCCAAGGCGCTGATGCTGACCTGCGTGTTCTTCGACCAGCGCTTCGTCGCCGGCGAGCGCAGCCTGCTGGAGACGCTGCGCGCCGAGGTGCTGGCGCGTACGCCGTCGCAGCGCATCTTCCTGGCGCACATGGTCGGCAATGCGCTGACGCACACGCCGCCGCTGAACTGGCTCGGTCACCTGCAGACCATCCGCCACGGCGAGCACGCCGGCACCATCGACCTCAAGCACGGCGCCATCGTGCCGATCATCGACTTGGCGCGCGTTTACGCGCTGGCTGGCGGCATTGCCGCCGTCAACACGCGCGAGCGGCTGCTGCACAGCGCCGAAAGCGGCGAAATCAGCGCCGCGCGCGCACGCGACCTGGTCGATGCGCTGGAGTTCCTGACCACGCTGCGCGTGCAGCACCAGGCGCGGCTGCTCGAGGCGGGGCACGCCGCCGACAACCACCTGCGTCTGGAGGAGTTGTCGGATCTGGAGCGGCGCCACCTGAAGGACGCCTTCGCGGTGGTCAAGGACCTGCAGGGCGTGCTGGAAAAGCGCTACCTGGCCGGGCGGCTGTGACGACGCCGCGCCTGCTCCTCAGTAGGTCAACCGCGCGTAGAAGGTGCGCTCGGCGGCGCGACGCGCCTGGCCGAGCGTGACGATGCCCTGCTGCGCCAGCAGCGGGATCAGGCGCAGGAACACCTCGGCGGTGACGAAGGCGTCGCCCAGCGCGGTGTGGCGGCCCAGCACCGGAATGCCGAAGCGCGCCGCGATCTCCTCCAGGCTGTGCGACGGCTGCTCCGGATGCACCACCGCCGACAGCAGCAGCGTGTCCAGCACCGGCTGATCGAACACGACGCCGACGCTGCGCTCCTTGAGCTGCAGGAAGCGCATGTCGAAGGCCGCGTTGTGCGCCACCAGCACGGTGTCGCGCGCAAACGCATGGAACGCCGGCAGCACCTGCGTGATGTCGGGCTGGCCGCGCACCATCTCCGGCGTGATGCCGTGGATCGGGATCGTCGCGCGCGGGATCGGGCGACGCGGATCGACCAGCTGCTCGAAGCTCTCGTGCCGCAGCAGCCGGCCATTGACGATGCGCGTGGCGCCGATCTGGATGATCTCGTCGCCATCGGACGGGTTCAGGCCGGTGGTCTCGGTGTCGAAGACGGTGTAGGTCAGCTGGGCCAGCGGCATGTCGTCCCACGCCTGCACGGCCGGCGAGACACGGAACAGGTCGAAGTCGTAGAACTCCGGCCGGCTCTCGGCCCGCACCACGGCCTGCGGCTCGGCACCGGCGCTGGCGGCCAGCGCCGGCAGCCACAGGCACAGCCGCCCGCCACCGCCAGGGGCCTCCTCCAGCCAGCAGGCGCCGCCGTGCCGCTCGGCGACCTCGCGCAGGCTGGTGCCGCCGACGCCGTCGTCGTCCTCGAGCCAGCGGCCCTCGCGCGCCACGGCGGCCGACCCCGACCAGCTCAGCGCCAGGTGCACGCGGCGCGCGCCGCCGCCGTCCTGCGGCTGCTGCAGCGCCAGCGTCAGCTCATGCACCCCGGCCTGCCGCGCCAGCCGCACCGCCAGCCGCTGCAGCCCCTGCGACAGCGCAAAGCTCTCCACGCGCACCCACACCGAGGGGTCACACGGCTCCACCGTCACCTGCAGGCCTTCGACCTCGCCCAGGCGGCGCTGCAACACCGCCAGCAAGTCGGCCCCCAGCATGTCCTCCAGCGGCCAGTGCGTGGCCGGCTGGGCCAGCCCTTCGCGGGCCGCCTCCTGCACCCGCTGGCCCAGCCCCAGCACCTCGTCGTGCACCACGGCCAGCAGGCGCTGGCGCATGGCGTCGTCCACGTCGGGCAGCTGCAGCACCTCCAGCGCCGCGCGCACGTTGGCCAGCGCGCGCCGCCCGCCCTCGGTCAGCTCGGTCCACAGCCGCTCCTGGCGCGCCGCCTGCTCGTGTTCGCGCGTGATGTTGTCCAGCACCAGCACGAAGCCGGCCATCGCCGCCGGATCGGCCTGCCGTCCGCCCTCCTCGTCGCCGACCTCGCGCACCGGTGCCACCTGCACGCGCAGCAGCTGCCCGCCGCGCGTGGCGGTGACGAACTGCGTGCTGGGCTGCGCCGCGCCCTTGCGCAGGCGCTGGCGCAGCTCCTCCAGCGCGTGGGCGATGAGCGCGCGGTCCAGCACGGTGTAGATCGAGCGCCCCAGGCCCAGCAGCTCGGCTCCCCCCAGCCCGCCGGGCGCCTGCGACAGCGCACGCACCTGCAGCCGCGCGCGGTTGTTGTAGAGCAGCACGCGCCCGTCGAGGTTGCAGACGATGACGCTTTGCGTCAGCTCGGCCATCAGCGCGGCCAGGCGGCGCTTTTCCTGCTCGATGGCGCGCGCCCCGGCGCGCACGCGCTCGTCCACCTCGGCGCGCCAGCGCTCGCGCTGCTGCACCAGCTCATTGAACAGCCGCGCCACGCGGCGCACGTCGGCCGGTCCGCGCTCGCGCAGCGTCGGGGCGGGCTCGGCAGTGAGCAGCACCGCCGCCTCCTCCGCCAAGCGCCGCCAGGGATGCACGCCGACCTCGAAGGCCTTTTGCAGTCCCCAGGCGATGGCGACCATGCCCAGCAGCCACATCAGCAGCACGAAGCCCCAGCGGTCGCCGAGCAGCTCGAGCATGTGCTGCCGCGCCTGCTGCTCCAGGGTAACGGCGATCAAACCCACCGTCACCGCCAGCCACGCCAGCGACACCGCTGCCGCCCCGGCCAGCAGCCACCACAGGCGCGGGTCGACGCGCCGCCTCATCGCGGCCGCTCCAGCAGCTCGCGCACGCGCTGCACCAGGTCCTGCGTGGCGAACGGCTTGGTCAGGTAGGCGTCGGCCCCGAGCGCCAGCCCCTTGGCGACGTCGGCGTCACGGCCCTTGGCGGTCAGCATGACCACGCGCACCGGCGCCAGCTGCGGGTCGGCGCGGATCGCCTGGCAGACCTCGAAACCGTCGCGGCGCGGCATCATGACGTCGAGCAGCACGAGGTCGGGACGCCACTCGCGCACCGCCCGCAGCCCCTCCTCGCCGTCGTGGGCGCAGCGCACCTCGTAGCCCTCGCGCTTCATCAGGAACTCCAGCGGCACGAGGATGTTGGGCTCGTCGTCGACGATCAGCACGCGCTTGGCTGCCATGGCGCCGGTCTCCTCTGCATCGTTTCGGCCCCGCCACCGCACGGGCCGTCTCGCTCTTCAGTGTACGCCGGGCGGCTGACGCTGCGCCAACAGGGGAAGCTCGAACACGAAGCAAGCCCCACCCTCGTACGCCTCGTCGAGCCAGAGGCGGCCGCCCAGGTGCTCGACGATGCGGCGGCTGATCGGCAGCCCCAGCCCGGTGCCTCCCGGGCGCGCGCCGTCGCCACCCTGGCGGAACTTTTCGAAGATCGCCTGGCGCTGCGCCGGCGGTACCCCGGGGCCGTTGTCGATCACCGCCACGCGCACGCGCTCGCCCTGCGGCGCCGGCTCCACCACCACGCGCACGCAGCCGCGGCCGTCGTCCGGCACGAACTTGGCGGCGTTGGACAGCAGGTTGAGCAGCACCTGCTGCAGTCGATCCGGGTCGGCGCGCACCCAAGCCTGCTCGACGGCAGCCTCCACCACCAGCATGGCGCGGCGCGCCTCCAGCAGCGGCTGCGCGGCGGCGGCCGCGTGCCGCACCGCGGCCACCACGTCCACGTCGGCGCTGGCCCACTCGGCCTGGCCGGATTCGATCTTGGCCATGTCCAGCACCTGGTTGACCAGCCGCGACAGCCGCTGCGCCTCGTCGACCATGATGCCGAGAAACTGCCGGCGCTGCGCCGCTGGCAGGTCGGGGTCGTCGCGCAGGATCTCGGCCAACGCGCGGATCGAGGTCAGCGGCGTGCGCAGCTCGTGCGTCACCGACGACATGAAGTCGTCCTTGAGGCGGTCGAGCTCCTGCAGCCGCTCGTTGGCCGCGCGCAGCTGCTGCGTGGCTTCCTCCAGCGAACGCGACTTTTCCTCCAGCGCCCGCGACAGCGCGCGCAGCCGGCTGGTTTCCTGCAGAATGTCGAGCACGTCGTCCAGATGCAGCGGCTGCTCCTGCACCACCGAGGCCACCAGCCGCCGCGCCGAGGCACTGCCGACGGTGCCGGCCAGCTGCGTCTCCACCCACTGCACCAGCGCGGCGTCGGGCACCAGCGCCGCCGGGGCCACCCCGCGCGCCTGCGCCTGCTGCGCCAGCAAGGCCTCGGCGCGCGCCTCGCCGACGATGCGCGCCAGCAGCGCGCGCAGCGCCGGCAGCGAGGCTTGGCCGCGCCACAGCACCGGCGCGGTGCCGTCGCCGCCGGTGAACAGCAGCGCCTGCGCCGCCTCCGCCGCACCTGGCGGGCGCGCCAACGACACGCCGACATAGAGCGCGACGTTGACCAGCAGGCTCCAGAACAGCCCGTGGGTGAGCGCATCGAAGCCCTGCAGGCCCAGCAGCGCCTCCGGCCGCAGCAGCGCCACGCCCCAGGGCCCCTGCTCCACCCACGCGCGCGGCAGCCAGCCGGACTTGGCCAGCGACGGCAGCATCAGCGTGTAGGCCCACACCGCAAAGCCGCCCAGCAGCCCGGCCAGCGCCCCGGCGTGACTGGCCCCGCGCCACCACAGGCCGCCGAAGAAGGCCGGCGCGAACTGAGCCACCGCCGCGAAGCTGATCAGCCCGATGCTGACCAGCGCGTAGGCGTCGCCGGCGACGCGGTAGTAGGCGTAACCGAGCAGCAGCAGCCCGACGATGGCCAGCCGGCGGATGCGCAGGATCAGGCCGGTCAGGTCGGCCCCGGGCGCTGCGCGCGCGTGCCGGCGCAGCCACCAGGGCAGCACGAGGTCGTTGCAGACCATCGTGGCCACCGCGATCGACTCGACGATGACCATGCCGGTGGCGGCCGACAGCCCGCCGAGGAACACCAGCAGCACCAGCGCGTCGGCGCCGGCGGCCTGCGGCAGCCGCAGCACGAACAGCTCGGCCTGCGGTGCCGCCTCCGGCCCCCAGACGAGCAGGCCCGCCAGCGCCAGCGGCAGCACGAACAGGTTGATCAGCCACAGGTAGAGCGGAAACACCCAGGCCGCGCGCCGCAGATGGCGCTCGTCCTCGGCCTCCACCACCATCACCTGGAACTGCCGCGGCAGCAGCAGCACCGACAGCGCGGCCAGCAGCGTCAGCGCCAGCCAGCTCGACCAGGCGAACGAACCCGCATCGCCCAGCGTCAGCAACCGCGCCAGGGCCGGCTCGGCGCGTGCGCGCGCGAACAGCTCGCCCGGCCCGCCCATCATGCCCCAGGTGACGTAAGCCCCCGCGGCGAGGAAGGCCACCAGCTTGACCAGCGACTCGAAGGCGATCGCGCTGACCATGCCGGCGTGGCGCTCGGTGCCGTCCCAGTGGCGCACGCCGAAGACGATCGTGAACGCCGCCAGCCCGAGCGCCAGGTACAGCGTGCTGTCCTGCCACCAGGCCAGGCCCGCGCCGGCGTCCCGCGGCTGGCCGGTGATCACCGCGGTGGCCACCGCGATGCCCTTGATCTGCAGGGCGATGTACGGCACGATGCCGACCACCGTGATCAGCGTCACCCAGCCGGCCAGCACCGGGCTCTTGCCGTAGCGGCTGGCGATGAAGTCGGCGATCGTGGTCAGGCGCTGGGTGCGCGCCAGCCGCACGATGCGGCGCAGCACCACCCAGCCCAGCACCATCGCCAGCGTGGGGCCGAGGTAGATCGGCAGGAACCACAGCCCGCCGCTGGCGGCGCGGCCGACGCTGCCGAAGTAGGTCCAGGCGGTGCAGTACACCGCCAGCGACAGCGCGTAGACCCAGGGGCTGCGCGTGGGGGAGCGGCCGGCGCGCGCGCGTCCGTCGGCCCAGTGCGCCACGCCGAACAGCAGCGCCAGATAGGCGAAGGCGGCGCTGGCGACGACGGCGGTGGACATCGCAGGCCCCTGCGGCCGTGCCGGGTCAGTCCGGCGCGCCCTCCAGCACCCAGGCCAACAGCGCGATCAGCCCGGCCCAGACGACGAACAGCGCCACCGCCCAAGGGGCGGCCGCGCCGGCCTGCTCGGCCAGCGCGGCCCACACCGCCAGCAGCGGAAAGTTGAACGCCGCCACGCCCAGCGCGAACAGCGCCCACAGCCGGGCCTGGGTCGGGGCGTGCGGTGGGCGCGACATGGCGGCGCAGCCTGCGTCAGCCCTGTCCGGCCAGCCGGTGCCAGGTGTCGACCACCGTGTCCGGGTTCAGCGAGATCGAGCTGATGCCTTTGTCCATCAGCCAGCGCGCGAAGTCCGGATGGTCGCTGGGCCCCTGGCCGCAGATGCCGATGTACTTGCCCTGCGCGCGGCAGGCCTGGATGGCGCGCTCGATCAGCGCCAGCACCGCCGGGTCGCGCTCGTCGAAGTCGTGCGCCAGCAGCTCCAGCCCCGAGTCGCGGTCCAGCCCGAGCGTCAGCTGCGTCAGGTCGTTGGAGCCGATCGAGAAGCCGTCGAAGAACTCGAGGAACTGCTCGGCCAGCACCGCGTTGCTCGGGATCTCGCACATCATGATGAGCTTGAGATCGTTGTCGCCGCGCTTCAGGCCCATCGAGGCCAGCAGCTCGGTGACGCGCCTGGCCTGCGCCAGCGTGCGCACGAACGGCACCATCACCTGCACGTTGGTCAGGCCCATCTCGCCGCGCACGCGCTTGATCGCCTCCACCTCCATCGCGAAGGCCTCGGCGAACTCGGCGCTCAGGTAGCGCGCCGCGCCGCGGAAGCCCAGCATCGGGTTTTCCTCGTCGGGCTCGTAGCGGCTGCCGCCGATCAGCTTGCGGTACTCGTTGCTCTTGAAGTCCGACAGCCGCACGATGACCGGCTTGGGCCAGAACGCCGCGGCGATCGTGGCCACGCCCTCGGCCACCTTGTCGACGTAGAAGGCGCGCGGGCTGGCGTGGCCGCGCGCGGCCGATTCCACCGCGCGCTTGAGGTCCGCATCGACGTTGGGGTAGTCCAGGATCGCCTGCGGGTGCACGCCGATGTTGTTGTTGATGATGAATTCCAGCCGCGCCAGGCCGACGCCGCCGTTGGGAATCTGCGCGAAGTCGAACGCCAGCTGCGGGTTGCCGACGTTCATCATGATCTTGACCGGCAGCTCCGGCATCTCGCCACGCTTGACCTCGGTGACCTCGGTCTCCAGCAGTCCCTCGTAGATGTGGCCGGTGTCGCCCTCGGCGCAGCTGACGGTGACGAGCTGGCCGTCCTTGAGCGCCTCGGTGGCGTGGCCGCAGCCGACCACCGCGGGGATGCCCAGCTCGCGCGCGATGATGGCCGCGTGGCAGGTGCGCCCGCCGCGGTTGGTGACGATGGCGCTGGCGCGCTTCATGATCGGCTCCCAGTTGGGGTCGGTCATGTCGGTGACCAGCACGTCGCCGGGCTGCACCTTGTCCATCTCGGCGATCGAGTGCACGATGCGCACCTTGCCGGTGCCGATCTTCTGGCCGATGGCGCGGCCACTCACCAGCACCGGGCCCTTGGCCTTGAGCTTGTAGCGCAGCTCCACCTGGCCGGCGGCCTGGCTCTTGACGGTCTCCGGCCGCGCCTGCAGGATGTAGATCTGGCCGTCGACGCCGTCCCTGCCCCACTCGATGTCCATCGGACGGCCGTAGTGCTGCTCGATGACCAGCGCGTAGCGCGCCAGCTCCAGCACCTCGGCATCCGTCAGGCTGTAGCGGTTGCGCTGCTCCACCGGCACGTCCACCGTCTTGACCAGCTTGCCGCCGGCGGCCTTCTCCTCCGGCGTGGCGAACACCATCTGGATCAGCTTGCTGCCGAGGTTGCGGCGGATGATGGCGTGCTTGCCGGCCTTGAGCATCGGCTTGTGGACGTAGAACTCGTCGGGGTTGACGGCGCCCTGCACCACCGTCTCGCCCAGGCCGTAGCTGGCGGTGATGAAGACGACGTCCTCGAAGCCGCTTTCGGTGTCGATCGTGAACATGACGCCGGAGGCGCCCAAGTCCGAGCGCACCATGCGCTGCACGCCGGCCGACAGCGCCACCTCGCTGTGCGCGAAGCCCTTGTGCACGCGGTAGCTGATCGCGCGGTCGTTGTAGAGGCTGGCGAAGACCTCCTTGATCTTGTGCAGGATCTGCTCGATGCCGACGACGTTGAGGAAAGTCTCCTGCTGGCCGGCGAACGAGGCATCGGGCAGATCCTCGGCGGTGGCCGAGGAGCGCACCGCGTAGCTGGCGTTCAGGCCCCCGTCCAGGCGCGCGTAGGCGTCGCGGATCGCGGCTTCCAGCTCGGGCGGGAACGGCTGCGCCTCGACCATGGCGCGGATCTCGGCGCCGGTGGCCGCCAGCGCCTTGACGTCGTCGGCGTCGAGCCTGGCGAGCATCGCGTGGATGCGCTCATCCAGCCCGCCGTGCTTCAGGAACAGACGGAACGCATGCGCCGTGGTGGCAAAGCCGGTGGGCACGCGCACGCCCTGCGGCAGCTGCGAGATCATCTCGCCGAGGCTGGCGTTCTTGCCGCCGACGATTTCGACGTCGGCCATGCGCAGCTGCTCGAAGGGAACGACCAGTGCGTCGGGGGGAAAGCGGTTGTCGGACATGGTGGCAACACTCCAGATGGTGGAAAAACCGGTCCGCGGCGCCGCCGGCGCGGCGGGGCCTTGTCGTCGTTGTTCGTTCGTGGCCCGCGCGTCGCGCGGCGCGGACGGCCATGCGAACCGCTCGCGCCACGCCGCGATAATGTCCGGGATTGTACGTCCGGGGCGCCTGCGCCCCCACCCATTCCGCCAGCCTGCGCCCCATGCCCAACCGCACCGCCTTCTTCGTTTCCGACGGCACCGGCATCACCGCCGAGACGTTTGCCGACGCGCTGCTCAAGCAGTTCGAGATCCACCCCAAGCGCGTGCGCCTGCCCTTCGTCGACGACGTCGACAAGGCGCATCAGGCGGTGCGCCAGATCAACCATGCCGCCGAGGTCGACGGCAAGCGGCCGCTGGTGTTCACGACGGTGGTCAATCTGGAGGTGCTGGAGGTGCTGCGCCAGCACTGCCAGGGCATGCTGATCGACATGTTCGGCACCTTCATCGCGCCGCTGGAGCTGGAGCTGGGCATGAAGTCCAACCACCGCGTCGGGCGCTTCTCCGACGTGACGCGCAGCCGCGAGTACCACGACCGCATCGAGGCGATCCACTTCACGCTGGAGCACGACGACGGCCAGACCGACGCCAACCTCGAACAGTCGGACGTCATCCTGGTGGGGGTCAGCCGCAGCGGCAAGACGCCCACCTCGCTCTATCTGGCGCTGCAGTTCGGGCTGAAGGCATCCAACTACCCGCTGATCCCCGAGGACTTCGAGCGCGGCCAGCTGCCCCCGGCGCTGCTGCCGCACAGGAGGAAGCTGTTCGGCCTGACGATCGATCCGGTGCGCCTGAGCGAGGTGCGCCACGAGCGGCGGCCGAATTCGCGCTACGCCAGCCTGGAGCAGTGCCGCTACGAGGTGCGCGAGGCCGAGGCGCTGATGCGCCGCGCCGGCATCCGCATCCTGTCGACGACGCACAAGTCGATCGAGGAGATCGCCACGATCATCCGCCAGGATCTGGAGGCGCAGTCCGCCCGCTGAGGACGGACGCGCCGGAGCGCGAGGTTCGCTGCGCGCGACCTGGCGGGTTCAGTCGCGCGGCGCGGCGCGGCGGGTGCGTCCCGGGCCGAAGCCGTGCGCGTGGCGCGCCAGCGCGAACGACAGGAAGATCTTCATCCACAGCGTCGAGCCGGCGATCGCGACCCAGTCCTCGTAGGCGAGCCAGCCCAGCAGCACCGACACGATCACGCCGACCAGCACGCCGCCGGCGACGAGGTTGAGCGCGAGTTCGTACGGCGCCCAGCGCGCCGGATCCGCGGGAGGCTCGCCCTTGCGCAGCGCCACCTCGGAGAAATCGTGCCGCACGGCGATGCGCCAAGCGCGCCGCAGCCAGAAGAATGCCACGGGGAAGAGCACCAGGAAAAACAGAATCTTGATCGGGTAGACGGTGACCATTGACAACCCATCGGGGATGGCAAAAAGGCCCCGCCGGCGCTGTCGTCCGGCGGGGCCCGCCTAGTGTGTCAGAAAACCGGGATCAGTGGCCGACGGCCGCGCCCGCCCCCTTGGGCACGCGCACCGACTCCACCAGCTCCTGGATGTGCGCCGGCACCGGCTTGGACACGCTGCTGACCGCGAACGCCACGACGAAGTTGACGATCGCGCCGACGGTACCGAAGGCCTCCGGCGTGACGCCGAAGAAGCTGTTGGCGCCGCCGATCAGATCCAGGTACTCGGTGCCCTTGACGAAGAAGATGCCCTTGTGCGCGAACACGTAGAACAGCGTCACGAACAGGCCCGACAGCATGCCGGCGATCGCACCGGAGCTGGTCACCTTCTTGCTGAAGATGCCCATCATCAGCGCCGGGAAGATGGTGGAGGCGGCAATGCCGAACGCCAGCGCCACCGTGCCGGCGGCAAAGCCCGGCGGGTTCAGGCCCAGGTAGCCCGCGACGACGATGGCGCCCGCCATCGCGATCTTGCCGGCCAGCAGCTCGCCCTTCTCGCTGATGTTGGGGTTGATCGCGCCCTTGATCAGGTCGTGCGAGATCGCCGACGAGATCGCCAGCAGCAGGCCCGCCGCGGTGGACAGCGCCGCGGCCAGACCACCGGCGGCCACCAGCGCGATCACCCAGTTGGGCAGCAGCGCGATCTCGGGGTTGGCCAGCACGATGATGTCGGCGTTGACGGTCAGCTCGTTGCCCTTGAAGCCGGCGGCCTCGGCCTTGGCCTTGACGGCCTCGTTCTTGGTCTTGTCGTTGTAGAACTGGATGCGGCCGTCGCCGTTCTTGTCCTCGAACTTCAGCAGGCCGGTCTTCTCCCAGCGCTTGAACCAGTCGGGGCGCTGCTCGTACGGCAGCGAGGCCTCGGCGCTGATCAGGTCGCCGCCGGCCTTGACCTTGTCGGCGTTGATGCGCACGCCACCGGCCGGATCGGGCTCGACGCCGACGGCGGTGTTGACGGTGCCGATCAGGTTCAGGCGCGCCATCGCGCCCACCGCCGGGGCGGTGGTGTAGAGCAGCGCGATGAACACCAGCGCCCAGCCGGCCGAGGCGCGCGCGTCGGCCACCTTGGGCACGGTGAAGAAGCGCACGATGACGTGCGGCAGACCCGCGGTGCCGATCATCAGCGACACGGTGTAGAAGAACATGTTGAGCTTGTTGCCGGCGACCTGCGTCGTGTACTCGCCGAAGCCCAGATCCACCAGCACCTGGTTGAGCTTGTCCAGCAGCGCCACGTCGGTGCCGCTGAGGTTCGAGCCCAGGCCCAGCTGCGGAATGACGTTGCCGGTCAGCGCCAGCGAGATGAAGAACGCCGGCACCAGGTAGGCCAGGATCAGCACGATGTACTGCGCCACCTGGGTGTAGGTGATGCCCTTCATGCCGCCGAACACCGCATAGGCGAACACGATGGCCATGCCGATGTAGATGCCCATGTCGCTGGAGACGCCCAGGAAGCGCGAGAACGTCACGCCGACACCGGTCATCTGGCCGATGATGTAGGTGATCGAGGCCACCAGCAGGCAGATCACGCCGACGTTGCGCGCGGTCTGCGAGTAGTAGCGGTCACCGATGAACTCGGGCACGGTGAACTTGCCGAACTTGCGCAGGTACGGCGCCAGCAGGCAGGCCAGCAGCACGTAGCCGCCGGTCCAGCCCATCAGGAACACGGCGCCGCCGTAGCCCATGTTGGAGATCAGGCCGGCCATCGAGATGAACGAGGCCGCGCTCATCCAGTCGGCCGCGGTGGCCATGCCATTGGTGACCGGGTGCACGCCGCCGCCGGCGACGTAGAAGTCGGAGGTGCTGCCGGCGCGCGACCACACCGCGATGCCGATGTAGAGGGCGAAGGTCGCGCCGACGACCAGGTAGATCCAGAGTTGCAGGCTCATGGTGGTGCACTCCCGGTCAGTCTTCGGCCATGCCGAACTTGGCGTCGATCTTGCGCATCTGCGCCGCGTACCAGAAGATCAGCGCGATGAAGACATAGATCGAGCCCTGCTGGGCGAACCAGAAGCCCAGCGGATAGCCGCCCAGCTTGATGGCGTTGAGCGCGTCGGCGAACAGGATGCCGGCGCCGTACGACACCAGGAACCAGATGACCAGCACTTTGGCCAGCAGCCCCAGCGTCGCGGACCAGTAGGCCCGTGCGTTGTCGTTCAGGGACATGGATGCTCCTCGGATGGTTGGTGCGAATCGGCGGCGCGCAGGCCGCCCTACCCGCATCACCGGCGGCGATGCGTCGCGGTCCACTATCCGCGTGCACGCTTACAGCCCGCTGAATGAAACCGGGTTTCAGCCCCAAACCTAGGGAAAACACCGAGACCATCCGTCCGGCCGTAACCGCCGGTCGCCCCACCGCGATCAGGCAGGCCAGTCGAGGACTGTCCAGGCCCCCCAGTGCGGCGCCTCGCGTGGCCACTGCGCCGCGGTGGGCAAACGCGCGCCCTGTGCGCGCAGCCACTGCACGGCGCGAATGACGCCGGCGTGCGTGATCCAGACGACATCCGTCGCTGCGGACGCGGCAGCCTCCGCCAGCGCGGCCTGCACGCGCGCCAGCAGCTGCGCCACCGACTCGCCGCCGCCGGCGCGGTGGTGCGCGAAGTCGGCCACCCAGGCGTCCAGCGCCGCCGCGCCGATCGCGTCCCACGCGCGCCCCTCCCAGGCGCCGAAGTCGAGTTCGTCCAGCCGGGCGTCCTCGCGCCACGTCCCGGCCGGTGGTCCGCCCAGCGCCGCGGCCAGCTGGCGGCAGCGCGCGCGCGTGGAGTGCCAGCCGGCCCAGCGTGGCGGCAGCGCCGCGCGCAGCGCCGCGGCGGCGGCCTGCGTGGCGGCCGCGTCCGCCACGACGTCGAGCCGCCCGTAGCAGCGCCCCGGCTCGATGCGCGGGGCCGCATGCCGCACCAGCCACAGCCGCATCGCTCAGCCCCGCGCCCCCAGCGCCGCGCCGAGGAGGAAGGCGGCCAGCACCACCTGCTGCGTGGCGCCGAGCGCATCTCCGGTGAAGCCCTGCAGCCGCCGCGCCAGCCACGCGCGCACGCGCCACGTCGCCAGCGCCGCCAGCGCCAGCGCCCCGCCCCACACCGGCGCCGCCAGCGGCACGAGCGCCGCCAGGGCCGTCAGCAACGACACGGTCTGCACGCCCGCCCACGCCAGCGCCCGGTCGTCGATCGCGTCGGCCAGCGGCTTGGCCTTGCGCCCGTCGGCTTCGCCGACATAGGGCAGCGTGCGCATGACCACCAGCGGCGCCAAGCGCGAGGCCACGTGCGCCGCGACCAGCAGCGCCGCCGCCGCAGCCGCCCCCAGCGCCTGCGCCAGCAGCGCCAGCAGCGCCGCCTGCAAGAGGGCCATCAGCGCCAGCGCCAGCGCTCCGTAGCTGCCGATGCGCGAATCCTTCATGATCGCCAGCGCCCGCTCGCGCGGCACGTGGCCGCCGAGCGCGTCGCAGGTGTCGGCCCAGCCGTCCTCGTGGAAGGCGCCGGTCAGCCATGCGCTGGCCATCAGCGTCAGCCCCGCCGCCACCCAGGCCGCCGCCGGCTGCGCCGGCAGCAGCGCGAGCGCCGCCGCCAGCACCGCGCCGGCCCAGGCGCCGACCACCGCGCCGACGAGCGGAAACCACACGGCGCTGGCGCGCAGCATCGCCGGCGAATAACCGACCCACGCCGCCAGCCTCCCGGTGACGGGGATGCGGGTGAAGAACTGCAGCGCGAGCAGCAAGTGCCGCAGCGCCAGCGCGCGCCGCGGCGCACCGGCAGCGTCATCACCCTGCCCGACGTCGGGGCCGTGCCGATCCGTCATCCCCCGGCATCCTCAGACCGCCACGGTTGCGGCCACCGCGCTGGCGCGCGCCACCCCGGCCGCGCCGAAACTGGCCATCTCGCGCAGGATGGCGCAGGCCGACACCAGCAGCGGCCAGGCCAGCGCCGCACCCGACCCCTCCCCGAGCCGCAGACCGAGGTCCAGCAGCGGCTCGGCCTTCAGGTGCGCCAGCAGCAGCGCGTGGCCGCGCTCGCCGGAGCGGTGGGCGAACACGCAGCGCTGCAGCACGTGCGGGCGCAGCCGCACCGCCACCAGCACCGCGGCGGTGGTGATGAAGCCGTCCACCACGATGATGCGCCGCTCCGCGGCGGCCTGCAGCACGGCGCCGGTCATGGCGGCGATCTCCAGGCCCCCCAGCGCCGCCAGCGCCTGCAGCGGCTCGGTGGCCTGCGCATGGCGCGCCAGCACCCGCCGCAGCACGTCGATCTTGCGCTGCACGCCGGCGGCGTCGAGCCCCGTGCCGGCGCCGGTGCAGTCGGCGATGTCCAGACCCGTCAGCCGGCTCATCAGCAGCGCCGCGGCGGAGGTGTTGCCGATGCCCATCTCGCCCAGCAGCAGCACGTTGCCGGGCAGCCGCCGCACGAGGTCGATGCCGTGTCGCAGCGCCTGCGCGCATTGCGCGTCGGTCATCGCCGGTTGCTGCAGCGCGTCCGCCGTGCCCCAGGCCACCTTGGCGTCCACCAGGCCGGGCCGCGGGGCAAAGGCATGGCGCACGCCGCAGTCCACCACGGTCAGCGCCAGCGCGTGCTGGCGCGCCAGCACGCTGACCGCCGCGCCGCCGGCGAGGAAGTTTTCCACCATCTGCCAGGTGACGTCGCTCGGGTAGGCCGACACGCCGTGCGCGGCCAGGCCATGGTCGGCGGCGAAGACCACCAGCTGCGGCTCGCGCAGCGCGGGCGCCTCGGTGCCGAGGATCAGGCCGAGCCGCTGCGCCAGCGCCTCCAGCCGGCCCAGCGACCCGAGCGGCTTGGTCTTGTCGTCCAGCAGCGCCTGCAAGCGCGCGGCCAGCGCCGCGTCGTGCAGGTCGGGCACGGCGGGCAGGTCGTCGGGGTTCAGGGTCGTCATCGGGGGACTCCTCATCGATGGGGTGTGGAAGGGTCAGGGCCCGGCCAGCGCCGCCAGCGCCCCGGGGGCGAAGTGCGCCTCCACCAGGTCGGCCAGGCCGTCGAACACGTCCGCCAGCGGCCGGGCGCGCGCACCCAGCAGCGCGCGCAGCGCGGCTTCGTCCTCGAACAGGCCGTGCAGGTACAGGCCCAGCACGTTGCCGGCGGTGTTGCACCACGCCAGCCCCGGCAGCACCTCGTGCGCCACTTCGCCACGGGCGACGAGCGCCGGGTGCGGCACGGTGCGGCCGTGGTGGATCTCGTAGCCGCGCACGCGCACGCCGCCCAAGGCCGCCCACGGGCCGGGCGGCAGCGCGGCGAACGTCGCCGTGGTGCGGCGCACGGTCTTGTCGCGCTCGAAGGCGGTGACCAGCGGCAGCAGGCCCAGCCCCGGGGCGTTGCCGTCCACGCCGTGCGGATCGACCAGCGCTTCGCCCAGCATCTGCAGCCCGCCGCAGATGCCCAGCACCGCCCCGCCGCGCGCCGCGTGCGCGGCAATCGCCGCGTCCAGCCCCTGCGCGCGCAGCCACGCCAGGTCCGCCGCCGTGGCCTTGGAGCCGGGCAGGATGATCCAGTCGGCCCCGGCGCAATCCGCCGGCGTGCGCGCCCACACCAGCCGCACGCCGGCGGCGTTCTTCAGCGGCTGGAATTCGTCCAGGTTGCTCAGGCGCGGGTAGGCCACCACCGCCACCGTCGTGCGCACCGGGCCGCCGCCGTGCACGGTACGGTCGTCGAACACGCCGTCCTCCTCGGGCAGGCCGTGCCCCCAGCGCAGCGGCAGGGTGGCCAGCGTCGGCACGCCGGTAAGCTGCAGCAGCCGCTGCGGCGCCGGCTCCAGCAGCGCCGCGTCGCCGCGGAACCTGTTCAGCACGTAGCCGCGCAGCGCGCCGCGCACGTCAGGGGGCAGCAGCGCCCAGGTGCCGTACAGGTGCGCGAACGCCCCGCCGCGGTCGATGTCGGCCACCAGCAGCGCACGCGCCTGCGCGTGGCGCACCGGCGCCAGATTCACGATGTCGCTGTCCTGCAGGTTGATCTCCGCCGGGGAGCCGGCGCCTTCCATCACGATCAGGTCGTGCTGCGCGCGCAGTTCATCGAGCGCCTGCCGCACCACCGGCCCGACGCGGGCCGAGCGCTGCCGCCACGGCAGCGCGGTCAGCTCGGCGTCGACGCGGCCCAGCAGCACCACCTGGCTGCGCGTGTCGGCCTCGGGCTTGAGCAGCAGCGGGTTCATGCGCACGTCCGGCTCCACGCCGGCGGCCAGCGCCTGGAAATACTGCGCCGCGCCGATCTCGCCTTCCGCGCCGTCGGAGGTGGCCACCACGCGCGCGTTGTTGCTCATGTTCTGCGCCTTGAACGGCGCCACGCGCAGGCCCTGGCGCGCGTACCAGCGGCACAGCGCGGTGGCGAGCCAGCTCTTGCCGGCGCCGCTGCTGGTGCCCCAGACCATCAGGCAGCGCGCGGTCATCGCGGCGCCCTCCTCCGGGGGGCCACGGGCGGGCTTGCCGCGGGCGCATCCAGCGCCTCGGCCAGCGCCTGCAGCGCCTCGGGCGGCTGCGCCGACAGACGCCACCAGCCCGGCAGGCCGAACGACGCCGCCTCGCGCAGCTTGACGCCGCGCGCGCGCAGCGCCGCCGCCTCCAGCGGCTGCGGCGGGCGGGCGCAGAGAAACGGCGTGACGCTCGCGGCGACGTCCCAGCCGCGCGCCTGCAGCGTCTGCACGAGCGCCGCCTTCCACTGCGCGAGCGTCCCTAAGGTCGCCTGCAGCCAGCGCTGCGTCGAAGGCTCCACCCACGCGGCCAGCAGCGCCACGCCGTCGGCCCCGATCGGCCACGACGGCGCCAGCGCCTCCAACTCGGCGAGCTGGCCAGGCTCGGCCTCTTCGGGCGCGATCACGTAGGCCGCGCGCACGCCGGTGAGGCCCAGCGCCTTGTTGGGACTGTGCAGCTGCCAGCAGTGCGCGCGCTGCGCCTCGGTCAACGCGGCGCCGCCCTGCAGCCGCAGCGGCGCGTAGGCCAGGTCCAGTGTCACCGGCGCCCCGGCGGTCAACAATGCCTCGGCCACGGCGGCATCCTCCGGCTGGCCGAGCGGGCTGCCGGGGTCGCACAGCCAGCCGGCACGCGCCTGCGCCGGGCCGGGCGCGCGCGCCAGGCCCCAGACCGCGGCGGCGTGCGCGTAGTCACCGTAGCCGGGCATCGGCCACCAGACGCGCGTCAGCCCCCGCCGTGCGCACCAGGCGGCAAAGCGCAGGATCCATTCGCTGCCGCTGGCGGCCAGCAGCACGCGCGCCGGCGCCACACCGTGCGCGTCCGCCAGCCGCCGGCGCAGATCCGTGTAGGCGGGATCCGGATAGTGACGCCGCACCGCCGCCTGCACCCGCGCCCAGGCGTGCGGGCACGGCCCGCAGGCGTTGGCGTTGGTGGAGAAGTCCCACGGCGGCACACCGTCGGCGTCGGGGCCGCCGTGGGGGCGCGCCGGCAGCGCGGCAGACGTTCGCTTCGACGCCGCGCGCGGCCCGTGCCCGGCCTGTGGGCCTGGCCCGCCGGCCTCGACAACGGGGTGATCCAGCCGCTCCTCCTTCATGACGGCCTCCCGAAGACCTCCAGCGCCGCCAGCCCGGCCACCAGCAGCGCACCGCACCCGGCGACCACGCGCCCGCACCATGCCAGGGCACGCGCGGTGTCGGCCCGCTGCGGCAACCGCCCGTCTTCGTGGAGCGCGTACACACCGGGCTTGACGAGCCGCACCCCCAGCCGCAGCGCCAGCGCCCCCATCGGCCAGCCGCCGTTGGGCGACGGCGTGCGCCGCGCCTGTGCGCGCAGCGCACGCCACCGCACGCCGCGGCCCGAGGCGGCCAGCAGCAGCCCCGCAGTCAGCCGCGCCGGCAGCCATGAGAGCGCATCGTCGGCGCGCGCGGCCCAGCGCCCGGCCCACGTCCAGTCGCGCCCGCCGCGCACGCCGCTATAGCCCCACATCGCATCGGCGGTGTTGGCCCAGCGGTACAGCGCCGCCCCCGGCAGGCCCGCCAGCGCAAACCAGAACAGCGGCGCCACCACCGAGTCGTTGAGGTTTTCCGCCAGGGTGGACAGCGCCGCCTGCCGTACGCCGGCCTCATCCAGCGCCTGCACGTCGCGGCTGACCAGCCGCGCCACCTGCGCGCGCCCGGGCTCCAGCCCCTGCGCCAGCGCCGCCTCCACCGCGGCCACCTCGTCGCGCAGCATCCGCCAGGCCAGCAGCGGCTTGAGCAGCACGCCCAGCGCCAGCCCCTGCGCCCACCACGGCGTGCCGCTCAGCAGCGCCTGCGCGCCGCCGGCCAGCGCCACCACCGCCACCGCCCCCAGCGTCCACGCCAGCGCCCCGGCGGCGAAGTCCCGCCTTGGCCGCTGCGCCTCATCCGCCCGCGGCGCCACCCACCGGCCCAGCGCCGCCAGCACCCGTCCCATGCCGACGACGGGGTGCAGGCGCGGTGGCGGCTCGCCGAAACGCGCGTCCCACGCCAGCGCCACCGCGATGGCCAGCGCCAGCGCAGCGGGTACGGGCCAACCGAGGACGTCGGGCTGCATCGGCGGATCCGTCGGCCTCAAGCCTGTGCCGCGCGCGTGCGCATCCCTACCCGCGCCAGCAAGGCACGGTCGGCCTCCACGTCGGGGTTGCCGGTCACCAGCAGCCTGTCGCCGTAGAAGATCGAGTTGGCGCCGGCCAAGAAGCACAGCACCTGGGTCGATTCGTCCATGTCGCGCCGGCCAGCCGACAGCCGCACCTTGGCGCGCGGCATCGTGATGCGCGCCGCGGCGATCGTGCGCACGAACTCCAGCGGGTCGAGGTCGGGCTGGTCGGCCAGCGGCGTGCCGGCCACCTTGACCAGGTGGTTGATCGGCACCGACTCCGGATAGGGGTCGAGGTTGGCCAGCTGCGCGATCAGCCCAGCGCGCTGCAGGCGCGACTCGCCCATGCCGACGATGCCGCCGCAGCAGACCCGGATGCCGGCCGCGCGCACGTGCTCGAGCGTGCGCAGCCGATCCTCGTAGTCGCGCGTGTGGATGATGGCGCCGTAGAACTCCGGCGCGGTGTCGAGGTTGTGGTTGTAGTAGTCCAGGCCCGCCTCGCGCAGCCTCTGCGCCTGCCCGGCGCTCAGCATGCCCAGCGTGCAGCAGGCCTCCAGGCCCTCCTCTTTCACGACGCGCACCAGCTCGGCGACCTTGTCGAGATCGCGGTCGGTCGGCGCGCGCCACGCCGCGCCCATGCAGAAGCGCTGGGCACCAGCCTGCCGCGCGGCGCGCACGGCCGCCCGCACGTCCTCGGGCGTCATCAGCTTGGTGGCCTTGACCCCGGTGTCGTGGTGCACCGACTGCGGGCAATACGCGCAGTCTTCCGGGCAGCCGCCGGTCTTGACCGACAGCAGCGTGGCCAGCTCCATCTCGGTGGGATCGTGGTGCTGCCGGTGCACCTGCTGCGCCTGAAACAAAAGTTCCGGCAGCGGCTGCTCCAGCAACGCCAGCACGTCGGCCGGCGTCCATGCAGGGCGCTGCGCGGTGTCTGCGGTTCGTTGCACGGCCGGGGCTGCATCCACCTGCCGCTCGCGCGGCGAGGCAACGGCAATCTCGAGGTTCATCGACATGACATGCGAAGGTTGAGGGAGGACAACGAAGGCCGGATCATGGCACGGGGACACCCCCATCTGCGTTCAATCCTCAATGCCGCGCTGGGCCGGGATGCCGGCCTGGAAGGCGTGCTTGACGAGCCGCATCTCGGTGACGGTGTCGGCCAGCGCGATCAGCTCCGGCGGGCAGCCCCGCCCCGTCAGGCAGACGTGCACGTCGCGCGGGCGCGTCTGCAGCGTCTGCAGCACCTCCTGCAGCGGCACCCAGCCGTAGCGCAGCGGGTAGGTGATCTCGTCGAGCACGACGAGGAAGTGGCGCCCGTCCAGGATCGCTTCGCGCGCACGGCGCCAGCCCTCGGCGGCCAGCCGGGCGGAGTGGTCGAGGTCACGGCTCTTCCAGCTGAAGCCGTCGCCCAGGCCCTCGATCGGCACGCCCAGCGCCTCGAAGGCGCGGTGCTCGCCGAAGCGCGCCGTGGGCACCTTCATGAACTGGAAGATGCGCACCGCCTTGCCGCGGCCGTGCGCCCGCAGCGCCAGCCCGAACGCCGCCGTGCTCTTGCCCTTGCCGTCGCCGGTGTGCACGATGACGAGGCCGCGGCGCTCGCCCTGCGGCTTTTCGTACGGCCTGGTGGTCGGCGGCGACTCAGGCGGCATGGGTGGCCTCCAGCGGTGGCACGCACGGCAGCGCGACCCAACGCGACGCCGTGCCGTCGCTGCAGGTGGCCTCGGCGGCAAGCGGCCGCACCGCGATGCGCTGCTCGAACACCTGCTCCAGCGCGCGGTGCGTGGCCGGCTCGGCCGCCGGCCCCTGGTGGCGCACGCGCCCGCCATCCAGGATCAGCAGCTCGTCGGCGTGCAGCGCGAGGTTGAGCTCGTGCAGCACGGTCACCACCGTGTGGCCCTGGCGCGTCAGCGCGCGCACCAGCGCCAGCCAGTCGGCCTGGTGCGGGGGGTCCAGATGCGCCAGCGGCTCGTCCATCAGCAGGACCGGCGCCTGCACCGCCAGCAGCCGCGCCAGCAGCACGCGCTGGCGCTGACCGCCGGAGAGCTGCCCCAACGGCCGCCCGCGCCAGTCCCACGCCTGCATCAGGCGCAGCGCCTGCTCCACCGCCGCGCGGTCGGCGGCGCTGGGGGTGGCCAGCCACGGCTGGTGCGGCAGCCGGCCCAGCATCGCCACGTCCCAGGCGATCAGGTCGTCGGCCGCCGGCTCGGCCTGACCGAGCCACGCCACCGTGCGGGCGCGCGCCCGGCGCGGCCAGTCCTGCAGCGCCCGCCCCAGCAGCTCGATGCGGCCGCCCTGCAGCGGCAGCAGGCCCGCCAGCGCCTTCAGCAGCGTGGATTTGCCGGCGCCGTTGGGGCCGACGAGGCACGTCCAGCGCCCGCGCGGCAGCGCCGCCGTCACGCCGTGCAGCACCGGGCGGCCACCGAGCGCGACGCGGACCCTCTGCGCGGCCAGCGCGATGTCGGTGGCGGGATGCACGGTGCCCGTCATGCCCCTTGCCCCCGCAGCCGCCCCCGGTGCATCAGCCACAGCAGGTAGCCGCCACCCAGCACCGCCGTCAGCACGCCCACCGGCAGCTCCTGCGGCGCCAGCCACCCGCGCGCCAGTGTATCGGCCGCCAGCAGCAGCACGCCGCCCATCGCCGCCGCCAGCGCCATCAGCCAGCCGTGCGTCGTCGGCACCAGCGAGCGCACCAGATGCGGCGCCGCCAGCCCCACGAAGGCGATCAGCCCGGTCTGTGCCACCGCGCTGGCGGTGGCCAGCGCCAGCACCGCCACCAGCGCCGTGCGCAACGCCCCGAGGGGCAGGCCCAGGCTCGCGGCGGTGGCCTCCCCGAGCGCGAGCGCATCCAGCGCGCGCGCCAGCAGCGCCGCCGCCGCCGTGCACAGCACGGCGGCCACGAGCATCAGCCCGGCCGACGGCCAGCCGACGAACGCCGTGGAGCCGAGCAGAAACGCCTGCATCGCCTGCAGCGCATCCGGCGCCAGCAGCAGCACGAACTGCGTGCCGGCCCCCAGCACCACGCCGACCACCACCCCCGCCAGCAGCAGCCGCAGCGTGTGCTGCACGCCGCGCGCCAGCGTCAGCGTCAGCAGCACCGCCGCCAGCGCCCCGACGAACGCCGCCCCGGTCAGGCCGAGCCGCACCCAGAGACTGGAGGACAGCACGCTCCAGCCGGGTGTGCCGGCGCCCCCCAGCATGCCGGCCGCCCCGCCCAGCGCCACCAGGGCGAGCGCCACCGCCAGCGACGCCCCCGCCGCGCTGCCGAGCAGGAACGGGTCGGCCAGCGGGTTGCGGAACAGCCCCTGCGCCACCGCGCCGGCCACCCCGAGCAGCGCCCCGGCGGCCCAGGCGCCGAGCGCCCGCGGCAGGCGGATCTCCCACACGATCTGCGCCGCCAGCGCCGCCTGCCCGTCGTCGGACGACGAGGCGAGCGCCCCCCACACCGGTTCGAACCCCAGGCTGCCGACGCTGACCGCCAGCACCAGCAGCGCCGCCGCCGCCACGAGCAGCGCCAGCAGCACCCCGGCGGCACGGCGCGCGTTCACGGGCGACCTCCCGCCGCCGCTGCCGTCGGGCGCGCCGGCGCGGCGGCGCGCGCCAGGCAGTCGGCCATCAGCCGTGCCGCCTCGGCCATGCGCGGTCCCGGCCGCACCAGCACGTCGGACTGCGCGGCGTCGAACGCGCACACCCGCCCCTGCCGCACCGCGCGCAAGGCCGCCCAGCCGGGCCGCTGCGCCAGCGCCTCGGCGGCCCGGCTGCTGACCAGGATCACGTCCGGGTCGGCGCGCACGACGAACTCCGGGTTCAGCTTCGGGAAGGGGCCCAGCGAGGCCGGCACCACGTTGCGCGCCCCCAGGCGCCGCAGCGTCTGGCCGATGAACGACGCCTCCCCCGCCGCGTAGGGCCCGGGGCTGACCTCGACGTAGACGCGCAGCCCGCGCGCCGCCGGCGGCAGCGACTGCGCCGCCGCCGACACCGCCGCGTCGATCGCGCGCCAGACGCGCGCCGCATCCGGCACCTCCAGCAGCGCGCCCAGCGTCAGCAGCACGCGCTGCACGTCCTGGTGCGTGCGCGGCTCCAGCGCCACCACCTTGAGGCCCAGCGCGCGCAGCCGCTCGATCGCGCGCGAGGAGGTGGCCGCCAGCACCACGTCGGGCCGCAGCGCCACGATCGCCTCGATGTTCGGATCCAGCCCGCCGCCGACGCGCGGCACGCCCGCGAGCGCCGGCGGCCAGTTGGTGTAGCGGTCCACGCCCACCAGCCGGTCGCAGCGGCCCAGCTCGCACACCGCTTCCGACAGCGACGGCAGCAGGCTGACGATGCGCTTTGGCGGCTGCGCCAGCCGCACCTCCACGCCGTGGTCATCGGTGAGACGCACCTCGGCGCGCGCCGGCCAGCCGGCCAGCAGCGCGCCGGCCAGCAGCAGCGCCCGCCCCCAGCCGAGCCGTGCCAAGCGCCGGATGGCCATCAGACCGCCCCCTTCACGGTGAGCGGACAGCCCGCCACCATCAGCGTGACGCGCTCGCAGCGCGCCGCCACGCGCTGGTTCAGCGTGCCCAGCGCATCGACGAAGGCGCGCACCTCGCTCCCGAGCGGGATGACGCCCAGGCCGATCTCGTTGCCGACCAGCACCACCGGGCCGCTTGTGGCCTGCAGCGCCTGCTCCAGCGCCTGCATGGCCGCCTCCAGCGCTTCGGGCTCCACCGCCGCCGCCCGCCCCGGCGGCCACGCCAGCTGCGTCAGCCACAGCGTCAGGCAATCGACCACCACCAGCGCCTGCGGCGAGCTCTGGCGCTGCAGCGCCTGCGGCAGCTCGGCGCCGGCCACCTCCAGCGTCTCCATCCCCGGCACGCGCGCGGCGCGCTCGCGCCGGTGGCGCTCGATGCGCGCACGCATCTCCGCATCGCGCGGCTGGGCGGTGGCCAGCAGCACCGCGCGGTGGCGCGCGTCCGCCGCCAGCCATTGCGCCGCGCGCCCCTCGGCCCAGCGCGACTTGCCGCTCTTCTGCCCGCCCAGCACCAGCTCACGCATCGCCGCCCTCCCGCAGGCGCTCGCCTTCCGCGGCCCGTCCCGGCCCGTCCATCCAGGCCAGGATGAGGCGGTGCAGCTGCGCCACGCCGTCCGTCAGCGCCGCCGGGCCGGGCTGCAGGATGTCGGCGCTCTTGATCTCGTGCAGCTGACCGTCGCGCACCGCCGGCACGTCCTGCCAGCCGGGGCGCGCGGCCACGCGCTCGGGCCGGAACTTCTTGCCGCACCACGAGCCGATGATGAGGTCCGGGGCGCGCCGCACCACCTCCTGCGGATCCGGCAGCACGCGGTCCTTGCCGAGCGGCTCGCGCGCGCGTTCAGCGAAGATGTCCTGCCCGCCGGCCAGCTCGATCAGCTCCGAAACCCAGCGGATCGCGGTGATCGGCGGGTCGTCCCACTCCTCGAAATAGACGCGCGGGCGCCGCGCGCCCTGCTGCAGCCGCCGTTGGATCTCAGCGCGCATCGCGGCGTGCCGCGCCTCGATCGCCGCCAGCCACCGCTCGCCCTCGTGCGCGCAGCCGACCAGCGCCGCCACCTGCCACAGCATCGCCCGGATCTCCTCGACGCTGCGCTGGTTGAACACCGTCACGGCCACGCCCGCGCGGATCAGCGCGGCAGCGATGTCGGCCTGCAGGTCGGAAAAGCCGAACACGTGATCCGGCCGCAACGCCAGGATCTTGTCGATCTTCGCGCTCAGAAAGGCGCTGACGCGCGGCTTTTCCTGCCGCGCCTGCGGCGGGCGCACCGTGTAGCCGCTGATGCCGACGATGCGGTGCTGCTGCCCAAGCAGGTAGAGCCACTCGGTGGTCTCCTCCGTCAGGCAGACGATGCGCTGCGGGCCGAAGTCGGGCCGGGTCATGCGGCGGCCTCCTGCGACACGGCTGGCACCCGATCATCCTGCGGCGAAAGGAGCTGCGCCACCGCCCGCGGGGCCGAGGCGAACCACGCGTGGAAGTAACTCGCCAGGATGGGCCCGTGGCGCCAGATGGCCTCGGGCCGGCCATGCGCCCGCGCCGGGGTGGTGTGCGCGACGGGCGCCAGCGGGATCTGCGCCTCCGAATAGTGAAAGGTGTGCCCGCGCAGCTCGCCCCACGGCGTGGCCCAGGCGTGCGGCCCGAGCGCCGCCAGCCGCGGGCGCATGACGGCCTGCCCGGGCAGCAGCCCCCACATCGGCACGCGCCGCCCATCCACCAGCGTCAGCGCCTCCAGCAGCGCCAGCATCCCGCCGCACTCCGCCCACACCGGACGGCCCGCCTGCACGTGGCGCTGCACGCTGGCGCGCGTGCGACCCGCGGAGGCGAGACGGTCGGCGTGCAGCTCCGGGTAGCCCCCGGGCAGCCACAGCGCGTCGGCCTCGGGCAGCGGCTCGTCCGCCAGCGGCGAGAAGAACACGACCTCCGCTCCCAGCGCCTGCAGCGTCTCCACGTTGGCGGGGTAGAGGAAGCCGAACGCCGCATCGCGCGCCACCGCGATGCGGCGCCCGGCCAGCCACGGCCCGGTCGCCGGCGGCGCGTCGCCCGGCTCCAGCGCCACCGCCCAGCGCTGCCATTCGGGCCAGGCGAGCCGGCCCAGCGGCGTGGCCTGCAGCGCATCGGCCAGCCGGTCCAGCCGTGCCCGCGCATCCGGCAGCTCGCCGGCCTGCGTCAAGCCCAGGTGGCGCTCGGGCAGGGCCATGCCCTGGTCGCGCGGCAACGCCCCCCACCACGGGCCGTCGCCGTCGCGCAGGGCCGCCTGCAGCATCTGCGCATGCCCCGCGCCGGCCACGCGGTTGGCCAGCACCCCGGCCCACGGCAGCCCGGGCCGGTAGTGGCGCAGCCCGTGCACCAGGGCGCCAAAGGTGCCTGCCATCGCCCCGGCGTCCACCACCGCCAGCACCGGGATGCCCAGCCGCTGCGCCAGCTCGGCGGCACTGGGCTCGCCGTCGTAGAGGCCCATGACACCCTCGATCAGGATCAGGTCGGCCTGCTGCGCCGCGCGCGCCAGCCGCGCGCGCACGTCGGCCTCGCCGTTCATCCAGAGGTCGAGGTTGTCCACCGGGTGGCCGCTGGCCAGCGCCAGCCACTGCGGATCGAGAAAATCCGGCCCGCACTTGAACACCCGCACGCGCCGTCCCTGGCGCGCGTGCCAGCGCGCCAGCGCCGCGGTGACGCTGGTCTTGCCCTGACCGGAGGCCGGGGCGGCGATCAGCAGCGCGGGGCAGCGCATGGCAGCGGCGTCGAGATGGCGGCCTCGGTGGCCATGACCCGGCCTCAGCGCGGGGCCCAGCTCAGGCCGACGAACAGGGTCCGGCCCGGCGTCGCGTAGCCCGCCACCGTCTCGTAGGCGCGATCGGTGGCGTTGTCGAGGCGCGCGAGCAAGCGCCAGTCGCGCCCCAGCGGCCGCTCGGCCGTCAGGTTGAGCAGGGTGTAGGACGCCAGCCGCTGGGTGTTGGCCGCGTTGTTGTAGCGCTCGCCCACCACCTGCACTTCGCCTCCCAGGCGCCAGCCCGCGGCAACGGTGTCGGCCGTCAGCGTCGCCTGCGTGCGCGGCCGCCGGGCCAGCCACTTGTCCGTCAGCTCGTTCTTGGGTCGCATCACGTCCCACGAGCCGCCCAGGTTGACCGCGCCGAGGCGGGTGCCGCCGCTCAACGTCACCCCGGTGATGCGGGCCCGGCCGACGTTGTCGTAGCAGCCGGCGTACGGTCCCACGCCGTTGACGCAAGGTCCGGGGCCGCTGACGTAGTCGATCAGGTCGCGCACGCGGTTACGGTAGGCCACCACCGACAGCCGGTCCGCCCCGGACTGCCAATGCAGGCCGGCCTCCACGTTGCGGCCCTTCTCGGCCTTGAGGTCGGGCTTGCCGTAGATGCTGAAGCGCTGGAACAGCGTCGGCACCCGGAACGCCGTGCCCGCCGACGCCGTCACGCGCAGCGTGCGGCTGACGTCATGGCCATAAGCCAGCAGCCCGGTGGACTGGCCGCCGAACTCGCTGTCGTCGTCGTGGCGCGCGTTGACCTGCAGATGGTGCGGTCCCGAGCGCCAGCCGTAACCCACGGCCACGGCGTTCTGGTGGCGGTCGGTGCGGGGCGGCGTCGTGCTGCGGTTGTCCAGCGCATCCTCGCGCCGCTCCAGATCCACCGTCATCAGGCCCGGACCCAGCCGCAGTTCGTTGCGCAGCAGGGCGGTGGTCACGCGCGTTTCGGTCAGGTACGGCGACGGCGTCGTCTCGTAGCGGTCGGTGCCGCGCGTCAGACTGGCGCGGGTGGTCCAGACCTCGCTCCACTGCGCGGTCCAATGCAGCCCGGCCGTGCGCAGGCGGTGCAGGCTCTGGTCGTCCAGTCCGGGCGTGAAGCCGTCGTAGCCGGCGCGCTGGCGGCTGTCCAGCAGCGTCAGCTCCAGCCTGTGCCCCGGAGCCACCCGCCAGCCCAGACGTCCGGAGAGGTTCTCGTTGCGGTAGCCGTCGCGGTCCGGATTGCCCTGCAGGCGGGCGTTGAAGCCGTCGCTGCGCTCCGCACCGACCCCGAACGCATAGTCCACACCCTCAGCGCCACCGCGCAGCGACACCCCGAGCGTGCGGGTCTGGTGGCTGCCCAGCCCCATCCGCACCGAGGGGAAGAATCCTTCCTCGCCCTCGCGCGTGAAGATCTGCACGACCCCGGCCAGCGCGTCCGAGCCGTAGATGGCCGCGGCCGGCCCGCGCAGCACCTCGATGCGCTCCACCTGCGACAGCGGGATCGCATTCCAGGTCGCCCCGCCGGTGGACTGCGAATCGATGCGCACCCCGTCGATGAACACCGCGGTGAAGCGCCCCTCGGCGCCGCGCAGGTAGACGTTGGTCGTCGTGGCCGGCCCGCCGTTGCGGCTGATCGTGACACCCGGCACCCGCGCCAGCACGTCGGCGACGGCAGCGGCGCCGCTGCGCTCGATCGTGTCGCGGTCGATCACCGTCACATCGGCGATCACGTCGGTGATGGGCTGCTGCGAGCGGGTGGCGCTGACCACCACCGCATCCAGCATCGGTTGAGACTGGGCCATCGCCCAGGGCGACACGGCGCCGGCGCACAGGCAGGCCAGCGCCACCGGCCGCAGGCGGCCGGCAAGAGCGGAATGGATCATATCGGATCGAAGGACATCGACGAGCCCTCACCGCCCTCCCCGACGGTGTCTGGGCGACACGGCGCCGCGGCCGAGACCCCGGCGCCACCCCGTTGGCCGGTATCCGGGCTGGTGGAGACGACCGCCGGCGCCTTCCCGGGTGGCGCAGCACCCAGTGGCATGGAGCCGGCAGCGGCCACCGCGCCGCGGGGCGCGGCGACGTCCACTTACCGTTGCGGGGGCAGCGCTGGTTAGGCGGTATGCCGCACGGCGTACCACCCCCCAGCTTCCCGTTTAACTGCGCCGCCACGGACGGACGGCGCGAGCACCAACGCGGAGATCATTGTAGCGCCGGCCCGGACGGCGGCCCTACAATCGCCGGACGATGGATGCCACCCTGATCGACGACCTCGCCCGGCGCGTGGAGCGGCTGCTGCTGCGACACGAGGAGCTGCGTCGCACCCAGGCGCTGCTGGAGCAGGAAGTGCGGCGGCTGACCGAGGAGCGCGACCACCTGCTGGCGCAGTGCCGGCAGGCGCGTGCCCGGCTGGCGGCGCTGGCCGCGGCGCTGGACGACGCGCAGGAGGCCGTATGACGACGCGCGCACCGATCAAGCAGGTCGAGGTGCAGATCATGAGCCAGACCTACGTGCTGGCCTGCCCGGCCGATGGCGAGGAGGCGCTGCGTGAGGCGGTGGCGCAGGTGGATGCGGCGATGTGCCGCATCCGCGACGCCGGCAAGGTCAAGGCGCGCGACCGCATCGCGGTGCTGGCGGCGCTCAACATCGCCTTCGACGCCGCCCACCGCGACCCGGCGCTGGCATTCCGCAACTCCTCGTTCGGCACGCCCGAGGGCGAGCCGGCCGCCGACGCCGCCGCCTTGCCGCCGCAGGCCGAGCAGCGCCTGCGCGCGCTGATCGCGCGCCTGGACGAGGCGCTGGCGGCCGACGACCGGCTGCCGTGACCTCGCCGCCCGGGCACCCGGCGGGGTACAATCGGGCCGTCTGCCATCCGTCGGGCCCTACATTCCTTGAACCAATGCTCGTAGAGCCCGGGCTTGGTACATCGCGCGGCGGGCGCGATCGTCTCGCGTCAGACGAACCCGAAGCCGCGCTGCCCTCGCCCACCTGAACCTCCGCGTTCAGGATGCCGGTCCGGCGGTTTGGCAGACACCCTCCTCTGCCCCTCCATCCCGGCCGTCTGCCGCGCAGTGCCCGCGCGCCCCGGCGTCGCGCAGCCTGCCTCGTCATCTCATGCTCGAACCGTTGCTGATCGCCGAACTGGTCGCGCTGGGCATCGCCACCGGTTTCCTGGCGGGACTGCTCGGCATCGGGGGCGGCATGCTGATGGTGCCCTTCCTCACCTTCATCCTCGCGCAGCGCGGCGTTGCCGGTGACCTGGCGGTCAAGATGGCGATCGCCACCTCGATGGCCACGATCGTCTTCACGTCGCTGTCGAGCGTGCGCGCGCACCACCGCCGCGGCGCGGTACGCTGGGATCTGGTGCGCCGGCTCGCGCCGGGCATCGTGCTGGGCGCGCTGCTGGCCGGCGCCGGTGCGTTCCGCGTGCTGTCGGGTCGCTGGCTGGCGCTGCTGTTCGCGGGCTTCGTGGCCTTCTCGGCCACGCAGATGCTGCGCTCGGCCGCCAGGCCGCAGGGCGGCACGGGGCGGGGTCTGCCCGGACCGGCGGGACAGCTGGCCGCCGGCGGCGCGATCGGCTTTCTCTCCGGCCTCGTGGGCGCCGGCGGGGGGTTCATCAGCGTGCCGTTCATGACGTGGTGCGGCGTGGTCATGCATCAGGCGGTGGCCACCAGCGCCGCGCTGGGCTTTCCGATCGCGCTGGCCAACGGCTTGGGATACCTGTGGTCCGGAGCGGGCGTGCCGGGGCGGCCGGCCGGCGCGCTGGGCTACGTGTTCCTGCCGGCGCTGGCGGTGATCGCCAGCGCCAGCGTGCTGATGGCGCCGGTGGGCGTGCGCGTGGCGCACGCGCTGCCGGTGGCCACGCTCAAGCGCGTGTTTGCGCTGCTGCTGTACGGCCTGGCGGCGGCCATGACGTGGAAGGCGTGGCGGGGCTGAGCGCCGCCGCGTCTGCGCCACGCAACGCCCGCGCCGCCGCGCCTCCGGGAAAACCCCGTCCAAGGGGCCTCGGGGCGTGCGGACGCTGGAAAAAGCGCCTTCTTGGCAGTACGATGCAGCCATCCATGCGTGCGCCCGCGTGGCGCTGCGTGGCGAGCTTGCAACCAACCCAAGGATCGACTCATGGCCACTGCGAAGAAAGCTGCCTCGCCCAAGTCCACCTCCGCGGCCAAGACGGCCAAGCCTGCGGCCGCCAAGCCGGCCGCGGCCAAGGCCACCGCCGCGCCGAAGCGCACGCCCAACGCGGCGTTCATGAAGCCGATGACCCCCAGCGCCGAGCTGGCCGCCATCGTCGGCGCCAAGCCGCTGCCGCGCACCGAGGTGACCAAGAAGGTGTGGGAATACATCAAGAAGAACAAGCTGCAGGACGCCACCAACAAGCGCATGATCAACGCCGACGCCAAGCTCAAGGCGGTGCTGAAGAAGGCGCAGGTGTCGATGTTCGAGATGACCAAGATCATCAGCTCGCACCTGTCCTGAAGGCACGCCGGCGCCGCGGCGCCCGCACCCTCGAAGGCCCCGCCCTCGCGCGGGGCTTTTGCATGGGACGTCGGCCGACGCCGCGCCGCCGCCCCCGCAAACGAAAACCCCCGCCGGCTGGCGGGGGCTTGCGCGGGGAACGCAGCCTGCCGCCACCGCCCCGGCGCCTGTCAGGCGCCGGGGCGGTGGCGCATGCGCCTCAACGCACGACCGCGATCTCCGAGCGCTGACCACCCTTGTAGGTGTAGAGCGTCAGCGCACCGTTCTTGATGTCGCCCTTCTCGTCGAACTCGATCAGACCGGTCACGCCCTTGTGGCTGATCTGCTTGAGCGCCGGCAGGTACTTGGCCGGATCGGCCGAGTTGGCGTTCTGCATGGCCTTGACCATCACGTGCACGGCGTCGTACACATACGGCGCGTACACCTGCACGTCCACGCCGAACTTGGCCTTGAAGTCGGCGCGGAACTTGTCCATCGCCGCCTTCTGTTCGCCCTCGACGCCACCGGCCTCGGCGCAGTAGACCTGCTCGTCGGCCATGCCGTCGCCGGCCAGCTTGGGCAGCTCGCTGGTGCAGATGCCGTCGCCGCCCATGAACTTGGCGTTGATGCCCAGCTGCTTCATCTGCTTGAGCATCGGGCCCGCCACCGCGTCCATGCCGCCGAAGAAGATCACGTCGGGCTTCTTGGCCTTGATCTTGGTCAGGATGGCGTTGAAGTCGGTGGCCTTGTCGTTGGTGAACTCGCGGTCGACCACTTCGCCACCGGCGGCCTTGACCCCCTTCTCGAATTCGTCGGCCACGCCCTGGCCGTAGGCCGTGCGGTCGTCGATCACCGCGACCTTCTTGGCACCGAGCTGCTCAACCGCGTACTTGCCCAGCGTGCCGCCCAGGTGGGTGTCATCCGCGACCACGCGGAACACGTTGTTGAAGCCTTGGCGCGTGTACTTCGGGTTGGTGGCCGACGGCGAGATCTGCGGAATGCCCGCGGCGTTGTAGATCTGCGAGGCCGGAATGGTGGTGCCGGAGTTGAGGTGACCGATCACGCCGTTGACCTTGGCGTCGACCAGCTTCTGCGCCGCGGCCGTGCCCTGCTTCGGGTCGGCGGCGTCGTCCTCGGCCAGCAGCTCGAACTTGACCGGACGCCCCTCCAGCTGGATGCCGGCGGCGTTGAGCTCCTCGATGGCCATGCGGGCGCCGTTCTCGTTGTCCTTGCCCAGGTGCGCGATCGGGCCGCTGGTCGGGCCGACGTGGCCGATCTTGACGACCATCGGCTCCACCGCCGGACCCTGGGCGGCGGGCTTGGCTTCCTCCTTCTTGCCACAGGCCGTCAGCGCGATGGCGGCCGCGGCCGCGATGGCCAATTTGGTGTACACGTGCATGGGTGCCCCTTCTGGAACGGAAATGGTTGCAACGGTTTGCGCGCAACACCGGATTGCGCGCGCGAACCCAAAAGATACACCAAAACCGATATCAATCCGGGCCGTGCGCCCGCCCGCTTCGGGTTGCCCCCAAGGTGCGCACGACTTCCGCGCGCACCACGTCGGCCAGGTCGTTGACCAGCACCGGCACCTCCTCGGCCAGCCGGCGCCCCACCCATTCGGCCCAGACTGCCTGCAGCCGCTCCTGCAGCAACGGCTGCAGGCGTGCCATGACGCGGTCGACGAGCTCGTCGACGAGCGCCTCATCGAGCGGCGCTGAAGCCGGCGGATCGGACGTGCCACAGGCCGCCCGATCCGCCGGCGTGACGCCGGGCGCCACGATGTCGGTCAGCGTCGGCACCAAGGCCGGCGGCTGGCGGCCCGGCGCCATCTCAGCCCTCCGGCACCGCCGCCGGGCGGGCCGCGCGGTCGTGCAGGCGCGGGGGCCAGCCCAGCTGCTGGTAGCGGCGCCAGCGCTGGCGTGCCTGGGCCTTGGCCGCCTCGTCGCTGCCCACCACCTCGATGACGCGCGCCGGCGCCGCCTCCTCCAGCCACGACAGCCACTCGGGCTGCGCGTTGACCACCACGTCACGGCGCCCCTCGGGCTGCTGCGCCGCCGTGGCCAGCACGATCGGCGAGCGCTGGCGCAGCGCCGCGGGCTGGTCGTGCCGCACGTGCGGCACGAAGTCATCGGCCGGCAACGTCCACAGGGCCTCGTCCAGTGGCGCCAGTTCGTCCTCGGGCACCACCACCCACACCCGCGCGCGCGCGGCGTGCGCCTTGGCCAGCAGGCGGCACAGGTAGAGGCGAACGGCGCGCCCCTCCGCCCCCACGTTGAGGTGGAACACCACCTCGGTCATGCACGCGCTCCCCGGCGTTCGCGGCGGGGACGGGCCGGCGCCTGCTGCAGCAGCCAGCGCACCAGCAGCGGCACCGGCCTGCCGGTGGCGCCCTTGTCCTTGCCGCCCTTCCAGGCGGTGCCGGCGATGTCCAGGTGCGCCCACGGCACCGCGCCGGCGAAGCGCTGCAGGAACTTGGCCGCGGTCACCGCCCCGGCCGGGCGGCCACCGACGTTGGCCACGTCCGCGAAGCGGCTCTTGAGCGCCTCGGCGTAGTCCTCGTCCAGCGGCAGCCGCCAGCACGGATCCTGCGCCGCCTCGCCAGCCTCCAGCAGCGTCTGCGCCAGCACGTCGTCGCTGGCGAACAGGCCGCTGCGCACGCCCCCCAGCGCGATCACGCAGGCACCCGTGAGCGTGGCCACGTCGACGATGGCGCGCGGCTTGAAGCGCTGCGCGTAGGTCAGCGCGTCGCACAGGATCAGCCGTCCCTCGGCGTCGGTGTTGAGGATCTCGATGGTCTGGCCGCTCAGGCTGCGCACGACGTCACCGGGCTTGACCGCGGCGCCGCCGGGCATGTTCTCGCACGCCGGGATCAGCCCGACCACGTTGAGCACCGGGCGCAGGCGCGCCAACGCCGCGAACACCCCGAGCACCGCCGCCGCCCCGCTCATGTCGAACTTCATCTCGTCCATCTCGGCGGCGGGCTTGAGCGAGATGCCGCCGGTGTCGAAGGTGATCCCCTTGCCCACCAGCACCACGGGCGCCTCGCGCTTGGGCGCGCCGCGGTAGCGCAGCACGATGAAGCGCAGCGGCTCGCGGCTGCCGCGCGCCACCGCCAGCAGCGCCCCCATGCCGAGCCGCTCGACCTCCTTCGGCCCCAGCACCTCCACCTCCAGCCCCGGTCCGGCCAGCGCCTGCGCCGCCTCGGCCAGGTCGGCCGGACGGGCATGGTTGGCCGGGCGGTTGGCCCACTCCTTGGCCAACTCCTGCCCGTGCACCGTGGCCACCGCCCAGTCGAAGGCCTGCCGCAGCGCGGCGGCCTGCGGCACGCCGACCACCACCCGACGCAGCGCGCGCGGCTTGGGGTCGGACAGCGTGGTCGTGTAGCGGTAACTGGCCTCGGCGATGGTCAGCACCGCCGCGGTGACCGCGGCCTCCTCGGCGCGCGGCAGCAGCAGCGCCAGCGTGCGCGGCGCCGCAGCCTGCAGCGCCCCCCACGCCGCGGCCACCGCCTGGCGCAGGCGGCGCGCGCTGCCGTCGCCGCAGCGCACCACCACCACGCGGCGCGCCGCCACCCCGCTGACGCGGTGACCGGCCAGCCAGTGGCCGGCCTCGGTACCGAGATCCCCATCGTGCAGCGCCTGACCGATCCAGGCCGCCAAGGCCCCGTCGGCGGCGTCGGCCGTCAGGCCATCCGGCCACGCGACGATGAGAGCATCCACCGCGACGTCGGCGGCGCCGCGCAGGTCCAGGGTCTGCAGATCGAAGTCCATAATTCGCGCTCGGTCATCCCGCAGGAGCCCCGGATGTTATTCGAATCGTCACTGCGTCGCGAGCTGGCGCGCGCCTTCGGTGCGGCGCTGGTCGTGATGCTGACGGTGGTGCTGACGATGCTGCTGGTGCGCACGCTCGGCCAGGCCAGCCGTGGCGAGGTCGATCCGCAGGCGCTGCTGCTGTTCCTGACGTACGCGGTGCTGGGCCAGCTCGGGGTGGTGCTGACGGTGGCGCTGCTGGCCGCCGTCGTGGGCACGCTGGCGCGCCTGCAGCGCGACAGCGAGCTGGTGATCTGGCGCACCTGTGGCGTGGGCCTGGGCGGCTTCGTGGCACCGATCGTGCGCTTCGCCTGGCCGGTGTGGCTGGCGGTGGCGGTGCTGGCGCTGCTGGTGACGCCATGGGCGCAGCAGCAGCGCGACGAGCTGCGCCAGCGCTACGAGCAGCGCGGCGATCTGCAGCGCATCGCGCCGGGCCAGTTCCAGGAGTCGGCCGGCGGGCGGCGCGTGCTGTTCGTCGACCGCGAGGCCGAGGCCGGGCGCGGCGGGCGCAACATTTTCGTCGCCGACACCGCCGCGGACGGCAGCACCAGCGTGGTGACGGCGCGCGCCGGCACTCTCCACGGTGACGAGCGCGGCACGTGGCTGACGCTGCTGGACGGCCAGCGCTGGCAGCGCCCGGCCGACGGTGCCGGCCGGGAACTGGCCAGCTTCGAGCGCTACACGCTGCGCGTCGCCGAGGCCCCGCCCCCGGCGACGGAGCTGCGGCGGCACAGCGCGATGCCGACCTGGATCCTGCTGGCGCGCGGACAGGCGGCCGACCATGCCGAACTGGCCTGGCGCGTCGGGCTGGTGCTCAGCGCCGTCAACCTGACGCTGCTCGGACTGGCGGCCACCTCGGCCCAGCCGCGCGTGGGCCGCGGCGGCCACCTGCTGTTCATGCTGCTGGCCTTCGTCGTGTACTACAACCTGCTGGGCGCCGGCCAGGGCTGGGCCAGCCGTGGCCGCGTCGATCCATGGACGTTCGCGCTGCTGCTGCACGGGGGCGTGGCGCTGCTGACGCTGGGCTGGTTGGCCTGGCATGAGAGCCCCCGGCCGCGCCGGCTCGCCGGAGCGACGCCATGAGGACGGTGCGCCGCCTGCTGCACGGCGAGGCGCTGGGCGCCATCCTGTTCGTGCTGGCGGGCTTTCTGGCGTTGTTCGCGTTCTTCGACCTGGTCGACGAGCTAGGGGGCTTGGGCGCGCCGTCGTTGACGCGCCCGGGCGAGCGCTTCGGGCTGGAAGACGCCCTGATGCTGGTGGCGCTGCAGCTGCCGTCGCGCGCCTACGAGCTGCTGCCCATCGCGGTGCTGATCGGCAGCGTCTACGCGCTGGCGCGGCTGGCGCGCGATTCGGAGTTCACGATCCTGCGCACCAGCGGGCTGGGCCCCGGGCGCGCGCTGCGGCTGATCCTGGGACTGGGGCTGCCGTTCGCCCTGCTGACGTTCCTGATCGGCGACTACGTCGCGCCACCGGCGGCGCGCCAGGCCCAGCTGCTCAAGGCACAGTACCGCGGCGGCATCAGCGTCGGCGCCACCGGCGCCTGGCTGCGCGAACGCGACGGCGAGGCCGTCACCATCGTCAATGTGCGGGCGTTGACGCCCCAAGGCGAGCTGCGCGCGGTACGCATCCACCGCTTCGGAGCCGATGGCCGCCTGCAGGAGATCGTCGAGGCCGCCAGCGGCAGCGCCCCGCCCGGCGGTGGCGCGTGGCAGCTGCAGCAGGTGCGGCGCGAGCGCCAGCGTGACGACGGCAGCCTGACGCTGGAGACGCTGCCGGCGTTGACGTGGCCGACCACGCTCGGGGCGGAGATGCTGCAGGTGGCGCTGCTCAAGCCCGAGCGCATGGCCACGCTCGACCTGTTCCAGTACGCGCGCCACCTGCAGCGCAACGACCAGAACGCGCAGCGCTACGCCATCGAGTTCTGGCGCAAGCTGTTCTATCCGCTCGGCTGCGTCGTGATGGTGGTGCTGGCGCTGCCGTTTGCCTACCTGCACTTCCGTCAGCAGGCGCTGTCGGGCTACGTGTTCGCCGGCGTGATGATCGGCATCAGCTACGTGCTGCTCAACGGCATCTTCGGTCACATCGGCAACCTGCTGGGCTGGGCGCCGTGGCTGGCCGCGGGGGCACCGGCGGCACTGTACCTGCTGCTGTCGCTGGCGGCGCTCGCCTGGCTGGTGCTGCGTCGCTGACGCCCCTGGAGAGTCCGACCGCATGAACCTGCACCAGTTCCGCTTCGTGCTGGAGGCCGTGCGCCGCAACCTCAACCTGACCGAGGCAGCCAAGGCCCTGCACACCTCCCAGCCCGGCGTCTCCAAGGCCATCCTGGAGCTGGAGGATGAGCTCGGCATCGACATCTTCGCGCGCCACGGCAAGCGCATCAAGCGCCTGACCGAGCCCGGCCAGCTGGTCGTGCGCAGCATCGAGATCATCATGCGCGAGGTGGCCAACCTCAAGCGCATCGGCGAGCAGTACGCCGCGCAGGACAGCGGCACCCTGTCGATCGCCACCACCCACACGCAGGCGCGCTACGTGCTGCCCGCGCCGGTGGCGCGGCTGCGCCAGCTCTACCCCAAGGTCGGCATCAGCCTGCACCAGGGCGCGCCGGATCAGGTGGCACGCTGGGTGCTCGAGGACGTGGCCGACATCGGCATCGCCACCGAGTCGCTGGCGCAGTATCCGGACCTGGTGACCCTGCCCTGTTACGAGTGGCAGCACGTGCTGGTGCTGCCGGCCGGCCACCCGTTGCTGGAGCGCGAGCGCATCACGCTGGAGGACCTGGCCGCGCAGCCGCTGATCACCTACCACCCGACCTTCACCGGGCGCACCCGCATCGACCAGGCGTTCGCGCAGCGGGGCCTGACGCCGCAGATCGTGCTGGAGGCGATCGACTCGGACGTCATCAAGACCTACGTCAAGCTTGGCCTGGGCGTCGGGATCGTCGCCGAGATGGCGGTGGCGGGCGAAGAGCGCCCGCCGGAGCTGGCGGTGCGCCCGGCCGGCCACCTGTTCGGCACCAACGTGGCGCGGGTGGCCTTCAAGCGCGGCGTCTACCTGCGGCACTTCGTGCTGAAATTCGCCGAGTCGCTCAGCGACCGCCTCTCGCGCGACCTCATCTACCGGGCCCTGGAAGGTCACGGCCATGACGACCAGCTTTGACGACGCCCCGATCCGCACCCCGGTGCCGCCCAGCCGCCTGCCGACGGTGGGCACCACCATCTTCACCGTCATGTCGGCGCTGGCGCAGCAGGTCGGCGCGGTCAACCTCGGCCAGGGTTTCCCCGACTTCGACCCCGACCCGGCGCTGCCGCAGGCGGTGACCGAGGCGATGCGCGCCGGCCACCACCAGTACCCGCCGATGGCCGGTGTGCCGGCGCTGCGCCAGGCGATCGCGCGCAAGGTGACCTCGCTCTACGGCTGCGCCTACGACCCCGACACCGAGGTCACCGTCACCGCCGGGGCCACGCAGGCCATCCTGACCGCGCTGCTGGCCGTGGTGCAGCCGGGCGACGAGGTGATCGTGCTGGAGCCGTGCTACGACAGCTACGTGCCCGGCGTCGAGCTGGCCGGCGGCGTGGCGGTGCGCGTGCCGCTGGGCGAGGGTTTTCGTCCTGACTTTGCCCGCCTGGCCGCGGCGCTGACCCCGCGCACGCGCGCCATCGTCCTCAACACCCCGCACAACCCGAGCGGCACCGTCTGGCGCACGGACGACCTGCAGACCCTGTGGGCCCTGCTGCGCGACACCGACGTGCTGCTGATCGGCGACGAGGTCTACGAGCACATGGTCTACGACGGCCAGCCGCACGCCAGCCTGGCCACGCACGCGGGGCTGGCGGCGCGCAGCTTCATCGTCAGCAGCTTCGGCAAGACCTATCACGTCACCGGCTGGAAGGTCGGCTACTGCCTGGCCCCGGCACCGCTGATGGCGGAGTTCCGCAAGGTGCACCAGTTCAACGTCTTCACCGTCAACACGCCGATGCAGCACGGGCTGGCCGCCTGCATGGCCGACCCGGCCCCGTACCTGGGCCTGAGCGCCTTCTACCAGGCCAAGCGCGACCGCTTCCGCGCCGGGCTGCAGCGCACGCGCCTGCGCCTGCTGCCGTGCGAGGGCACCTACTTTCAGTGCGTGCGCTACGGCGAGCTGGCCGTGCCCGAGCGCCGGCTGGAGGAGACGGCGTTCTGCGAATGGCTGACGCGCGAGGTCGGGGTGGCGGCCATTCCGCTTTCGGCCTTTTACGGCGACGGCCGCAGCCAGGGCATCGTGCGGCTGTGCTTCGCCAAGCGCGACGCGACGCTGGACGAGGCGCTGCGGCGGCTGGCGCGATTATGAACGCGTGGCCGAAGGCGGCAGCTCGTCGCCGGGGCGCGGCGGCTCCCCGCCCCGGCGCGCCATCAGGGCGTCGAAGGCGGCCAGATCGGCGCGTGCGCGGCGCTCCTCGAGGTACCGCTCGGCCTCCAGCGCGGCAAGCTTTTCGGCCACGGCCAGCGCAATGAACTGGTTGACACTGACGCCCTCGCGCTTGCTGACCCTGTCGACCCCGGCGCGCAGCGATTGCGGCAGCCGCAGCGGGTAGGTTCGGACGTCGCTCATCGTGGATCCCTCTGCAGAAAGCGGGCCAGCCACGGCCCGGGTGGCGAAACCGGCAGGCCGAACCGTCCCGCCGCAGCACGAAAGTGCCGAACGTTGAAGGTCAGCAGGGCGTTGGCGCCGGCGTTGACGGCCGCCTCCAGCACCAGCTCGTCGGCCGGATTGCGCAACTGCGGCCGCCACAGGTAGTGAATCGGCACCGGCTCGACAAGCAGCGCCAAGGCGTCCAGAAAGATCTCGACGTCGGCCTCCGACAGTCCCGCAGCCTCCTGGTGCGACGGACGGCGGCAGACCGCCTCGTACTCCATGAACAGACTGACGCTGGCGGCCAGCACCAGCCGCCCCCGCCGGGCCAGCCGCAGCACTTCCGCCGAGGCGCCCGCCGGGCTGCGCAGGGCCGCAACCACCACGTCGGTATCGAGCACCAGCCTCATCGTCGGCGGATGGTATCACCTGCGATGTCGTCCGAAAACCTTTTGGCCATCAGGCCTGCCACTGCGCCAGCGCCTTGTCCAGGCGCTTGACGCTGACGGGGTACGGGGTGCGCAGCTCCTGCGCGAACAGGCTCACGCGCAGCTCCTCCACCATCCAGCGCAGCGCCTGCAGCCGCTCGTCGGCGGCGCCGCGGCGCTCCTGCAGCAGGCGCCAGACGCGCTGCTCGGCGGGGCGCAGCTCGGCCAGGCGCTGCTGCTCGCGCGCCGGGTCCTGGCGCGCCTTGTCGATGCGCAACTGCACGGCCTTCAGGTAGCGCGGCAGGTGCGCCAGCTGCTCCCACGGGGTCTCCAGCAGGAAGCGCGGACCCACCAGCCGCTGCAGCTGCTGCTGCAGGTCGGCGGCGCTGGCCGGCGGCAGGTGGCGCGCTTCCTTCAGCTTGCGCTGCGCCGCGCTCCATTCGGTGAGGATCTGCTGCGCCAGCCGCGTCACTTCCTGGGCGATCAGGACCAGCCGCGGGCGGCCCTCCTTCAGCCGCGCCTCGAACGACGCCTCATCCGCCGGCAACGGCTCGGCCAGGAAGGCGCGCTCCAGTGCCAGATCGACGATCTGCTGGCGCAGCGCCTCGGCGGTACCAAGCGGCATGTACAGCACCGCCAGGCGGGTCAGCTCCGGCAACTGGCGCTCCAGCGCCTTGAGCGTATCGCGCAGCTGCAGCGCAAACAGCCGCCGCAGACCACCGCGGTGCTCGGGCGCGGCCACCTCCGGCTCGTCGTGCACCGTCACCGTGACCGCATCGCCCGCATCGCGCAGCGCCGGGTAGCCGACCAGCGTCTGGCGCCCGTGACGGATCTCGACCAGCTCCGGCCACGCGCCGAACACCCAGCGCGTGTGGCGCGCGGCGCTGTCCCACACGCCGGCGTCGGCGCCACCGCCGGCCCCGACTGGGCAGGCCGCGGCGGGGGATGGGGCCGCGCCGCCCCCGGAGGACGGGGGCGCCGATGCAGAACGATCCGGCCCCTGCCCCCCACCGGCCGCTCCGGAGGATGGAGCGGCCTGCGGGCGCTTGAGCGCGGCCAGCGCCGCAAACGCCCCGCGTGCCTGGTCGCCCCACTGGGCCTTCAGCAGCGCCAGGTCGCGCCCCATCGCCAGCTGGCGGCCGTGCTCGTCCACCACCCGCACGTTCATCAGCAGGTGCGGCGGCAGGCCGTCGAGCTTGAAGTCGCCCGGCTGCACCGGCAGGCCGCTGCGCTGGCGTACCTCCTGCAGCAGCGCCTGCAGCAGGTCGCCCTGCCCGTAGCGGCCCTCCGCGATCCAGCGTTCGGCCATCGCCTGCGCGGTGGCCGGCAGCGGCACCAGCCGCGCACGCACCTTCTGTGGCAGCGTCTTAAGCAGCGCCTGCACCTTCTCGGCCAGCATCCCCGGCACCAGCCACGCCAGCCGCTGCGGATCGACCTGGTTGAGCGCGAACAGCGGCACCTCCACCGTGACGCCGTCGCGCGCGTGCCCCGGCTCGTGCAGGTAGTGCGCGCGGCAGTCCACCCCCCCCAGGCGAAGCAGCGGTGGGTAGGCGTCGGTGGTGACGCCGGCGGCCTCGTGGCGCATCAGCTCCTCGCGGCTCAGGAACAGCCGCTGGCGCTGCTCGGCGCTGGCCTGGCGCCACCAGCGCTCCAGGTCACGTCCGCTGGCCACGTCGGCTGGCAGGTAGCGGTCGAAGAAGGCGAAGATCAGGCTTTCATCCACCAGCACGTCCTGCCGGCGCGCCTTGTGCTCCAGCGCCTGCACCTCGCGCAGCACGCGCCGGTTGTGCGTCCAGAACGGCAGCCGGCAATCCCAGGTGTCTTCGGTGAGGCCCGCCACCAGACCCTCGCGGATGAACACCTCGCGCGCGGCCACCGGGTCGAGGCGCGCGTAGGCCACGCGCCGCCCGCCGTAGACCGGCAGGCCCCACAGCGTGCCGCGCTCGTGCGCGATCACCTCGGCGCTGCGGCGGTCCCACAGCGGTGCGGAGAGCTCGCGCTGGATCAGGTGCGCGGCCACCTGCTCCAGCCACTGGGGCTCGATGGCGGCGATGCCGCGACCGTACAGACGCGTGGTCTCCACCAGCTCGGCGCAGACGATCCAGCGCGCCGGCCTGCGCTTGAGCCGCGCCCCGGGGTGCGGCCACCACTTGATGCCGCGCGCGCCCTGGTAGTGGTCCTCGGTGTCGTGCTTGAGGCCGACGTTGGGCAGCAGCCCGACCAGCAGGCTCAGGTGCAGCGCCTCGTAACTGGCGGGCTCGGCCTGCTCGCGCCAGCCGTGCTCGGCGGCCAGCGTGTGCAGCTGCTGGTGCACGTCGCGCCACTCGCGCACGCGCTTGACGCTGATGAAATGCTCGCGCAGCAGCGCCTCGTACTGGCGGTTCGACAGCTTGGGCGTCGGCGGCTGCCCCGGCGCGTGCACGCCGCCGCGCGCCTGCTGCAGCCAGTCCCAGAGCCTGAGCAGCCCGACGAACTCGCTGCGCTCGTCGTCGAAGCGCGCGTGCGCCGCATCGGCCTTGGCGGCCTGCTCCAGCGGGCGCTCGCGCACGTCCTGGATCGACAGCGCGCTGGCGATCACCAGCACCTCGCGCAGCGCGCCGCGGCGCTGCGCCTCGATCAGCATGCGGCCGATGCGCGGATCCAGCGGCAGGCGCGCGAGCTGGCGCCCCAGCTCGGTCAGCTGTCCCTGCGCATCCAGCGCCCCCAGCTCGGTGAGCGTCTGCAGCCCATCGGCCACCGCGCGGCGCGACGGCACCTCCAGGAACGGAAACGCCTCCACGTCGCCCAGCCCCAGCGCCTTCATCCGCAGGATGACGCCGGCCAGCGACGAGCGCAGGATCTCCGGATCGGTGTAGCGCGGCCGGCGCGCGAAATCCTGTTCGTCGTAGAGGCGGATGCAGATGCCCTCGGCGACGCGGCCGCAGCGGCCGGCGCGCTGGTTGGCTGCGGCCTGGCTGATCGGCTCCACCAGCAGCTGCTCGACCTTGCTGCGCAGGCTGTAGCGCTTGACGCGCGCCAGCCCGGAGTCGATCACGTAGCGGATGCCGGGCACCGTCAGGGACGTCTCGGCCACGTTGGTGGCCAGCACGATGCGCCGCGCCCCGCCCGGGTGGAAGATGCGGCTCTGCTCGGCGGCGCTCAGGCGCGCGTACAGCGGCAGCACCTCCGTGTCGCGCAGCGCCGGCTGGTGGCTCAGGTGGCGGCGCAGGTGGTCGGCGGCGTCGCGGATCTCGCGCTCGCCGGGCAGGAAGACCAGGATGTCGCCGTCGTGCGCGCCGCCGCGCCACAGCTCGTCGACCGCATCGGCGATGGCATCGTTCAGGCCCCAATCGCGGCTTTCCTCGAACGGGCGCCAGCGGATCTCGACGGGATAGGTGCGGCCGCTGACGTGGATGATGGGCGCCGGCCCGGCCGGCCCGGCGAAGTGCTGCGCGAAGCGTTCCGCATCGATCGTCGCCGAGGTGATGATGAGCTTCAGATCCGGGCGCTTCGGCAGCAGCTGCTTCAGATACCCGAGCAGGAAGTCGATGTTCAAGCTGCGCTCGTGCGCCTCGTCGATGATGAGCGTGTCGTAGGCGCGCAGCAGGGGATCGCGCTGCGTCTCGGCGAGCAAGATGCCGTCGGTCATCAGCTTGATCGCCGCGCCGGGCTGCAGCCGGTCGTGGAAGCGGATCTGGTAGCCGACCAGCGCGCCGAGCTCGGTCTGCGTCTCCTCGGCGATGCGCGCCGCCACCGACGTCGCCGCGATGCGCCGGGGCTGCGTGTGCCCGATCAGCGGGCGCCGCCGCCCCGGCTGCGACTGCCAGTCCAGGCCGCCGCCGCGCCCCAGCGCCAGCGCGATCTTGGGCAGCTGCGTCGTCTTGCCCGAGCCCGTCTCACCGCACACCACCACCACCTGATGCGCGCGCAGCGCCGCCTCGATGTCGGCGCGCCGCGCCGACACCGGCAGCGTCTCGGGAAAGGTCAGCACCGGCCCGCGGGCCGGCTGGTGGCACACTATCGCTTCGTCGCGCATGGGTGCGCGATTATCCCGGAGCCCCGCCCGTCAGCCGACCCCGCCGCGCCATGTCCACCGTGTTCAACTTCACCTTCGTGCCGTGGTTCCGCGCGGTGGCGCCCTACATCCACAAGTTCCGCCACCAGACCTTCGTCGTCGGCGTGCCGGGCGAGGCCATCGCCGCCGGCAAGCTGCCCAACCTCGTGCAGGATCTGGCCCTGATCCAGAGCATGGGCGTGCGGCTGGTGCTGGTGCACGGCTTCCGGCCCCAGGTGGACGAGCAGCTGCGCGCCAAAGGCCACACGGCGCGTTTTCACAACGGGGTGCGCATCACCGACGGCATCACGCTGGACTGCGCGCAGGAGGCCGCCGGCCAGCTGCGCTTCGAAATCGAAGCGGCCTTCAGCATGGGGCTGCCCAACACCCCGATGGCCGACGCACGCGTGCGGGTCATCTCGGGCAATTTCATCACCGCGCGCCCGGTCGGCATCGTCGACGGCGTCGACTTCCAGCACTCCGGCGTCGTGCGCAAGGTCGACGTGGCCGGCATCACGCGCGCGCTGGACATGGGGGCGCTGGTGCTGCTGTCGCCGTTTGGCTTTTCGCTCACCGGCGAGGCATTCAACCTGGCGATGGAGGAAGTGGCCACCAGCGTGGCGGTGGCGCTGCAGGCCGACAAGCTGATCTTCGTCACCGAGGTCCCCGGCATCCGGGTGCGGCCCTTCGACCCCCCCGGCGACGACAACCCGATCGACACCGAGCTGTCGCTGGCCGACGCCGAGGCCATCCTGGCCCGCGCGCCCACCCCCACCTCCCCCACCGATCCCGCCTTCTACCTGCAGCACTGCGTGCGCGCCTGCAAGGGCGGCGTCGAGCGCAGCCACATCATCCCGTTCGCGGTGGATGGTTCGCTGCTGCTGGAGGTCTACGTGCACGACGGCATCGGCACGATGGTGGTGGACGAACGGCTGGAAAACCTGCGCGAGGCCACGCCGGACGACGTCGGCGGCATCCTGCAGCTGATCGAGCCGTTCGAGAAGGACGGCACGCTGGTCAAGCGCAGCCGCACCGAGATCGAGCGCGACATCGCCAACTACACGATCCTGGAACACGACGGGGTGATCTTCGGCTGCGCCGCGCTCTACCCCTACCCCGAGGCCAAGACCGGCGAGATGGCCGCGCTGACCGTCTCGCCGCAGGCGCAGGGCCAGGGCGACGGCGAAAAGCTGCTCAAGCGCATCGAGCAGCGCGCACGCCTGATGGGGCTGGAAAGCATCTTCGTGCTGACCACGCGCACGATGCACTGGTTCCTCAAGCGCGGCTTTCAGCCCGTCTCGCCGGACTGGCTGCCGGAGGCGCGCAAGCGCAAGTACAACTGGGACCGCCGCAGCCAGGTGCTGGTCAAGCGGCTGATCTGACCGCCCGCCCGGTCATCCCCGGAGGCGACCAGCCGATCATCTCGATGTTCGACGGCATCATCATCCGGATGTACCTGCCGGATCATCGTCACCACAACCTGCCGCGCATCCACGCCCGCCACGGCGAATTCGTAGCCGCGATTGGCATCGGCGACGGCGAAATCCTGGCCGGCGGGCTGCCCCGCAAGCAGCTGCGCCTGGTTCAGGCTTGGATCGAGCTGCACCGCGACGAACCGCCTGCCGACCGGGAGCTGGCCAGCCACGGCGAGCTTCCTTACAAGATCGTCCCTCTTCGAAGAAGGGCCCGACCATGCACTGGGACGTCACCAAAGTCCTGCCGCTGCCCGACTACCGCCTTTGCGTGGAAATCGCCGACGGCCGCCGAGGCTTCTTCGACGTCAAGCCGTACCTGGCTTTCGGCATTTTCCGCGAGCTGCGCGATCCGGATTACTTCCGGCAGGTCGGCATCGTGTTCGGTGCGGTAACCTGGCCCCGCCACCAGGACATCGCACCGGAAACCCTGCTGGAGGAACTGGAACCGGTTCAGGCCGATGCCGCGCCGTCGTCCGGGCCCGTCGAGGGCGACCCGACAGATCGTTCATCCAACCAAGGCGGATCGCTGCACGCATCCGTTTCCTGACACCCCACGTCCGGACGGCGATCGCGGGCTCAGGGTGCAAACGAAAAGAAAACCGCCCCGGAAGGGGCGGTCCATGGGGAGCGCCGGACGACCCGCGGCGCCTGAGGGCGCCTGCGGGTCATGCCAGCGTCACTGCTTCTGCTCGGCGGGCTTTTGCTCGCCAGCAGGCTGCTGCGCCTGGTCGCCGGCAGGTTGGGCCGGCTGCTGCGCCTGGTCGGCGGCCGGCTGTTGCGCGGGCTGCTGAGCCTGATCCGCCGGCGCGGCAGCGGGCGCCGGGGCGGGCGCGGCGGCAGGTGCTTCTTCCTTCTTGCCGCAGGCGGTCAGGGCGGCAGCGGCCAGCAGGGCGGCCAGCAAGGTGGTCTTGTTCATCGTCGTTCCGTTCGGGGTCGAAAGCTGCACCGGGTGATCGTGACGCGTCCGGGGGCCGCCGGCTCGGCCCGAGCCCGGACACGCGGCGGCCGTTCGCGTCGCGCGCTGCCGGCCACCGACCGCCGTATTATCCCGGACGACCTAGGGTTTACCCTTGTAAGCATTCGTAACGAATGCTACCGGGCCTGTCACACACGGGCCGGCCCGGGACGCAGCCAGCCGGCTTCCCACCACTGCCGCAGCGCCGCGCGCGCCGGCTCGCTGAGGCGACGCACCTCGCCGGCGCTCAGTCTGCGCCAGTCGGCCAGCCGGCGCAGCAGCGTGGCGTCGCGGCCGCGCACGCGGTAGGCCTCGCCATTGATGAAGACGTGGCCGTCGTCCCAGACCATGCGGGTGCGGCGGTCCAGCGCCACCGGTCCGTCCTCCCACGGCTGCACGGGCGGATCGAACCAGACGCGCGGCTTGGGCTCGGTCAGGATCTCACCCAGCGCCACCGACAGCGCCTCGCGGTCGGCCAGCAGCCGCTGCAGCCCCACTTCCGCGAAGCTGCGCAGCGCCAGCGGGATGCGCGCCGGCTCGGCGGTGGCGGGCTGCGCGGCGTCGGCGTAAAGCACGTCGTCCTCCCACTCCTCGGCCATGCGCTGCACCAGCTCCGCGGCCAGGCCGCCGCGCACCGGCACGCGAAAGCCGATCGAGTACGTCATGCAGCCGTCGTCGAGCGCCACGCCGTCGTGCGCCCAGCGCGGCGGCAGGTACAGCATGTCGCCCGGCTCCAGCACCCATTCCTGCTGCGGCTCGAAGTGCTGCAGGATCTTGCACGGCAGCTCCGCACGCAGGGTCAGGTCCTTTTGCCGGCCGATGCGCCAGCGCCGCCGCCCCTGCGCCTGCAGCAGGAACACGTCGTAGCTGTCGTAGTGCGGGCCGACGCCGCCGCCCGCGCTGGCCCACGAGATCATCACGTCGTCCAGCCGCACGTCGGGCACGAAGCGGAAGCGCTGCATCAGCGCGTGCACGCGCTCGTCATGCAGATCCACCCCCTGCACCAGCAGCGTCCAGTACGGACGCGAAAGCGGCGGCAGGGCGCGCTCGCCACGCCGTGCCCGCAGGTCGAACGGACCGTGGCGCAGCGTCCAGCTGCGTGCCGGGTCGTCGGCGTCGGGATGCTGCTCGATGATGCGCGACTCCACGTCGTCGCGCGTGGCCAGTTCGAACAGCGCCTCGCGGCTGAGCAACGGCGCAAAACCGGGGATGGCCTGACGGATCAGCAGCGGCTGGCGCTGCCAGTGGCGGCGCATGAAGGTCGCAGGCGACAGGCCGCCCAGCAGCGGCGTCGGTGCCTCCAGATCCATGCCACAGGGCGCCGGCGGGGGTGCGGGGGAGCGTGACTTCATGGGAGAATTGTCCGATGAAAGTGACCCCTCCCTGCGTGGTGAGCCTGACCTGGACGCTCACCGACACCCTCGGCGATGTGCTGGACGAAAGCGATGAGCCGGTCGAATTCCTCGTCGGCGGCCACGACCTGCTGGCCAGCATCGAGCAGGCGCTGCAGGGCCGCGAGCCGGGCGACCGGCTGGAGCTGCATCTGGAGCCGAAGGACGCCTTCGGCGACTTCGACGACCGGCTGATCTTCCTCGAGCCGCGCAGCGCCTTTCCGGCCGAGCTGGAGGTGGGCATGGCCTTCGAGGGCCTGCCGCCCGGCTGCAGCGCGGACGTCCCGCGCGACCGCATCTACTTCGTCAGCGAGATCTACCCCGACCACGTCGTGATGGACGGCAATCACCCGCTGGCGGGCATGGCGCTGCGCCTGCGGCTGCGCATCCACGACGTACGCGAGGCCACGGTGGAGGAGGTCGGCCGCGGCAGCGCCGGCGGCGGCTTCTTCCAGCTGCGCGCCGGCTGAAGCCGTCCGCCACGCGGCCTCAGCCGCGCCCGGTGGAGCCGTAGCCGCCGCTGCCGCGCGCGCTGGACTGGCCGAATGCCTCGACCTCGCGAAACCGCGCCTGCACCACCGGCACGATGACCAGCTGGGCGATGCGCTCCAGCGGCTGGATCGTGAACGGGGCCGAGCCGCGGTTCCAGGCGCTGACCATCAGCTCGCCCTGATAGTCGCTGTCGATCAGGCCGACCAGATTGCCCAGCACCAGCCCGTGGCGGTGTCCCAGCCCCGAGCGCGGCAGGATCAGCGCCGCGTAGCCCGGGTCGGCCAGATGGATCGCCATGCCGGTCGGCACCAGCTCGCAGGCTCCAGGCGCCAGCACCAGCGGCGCCGTCAGGCTGGCGCGCAGGTCCAGCCCCGCGCTGCCCGGGGTCGCGTAGACCGGCGGCTGCGCGCGCAGCCGCTCGTCCAGGATCCGCAGTTCGACCTCCATCGCCGCCCCACCCTCGGGTTCAGGGTTTGCCTCCACCCTGCATGGAGCGCTTGAGCGCCTCCATCGGGTCCTCCTCGGCCGCCTTGTCGTCGGTCGGCGGCTGCGGCAGGCCGTCGGCGGGCTTGTCGCCATCCTGGCCTGCGGCGGCGTCTCCGGTATCGTCCTTCTCCTGCGCCCACGGATCGTCGGCGTCCGGGTCGCCCACCTGCATCTCCAGCAGCTGCTGGCGCACGGCCTCGGTGTCGCCCTGCACCGCCTTGGTGATGTTGCCGGTGACCAGTTCCGGACGCACCAGCAGCACCGCCACCATGATCACCTGCAGGACGATGAAGGCGACGGCCCCCTTGTAGATCTGCGGCGTGGTCACCGCCCCGATGCGCTTGCCGGTGACAGGGTCGGTGTAGTCCTCGCGCGCCGCCACGCTGCGCAGGTAGAACAGCGCGAAGCCGAACGGCGGCGTCAGGAACGAGGTCTGCAGGTTCATCGCCAGGATCACGCCGAACCAGATCAGGTCGATGCCCATCTTGTCCGCCACCGGCGCCAGCAGCGGAATGACGATGAAGGCGATCTCGAAGAAGTCGATGAAGAAGCCGAGCACGAACACCAGTAGGTTGACCACCAGCAGGAAGCCCAGCTCCCCGCCCGGCAGCTGATCGAACAGGTGCTCGACCCAGATATGGCCGTCGGCGGCGTTGAACGTGAAGCTGAAGACGGTGGAACCGATCAGGATGAACAGCACGAAGATCGACAGCTTGGTGCTGTTTTCCATGGCCTGACGCACGATCGACCACGTCAGCCGGCGCTTGATCGCCGCCATCACCAGCGCCCCCACCGCGCCCATCGCGCCGCCTTCGGTGGGCGTGGCCACGCCGAGGAAGATGGTGCCCAGCACCAGGAAGATCAGCACCAGCGGCGGGATCAGCACGAAGGTGACCTGCTCGGCCAGACGCGACAGCAGCCCCAGCCGCAGCAGCCGGTTCAGCGCCGCCAGCACCAGCGCCAGCAGCGCGCCGATCGTCGTCGACAGCACCACCACCTCGTCGGTGGGCGCCGGCACCTCCGCGGCTCGGCCCAGCAGCGGGTTCATCACCGACGCGTGCACCTGCGCCCAGCCCCAGCCGGCCGCCGTCACCAGCGCCAGCAGCACGATCAGCGAGCGGTGACCGCTGGCGCCGTCGTCCTCGCGGTAGATGCGCGCCTGCGGCGGCAGCGCCGGCACCCACGACGGCCGCACCAGCGCCACCACGACGATGAACAACAGGTACAGCCCCACCAGCATCAGCGCCGGCAGCATCGCGCCGGCGTACATGTCGCCGACCGAGCGGCCGAGCTGGTCGGCCAGCACGATCAGCACCAGCGACGGCGGAATCGCCTGCGCCAGCGTGCCCGAGGCGGTGATGACGCCGGTGGCGATGGAGCGGTTGTAGCCGTAGCGCAGCATGATCGGCAGCGAGATCAGGCCCATCGAGATGACGGCCGCCGCCACCACGCCCGTGGTGGCCGCCAGCAGCGCACCGACCAGCACCACCGCCACCGCCAGGCCACCGCGCACCGGACCGAACACCTGCCCCACCGTTTCCAGCAGATCCTCGGCCATGCGGCTGCGCTCGAGGATGATGCCCATCAGCGTGAAGAACGGGATGGCCAGCAGCGTGTCGTTCTGCATGATGCCGAAGACGCGCAGCGGCAGGGCCTGGAACAGGTTGTCGGGGAACAGCCCGATCTCCATGCCGATGAAGCCGAAGAACAGCCCGGTGGCCGCCAGCGCGAACGCCACCGGAAAGCCGGTCAGCAGGAAGACCAGCAGGCCGGCGAACATCACCGGCACGAAGTTGTCATGCAGGAAAGCACCCATCGTGTCGAACTCCGCCGGTGGACGTCAGGACTTGGTGGCGCCGCCGCGGGCGGCGCGCTCGGCCTCGGCCGCGGCGATCTCCTTGGCCAGCAGCTCGGTCTCGCTCGGTCCGGTGTGGTCCAGTGGATCCGGCCCCTGGCCGGTCAGGAACGCGATGCGCTTGACCAGCTCGCTCAAGCTTTGCAGCGCCAGCAGCGCAAAGCCCGCCGGGATCAGCAGGTACACCGGCCAGCGCACCAGCCCGCCGGCGTTGGATGACATCTCGCCGCTGACCCACGCCCGCTCGAACAACGGCCAGCCGAGCCTGATCATCATCACGCACAGCGGCAGGATGAAGACCACGATGCCCAGCACGTCGATCCAGTTGCGCGCGCGCGCACTCAGCTTGCTGGAGATGAAGTCGATGCGCACGTGCGCATTGCGCAGGAAGGCGTAGCCGCCGCCCAGCATGAAGACGGCGGCGAACAGGTACCACTGCACCTCCAGCCAGGCGTTGGAGCTGGTGCCGAACGCGCGGCGCACGATGGCGTTGCCGGCGCTGATGAGGGTGGCGGCCAGGATCAGCCACATCGCCAGCCAGCCGACCGCCCGGTTGACGGCATCGATGGCCCGGGTGAATCGCAACAACATCGTCATGATGAACTCTCCGGTGCGGTGCCTGCGTTACGTGCGCAGTCTAGCCGAGCCGCACCACCCGGGGGTATTGCCCCCCTTGGAACGGAAAAACCCCGCTCGCGCGGGGTCGTGCACGGACGCCGGGGGAGGGTGATCCCCCGGCGCGGCCGCCATCACAGCTTGACGGACTGCATGTAGCTGTCGAAGCGCGCCTCGGTGAAGCGGAACCACAGGTTGGCGTCGCGCTGGAAGTTGCGGTAGTCAGTGTAGACCTTCTTCCAGTTCGGGTTGCTCGCCATCAGCTCTTCGTACAGCCCCATGGCCTGCTTGAAGGCCTCATCCATCACGCTCTTGGGCAGGGCCAGCACCTTGGCGCCGTTGGCCACCAAGCGCTTCAGCGCCGCCGGGTTGCGCGCGTCGTACATCGCCTGCATCGTGACGTGCGCGTGGCTGGCCGCAGCCTCCACCATCGCCTTGTAGTCAGCCGGCAGGTCGTTGTAGGCCTTCTTGTTGATGTAGAAGTCGAGCTGCGCCCCGCCTTCCCACCAGCCGGGGTAGTAGTAGTTCTTGGCGACCTTGTAGAAGCCGAGCTTCTCGTCGTCGTAGGGACCGACCCACTCGGTGGCGTCGATCGTGCCCTTCTCCAGCGCCTGGTAGATCTCGCCGCCCGGGATGTTCTGCGGCACCGCACCCATGCGCGTCAGCACCTTGCCGGCAAAGCCGCCGATGCGCATCTTCAGGCCCTTGATGTCGGCCGGGCTCTTGATTTCCTTGCGGTACCAGCCACCCATCTGCGCCCCCGTGTTGCCACCGGGGAAGTTGACGATGTTGTACTGGTCGTAGAACTCGCGCATCAGCTTCATGCCGTTGCCGTCGTAGAACCAGGCGGTGAGCTGACGGCTGTTCATGCCGAACGGGATGGCGGTGCCGATGGCGAAGGTGTCGTCCTTGCCGAAGTAGTAGTACGGCGCGGTGTGCCCGGCCTCCACCGTGCCCTGCTGCACCGCGTCGACCACACCGAAGGCCGGCACCAGCTCGCCGGGCGCATGCACGGTCACCTGGAACTTGCCGCCGGACATCGCGTTGATGGCCTTGGCGAACACCTCGGCCGCGCCGTGGATGGTGTCGAGCGACTTCGGGAAGCTCGACGTCAGGCGCCAGCGCACGGTGGGCTGCGCGTGCACGGCGGGGGCGACAGCCGCGGCCAGGACACCGGCAAGGCCGGCGTGCTTGATGACGGAACGACGATCCATATTGAACGATCTCCTCAGGTTGGCCACCAGCACCCGGCGGCGGGCGACGAGTGCAGCGACCGGTTGCGAACGCCGCGCTAGTGTAGTGCAGCGCAGCACGGGCGAGAGGGACGTGTTTACCCTAGGGGAAGACGGCTGGGGGGCCGGTTTTGAAATGATTTCAAACCCATCGTGCCGCCTCTCAAGGCGGCGCACGCTCACGCCGCCGGCCGCACGACCTGCAGCGCCGGCCGCGCCGCCACCAGCGCCCCGAAGCGCTCGCGCACACGGCGCTCGATGCCGGCGGCGTCCAGCCCGAGGCGCGCCAGCAGTGCGGCCGGGTCGCCGTGCTCGACGAAGCGGTCCGGCAGCCCGAGCTGCAGCACCGGCTTGACGATGCCCTCGGCAGCCAGCAGCTCCATGACGGCGCTGCCGGCCCCGCCGGCCACGCTGCCCTCCTCCAGCGTCACCAGCGCCTCGTGCGCGGCGGCCAGCTCCAGCACCAGCTCGCGGTCCAGCGGCTTGGCCCAGCGCATGTTGGCCACCGTGGCGTCCAGCGCCTCGGCGGCCTCGAGCGCCAGATACAGCAGCGTGCCGAAGGCCAGGATCGCCACGCCGCGGCCCTGGCGCCGCAGCTGCCCGCGGCCGTACGGCAGCGCCTGCAGCCCGGAGGGGATCGGCGCGCCGATGCCGGCGCCGCGCGGATAGCGTACCGCCACCGGATGGTCGCGCTCGAACGCGGTGGTCAGCAGCTGGTAGCACTCGGTCTCGTCGGCCGGGCAGGCGACCGCCATGTTGGGCACGCAGCGCAGAAAGGCGATGTCGTAGGCGCCGCAGTGCGTCGGGCCGTCGGCGCCGACGATGCCGGCGCGGTCCAGCGCGAACACCACCGGCAGGTTCTGCAGCGCCACGTCGTGGATCGCCTGGTCGTAGGCGCGCTGCAGGAAGGTCGAGTAGATCGCCACCACCGGTTTCATCCCCTCGCACGCCAGACCGGCCGCGAACGTGACCGCATGCTGCTCGGCGATGCCGACGTCGTGGTAGCGGTCGGGAAAGCGCTGGTGGAACTCCACCATGCCGGAGCCCTCGCGCATCGCCGGCGTGATGCCGACGAGCCGCCGGTCGCGCTCGGCCATGTCGCACAGCCAGCGCCCGAACACCTGCGAGAACGTCGGCTTGGGCGGCTGCGCCGGCGGCACGATGCCGACCTTGGGGTCGAACTTGCCCGGGCCGTGGTAGGTGACGGGGTCGGCCTCGGCCAGCTTGTAGCCCTGCCCCTTCTTCGTGACGACGTGCAGGAACTGCGGCCCGGCGCCGTCGTCCAGCAGCCGGCGGATGTTGTCCAGCGTCGGGATCAGCGCGTCCAGGTCGTGGCCGTCGATGGGGCCGATGTAGTTGAAGCCGAACTTCTCGAACAGCGTGGCCGGCACCACCATGCCCTTGGCGTGCTCCTCGAAGCGGCGCGCCAGCTCCAGCAGCGGCGGCGCCACGCTGAGCACCTGCTTGCCGACCTGCTTGGCCGCGGCGTAGAAGCGCCCGCTCATCAGCTGCGCCAGGTAGCGATTCAGCGCCCCCACCGGCGGACTGATCGACATGTCGTTGTCGTTGAGGATGACCAGCAGCGGCAGCTTGGTGACCCCGGCGTTGTTGAGCGCCTCGAACGCCATGCCGGCGGTCATCGCACCGTCGCCAATGATGGCGATGGCGCGCCGGCGCTCACCCTTGGCGTGCGCGGCCACCGCCATGCCCAGCGCCGCCGAGATGCTGGTGGACGAATGCGCGGTGCCGAAGGCGTCGTACTCGCTTTCGCTGCGCACTGGAAAGCCGCTCAAGCCCCCCAGCTGGCGCAGCGTGGCCATGCGCTCGCGCCGGCCGGTCAGGATCTTGTGCGCGTAGGTCTGGTGGCCCACATCCCACACCAGCCGGTCGTGCGGGGTGTCGAACACGTAGTGCACGGCGATCGTCAATTCCACCGTGCCGAGGTTGGAGCTGAAGTGCCCCCCGGTGCGCGCCACGCTCTGCACGATGAATTCGCGCAGCTCGTCGGCCAGCGGCCGCAGCTGCGCGCGCGGCAGACGCCGCAGATCAGCCGGATCGTCGATGGTGTGCAACAAGCCCTGCGTCATCGCAAGTCCCCCAACGGTGTCAGTGGCGCCGCCGCACGACCCAGCGCGCCAGGCCGGCCAGCCGCGCGGTGTCGGCCTCCAGCCCCTGCAGCGCCGCCAGCGCCTCCTGCAGCAGCGCCTCCGCGTAGGCACGCGCCCCGTCCACCCCCAGCAGGGAGACGAAGGTCGGCTTGCCCGCCGCCGCGTCCTTGCCGGCGGTCTTGCCCAGCGTCGCGGTGTCGGCGGTGGCGTCCAGCACGTCGTCCATCACCTGAAACGCCAGCCCGAGCGCGCCTCCGTAGGCATCCAGCGCCGTCAACCGCTCCTCGTCCAACCCCGCGGCCAGCGCCCCCATGCGCACGCTGGCCCGCAACAGCGCACCGGTCTTGCGCCGGTGCATGTCCTCCAGCGCCGCCTGGTCGAGCGTGCGCCCCACCGCCGCCAGGTCGATCGCCTGCCCGCCGGCCATGCCGTGGCAACCGGCGGCCAGCGCCAGCTCGCGCGCCAGCCGCAGCGCGCGCGCCGGCGCCTGCTGCGCCCATGGCGGCGTCACCAGCCACTCGAACGCCAGCGCCTGCAGCGCATCGCCGGCCAGCAGCGCCAGCGCCTCGCCGAAGCGCACGTGCGCAGTCGGCTTGCCGCGCCGCAACACGTCGTCGTCCATGCACGGCAGGTCATCGTGCACCAGCGAGTAAGCGTGGATCAGCTCCACCGCGCCGGCCACCGCCCACACCGGCGCCTCCTCGCCGGCATCGGGCGCGCCACCGGCGGCCTCCCACGCCGCCAGCACCAGCAGCGGGCGCAGGCGCTTGCCGCCGTCCAGCACCGCGTAACGCATCGCCTCGGCCAGCCCGCCGGGCGCATCGGCCGGCAGCCGCCGCTGCAGCCACGCCTCCAGCCGCGCGCCCACGCGGGCCGCCCAGTCGGCCGTCTCATCGCGCACGTCCAGCCCCACCGTCATGCCCCGGCATCCCACGGCCGCTCGGCGCCCTCGGCGTCGATCAGGCGGATCTGCTGCTCGACGGCTTCCAGGCGCTGGCGGCAGAACGCCAGCAGCTGCGCGGCACGCTGGTAGGCACCGAGCAGCTCCTCCAACGGCAGCTGCCCCGCTTCGAGCCGGCCCAGCAGCGCCTCCAGCTCCTGCACCGCGGCCTCATAGGTGGCGGGCAGCGCCGCCGCGTCGGGGGGGGTGTCGGTTCGCGCCATGGCTGCAGTGTGTCCTGTCCCTGAAAACCCGGTCGCACGCGGCAGAGATCGCATTTGACCGAGCGCAAATAGTCGCATTGTAGGAGCGTTGCCCGATCCGCCTGCCCCGGCTACAATCCATTCGCCCCCGCGGTCGAGGGAATCTTCCCCGGCTGGCGGGGGCAATGCTTTGCAACCCAGGAGGTGCTGCGTCACCGTCGTGTCATCGTCCCTGCGCGCCGCCGCGCGGCGCGCCCAGCCCCGGTGGGGGGCCTTGTCGAGGTCAGAGATCATGTCGGACTTGAGCCTATCCATGCAGCAGGCGCGCAGCCAGCTGCCGGTTTCCGTCTATTTCGACGAGGCGCTGTTCCAGCGCGAGCTGGAGACGATCTTTCAGTCCGGCCCGCGCTACGTCGGGCATGCCAATGCCGTGCCCAACGTCGGCGACTATTTCGCGCTGCCGCAGGAGGGCGAGGGCCGCGCGCTGGTGCGCACCGAGCGCGGCGTGGAGCTCGTCAGCAACGTCTGCCGCCACCGTCAGGCGGTGATGCTCAAGGGGCGCGGCAACCTGGCCAGCGATGGCAAGGCGCACGCCGGCGGCCACATCGTCTGTCCGCTGCACCGCTGGACGTACAGCGGCGGCCAGCGCGGCATGGCCGATCTGGGCACGCTGGTCGGCGCGCCGCACTTCGCGCAGGATCCGTGCCTGAACCTGCAGCGCTGGAAGCTGCGTGAGTGGAACGGCCTGCTGTTCGAGGACAACGGGCGCGATATCGCCGCCGATCTGGCCGGCATGGCGGTGGGCGACGCGTTCAACTTCGACGGCATGGTGCTCGGCCACGTCGAGCTGCACGAATGCAACTACAACTGGAAGACCTTCATCGAGGTCTACCTGGAGGACTACCACGTCGTGCCCTTCCACCCGGGGCTGGGCAACTTCGTCACCTGTGACGACCTGCGCTGGCAGTTCGCCAGGGAATACTCGGTGCAGACGGTGGGCGTGCAGAACCTGGCGGCCAAGGCGGGCAGCCCGGTGTACCAGCGCTGGCACGAGGTGCTGATGCGCCATCGGGAAGGCCGCCTGCCGGAGCATGGCGCGGTGTGGCTGACCTACTACCCGCACATCATGGTCGAGTGGTATCCGCATGTGCTGGTCATCTCGACCCTGCACCCGATCGCGGTGGACAAGACCCTCAATCTCGTGGAGTTCTACTACCCCGAGGAGATTGCCGCGTTCGAGCCGGAATTCATGGAGGCGCAGCGCGCCGCCTACATGGAGACGGCCGTCGAGGACGACGAGATCGCCGAGCGCATGGACGCCGGCCGCAAGGCGCTGCTGCAGCGCGGCACCAGCGAGGTCGGCCCGTACCAGAGCCCGATGGAAGATGGCATGCAGCACTTCCACGAGTGGTACCGGGCCCGGATGGGCATGCGGGCGCAGGACCGGCCGGCAGCCTGAGCGCCCCGGCCGCCTCCTGCGGACATGGCGCAACACCGGGCCGGCCGCCCGCCGCGGCCGGCGCAGGCGCTGTGGATGGTCGCCGGCGCCGGGCTGTTTGCCACCATGGGGGTGTGCATCAAGCTGGCCGCGCCGCACTTCCACAGCTTCGAGATCGTCGGCTACCGCGGGCTGATCGGCGCGCTGTTCCTGGCGCTGCTGGCGCGCGCCCGCGGCGTCGGGCTGGCCACCCGCGTGCCGATGATGCACCTGTGGCGCAGCGTGGTCGGCACGATCTCGCTGCTGTGCTGGTTCTACGCCATCGCGGTGCTGCCACTGCCCACGGCGATGACGCTCAACTACATGAGCAGCGTGTGGGTGGCGGCCTTTCTGCTGGGCGGAGCGCTGCTGCTGCAGCGCGCCCGCCAGCCGCTGCGCCAGCAGACGCCGCTGTTCCTCACCGTGCTGACCGGCTTCGGCGGCGTGGTGCTGGTGCTGCGGCCCACCTTCGACGGGGCGGCCGCGCTCGGAGGGCTGACGGGCCTGCTGTCCGGCCTGACCTCGGCGCTGGCCTACCTGCAGGTGGCGGCGCTGGCGCGCGCCGGCGAGCCCGAGACGCGCACGGTGTTCTGGTTCTCGGTGGCCGCCACCGCGGTGGGCCTGGCGGGCACGCTGGCGCTGGGCCCCAGCCCGCTCGTCTGGCCGCAGGCGTTGTGGCTGCTGCCGATCGGGCTGCTGGCGATGCTGGGGCAGCTGTGCATGACGCGGGCGTACGCCAGCGGCGCCACGCTGGTGGTGGCCAACCTGCAGTATTTCGGCATCGCGTTTGCGGCCGCCTATGGCCTGCTGCTGTTCGACGACCATCTGCCCGCCAGCGGCTGGCTTGGCATCGCCCTGATCGTGGCCAGCGGGGTGGCCGCCACCTTCCTGCGCGAGCGTGCCGTGCCGCGCCTGCCCGCCGAGGAGCACGCCTGACATGACCCTCACCCCCTTTCACCCGGACGACGACGCCCCGCTGATCGACGCCAGCACGCTGCAGCGGCGCCTGCAGGCGGGTGAGGCCGTGCGCGTGTTCGACTGCAGCTTCGAGCTCGCCGACCCGGCCGCGGGCCGGCGCCAGTACGCCGATGGGCATATCCCGGGAGCCGTCCACGTGCACCTGGATGATGACCTGAGTGCCGCGCCGGGGGCGGCGCGCGCCAGCGGCGGACGCCACCCGCTGCCGACGCGCGCGGCGTTCGTCGAGCGGCTGCGCGCCTGGGGGGTGCGCCAGGGTGACACGCTGGTGGCCTACGACCGCCAAGGCGGCATGATCGCCGGGCGCCTGTGGTGGATGCTGCGCTGGTGCGGGCTGCGGGACGTGCGGCTGCTGGACGGCGGCTGGCCGGCGTGGTGCGCCGCCGGCGGCGCGGTGGCCACCGGGCTGGCGGACATGGCCGCCTCGGCCGCGGATGGCGACGTGACCCTGGCCCCGGCGCGGGTGCCCCTGGTCAGCGTCGGCGAAGTGGCGGCGCGACTGGGGCACCCAGATCTGACGCTGGTGGACGCGCGCGCCGCGGCCCGCTTTCGGGGCGAGGTCGAACCGCTCGACCCGGTGGCGGGACACATCCCGGGCGCGCTGAACCGCCCGTTCACCGACAACTTCGGCCCGGACGGCCGCTACAAGGCCGCGGCGGAGCTGCGACGGCAATGGCTGCAGCTGCTGGCCGGGCGCGACCCGGCCGGTGTCGTGGTGCATTGCGGCAGCGGTGTCAGCGCGGTGCCGCACGTGGTGGCGATGATGCTGGCCGGTCTGGGCACGCCGGCGCTGATGGCGGGCAGCTGGAGCGAGTGGTGCACGACGCCGGGCCTGCCGTGCGCGCGCTCGGTTTGATCCGGTCGCTCAGGCCAGCGCGGCCCAGTCCGGCTCCGGCAGCGCCTCCAGCCGAGGCCGCGCCACCAGATAGCCTTGGAACAGCGTCACGCCCATCGCGCGCAGCTGGTCGTACTCGGCGCGCGTCTCCACCCCTTCGGCAATCACGCGCACGCCCAGCGCGCTGCAGGTGCCCAGCACCCCGCCGACGATGGCCTGGCGCGCGCGGTGGCGGTCGATGTCGCGCACCAGCGCCATGTCCAGCTTCACCAGCTGCGGCTGGAACTCCGCCAGCAGGTTCAGCCCCGAGTACCCGGCGCCGAAGTCGTCGATGGCCGTCAGAAAACCGCGGTTCTGGTAGTCGCGCACGATCGAGAGCGCGCGCTGCGGGTCGCGGATCTTTTCCGCCTCGGTCATCTCGAAGACGAGGCGCTGCGGATCGAAGCCGACCTTGTGCGCCGCCGCCAGCGTGAGCCGAATGCAGGTGGCCGGCTCGTAGACCGCGTTGGGCAGAAAGTTGATCGACAGACGCGCCCGCAGCCCCAGCCGCTGCGCGGTGTCGATGGCCAGCACACGGCAGGTCTGGTCGAAGCCGTAGAGCTGCTCTTCGGTGACGGTGGCCAGCACCGCCCCGGCGGGCTCGCCGCCAGCGCCACGCACCAGCGCCTCGTAGGCGAACACCTCGCCCCGCGCCACATCGACGATCGGCTGGAACGCCATGCGCAGCTCGCCCCCGTTCCAGACGCGCGCGCCGCGGCAGCGCAGGCAGCCGCCGATCTCGGCCAGCTCCCCCTCGAAGAAACGCTCCAGATACGGGCGTGCATCGCTCATGCCGGCCATCCTGGCACGCGCGCCCGCCTCAGGCGCCGACGCCGTGGCGCTGGAACCAGGCCAGGCAGCGCTGCCAGCCGTCGCGCGCGGGGCCTTCGCGGTAGCTGGGGCGATAGTCGGCATGGAAGGCGTGCGGTGCGTCCGGATAGACGACGAATTCGCTGGCGCGCGCCGCCGGACTGCCCTGCGCCAGCGCGGCCTTCATGCGCTCGACCGACTCCAGCGGGATGCCGGTGTCGGCCGCGCCGTAGAGCCCGAGCACCGGCGCCTTGAGCTCGCCGACGACGTCGAGCGGATGACGCGGCTGCAGCGCGGTGCGCTGCCCCTCCAGCCGGCCGTACCAGGCCACCGCGGCCTTGACGCGCGGGCTGTGCGCGGCGTACAGCCAGGTGTGCCGCCCGCCCCAGCAAAAGCCGGTCACCGCCACGCGCGCGGCGTCACCGCCGTGTCCGGCGGCCCACGCGACGCAGGCGTCGAGGTCGGCCATCACCTGCGCATCGGGCACCCTGGCCACCAGCTCACTCATCAGGCGCGCCAGCTCGCCGTAGCTCTGCGGGTCGCCCTGGCGCACGAACAGGTCCGGCGCCAGCGCCAGATAGCCCGCGCGGGCGAAGCGCCGCGCCGTGTCGGCGATGTAGTCGTGCACGCCAAAGATCTCCGAAATCACCAGCACCACCGGCAGCCCGGTGCGTCCGGCCGGCGCGGCGCGGTAGACCGGGATCGATTCGCCCCCCACCGGCACCATCACCTCGCCGACCGTCAAGCCGTCGGCGGGGGTGCGGATCGCCGTCTGGGCCACCACCGGCAGCGCCGCCAGCGCGTAGCCGGCGCCCAGCGCACCGCGCAGCAGCGCGCGGCGGGGCAGGGCCGGCGGCGCGGCGTCCGCGGCAACATCCAGCAGGGCCAAGGCATCGGAGCGGGCGTCTGGGGTCGGCGTCATGAGAGTCTCCTGGGGACGTTGCGGATGGGCGCCATCGTACGGGACACTCCGGAGCGGAGCAGTCACGCGCGTTGGCTATGATCCTGATCAAGGATAGGCAGGCACGGTTCCCCCACCAGCGGGATGGGAATCAGGTCGTCGATCCGCTCCACGCCATCCCCAACCCATGACAGTGCCCATGAGCGAACTCCTCAACCGCCTGCGCCTGACCCAGCGCGTCTTCGCCGTCATCGTCGGCTACCTCGTCACGCTTGCCCTGGTCGTCGGCATCGGGCTGTGGGGCATGCACCGCGCCAAGGAAAGCCTGGCACAGATCCACCAGCACCGCATGGCGGTGGCCGAGGCACTCGCGACCATGCTGCGCAACTACTACGACAACCGGCTGCACGTGCTGCTGGCCTTCCAGCACGCCCCGGACAGCCCGACCAAGGGCTTGCACGACCACCCGACCTCAATGCACCTGGACGCCATCGCCAAGCAGCGCGAGGCCAACAACCAGGCGCAGAAGGTGATCGAGGACCTCCTGCCCCGCATGGACGAGGAGGAGCGGCGCCTGTACGAGGCCGTGCAGGCCGCGCGCAAGGCCTGGCAGGTCAAGCGCGACCAGGCGCTGGAGGCGATCCGGCAGGAGAACTTTGGCGTCGAGGTGATGCAGGCCTTCCTGGTCGCCGGCCGCACCGAAGGCGCGGCGTTCGAGAAGGCGATGCAGGCACTGCGCGACGAGCAGCTCAAGCGCGCCGAGCTGGAGGCACAGGCCGCGCAGCGCCGCTACGACCTGGCGCTGGGGGTGGTGGTGGCGGTGCTGCTGCTGGGCGCACTGCCGCTGACGGCGCTGATGGTGGCCACGCAGCGGCGCATGTCGTCGGGCTTCGCGGCCGCCGACGCCACCGCCACCGCGATCGCGGGGGGCGACCTGTCGCAGGCGGTGCGGGCCGACGGCGGCGACGAGATCACCCACCTGCTGCACCAGATGGAGCGCATGCGGCAGGGCCTGCGCAGCCTGATCGGCAGCGTCGTACAGGCTTCCGACAGCATCGCCAGCGCGGCCAGCCAGGTGGCCAGCGGCGTGCTCGATCTGTCGCAGCGCACCGAGCAGCAGGCCAGTTCGCTGGAGCAGACCGCCTCGGCCACCGAACAGCTCAACAGCACCGTGCACCAGAACGCAGCCAATGCGCGGCAGGCGGACGAGATGGCGGAACAGGCGTCGTCGATTGCCGAGCGCGGCGGGGACGTGGTGCGCCAGGTGGTGCAGACGATGAACGACATCAACGAGTCGTCGCAGCGCATCGCCAACATCATTGGTGTGATCGACGGCATCGCATTCCAGACCAACATCCTGGCGCTCAACGCCGCGGTGGAGGCCGCGCGCGCCGGCGAGGCCGGGCGGGGCTTCGCGGTGGTGGCCGGTGAGGTGCGCCAGCTGGCGCAGCGCAGCGCCGAGGCCGCGCGCGAGATCAAGGCGCTGATCGAGGAGTCGGTGGCCAAGGTCGGCAGCGGCAAGGATCAGGTCGACGCCGCGGGTGCGACGATGGCCGAGATCGTGCAGAGCATCGAGCGTGTCACCGAGCTGATGCGGCAGATCGCCACCTCCAGCGCCGAGCAGGCCGAGGGGCTGACCCAGATCAACCAGGCCGTGGCGCTGATGGACGGCGTCACGCAGCAGAACGCCGCGCTGGTCGAGGAGGCCTCGGCCGCCGCGGCGGCCCTGCGCGACCAGGCCCAGCAGCTGGCGCAGCAAGTGGCGCGCTTCCGGCTCTGACCGGGATGAAACGGCCGACTGCGCCTGCCCGCCGCCACCCGCACCGTCGGCGGGCCGGCCGGCGTGGGCCGGCGTGGGGGTGGACGATCGCGGCGCTGACGGCGCTGGGCTTGGCGGGCTGCGCGGCGCCGCCGCCCCCTGCCCCCGGGTCCGCCACGGTGCCGCCCACAGCAGCTTGGACGCGGCTTGCCTACGACGGCGGGGAGATCGCCTGGCGACACGACGGCTCGGCCTGCCGCCTGCACTGGCGCGGCGCGATCCACGGCGCCGCCGTCGGGCGGCTGCGCCAGGCGCTGGAGGCGCTGCCGTCGACGGCATGCCGGCAGCGCGTCGCCGAGCTGGAGGGGCTCGACGGCGTGCTCAACGACGCCATCACGGCCGGTTCGATGCTGCGCAATCGGGGGTGGGATACGATGCTCGTCGGATCGACGCCGTGTCCGACGCCGTGCTGGCTGGTGCTGGCTGGCGGGGTACGGCGCGCGATGCCCGACGGCGGTTCGCTGCTGCTCACCCCACTGCCACCGGACGCTGACTTCGCGCGCGGCCCGTGCGGTGGCGAACCCAGCCGCGCCCAGCAGCTGACGCTGATCCGCTACCTCGGGGCGATGCTGCCGGATCCCACGGCCTCCGCGCTGCATCGGATGGTGGTGACCGCCGACTGCCGGCACCCGGCGCGGCTGACGGCGGGCCAGACCCGCGCACTCGGGCTGGCCCACGCGCCCTGAGGCCGCGTCCGTGGCGCGTCAGTGGGCCTGCTCCCAGTTCGGACCGGCGCCGACCTCGGCCACCAGCGGCACGCGCAGCGTGACCACGCCGGCCATCAGGCGCGGCACCTCGCGCCGCACCCATTCCAGCTCGTCCTCGGGCACCTCGAACACCAGCTCGTCATGCACCTGCAGGATCATGCGGGTGCGCAGGCCGGCTTCGTCCAGCGCGCGCTGCACCGCCACCATGCTCATCTTGATCAGGTCGGCGGCGGTGCCCTGCATCGGTGCGTTGATCGCGGCGCGCTCGGCGGCGCTGCGGCGCGGGCCGTTGGGCGAGTTGATCTCCGGCAGGAACAGGCGCCGGCCGAACACCGTCTCCACCCAGCCGCGCGCCTTGGCCTGCGCGCGCGTGCGCTCCATGTAGGCGCGCACACCGGCGAAGCGCTCGAAGTAGCGCTCGATGTAGTTCCTCGCCGCGGTGGGGTCGATGCCCAGCGCCTTGGCCAGCCCGTAGGCGCTCATGCCGTAGATCAGGCCGAAGTTGATCGTCTTGGCGTAGCGGCGCTGCTCGGGCGTGACGGCCTCGGGCGCAAGACCGAACACCTCGGCCGCGGTGGCGCGGTGCACGTCCTGCCCCTCGGCGAACGCCTTCAGCAGCGCGGCGTCCTCGCTCAGGTGCGCCATGATGCGCAGCTCGATCTGCGAGTAGTCGGCGCTGGCGATCAGCCAGCCCGATGGGGCGATGAAGGCACGCCGGATGCGCCGCCCCTCCGGCGTGCGGATCGGGATGTTCTGCAGGTTGGGTTCGTTGCTGGCCAGCCGCCCGGTGACGGCCACCGCCTGCGCGTAGTGCGTGTGCACGCGCCCGGTGGCGGGGTTGACCATGGCCGGCAATTTGTCGGTGTAGGTGCTCTTGAGCTTGGCCAAGCTGCGATGCTGCAGCACCGTGGCCGGCAGCGGATAGTCCTCGGCGAGCTTTTCCAGCACCTCCTCGTCGGTGCTGGGTGCGCCGGTGGCGGTCTTCTTCAGCACCGGCAGGCCGAGCTTGCTGTAGAAGACGTCGGCGATCTGCTTCGGCGAGCCGAGGTTGAACGGCTGCCCCGCCAGCGCGTGCGCCTCGGCCTCCAGCTCGGCGATGCGCCGCCCCAGCTCGGCGCTCTGGCGGCGCAGCTCCTCGGCGTCGATCAGCACGCCGTGGCGCTCCATGCGCTGCAGCACGTGCGTGACGTCCATCTCCAGCCGGTAGATGCGCTCCAGCGCCGGCTCGGCCTGCAGGCGTGGCCACAGCACGCCGTGCACCGCCAGGCACATCTCGGCATCCTCGCACGCGTAGGCGGCGGCACGATCCAGCGGCACCTGCGCGAACGGAATCTGCTGCGCGCCCTTGCCACAGACCTGCTCGTAGGTGATGCCGCGCCGGCCCAGGTGGCGCTCGGCCAGGCTGTCGAGGCTGTGAGGCTTGTGCGCCTCCAGCACGTAGCTCTGCAGCATCGTGTCGTGCACGTAGCCGCGCACGGTGATGCCGTGGTTGGCCAGCACGTGCAGGTCGTACTTGACGTGCTGGCCGAGCTTGGGCGCGCCGGCATCCTCGAGCCATGGACGCAGCGCCTGCAGCACCTCCTCCAGCGGCAGCTGCGCGGGGCGGTCCGGCCCGTCGTGCCCGAGCGGAATGTAGGCCGCCTCGCCCGGGGCGACCGCCAGGGACAGGCCGACCAGCCGCGCCTGCATCTCGTCCAGCGAGGTGGTCTCGGCATCCAGCGCCACCAGCGGCGCCGTGCGCACGCGCTCGACCCACCTCTGCAGCGTCGCGCGGTCCTGCACCGTGACGCAGCGCAGCGGCGGCGTCTCCATCGCCAGCGCCGCCTGCGCCGGCGCCGCGCCGGCCTCGCCCAGCGCGCGCGCCAGGCTGCGAAAGCCGTAGCGCTCGTAGAACGCGCGCAGGCCTGCCTCGTCCGCCGGGCGGCGGCGCAGCGCCTCCAGGCTCGGCCACCCCGGCACGTGCGCGGCCAGGTCGCAGTCGGTGCGGATACGCAGCAGCTCGCGCCCCTTCGGCAGCCAGTCCAGCGCCCGGCGCAGGTGCTCGCCGGCGGCGCCCTTGATCTCGTGCGCGTGCGCGACGATGCCCTCCAGCGATCCGTAGGTCTGCAGCCACTTGGCCGCCGTCTTCGGGCCGACCTTGTCGACGCCCGGCACGTTGTCCACCGCGTCGCCGACCAGGGTCTGGAAATCCAGCATCAGCCGCGGCGGCACGCCGAACTCGGCCTGCACCCCGGCGGCGTCGCGCACCTTGCCGCTCATCGTGTCGACGATGCTGATGCGCTCGTCCACCAGCTGGCTCAGGTCCTTGTCGCCGCTGGAGATGACGACGCGCCAGCCCTGCTGCGCGGCGCCCCGCGCCAGCGTGCCGATGACGTCGTCGGCCTCCACCCCGGGCACGCGCAACACCGGCCAGCCCTGCAGCGCCGCCATCTCCATGATCGGCTCGATCTGCGCGCGCAGATCGTCCGGCATCGGCGCGCGGTGGGCCTTGTAGTCGGGGTAGAGCGCCTCGCGAAACGTCGGCCCCGGCGCGTCGAACACCACCGCCAGGTGCTCGCTCGGGTAGGCCTTGCCCAGCGCCTGCAGCATGTTGAGCATGCCGCGGATGGCGCCGGTGGGGGGGCTCGTCGGATCGCCCGGCACCGCGCGCAGATCCGGCATCGCATGGAAGGCGCGGTACAGGTAGCTGGAGCCGTCCACCAGCACCAGCAGCGGGGCGTCATCGTCGCGTCGTTCGCTCATCGCGCTATCGTACCCGTGGCCGCGACGTCATTGCCTACAATCGGGGGTCATGCCGATGTCCGCCCCTGCCCTCTCCCGCCGCCGCGCGCTGCTGGTCGCCACCTGCGCCGCAGCCTGCGGCCTTGCCGCCGCTCAGCCGGCCGCCGCACCGGCGGCCACCCCCGGGGCGCCGGAGCCCAAGGTCGAGCGCCTCGTGCACGGCGACGGCCTCAGCCGCATCGAGGAGCTGCGCGTCGGCGGACGCACCCGCAGCATCGAGGTGCAGACGCGCTCGGCGCTGCCCGGCTACGAGGTGCGGCCGATCGACCCGGCCCAGGACGACCGGCGCAGCGGGGCCGGGCAGCGCCAGTGGCGCGTGCTGGCGTTCTGACGCCATGGCGGTGTTCACCGACGTGGGCCGCGACGAGGCGGCCGAACTGATGCAGCGGCTCGGGCTGGGGCGGCTGGTGGACATGGCCGGCTGTGCCGGCGGCATCGAGAACACCAACTACTTCGTCACCACCGAGCGCGAGGGCCGGCGGCTGCAGTGGGTGTTGACGCTGTTCGAGCGCCTCACGCATGCGCAGCTGCCGTTCTACCTGCACCTGATGAAGCACCTTGCCGGCAAGGGCATCCCGGTGCCGGATCCGCAGGCCGACGCCGCGGGCGAAATCCTGCACACGGTGCGCGGCAAGCCGGCCGCGGTGGTCAACCGGCTGGCCGGCGCCAGCGTGCTCGACCCCGGCCCGGCACACTGCGCGCAGGTGGGCGCCATGCTGGCGCGCATGCACCTGGCGGCGCAGGATTATCCGCGCCAGCAGCCCAACCTGCGCGGGCTGGCGTGGTGGAACGAGACCGTGCCGGTGGTGCTGCCGCACCTGCAACCGGAGCAGGCCGCGCTGCTGCAGGACGAGCTCGCCTACCAGAACGCCGTGGCCGCCAGTGCCGCCTATCAGCGCCTGCCGCGCGGGCCGGTGCATGCCGACCTGTTCCGCGACAACGTGATGTTCGACGACGGGCGCTTGAGCGGCGTGTTCGACTTCTACTTCGCCGGCTGCGACACCTGGCTGTTCGATCTGGCGGTGACGCTCAACGACTGGTGCATCGAGCTGGCCAGCGGCGCGGCCGACGCGGCGCGCACGCAGGCGCTGCTGCAGGCCTACGAGGCGGTGCGGCCGCTCACGGCCGAGGAGCGCGCGCTGCTGCCGGCGCTGCGCCGCGCCGGGGCGCTGCGCTTCTGGATCTCGCGTCTGTGGGACTGGTACCTGCCGCGGCCGGCCAGCATGCTCAAGCCGCACGACCCCACGCACTTCGAGCGCGTGCTGCGCGCGCGCCGCGCGGAGGCCGGCGCATGAGGCTGCAGCGCGTGCCGGCGGGCACCGGCTGGCGCTGGGTGCGGCAGGGCCTGCGCACGTTCGCGCGCCAGCCGCTGGCGATGGCCGGGTTGTTCTTCCTGTTCATCCTGCTGGTCAGCGTGCTGGCGATGGTGCCCCTGCTGGGCGCGCCGCTGGCGCTGGCGCTGCTGCCGGCGGCCACGCTGGGCATCATGGCCGCCACCCAGCAGGCCGAGCGCGGCCGCTTTCCGATGCCCACCGTGCTGGCCAGCGCCTTCCAGGCCGGGCGCGAGCGTGCACGCGCGATGCTGCTGCTGGGCGGTCTGTACGCGCTGGGCTCGCTGCTGGTGATCGCGCTGGCCACGCTGCTGGCCGGCGGCGGCGCCGAAAGCCTGTCGCTGGGCGAGGACGGCCGCCCGCGGCTGGACGACCCCGTGCTGGTGCGCAACCTGGCGTGGCAGGCGGTGCTGTACCTGCCGCTCGGGCTGCTGTTCTGGCATGCGCCGGCGCTCGTGCACTGGCACGGCGTGCACCCGGTCAAGGCGCTGTTCTTCAGCTTCGTGGCCTGCTGGGCCAACAAGGCGGCGCTGACCGTCTTCATCCTCGGCTGGGCCGGGGTGTTCTTCGTGGTGGCGCTTGCGCTGGTGCTGGCCGGCTCGCTGCTGGGTGGCGCGGCGGTGATCCAGGCGCTGATGTTTCCGGTGGCCTCCCTGCTGAGCGCGGCGTTCTTCACGTCGCTGTACTACACCTTCCGCGACAGTTTCGTCAACGACGACGGCACGCCGGTGGCGTAGGCGGCGTGCATCACTCCACCGGCGTCAGCCGCGCCACCGCCAGCGCCAGCCACTTGGGGCCGTGGCGGCGGAAGTGCACATGGGCGCGCGCGTCCGCGCCGCGCCCTTCCACCGCCAGCACCTGCCCTTCGCCGAACTTGGGGTGGAACACGGTCATCCCGGCGCGGATGGCGGCGCCGGCGGCGCTCACCGGCGCTTCGGGGGTGGCAACGGCCGCGGGCGGCAGACCCGCCAGCGCCGCCGGACGTGCGTCGTCGCCCTGCCCCAGCGCGCTGCGGCCCCAGGCCGGCTGCGGCACCCCCCAGCCGGCGCCGCGCCCCCGCGGCGGGCTCAGCCACTGCAGGCTGTCGGCCGGCAGCTCGTCGAGAAAGCGGCTCGGAATGTGGTAGCGCGTACTGCCATGCAGCATGCGCGTCTGTGCCCACGTCAGAGTCAGGCGCTGGCGCGCGCGCGTGATGGCCACGTACATCAGCCGGCGCTCCTCCTCCAGCCCGTCATGCGCGGTCAGGCTGTTCTCGTGCGGAAACAGCCCCTCCTCCAGCCCGGTGATGAAGACGGCGTCGAACTCCAGCCCCTTGGCGGCGTGCACGGTCATCAGCTGCACGGCGTCCTGGCCGGCCTGTGCCTGGTGGTCGCCCGACTCCAGCGCCGCATGGGTCAGGAACGCCACCAGCGGGCTGACGGTCAGGCCATCGGGATCCGCCGCGGCCTCGCCCAGCCCCTCCTGCTGCACGAAGGCGTGCGCGGCGGCCACCAGCTCCTCCAGGTTCTCGATGCGCTCGGCGCCGTCGCGCTCGGCGCGGTAGTGCGCCAGCAGCCCGCTGTCGTCCAGCACCGTGCGCACGATGTCACCCAGCGTCAATCCGGCGCAGCGCTCGCGCATCACGTCCAGCCGCGCGACGAACGCCGTCAGCGCCGCCCCACCCCGGCCGCCCACCAGCGTGACCGCATCGGCCAGCGCACAGCCGGCCTCGCGTGCGGCCTGCTGCAGCTGCTCCAGCGTGCGCGCGCCGATGCCGCGCGGCGGAAAGTTGACCACGCGCAGGAAGCTCGTGTCGTCGCGCGGGTTGTCCAGCAGCCGCAGGTAAGCCAGCGCGTGCTTGATCTCGGCGCGCTCGAAGAAGCGCAGCCCGCCCCAGACGCGGTACGGCACGCCGGCCTGGAACAGCGCGCCCTCCAGCGCGCGGCTCTGCGCGTTGCTGCGGTACAGCACCGCGATCTCGCGCGCCGGCACGCCGTCGCGCAGCAGCTGGCCGATCTCCTCCACCACCCAGCGCGCCTCCTCGAAGTCGCTGGGCAGCTCGATGACGCGCACCGGCTCGCCCTCGCCGCGCTGCGGCCGCAGTGACTTGCCCAGGCGCTGGCGGTTGTGCTCGATCAGGTGATTGGCCGCGCGCAGGATGTGGCCGACGCTGCGGTAGTTGCGCTCGAGTTTGATCGGCGCCTCGATGCCGAACTCGCGCACGAAGTCGGCCATGTTGCCCACGCGTGCACCGCGGAACGCGTAGATGCTCTGGTCGTCGTCGCCCACCGCCATGACGGCATTGCCGCACGGCACGAAACGCCCGTCCTCGACCTCACCGGCCAGCAGCTTGAGCCAGGCGTACTGCAGCCGGTTGGTATCCTGGAACTCGTCGACCAGGATGTGGCGGAAGCGCCGCTGATAATGCTGGCGCAGCGGCCGGTGGTCGCGCAGCAGCTCGTAGCTGCGCAGCATCAGCTCGCCGAAGTCCACCACGCCCTCGCGCTGGCACTGCTCCTCGTAGCGCTGGTAGAGCTCGATCTTGAGCCGTGCGTCCGGATCGCGCGGCGCCAGGTCGCGCGGGCGCAGGCCGTCTTCCTTGGCCCCGTTGATGAAACCCTGCAGCTCCTTGGGCGCCAGCCGCTCCTCGTCGATGCCAAGGCCCTTGAGCAACCGCTTGATGGCGCCGAGCTGATCCTGCATGTCCAGGATCTGGAACGTGGCCGGCAGACCGACGGTGGCGTGGTGCGCGCGCAGCAGCCGGTGGCACAGACCATGAAAGGTGCCGACCCACATGCCGCGCACGTTCAGCGGCAGCAGCGCCGTCAGGCGCGCCAGCATCTCGCGCGCGGCCTTGTTGGTGAAGGTCACGGCCAGGATGCCGCCCGGGCCGACCTGCCCGGTGGCCAGAAGCCAGGCGATGCGGGTGGTCAGCACGCGCGTCTTGCCGGAGCCGGCACCGGCCAGCACCAGCGCGTGCTGCGGCGGCAGCGTCACGGCGGCCAGCTGCTCGGGGTTGAGCCCGCGCAGCAGCGGATGATCCGGGGTCAGGGCCGCTTCGGCACGCGCGCCACCATCCTCCCGCGGCCAGGCCAGGGCGTCGTTCATGCACGGCATTGTAGGCGCGGGCCGGCGGCAGCACCGCCCCCGTCAGCGCGCCGGCCGCAGCGGCGGCTCCAGCGTGATCTCGACGCGGCGGTTCAGTGCCCGGTTGACCGGCGTGTCGTTGGCCGCGATCGGGCGCGTGTCGGCCAGGCCGGTGGCGCGCAGGCGCGTCGGGTTGATGCCGCGCGCCTCCAGATGACGCACGACGCTGCCGGCGCGCGCGGCCGACAGCTCCCAGTTCGAGGGGAAGCGCGGGGTCTGGATCGGCACGTTGTCGGTGTGGCCCTCCACCACCACGGTGTAGTCCGGGAGGCGGTTGATCGCCGGCAGCAGGCGGTCGATCACCGCCTTGCCGGCAGCGGTGAGCTCGGCCTCGCCGGCGGCGAACAGCACCTCCGACGGGATGCGGAAGATCAGCCCGTCGTCGCGGCGCAGGAACATCACCTCCTCGTCGATCGGCACCGGCGCCGGCTCGGCTTTCGGTGCCTCGGTGGCGCCGGGCTGCGGCGCGGCGGCCTCGGCACGGCGCTCCACGGGGTGCTCGCCGGGGCCGGGCGACGGCGCCGGCAGACCCAGCGGCGGCACGATGCTGCCGCCTCCCCCCGGCAGCGGTTGCCCGCTGGGGGTGGCGCCCTGCCCCTGAGCCTGGGGACGCCCCAGCGGCGGCTTGCGGGTGATGGGCTCGGAAAACGCCAGCATCACCACCAGCATCACCAGCAGCAGCGTCATCACGTCCAGGTAGGTCAGCAGCCAGGTCTCCTCCTCCTGCGGCGGATCGGGATCGGCGTGCCAGCGCTGGAAGCGCCCGCGCTGCAGCGGGCTGACGCGCGCCGGCGCCGCCGGCGCCGGCGGCGCGCCGAAGCCGGCGCGCGCGGCGGCGGACAGGGGGCTGGCGGGCTCGGGCATGGCGGCTCACCCCTGCGGCGGGCGGGCACCACCGTTGGCCGGCGCGCCCGCACGCCCCGCTGACCTCGCCGCGCCGTTGCCACCCGCGGGGGCGCTGCCCTGGTCATGGATCTCGTCGTCGACGTGCGCGACGAAGGAGTTCAGCGTCTCGCGCATCAGCGACGGGCTGCGCTTGGCGCACATCATCGAGATGCCCTGCAGCACCATGTTCATCAGCACGACGCGCTGCTCGGTGCGGCGCTCGAGCTTGACCGCCACCGGCTTGAAGACCAGGTTGGCCAGCAGGATGCCGTAGAACGTCGTCATCAGCGCCACCGCCAGATGCCGGCCGATGACGACCAGATCGCCACTGGCCACCACGTCCATCAGGTTGATCAGCCCGACCAGCGTGCCGATCATGCCGAACGCCGGCGCGTAGCTGGCCATGACGCGGAACAGCTGCGCCTCGGCGGCCTCCTTGGCCTTCATGCGCGAGATGCGCCACTGCAGCAGGTCGAGGATGTCCTCTTCCGGGATGCGGTCGATGACCAGCTGCACGCCGGTGCGCAGGAACGGGTTGTTGACGCGTGGCAGCGCGCGCTCCACCGCCACCGGGTCGTCGCGCATCCACAGGCGCGAGATGTCGACCAGCTCCTCGATGTCGCGCTGGGTGTAGAGGCGCTCGTTGCGCATCACGATGCGGATCAGGCCGAAGACGCGCAGCACCTCCTTCATCGGGTAGCTGAGGAAGGTGGCGGCCATCGTGCCGACCAGCACGATGCCCAGCCCCGGCAGGTCGACGAACAGCCATGGATCGTCGGCGGCGAAGAAGATGAGCACCGCCAGCAGCGCGACGCTGGCGATCATGCCGATCAGGGTGGAGGGATTCATGCGGCGACGGACGGCCTGGAACGCCAAGGGAGCCGGAAACGAGTCTCCCGATGCTAGCACCGGCGGACTAGAATCGGCCACCGGGCCGGCGTCCGCCAGCCCGGTTTTTTGTGTCCGCCGCCATGGAAATCTTCGACTACGACCACGTCCTGCTGCTGCCGCGCAAGTGCCGCGTGGAAAGCCGCTCGCAGTGCGACACCAGCGTGACCTTCGGGCCGCGGCGCTTCCGCCTGCCGGTGGTGCCGGCCAACATGAAGACGGTCATCAGCGAGCCGATCGCGCGCTGGCTGGCGGCCAACGGCTACTTCTACGTGATGCACCGCTTCGACGTGGACAACGTCGCCTTCGTGCGCCGCATGCATGAACGCGGGCTGTACGCCTCGATCTCACTGGGCGTCAAGCCGGCCGACGTCGAGACCGTGCAGCGGCTGGCGGCCGAGGGCCTGGTGCCGGAGTACGTGACGATCGACATCGCGCACGGCCACGCCGACAGCGTGCAGCGCATGATCGCGCTGCTGAAGGAGCGGCTGCCGGGCAGCTTCGTCATCGCCGGCAACATCGGCACGCCCGAGGCGGTGATCGACCTGGAGCACTGGGGGGCGGACGCCACCAAGGTCGGCATCGGCCCGGGCAAGGTGTGCATCACGCGCATGAAGACGGGTTTCGGCACCGGCGGCTGGCAGCTGTCGGCGCTGAAGTGGTGCGCGCGCGTGGCCACCAAGCCGATCATCGCCGACGGCGGCATCCGCGAGCACGGCGACATCGCCAAGAGCATCCGCTTCGGCGCCACGATGGTGATGATCGGCTCGCTGTTCGCCGGCCACGAGGAATCCCCCGGCCAGACGGTGGAGGTCGACGGCCGGCTGTACAAGGAGTACTACGGCTCGGCCTCGGACTTCAACAAGGGCGAACGGCGCCACGTCGAGGGCAAGCGCATCCTGGAGCCGATCAAGGGCCGGCTGGCGGACACGCTGCGCGAGATGCAGGAGGATCTGCAGAGCTCGATCAGCTACGCCGGCGGCACCCAGCTGATGGACATCCGCCGCGTCAACTACGTGATCCTGGGCGTCAACAACGCCGGCGAGCACCTGCTGATGTGAGGCGGCGGGCGGCCCGCGCCGTCAGGCGCGGTGGCCGCGCGGACCGAACACCAGCGTCATGGCCAGCTGGTGCACGCGCGTGCCGGGCAGGCTGAGTTCCTCCAGCACGCTGAAGTGCTGGCAGCCGGGGATGGTCTCGCACACCGGCACGGCGCGCTCGCCCCACACCCGGCGCAGCAGCTGCGTCTGGCGGCGGAACTCATCGCTTTCCTCGGCGCCGACGACCACGAACGCGCGGCCGTGGCGCGGCGGGGGCAGCCAGGCCGGGCTGGCGCGCGCCACGTCCTCGGGCGTCAGCCGCAGCGTGTCGCGGATGAACGGCGCGTGCATCAGCGGCTCCAGGTCGAACAGGCCGGAGATCGCCATCACCCCGCGCACCAGGTGCGGCGGCAGCGCCGGATCCCACGCACGCCAGCGGCACGCCAGCATCATCGCCGCCAGGTGAGCGCCGGCCGAATGCCCGACCACCGTCAGCCGCCGGCCGTCGGCGCCGTAGTCCGCCGCGTGGCGGTGGATCCACGCCAGCGCGCGCACCAGCTGCAGCACGATGTCCGGGATCGTCACCGCCGGACACAGGGCGTAGTTCGGGACGAACACGCAGGCGCCGGCGTTGCGGAACGGCACTGCCAGGAACGAGTGGTCGGCCTTGTCCAGCGCGCGCCAGTAGCCGCCGTGAATGAACACCACCGCCGGCGCACCCGGTTCGTCGGCGGGAAACACGTCCAGCCGCTCGCTCGGATCATCGCCGTACGGCACGTCCAGCACGCACGGGTGCGCCGCGCGCGCGTCCTCCGAGGCCTCGGCCCAGCGCGCCAGGTGCAGCGGGTGCTGCGGCACCGCCGCGCGTGCGTCGTACATGCGATCCAGCCAATCGCCTCGCCAGCGTGCCATCGCGCCTATCCTGTGCGGGTTGCGTCGGCGCGCATCATCGCACAACGGCGCGCGGGCACCCCCGGCGCCGCGGTCGCCGCCGCGTCAGCGCGGCGCGTGACGGCGCGGCGGGGTGCCGCCAGCGCGGTGGCCGGCCCCCTCGAGGCGGCGCGCCGCGCCGGGGCCGCCGTTGCGCCAGCCCCCACCGCCCGGGCGACCGCGGCCGCCCGGGCGGCCGGAGGCGCCGCGGCCGTGCGGCTGCGGGCGCTGGCGCGGCTCCAGACCGGCCACGGTGTGCTCGGGGATCGGCTCGCGCCGCAGCGCCTCGATGGCGGCGATGCGGCGGCGGTCGCGCGGCTCGGCCATCGTCACCGCCACCCCGCTGCGGCCGGCGCGGCCGGTGCGGCCGATGCGGTGCACGTAGTCCTCCGCCTTCATCGGCAGGCCGTAGTTGAACACGTGCGAGATGGTGGGCACGTCGATGCCGCGCGCGGCCACGTCGGTGGCCACCAGGATCTGCACCCGGCCCTCGCGCAGCGCCTGCAGCCGGCGCTGGCGCACCGCCTGCGGCATCGCGCCGTGCAGCGCCACCGCCGCAAAGCCGGCCTGCTGCAGTTCCTCGGCCAGCGCGTCGCACTCCACCTGCGTGCAGGCGAACACGATGGCCTGCTGCAGCGCCTCGTCACGCAGCCAGTGCTCCAGCAGCCGGCGCTTGTGGCCGGCGTCGTCGCACCAGTGCAGACGCTGCTCGATGTGCGCGTGGCGCTGCTGCGGCGTGGCCAGCGTCAGCTGGCGCGCCTCGCGCATGATGCCGGCGGCCAGCTGCTGCACGCGCGGCGCGAACGTCGCCGAGAACATCAGCGTCTGGCGGCGCGCCGCGGTCAGGGCGTGGATCGCCGCCAGATCCTCGGCGAAGCCGAGATCCAGCATGCGGTCGGCCTCGTCCAGGACCAGATGACGCACGGCGTCGAGCTGCACGTGGCCGCCGCGCTGCAGGTCCAGCAGCCGCCCCGGCGTGGCCACGACGACATCGGCCCCCTGCAGACGCTGCAGCTGCTGCGCGTACGGCAGCCCCCCGACGACCACCGCGACGCGCAGCCGGCGGGCGTGGCGCAGCAGGTCGATGGCGTCGGCCGCCACCTGTTGGGTCAGTTCACGCGTGGGGCACAGCACCAGCGCGGCCGGCCGCGCCGGCTGCCAGCGCCCGCCGCGGCGCGCCCCCTGGGAAGCGCCCGCCGCCGGCGCGGCAGTCAGCAGCGCGTGCAGCAGCGGCAGCAGGTAGGCGGCGGTCTTGCCGCTGCCGGTCTGGCTGGACACCATCAGGTCGGACCAGAGCTCGCCATCCCGCGGCAGCGCGGCCGGGATGGCGGCCTGCTGCACCGGCGTCGGCGCGGTGAAGCCGAGGTCGGCGACGGCGCGCAGCAGCGCGGCATCCAGGCCCAGATCGGCGAACGAAAGCGAGGAAGGAAGGTGAACGGGCGCGCCGGCGGCGGCCTCACGGTCGAGACGGGACATGGGGAAAGCTCCTGCGAGGGTCAAGGGTCATCACATCGACCACCCCACGCAAACCCCACTCACACAGGCACGCCAGCAGCAGATGCAACGAAAAAGCCGGCCCAGCAAGGCCGGCTTCGCCAATTATGCCACGGATCGCGCGCTTACGCCGCCAGCAGCAGCCACTCGACCACGCGGTAGGCCAGCGCGGCCAGCAGCGCCGCCGCCGGCACCGTCACGATCCACGCCGCCACGATGCGCATGACCATCGAGCGCTTGACGATTTCCTCCTTGTACGCCTTCTTGAAGGCCTTGCGCTCCTTCTTGCTGAACCAGCCGGGCTGGAGCTCGCCACGCCGCTCCATCGCCTTGGCACGCTGCTTCATCTCGGCGAGCATGCGCTTTTTCTCCTGCACCGGCGCGGCCTCGAAGCGGCGCAGGTAAGCCTCGACGATCTCGCGATCCTCGCCCTGGTGCGCGGCGCGCACCACCGCCTCCATGCGGGCGTAGTTGACCTTGAGCAGCTCGCGCAGGAAGCCTACGCCAAAGACCGCGCCGATCGAGACGTGCGTGGTCGACACCGGCATGCCCAGCTGCGAGGCGATGATGACCGTGATCGTGGCCGCCATCGCGATGGCGTAGGCGCGCATGCGGTCCAGCTCGGTGATCTCCTTGCCGACCGTGAGGATGAGTCTGCCCCCATAGAGCGCCAGCCCCACCGCCAGCCCCAGCGCGCCCAGCACCAGGATCCACAGCGGGGTGACCGCCTTGGCCACCACCGCGCCGTGCAGCACCGCCTCGTAGATCGCCGCCAGCGGCCCGATCGCATTGGCCACGTCGTTGGCGCCGTGCGCAAAGCTCAGCAGCGCGGCGGCGAACACCAGCGGCCAGGTGAACAGCTCGTTGACGCCCTCCTTGGTGCTGGGCAGCGTGGCGGCGCGGCGCGCCACCGGGCCGCGCAGCAACACGAAGGCCGCCACCGCCACCGCCAAGCCCGCCAGCAGCGCCTGACCGAACGAGATCTTCATCACGTTGTTGAGGCCCTTGAGCAGCATGTAGGTGGCGGTGGCCCAGACCATCGCCGCGATCAGCAGCGGCACGCGGCGGCCGGCGGCCGCCCGCATGTCGGCCTGGTAGGTGATGAGCCGCTTGCTCAGGTAGAGCACGGCGGCCGCGACGGCACCACCGAACAGCGGCGAGACCACCCAGCTGAGCACGATCGAGCTGATCGTGCCCCAGTTGACCACCCCCCAGCCGCCGGCGGCGATACCCGCGCCGGCCACCGCGCCGATGATCGAGTGCGTCGTCGACACCGGCGCGCCCAGCACGGTGGCCAGGTTCAGCCACAGCGCCCCGGCCAGCAGCGCCGCCAGCATCAGCCACGTGAAGCGCTCGGGCTGGGCGAAGGCGCGCATGTCGATGATGCCGCCCTTGATCGTGCCGACCACATCGGCGCCGGCGATGATGGCGCCCAAGGCCTCGAAAATCGCCGCCAGCACGATCGCGCCGCCCAGACTGATCGCCCCCGCTCCTACGGGTGCGCCCATGTTGTTGGCCACGTCATTGGCGCCGATGTTCATAGCCATGTAAAGGCCCACCGCGGCGGCGATGACGAGGAACCAGAGCGCCTGCGTCGACAGCCCCGGCGTGGGGCGCACCATGACGGCGGCGGCGATGCCGGCGGCCAGCAGCGCCATGACGGCGGCGGCCAGCCGCAGCGACTGTTGCATGCGCTCACGCCCCGAGCGGGTGACGGGGGTCAGGATGGCACTCATGACATGTCACGGTTTTGACAAAAACCGTGAGCATACCGCAAGGCGAACCTTCCCTCCCGGAGGTGCGCCGCCGCGGGCGGGGACGGCACCGCGCGGGACGTCAGCCTTGCAGGCGCAGGAAGTGCTGGCGGTAGTGCGCCAGCTCGTCGATCGACTCGTGCACGTCCGCCAGCGCGGTGTGGCGCTGCTGCTTCTGAAACGCCTTGTAGACCTCAGGGCGCCAGCGCCGGGCCAGCTCCTTCAGCGTACTGACGTCCAGGTTGCGGTAGTGGAAGAACGCCTCCAGCCGCGGCATGTAGCGCACCAGGAAGCGCCGGTCCTGCCCGATGCTGTTGCCGCACATCGGCGAGCCGTTCTTCGGCACGTAGCGGGCGATGAAGTCGAGCAGGATGTCCTCGGCCTGGGCCTCGGTCAGCGTGCTGGCGCGCACCTTGTCGATCAGGCCGCTCCTGCCGTGCGTGCCCTTGTTCCAGCTGTCCATCGCCTCCAGCACCGCGTCGTCCTGGTGGATCACCAGCACCGGCCCCTCGATGCGGGGCTCGAGATGGGGGCCGGTGACGATGACCGCGATCTCCAGCAGGCGGTCACGCTCCGGATCCAGACCGGTCATCTCGCAGTCGATCCAGACCAGGTTCAGGTCGCTGCGCGGCAGCGTCAGCGCTTCGGTGTCCAGCGTCTCGGGCAGGCGGGCGGCGTCGTTCATGCCGCCATTGTCGCCGATGCGCGCGCCGGCAGCGGCCACGGCCTTGCACTAGACTAGCGGGCCAATGGCGTCCTCCCTGCCTTCCGCCCTGCTGTTCAGCCTGGTGTTCGCCGCCGTGCTGCTGGCACAGCTGGCGTTGCGTCTGTGGCTGCTGGGCCGCCAGATGCGGCACCTGGCCAGGCAGCGAGGACAGGTGCCGCCTGAACTGGCCGGCTGCGTCGACGAGGCCGCGCAGCGCCGCGCGGTCGACTACGCGCTGGCGCGCGCGCGCCTGGCGATGGGGGAGGCACTGCTGCAGGCCGCGCTGGTCACCGGCTGGACGCTGCTGGGTGGCCTGGAGGCGCTGGACCGAGCGCTGCGCGGCTGGCTGGGAGAGGGTCTGCCGCAGCAGGTGGGTCTGGTGGCGGCCTTCTTCGCGCTGGGCGCGCTGCTGGAGCTGCCGCTGGCCTGGTGGCGCACCTTCCGGCTGGAGCAGCGCTTCGGCTTCAACCGCACGACGCTGGCGCTGTGGTTGACCGACGGCGCCAAGGGCGCGCTGCTGGCCGCGGCGCTCGGCCTGCCGCTGCTGGCGCTGCTGCTGACGCTGATGGAGCGGGCCGGTGCGTGGTGGTGGCTGTGGGCTTGGGCCGTCTGGATGGCCTTCAGCCTGGCGTTGATGGTGGCGGTGCCGCGCTGGATCGCCCCCTGGTTCAACCGCTTCGAGCCGGTGGCCGACCCGGCGCTGCGCGCCCGGCTGGAGGCCCTGCTGCAACGCTGCGGTTTGCGGTCCGACGGCCTGTACGTGATGGACGGCAGCCGCCGCAGCGCGCACGCCAACGCCTACTTCACGGGGCTGGGCGCGGCCAAGCGGGTGGTGTTGTTCGACACGCTGCTGCAGCAGCTGTCGGCGCCGCAGCTGGAGGCGGTGCTGGCGCACGAGCTGGGCCACGCGCGGCTCGGCCACATCCCGCGCCGGCTGGCCTGGCTGGCCGCCGCCAGCGCCGCGGCCTGGGCCCTGCTGGGCTGGCTGGCGCAGCAGCCGTGGTTCTATTTCGGCCTCGGGGTCACACCCACGCTGGGTGGGGGCAACGCGGCGCTGGCGCTGGTCCTGTTCTTCATCGTGATACCGCTGGCCGGCCTGTTCGTCGCGCCGCTGGCGGCGGCGCTGTCACGCCGCGACGAGTACGCGGCCGACGCCTTCGCGGCGCGGCTGACCAGCGCCGCGGCGCTGCGCGAGGCGCTGCTGGCGCTGCACCGTGACAACGCCGCCACCCCCGCGCCGGACCCCTGGTACGCGCGCTTCTTCCACACCCATCCTGCACTGCTGCAACGGCTGCGCCACCTGCAGCGGCTGCAGGCCTCGACGGCACCGGCATGAGACGTCGCCCCCGTGAACCGGCCGATCACGCGGGCGCCGCGCTGCGCGAAGGGCTGGTGGTGGCCGCCTACGGGCGCCATCTGCTGGTTGAACACGACGGCGGCGCGCGCACCCTGTGCCACCCGCGCGGCAAGCGCCACGAGACGGTGGTCGGCGACCGCGTGCGCTGGCAGACCAGCGGCGACGCTGGCGTGATCGAGGACGTGATGCCGCGGCGCAACGTCCTGCGCCGGCAGGACGAGCTGCGCACCAAGGTCTTCGCCGCCAACGTCGACCAGGTGCTGGTGCTGCTGGCGGCCGAACCGGTGTTTTCCGAGGAGCAGCTGGCGCGCGCGCTGATCGCGGCGCGCGACGCCGGCATCGCCCCGCTGGTGGCACTCAACAAGCGCGATGTGCAGCCGGCCTTCGACGAAGCGTGGCGGCGGTTGGAGCCCTACCGCGCCATGGGCGAGACGGTGCTGCCACTGGCGCTGACCGACCCGGACGACCACGGTCTGGCGGCCCTGCGGCCGCACCTGCAGGGACGCGTCACCCTGGTGATGGGGGCCTCGGGCGTGGGCAAGAGTACGCTGATCAACCGGCTGGTGCCGGGCGCTCAGGCGCAGACGCAAGCCATCTCGCGGGCGCTGGGCACCGGCCGTCATACCACCACCCACACCACCTGGTACTGGCTGGATGCGGCGCGGCGCGAGGCGCTGATCGACTCGCCGGGGTTTCACGCCTTTGGCCTGCACCATCTGGATCCGCGACGGCTGGCGGCCCTGATGCCGGACCTCGCCGCCCACCTGGGCGGTTGCCGCTTTCTCGACTGCACGCACCGGCAGGAGCCGGGCTGCGCGGTGCGCGCCGCGCTGCAGCCGCACGGGCCGCTGTCGCCACGGCGCTGGCAGCTCTACGTCGCGCTGTACGAGGAACTGCTGGCGGCGCAGGGGCCCGGACGGACGTGAGCGCGCCGCGGCCTGCCGGCATCAAAACAGCCGCACCAGCAGCGCCAGCCCCAGCAGCAGCAGCCCGAACACGACGCTGCGCCACACCAGCCCGACCAGCGCGGCCAGGTGGCTCAGCTGCGGCTCCATCAGGCCGTCGGCCGCCGTGACCTCCTGCGCCGGCAGCAGGCGCACATGGACGGCCCCCTCGGTCGCGGCCAGCAGCAACGTGTCGCTTGCCTCGGTCCACGCGCCGGCCTGGGCGCGCCAGCGCTCCAGCACGTCCTCGAAATGCCCCACCACCGCAAAGGCCAGCGCCGTGGCGCGCGCCGGCAGGGCGTCGACCACGTGCCAGCCGCGGGTGGCGGCCTGCGCCACCGCCGGACTGACGGGATCGCCCGCCATCCCACCCTCGCCGCCCCAGCGCTGCGCCAGCTGTTGCGCCAGGCGGTACAGCACCGCCCCGGCCGGACCCAGGCCCAGCGCGGCCAGCAGCACGTAGGCCACCGCCACCCCGAGCACGTGCCGGTGCGCGTCCAGCGCCGCGTGCGCGAGCAGGCGCCGCAGCAGCTCCTCGCGCGGCCAGTCCACGGCGCCGACCCCGCGCCACTCGGCGTAGAGGGCGCGCGCACGCGCCTCGTCCCCTCCTTCCAGCGCCAGCCGGATGGCGGTGAACGGCAGGCTGAAGTGCCGGAACCCCAGTGTCGCCACCAGCACCGCCACGTGCCAGGCGAACGCCAGCAGCCCCTGCACCTGCCACAGCAGCAGGTGCACCGCCCAGGCCAGCAGCACCGGCACGCCGACCGCCACCGCCCAGACCAGCCAGCCGTGCGCAGCCTGACCGGCGTCGAGCTGCCGGCGCACCCACTGCGCCCACGCATCCAGTGCCAGGATCCGCTGCACGCCGACGCCGGGGCGCCAAGCCTGGTCGATCAGCAACGTCAGCAGCAGCGCAAACAGCGTCATGGCTGCATCATAGCGGTGCTGGCGGCGAGCAAAAACCGGTAGACGTTGCGCAGCATGCCCGCGGTGGCGCCCCAGATGAAGCGCTCGGTGACACCGTCGCGATAGGGCATGGACAGCCAGTGGCGGCGCACGCCATGCAGCTCCAGCTCGTGGTGGCGATGGTGACGCGGGTTCATCAGGAACGCCAACGGCACCTCGAAGACGTCGGCCACCTCGCGCGGATCGGCGCGCCACGGCCCGGCCGGCTGCACCAGCGCCACCACCGGCGTGATCTCGAAGCCCGAGCCGGTGCGGTAGGGGGGCAGCGTGCCCAGCGGCTCGGCCCACGGTGGCTGCAGGCCAACCTCCTCGGCCGCCTCGCGCAGCGCGCAGCGCACCGGGTCGCCCCCGTCGGCCGGATCCAGCTTGCCGCCCGGAAAGGCGATTTGTCCCCCGTGCGTGGGCAGGTGCAGCGGGCGCTGCGTCAGCAGCACCTGCGGCGTGGCGCGCCACACCAGCGGCACCAGCACCGCCGCCGGACGCAGCGGCGCGTCCACCCAGCGCGGCTCGGCACGCAGCTCCGGCTCCCACGGCGGCGGATCGGCGAACCAGGCGCGCAGCCGCGCCGGATCAAGCCGCTCCACCGGCACGCGCGGCAGATGCGCGTCGACCGCGCGCACCGGCACCTGGCGCGGATCGAACGTCGGCGCGGTCATCGCTCGGCCTCCATGCGCGCATGGTAGCGCCGCAGCCGCGCACCCGCGCGCGCCCATGCGGCCGGTGCATGACTTCATCGCGCACCGGCCTTGGACAGGCGCGGCCCGGCCCGCTAAGCTGGCGGCCATGTCCAACCACCCTCGAGGGTCTGCCATGAGCGACACCCTTCACGGCGCGGCCACCCGCCACGCCCTGCCCTCCTACCTCGACCATGACCGGCTCGGCCCGTGGGGCATCTTTCTGCAGCAGGTCGACCGCGTCACCCCCTACCTCGGCAGCCTGGCGCGCTGGGTCGAAACCCTCAAGCGTCCCAAGCGCATCCTGATCGTCGACGTACCGATCCAGCTCGATGACGGCACCATCGCCCACTTCGAGGGTTACCGCGTGCAGCACAACACCTCGCGCGGCCCCGGCAAGGGCGGCGTGCGCTACCACCAGGACGTCACGCTGTCGGAGGTGATGGCGCTGGCGGCGTGGATGTCGATCAAGAACGCCGCCGTCAACGTGCCGTTCGGCGGCGCCAAGGGCGGCATCCGCGTCGACCCCCGGCGGCTCTCGCTGCCCGAACTGGAGCGTCTGACGCGGCGCTACACCAGCGAGATCGGGCTCATCATCGGCCCGACCAAGGACATCCCCGCCCCCGACGTCAACACCAACGAGCGCGTCATGGCGTGGATGATGGACACCTATTCGATGAACGTCGGCGAGACCGCCACCGGCGTGGTCACCGGCAAGCCGATCAGCCTCGGCGGCTCGCTGGGCCGCCACGAGGCGACCGGCCGCGGCGTCTTCACCGTCGGCGCGGAAGCGGCGCGGCGCATCGGGCTGCACGTGGCCGGCGCGCGCGTGGCGGTGCAGGGCTTCGGCAACGTCGGCGGCATCGCGGCGCGGCTGTTCGCCGAGGCCGGCGCGCGCGTGGTGGCGGTGCAGGACCACGCCGGCTGCGTCTACCGCGAGGCGGGGCTGGACATCCCGGCGCTGCTGCGCCACGCCAAGGCCACCGGCAGCGTGGCCGACTTCGCCGGCGCCGAGCCGCTGGCGCGCGACGCCTTCTGGGACACGCCGTGCGACATCCTGATCCCGGCGGCGCTGGAGCAGCAGATCACCGAAGCCAACGCCGGCCGCATCCAGGCGCGCCTGATCATCGAAGGCGCCAACGGCCCGACCACGCCGGCCGCCGACGACATCCTGACCGAGCGCGGCGTGCTGGTGGTGCCGGATGTCATCGCCAACGCCGGCGGCGTGACGGTCAGCTACTTCGAGTGGGTGCAGGACTTCTCCAGCTTCTTCTGGAGCGAACAGGAGATCAACGAGCGGCTGGTGGCGATCATGAAGGGCGCGCTGGATGCCGTCTGGCAGGTCGCCGACGACAAGGGCGTGACGCTGCGCACCGCCACCTTCATCGTCGCCTGCGAGCGCATCCTGCGCGCGCGCGACCTGCGCGGGCTCTACCCCTGAGAAACCGGCCCGAACGCCGCCGGGCGGTCAGTGCAGGGCCTGGTCGTCCAGCAGCGGGGTGTCGGACAGCGGCAGCACCGGGATGCCCTCCTCCCACAGCTCGACCGCCTCGGGCAGGGTGGCGCGTCCGCGGATGCGGCGCACCGGCGCCTGCCCCTCGTGCATCGCGCGCGCCTCGGCGGCGAACCGCTCGCCGACGTCCTCCGCCCCGCGCACCCAGGCGCGCAGGCGCCGCAGCATGTCGGCCTGCGCGGCGGCGTCCGAAGGCGGCGCGCAGGCCGGCTCAGCCGCGCGGCGCGTCTGCACGTAAGGGGCGCTGAGGCGCTTGTCGATGGCACGGTCGCCGCACACCGGACACTCCACCAGGCCACGCGCGCGCTGGTCCTGGTAGTCGTCCTCGGAGGCGAACCAGCCCTCGAACACGTGCCCATGGGCGCAGGCGAGGTCGAGCACCTTCATGCGCCCCTCTCCCCCCGCTGCCAGTGCGCCGCCGGGCGCCAGTCGAGCGTGAAGTCGCCCGCGGCGACGTTCTGCCACCACAGCAGACCGGCCAGCGTCTTGCCGTCGGTGACGTCGCCGCGCGCCACCGCCTGCAGCAGCTCGCGCGGCGACAGCGCCAGCACGTCGAGGAACTCGCCCTCGTCCAATGTGCGCGCGCCGTGGCGCAGGCCGCGCGCGAACCAGATCTCGATCTCCTCGTCCGCATAGCCGATGCACGGATGCAGCACACCGGCCCGCGCCCATTCGTCGGCCTGGTAGCCCGTCTCCTCGCGCAGCTCGCGCGCCGCGCACGTCCAGCCGCCTTCGTGCGGATCACGCTTGCCGGCCGGGAACTCGACGAAGGCGCGCCGCACCGCGTAGCGGTACTGGCGCTCCAGCACCAGCCGGCCGTCGTCCAGCATCGGCACCACCATCACGGCGCCGGGATGGTGCAGGTAGACGCGCCGCGCCGTGCCGCCGTCCGGCAGCCGCACCTCGTCGCGGTGCAGCGTCAGGAACGCGCCCCGCCACAGTGTCTCCTGCCGCAGCGGCGTCTCCACCAGATGGTCGGGTTGCGGATCGAAGTGCACGGTTTCAGCGCCGCACCAGGTAACGCCAGACGAAGCCGGGAAACGCCAGCGTCGCGAACATCGCCGCCGTGATGGCGTAGAACTCCCAGCGCTGCGGATAGATCTGGCCGAGGTGCGCCTCCAGCGCCAAGGCCGCGGCGCCCACCGCGAAATACAGCAGCACCAGCTCCACCAGCCGCCCCCACAGCGGCTTGACGCCGCCGCGCGCCGGCAGCAGCGCCAGCCAGCGCTGGTTGAGGAACGGCAGGTTGGCGCCCACCAGCGCCAGCGCGATGACCAGCCAGACGGCCCCTTGCAGACTCATCCCGACAGTGTAGCCGGCCTCAGAAAACCGCGCGCACCGCCTGCACGCACAGCGTCATCAACCCGCCCGGCAGCAGGCCCAGCGCCAGCACCAGCGCGCCGTTGACCGACAGCACCGCGCGCACCTCCAGCGGCGCCTCGATCGGCGCCGTCTGCGCCGGGGCGTCGAAATACATCACCTTGATCAGGCGAATGTAGTAGAACGCCGCCACCAGCGAGGCCAGCACCGCGAACACCGCCAACCCGACATGCTGGCCGCCGCCGGCAG